>NZ_JBVISC010000027.1:0-1048 GCF_055575715.1 Streptomyces sp. NPDC034037 | reverse complement strand
GCCCGACTACATGATCCCCAGCGCCTTCATAACGCTGGACCGCATCCCCCTCACCCACAACGGCAAGCTCGACACCAAAGCCCTCCCCGCACCCGACCGACAAGCCCTCACCACCAACAAGCGCATAGCCCCCACCACCGACACCGAACGCGCCTTCGCTCAGGCCTGGGCCGAGATCCTCAACCTCGACCCCGACCACATCAGCACCCACGACAGCTTCTTCGACCTCGGCGGCGACTCCATCCGCGCCGTCCGACTGGCAGGCGCCCTGCGCACCCACGGCCACCAGATCACCATCCGCGACATCTTCGAACACCGCACCATCAACCAACTCGCCACACACACCACACCCACCACCGAAGAAAACCACTTCACCCCCATCACACCCTTCACACTGATCAGCGAGACGGATCGGGCCGCGCTGCCGGCCGATGTGGTCGACGCCTACCCGCTCTCCCAGGTGCAGACCGGCATGCTCGTGGAGATGCTCACGGGCGAGCGCCCCGGCACCTACATCAACATCAACTCCTTCCGCATCCCGGCCCCCGACGGCCAGGGCTTCTCCGCCGAAGCCCTCCACGAAGCACTCCAGACCGTGGCCGACCGCCACGACATCCTGCGCACCTCCATGCACCTGGACGGCTACTCCCAGCCCCTCCAACTCGTTCACGCCTCCGTCGACATACCGGTCCTGGTCCACGACCTGCGGCAGCTGGACGAAGAGAGCCTGCGTGCGACCGAGTTCGCCTGGGCGCGCGAGGAACGTGCGGGCGGACTCGATGTCACCGTCGCACCGACGCTACGTGTCCACGTGCACCTGGAGTCGGACGGCATCTGGCGCCTGACCCTGGTGCAGAGCCACGCGGCCACCGAGGGCTGGAGCGTCAACGCGCTCACCGCGGAACTCCTCGAGGTATACGCCGCCCTGCGTGACGGCCGAGAACTTCCGGTGTACGAGGCTCCCGCTGTCCGGTACGCCGATTTCGTGGCGGCTGAGCTGAAGTCGCTGGAGAACGAGGACGATCAGCGGTTCTGGGCAGAGGTCACC
>NZ_JBVISC010000026.1:0-1166 GCF_055575715.1 Streptomyces sp. NPDC034037 | reverse complement strand
GGGGTCGAGGTTGAGGATCTCGGCCCAGATGGTGGTCAGGAGTCGTTCGGTGTCGGTGGTGGGGGCTATGCGCTTGTTGGTGGTGAGGGCTTGTCGGTCGGGTGCGGGGAGGGCTTTGGTGTCGAGTTTTCCGTTGTGGGTGAGGGGGATGCGGTCCAGCGTTATGAAGGCGCTGGGGATCATGTAGTCGGGCAGTGTGGTGGCGAGGTGGGTGGTCAGTTCTGGTGCCGGGGGGATTTCACCGACGAGGTAGGCGGTGAGGGTGTTGTTGTGTGTGGTGACGGCGGCGTCGGTGATGCCGTTGATTTCGCGCAGGCGGTGGGTGATTTCGCCGGGTTCGATGCGGTGGCCGTTGATTTTGATTTGGGTGTCGGTGCGGCCGAGGAATTCGAGGGTGCCGTTGGGGTGGCGGCGGGCGAGGTCGCCGGTGCGGTAGAGGCGGGTGCCGGGGGGTCCGTAGGGGTTGGGGATGAATTTTTCGGCGGTGAGGTCGGTGCGGGCGAGGTAGCCGTGGGTGAGGCCGGTGCCGGTGATGTGGACTTCGCCGGGGATGCCGTGGGGGGTGGGGTTGGCGTGGGTGTCCAGGACGTGCATGGCGGTGTTGGGGATGGGGTGTCCCAGGGGGATGGTGGTGAGGGTGCTGGTGGCGGTTTGTCCGGAGTTGCCGATGGTGATTTCGGTGGGTCCGTATTCGGTGGACAGGGTGGGGGTGTGGGGTGCGGTGAGGTGGTGGAAGCGGTGGGCGAGGTCGGTGGTGAAGGTGTCGCCGGCGGCGATGATGTGGCCGGCGAGGGTGCGGGCTTGTTCGGGGGTGAGTTGGTGGGTGAGGAGTTCGAGGTGGGCGGGGGTGAGTTTGATGAAGCTGTAGGGGGCTCGGGTGGTGAGGGTTTGTGCGAGGTGGGTGGTGTCGAGGTGGTGGGGCAGGACGTGGACGGGTTGTCCGAGGGTGAGGGGGGTGAAGATGTTGGGGATGCCGAGGTCGAAGGTGATGGGTGAGAACAGGGGTGCGCCGCCGGGTTGGGTGGCGTAGGTGGTTTGGGTGTAGGCGAGGTAGTTGGCGAGGCCTTGGTGGTGGGCCAGGACGCCCTTGGGTGTTCCGGTGGAGCCTGAGGTGTAGATGATGTAGGCGGTGTCCAGGGGGTGGATGCGACGGTCCGGCGCATGGG
>NZ_JBVISC010000025.1:0-1193 GCF_055575715.1 Streptomyces sp. NPDC034037 | reverse complement strand
GGCCTGCGCTTCGAAGGCCTGGTGCACACAGACATCGACCGGCTCAGGGACACAACGATTCCACTCACCGAGCAACCGCCCCATCTCCTCGACAGGCAACACGCTGTCGCAGGCGCTGCCTTCGGGGTCGGCGACCATCAACTCCAGGACGTGTCGGAACATTCCTGCCAGCCGTTCGGCGTCGGCCAGGCTGACCACGTCGGTCGAACCAATGATGCTGACCGCCTCGGCCGTGCCGGAGACGTGCAGGTCGAACTCGGTCGCGCCGTCGATCAGCGTGGCCTGGACGTCGATCCGGTCGGTATCGACGTGGTGGAAGTCGATGTAGTCGAACATCACGGATACCAGCCGATGACCGGTGCCCGTTCCCATGCCCGTGTCCCGCTGGATGGCCGGCAGCGGATAGCGCCGATGGGCCCACGCCTCGGTCTCGCGGGCGTACGTCTGCTCAACCAGCTCCCGCCAGGTACGGGCCGCACCCGTGGTGTGCGGTATGGGCAGGGTGTTGAGGTGCATGCCCAGGACGCGCTCGGCACCCGGCACCTCCAGCCGCCCATGGGTGACCATCCCGGTGTGGAACGAACGCTCGGTGGTGAGGGCGCTCATCACTTTCAGGTGTGCGGCCAGCAGCACCGTCTTGAAGGACGCGCCCGCCCGCGAGGCCAGCGTCCGCAGTCCGTCCTCCATGCCGGCCAACCGCACCGGGACGCGGTAGCGCTCCGCAGGGTTCTTCTGGTCGGCCCACGTCTCGGGGACGACGAAGGGGGCGTGGGTGTCGGTGATGTCCTGCCAGTACCGCTGGTCGTCCAGGTTGTTCAGGGAGTCCAGTTCGGCGGCGATGAAGTCGGCGTAGCGGACGCCGGGACCCTCATGGACGGCTGTCTCCTGGCCGTCTCGGATCGCCCTGTAGAGCTCCAGGACTTCCATTAGGAGGGAGTGGTAACTCCAGCCCTCGGTGATCGCGTGACTCTGGGTGAAGGTGAGCCGCCACGACTCGTCCGACTCCAGGTGCACAGCGGCACGGACCAAGGGTGCCACCTCTGGATCGAACACGTCGGCCCGTTGTTGCTCAGCAAAGTCGAGACCTGTCTGTGCCTGCTGTTCGGCGTCCTGGCCGCGCAGGTCGTGCACGGCGAGTGGGATCTCCGCGGTCGCGTGGACGATCTGGAGGGGCTGGCTGTAACCGGTCAGGT
>NZ_JBVISC010000024.1:0-1410 GCF_055575715.1 Streptomyces sp. NPDC034037 | reverse complement strand
CTTCGAACACCGCACCATCAACCAACTCGCCACACACACCACACCCACCACCGAAGAAAACCACTTCACCCCCATCCCACCCTTCACACTGATCAGCGAGACGGACCAGGCCGCGCTGCCAGCCGACGCCGTCGACGCCTACCCGCTCTCCCAAATCCAGACCGGCATGCTCGTCGAAATGCTGGCCGACGAGGAGAAGCGCAACTACCTCGACGTCAGCTTCTACCGGATTCCGGATCCGCAGTCGTTCGACGCCGACGCGTTCCGGCAGGCCGCGGCGGTGGTCGTTGACCGGCACGACATCCTGCGTACCTCCACTCACCTGACCGGCTACGCCCAGCCCCTCCAGATCGTGCACGCGAGTGCCGAGGTCCCAGTCCGGGTCGAGGACATCCGGCACTTGGACGAGCAGGAGCGATATGCGTTCGGCCGTCGTGTACTGGCCGAAGAGCGGGCCGCCGGGTTCGACATCACCGCAGCCCCGCTGCTGCGGGTCGGCGCTTACCTGGAGGCCGACGATGCCTGGCGGCTGTGCTTCACGCACTGCCATGCAGCCACCGAAGGGTGGAGCATGCACAGCCTCACCATGGAGTTGCTGGAGGTGTACGCCGCCCTGCGCGACGGCAAGGAACCGCCCACCCATGAGGCCCCGGTCGTCCGCTATGCCGACTTCATCGCCGCCGAACTGGACTCCCTGAACGACCCGGACGATCAGCGGTACTGGCAGGACATCACCGACACCCACGCCCCCATCACCCTGCCCGAGGCATGGGGTGACTCCGAGCAGCCGCGTGAGCCGCACCGCGCGGAGGTGCCGTACGCGGACTTGGAGGAACGACTGCGGGCGTTGGCCGGGCGGGCCGGTGCCTCACTGAAGAGCGTCTTCCTTGCAGCGCACTTGAAGGTGATGAGCGCGCTCACCACCGAGGACGCCTTCCATGTCGGGCTGGTCACCCACGGTCGTCTGGAAGCCGCAGGTGCCGAGAAGGTCCTGGGCATGCACCTCAACACCCTGCCCGTCCCCTTCCGGACCAGTGCCATGCCCGGCACCTGGCTCGAACTGGTCAAGCAGGCCTTCACCCGAGAGACGGAGGTGTGGAGTCACCGCCGCTACCCCCTGCCCGCGATCCAGCGGGGGGCCGGGTCCGAGCGGCTGATCAGCGTGGTCTTCGAGTACCTCGACTTCCACCAGATGGACAGTGACCAGGTCGACGTCCAAGCGGAGTTCCACGCCGCGCCCAACGAGTTCGCGCTCAACGTCTCGGCCATCGGCGGGTCGATCTATCTCGCCACTGGCACCGATGTGCTGACCCGTGAGTACGCCGAGCGCCTGGCCGCGATGTACCGCACCGTCCTGGAAGCCATGGCCGCAAACCCCCACGGCAGTGCCCTGACCAGTGTCCTGCCCCC
>NZ_JBVISC010000023.1:0-1846 GCF_055575715.1 Streptomyces sp. NPDC034037 | reverse complement strand
TGGCCGCGGCCGGCTGAGGTGTTGGTTGCGGGGGTGTCGTCGTTTGGTATGGGCGGGACGAATTGTCATGTGGTGGTGGAGGAGGCTCCTGCGTCCGCGTCCGCGTCCGTGTCTGTGTCTGTGTCTGCTTCTGGTTCCGCTTTGGGTGGTGGCGTTGTTGGTGGTCGTTCGGTCGAGCGGGGTGTGGTGCCGTGGGTGGTTTCCGGTCGTGGTGTGGAGGCGTTGCGGGGGCAGGCGGAGCGGTTGCTGGCGCATGTTGAGGCGCGTGGTGAGTTGTCGGCGGTGGATGTGGGGTGGTCGCTTGCCTCTGGTCGGACGCGGTTCGAGCACCGTGCGGTCGTCGTCGGTGATCAAGGAGGGCTGCGTGCGGGGCTGGGTGCTCTGGCGCGGGGTGAGGACGTTGCGGGTGTGGTGACCGGTCCGTCTTCGGGCCTGTCCGGTGCGGGTGACCGGGTGGTGTTTGTCTTCCCGGGTCAGGGTTCGCAGTGGGCGGGGATGGCGGTCGAGCTGCTGGACAGCGCGCCGGTGTTCGCCGACCGGTTCGCTGAGTGCGGGCGGGCGTTGGCGGAGTTTGTCGACTGGGATCTTGAGTCGGTGGTGCGGCAGGCGCCGGGGGCGCCGTCGTTGGAGCGGGTGGATGTTGTTCAGCCGGTGCTGTGGGCGGTGATGGTGTCGCTGGCTGAGCTGTGGCGTTCGTATGGTGTTGAGCCTGCTGCGGTGGTGGGGCATTCGCAGGGTGAGATCGCGGCCGCGTGCGTGGCGGGTGGGTTGTCTCTGCGGGATGCGGCGAGGGTGGTGGCGCTGCGTTCGCAGGCGATTGCCGGTGGGTTGGCGGGGCTTGGCGGGATGGTGTCGGTGTCGCTGAGTGCTGGGGAGGTTGCTGAGCGGATCGCGGCGTTCGGTGGCCGGATTCAGGTTGCGGCGGTGAACGGGCCGGCGTCGGTGGTGGTGGCCGGTGATCCGGATGCGTTGGATGAGCTGCTGGCCCAGTGCCAGGCTCAGGGGGTCCGGGCGCGCAAGGTTCCGGTGGATTACGCCTCGCACACTTCGCACGTCGAGCGCATCGAGGGCCAGCTGGCCGGCCTGCTGGCGGGGATTGAGCCGAAGTCGTCGTCGGTGCCGTTCTATTCGACGGTCACGGGTGGTCTGTTGGACACCGTCGAGCTGGATGGCGCGTACTGGTATCGCAACCTGCGGCACACCGTTCGCTTCGAGGAGACCATCGGCGGTCTTCTCGCGGAAGGGGACGCGGTCTTCATCGAGGTATCCGCTCATCCCGTCCTGGCTGTTGGTGTGCAGGACATCGCCGAGGCGCGTGACGCTGAGAACACCACCGCCATGGGCACTCTGCGTCGGAATGAAGGCGGTCGGCAGAGGTTCCTCATGTCCTTGGCTGAGGCATGGGTTCAGGGTGTTTCGGTGGATTGGGGTGTGGAGTTTTCGGGGTGTGGGGCGTCGTGGGTGGATTTGCCGACGTATGCGTTTCAGCGGGAGCGTTTTTGGGTGGGTGAGGAGTCGGCGGTTGGGGTGGTGGAGTCGTCGGGTTCGGTGGGTTTGGTGGGGTTGCGTGAGCGGTTGGTGGGGTGTTCTGAGGGTGAGCGGTTGGGGGTGTTGTCGGGGTTGGTGCGGTCGTTGGTTGCGGTGGTGTTGGGGTATGGGTCGGGGGATGCGGTGGATGTGGGGCGGTCGTTCAAGGATTTGGGTTTTGATTCGTTGACGGCTGTTGAGTTGCGGAATCGGTTGAATGGTGCGACGGGGTTGCGGTTGCCGTCGTCGTTGTTGTTCGACTATCCGACGCCGGCTGTGTTGATCCGGCATGTGGATGGTGAGTTGGGTGGTGGTGTGG
>NZ_JBVISC010000022.1:0-2038 GCF_055575715.1 Streptomyces sp. NPDC034037 | reverse complement strand
AGCTTGTCGTTTATGGTCCGGCGTCGAACGCGGCTCGAACTTGGTCGGTGTTTTCGCAGTTCAGCAGACATGAAGGTGGCCTTCGTCTGATCCTGTGCTCCGTCACAGAGGCATAGGAACAGCACGAAGGCCGTGGTCGTGAGTTTGGTGCATCAGGGCGTCCTGCGGGATGCGTTCGCGGAAGTGTCACACTTCCGGTCGGAGTTGTACGCGTGTCTGACCGCACGGGGCGACGCCTTGTTCGAGTTATGCGACGCGCTGCTGTGCACGGACGGGCCGGTGCGAACACTGGTCGACCTGGCACTCGCGCCGGAACACCGCCGCGGGCACGGAGCTCTGTACGGCGGGCTCAACCAGGGACGGATCGATGTCGCCCGGTTGCGTCGCGCGCTGGCCGGGATGCCGCTGCCGAAGGCTGCGGACGGTCGGCTCGTGCTGGCCGCGGACGTCTCGCCGTGGCTACGGCCGGATGCCAACACCTGTGCTGACCGGACCTTTTGCCACACGTTCGGCCGAGGCGAAGGTAAACACCAGATGGTGCCCGGCTGGCCGTACTCGGTGGTGGCCGCACTGGAGAGTGGCCGTACGTCATGGACGGCGGTGCTGGATGCGGTCCGTCTGGAGCCCGGCGCGGACGTCGCCGCGGTCACCACGGACCAGATCCGCGAGGTCGTCGAGCGGCTGGTGGCCGCCGGCCAGTGGAAGCCTGGAGACCCGGACGTTTTGGTGGTGCTGGACGCTGGATACGACGCCCCGCGCATTGCCCACCTGCTGGCGGGTCTGCCCGTCGAAATTCTTAGTCGGCTTCGTTCGGATCGCGTGATGCGCCGGCCGACACCGCCGCGAGTTTACGACCCCAAGGGCGGCCGCCCGCCCAAGCACGGTGGCGAGTTCGTCTTCGGCGACCCCATTACCTGGGGTGTCGAGCAGGCTATGACGACCACAGACACCCGCCTCTACGGGAAGGCCGCCGCGCAGGCATGGGACCGGCTGCACCCGCGGTTGACCCGCCGGGCGGCCTGGCTCGACCACGACGGCCCGCTGCCCATCATCGAGGGCACAGTCATCCGCCTGGTCGTGGAGAAGCTGCCCAGTGGCGGGGTCAACAAGCCGGTCTGGCTGTGGTGGTCACGCGTCGGCGCCACCGAGGCGGACGTGGACCGCTGCTGGCAGTCCTTTCTCCGGCGCTTCGACATCGAGCACACGTTTCGCCTGTTCAAGCAGACACTCGGCTGGACCAAGCCCCGGCTTCGCAGCTCAGAAGCGGCCGACCGGTGGACCTGGCTAGTGATCGCCGCCTATGCCCAGCTCCGGCTCGCTCGTCCACTGGCCACCGACCTCCGACGGCCCTGGGAGAAGCCGACCGAGCCGAACAAACTCACACCCGCACGCGTCCGACGGGGGTTCAGGAACCTGCGCAAGAAGACCGGCTCTCCGACCGGTGCACCGAAACCGTCTCGCCCTGGCCCAGGTCGGCCACCGGGTTCGAAGAACCGTCGCCCGGCCACTCGTCATGACGTAGGCAGAGTCCTCGCGACCGGCGAGGCATACAAACGGCCCGCGCACCACAAGGTCGGCACCAAACCCCGACGTGTCTCGCCCGTTCCGGGCTGGCAGGCGGCCAGCACTGCCCGATGACCATGCAGTCAAGCAGGATGGGCAGCATGGACGCGAACGGAAGCAGACCCCTTGAAGACCTCGTGCAGTGGAATGGTGAGCTCTCCGGGCTCATCAGAGACGCCCGGCACGGCGAAGCGACATCGGCTGTCACCTTCCGGCGTGGCCATGCCGTGGATGCCGCGGAGAAGGTCACCACTAGGCTCGCCAGCCCCGGCCAGCTCGTCGACTGGGCACAGGCCGTGCACTTCGAGGACCGCGTGCACGTGGAGGAAGGACACCAGGACCTGCTGACCCAGTTCCTCGTCGAGATCTCGACGCCGGAGCTGTTCGAACCCGTCACCCACGATGTCTGCCAACGATGGCTACGCATCCTGCGGACATCGATGGCCTCCGATGCAGCCGAACGTTAAACGACAAG
>NZ_JBVISC010000021.1:0-2128 GCF_055575715.1 Streptomyces sp. NPDC034037 | reverse complement strand
AGTACCTGGGCCGCAATGACGATCAGGTCAAGATCCGTGGCTTCCGCATCGAGCTCGGGGAGATCGAAGCCGCCCTCGCCGGACACGAAGCGGTCCGCTCCTGCGTGGTCATGGCCCGCGAGGACCAGCCCGGCAACAAGCAGCTCGTCGCGTACGTCGTCCTGGAGGACGCGCACGCGAAGACGGACCTGCGCGCCGAGCTCGGGCGGCACGTCGAGCGCACGCTCCCCGAGTACATGGTCCCCAGCGCCTACATCGCCCTGGACACCCTGCCGCTGACCACCAACGGCAAGCTCGACCGCAAGGCCCTGCCGGCCCCCGCCATCGACGCCTACACCCAGCGCGCGTACGTGGCGCCGAGCACCCCCACCGAGCGGGCGCTCGCCGCGGTCTGGGCGGAGCTCCTCGGCTTCGACGAGGCCCGCGTCGGCGCCGACGACAACTTCTTCGAGCTCGGCGGCCATTCCCTGCTCATCACGGTCCTGGCGGCCAAGCTGAAGGAGCTGGGTCACGAGGTCTCGGTGCGCAGCATGTTCAGCAGCCCGACGCTGGCCCGCCTCGCGGAGGAGATCGACGGGGCGCGGGCCGACACCGACGTCACGGACGACGGCGTGCCGCCGAACCTGATCCCGCTCGGCTGCCCGCGCATCACCCCGGACATGCTGCCCCTGGTCGCGCTGACCCAGGAGCAGATCGACACGGTCGTCGCCACCGTGCCCGGCGGCGCGCCCAACGTCCAAGACGTCTATCCGCTGGCGCCCGCGCAGGAGGGCATCCTCTTCCACCACCTCCTCGACCCGGCCAACGACCCCTACCTGGTCTCCGTCCTCCTCGCCGCCGACGACGAAAAGGTGTGCGTCTCCTTCACGGAGGCGCTGCAGGCGTTGATCGACCGGCACGACGTGCTGCGCACCGCCGTGCTCACCGCCGACCTGCCCGAGCCCGTGCAGGTAGTGCACCGCACCGCCCGTCTGACGGTCGAGCGGACGCGCCTCGACGCCGGCATGGACGCCGAGGAGCAGGCGCGCGCCCTGCTGGACAGCCCCCGGCGCATGCGGGTCGACGGCGCACCCCTGCTGCGGCTCCTCGTCGCCGAGGACCCGCACTCCGAGCGGCGCTACATGCTCCTGAGCGCCCATCACCTCATCGAGGACGCCACGACACTGCGGCTCGTCCTGCAGGAGCTGGCGACCCACATGGCGGGCCGGGCCGCGCTGCTCAAGGCGCCCGCGCCGTACCGCGACTTCGTCGCCCACACCCTGCGCCAGACGACCGCCGACGACGGGGAGGCCCACTTCCGGGCCATGCTCGCGGACGTCACCGAGCCGACCACGCCGTTCGGTCTGACGGACGTGCACGGCGACGGCCACCGGTACCCGCAGTTGCGCCGCGCTCTGCCCGCCGACCTCACGGCCGAGGTGCGCGCCCAGGCCAAGCGGCTGCACATCAGCCCCGCCACCCTGTTCCACGCCGCGTGGGCGTGCGTCACGGCCGCGGCCGCCGGCAGCGACGACGTCGTGTTCGGAACCGTGATGTCCGGTCGCCTGCAGGGTGTTCCCGGTGTGGAGGGCATGCTCGGGAACTTCATCAACACCCTGCCGCTGCGGGTGCGCCTCGCGGATCGCTCCGTCAAGGACCTCGTCGCGGAGGTCGACGCCGGCCTGAAGGAGCTGATCGCCCGCGAGCAGAGCGCGCTGAGCCTGGCGCAGCGCTGCAGCGGCCTGGACGCCGACACCCCGTTGTTCAGCGCGGTGATCAACGTCCGGCACTTCGAGCCGGGCCACGGCGACACGACCGGGTCCGCGGTCGCGGGCCAGGGCATCCTCTGGCTGGCGGAGGCCGACGCGATCAACTACCCGCTGGTGGTCTCGCTCGACGACTTCGGCAGCGAACTCGCTCTGCACGTACGCGTGGACGACTCCGTACGGTGCGAGGCGCTCGTCGGATACGTCGAGACGGCGCTGTCCGGCATCGTCTCCGCCCTCGCCGCGGGCGACGGCGCCGCCACCGAGGCCCTTGACATCGACGTCCTGCCGGCCGCCGAGCGTCGGCGTGTGGTGGAGGAGTGGAACGAGGCTCCGGCCGGTCTGGTGGCACAGGAGCGGTGTGTGCATGAGTGGTTCGAGGG
>NZ_JBVISC010000020.1:0-4931 GCF_055575715.1 Streptomyces sp. NPDC034037 | reverse complement strand
GAGCCGGTGGGTGGGGTGGAGTGGGGTCCGGTGCGGTTGTTGACGCGGGAAGTGCCGTGGGAGGGGGTGGAGGGCAGGCCGCGTCGGGCGGGGGTGTCCTCGTTCGGGATCTCGGGCACCAACGCGCACGTCATCCTCGAAGAACCACCTGAGGTCGATGAGTTCGAGACGGCGGCGGACGGGGCGAGGTGCGCGGCACCGATCCTGCGGGATGCGCGGGGTGCGCGGCACGTTCCGAGTGCGGGCGTCGCGGACGGGGCCGGCGCCCCGGGTGAGATCGGCGAGGGGTCCGGGGCTGGTGCCGTAGGCGGGGCCGCCATCAGGGGCCAGGGCCACGCTGCTGCTGCCGTCGCCGGTGCCGGTGCCCGGCCTGCGGCGGGCGATGCGGTTGACGCCGCTGGCGCTGGCGCTGGTGCAGTGGGCCTCGAAGGCGGAGGCCGAGCCGGTGCCCGTATCGGCGTCGATGGCCAGGGCGGCGGGGGAGGTCGGATGGACGTCGGCGGCCGGGCGGGTGCCGATGGCGGTGACCGGAACTCTGTGGGCGGCCGGGCCGATAGCGGCGACCAGCGCGATGCGGGTGGCCGGGGCGGTGCTGGTGACCGGAGCGATGTGGGCGGCGGTGTCGGCGTCCGGGAGCATGCGGGCGGCCGTGCTGGGGCCGGTGACGTGCGTGATGCGGGTGAGCGGGTCGGTGGCGGCGAGGGGAACGATGTTGCGGGTGGCCGGGCCGTTAGCGGCGACCGGCACGATGCGGGTGGCCGGGGCGGTGCCGGTGTCCGGGGTGATGTGGGCGGTCGTGCCGGGGCCGGCGACATGCGGGATGCGGGTGGCCGGGGTGGTGGCGGTGGGCGGGACCACGTTGGGGGTCCGGTCCGGAGTGCCGGGGAGGCCGGAGACGCCTTGGCGTTGCCGCTGGTGTTGTCCGCGAAGACGCCGACGGCCCTGCGGGCGCAGGCGCGCCGTCTGCGTGACTTCCTCTCCGACAGTGCGCAGAAGTCCGCCGGCCACAACGGTCCTGCCGAGCCGTCAGCCGTGGCGTACACCGCTGCCTGCGTGCAGTCCGGGTTCGACCACCGTGCTGCCGTCCTGCCCGGGGCCGACGGCGACTACCGGCCCGCGCTGGACGCCCTGGCCGCCGGTCGACCGGACCCCCTGCTGCTGACCGGGACCGCGAGCGGGCGCAGCCGGGCCGTGTTCGTCTTCGGTGCCGGAATCGACCTCGCGACCGCCGAAGCCGAAGCGGGAGGCGGCTCCGAAATAGGGGCGGCGGCACGTGGGGTCGACGTCCAGCATCCCGACCTCGCCTCCTCCGCACGGCAGTTGCTCGACACCGCCCCCGCCTTCGCCGAGTACGTCGGCGAGTCTGCTGCCGCTCTGGCCGTGCATCTCGGCCGTGACGTACGCGAGTTGGGCCCCGCCGAGCCCCCGCAGGCCGTGGCGTTCGTCGTGGGGATCGCCCTCGCGCGGCTCTGGGAGCGGTGCGGTGTGCGGCCCGACGCCGTACTGGGGCAAGGCGTGGGAGAGATCGTCGCCGCGCATGTCGCCGGGGCACTGACACTGGACGACGCGGCACGCGTCTGCGCGGCCTTCGTGCGCGCGGGCTCCGGCGAGGAACTGCGCGCGGCCGTGGCCACGGTGACCCCGCGCCGCACGGAGATCGACCTGTGCTCGCCCCTGACCGGCGAACCGCTCGACTGCCCGCAGGCGTTGACCACCGAGTACTGGTTGCACGCCGTACCGGAGCCGACCGCACTCGACGCGGCGCTGCGGCACGTGACCGCCGGTGGCCGTCGAACCCCCCTGGCGATGCCGGCCGCCTCTGGGCTCCGCACGGCCCGCCCCGGCAGGGACGCCGACGACACGGAGGCGACCGACGGACCGGCGACGGCGGTAGTGGACGCGCTGAAGCCCGGCACGGAAGGCACCGGCGGGTTCCTGGGCGCGCTGGCCGCCGCCTACACGCGAGGCATGCCGGTCGACTGGCAGGCGGTCATCCCGAGGCGCCCCCTGGTCGTCCTGCCGACGTACCCGTTCGAGCGGCAGCGGTACTGGCTGAACGCCGACCCGCCGCGCCCTGCGCACAGCGGGGGGCACGCGCTGCTCGACACCGCCGTCACGCTCGCGGACCGCGACGCGCAGGCGTTCACCGGCGCACTGTCCACCCTCACGCACCCCTGGCTGGCCGACCACAGGATCGACGGGCACACGATCCTGCCGGGCACGGCGCTGGTCGAACTGGCCGCGCACATCGCCGCACTCGACGGTGCCGCGACGGTCACCGAACTGACGCAGGAGGCACCGGTCCGGGTCCCCGACGACGGCAAGACGGTCGAGCTCCAGTTCGTCGTCGGCGCCGTCGACGAGGCGGGCGAGCGGCCTTTCACCGTGTACGCGCGTCCCGGCCACGCCCAGGGAGCGGCCGCGCGGGGCGCAGGGGAGGGCCGGGCCGGCGCCTGGACCCGGCACGCCTCCGGAACCCTCGCGCCACGCGCCCCCCGGGTCCCCGCGGACCCCGCCCCGGCCGCCTGGCCGCCGCCGGGCGCGACGCCTGTCGAAGTAACCAACCTGTACGCGGAGTTGGCCGAGGCCGGATACGCGTACGGCGACACCTTCCGCGGTCTGCGGGCCGCCTGGCGGCTCGGCGAGGACGTGTACCTCGACGTACGGCTGCCCGAGGGCACCGACACGTCGGGCCATGGCCTGCACCCGGCGCTCCTCGACGCGGCGCTGCACGCCACCGTGTGGCAGGGCGCGGCCGACGGCCGCGTGCGGCTGCCCTTCGCGTGGAGCGGCGTACGGCTGTACGGCGGTGACGCGACGGAACTGCGCGTACGGATATCGCCCGTCGGCCCGGACGCGGTGTCGCTGCGGATCGCGGACCAGTACGGCACGCCGATGGCCGCCGTGGACACGCTGGTGCTGCGGGCCGCTGCGGACGGTCCCGCCGACGACACGCTCCTGCACGTGACGTGGGGCCCTTCGGCGGCCGGCGCCGCGTCGGACGCGGACCTGGACGTCGAGGCGTGCTGGGTCCTCGGTTCCGTCCCGCGTCCGGGGCTCACCGTCGTCGCCGACGTGGCCGAGGCGGCCGCCCGTCTCGACGCCGGCGCCCCGGCGCCCGCCGCCGTACTGGTGCCCTGTCTTCCGTCGCCCGCCGGGGACGGGGAAGCGGGGGTGCCCGACGCCGTTCGCCGCGCGGCGCACCGGACGCTGAAGCTGCTCCAGGACTGGCTGGCCGATGGCCGGTTCGCCGACACCCGGCTGGTCTTCGTGACGCGAGGGGCGGTACGGGCGGGGGCGGGGCCCGCCGAGATGCCGGTGGATCTGGTCCACGCGCCGCTGTGGGGCCTGGTCCGCACGGCGCGGTCGGAGCATCCGGGCCGCTTCGTGCTCCTCGACCTGGACGAGGACCTCGACCTGGACGGGATCCTCGATGAGGCCCGTCCGGCGCGTGAGGTGCTGACCGCTGTAGCGGCCGGCGAGGAACCCGAACTCGCCCTCCGGGGCGGCATGTTGCTGATTCCCCGCATGGTTCCCGTACCCCGCCGGGCCGCGACACCGGGCGCCGCCGGGGCCGTCCCCGCGCCGATGCCCCCGCACGGCACCGTTCTGGTGACCGGCGGCACCGGCGCGCTCGGTGCCCGCATCGCCCGGCACCTGGTGGCCCGGCACGGCGTCCGGCACCTGCTGCTGACCAGCCGCAGTGGCCCCCGCGCCGAGGGAGCCGACGACCTGGCGCGCGAGCTGCGCGGCATGGGCGCCCAGGTGCGCATCGCCGGCTGCGACTGCGGTGACCGCCAGGCGCTCGCCGCGGTCCTCGACTCCGTGCCCGCCGAGCACCCGCTGACCGGGATCGTCCACGCCGCGGGCGTCGTCCGGGACGCCACCGTCCGGTCGCTGACCTCGGAGCAGCTCGACGACGTGCTCGGCCCGAAGGCCGATGCCGCCTGGCACCTGCACGAGCTGACCCGCTCCGCCCCGCTCGCCTTCTTCGACCTCTTCTCCTCCGCCACCGGCACGCTCGGAGCCGCGGGGCAGGGGAACTACACCCTGGCCAACACCTTCCTCGACGCCCTCGCCCGGCACCGCGCCGACCTCGGCCTCCCGGGCCGCTCGCTGGCGTGGGGCCTGTGGGACCTGCCGGACGGGATGGCGGGCCGGCTGACGGCACACGACGTCGAACGCCTCGGGCGTCGCACCGGGCTGCGGCCGCTCGACGCGGCCCGCGGGCTGCGCATGTACGACGCCGCCCGCGCCCTGGATCCGAGCCTGCCGACCGTGGTCGCCGCGGCACTCGACCCGGCGTCCGTCGAGATCCCGGCTTCGGCCGAGACTCCGGCTTCGGTCCAGGCCACGGTTTCGGTCCAGGCCTCGGCTGCCGTACAGGCCCATGCCGGTGCCACCGCGCCGGCCGCCGCCGGGCGGACGGGGACGCCGTGGTCACGACGGCTGGCCGAACTCCCCGAGGGCGAGCGGACGACTCAGAGCCGTCGACTCGTCCTGTCGATCGCGGGGGAGGTGCTGGGCGGAAGCGGTGACGTCGACGCCGCGCTCGCGTTCCGGGAGGCCGGCTTCGATTCCCTGCTGGCCGTCGAACTGCGCAACCGGCTCTGCGAGGTGACGGGCCTCAAACTGCCGCCGACCGTGGTGTTCGACCACCCGACACCTGCCGCCCTCGGCACATACCTGGGTTCTCTGCTCGCGGACCCGCCTTCCGAAGAACCGACGGCCAAAACCACTCCGGCAATCGCACCGGCCCGCACGAATACGCGTAGGCCGTCGAAGGAAACGGATTCCTCGGCTGATCCGGTGGTGATTGTGGGGATGGCTTGTCGCTTTCCTGGTGGGGTGGTGTCGCCGGAGGGTTTGTGGGATGTGGTGGTGTCGGGTGGGGATGTGGTGTCTGGTTTTCCGGGGGATCGTGGGTGGGG
>NZ_JBVISC010000019.1:1959-3290 GCF_055575715.1 Streptomyces sp. NPDC034037 | reverse complement strand
GTGTGATGGGTGGTTGGTCGTTGTTTGAGAACTGCACAGTGGACGCGAGCATCTGTGGCCAAGTTTTTAAGGGCGCACGGTGGATGCCTTGGCACCAGGAACCGATGAAGGACGTGGGAGGCCACGATAGTCCCCGGGGAGTCGTCAACCAGGCTTTGATCCGGGGGTTTCCGAATGGGGAAACCCGGCAGTCGTCATGGGCTGTCACCCGCTGCTGAACACATAGGCAGTGTGGAGGGAACGCGGGGAAGTGAAACATCTCAGTACCCGCAGGAAGAGAAAACAACCGTGATTCCGGGAGTAGTGGCGAGCGAAACCGGATGAGGCCAAACCTACGACGTGTGAGACCCGGCAGGGGTTGCGTCGTGGGGGTTGTGGGATCTCTCTTTCACAGTCTGCCGGCTGTGAGACGAGTCAGAAACCGTTGATGTAGGCGAAGGACATGCGAAAGGTCCGGCGTAGAGGGTAAGACCCCCGTAGTCGAAACATCAGCGGCTCGTTTGAGAGACACCCAAGTAGCACGGGGCCCGAGAAATCCCGTGTGAATCTGGCGGGACCACCCGTTAAGCCTAAATATTCCCTGGTGACCGATAGCGGATAGTACCGTGAGGGAATGGTGAAAAGTACCGCGGGAGCGGAGTGAAATAGTACCTGAAACCGTGTGCCTACAAGCCGTGGGAGCGTCGCGCATCAAGCTTGCTTGGTGCGTCGTGACTGCGTGCCTTTTGAAGAATGAGCCTGCGAGTTTGCGGTGTGTTGCGAGGTTAACCCGTGTGGGGAAGCCGTAGCGAAAGCGAGTCCGAATAGGGCGATTTAGTAGCGCGCTCAAGACCCGAAGCGGAGTGATCTAGCCATGGGCAGGTTGAAGCGGCTGTAAGAGGTCGTGGAGGACCGAACCCACCAGGGTTGAAAACCTGGGGGATGACCTGTGGTTAGGGGTGAAAGGCCAATCAAACTCCGTGATAGCTGGTTCTCCCCGAAATGCATTTAGGTGCAGCGTCGTGTGTTTCTTGCCGGAGGTAGAGCACTGGATAGGCGATGGGCCCTACCGGGTTACTGACCTTAGCCAAACTCCGAATGCCGGTAAGTGAGAGCACGGCAGTGAGACTGTGGGGGATAAGCTCCATGGTCGAGAGGGAAACAGCCCAGAGCATCGACTAAGGCCCCTAAGCGTACGCTAAGTGGGAAAGGATGTGGAGTCGCACAGACAACCAGGAGGTTGGCTTAGAAGCAGCCACCCTTGAAAGAGTGCGTAATAGCTCACTGGTCTAGTGATTCCGCGCCGACAATGTAGCGGGGCTCAAGCGTACCGCCGAAGTCGTGTCATTCCA
>NZ_JBVISC010000019.1:0-1863 GCF_055575715.1 Streptomyces sp. NPDC034037 | reverse complement strand
TGGGATGGGTAGGGGAGCGTCGTGTGCCGGGTGAAGCTGCGCCGGAAGGCAGTGGTGGACGGTTCACGAGTGAGAATGCAGGCATGAGTAGCGATACATACGTGAGAAACGTGTGCGCCGATTGACTAAGGGTTCCTGGGTCAAGCTGATCTGCCCAGGGTAAGTCGGGACCTAAGGCGAGGCCGACAGGCGTAGTCGATGGATAACCGGTTGATATTCCGGTACCCGCTGTGAAGCGTCAAACATCGAGCCCATTAATGCTAAGGCCGTGAAGCCGCCCTGATCTCTTCGGAGTTGAGGGGAGTGGTGGAGCCGCTGACCCAAGGTGGTAGTAGGTGAGTGATGGGGTGACGCAGGAAGGTAGTCCAGCCCGGGCGGTGGTTGTCCCGGGGTAAGGGTGTAGGCCGTGCGGTAGGTAAATCCGTCGCACATTAAGGCTGAGACCTGATGCCGAGCCGATTGTGGTGAAGTGGATGATCCTATGCTGTCGAGAAAAGCCTCTAGCGAGTTTCATGGCGGCCCGTACCCTAAACCGACTCAGGTGGTCAGGTAGAGAATACCGAGGCGTTCGGGTGAACTATGGTTAAGGAACTCGGCAAAATGCCCCCGTAACTTCGGGAGAAGGGGGGCCATCACTGGTGAGGAGTCTTGCACTCTGAGCTGGGGGTGGCCGCAGAGACCAGCGAGAAGCGACTGTTTACTAAAAACACAGGTCCGTGCGAAGCCGTAAGGCGATGTATACGGACTGACGCCTGCCCGGTGCTGGAACGTTAAGGGGACCGGTTAGTGCACTTTCGGGTGTGCGAAGCTGAGAACTTAAGCGCCAGTAAACGGCGGTGGTAACTATAACCATCCTAAGGTAGCGAAATTCCTTGTCGGGTAAGTTCCGACCTGCACGAATGGCGTAACGACTTCTCGACTGTCTCAACCATAGGCCCGGTGAAATTGCACTACGAGTAAAGATGCTCGTTTCGCGCAGAAGGACGGAAAGACCCCGGGACCTTTACTACAGTTTGATATTGGTGTTCGGTTCGGCTTGTGTAGGATAGGTGGGAGACTTTGAAGCGGGCACGCCAGTGTTCGTGGAGTCGCCGTTGAAATACCACTCTGGTCGTGCTGGATGTCTAACCTCGGTCCGTGATCCGGATCAGGGACAGTGTCTGATGGGTAGTTTAACTGGGGCGGTTGCCTCCTAAAGAGTAACGGAGGCGCCCAAAGGTTCCCTCAGCCTGGTTGGTAATCAGGTGTTGAGTGTAAGTGCACAAGGGAGCTTGACTGTGAGACCGACGGGTCGAGCAGGGACGAAAGTCGGGACTAGTGATCCGGCGGTGGCTTGTGGAAGCGCCGTCGCTCAACGGATAAAAGGTACCCCGGGGATAACAGGCTGATCTTCCCCAAGAGTCCATATCGACGGGATGGTTTGGCACCTCGATGTCGGCTCGTCGCATCCTGGGGCTGGAGTCGGTCCCAAGGGTTGGGCTGTTCGCCCATTAAAGCGGTACGCGAGCTGGGTTTAGAACGTCGTGAGACAGTTCGGTCCCTATCCTCTGTGCGCGTAGGAATATTGAGAAGGGCTGTCCCTAGTACGAGAGGACCGGGACGGACGAACCTCTGGTGTGCCAGTTGTCCTGCCAAGGGCATGGCTGGTTGGCTACGTTCGGAAAGGATAACCGCTGAAAGCATCTAAGCGGGAAGCCTGCTTCGAGATGAGTATTCCCACCCCCTTTGAGGGGTTAAGGCTCCCAGTAGACGACTGGGTTGATAGGCCAGATCTGGAAGCCCGGTAACGGGTGGAGGTGACTGGTACTAATAGGCCGAGGGCTTGTCCTCAGTTGCTCGCGTCCACTGTGTTGGTTCTGAAAC
>NZ_JBVISC010000018.1:0-6101 GCF_055575715.1 Streptomyces sp. NPDC034037 | reverse complement strand
GGCCGGGCCGGCGGGAAGAAAACGTGCGGCAAGCACCAGATCTGGAACGTACCGTTCCCCAGACAGCGGCACAGGGCGGGGTGTACCGCCCCTATATCGCGTTCATGCTCTCGTGCAGGTCGGTTTGGGAGGCCGACCGAAGTCCAGGGCCCGGCCCCGGCGCTCGAAGCGCCAGGCCGCGAGGACCGGCTCGATCAACTCCCAGCGGGCATCGGACAGATCACTCGGATACGGGCGTCGTGCGCTCATTACCTGGACGTACCGCTCGTGCGGACGCGCGCCCAGGCGTGCGTCCGTACCCGTGGAAGCACGACTGCGGAGCGGGCGTCCTGGGATGAGACAGGCGCAAGCCGTCCCCCGCACCCGGCGTCACACCATCCGGCCCCTGGAGATCGACCGCATCAGATGCCACACCAGCACCGCACTTCGAGAGTCAGCAAACCTGGCAAAACTAGAACATCACTGATGAAAACGACCTCTCAGCGGTCGTCCCCTTCCCAAGCGTCTCCACAAGACGTTGTTCAGTGGACCCGATCAGGATCCACGACTGGTTCGGGCGGCGCACCAACTGCGTGACTGCCTCGCTCAGGCCGGCAGCTTGGAGGGCGAGCGCGGCCTGTGCCTCAGCTTGGTCGAGCGGCCGCGGTTCCGACGCTTCGCGCCGCAGGTCGACGGAGGGGGTGAAGGGGAGGGTCCCCGGGAGCGCAGGACGTTAACGGTCGCCTTCGTCTACAGTGCCGCCACACATTGGTTGATCAGGGTGGCGAAGCGATCTCATGAACCGTCAGCAGGCCCCGGGGGCAATGAATCGGCCGATCGCCGGTAGCCACGAAGGGCCCCCCTGGGCAGGGCTCAGTGCCGATCAGGGACGCTCTCACGCAGGGAGCTTGGAAGACAGCCGACTGCACGGTGACGACCCCATGCGGACGACAGCCCTGGAGCTGTCCGCCTCCTCTCCGCTTGTTCCTGCGCAAAGGACCCCGCTCATGTCCCCTACGGACGCGCCCTAGCCCACCCCTGTCTCCAACCGCTCAAGCCGTCTTGCTCGTCGTCTCCGCAGCATCGGCGCACGTCTGCGTGCCCTGGCCTGGAAAGCATCAAGATCGCCGGTGAAGAGGCCATCAGAGGCTTCGGCAACAAGGCCGGCTCGTTCATCGCCATAGCCCTGGCCGTGATCGTGCTCGCCGTGATCCTCGGAATCTTCCCCACCACCCTGCTCCGTGCTGCGGCAGAGAAAGCGCTCGGGCTGAAGTTGTGAGGGAGGGCTGGCCGGCGACCGGCAGTGGTCGCCGGCCAGCCCTGTGCCGCAGCGGTCGCCTGGTCCTGCGCAACCATCGCCTTCAGTCGTGGCCCCGCCTGACGTGAAAGGCGGGGCTAGTCTGCGATCTTCACGTACGTCAGGTACGAACGCGGTCCGTGGAAGGTCGACTTTTGGAGTGTGGCCCCGTTGGCGAGGCCGTCACCAGGGCCGCCACCGCTCAGGATCGCTTGTACGCGGACCGTCTTCGACCCTTGCGCCGGGGACACGGTGACGAGTCCGGACAAGGAGGTCGGGCCGTGCGTGCAGTGCTGGAGCCGGTCGGCCGACGTGAACTGGTGCTGGGCCGATCCACGGGGTTGGAGTTCGACGGCCCCGGAGTCCACGTCGACCAGGCGGACCTCGGTCCACAAGTTCGTGGCACTCCCGTACTCGAGGGTTGCGCAGATGCTCGTGTTGACGTCGCCGCTCACCAGGTACACGCCGGGCGCGGGAAGCGTGACCTGCAGTGCTGTGTTCGCCCACGTGTTGCTGGTGCGGGTCGGCCTGAGGTCCACGGAGCCGACCGGGCCGGCCTCACCGCGCTGGGGGGTCAGGTATGCCCGGACGGCGTACGTGCGCGGGCAGTCAGCCGCGCCCGGGGGTGCCACGACGACGTCGATCGACTGCCAGGCGTTGGCGATGCGGCCCGGCGCGGGGCCGGAGGTTCCGGTGACATGGGTCTCCGTGACACGCAGGCCCTGTTCGGTGGAGGTCAGCGCGTTGCACTCGTCCGGGTCGAGAATGGCGTGCGCGCTGACCGTGTAGGTCTGCGGGCAGTCGTCGGCGGCCGGGGGCGTCACGACGACGCCGATCGTCTCGTGGGCGTTGGGGCTCGTGCCGGGGGTTCCGGTGACGTGGGTCTTCGGGACACGCAGGCCCTGCTGGGTGCACGTCGCCGCGTTGCAGTCGTCCGGGTCGATGATCAGTTCGGCCTTCAGCGGCTTCGGCGGGGTTGCCTCTCCGACCAGCGCGATACAGTCGCTGTTTTCGAATCGGGGCATGACACATCACTCCTGATTGTCGTGGTTGTCGGCGGACTTCAGTTCCGCTACGGCTGCCCGAGTTCTGCGGTGCTGGGACCCTGCTCCGGCGGCCGTGGCGGACCAGCGTTCCAGCCCGGCCGAGGTGACCTTCTACCGAGCCTCGTGAGGGGTTGACCGCTGGGGCGCAATTCGCCACGCCGGTTAATTGCCCAAACGGGTTAACGAATAGTGGGAAACTAACTCGATAGGGTGGTAAGTCGGATCTACATACGAATTGTGATGTACCAGGAGAATCGTTTCGACCTGGCCGTTCGGAGCTTTGTGCGCGGCTGCCCGCACCGTCGTCTGGCCAGTTCAGCCTCACAGGTCGTCAGTAACAAGATCAGCACGCACCCGGGCGCGCTGCCGACCTGGATCGCTGGCGAGCGCGAGACCCGCAGCTCAACTCGTTCTGAAACGATCGATTGTCCGGCTTCGCGCCGTATCAGCCGCGTAACCCAAGTCCTCACACCGCTGGCCTGCGAACACACGGAACGAACGAGGGTCGCCGGGATAGCGCGCTGACACGTCGCGGGTTTATGTGAAAATCGCACTTTTAACCCTATCGGGGTCAATTTTCACTATTGATTATGCCAACCGGGTAATCCCTCGGCGGGGCGGTTTGCGCCCCAGCGGTCGAGTCACCGGCGAGAAAGCAAACGGTCATCCCGGGCGAGCCGGGGCGCTAGACCGTCACGGTTGCTGCGGCACGGTCCCGGCACAAGCACATCTCGGGCAGTCGCAGCGGAACTGAAGTCCGCCCACCACCACACCGAAAGAGGCCGGGTCACCCCCGCCGCCCCACAAACCCGGAGGCCCACATGTGTAACACCCCTGTTCCCTGCGCACCGTACGGCGGCCGGACGCCGTGCGCCCCTTCGTGCCCGCCACCGTGCCGCAGCACCTCGATGCTGGTGTTGTGCGACACCAGTACCACCCCAACCCCGGTCAGGCTCACGGTCGTTGACGACTCCGTCACCACGATCGGCCTCGGGCGAGCCAACCCGGACCTGCCGGGTTCGCATGCCGCCCTGTGGTCCGGCGGCACCCTCACCTACCCCGCCGACCCGAACGCCTCCGCCGGTGACAACGGCCAGGTCTACCGCACTGCCGTCGGCCGCATCACCGCCACCCCGTCCAACTGCGAAGGAGCCAGGGGAACCCTCTCCGTCTCCACACGCGTCACCCTGAACGGACCAGGTTCGGGCGTAATCCAAGACGGCTGGCTGTCGCTGTATCGCGACACCACACACCTCGCCACGGACAACGTGACGCGGAACGCCCCCGTCGGCCACGTGGAGACACTGACCGTCTCCGCCCCCGTCACAGCCGCAGACCTCACCGGCGGCGACCTCTACGTGGCCCTGGCCCTGGAGACGTTCCACGTCACCAGCAAGTCATGGACCGCCGACCAGTTCTCCATCACCGCACAACTCACCGGATGCGCCGTGCAGTTCCTGCGCACCTTCGTCATCGACTGCAACACCGGCACCATCCTCTGCCACTCGGACACCACCCTGGACGGACGCCCGTACACGCCCACCGGCCAAGTCGGCCAATGCAGCACACCCAACAGCACCTCGAACTAGTGCCGAATCAGGAGTGCGGCCGGGTCACCCCGCTGCCAGCGACGCCGGGAGGCGTACATGTGTAACACCCCTGTTCCCTGCGCACCGTACGGCGGCCGGACGCCGTGCGCGCCTTCGTGCCCGCCCCCGTGCCGCAGCACCTCGACGCTGCTGCTGTGCGACACCGCCACCGCGACCCCGGTCACGCTCACGGTCGTGGACGCCACTGCCGCATCGATCGGCCTCGGGCCGGCCTTCCCGGACCTGGCGGGCTCGCATGCCGCCCTGTGGTCCGGCGGCACCCTCACCTACCCCTCCGACCCGGACGCCTCCGCCGGCAACGGCACCCAGGTCTACCGGACCGCCGTCGGCCGCATCACCGCCACCCCGCCACCCGGCTGCGCAGAAGCCGCCGGAACACTCACCGTCTCCACACGCGTCAGGCTGCACGGGCCGGGTGCGGGCCAATGGCAAGACGGTTCGCTGATGCTCTATCGCGGCACCACACAGATCGCCGAAGACCAAGCGACGCGGTCCGCCCCCGTCGGCCACGTCGAGACACTGACCGTCTCCGCCCCCATCAAAGCCGCAGACCTCGCAAGCGGCAACCTCTACGTGGCCCTGTACCTGGAGACGTTCCACCTCACCAGCAAGTCGTGGACCGCCGACCAGTTCTCCATCACCGCACAACTCGACGGATGCACGGTGCAGTTCCTGCGCACCTTCGTCATCGACTGCAACACCGGCACCATCCTCTGCCACTCGGACACCACCCTGGACGGACGCCCGTACACGCCCACCGGCCAAGTCGGCCAATGCAGCACACCCAACAGCACCTCGTTCTGACGCTGTACCAGTCAGCGTCTGCCCCGCTGCGATGTGTCGTGCCGCCCGGGACTGTGCCGGGCGGCACGTGCCGGTCACCCTATCCGGGGCGGTGATACGAGTGCAGGTCCGTGAGATCGACGATGACGAAAACGTTGCCTGATGCGGCATTAGCGCACTTTTTCCCTCACGTTGGGGAAGGGGAGGCGATTCTCGGGCGTGTCAGGCCGGCCTGCGCTCATCATGACGATGCCCGGCGCACCGCCTGCCGGCCAACCCGTCTGTCTCCCTCTTCCTGGAGAGCCCTATGAAGCAGCTCCGCTCCTGGACGCTGGCCGCCACCCTCGCCCTGACCGCCGTACTTCTGCCCACCCACACCGCGACCGCCAAGGCCACCCAGCCCTCCTGCCCCGTCGGCTCCGTCTGCTTCTGGAGCGGCGAGGGCTTCGGCGGCTCTTACTGGGAGTGGACGGCCAACAGCGGCTACCGCGACATGCCGCCCTCCCTTCACGACCACGTGGGCTCCTTCGTCTCGTCCACCCGTGCCTGTTTCATCAACTGGAGCCCGGTGCAGAAACGAGACGTCTTCAACGGGGACTGGCGCTCCCGGTACCTCGGCGACTTCGGCGGCCGGATCGACGGGGTGGGCCCGGGGGGCTGCTGACGGCGTAAACCATTTCCCGGGGTGCGCTGGCCCGGTCTGACTTCCAGGCCGGACGCATTGCGGGCCTCGTGGATCAGGAGCTCCTGCCGTCTGCCGAGCGCGACCTCCAGCGCGACGCCGGCCCCGGTGAAGTGGGCATATATGCCCCCGGTGATCGAGCGGAGCGTCTCGTTCAGTTCGTGCATCATCTGCACGCCGGACAGCTGCACGCGGGCCGCGAGGACGGTGTCGGCGGCCGCGGCGAACAACAAGCACTGCGACCGGACGGGCGAGCGGCCCGACGCAGCCCACCGGGGCGGGATGGTGTGCTGGAGTTCGGACAGGGCGAGCCACAGGTCACCCGGCAGATCTTGGGGTGCGGTCTCTTCTCGGCTGCGTCTCATGCGGCCCGTGTAGGGCCTGCGGTGGGCCATCACCGTCGGACGGGTCCCTCCGTCCTGCCCGTGGGGGGACTTTGGGTTCGGTCCCGCTGTGCGGCCTGGCGATGGCCGACCGCACAGCGGGCTTGTGCGGTCAGGGCAGTCAGGCCCGCCGCGGAACCAGCCGCGACCCCTATCCGGTGCAGAGCGGTGATGACGACAGACACCACCTGGCCGGTGCCATCGCAGCCATCGTGCTGTTGCTCAGCTTGTCGTTTAACGTTCGGCTGCATCGGAGGCCATCGATGTCCGCAGGATGCGTAGCCATCGTTGGCAGACATCGTGGGTGACGGGTTCGAACAG
>NZ_JBVISC010000017.1:0-8720 GCF_055575715.1 Streptomyces sp. NPDC034037 | reverse complement strand
GAAAACGACACGACACACCAACAACAGCTACAGCGTCATCCCGCACCAAACCAGCATCCGACAACACGATCGACGGCCCCCGCTCGGTCGAAAAACAAGATGTAAACGTGCCGCTATTCGCCCATACACCCAAGGCGAATATTCTTCGGCAAATCTTCGTTAAAGGACGCTACTTCTATCTATTCAGCGTCACACAGCTAAGTCACACACAGCTAAATCGCACCCCTGGCACCCTGTCAAGCCTGGCCAAGGGCAGGGGAAACGGTGAGGCCGGAGACCATTGAGTCACCCACGGCAAAGGGAATCACCGACGGTGACCAGCACTCGGAGTGAGGTGCGGCAGCGAGCCACAAGATCACTGCCGCACCTCGGAGCGCCCTCACCTAGAGTGATCATCGCCCTTCCCGCCTCACTCTCCGACCACCTGCTGTGACGTCACTCACAAGCGGTAGGAACGTGGGGAGTTGGGCACGGAACCGCAGGTTGCACCGGTTCAGCAGTTCCCCTCGCGCCGGTAAAGGCGGGCTGTTGTCACCTTGTTGAATTAGCGTCAGGTGTTCTGCCGGCCGACAAGGAGCTGCCTTCCCCGTCCGTTGCCTCCCCGTCGCCGGGTCAGCTCACCGGGGCGGCTCCCGCGATGTGCGCCTCGATCGCGTCCATCACCGCCGCGGCATTCGCATTGATGTAGAAGTGACCGCCCTTGAACACCTTGATGTCGAACGGCCCGTTGGTGTGGTCGGCCCAGGACGTGGCCTCGTCGACCGTCACCTTGGGGTCGTCCTCACCCACCAGCGCGTAGATCGGGCAGTTCAGCCGCGGACCCGGCGCGTAGCGGTAGAGCTCGGCGGCGCGGTAGTCGGCGCGGATGGCGGGCAGCACCATGCGCAGCAGCTCCTCGTCCCCGAGCACCGCCGCGTCGGTGCCGCTCAGCCGCTTCATCTCGGCGATCAGGCCGTCGTCATCCGACTCGTGGACGCGTTCGTCGCGGGGGCGCGACGGTGCGCGGCGGCCCGAGGCAAACAGGCCGAGCGGCACCGTACCCGCGGCTTCAAGGCGGCGCGCCACCTCGAAGGCGACCGAGGCACCCATGCTGTGTCCGAAGAGCGTCACCGGCTTGTCGAGCCACGGGCGCAGTTCGTCGACCAACTGCTCGGCCAGGTCCTCGACCGTCTCGACACATGGCTCGTGCCGCCGGTCCTGCCGTCCGGGGTACTGGATGGCCAGCACGTCCACCGCCGGCGACAGCCGCTGCGAGACCGGATGGTAGAACGGCGCCGATCCCCCGGCGTGGGGGAAGCAGACGAGCCGCGTCGCGGCCTCGGGGGCCGGGTGGAACTGTCGGACCCAGGCACTGGATGCTCCGGTCACTGTGTTTCAACTTCCTCTCTCGGCCGACGCTCGGCGTCGGCTGGTGCAGGCCTCAGCTGGCCCAGCTGGGCACATCCGTGATCTTGAGCACGGCGGACGAGCAGATCCATCCCGGGCCCTGGGAGGTGAGGAGCACGTGGTCGCCCGGGGAGAGCTCGCCGGTGCGCACGCTGTGCTCGAGCGAGATGATCAGGTCGGCGGCGCCCGCGTGGCCGACGGACTTGCCGAACTCCCAGCTGGAGCGCTCCATCGGCAGGCCGAGCGGCTGCATCAACGCCTGGTCGATCATGCGGCCGTCGAGGTTGATCGCGATGACCTTGGCGATGTCGGAGGCGTTGACGTCGGCATCGACCAGCGAGCGGAAGAGGATGTCCAGGTCGAACGCGGACAGGCTCTCCAGGATCTCGGTGAGCGGCATGTCGTTCTCGTTGAACTGGATCGCCCGCTCGCCGACGCTGAGTTCCTCGTAGACCTTGGTCTGCGGCGGCAGCAGCGATTCCTCGCCGCGGTGCCACTTCTCCAGCTTGTGCAGCGTGCCGGTGTTGAGCGCGCGGATCTCGGCGAAGCCGCTGTCGGCGCTGACGATGGCGGCCGCGGCGCCGTCGGAGAGGATGTAGGTGGTGCCGAAGTCCTTCCAGCGGTTGATCGTGGGGGTGCTGAAGTTCTGGGCCGTGGTCAGCAGCACCGTCTCCAGCTTCGCGGCGCCGGTGACCTGGCCGACAGCGGTGTCCAGCGCCGCGAGCATGCCGTTGCAGCCCTGGTGGATGTCGAGGGCGGGTATGTTGCCCGCGCCCAGCTCCCGCAGGATGTAGCCAGGCGGGTACGCGCCGTCCGGGCCCTGGTAGTAGACGCTGCTGTGAATGTGGGAGTCGATCGACTCGGCTTCCACCCCGGCGCGCTCGATGGCGCTGCGCGCCGCGCTGACGGCCATGTCGACCGCCGGTACGTCACCGGCCACGTGGGTGCCGGTCAGGCCGCTGGCCTTGTACACCTCTTCGTCGTACATGCCCTCCGCGATCGCCTGCTCGCTGCTGACCCACTCGGGCAGGTGCACACCGACAGAGCTGATGTAGACGTCTTCTACTCTCACTGCGCGTTCCCTTTCGTGTCCTCGACCAGAGATTCAGCTGTCGAGGATTTCCTTCTTGAGGTACCGGGCGATTTGGCCCGCTGTGCTGAAGTCGAATACGAGCGTGGGCCGCAGCCGCAGGTCCGTGGCGGCGTTGAGCCGGTTGCGGACGTCGAGCGCCGACAGCGAGTCGAAGCCCAGGTCCTTGAAGGCCTGTTCCGGCGCGATCTGGTCGGCGGATCCGTAGCCGAGGGCGTCGGCGACGTACTGGCGCACCAGGTCGAGGAGGACTTCCTCCCGCTCGGTGTCGGTCAGTTCCGCCAACCGCGTCTTGAGCGTGGCGACTTCCTCGGCAGAGGACTCGGCGGTCCGGCGTGTCGCGGTGCGCACGATGCCGCGCAGCAGGGGCGGTGTGGTCCCGGCCTTGGCCCGCTCCTTCAACTCGGCGTGGTTGAGCCGGGCGGGCACGACGAACGCCTCGTCGTTGCCCAGGTGCCAGGCGGCGTCGAAGAGCTCCATGCCCTCGGCCGAGGTGAGCTCGGTCAGGCTCGACCGGGTCATGCGCGCCGTGCCCGCCTGGTCCAGGTGGCCGGTCATGCTGCTGCGCTCGGCCCACAGGCCCCACGCCATCGACACGGCGTGCCCACCACGCGCCCGCCGCTCCTGGGCCAGCGTGTCCAGGAAGGCGTTGGCGGCCGCGTAGTTGGCCTGGCCCGCGCCGCCCAGGGTGCCCGAGATGGAGGAGAACAGGATGAAGGCCGACAGGTCGAGGTCCTGTGTCAGCTCGTGCAGGTTGAGCGCCGCGTCGACCTTGGGGCGCAGCACCGCCCGAACCCGGTCCTCGGTCAGCGAGGGGACGATGCCGTCGTCCAGGACTCCAGCGGTGTGCACGACCGCGGTCAGCGGGTGCTCCGCGGGGACCGAGTCCAGCAGCCACGCCAGGGCGTCCCGGTCGGCCACGTCGCACGCGGCCACGGTGACGTGCGCGCCCCGTTCGGTCAGCCGCTTCGCCAGCTCCGCCGCGCCAGGGGCCTCGGGTCCCTGGCGGCTGGTGAGCAGGAGGTTGCGTACGCCGTGCTCGGCCACCAGCCGGTCGGCGACCAGGCTGCCGAGCAGCCCGGTACCGCCGGTGACCAGCACCGTTCCGTTCGGGTCGAGCACGGGCGCGCCCTCGCCGGCCGGCGGCACCGGCTTACGGGTCAGCCGCGGCACGCGGACCTTGCCCTTGCGCAGGACGAGCTGCGGCTCGTACGAGGCCAGTGCCTTCGTCACCGAACGCCAGGAGGCGCGGCTGTCGTCGACGTCCAGGAGGACGAACCTGCCCGGGCTCTCCGTCTCCGCGGAGCGGACCAGGCCCCATACGGCGCCGGCGGCCGGGCAGAGCGTGCCCTTCGTGAGTTCGGCGGCGACCGCGCCACGGGTGAGGAAGACCAGTCGGGACTCCTCGAACCTGTCGTCCGCGAGCCACGCCTGGACCGATCGGAGGGCCGAGAGGATCGTCTCGTGAGCCGCTTCCGCCGCGTCCTGGGGGGTCAGCGGGCCGGTCGTCGCGGGCTGGGCGGTGACCAGCACCACCTCGGGCGTGACGGCACCCGCGTCGAGGGCCGCGCTCAGCGCCGCCAGGTCCGGATAGGCCTCGACGTACTTCCCCGCGGCCATCAGTGCGGAGCGCGCCCGGAACTCGTCGCTGCCGACGATGACCCACGAGCCGGGCGCGGTGGACTCCGCCGGCGCCGCCTCCGGGCGAGGGGTCTCTGCGCCCTCGACCCACTCCACGCCGAACAGCGCGTCGCGCAGACCGTCGCGGGAGCGCCCCAGCTGGGTCGGGTCCACCGGCCGCAGCACAAGTGATTCGACCGTCGCGACCGGCGCGCCCGTACCGTCGGCCACTGTGATGGCCACGGTGTCGTGGCCCTCTTCGGTGGGGCTGAGGGCGACCCGCAGCACCACCGCTCCGGCGGCGTGCAGGGTCACACCGCTCCACGAGAACGGCAGGCTCACCCGGTCGTTGTCGGAGAAGAACGCACCCAGGCGCATCCCGTGCAGCGACGCGTCGAGCAGCGCGGGGTGGACGCCGAAGCGGGCGGCCTCCGCGTGGTGCTCCTCGTCGAGCACGACCTCGGTGAAGATCTCGTCCCCGCGCCGCCACGCGGCCCGCACGCCCCGGAAGGCCGGCCCGTAGTCGTAGCCGGTGGCGGCGAAGTTCTCGTACAGGTCCTCGACCTGGATCGGGACCGCGTCCACCGGCGGCCACACGCTGGCCAGGTCGACCGTCGCGCTCCGTCGCGCGGCGGCGGACCGGTCGGCGACGGCGAGGACGCCCGTCGCGTGGCACGTCCAGGACTGGGCGCCGTAGTCGCCGTCCCGCCGCGAGTAGACGCTCAGCGCCCGCCTGCCCGTACGGTCCGGCTCCTCGACGGTGAGCTGGAGTTGCACACCGCCGCGCTCCGGGAAGATCAGCGGCGCCTGGAGGGTCAGCTCCTCCACCAGGTCGTAGCCGACCTCGTCGCCCGCGCGGACCGCGAGTTCCACGAACGCGGTGCCGGGCAGCAGCACGGTGCCGCCCACCGCGTGATCGGCGAGCCAGGGGTGGGAGCGCAGCGACAGCCGCCCGGTCAGCAGTACGCCGTCGGAGCCCGCGAGCTCGACGGCCGCGCCGAGCAGCGGGTGCTCGGCGGAACCGAGCCCGAGGCCGGTCACCGCGCCGGTGCCGGCGGCCCCGAGCGAGGCGTTCAGCCAGTAGCGCTGGCGCTGGAAGGCGTACGTCGGCAGATCCACCCGCGCGGCTCCAGCCCCGTCGAACGCCTTGGTCCAGTCGACGGCCACTCCGTGGACGTACACCTCGGCGAGGGAGGTCAGGAAGCGCTGCGGACCTCCCTCGTTGCGGCGCAGGGTGCCGTTCACCACGCTCTGCTCCGCGCCTCGGGCCTCGGCGATCTCCTGGAGCCCGATGGTCAGCACCGGGTGAGCGGATACCTCGATGAAGACCGCGTCCCCCTCCGCGAGAAGACCGCCGATGGTCTCCTCGAAGCGAACGGTGTGCCGCAGGTTGCGATACCAGTACGCGCCATCCAGCTCGGCCGTATCCAGTAGCGCACCCGTGACCGTCGAATAGAACGGCACCGACGACGACTTCGGCTCAATCCCCGCCAACAGCTCCGCCAACCGCTCCTCAATGACCTCCACCTGCGCCGAATGCGAGGCGTAATCCACCGCGATACGACGCGCCCGCACCCCATCAACCTCACACCCGGCCAGCAACTCATCAAGCGCCTCGACCTCACCGGCCACCACCACCGTGGCCGGCCCGTTCACCGCCGCGACCTGAATCCGGCCACCGAACGCCGCGATCCGCTCAGCAACCTCCCCAGCACTCAGCGACACCGACACCATCCCGCCCAGACCCGCCAGCCCACCGGCAATCGCCTGCGAACGCAGCGCCACCACCTTCGCCGCATCCCGCAGAGACAACCCACCCGCCACGCACGCGGCCGCGATCTCACCCTGCGAATGCCCCACGACCGCCGCGGGCTCAACACCGTACGAACGCCACAGCTCAGCCAGCGACACCATCACGGCCCACAGCACCGGCTGGACGACATCCACCCGCTCCAGTGACGGCGCCCCCGGCACCTGCCGCACCACCGACTCAAGATCCCAGTCGACAAACTCCGCCAGCGCCCGCCCGCACTCAGCGAACCGGTCGGCGAACACCGGCGCGCTGTCCAGCAGCTCGACCGCCATACCCGCCCACTGCGAACCCTGACCCGGGAAGACGAACACCACCCGGTCGCCCGCACCGGACAGGCCCGAAGACGGACCGGTCACCACACCCGCAACGTCCTCACCCCGCGCCAGAGCACCCAGCCCCGCACGCAGCCCTCCTTGGTCACCGACGACGACCGCACGGTGCTCGAACCGCGTCCGACCAGAGGCAAGCGACCACCCCACATCCATCGCCGACAACTCACCACGCGCCTCAACGTGCGACAGCAACCGCTCCGCCTGCCCCCGCAGCGCCTCCACACCGCGACCAGAGAGCACCCACGGCACCATGACCGGTTCGCGGCCCGGCGTCGCCGGCTGCGTCGGCTCCTCGGCCGGGGCCTGCTCCTCGGCCGGGGCCTGCTCCAGGATGAGGTGGGCGTTGGTCCCGCTGACGCCGAAGGCGGAGACGGCCGCCCGGCGCGGTCGGCCGATCTCCGGCCATGCCCGCTGCTCGGTGAGCAGTTCCACGGCCCCGGACGTCCAGTCCACCCTGGGCGACGGCTGGTCGGCGTGGAGTGTCTTCGGCAGGACGCGGTGCCGCAGGGCGAGCACCATCTTCATCACCCCGGCCACCCCTCCCGCCGCCTGGGTGTGGCCGATGTTCGACTTGAGCGAACCGAGCCACAGCGGCTGGTCCTCGGGCCGCCCCTGGCCGTACGTGGCGAGCAGCGCCTCCGCCTCGATCGGATCGCCGAGCGTGGTGCCCGTGCCGTGCGCCTCGACCACGTCCACGTCGGTGGTCGAGAGGCCGGAGTTGGCGAGTGCCTGGCGGATGACCCGCTGCTGGGAGAGTCCGTTGGGGGCGGTCAGGCCGTTGGAGGCGCCGTCCTGGTTGATCGCGCTGCCCCGGATGACCGCGAGCACCGGGTGTCCGTTGCGGCGGGCGTCGGAGAGCCGTTCCAGGACGAGCATGGCCGCGCCCTCGCCCCAGCCCGTACCGTCCGCCTCCGCGGAGAACGCCTTGCAGCGGCCGTCGGCCGAAAGACCGCGCTGGCGGCTGAACTCGATGAAGATGCCCGGCGCTCCCATGACCGTCACACCACCGGCCAGGGCCAGCGAGCACTCGCCGTGCCGGAGCGCCTGGGCGGCCTGGTGAAGCGCCACGAGCGACGAGGAGCAGGCCGTGTCGACCGTGATGGCGGGGCCTTCGAGGCCGAGGAAGTACGCGAGACGACCGGAGACCACGGCAGACGCCTTGCCGGTCAGCAGGTAGCCGTCGAGACCCTCCGACGCCACGTACAGCGGCGTGCCGTAGTCCTGGTACGTCGTACCGGCGAAGACGCCGGTCTGGCTGCCCTTGAGCGAGGCCGGGTCGATGCCCGCGCGCTCGAGCGCCTCCCACGTGGTCTCCAGCAGCAGGCGCTGCTGCGGATCCATCGCCAACGCCTCACGCGGCGATATCCCGAAGAACGCCGGGTCGAACTCGGCGGCGTCGTGGATGAAGCCGCCCGCCCTGACGTAGCTCTTTCCGGGCTGCTCGGGGTCCGGGTCGTAGAGGTCCTCGATGTTCCAGCCGCGGTCGCTCGGCATCTCGGAGACCGCGTCCCGGCCCTCGGCGACGAGCTGCCACAGTTCCTCGGGCGTGCTGACGTCGCCGGGGAAGCGGCAGCCCATGGCGACGATCGCGATCGGCTCGTCGTCCGGGCGCGGCGTCGCCGTCTCGGCCCCCACCGCGCCGGCGTCGGCGTCTGCGTCGGAGCCCATGAGTTCCGCACGCAGGTACCCGGCCATCAGCGAGACCGTGGGGTAGTCGAAGACCGCGCCCGTCGGCAGCCGTAGCCCGGTGGCCTCGTTGAGCCGCTTCCGCAGCTCCATCAGGCGCATCGAGTCGAAGCCGAGGTCTTTGAACGCCCGTCCCACCGCGACCGCGTCCATACCGGCGTGCCCCAGCACCGCCGCGCTGTGGGTACGGACCAGGTCGAGCAGCACCCTCTCCTGCTCGGCCACGGCGAGCGCGGCGAGCCGCCCGGCGAGTCCATCGTTCGCGTTGGGGTCCTCCTCGGCGGCGGTGAGCGATGTGCCGGACTGCTGGTGGGCCGGCTGTCGCCGCTGCGTCTGCCGCTTCTGCCGCCAGGAGGCCAGCGTGGGCAGCAAGCTGCTCAGCAACGCTTGCTCTTGATCGCCCTCGACCTCAAGCGTGGCGGCGAGGGACGCGAGGTCCTCGCTCTCGATCGCCTCCCAGAAGCGCGCCTCCACCTCGTCGACGCGCGCCGAGCCGGGCGAGGTCTCCAGCCAGTAGCGCTGACGCTGGAAGGCGTACGTGGGCAGCTCGACGCGGGACGCGCCGGTCCCGGTGAACGCCGCCGTCCAGTCCACGGGCACGCCCTGGACGTAGGCCTCCGCGAGCGAGGTCAGGAAGCGGTCGAGACCGCCTTCATTCCGACGCAGCGAGCCCAGCACCACGCTGTTGTCCGCGCCATGGGCCTCGGCGATCTCCTGGAGCCCGATGGTCAGCACCGGGTGGGCCGACGCCTCGACGAAGACCGCGTCCCCCTCCGCGAGAAGACCGCCGACG
>NZ_JBVISC010000016.1:0-31818 GCF_055575715.1 Streptomyces sp. NPDC034037 | reverse complement strand
TGTTCGTTGGCGCTTGCTGGTGGTGTGACGGTGATGGCGTCGCCGGGGATGTTTGTGGAGTTCAGTCGTCAGCGGGGGTTGGCGGCGGATGGGCGCTCGAAGGCGTTCGCGGCGGCGGCGGATGGTACGTCGTGGGCTGAGGGTGCGGGGATGTTGTTGTTGGAGCGGCTGTCGGATGCCCGTAAGAACGGTCACCCGGTGCTTGCTGTGGTGCGTGGTTCTGCGGTGAATCAGGATGGTGCCTCGAATGGGTTGACGGCGCCGAATGGTCCCTCCCAGCAGCGGGTGATCCGTCAGGCGTTGGCGGATGCGGGTGTGTCGGCTGCTGAGGTGGATGTGGTGGAGGCGCATGGGACGGGGACGCGGTTGGGTGATCCCATTGAGGCGCAGGCCATTTTGGCGACGTACGGTCAGGGACGGCCGGAGGGCCGTCCGTTGTGGCTTGGGTCGTTGAAGTCGAACATCGGTCATGCGCAGGCGGCTGCGGGTGTGGCTGGTGTGATGAAGATGGTGTTGGCGTTGGGGCATGGGGTGTTGCCGCGGACGTTGCATGTGGATGAGCCGACGCCGGAGGTTGACTGGGCTGCTGGTGCGGTGGAGTTGTTGACGCGGGAGCGGGTGTGGGAGAGCGATGGTCCGCGTCGTGCGGGGGTGTCTTCGTTCGGTATCAGTGGGACGAACGCGCATGTGATCATCGAGCAGGCCCCTGACCCGGCCGACCCGGCCGACCCGGCCGAGTCGGTTGACGTGGAGCAGGCGGAACCGACGGAATCGGGTGTGGGTTCCTCGGTGGTGCCGTGGGTGGTTTCCGGCCGTGGTGTGGAGGCGTTGCGGGGGCAGGCGGGGCGGTTGCTGGCGCATGTTGAGGCGCGTGGTGAGTTGTCGCCGGTGGATGTGGGCTGGTCGCTGGTATCGGAGCGGGCGGAGTTCGAGAACCGGGCCGTCGTGGTCGGCGGGGACCTGGACGCACTGGTGTCCGGAGTCGGCGCCCTGGCGCGGGGCGAGATCGCCTCTGGAGTGGTGACCGGTCCGGCCGAGGGCGTGACACGGACGGCTGACCGTGTGGTGTTCGTCTTCCCGGGTCAGGGTTCGCAGTGGGCCGGTATGGGTGCCCGTCTGCTCGGTGCTTCTCCGGTGTTCGCGGAGGTGATGAACGAGTGTGCGGTGGCGCTCGCACCGTATGTGGACTGGTCGTTGCTGGATGTGGTGCGGCAGGCGGATGGTGCTCCCTCGTTGGAGCGGGTGGATGTGGTCCAGCCGGTGTCGTTCGCGGTGATGGTGTCGCTGGCCGCGTTGTGGCGTTCGTATGGTGTTGAGCCGGCTGCGGTGGTGGGGCATTCGCAGGGGGAGATCGCGGCCGCGTATGTGGCGGGTGCGCTGTCCCTGCGGGATGCGGCGAAGGTGGTGGCGCTGCGTTCACAGGCGATTGCCGGTGGGTTGGCGGGGCTTGGCGGGATGATGTCGGTGGCGTTGCCGTTGGTGGAGGTGGAGTCTCGGCTTGAGGCGTTCGGTGGCCGGGTCGAGGTCGCGGCGTTGAATGGTCCGGCGTCGGTGGTGGTGGCCGGTGATCCGGACGCGTTGGATGAGTTGCTGGCCCAGTGCCAGGCTCAGGGGGTCCGGGCGCGCAAGGTTCCGGTGGATTACGCGTCGCACACTTCGCACGTGGAGCGCATCGAGGGCGAGCTGGCAGGGCTGCTGGCGGGGATCGAGCCGGCGTCGGCCCAGGTCCCGCTCTATTCCACGGTGACGGGTGAAGTCATCGACACCGCTGGCATGGATGGCGCGTACTGGTACCGCAACCTGCGGCACACGGTTCGTTTCGAGGAGACCATCGGCACCGTTCTGGAGGCAGGTGACGCGGTCTTCATCGAGGTGTCCGCGCACCCAGTCCTGGCGGCTGCTATGCAGGAGACCGCCGAGGCCCGTGGCATGGACGGCGTGGTGGCGCTCGGCTCGCTGCGGCGTGACGAAGGCGGTCTCGACCGCTTCCTCACCTCACTCGCCGAGGCCTACGTCCAGGGCGTGACTGTGGACTGGGGTGCGGCCTTCGCCGGCGCGGGCGCATCCCGCGTCGAGCTGCCCACGTACGCCTTCCAGCGCCGGCGCTACTGGCTGGAGACCCAGACCCGCCCCGGCGCCGCCCATGAGCGCGAGGCGGACGAGGTGGAGGCGCGCTTCTGGGACGCCGTGGAGCGCGAGGACCTCCAATCCGTCGTGACCACACTCGACATCTCCGGCGAAGAGCCCTTCAGCGCGGTCCTGCCCGCCCTGGCGTCCTGGCACCGGCTGCGGCAGGAGCAGTCCAAGCTCGACGGCTGGCGCTATCGGATCACTTGGCAGCCGCTGGAGAAGACGCCGGACTCGGCACTGTCCGGGACCTGGCTGGCGGTCGTCCCCGCCACGCACGCCGAGGACGAGTGGGCCGCCGAGGCCGTCCAGGCGCTGGGCTCCCGAGGGGCACGCACCATCCGCCTGATCGTGGCCCCAGACGCCGACCGGCAGCGGCTGGCCCGGCAGTTGTCCGAGGCGGTCGAGAGCACGCCCGTCGCCGGCGTCCTGTCCCTGCTGGCGCTCGACGAGACCGCGCACCCCCGGCACGGGGGCGTGCCGTCCGGCCTGGCAGGCACCTTGAATCTGCTGCACGCGCTGGAAGACGCGGGTGTCGAGGCACGGCTGTGGTGCGGCACGCGCGGCGCTGTCTCGGTCGGCCGCACCGACCGGCAGACGGGCATCACACAGGCCCCGGTGTGGGGCTTCGGCCGGGTGGCCGCGCTTGAGCACCCTGAGCGGTGGGGTGGCCTGATCGACCTTCCCGAGACGTGGGACACACGGGCGCGGGAACGGCTGTGCGCGGTGCTCGCCGGTGCCACGGCGGGCGCCTCGGTCGAGGACCAGCTCGCGATCCGCCCGGCGGGTGTGTTCGTACGCCGTCTGGCGCGCGCCCCCCGGAGCGCGACGGCGCGCGGTGAGTGGAAGCCGCGGGGCACGGTCCTGGTCACGGGCGGTACGGGCGCGCTGGGCGGCCGCGTGGCCCGCTGGCTGGCCGGGCACGGAGCCGAGCACCTCGTGCTGACGAGCCGCAGGGGCTCGGACGCCCCCGGCGCGGCCGAGCTGACCGCCGACCTCACCGGACTGGGCGTCGGGGTGACGGTGGCCGCGTGCGACGTGTCCGACCGGGCCGCGCTCGCCGAGCTGCTGGCATCGATCCCCGACGACCGCCCGTTGAGCGCGATCGTCCACGCGGCCGGAGTGCTCGACGACGGGGTCATCGAATCGCTGACCGTCGAGCATCTGGAGCGGGTGCTGCGTTCCAAGGCGGTCGCCGCACGCCACCTCGACGAGCTCACCGAGCACCTGGAACTCGACGCGTTCGTGCTCTTCTCCTCGGTCGCGGGCGCGCTGGGCAACGGCGGTCAGGCCGCCTACGCGGCAGCCAACACCTACCTCGACGCGCTCGCCCTGGACCGCCGGCAGCGCGGCCTGCCGTCGGTGGCCCTGGCCTGGGGCACGTGGAGCGGTGGCGGCATGGTCGGCGGTGCGATCGACGACCGGATGAGCCGTCGTGGCCTGAGGTCGATGGCGCCCGAGGTGGCCATCGAGGCGCTCGGCCAGGCGGCCGACCGCGATGAGCCGTTCCTCGCGGTGGCCGACATCGAGTGGCCGCGATTCGCCGCCGAGTTCACCGCGACCCGTACGAGCCGGCTCTTCGACGAGCTGCCCGAGGCCCGAACGGGCCGTGGCACCGGCGAGGGCGACGCCACCGAGTCGCACTCCGGCTCGGGGCTCGCCGGGCGGCTGGCCGGCCTCGCGCCGGTCGAGCAGGAACGGCTGCTGCTCGAACTGGTACGTAAGCACGCCGCCGCCGTGCTCGGGCACGCCGAAACGGACGCGGTCGCCGCCGGACGCGCCTTCAAGGACCTCGGCTTCGACTCGATGCGGGTCATGGAGCTGCGCAACCGCCTGAACGCCGCCACCGGTCTGCGACTGGCCACCGGCGCCGTCTTCGACCACCCCACGGCCACCCTCATGGCCCAGCACCTGCGGACGGAGCTGGTGGGCGACGCGGCGGCGGCCGAGACCGCCGCTCCGGCACCGACCCCCGTGGCACTGCCCGCAGACGACGAGCCGATCGCGATCGTCGCGATGGGCTGCCGCTTCCCCGGCGACGTCAGCACGCCCGAGGAGCTGTGGCAGCTCCTCGCCGAGGGCCGCGACGTGATCTCCCAGCTGCCGACCAACCGGGGTTGGGACGTCGAGGGGCTGTACGACCCCGACCCCGAGCAGCCCGGCAAGAGCTACACCCGCGAAGGCGGCTTCCTGCACGACGCCGCCGAGTTCGACCCCGGGTTCTTCGGGATATCGCCGCGCGAGGCGCTCGCGATGGACCCGCAGCAGCGGCTGCTGCTGGAGACCTCTTGGGAGGCGCTCGAGCGGGCCGGTATCGACCCGGAGTCCCTCAAGGGCAGCATGACCGGCGTCTTCGCCGGAATGACCTATCAGGATTACGCCGCACGACTGCACGAGGCCCCGAACTCCGTCGAGGGCTATCTGCTGACCGGCAAGTCCTCCAGCGTCGTCTCCGGGCGCATCGCGTACGTCCTGGGTCTGCAAGGGCCCGCCATCACCGTAGACACGGCGTGCTCGTCCTCGCTGGTCACCCTGCACCTGGCCGCTCAGGCGCTGCGCCAGGGCGAGTGCTCGCTGGCACTCGCGGGCGGCGTCACGATCATGGCCGCGCCCGGCATGTTCATCGAGTTCAGCCGCCAGCGCGGCCTTTCGGCCGACGGCCGCTGCAAGGCGTTCTCCGCGGAGGCGGACGGTACGGGCTGGGGCGAGGGCGCCGGCATGCTGGTGCTCGAGCGGCTCTCCGACGCCCGTCGCCACGGGCACCCGGTGCTCGCGGTCATCCGGGGCAGCGCGATCAACCAGGACGGCGCCTCCAACGGCCTGACCGCCCCCAACGGACTCTCACAGCAGCGGGTGATCCGTCAGGCGCTCGCGAACGCGCGGCTGACGGCCGCCGATGTGGACGCGGTGGAGGCGCACGGTACGGGCACGACGCTCGGTGACCCGATCGAGGCCGAGGCGCTCCTTGCCACGTACGGTCAGGACCGGCCGGAGGACCGGCCGCTGTGGCTGGGCTCGCTGAAGTCCAACATGGGCCACCCGCAGGCCGCCGCAGGCGTCGCCGGTGTGATGAAGATGGTGCTGGCGATGCGGCACGGCGAGCTGCCGCGCACCCTGCACGTCGAGGAGCCCTCCCCGAAGGTGGACTGGGAGGCCGGCGCGGTCGAGCTCCTCACCGAACAGCGGGAGTGGCCGGAGACCGGACGGCCGCGCCGGGCGGGCGTCTCCGCCTTCGGTGTGAGCGGTACGAACGCGCACGTCATCTTGGAGCAGGCGCCGGTAGTGGCCGAGGAGCCCGCGGCGCCGGCGGTGGCGCTTCCGGTGGTGCCGTGGGTGGTGTCGGGGCGTGGTGCCCAGGCGCTTCGGGGTCAGGCGGCCCGGCTGTTGTCGCGTGTTGAGGGTGATGCTGGGCTGTCGCCGGTGGACGTGGGCTGGTCGCTGGCGTCCGCGCGTTCTGCTTTCGAGCACCGGGCTGTGGTGGTCGGTGACGGTCGGGATGCTCTGCGGGTCGGGTTGGGTGCGTTGGCGCGGGGTGAGTCGGCTCCTGGCGTTGTCGTTGGTCAGGGTGTGGGTTCGGGTCGGTTGGCGGTGTTGTTCTCGGGCCAGGGCAGTCAGCGGGTCGGAATGGGCCGTGAGCTGTACAGCCAGTTCCCGGTGTTCGCGGACGTGTTTGACCAGGTGTGTGGGCTGTTGGACCAGGAGCTGGCGGGGCATGTGGAGTGCTCGGTTCGTGAGGTGGTGTTCGGGGATGCGGGTCTGCTGGGTCAGACGGTGTTCACGCAGGCTGGCCTGTTCGCGGTTGAGGTGGCTCTGTTCCGGCTGGTCGAATCCTGGGGTGTTGCACCCGACTTTGTGGGTGGGCATTCCATCGGTGAGGTTGCGGCGGCTCATGTGGCCGGGGTGTTCTCGTTGGAGGACGCGGTCCGGCTGGTGGCGGCTCGTGGCCGGTTGATGCAGGCACTTCCCACCGGCGGGGCGATGATCGCCCTCCAGGCCACCGAAGCCGAAGTCACACCTCTCCTGGCCGAGTACAGCGGGCGGATCGGCATCGCGGCGATCAACGGGCCGACCTCCGTGGTCGTCTCCGGTGACGAGGATGCCGCTCTCGCCGTCGCGGAGACGCTGCGCGGTCAGGGGCGTAAGACCAAGCGCCTTGACGTCTCGCACGCGTTCCACTCACCGCGCATGGCCCCGATGTTGGACGACTTCCGTGGGGTTGCCGAGTCCCTGACCTATGACGCGCCCCGCATCCCCGTCGTCTCCAATGTGACCGGCAAGCTGGCCACGTCCGACGAGCTGGGTTCGGCCGAATACTGGGCCCGCCACGTCAGGGAAGCAGTCCGCTTCGCGGATGGCGTGGCCGCCCTTGCCGAGCAGGGCATCTCGACGTTCCTCGAACTCGGCCCCGACGGCGTGCTGAGCGCCATGGGCGCGGAGTCCGTAAGCGGTGGAATGTTCGCACCCGTGCTGCGCTCCGCTCGGCCCGAAGCCGAGACGCTGCTGTCCGGCCTGGCGCAGGCGTGGGCCCATGGCGTGGCCGTGGACTGGGCCGCGTTCTTCGCCGGTGCGGGCGCCTCGCGCGTCGATCTGCCGACGTACGCCTTCCAGCGCGAGCGCTACTGGCTCGACACGTCCTCCGCCGCGGACGACGCCGCTGCCGCCTCCGGACTCGGCCTGGGTTCGGCCGGGCATCCGCTGTTGGGTGCGGCGGTTGAGCTGCCGGACTTCGAAGGGGTTGTGTTCACGGGTCGGTTGTCGTTGCGGTCGCATGGTTGGCTGGCCGATCACGCGGTGGGTGACACGGTGTTGCTGCCGGGGACGGCGTTCGTCGAGTTGGCGTTGCGTGCGGGTGATGAGGTCGGCTGTGACGTCGTCGAGGAGTTGACGCTCCAGGCGCCGTTGGTGCTGCCCGAGCGGGGTGGGGTGCGGTTGCGGCTGACGGTCGCCGAGCCGGACGACGCGGGCCGCCGCACCCTGAGCGTCCACTCCCGCCTGGAGGACACCGCGTTCGACGAGCCGTGGACCTGCCACGCCACGGGCGTGCTGGCCGAGGGCACGGAGCGGTCCGGGGAGGACCTGACCGTATGGCCTCCGGAGGGCGCGGTCGCGCTGGACACCGACTCGCTCTACGAGGACTTCGCCGCGGTCGGCTACGACTACGGGCCGGCCTTCCGGGGCCTGCGGGCGGCCTGGCGGCGCGGGGACGAGATCTTCGCCGAGGCCGTGCTGCCGCGGGAGCAGCAGGCGGAGGCGGCTCACTTCGCCATCCACCCGGCACTGCTGGACGCGGCGCTGCACGGGCTCAGGCTGGGCGCGTTCTTCGGCGACCCCGACGAGGTCCGGCTGCCGTTCACCTGGACCGGGGTGGCGCTGCACGCCACAGGAGCCCCCGTACTGCGCGTGGCTCTCAAGCCGTCCGGGCAGGACGCGGTGTCCGTGGCGGTGGCCGACGGAACCGGTGCGCCTGTGGCCTCCCTCGACTCGCTCGTACTGCGGCCGATCGACCCCGCCCAGCTCGGCGCGGCACAAGGCGGGTCGAACGACGACTCGCTGTTCCGTGTCGGCTGGACGGCCCTGCCCCCGCACCCGCGGGGCACCGGCGCGGCCTGGGCCGTGGTCGGTCCCGACGAGTTCAAGCTGAGTGTGGAGCTGGGCGGCGGCGAGGCGGAGGTGGCGGTGCACGCCGACCTGGCCGCGCTGGCCGACGCGATCGAGGCGGGCGCGCCGGCCCCGGACGCCGTGTTCGTGGCCTGCACCACCGGCCGAAGGCCGACGGACGCCGGACTCACCACGGTGGCGAGCGACGTCCGTACAGCCATCGGAAACGCCCTGGAGCTCGTACGGTCCTGGGTGGACGACGAGCGGTTCGCGGCCACGCGGCTGGTGTTCCTCACCCGGGGCGCCGTCGCGACCCGGTCCCCGCAGGAGATGACCGACCTGGCGAACGCGCCGCTGTGGGGGCTGATCCGCTCGGCGCAGTCGGAGAACCCCGGCCGGTTCCTGCTCGTCGACATGGACGAGGAAGAAGCGTCGTGCCTGGCCCTGCCCGCCGCCGTCGAGGCGGGAGAGCCGCAGCTCGCCCTCCGCGGGGGCGAGCTCCTCGCCCCCCGGCTGGTCCGAGCCGGCACGACCGCCGAAGGCGCGGGCCTGACCCTCGACCCGAGCGGAACGGTCCTCGTCACCGGCGCCACCGGCACACTGGGCGGTCTGGTCGCCAGGCACCTGGTCACCGAGCACGGCGTACGGCAGCTGCTGCTGACCAGCCGCCGTGGCCCGGACGCCGAAGGCGCCGCCGACCTCCAAGCGGAACTGACGGCACTCGGCGCGAGCGTGACCGTCGCCGCCTGTGACACGGCGGACCGGGAGCAGCTGGCCCGGGTGCTGGCCGCGGTGCCGGCCGAGCACCCGCTGAAGGCGGTCGTGCACGTGGCCGGTGTCCTGGACGACGGGGTCATCGCGACGCTCACCGCGGAGCGGATCGACCGGGTGCTGCGCCCGAAGGTGGACGCGGCGCTCCACCTGCACGAGCTGACCCTGGACCTGGATCTGGACGCGTTCATCCTCTTCTCCGGGGCCGCGGGCACGTTCGGCACCGCCGGTCAGGCCAACTACGCGGCGGCCAACGTCTTCCTGGACGCCCTGGCCCACCACCGCCGTTCGCTCGGCCTTCCGGCCGTGGCGCTCGGCTGGGGCCTGTGGTCCGAGCGCAGCAGCATGACCGAGCACCTGGACGACAGCGCGGTCAAGCGGTTGGCCCGCATGGGCATCGCGCCCCTGTCCTCCGAGCAAGGCCTGGCGCTCTTCGACGCGGCGGGTGGACTGGACGAGGCCGTGGTCCTGCCCGTACGGCTGGACATGGCCGCGCTGCGCGCCCGCGAGGACGTGGAGGAGAGCGCGCCGCTGCTGCGCGGGCTGGTCAAGCCGGTCGCCCGCAGGGCCGCGAGCGGCGGCACGACAACCGCCGGGGCCACGGGGGCCCCGTCGCTGCGCGACCGGCTCAGCGGGCTGAACGAGGCGAAGCAGGACCGCGTACTGCTGGACCTGGTGCGCGGCCACGTGGCCGGAGTGCTCGGGCACACGCGGCCCGAGGCGGCGGACGCGGGGCGGTCATTCAAGGAGCTCGGCTTCGACTCGCTGACCGCGGTCGAGCTGCGCAACCTGCTGAACGAGGCCACGGGGCTGCGGCTGCCGGCCACGCTGGTCTTCGACTACCCGACACCGGGTGCGATCGCGGAGTTCCTCAAGGCCGAGATCGGTCCGGCGCAGAACGCGGAGTCCGCGGTCGGCCTGCGCGAGCTCGACGCCTTCGAGTCCGCGCTCGCGGCGCACGACGCGCTGCCCGAGCCCGTCCAGGAGCGTCTGCGGGAGCTGCTGGCGAAGTACGGCATCCACTCCGGTGGGCCGGCCGGTGGGCCGGACGACTCGGTGGTGGACCAGATCGAAGAGGCATCCGACGAGGACCTCTTCAGCTTCATCGATGAGCAGCTCTGAGCAGCGACCTGTTCTGTTGCGACCCGCTGTGGCGTGAATTCTCGAAAAATGTGAAAGGGAACGTTCTCAGATGGCGAACGAGGAAAAGCTTCGCGCCTATCTCAAGCGGGTCACGGGGGATCTGCACCAGGCTCGGCAGCACATCAGGGACCTGGAGGGACAGGGCTCCGAGCCGATCGCGATCGTCGCGATGAGCTGCCGGTACCCGGGCAGTGTGCGTTCCCCCGAGGAACTGTGGAAGCTGGTCGCCTCGGGCACCGACGCGATCTCCGAGTTCCCGGAGAACCGCGGCTGGGCCGACGACCTGTACGACGCGGACCCGGACAAGCCGGGCAAGAGCTACACCCGCGAGGGCGGATTCCTCCATGAGTCCGACCAGTTCGACCCCGCGTTCTTCAACCTCAGCCCGCGGGAGGCACTCACCATCGACCCCCAGCAGCGGCTGCTGCTGGAGACGTCATGGGAGGCGTTCGAGCGGGCCGGGATCGACCCGGCCACACTGCGCGGCAGCCACACCGGCGTCTACGCCGGCGTCATGTACAACGACTACGGGACGCGGCTGTACGGCACGCTGGACAACTTTGAGGGCTACCTCGTCAACGGCAGCGCGGGCAGCGTCGCCTCGGGCCGTGTCGCGTACACCTTCGGCCTCGAAGGCCCCGCCGTCACCGTCGACACGGCCTGTTCGTCATCGCTGGTGACCCTCCACCTCGCGGCGCAGGCGTTGCGGCGCGGCGACTGCACCCTCGCGCTCGCGGGCGGCGTGGCCGTGATGTCGACGCCCGAGATCTTCGTGGAGTTCAGCCGCCAGGGCGCGCTGTCTCCCGACGGCCGCTGCAAGTCCTTCTCGGACCACGCGGACGGCACCGCGTGGGCCGAGGGCGCGGGCATGCTGCTCCTTGAGCGGCTCTCGGACGCCCGCCGCAACGGACACCCGGTGCTCGCGGTCATCCGGGGCAGCGCGATCAACCAGGACGGCGCGTCCAACGGCCTGACCGCTCCCAACGGCCCGGCGCAGCAGCGTGTCATCCGCAAGGCGCTGGCGGACGCCCAGCTCACGCCCGAAGACGTGGACGCCGTCGAGGCGCACGGCACGGGTACGACGTTGGGCGACCCGATCGAGGCGCAGGCGCTGCTGGCCACGTACGGCCAGGGCCGCTCGGAGGAGCGGCCGCTGTGGCTGGGCTCGCTGAAGTCCAACATCGGTCATACGCAGGCCGCCGCCGGCGTGGCGGGTGTGATGAAGATGGTGCTGGCGATGCGGCACGGGGTGTTGCCGCGGACGCTGCATGTCGATGAGCCGTCGGCGAAGGTGGACTGGGAGGCCGGCGCGGTCGAGCTGCTCACCGAGGAGCGGGCCTGGCCCGAGACCGACCGCCCGCGTCGCGCGGGCGTGTCGTCATTTGGCGTGAGCGGCACGAACGCGCACGTGATCGTCGAGCAGGCTCCGACGGCGGACGAAGTGCCGCCGGAACCGTCGGTGGCCCTTCCGGTCGTGCCGTGGGTGGTCTCCGGTCGTGGGGTGGAGGCGTTGCGGGGGCAGGCGGTGCAGCTGCTTTCCCGTGTGGCGGCCGACGAGAAGCTGTCCTTGGTGGATGTGGGGTGGTCGCTGGCTTCCGGGCGGTCGGCCTTCGAGTACCGCGGTGTGGTCATCGGCGGGGACCGGGATGCTCTCCTGGCCGGTCTGGGCGCTCTGGCGCGCGGGGAGACCGCCGCCGGCGTGGTCGGCGCACCCGCGCGGGGCCTGTCCGGTGCGGGTGACCGGGTGGTGTTCGTCTTCCCGGGTCAGGGTTCGCAGTGGGCGGGTATGGCGGTCGAGCTGCTGGACAGCGCGCCGGTGTTCGCCGACCGGTTCGCTGAGTGTGGGCGGGCGTTGGGGGAGTTTGTCGACTGGGATCTTGAGTCGGTGGTGCGGCAGGCGCCGGGGGCGCCGTCGTTGGAGCGGGTGGATGTCGTCCAGCCGGTGCTGTGGGCGGTGATGGTGTCGCTGGCCGCGTTGTGGCGTTCGTACGGTGTTGAGCCTGCTGCGGTGGTGGGGCATTCGCAGGGTGAGATCGCGGCCGCGTGCGTGGCGGGTGGGTTGTCGTTGGGTGATGCGGCGAGGGTGGTGGCGCTGCGTTCGCAGGCGATTGCCGGTGGGCTGGCGGGGCTTGGCGGGATGGTGTCGGTGGCTTTGCCGTTGGTGGAGGTGGAGTCTCGGCTTGAGGCGTTCGGTGGCCGGGTCGAGGTCGCGGCGGTGAACGGGCCGGCGTCGGTGGTGGTGGCCGGTGATCCGGATGCGTTGGATGAGCTGCTGGCCCAGTGCCAGGCTCAGGGGGTCCGGGCGCGCAAGGTTCCGGTGGATTACGCCTCGCACACTTCGCACGTCGAGCGCATCGAGGAGCGGCTTGCGGAGCTGTTGGCGGGGATTGAGCCGAAGTCGTCGTCGGTGCCGTTCTATTCGACGGTCACGGGTGGTCTGTTGGACACCGTCGAGCTGGATGGCGCGTACTGGTATCGCAATCTGCGGCACACGGTTCGCTTCGAGGAGACCGTCGGCGGTCTTCTCGCGGAGGGGGACGCGGTCTTCGTCGAGGCGTCGGCCCACCCGGTGCTGACCATCGGGCTCCAGGAGATCGCCGAGGCCCGAGGCGCGGAGCAGAGCGTTGTGCTGGGCTCGCTGCGGCGTGACGAAGGCGGTCTCGACCGCTTCCTGGCCTCCCTCGCCGAGGCTCACGTCCAGGGTGTGACTGTTGACTGGGGTGTGGCTTTCGCCGGCGCGGGCGCGTCCCGCGTCGACCTGCCGACGTATGCCTTCCAGCGCGAGCGCTACTGGCTGGACGTACCGGAGGGCGCTACGGGGGACGCGTCCGGGCTGGGGTTGAGTTCGGCCGGGCATCCGCTGTTGGGTGCGGCGGTTGAGCTGCCGGACTTCGAAGGGGTTGTGTTCACGGGTCGGTTGTCGTTGCGGTCGCATGGTTGGCTGGCCGATCACGCGGTGGGTGACACGGTGTTGCTGCCGGGGACGGCGTTCGTCGAGTTGGCGTTGCGTGCGGGTGATGAGGTCGGTTGTGACGTCGTCGAGGAGTTGACGCTCCAGGCGCCGTTGGTGCTGCCCGAGCGGGGTGGGGTGCGGTTGCGGCTGACGGTCGCCGAGCCGGACGACGCGGGCCGCCGCACCCTGAGCGTCCACTCGCGGCCCGGGGACGAGGCGTTGGAGGAAGCGTGGCTCTGCCACGCCACCGGCGTGCTCGCTCAGGGCGCGGTACCGCCCGTGGGTGACCTGACGGAATGGCCTCCCAAGGGCGCGGTCGCGCTGAACACCGAATCTCTGTACGAGGACCTCACCGCCGCCGGATACGGCTACGGCCCGGCCTTCCAGGGCCTGCGGGCGGCCTGGCGGCGCGGGGACGAGATCTTCGCCGAGGTGGCGCTCGCCGAGGAGCAGCAGGCCGAGGCCGCCCGGTTCGGCGTCCACCCGGCGCTGCTCGACGCGGCCCTGCACGGTGTGCGTCTCGGCGCGTTCTTCGACGACGCCGAGCAGGTGCGGCTGCCGTTCGCATGGCGCGGGGTGACGCTGCGCGCGGCGGGTGCGTCGGAGCTGCGGGTCTCCCTCGCCCCGGTCGGCGCCGAGTCGGTCTCGGTGACGGTGGCCGACGGCACGGGCGCCGTGGTGGCGGCGGCCGAGTCCCTGGTGCTGCGCCCGATCGACCCCGAGCAGCTCGCGGGGGCGCGGCACAACGACTCGCTGTTCCGCATGGAGTGGACCACGCTGCCGGACTCGGCGTGGGGCGGCGCCGAGCGGCCCGGCGTATGGGCGCTCATCGGCGCGCCCGAGGGACTCGCGGGGTCCGGTCTCGACGGGGCCGGGGGCATCACGTACGAGAGCCTCGACGCGCTCGGCGCGGCGATCGACACCGGCGCGGTCGAGGTCCCGCGCCTGGTCCTGGCCCCGCTGGCCTCCCCGCCGGAGGACATGCCGTCGGCCGTGCGGAACACCGCCCATCAGGCGCTGGCGCTGGTCCAGAACTGGCTGGCGGACGAGCGGTTCGCCGCGGCGCGGCTGGCCGTGGTGACGCGCGGTGCGGTCGCGGCGGGGCCGGGCGAGGACGTGCGGGATCTGGCGGCGGCCCCGGTCTGGGGCCTGCTGCGCTCGGCACAGTCGGAGCACCCGGGCCGCTTCGTCCTGCTGGACACCGACGCGAGCCCCTTGTCGGCCGCGACGCTGCTCGACGCTGTCGCGGACGAGCCGCAGCTGGCCGTTCGCGCGGGCGAGGTACGCGTACCGCGGCTGGTGCGCGCCGCCGCGCCGACGGCCGACCACCGCGTTCCACCGCTTGATGGGCGTGGCACGGTCCTGGTGACGGGTGCTACGGGCACATTGGGTGGTCTGGTGGCTCGGCATCTGGTCGCTGAGCACGGTGTGCGGGAGTTGTTGCTGGTCAGTCGGCGCGGAGCGGACGCGCCGGGGGCGGACGAGCTGGTCGAGGAGCTGACCGGGCTGGGTGCCCGGGTGCGGCTGGCGGCGTGTGATGTCGCTGATCGCGGGGCGCTCGCCGAGTTGCTGGGGTCTGTTGCGGATGAGCATCCGTTGACGGCTGTGGTGCACACGGCGGGTGCGTTGGACGACCGTCTGGTGTCCGCGCTGGATCCCGAGCACTTCGAGACGGTGCTGCGTCCGAAGGTGGACGCGGCCTGGAACCTGCACGAACTCACCAAGGACCTCGACCTGTCCGCCTTCGTGCTCTTCTCCTCGGCGGCGGGCACGCTGGGCAGCGCCGGCCAGGGCAACTACGCGGCGGCGAACGTCTTCCTCGATTCCCTCGCGCAGCACCGCAAGGTGGCCGGGTTGCCGGCGGTGTCGCTGGCCTGGGGCTTCTGGGCCCAGCGCAGCGCGATGACGGGGGAGCTCGGCGACGCTGACCTGGCGCGCATGGCGCGTTCCGGCCTCGTGGCGCTCTCCTCCGAGGAGGGCCTCACGCTCTTCGACTCCGCGATCGGCGCGGACGAGGCATTGATCATGCCGGTGCGCCTGGACGTGGCGGCGCTGGGGGCGTCGGGCGGGGGAGTGCCCGCGATCGTGCGGGGTCTCGTGCGGCCCTCGGTGCGCCGGGCGCGGGCGATCCAGGCCACGGGCGGTGCCGGTGGTTCCGGGCTGGCGCAGCGACTCGCGGCCGTTGGCGAGGCCGAACGGTCGCGCATGATGCTGGAGCTGGTGCGCGGGCATGTGGCGGCGGTGCTGGCACACGGTTCCGCGGGCGCGGTGGAGGACGGCCGGGCGTTCAAGGAACTGGGCTTCGACTCGCTGACCTCGGTGGAGCTGCGGAACCGGCTGAATGAGGCGACCGGGTTGAGGCTGCCCGCGACGCTGGTGTTCGATCACCCGACGCCGGTCGCGCTGGCCCGGCACCTGCTCGCCGAAGTGCTGGGTGAGCAGGGCGCGGTGGCGGCCCCGGTGGCCGCCGCGGCGGGCGACGAGGACCCGATCGTGATCGTCGGCATGGGCTGCCGCTATCCGGGTGGCGTGGGTTCACCGGAGGAGCTGTGGGACCTCGTCGCCGCCGGCATCGACGCGGTCTCGGAGTTCCCGATGGACCGCGGCTGGGATCTCCGGAGCCTGTACGACGCCGACCCGGACCGGCAGGGCAAGAGCTATGTGCGAGAAGGCGGCTTCCTGCACGACGCCGCCGAGTTCGACCCCGGCTTCTTCGGGATCTCGCCGCGTGAGGCCTCGGCCATGGATCCGCAGCAGCGGCTGCTGCTGGAGACCTCGTGGGAGGCGTTCGAGCGCGCGGGAATCGACCCGGCCTCGCTCAAGGGCAGCCCGACGGGCGTCTTCGCCGGAGTGATGTACAACGACTACGGCTCCCGGCTGCGCACCGCGCCTGAGGGCTTCGAGGGCTACCTGGGCAACGGCAGCGCGGGCAGCGTTGCGTCAGGCCGTATCGCCTACACCCTGGGTCTTGAGGGTCCCGCGGTGACGGTGGACACGGCGTGCTCGTCCTCGCTGGTGGCGCTGCATCTGGCGGCGCAGGCGCTGCGCCAGGGGGAGTGCTCGTTGGCGTTGGCCGGTGGTGTGGCCGTGATGTCGACGCCAGCGGTTTTCGTGGAGTTCAGCCGTCAGCGGGGGCTCGCGGCGGACGGCCGCTGCAAGTCGTTCGCGGACGGTGCGGATGGCACGGGGTGGGCCGAGGGTGCGGGGATGCTGCTGTTGGAGCGGTTGTCGGATGCCCGCCGTAACGGCCACCCGGTGCTGGCGGTGGTGCGTGGTTCTGCGGTGAACCAGGATGGTGCCTCGAATGGGTTGACGGCGCCGAATGGTCCCTCGCAGCAGCGGGTGATCCGTCAGGCGCTCGCGAGCGCGCGGTTGGCGGCTGCCGATGTGGACGCGGTGGAGGCGCACGGTACGGGGACGACGCTCGGTGACCCGATCGAGGCGCAGGCACTGCTCGCCACGTACGGTCAGGACCGGCCGGAGGACCGGCCGCTGTGGCTGGGTTCGTTGAAGTCGAACATCGGTCATGCGCAGGCTGCTGCCGGTGTGGCGGGTGTGATGAAGATGGTGCTGGCGATGCGGCACGGCGAGCTTCCGCGCACCCTGCATGTGGACGAGCCGTCGACGAAGGTGGACTGGTCGGCGGGTGCGGTTGAGCTGCTGACCGAGCAGCGGGAGTGGCCGGAGAGCGACCGACCGCGCCGTGCTGCGGTCTCCTCGTTCGGCATCAGCGGAACGAACGCGCACGTCATCATCGAGGCGGCACCCGCGATTGACGTGGAGCCCGAGGACTCCGTTGCGCCTGCGGTGGTGCCGTGGGTGGTGTCGGGGCGTGGTGTGGGTGCGCTGCGGGGTCAGGCGGGGCGTTTGGTGTCGCGTGTGGAGCGTGATGCTGGATTGTCGCTGGTGGACGTGGGGTGGTCGTTGGCGTCGGGGCGGTCGGCGTTTGAGCACCGTGCTGTGGTGTTGGGCGAGGGTCGGGGTGCTCTGGTGTCTGGGTTGGGTGCGTTGGCGCGGGGTGAGGATGCGCCGGGTGTGGTGAGGGGGCCGGATGAGGGTGTGGGTTCTGGTCGGTTGGCGGTGTTGTTCTCGGGCCAGGGCAGTCAGCGGGTCGGAATGGGCCGCGAGCTGTACGGCCAGTTCCCGGTGTTCGCGGACGTGTTTGACCAGGTCTGCGGGCTGCTGGACCAGGAGCTGGCCGGGCATGTGGAGCGCTCGGTTCGTGAGGTGGTGTTCGGGGATGCTGGTCTGCTGGGACAGACGGTGTTCACCCAGGCCGGCCTGTTTGCGGTCGAGGTGGCACTGTTCCGGCTGGTCGAATCCTGGGGCGTGACCCCGGAGTTCGTGGGTGGGCATTCCATCGGTGAGATTGCGGCGGCTCATGTGGCCGGGGTGTTCTCGTTGGAGGACGCGGTCCGGCTGGTGGCGGCTCGCGGCCGGTTGATGCAGGCGCTTCCCACCGGCGGGGCGATGATCGCCCTCCAGGCCACCGAAGAGGAGGTCACGCCTCTCCTCGCCGAGTACGGGGACCGGATCGGCATCGCGGCGATCAACGGACCGACTTCCGTGGTCGTCTCCGGCGACGAGGACGCTGCTCTCGCCGTCGCGGAGACGCTGCGCGGTCAGGGCCGTAAGACCAAGCGCCTTGACGTCTCGCACGCGTTCCACTCGCCGCGCATGGCCCCGATGTTGGACGACTTCCGTGCGGTTGCCGAGTCCCTGACCTACGCGGCGCCGCGCATCCCCGTGGTCTCGAACGTGACCGGGAAGCTGGCCACGAACGATGAGCTGGGCTCGGCCGAGTACTGGGTCCGCCATGTCCGTCAGGCTGTGCGCTTCGCGGATGGCGTGACCACCCTTGCCGAGCAGGGCATCTCGGCATTCCTGGAACTGGGTCCTGATGGCGTGCTGAGCGCCATGAGCGAGGAAGTCGTGGCGGACGGGGTGTTCGCACCCGTGCTGCGGTCCGGTCGGCCCGAAATCGAGAGCCTGTTGTCGGGCTTGGCGCAGGTCTGGGTGCAGGGCGTGGCTGTGGACTGGGCCGCGCTCTTCGCCGGTACGGGTGCCTCGCGGGTGGATCTGCCGACGTATGCCTTCCAGCGGGAGCGGTTCTGGCTTGATGCGCCGGCTGGGGTGGTTGGTGTGGATGAGGTGGAGGCGCAGTTCTGGGAGGCGGTGGAGCGGGAGGATGTGGAGTCGCTTGCTTCGACGCTTGATGTTTCTGGTGATGAGTCGTTGAGTGCGGTGTTGCCGGTGTTGTCGTTGTGGCGGCGGCAGCGGCAGGTGCGGTCTCGGCTGGATGGCTGGCGTTATCGCATCGGCTGGAAGCCCGTGCCGGTTGAGCCGTCGGCGGTGCTGTCGGGGGTATGGCTGCTGGCGGTTCCCGCGGGGGTGGCCGATGACCCGTGGATCGAGGAGACGGCGCGCGGGCTGGAGAGCCGGGGCGCCGAGATTCGACGTCTGGTCGTGGAGATCGATGGTGATCGTTCGCGTCTGGCGCAGTCCATATCCGAGGCGGCGGCCGGCGCTTCTGTGAGTGGTGTGCTGTCGCTGGTGGCGCTGGACGAGGCTGTGCGTGACGGTGTCCCTGGGGGTCTAGCGGGTTCGTTGGTGTTGGTGCAGGCGTTGGGTGATGTGGGGGTGGAGGCGCCGCTGTGGGTGGTGACGCGTGGTGCGGTTTCGGTGGGTGGGTCTGAGTCGCTGGTGAGTGCGGTGCAGGCGCAGGTGTGGGGGTTTGGCCGGGTGGTGGCTCTGGAACACCCGGAGCGTTGGGGCGGTCTCGTGGATCTGCCCGAGACGCTGGACGAGCGTGTTGCGGACCGGCTGGCGGGTGTGCTGGCTGGTGCTGGTGGTGAGGATCAGGTCGCGGTCCGCTCGGCTGGTGTCTTTGGCCGTCGTCTGTTGCGGGCTGGTGGCCGCGGTGTCGGTCAGGAGTGGCGCACCAGTGGCACGGCCCTGATCACCGGTGGTACCGGCGCGCTGGGCGGGCATGTCGCCCGCTGGCTGGCCCGTAACGGTGCCGAACACCTCGTACTGACCAGCCGCCGTGGTCCTGATGCTCCGGGCGCGCAGGAGCTGGAGTCGGAGTTGCTGGGGCTTGGGGTGAAGGTCACTGTCGCCGCTTGTGATGTGGCCGACCGGGCCGCACTCGGGCAACTGCTGGCCTCGATACCTGCCGCGCATCCGCTGACGACCGTGATCCACGCCGCCGGTGTGCTGGACGACGGAGTCATCGAGTCCCTGACCCCCGAGCGCTTCGCGAGCGTCCTGCGCGCCAAGGCCGACGCGGCGCTGCATCTGCACGAGTTGACCAAGGACCTCGACCTCTCCGCGTTCGTCGTGTTCTCGTCCCTTGCCGGGGCTGTTGGTGGAGCGGGTCAGGGCAACTACGCGGCTGCGAACGCGTACCTCGACGCGTTGGTGGAGCAGCGTCGGGCGTCCGGTCTGCCGGGCACGTCCGTCGCGTGGGGACCCTGGGCCGAGGCCGGAATGGCGGTCGGTGGCACCCAAGAAGAACGGATGCAGCGCGGCGGTCTCGCCGCGATGGACCCGACCGAGGCGCTCGCAGTCCTGGGCCAGGTGCTCGACGGTGACGCGACGTATGCGGCGGTCGTCGATGTGGACTGGGAACGGTTCGCGGCGGACTTCGCAGCCGAGCGGCCCTCCCCGCTGATCAGTGACATCCCTGAAGCCCGCAAGGCACTGGAGTCGACCGGCGCCGCGTCCGCGAGCCCGGCGGCGGACACGGCGGCCGCGCTCCGTGAACAGCTGGCCGGCCTCGCTCCGGCGGAGCAGGACCGGACGCTGCTCGCACTGGTACGCACGCAGGTCGCCGCGGTGCTCGGACACGCGGACGCCGAGGGGATCCCCGCTGGGCGGGCCTTCAAGGACCTCGGTTTCGACTCGCTGACCGCCGTCCGGCTCCGCAAGCGGCTCAGCAAGGCCACCGGCCTGCGACTAGCGGCCACCTTGGTCTTCGACTACCCGACGCTCAAGGCGCTCTCCGATTATCTGCTCGGCGAGTTGCAACAGGACGGTCCGAAGCGTTTTGACGTCATTCTCGGTGACCTCGAGAAACTGGAATCAGGCATTGCTGAGATGGCCGTCGATGAGACCGCGCGTGGCGAAATCGCGCTACGTCTCAAGGCGATCCTGAAGCTGTGCAGCGCGGAGGAAGAAGGCGACACCGCGCCCGCTGGAGCCGAGAAGTTCGATTCGGCTTCAGACGACGAAGTATTCGATTTCATCAGTAATGAGCTCGGGATTTCGTGACTTGATCCCTGCGCGTTTTGACTTGATCAGCAACAAATTCTTGATTTTCTGGGGTGATGTCGCGTGACGAACAGCAGCGAGGAAAAGCTTCGTTATTTCCTTAAGCGAGTGACTGGCGAGCTGCACGAAGCGCGGCAACGCATCCAGGAAATGGAGTCCGGCGAGCAGGAGCCGATCGCGATCGTCGGCATGAGCTGCCGCTTTCCGGGAGGCGTGAACTCCTCGGAGCAGCTGTGGGACCTGCTCGCCTCCGGTGGTGACGCGATCTCCGAGTTCCCGACCGACCGGGGCTGGGACCTGGAGACCCTGTACGACCCGGATCCCGCGCAGTCCGGCACCTCGTACGTACGCGAGGGCGGCTTCCTGGAGGAGGCCGCCGCGTTCGACCCGGCGTTCTTCGGGATCTCGCCGCGCGAGGCCCTGGCCATGGATCCGCAGCAACGGCTGCTGCTGGAGACCTCGTGGGAGGCGTTCGAGCGCGCGCAGATCGACCCGGCGTCGCTGCGCGGCAGCAAGACTGGTGTGTTCGTCGGCACCAATGGCCAGGACTACGCCGCACTCCTGCGGCGAGCGCCCAAGCAGTCGGAGGGCTACCTTGCGACCGGCGTAGCGGCGAGCGTGGTCTCGGGCCGTATCTCGTACACCTTCGGCCTGGAAGGCCCCGCGGTCACGGTCGACACGGCGTGCTCGGCTTCGCTGGTGACCCTGCACCTGGCCGCTCAGGCGCTGCGCCAGGGCGAGTGCTCGCTCGCACTCGCCGGTGGCGCCACGGTGATGTCCACGCCCGAGGCGTTCGTGGAGTTCAGCCGGCAGCGCGGGCTTGCCTCCGACGGCCGCTGCAAGGCGTTCGCGGACGGCGCCGACGGCACCGCGTGGGGCGAGGGTGCGGGGATGCTGCTGCTGGAGCGGCTGTCGGACGCGCGGCGTAACGGTCATCCGGTGCTTGCGGTGGTGCGTGGCTCGGCGGTGAACCAGGACGGTGCGTCCAATGGTCTGACGGCGCCGAACGGTCCGTCCCAGCAGCGCGTCATCCGCCAGGCACTGGCCGGCGCGGGGCTGACCTCGGCCCAGGTCGACGCTGTCGAAGCGCACGGTACGGGAACGACGTTGGGCGATCCGATCGAGGCCCAGGCGTTGTTGGCGACGTATGGGCAAGGGCGTGCCGAGGGCCGACCGTTGTGGCTGGGTTCCCTGAAGTCGAACATCGGTCATACGCAGGCCGCCGCCGGCGTCGCCGGTGTGATGAAGATGGTGCTGGCGATGCGGCATGGGGTGTTGCCGCGGACGCTGCATGTGGATGAGCCCTCACAACAGGTGGACTGGTCGGCAGGTGCGGTTGAGCTGCTGACCGAGCAGCGGGAGTGGCCGGAAAGTGACCAGCCGCGGCGGGCGGGTGTGTCGTCGTTCGGCGTGAGCGGCACGAACGCGCACGTCATCATCGAGGAAGCGCCCGCGGTCGAGGCACAGTCGGGCGAGCCCGAGGGGCCGGCGGTGACGCTTCCGGTGGTGCCGTGGGTGGTGTCGGGTCACGGCGTGGATGCGTTGCGGGCACAGGCGGCCCGGCTGTTGTCGCGTGTTGAGGGTAATGCTGGGCTGTCGCCGGTGGATGTGGGCTGGTCGCTGGCGTCCGCGCGTTCTGCTTTCGAGCACCGGGCTGTGGTGGTCGGTGACGGCAGGGATGCTCTGCTGGCTGGGTTGGGCGGGTTGGCGCGGGGTGAGTCTGCTCCTGGCGTTGTCGTCGGTCAGGGTGTGGGTTCTGGCCGGTTGGCGGTGTTGTTCTCGGGCCAGGGCAGTCAGCGGGTCGGAATGGGCCGCGAGCTGTACGGCCAGTACCCGGTGTTCGCGAAAGCGTTTGACCAGGTCTGCGGGCTCCTGGACCAGGAGCTGGCCGGGCATGTGGAGCGCTCGGTTCGTGAGGTGGTGTTCGGGGACGCGGATCTGCTGGGTCAGACGGTGTTCACCCAGGCTGGCCTGTTCGCGGTCGAGGTGGCTTTGTTCCGGCTGGTCGAGTCCTGGGGCGTGGTGCCCGACTTTGTGGGTGGGCATTCGATCGGTGAGGTCGCGGCGGCTCATGTGGCCGGGGTGTTCTCGCTGGAGGACGCGGCTCGGCTGGTGGCGGCTCGCGGCCGGTTGATGCAGGCACTGCCCGCAGGCGGGGCGATGATCGCCGTCCAGGCCACCGAAGCTGAGGTCACGCCTTTGCTCGCCGAGTACGGGGACCGGATCGGCATCGCCGCGATCAACGGGCCGACCTCTGTGGTCGTCTCCGGCGACGAGGACGCCGCCCTCGCCCTCGCGGAGACGCTGCGCGGCCAGGACCGTAAGACGAAGCGTCTTGATGTGTCGCACGCGTTTCACTCGCCGCGCATGGACCCGATGCTGGACGACTTCCGTACCGTCGCCGAAAGTCTGGCCTACGCGGCGCCGCGTATCCCTGTCGTCTCGAACGTGACCGGGAAGCTGGCCACGTCCGACGATCTGGGCACGGCCGAGTACTGGGTCCGCCATGTCCGTCAGGCTGTCCGTTTCAGCGAGGGTGTGGCCAGTCTTGCCGCAGAGGATGTGTCCGCCTTCCTTGAGCTGGGCCCCGATGGGGTGCTGAGCGGCCTGGGTCCGGAGACTGTCGCCGACAGGGCGTTCGTTCCGGTGCTGCGGTCGGGGCGCCCTGAGGCCGAGGCGTTGCTGTCGGGCCTTTCGCAGGTCTGGGTGCGGGGCGTGGCTGTGGGCTGGGCGGGCGTGTTCGCCGGTGCGGGCGCCTCGCGGGTGGATCTGCCGACGTATGCCTTCCAGCGCAAGCGCTACTGGCTGGAGCCGCAGGCCGGAGCGGCCGGCAGTGGCACCGCCTCCAGCCTCGGGCTCGGCTCCGCCGAGCACCCGCTCCTCGGCGCGGCCGTCGAACTCGCCGGTGAGGGCGGTCTGTTGCTCACCGGCCGACTGTCGCTCCAGACACACGCCTGGCTGGCGGATCACGCCGTGGCGGACAGCGTGCTGCTGCCCGGCACCGCGTTCGTCGAGCTCGCCATCCGTGCGGGCGACCAGGTCGGCTGCGAGGTCGTCGAGGAACTGACGATCCAGGCCCCGCTGATCCTCCCGGCTCGCGGCGGTGTGCAACTGCAGCTGACGGTCGGCGAGCCGGACGACTCGGGACAGCGGTCCCTGAACATCTACTCACGCGCGGGCGACGCCTCGGGTGAGGAACCGTGGACCTGCCACGCCACGGGTGTGCTCGGCACGAGCGCGCGGCCGGGCGCCTCGGCGGAGCGGGCCGCGGAGCTCGCGGGTGTATGGCCGCCTGAGGGCGCGGTCGCGGTCGGGACCGATGACCTGTATGAGCGCTTCGCCGCCGCCGGATACGGCTACGGCCCGGCCTTCCAGGGCCTGCGGGCGGCCTGGCGGCGCGGGGACCAGGTGTTCGCCGAGGTGGCGCTCGCCGAGGACCACCAGGCCGAGGCCGCGCGCTTCGGCATCCATCCGGCGCTGCTCGACGCGGCTCTGCACGGGCTGCGCCTCGGCGGATTCTTCCCCGACGACGGACAGGCGCGGCTGCCGTTCGCCTGGCGTGGTGTGACGCTGCGGGCCACGGGCGCCGCGATGCTGCGGGTGGCCCTGGCCCCGACCGGCGCCGACGCGGTGTCCGTGACGGTGGCCGACGGCGCGGGCGACCTGGTGGCCGCGGTGGATTCGCTGGTCGTACGCCCGGTGGACCCCGACCGGCTGGCCGCGGCCCGTGGCGGGGAGCAGCACGAGTCCCTGTACCGGGTGGACTGGACGACCGTTCCGCACATCGCCTCGGACGCTACGGCGACGGCCGCGACGTGGGCCGTGCTGGGCGGCCTCGAGGGGGACCTGCCGCTCGCCGCCCTGCGCGCCGGGGGAGTGGTGTACCAGGACCTGGACGCACTGGGCGCGGCCGTCGCCGCCGGCGGCACGGTGCCGCCGGTGGTGCTGGCTCCCTGCGTACCCCCGGCCACGGACCGGGGTATGGCCGAGGATGTGCGCACGGGCCTGTTCCGGATGCTCGAGGTCGTGCAGACCTGGCTGGCGGACGGGCGGTTCACCGGGTCGCGCCTGGTGGCCGTCACCCGGGGCGCGATGTCGACCGAGCCCGGCGAGGACGTACGGAACCTGGCCGCGGCCTCGGTGTGGGGGCTGCTGCGGTCGGCGCAGTCCGAGAACCCGGGCCGTTTCCTGCTGCTCGACACCGACACCGACGATGCCTCCGAGGAGGTGCTGCCCGCCGCGGTCGAGTGGGCGATGGCCCAGGACGAGACGCAGGTGGCGCTGCGCGCCGGTGAGGTGCGGGTGCCCCGCATGGCGCGGATCGCGCGTGACGGCGCGGTTCTCACGCCGCCCGCCGGTGTGACCGCATGGCGCCTCGAAGTGCCGAACAAGGGCTCGTTCGGCAACCTGCGGCTGCTGGAGTACCCGCCGGCGGCTGCGCCCCTCGCCGAGGGGGAGGTCCGGGTCCGGGTACGGGCGGCCGGGCTCAACTTCCGCGATGTGGTGCTCGCACTCGGCGTCGTACCGGACCAGGAGGTCATGGGCAGCGAGGCGGCGGGCATCGTGGCCGAGGTCGGTCCCGGAGTCACCGACCTGGCCCCCGGAGACCGGGTGATGGGTCTGTTCTCCGGTTCCTTCGGCCCGCTCGCCGTGAGCGACCGGCGGATGCTCGCGCCGATGCCGGCCGACTGGTCCTTCGAGCAGGCGGCGTCCGTGTCCCTCGCGTTCCTGACCGCGTACTACGGGCTGCGGGACCTCGCCGACCTGCGGGCCGGCGAGTCGGTGCTGGTGCACTCGGCCGCCGGTGGTGTGGGCATGGCCGCGGTGCAGCTGGCCCGGCACTGGGGCGCGGAGGTCTTCGGCACGGCCAGCGAGGGCAAGTGGGAAACGCTCCGCGCCTCCGGCCTCGACGACGCGCACATCGCCAACTCGCGCACGCTGGAGTTCGAGGAACGCATCCTCGCCCAGACCGGGGGCCGGGGCGTGAACGTCGTACTGGACTCCCTGGCCCGGGAGTTCGTGGACGCCTCGCTGCGGCTGCTGCCGAGCGGCGGGCGCTTCCTGGAGATGGGCAAGACCGACAAGCGGGACCCGGCGGAAGTGGCCGCCGCGCACCCTGGAGTGGCGTACCAGGCGTTCGACCTGTCCGAGGCGGGCCCCGACCGCATCCAGGAGATGCTCACCGAACTGCTCGACCTGTTCGAGCAGGGCGTATTGACGCCCCTGCCCGTCACCACCTGGGACATCTCCCGGGCCCCGGAGGCGTTCCGCCACCTCAGCAACGCCAAGCACATCGGCAAGGTCGCCCTCACCCTGCCCGCTCCGCTCGGTGACGGCGGGACCGTGCTGGTCACGGGTGGCACGGGGACGCTCGGCGGGCTGGTGGCCCGGCATCTGGTGGTCGGGCATGGGGTGCGGCGGTTGCTGCTGGTGAGCCGCCGTGGGGCTGAGTCTCCCGGCGCTGACGCGCTGGTGGCGGAGCTGACCGGGCTGGGCGCCGAGGTGCGGGTCGCGGCATGTGACGTGGCGGACCGGGAGGCGCTGGCCGAGGTGCTGGGGAGCGTTCCGGCGGACGCTCCGTTGACAGGCGTGGTGCATACGGCGGGTGTGCTGGATGACGGCTTGGTGTCGGCACTCACTCCGGAGCGGTTCGAAGCGGTGCTGCGCCCGAAGGTGGACGCGGCGTGGAACCTGCATGAGCTGACGAAGCACCTCGACCTCTCCGCCTTCGTGCTGTTCTCCGGCGCCGCCGGCATCTTCGGCAGCGCGGGCCAGGGCAACTATGCGGCGGGCAACGTCTTCCTGGACGCGCTCGCGCAGCACCGCAAGGCCACCGGGCTGCCGGCGGTGTCGCTTGCCTGGGGCTTCTGGGCCCAGCGCAGCGGCATGACAGGCCACATGAACGACACCGACCTGGCCCGCATGGCGCGCTCCGGCATGGTGGCGCTGTCGTCCGAAGAGGGCCTCGCCCTCTTCGACGGTGCCACGGGCATGGACGAGGCTCTCGTCATGCCGCTGCGTTTGGACGCGGTGGCGATGGGGGCGGCGGGTGCGGGAATGCCCGCGATCGTACGGGGTCTTGTCCGGTCCCCGGTGCGCCGCTCACGGGCGGTCGAGGCCACGGGCGGTGGCGCGGGCTCCGGGCTGGCACACCGGCTCGCGGCGATCAGCGAGGCCGAACGGCCGCGCATGATGCTGGAGCTGGTACGCGGCCACGTCGCAGCCGTCCTCGGGCACGGCTCGGCGGACGCGGTGGAGGAGAGCCGGGCGTTCAAGGAGCTGGGCTTCGACTCGCTGACCTCGGTGGAGCTGCGGAACCGGCTGAATGAGGCCACCGGGTTGCGGTTGGCCGCGACGCTGGTGTTCGATCACCCGACTCCGGTCGCGCTGGCCCGGCACCTGCTCGCCGAAGTGCTGGGTGAGCAGGGTGCAGTGGCCGTGGCACCGGTGGCCGGGGCGGCGGGTGACGACGACCCGATCGTGATCGTGGGGATGGGCTGCCGCTATCCGGGCGGTGTGGGCTCGCCCGAGGAGCTGTGGGACCTCGTCGCGAGCGGTGGCGACGGGATCTCGGGGTTCCCCGTGGACCGTGGTTGGGACGTGGAGAACCTCTACGACCCGGACCCGGAGCGGTCCGGCACCTCGTACGCGCGGGAGGGCGGTTTCCTGCACGACGCCGCGGACTTCGACGCGGCGTTCTTCGGGATCTCGCCGCGCGAGGCCTCGGCCATGGATCCGCAGCAGCGGCTGCTGCTGGAGACCTCGTGGGAGGCGTTCGAGCGCGCGGGAATCGACCCGGCCTCGCTCAAGGGCACCCAGGCCGGCGTCTTCGCCGGAGCCTCGTCGCAAGGCTACGCGCTCGGCATGCAACAGCTCGTCGAGGGCAGCGAGGGCTACTACCTGACCGGCAACGCGACCGCCGCCGTCTCGGGCCGTATCGCCTACACCCTGGGTCTTGAGGGTCCCGCGGTGACGGTGGACACGGCGTGCTCGTCCTCGCTGGTGGCGCTGCATCTGGCGGCGCAGGCGCTGCGCCAGGGGGAATGCACACTCGCCCTGGCGGGCGGTGTGGCGGTGATGTCCACCCCGACGATGTTCGTGGAGTTCAGCCGTCAGCGGGGGCTCGCGGCGGACGGCCGCTGCAAGTCGTTCGCGGACGGTGCGGATGGCACGGGGTGGGCCGAGGGTGCGGGGATGCTGCTGTTGGAGCGGTTGTCGGATGCCCGCCGTAACGGCCACCCGGTGCTCGCCGTGGTCCGTGGCTCAGCGGTGAACCAGGACGGTGCCTCGAATGGTCTGACGGCGCCGAGCGGTCCGTCGCAGCAGCGGGTGATCCGTCAGGCGCTCGCGAACGCGCGGCTGACGGCCGCCGACGTGGACGCGGTGGAGGCGCACGGTACGGGCACGACGCTGGGTGACCCGATCGAGGCGCAGGCGCTGCTGGCGACGTACGGTCAGGACCGGTCGGAGGACCGTCCGTTGTGGCTGGGTTCGTTGAAGTCGAACATCGGTCATGCGCAGGCGGCTGCGGGTGTGGCTGGTGTGATGAAGATGGTGCTGGCGATGCGGCATGGGGTGTTGCCGCGGACGCTGCATGTGGATGAGCCCTCACAACAGGTGGACTGGTCGGCGGGTGCGGTTGAGCTGCTGACCGAGCAGCGGGAGTGGCCGGAGAGTGACCGGCCGCGGCGGGCGGGTGTGTCGTCGTTCGGCGTGAGCGGGACGAACGCGCACGTGATCATCGAGCAGGCGCCTGCGAGCGTGCTGGAGTCGGACGAGCCGGCGGGGCCGGCGGTGACGCTTCCGGTGGTGCCGTGGGTGGTGTCGGGGCGTGGTGCCCAGGCATTGCGGGGTCAGGCGGGGCGTTTGGTGTCTCGTGTGGAGCGTGATGGTGGGTTGTCGCCGGTGGATGTGGGGTGGTCTCTGGCGTCGGGGCGCTCGGCGTTTGAGCACCGTGCTGTGGTGGTCGGTGACGGTCGGGGTGCTCTGCTGGCGGGGTTGGGTGCGTTGGCGCGGGGTGAGGATGCGCCGGGTGTGGTGAGGGGGCCGGATGAGGGTGTGGGTTCTGGTCGGTTGGCGGTGTTGTTCTCGGGTCAGGGCAGTCAGCGGGTCGGGATGGGCCGTGAGCTGTATGGCCAGTTCCCGGTGTTCGCGGACGTGTTTGACCAGGTCTGCGGGCTGCTGGACCAGGAGCTGGCCGGGCATGTGGGGCGGTCGGTTCGTGAGGTGGTGTTCGGGGATGCAGATCTGCTGGGTCAGACGGTGTTCACCCAGGCCGGCCTGTTTGCGGTCGAGGTGGCACTGTTCCGGCTGGTCGAGTCCTGGGGTGTGACACCGGAGTTCGTGGGTGGGCATTCCATCGGTGAGATTGCGGCGGCTCATGTGGCCGGGGTGTTCTCGTTGGAGGATGCGGTTCGGCTGGTGGCGGCTCGTGGCCGGTTGATGCAGGCATTGCCCGCGGGCGGGGCGATGATCGCCGTCCAGGCCACCGAAGCTGAGGTCACGCCTCTGCTCGCCGAGTACGCGGACCGGATCGGCATCGCCGCGATCAACGGGCCGACCTCCGTGGTCGTCTCCGGCGACGAGGACGCTGCTCTCGCCGTCGCGGAGACGCTGCGCGGTCAGGGGCGTAAGACGAAGCGCCTTGACGTCTCGCATGCGTTCCACTCGCCCCGTATGGACGCGATGTTGGACGACTTCCGTGCGGTTGCCGAGTCCCTGACCTATGACGCGCCCCGCATCCCCGTCGTCTCCAACGTGACCGGGAAGCTGGCCGCGTCGGATGAGCTGCGCTCGGCTGATTACTGGGTGCGGCATGTCCGTCAGGCTGTGCGCTTCGCGGATGGCGTGACTGCCCTTGCCGAGCAGGGCATCTCGACGTTCCTCGAACTGGGCCCCGATGGCGTGTTGAGCGCGATGGGTGCGGAGTCCGTGAGAAATGGGGTGTTCGCACCTGTGCTGCGGTCCGGTCGGCCCGAAGCCGAGACACTGCTGTCGGGCTTGGCGCAGGCGTGGGTGCAGGGCGTGGCTGTGGACTGGGCCGCGTTCTTCGCCGGCAGGGGTGCGTCGCGGGTGGATCTGCCGACGTATGCGTTCCAGCGTGAGCGGTTCTGGTTGGAGGCTCCGGCGTCGGCTGGGGTGTCGGTCGATGAGGTGGAGGCGCGGTTCTGGGAGGCGGTGGAGCGGGAGGATTTGGAGTCGCTTGCTTCGACGCTTGATGTGTCGGGTGATGAGTCGTTGAGTGCGGTGTTGCCGGCGTTGTCGTTGTGGCGGCGGCAGCGGCAGGTGCGGTCTCGGCTGGATGGCTGGCGTTATCGCATCGGCTGGAAACCCGTGCCGGTTGAGCCGTCGGCGGTGCTGTCGGGGACATGGCTGTTGGCGGTTCCCGCGGGTGTGGCCGATGACCCGTGGGTGGAGGAGACGGTGCGCGGGCTGGCGAGCCGGGGCGCCGAGATTCGACGTCTGGTCGTGGAGATCGATGGTGATCGTTCGCGTCTGGCGCAGTCCATATCCGAGGCGGCGGCCGGCGCGTCTGTGAGTGGTGTTCTGTCGCTGGTGGCGTTGGACGAGGCGGTGCGTGACGGTGTTCCCGTGGGGTTGGCGGGTTCGTTGGTGTTGGTGCAGGCGTTGGGTGATGTGGGGGTGGAGGCGCCGTTGTGGGTGGTGACGCGTGGTGCGGTTTCGGTGGGTGGGTCTGAGGCGTTGGTGAGTGCGGTGCAGGCCCAGGTGTGGGGGCTTGGCCGGGTGGTGGCTCTGGAGCATCCGGAGCGTTGGGGCGGTCTGGTGGATCTGCCCGAGACGCTGGATGAGCGTGTCGTGGACCGGCTGGCGGGCGTGTTGGCCGGTGCTGGTGCCGGTGGCGAGGATCAGATTGCGGTCCGCTCGGCTGGTGTCTTCGGCCGTCGTCTGTTGCGGGCTGGTGGCCGCGGTGCCGGCCAGGAGTGGCGGATCAGTGGCACGGCCCTGATCACCGGTGGTACCGGCGCGCTGGGCGGGCATGTCGCCCGTTGGCTGGCCCGTAACGGTGCCGAACACCTCGTACTGACCAGCCGCCGTGGCCTGGACGCCCCCGGCGCTTGTGACCTGGTCGGTGAGCTGGAAGCGCTGGGGGCGAAGGTCACCGTTGCCGCTTGCGATGTGGCCGACCGGGCCGCACTCGGGCAACTGCTGGCCTCGATACCTGCCGCGCATCCGCTGACGACGGTGATCCACGCGGCCGGTGTGCTGGACGACGGAGTCATCGAGTCGTTGACTCCCGAGCGCTTCGCGGGCGTGCTGCGTGCAAAGGCGGGCGCCGCCCTCAACCTGCACGAACTCACGAAGGACCTTGACCTCTCCGCGTTCGTCGTGTTCTCGTCGTTCACCGGTGCCGTGGGCAACCCGGGACAGGGCAACTACGCGGCCGCGAACGCGTACCTCGACGCGTTGGTGGAGCAGAGGCGTGCGCTGGGTCTGCCGGGCACGTCCGTCGCGTGGGGACCCTGGGCCGAGGCCGGAATGGCGGTCGGTGGCACCCAAGAAGAACGGATGCAGCGCGGCGGTCTCGCCGCGATGGACCCGGCCGAGGCGCTCGCAGCCCTGGGCCAGGTGCTCGACGGCGACGCGACGTATGCGGCGGTCGTCGACGTGGACTGGGAACGGTTCGCAGCGGCCTTCACAGCAGTCCGTACGGCACCGCTGATCAGCGACATCCCCGAGGCCCGCAAGGCACTGGAACAGGCGGGGGCCGGGATAGCCGGCGAGGACGCCCAGTCCTCCTCCGCGCTCCGTGCTCAGCTGCTCGGTCTTTCCCCGGCCGAGCAGGACCGTACGCTGCTTGAGCTGGTGCGCACGCAGGTGGCTGCGGTGCTCGGGCACGTCAAGACCGATGCGATCGTGCCGGGCAAGGCCTTCAAGGAGCTTGGCTTCGACTCGCTGACCGCGCTCCAGCTCAGCAAGCGGCTCCAGGCGGCGACCAGCCTGAACCTCCCCGCCACGCTGGTTTTCGACTATCCCACCCCGACCGCGCTCGCCCGGTTCCTGCGGGCTGAGATCGTCGAGGAGCCCGGCTGGGCGGCGGCCGACGCCTCGCCGGGAGCCGTCGCGGCGGACGACGACCCGATCGTCGTCGTCGCGATGAGCTGCCGCTTCCCGGGTGGGGTGAACTCTCCCGAGCAGCTGTGGGAGTTGTTGGCCGCGGGCGGTGACGCCGTCTCCGAGTTCCCGACGAACCGTGGTTGGGACGTGGAAAGGCTCTACGACCCGAACCGCGAGCGGCCGGGGACCTCGTACGTACGGGAGGGCGGCTTCCTGGAGGAGGCCGCCGCGTTCGACCCGGCGTTCTTCGGGATCTCGCCGCGTGAGGCCCTGGCCATGGATCCGCAGCAGCGGTTGCTGCTGGAGACCTCGTGGGAGGTCTTCGAGCGGGCCGGTATCGACCCGGCCTCCCTCAAGGGCAGCCGCACCGGTGTCTTCGCGGGGACCAACGGCCAGGACTACTCGGCGCTGCTGCAGCACGCGCCGGAGGGCCTTGAGGGCTACCTCGGCACGGGCAGCGCGGCCAGCGTGGTCTCCGGGCGACTCTCGTACACCTTCGGCCTGGAGGGCCCCGCGGTCACGGTCGACACGGCATGCTCCTCCTCGCTGGTGACCCTGCACCTGGCCGCTCAGGCGCTGCGGCAGGGCGAATGCACGCTCGCGCTCGCGGGCGGCGTGACGGTGGTGTCGACGCCGACGGTGTTCGTGGAGTTCAGCCGCCAGCAGGCGCTGTCTCGTGACGGCCGCTGCCGGGCCTTCTCCGCGGATGCGGATGGTACGGGCTGGGGTGAGGGCGCGGGCATGCTGCTGCTGGAGCGGTTGTCGGATGCCCGCCGCAACGGACACCCGGTGCTGGCGGTGGTGCGTGGCTCGGCGGTGAACCAGGACGGTGCGTCCAATGGTCTGACGGCGCCGAATGGTCCCTCGCAGCAGCGGGT
>NZ_JBVISC010000015.1:0-101873 GCF_055575715.1 Streptomyces sp. NPDC034037 | reverse complement strand
CCCGCGGAGCGGGATATGCCCCGGCAAGCCGGGGCATAGAGCGCGAATTGCGCAAGCGCAATTCGGATTCCCCCGCAAGCGGGGGAATTGAATTCCGCAAGCGGAATTCCTGACGGAATGCAATTCGCGCAAGCGCGAATTGGAGGCGACCGCGCAAGCGCGATCACCGGGGCTGGCTACGAGGGGAGGTGCATCACGCGCGGGCCTGTGTAGGGCTTGGGAATCCCAGTTACCACCCCCGCAACGGAGATGATGGACCGTCGGTCGGATCGGGTGCCGGCCTCACCGTAGTGACGGGCTCCGCTGCGCTCCACCCGAACCCCTCCCCTAGCACCGAATCGGCGCGTTCACGCTTACTGGTACGACGCCAGCATACACGTCTAACCCCCCGAGTGGTGCAGAATCCGCCGCCGCATCACCCGGGCGAGCGAACCCACTGCTAGAGTGATGCATCACGACCACCCGCTGTGTAACGTTTGAGTCCTAGCTGCACCACCCCAGCCCTCAGTGAAAAACTACCGGCAGAATTCGAGATTGCGCGGCCGTGAATTGCTCAGCCACAGAACGGAAGCTCAGATATGCGAGCGCCGGAATTCGACGTGCGGAGGTACCGGAGCTGAACGGCCCCCCGGGGTCGGGCGGCGGAACCGCGCACCGGCACCGGCCACGCCTCCGTGCTTTTGAGCGTCACGGCCGGTACCACCCGGGACTCAGAGCCGCTGCTGCTGTCCAAGGCCCGCACAGGGGCGCGGTCCCGCACGCGAAGCGAGCTCAGCCACGGGGGCCGGCCTCCTCGATCCGGTGGTTGTCGACGGCGACACGCCCGCTGCTGCCAGCTGCTTGTGCCGGGCACCGCGCGGCGTGTCGGCGGGGGTTCGTGTGACAGCCAGGCTCTAGTGACACATAAGAGCGTTCCGCGTCGAAACCGGTTTTGACCTGCGGTGATGTGTAACCGTTTGTTCTAGATCTCCAGAACAAACGCGTCCCGGGTGTTCTGGAGATCTAGAACAAACACCCCCCAAAACTGACGGGTCGTCAGGTGACGGTGAGGCACCGTTTGTTCTGCCCCTCCAGAACAAGCCGGTTTACCTAGTGCTACCGTGCTCCCCGAAACGTTGATCATCTCTGGAGGACTGTGCTGATGGAACAGCTGCCGATCGTCCGCCCCGGCGAGCGCGTCGTCGCGCGGTCGGACGGTAAGGGCGGCTTGATCCTGGGTGTCGAGAAGATCAAGGGCCGCGAGTTCGCCGCGAGCGCGGAGTGCAGCGGCTACGTGCTGGACGCCCGGCTGCTGATGGACGTCCTCGGCAGCCTCAAGATGCCCGGCTCCTGGTTCCAGGTCTGGTGCAAGCTCGTGGCGCTGCAGAACGCCAACCGCGCCGACGACAACCTCCGGGCCGCCGCCCGCGGCTTCGTAAAGACGAGCCAGCGCGACCTCCAGGCCCGGTGCAACTTGTCGGCGGCCTCGGTGAACGAGGCGTCGCAGTTCTTCGCGCACATCGGCTGGATGCGCACCGCCAAGCGCGGGATCCTCCAGCTGAACCCGTGGCTCACGGTGGCCGGCACCTCCGGCGAGCAGGAGAAGTGGCAGGCGCTGTGGAACAGCGCGGAGGGCCCGGCCTGCATCATCCCGCACTCCGACTACCCCACCGAGTGGCGCCAGGCCCGCGAGGCTGAGAAGAAGGCCGCTGAGTCGGCTCGCCGCAAGGAGAAGGTCGTCACGCTGCGGCAGCGTCGGCCCGTGCGCAAGGTGAGCGCATGACCGCGCGCGGCATATCCTCGTTACACGTCAACCGGATCGGAAGTGGTGAGGCTCCGTGAGTAGCTCTTACGTCCCCAGCCCTCCCACCGAGGCACCCGTCACGATCTCTCGTGACGTCCTGCGCCTCCTGGCCCTGGTCGACGTCTCCACCGCCGGCCGCCGCGTCCTGGACCAGCTGCTGTACCTCAGCGACCCGGAGACCGGCACCGCCGAGATCAGCCAGAACGAGATGGCGCGCGAGCTGGGCGCGAGCAAGCCGACCGTGAACCGCGGCTTCAAGGAGCTGCGTGAGTGCGGACTCGCCTGGGGCCTCGAGGACGGTCGCTACCAGCTCCACCCGTTGCTGACCGGCGGTGCGGTGTCCTCCCCCGTCATGGCGGTGCCCGAGATCAAGGCCGCCGACCCCGAGAGCTTCACCGAGCAGCGGCGGGCCCGGTTCGCCGCCCAGGTGGCCAATCTCGCCGCCACCGGCTGAACACCCCACTGAGGCCCCTGAACGGCTCTCCAGCGGGCTCCTGGCCCCGCGAAGACACATAGGCGCTGCACCTCCGGGTGCGGCGCCTCCTTCATGCCTGCCCGCGATCAAGCCGGTAGCACTACGTAAACCGGCTTGTTCTGGGAGAGCAGAACAAACGCAAGCCGTGTCCGCTGCGACAACGGACGGCCGGTAGCACCAGGTGAACCGGCTTGTTCTGGAGGAGCAGAACAACCGGCGGCCCTTCGGAGCACGGACGCTGTATGCAGCAGCCGTCCGCCGTGCGCCCCTGGCCCATGTAAATGCTGCGCTGGACCCGATGCGCGGCCGGGCAGCAGACCACGAGCACGACCAGGACCACGAGCAACAGCGACTACAGCAGAGTCCCGGCCAGGGCCCGGCGATCCCCCGTCAGGGCGTAGCGGCGGGCAGCGAGTCCGTTCTCCACCGTCTCCCCGATCTCGTCGCACAGGAGCGCCAGGACGTCGGCGGCCTCGGTGTCGGACAGGTACGCCGGGGCGACTTCGAGCATCAGCTCTCCGAGCTGGTGCGAGCACGCCGCCAGATCGTCGACGACGGCGCGCAGCGCGGCGTCGGCCGGGTCCGCCGGCGGTTCGACGGGCGCCGGGGGTGGCGCGCTGCGGACGTCGCGGACGGCCTGGCGGACCACGGCGCGCACCGTGGCCGTGTCGAGGGCCTGGAGGCCGCTGTGGGCGAGCGCGGTGAGTCGGCGGGTGATGATCTCCGCGACGGCGTCCGTGCGGCCGGAGACGGCGATCAGGGCCCGCTGGGACAGGCCGTAGTCGAGCGCGGCCGCGGTGCCCGCGTCGGTGTCTCGCGTGCGAGACAGACTGGGGCTGGCGGTGACGGCGTCGTGGATCGCGGCGAGCGCGCGGGCGACGTCGAGGAGCCGGTACGCCTGGGCGCGGCTGATGCCGAACTCCGCCCGGCAGTACGACTCCCAGCTGCTGTGCTCCAGGGGGAGCCAGACGCGGGCAGCGTGCGCGGCGCGGACCCGGGCGGCGAGCAGCGCGACGGAGCGCCGGACGTCGTCCATCGCCTCGCGCAGCCCGGCCGTCATCTCCCGGGCGCGGGCCGCGGTGAGCGGCGGCCGCGCGGGTTCGACGCCGTGCTCCTGGTCCTCGGGGGGCTCGCTCACGACTTCATCGTCCTCCGCGCCGGCGGGCACCACCAGGGCGTGCGGGAGCGCGGGCCGCGAGCTCCACCTCACAGCCTCATACCCTCACAGCTCACCTCGTCTACCTGCGGAAACGGACTGTGAGGCTCATAGGCGGCGCGTCGTCGGGGAACTCGGGGTGTGGAGGTCGGGGTCCGGGGATCAGGGGGCGTGGGCCGCCGGGCATCAGTCCGCGGTTGCGCAGGACCTGGGCCCGTTCGCGGCATCGGGTGGTGCAGAACTTCCGGGGGCGGCGGGTGGCCTGGGGCAGGGGCTGGAGGCAGACCGGGCAGCAGCCGGGAGCGGCAACCGGGGTCAGGCGCTCCAGCAGCCGCCGGACGTGGTCGACCTCTTCCTGGGTGGTGAAGTAGGGGGCGTCGGCGTGGCCGTGGCAGCCGGTGAGGAGTTCGCGGAAGACGGCGCGCAGCTCGGTGAGGTCGCGGCGGCAGGCGCCGAGCAGGTCGAGGAAGTCTTCGACGGGCCAGGAGGCGAGGACGCCGGTGCGGGTGAGGTACAGGCCGACGGTGTCGATCCGGTAGACGTCGGCGGCGTCGAGGAGGAGGTAGCCGGCGAGCTGCCAGGCGGTGCGCTGGGACATCTCCTTGAGCGGGTGGCGGGTGCTTTTGAAGTCGAGCAGCAGGCCGTCGACAGCGAGGTCGGCATCCGCCGTGATGCGGGCGCCGGCGAACGTCGGGCCGCCGTGGCAGTCCTCGGGCCGGGTCCGGGCGCGCACGTCCTGAAGGGGGCTGTGGGTGGCCTTGTGGAGCTGGTTGACGATGTCGTCGACCATGTCGGGGTGCGGGAGCTGAAGCAGGCGCGTGAGGGTGAAGCTGCGGGGGTCCTGCAGGGCGGCCCCGGCGAGTGGGGTGAAGGCGAAGCCGATGGGAGTGCGGGCCAGGACCTGGTACCAGGCCGCGGCGATGAGCATGCGAGCCAGGTCCTCTTCTTCGTCCTGGGCGCGGTCGAGAGGCAGGTCGCGGTTGTCGAGGTCGAGGCCCTGGACGGTCTCGGTCATGCGCGCGGCGAGCTCGTTGCCGACCGCGCGCATCCGCAGGCCCTCACCGTGGCTGCCGATCCGGCCGGTGAGCTCGATCCCGATGAGGGCGGCGTCGTCCACGGGCGCGGCCGCGGTGAAGGCCAGGCGCAGGCGCTGGTCGATTGCCGTGCCGACGGTGCCGGCTTCGGTGCCGACGCCGGGCGGCGGGAGCAGCACGTGGTCGGTGCGGTGCTGGGCGCGGTAGTTCTGCCGCAGCGGGCCTGGGCCGGCGGACAGTTCGCGGTCCAGGAACCGGCGCAGGGGGGAGTGGGGGCTTCGCAGCCCGTCGACCAGGGACAAGGAGGGATCACCACCGTTCGTCGAGCGCCCGCCGGGGCGCGCGGGGGAACGGTTTGGACGGTAGGGAGCGGGACTGACACGGTGTCACCCGCAAGAGGTAGGAACGGGGAGCCGTGGGCGCGGGATTCACCCGGGAGAGGGGCGGCGTGTCACCCTTCGGGCACGGGCGGCCGGGCCAGCTACGGCAGGTACTGCCACCGTGTCACGCAGCCCCTCACAGCCTCATAGACTCACAACTCACTCCGTCTACCTGCGGAAATGGGTTGTGAGGCTCACATCCTCACAGGACGAGGGCGGGGGTTCAGGACTCCGCGACGCCGTGCCCGGCCACCTCCGCGAAGCTGGCGACGCCGATGACCGCCGTCATCCCGACGAGGGCCGACAGCGAGAAGGAAGCGTCGCCCAGAACGGCGGCGGCGAGCTGCAGGCCGGCCAGGGCCAGGCACGTGCCCCACAGGGTGCAGCGGCCGACGACGGTGGAGCGGGCCTCGTTCTGCGAGATGAGCAGCGGGATGCTGGAGAGCAGGGCAAGGACGGCGAAGATCAGGGAGACGAAGAACGCCGGCCACGTGGCGAGGTCGTCCCAGGAGCGGTAGTGCACCAGGGTGTAGGTCATGGAGAAGAGGTAGACGACGGCGCACAGCAAGGCCGCGAAGCCGCCCACCAGGGCGATCAGGGCCACGATGTTCAAGTTGCCGGTGGCCAGGTCCTGCAACGGGCGCTTCGGGCCGGAGGCGTCGCTGTCGGTGGTGGTCTCGTTCTGGCTGCTCACTGGGGCTCCGCGGTGGTGGCTGGGTTGCTGGGGCGCAGAGCGTAGGGGATCACCGGGTGACCGCGTCAGGGGCCTTTCCAGCCACCACGATGGCAGCCGGCCTTCTGGCAACACGGTTGGATACGCGTTGCCGCCCAGGTGGCAACTGGTGGGTACGGCCGTGGCTACGATCGGAAACGCCCTGACCCCGGCAGTTGCGATGCCGGGGTCAGGCCGTTGTCACCGGTGGCTACCCGAGCCAGGTGATGGTCAGGACGGACAGACGGCGCAGGGGCCGGTTCACCCAGTAGGTGAGGGACAGCTGGCCAACGGAGGCGTGGCGCACGTCCTCGCCCTCCGGGTCGTCGGCGTTCCACTGCTGGAAGCCCCACGGAGCGCCGGCGGCGGCGTCCAGGACGTCCCACACCATGTCTTCGACGTGCTCGGGCAGGGTGTCGAGGACCTTCGCAGCCGGAGCGGAGAAGCGGACCGCGTACGGCTGCTCGGTCACCGGCGCCGCCCGCGGAGCTCCGCCATGTCGATGAAGTCGCTGTCGTCGTAGCCGGAGGCGACGAACGCGTCGACAGCCGGAGCTGAGGCGAGACGGCCCTGCCACTCCTGGACGACCGCGTACAGCCCGCCGAGGGAGAACGTGCGCCGGGATTCCTCGAGGGCGGCGGCCCACTCTCGCTCGAAGGCCGGCACCCAGGAGTCGGCGCGCGCGTCGGCGCGCAGCTGGGCGAGGAGTTCGGCCGGCCCTTCGGGAGCGGGGGCGTACGGCGTGACGGGTGCGTGGTCGGGCCGCGCGCTCATCGGCGGGACCTCTTCTTATGGAGTGCCCGTCCGCACACGATCATGTCGTCGTCCGTTCCCCAGCTGCAGAAGGCGCCGAAGGGCACCTCAGCGGAGGTCATGGGAACCATTCCCTCCCAGTTCTTCCCGTGTTCGGCGCAGAGCAGGACGTCTGCGAGGTCTGGATGACGGTAGGCCGCAATAGCGGTGCAAGGAGGAGCGTGGTCAGGTTGGTTACTCATCGTGGCCTCCTTGAAGGGCGTCGCTCCACGGTACGCGCGCCGGATCGCCGTGAATGTGGTGATGAGCAGATCCCGAGGGCCGGGCCCCGGCAGTTGCGATGCCGGGGCCCGGCCCGTGGTGTGTCGACCGGGGGTCAGGCGGCCGGGGTCAGGGCCAGGGTGTAGTGGCGGCCGGTGGCCAGGTGGACCGTGAGGGTGTCGTCGTCGTCGGCGGTGGCGGCCCGGTAGGCGGGGTGGGCCAGGAGCGCGGGGACGACCACGTCGCGGAGCACGTCGGCGGCGGGACCGTCGGCCGGGGCCGGGGCCGGGGCGCCGGTCGACGGGAAGACCTCGCCGTCGGGGCCGTGCTGGAAGTCGAGCACCCAGGTGCGCCCGGCCGCGGTGAAGACGATGTCGCCCGCGGCGCCGGAGTCGGTGACGTCGCTGGCGTCCGGGTGGTCCTCCAGGGCGTCGGCCAGGCGCGCGGCCTCTTCGTCCACGGCGGTCAGGTGGCTCTTGTCGCGGTCGATGGGCGGGAATTGCGTGGTCATGCTTTCCGCTCCTATTCAGTAGTCCAGATCGAGGTAATCGATGTCGTTGATTTCCACGTCCGACAGTCCCATAGCGCGGCCGCCGCCGTCCTGGAAATACACTTCTTTAAACCCTTCGGCGATGATTCCGCGCATCTGCTGGTCGCTGGCGCCCGCGTTGCGGGCGTCGAAGAGGCGCTGCGCGTACTGCGGGGGGAGGTGCACGGTGAGTCGGCGGAACCGTCCGTCGTCGGTCGTGCCGACCGGTGCGGTGTAGCCGAACCGGGCCCTCGTTTCCACCGTGATTCCGCCTGTGGTGGCGGCCTGCTTCTGCCGGCGCTTGCGCACCAGCGGCTGCCACCGCTGCCGTACGGCGTCGTCGATCTTCGCGGCGACGTCGGCGCGGGCGTGCTTGCGGGCGCCGCGCCGGTAGCGGTTGACGGAGTCGGCGGTGACCCCGAGCTCTGACGCGACGGCCTTCGCGCTGCCGAACTGCTTGAGCAGGAAGCCGATCTGGCCCTTGAGGGTCTTGGGCGGGTCCTTGGTGAATGCCTCGCGGTCGGCCCGCTCGATCGCGTCGTCGATCTCCCCCACGGTCTACTCCCCTTCGTCCAGGACGGCGTCGCCGCCCTTGATGTGGCGGGCCGGGTTCAGGCCCTTCTCCATCAAGTCGACCGCCCACAGCATCTGCTGGACGCCCTCCAGCTTCGCCAGGCCGGGCGTGGGCCCGAGGCGGAATCCGCCGGGCTGTGGCTTGCCCGAGGCGGCGTAGGGGAGGAAGTCGAGCGGCGATGTCCCCGGGCTCGGGTAGACGACGCAGTCGGACAGCACGGCCAGCGGGTACAGGCCGGTCATGTCCGCCATGTTGCGCAGCTTGCGGTGCATGTTGACCCGGGCCTTGCTGATGACGGCGGCCCTAATGTCGGGGCGCCACGTCGGCCGGGACAGGGCCGGCCACGTCTCGCCCTCCTTGTAGTGCTTGCCCTGGGGGCGCTCACGGAGCTTGCCGACGCCGCCCTTGACCGTGGCCTTGATTGCCGCGAGGACGGCGGCCAGCGCCGGGTCCTTCTCCTTGTGGTGCTCCATTGCCGCCAGGAACTCGGCGTCGGACAGGTCCCGGGTGACGCCCATGTCGGCGAGGGTGTCGACGTAGGCGTTCTTGAGGCGGTCGTGCCACGGGTCGAGGTACGCACCGGTCTCGCGGCGCAGGTACGCCTCGATCGGGTGCACGTCGTAGCCGAGCTCCTGGGCGTAGGCGAGGGTGTGCGTCTGGTACCAGGCCGGGCCGGCCGGGCGGGAGCCGTCCGGCGTGAACGGGCTGGGCAGGCGCGGGTCCAGCTCGATGTGGGAGACGTCGGCCAGCCAGCTTCCGGGGATCTTCGGGTTGAACGCGGGGGCGTGGAAGTGGTCGGGCGCGCTGAGGCCGACGATCAGGCGGGCCGCGGCGGCGAGGAACGCCGTGTTGAGGTCGAGGCCGACCGCCCACGGCAGGGTGCACTCCTCGTCGGAGAGCGTGTCCACGTCCCGCATCCACTGGTACGCCTCCTCGTTCAGGAAGCCGCCGGTCCAGCCGCTGTTGACGACGACGGGGTGTTCCGGGGTGGCCTCCGGCGGCGCCGGGTCCATGGGCTCGGTGCCGAGGCTGCCCGGGTTGTATCCGGACACCCAGTTTCCGGTGGCTGGGTCTTGCACGGCCTTCGTCGGCGGGCGCAGCGCTGTCATCAGCTCGAGGCCGGAGACGGCGGTGGAGCCGCGCGGGGTGATGACCCGCTGGGCGTACACCCCAAGGACGCGGGCGATGTCGGCTGGCTCCATCTCCGAGACGCCGGGCCAGGAGCGCTCGTCGAGGGCGTCCCAGGACAGGATCGCCAGCTGCACGCACTGGCGGTCGCGGCCCTGCGCCTTGTGGTAGATCCGCGCCCACGGGCCGAACCCGCGCTGGGTGAGCTGCCACTTGGCCTTCGCGACCTGCTTGACGACCGGGTGGTCCTCCGGGAGGCGCAGGGAGCGGCGCTGCTCGTGGCCCTCCAGGCGCTCGGGCAGCCCCAGCTTCACGGCGGCGGCCGCGGTGAGCACGATCAGCGGATCGGAGTCCTTGCCGTACCGGTTGAGCTTCGGCGCGCCGAGACCGGACTCGCGCAGCGTCCACTCCACCAGTTCCGCCACGGTGGTGGCCGGGCAGTCCAGCACGACGCCGCCCACCGCGTACGCGGAGCCGTCGCCATCCAGGACGGCCAGCGGGCCGTGCGGGAAGCGCGGGTCGGTCGCGGGCGTGGCGGCCTTCTTCGCTGCCGGGCGCCGGGACGACGTCGCCGGGCGCCCGGCCGACCGGGAGGGACGCTCCGGCGCGGCGGGTGCGGCGGGCGTCTTTGCCGGGGCGGCCGTCTCGGGGGCCTCGGACGCGGCCGGGCCGGTGAACGTGTCCGGCACCGGGGCGGGCTGAGGCGTGGCCACGGGGGCCGGGGCGGCGGGAGTGCCGTGGGCGGGGTACTTCGCCGCCCACCCTTTGAGGAGCCGCTGGTACGCCTCCAGGCGCGGCGACTTCGGCTCGCTCCGCCCGTTCTCGTAGTTCTTGACCGTCTGCACGGACGACTTCAGAGCCTGCGCAAGGCGGGCCTGGGTGATGCCGGCGGCCTCACGAAGGCGGGCGCGCTCCGCCGGGGGCGGGAGCTGAGGCTCCTCCTCCAGCAACGCGTCGATGTTCGCGAACAACTCTTCCTCGGACGCCATGTCGATCTCCTCTCGTGCCCTCACCCTAGCACCGTTTACCCTGATCTTTAACCTAGTTTTTTACCCATTCGGATTTGCTGGGGAGGCGAAGGTGGACACGCAAGAAGGCCGCTGCGACCGAGCGGGATGGTTGGCGGACGAGCACGATAGTTGGCGTGTCGGCCGACATCAGGATGGCAGCGGGTTCCGACAGCAGATGTCAGCGGTTCCGACGTGAGGTGTGTCAGTAGGTACTGACGTCGTCGGCGTCGGTGAGGCGGAGGCTGTACCGGACGTCGTCGGCCAGGACGGCGGTGCTGTCGTCGGCGCGGACCAGGAGCCCTGCGTCGAGCAGGCCGGCGACGGTGGCTGCGGTCGGTTCCTCGGGGCCGGTGGAGACGGAGCCCTCGTAGGACGCCTGGAACAGTACGGCCGCGTCCTGCCGACTGAGGACGTCGCGTTGGAGCGGCCGGTAGTGCGCATCGCTCGGGTGCCGCCAGGGCTCGGTGTGGTTGGCGGGGTGAACCCAGTTCATCTGCCGGTCGGTGAGGACGTCCAAGCGCGGGCTGAGGGTGAAGTGGGCGGGGGCCGCGCGGCGCAAAGCGTACGGCCCGGCGAGGTGGGGGTATGCCCAGGCGCGTTCGATGGCGTCGGTGACGCGGTCGAGGTTCCAGCCGAGGGATTCGGCGAGGAAGTCGGCGGTGAGCGGGCGGCCGGCGTGGGCGAGCGCGTTGAGGACGGCGAGGGCGTCGGTGTCGGTGCCGGGGGCGGGCTCGGGCGGGAGCTGGGCGTCGAAGTAGCGGGGGTGGTGGTAGACCTCGGCGGCGTACGGGGTGAGGTCGCCGGGGTGGAGGTCGAGGCGTCGGGCGAGTTCGAGAACGACGTGCAGGGGCTGGTTGGGCAGGTTGTCCAGGGAGATGTCGTGCTCGTGGACGCCGAGGAGGTCGGCGAGCTCCCACGCGGTCATGCCCGCGTTGTGCTGGCGGCGGCGTAGTTCCTCGCCCCAGCCGCGGGGTTTGTAGCGCGGGGGCTTGTAGGGGCCGGGGCCGGTCACAGGGCGGCGCCCTGGTCGCTGAGGATGTCCACGTCGAGGCGGCGCGCGGCCATCCAGTCGGTGAGCGGGGCGGGGCCGGCGCCGAGCTGGGTGGCCTGGCAGGAGCCACGGTGCAGCCAGAGCGGATCCACGCCGATGCGGCGGCAGGTGCGCAAGACCACCTCGGTCAGTGCGCGGTCGGTGGCGTCGAGGTCGGGGTTCTTCGGGTCGGCGAAGAAGCGGCGGCGGGTGCCGGCGCCGTCCGCGCGGCGGTGGGCGAGGTGGGCGGCGATGATGTCGGCCGCGTACGGCGGGAGGAGGGTCTTGCCGGTGGTGCGAGCGTAGCTGGGGCACTCGTCCTCGTCGCGGCGGTCGAGCTGGTGGGCCCAGTCGGCGCGGAGGTAGACGGCGTGGTCGGCGAAGGTCGGCAGGTACAGGTAGCGGCCCGCTTCGTCGACGTTGCGGCACAGCAGGTGGGCGAAGCGGTCGGGGGCGGCGGTCAGGTGCAGGGAGAGCACGGTGACGGCGGCGGCGTGGGTGGAGACGGTGGCGCGCAGGGCCCGACAGATGCCGGGGGTGAGCCAGGTGGTGAGCCTGTCGGGGGCGGCGGGTCCGAGGGCGGTGTGCTGCCAGCGCAGCAGGACGCCGCGGGTGAGTAGGGATGCCTGGATGGCGCGGAGGCGGATGAGGGCGAGGCGAGGGCTGGCGGCGGTGCCGAGGCGTTCGTCGCGCAGGTAGGCGTTGAGCTGCCGCTGCAACTCGCCGGGGGTGCGGTTCGGGGTGAGCTGGTTGCGGTGGCGGCGTACGAACTCGTCGGTGCGCTGGGCTTCGGTGCGGTAGGTGAGGTTGAGCTGGTCGAAGGTGTCGCCTGCGAGGCGGCGGCGGCAGGTGGCGAGGAAGAGGGGGAAGTCGACGGCCGGCAGGGCCGGCCAGTCGGCGTCGGGGTCGGGGTGTTCGTCGGGGTTGAGCGGCTGGCGGGCGGCCGGGACGGGCAGCGGCAGCAGGTCCTGGAAGATGCTGATGCCGATCACGCGGACGTCGCGGTGGGGTCCGCTGTGCGGGAGACGGCCGCCGGTGCGGCGGGAGCGGCCGAGGCTCTCGATCGAGTTGCAGGTGCGGGTCGGGTCGGCGGGCGAGGACCAGATCAGCCACAGGTCGGCGTCGATTCGGTCGGCGAGCTTGGCGAGGTCGAGCGGCTCGCCGGGCAGGAGCCGGTGGGCGCGTTCCACGATGACGTCGGTGACACGGGCGGCGGACAGCCAGGCGGCGACGGCCTTCCATGCGTCGGCGACGCTCATGCGCGGGGAGTGGATCGCGGCGGGGTTCTTGCCCGCGGCGGCCAGGACGTCCCACACCAGGTCGGTGGCGGACCGTACAGGGTTGGGGCGGACCACGATCCGGGTGGGTGCTTCGAGGGCGGCCAGGCGCCGGCCCAGGCCCGGGTCGTCGCCGGCGTCGATGACGACGCGGACGGTGCGGTGCGGGACGACGGGCCGGGCGGCGGGGTCCTCGGTCGCCGCGGTGGTGGGCGGGGTCTCAGTCACGCAGGCCGCCGCCGAGGAGGGCATAGGTGTTGTGGACGACCGCCTCGTCGAGGGTGGCCAGGTTCTGCTCGGCGCACAGGGAGGCGGCGGTCCGGAACGGACGGCGCGCTGCACGGCTTGGGTTGACGGCCGTCGGACCGAGGCGGCCCCAGCTTTCGCCGCCGCCTGGGGCCCGGTCGATGCCGGCGAACTGGAGCACCTGGTCGACCAGCTGACCGCAGTGTGGCTGGCGTTACCGGCGCCGACGCATGCCTTACCGGGGAGCTAGCCGACCACTTCCCCCCTCAGCTCCTCCTCCCGCGGGCCGCATGCGTCCGTCCGAGTGAACCGTGACGGTGTTGCCGGTTCTGACTCGGTTACCGGCTGGATGATGGGCGGGTAAGGCCCGAGGCGGGCCACGTTCCGACCGCCGCCCGATCCGGCGCACCGGAACGCAAGGAGCGTGGTACTGCACCGGCCTGCACCACACGGGAATCACATCAGCAGCTCGTCAGTGTTCGTTGACGTGCCGGGATCGGGCAGAGGCGCGTCGGAAAGGCACTGCCGTGAGCGACCGCTCCTCGTGGGAATCCCGCAAACTTCGCTACTGGTCCGAGTGCAGCGGGCAGTACCGCCGCACCGGCCATCGCACCAGCCACCCGGCGTCCGCGGCCTCGCCGGCACAGGCCCGGCTGGAGAGCCTCGTCCTCGAGCAACTGGGCACCGCGCCGGACCTGTGCGCGCACCCCTTCGGCATCACGTCCCTGAGCAGCGCCGCCACGTCCCTCACGCTGCACCTCGACGCCCACATGGGGCACAGGCGGTACTCCTTCCCCGAGCACTGTCTGAGCCGGCTGCTGCCCGCGGCCCCCGCACCAGGAAGCGGCGACGACCCGCACGGGATCTCCGGGCTGCGGATGAGCGGCATCAATGCCGATGGCCGGCAACTGCACCTGCACATGGTGAAAGACCCTGGGCAGACAGCCACGCTCGTGCTCGCCTTGCCCAAAGGGCTGACGGAGAACTGGGCAGACATCGAGCGCCGGCACAGGCGCTGGTGCGAAGACAACGGTCTGCGGCCGCTGTGGACCACCCCCCAACTTGATGGCGTGGAATCCGCCTACCTCAGTGCCTGTCCCAGTCTCGAAGGCTCCCGGGCCAGACGGGCCACGGTGGGCAGCGGGCTGCTGCGGCGTATCGCGCTCTTCCACACCGTCACGGCCTTCTACCGGGTCCAGTGCTGGGACGACGGCGACAGCTGGAAAATCGACGCCCGCACCGCCCACCCCCGGGCCCGCTGGCACGACCAGCTCCTGCAGCGACTGTGCCACCCCCGCTGGGGGCTGTCGGCCCACGTGGCCCACCGGTTCTGCCACTGCGCCGAACCCGACACCCCCTACCAGTGGGATCACACCTGCGCCTTCTACTTCGACGGCCACACCACCGGCAACGACGACCCCATCTACCTGCGCGTCCACGCCAGCCCTGAAGGACACGACTACGACCGGCAGATCGCAACGCTGCGCCAGGTCGGCGCCCCAGCGGACTGGATGGCCCGCGCCTTTCCTGAGCAAGCAGTCCAACAGCATGATCGGCACCGTCAGCAGGAGCAGCTGCGGTAGTGGAGCGGGCTACGAGCGCTAGTAGATTTCTGCTGAACTACTGAGAACGAGAGTAGACGTAAGTAGCTTGTACTGCATAAGGTCGAAGCGAAAGCAAGCGGAAGGGGTCTTGATGCCCCGCCTGACAGGAGACCGCATGGCCACGCTCAGCATTCACTTCGACCCCGCCGTCATCGCCCGTCTCACCAGCGCGAGCGGTGACGACACCATCCATGTCACCCTGTCCCTCGGCGATGGGGCCGATGAGGCGCCGTCCGCGCCCGTCGTCCCCCACGGGCCACTCGCCGCGCTGATGCAGGCCGGCCTGCTGAAGCCGGACACCGTCCTGACCTTCACCCAGCGCCGCGCGGGCCGGTCGGGCCGCGCTGTCGTGACCGCCGACGGCCAGCTCATCGTCGACGGCCACTCCTCCCCGTTCCCCTCGCCGTCGAAGGCAGCGGAAGCCATCACGGGGAACGTCATCAACGGCTGGACCCTGTGGCACACGCCCGACGGCTCCACCCTGGACCAGCTGCGCCAGAAGCTGGACTCCCAGTAGGAGGCCGGGCCCGCTCTGGCCTGCGGCGGTGTCACGCGCGGGCCGGACCGGCACACCGGATCGGATCAGAAGAGCGCGAAGGCGGCCGGGAGACGTTGGTGGAGGAGTACGGCGAGGTGCTCGCCAAGGTGATCGTGCCGCAGCTGACGGCGGGTGCGGTCGCCCAGGAGCAGCCGGTGGTGGTGTTCGTGGCCGGGCAGGCCGGCAGCGGCAAGACGCTGGTGATGGACCTGGTGCAGGCGGCTCTTGACCAGCGTGGTGGTGTGGTGCGGGTGGAGCGGGACACGTACAAGGCCGTCCATCCGCACTACCGCGCCTTCCTGGCAGAGGATGTGCGGACGGCCGGGGTGCGGGTGCGGCCGGAGACCTACCGGTGGCAGGCCGAACTTGAGGCCCACGCGCGTGCACATCGCTACGACGTGGTCGTCGAGGAGGCCTTGGCCGATCCGGCCGCCTTCAGGGCGGCGGCCGCCGTCTACCGGCGGGCCGGGTACCGGATCGAGTTCGTGGCCCTGGCGGTGCCAGAGGCGGTCAGCCAGCTCGGGGTGCTGGACCGCTACCTGCGCCTGGCCGAAGAAGGCCGGGCCCGGTATGTGTCCTGGGACAACCACGACGCCTGCGCCCAGGCGCTCGTGGAGGTCCTGGCGGACATCGAGGCCGGGCACCTGGCCGACCGGGTCGTCGTCGTACGGCGCGGCGCGCAGGTGCTGTACATCAACGAGCACACGGCCGGCGGGCAGTGGTCCCGCTCACCGGGTGCGCGCGAGACAGTGCTGGCCGAACGCGCCCGCAAGTGGACTCCGGCCGAGACCGGCGCGTTTCGCCGTCAGCTCGCAGATGCCGACCGGCGCGCCCACGACCCGCGCCTGCCCGAGGACTGGTCCCTGGCCGTACGGCGCAACGCCGAACGCGCCGCCGCACTGGCGGAGCCGGTGCGACGGATCGCCCAACCTAGGAGTGAGGCACCCGGCGTCGACTACCACCGGCTGACCGGCGAGGAACACCGGTGGATCTTCGACAACCTGATCCTGCCGGACCTCGCCGCGCGCACCAGCCCGCAGGAGAGGCCCGTCGTGGTCTACCTCATGGGCCAGCCCGGGTCCGGCAAGACGAACCTGACGCGGATGATCCTGCGCTCCCTGCGCGGTCGGCCCACCAAGATCAGCGGCGACGACTTCAAAGCCGCCCACCCCGACTACCACCAGCTGCTGCAGGAGGAACCCCGCACCGCCGGCGCCCGCATCCGCGCGGACTACCGGGCCTGGCAGGTCCTGGCCGAACAGTACGTACGCGAGCGGCGCAGCGACGCGGTCATCGAGATCGCCCCTTCCAGCGCGGCCGCGTTCGTCAACGCCGCGATGCTGTACCGGCAGGCGGGATACCGCGTGGAGCTGGTGGTGCTCGCCGTACGGGCCGCCGACTCCCGCCAGGGCACCGCAGAGCGCTGCGCGCAGCTACTGCGGCTGGGCGCAGCGGGCCGGTTCACCACCGCCGAGGGGCACGACGAGCATTTCGCGGCGCTGGGGGAGGCGGTGGCGGCCGCCGAGCAGGTACCGGTCGCCGACCTGGTCACGGTGATGCGGCGGGACGGCAACGTGCTGTACCGCAACGAGCGCGCGTCCGACGGGATGTGGGCGCGGCCGGCGGGCGCGCTCCAGGCGCTGGTCGCCGAGCACCACCGCCCGTACACCGATCGGGAGGCCGCCCGGTTCTGGGCGATCCAGCGGCGGCTGCGCGCGCAGCTGCCGCACTACCGCCGCGACCTGGAGCAGATCGCCCAGCTGGCGCGTTTGTTGATGCCCGAGCACCTGCTGCCTTCCCGGCTGCGCGGGCCCGCCGCGGTGGCCGCCCTGCCCGCGCGGCCCTACACGTCCTCCAGCGCCTTCAGCCGGTCCGCGTAGAGGGCCGCGAGCCGCGCCACTTCTCCGGCGCCGGCTTCTGCGAGTCGGGCGCGGTCCTGGACGCAGGCTCGCTGCTGCGCGAGCAGCTCCTCAAGCCGCCGTGGATCGGTTCCGGCCCGGCGTTCGGTGTGGATCAGCTGGGAGTACCGGGCGATCACCTGGGTCAGCAGCTGTGCCGCCGCCGCATCGTCCACCACTTCCCCCTGCCCGTCCGGAGGCACAGCCCCAGTGTCCTGGCCGGCCTGGGCGTCATCGTCAGGGTTGGGAAGCGCGGGGTCGTGCACAAGAGCCACCAAGTCGAAGGAGAACAAGAAGGGCTCATTCTCAAGCCCCCTGTCGCACCCCGGCAAACCGTCGGCCCCTTGCGAGGGCCCCGCATGCTGCGGCTGGATTCGGCCCGGCAGCGCTGACGGCCGGGTTGGGGCTGCCGGGCGGGGCGGGCTCGGGCATAGGCTGGACTGCCTGGTGATCATTCGGTGGGGGAATCAAGTGACCGATCTGCGTGCCCTGTTCAGCTCGAACGAACCCATCGACACGAGCGAGGCGTTCACCAACCGCGAGCGCCAGTGGGAACTGTTCGCCACCGCGCTCGAAGAGCACCTGCGGCACGTCACCGCACCCGGCTTCGATGCGGCCGACCTCGAGGCGCCGCGCACCAACATCGTGTCCTTCCACGGGGTGGGCGGCGTGGGCAAGTCCACCTTCCTGCGCAAAGTCGAAGCCGCCCTCGGCGGCGCCGGCCAGCGCCCCGCCCAGTGGGGCGAGCCAGTATGGGCCGGGCACACGATCGTGCCCGTACGGATCGACCTGGCCCGCTCGGCCGGCACCAGCTTCGAGGACGTCGTGCTGAGCATCCGGGCCGCGCTCGCCGCCGCGGTGGCCCGGCCGCTGCCCGCCTTCGACATCACCCTGCGCCGGTACTGGGAAGTGCGCCATCCCGGCGATCCGCTGGAGTCCTACCTCGACCGCGGCGGCCTGGCCGGCCGCTTCGGCAAAAGCCTGCCGCAGCAGACACAGAGCGCCCTGAGCGACGTCGCCCAGGCGTTGCTGTTGCCCGGCACCGTCGGCTCGGTGGTCGGGCAGGTCACCGGCGCGCTCGTCGGGGCGCTGCGCGAACGGCGACAGACGGTGAAGGCGCTGGCCGGCTGCGCGCGGCTGGCCCCGCTGCTGGAGGCCGAACCCGACTTCGAGGCACTGTCCTTCTACCCGCACCTGCTGGCATGGGAGCTGGACCGGCTGCCCGCAGGCAGCAAGGTCACCCCGGTGATCCTGCTGGACACCTTCGAGGACGCCGCCGACCGCCACCGCGACTTCGAACGGCTGCTGCAGCGCGTGGTGTGGCTGATGCCCGCCTGCCTGTTCGTCGTCAGCGGCCGCTCGCGCCTGCAGTGGGCCGATCCGGCACTGCACGGACAACTCGACTACACCGGCCCCACCGCCTGGCCCGGCCTGACCACCACGTCCGGCACCGTGCCGGCACCGCGCACGCCGGGCGGGCGGCAGCACCTGCTGGGCGACCTCTCCCCCGAGGACTGCGACGACCATCTCGCCCGCCGCCTGGTCAAGGACGGCCAGCCCCTCATCGCTCCCGCCATCCGCACCGTGATCACCGAGCGGTCCCACGGCCTGCCCCTCCACCTCGACCTCGCGGTCAGCCGGTTCCTGGAAATCCGCCGCACCGGCCTCACCCCCGAGCCGGCCGACTTCGACTGCACCTTCCCCGCCCTCTTGGCCCGGGTGCTGTCCGACCTCACCCCTGAGGAACGCCACGTCCTGCGCTCGGCATCACTGCTGGACGCCTTCGACCTCGAACTGGCCACCCACGCCGCGGGCCTGACACACCAGGCCGTGGCCCGGCGCCTGGTGGAACGCCCCCTCGTCACCGAGAACCCGTTCGCCCTGTGGCCCTACCACCTGCACCGCGCGATCCGCAGCGTGGTGCGCACCGACGACCACAGCGAAGACCGGTGGACCGACACGGACTGGCACCAGGCCGCCGCCCGCGCCCTGGCCGCCCTCGGCGAGCAGTGGACCACCGCCGCGGCCGCCACCCCCAGCCGCATGTTGCTGGTGGCGTGCCTGCGCCAGGGCCTGCTCCTGGCCCGCGACCACCGCCTGACCGGCCTGGGCTGGCTCATCGAAGCCGCCCACGCCTACACCGACGACTCCGTCTGGGAACCCCTCGGCCTAACCGTCTCCACCGACCCGGCACCGGGCACCCCCGCCGATGCCGTGGCCGAACTCCTCACCGCGATCACCCGCCGCCAGCACGAACATCGCCAGCGCACCGCGGATCGCCTCACCGCAGTCCTGGACACTGGACTGCTGCCAACCGAGCTGACCGAGATGGCCCTGTACTACCGGGCCAAGGCCCACAAGGACCTCAGCCACAACGATGCCGCCCGCGCCGGGATGCAGCAGGTCGCCGACGCCGGCGGCCGCCTCGCCCCCAAGGCCCGCCGCGGCCTTGCCAACCTGGCCCGCCTCGCCGGCGACTTCCCCACCGCCCTGGCCGCCGTCCCCACCTTGGGCTGGAAGGGCCGCCACCACCGCGTCCTGGGCGACATCCACTGGTCCCACGCCGACACCGCGGCCGCCGTCGCCGCCTTCGAAGCCGGCCGCGCCGAAGCGGAACAACACGGCGCCGCCGGCGAGCGCGCCATGATGCAGGTTCGCCTCGCCCTCGCCCTCTCCTTCGCCGACCCCGACCGCGCCGCCGACGAGCTCGCCCTCGCCCACCAGCTCCTCGATGGCCTCGACCAGCGCTCCAACACCCTCCTCGCCCAGATCGCCGCCCTGATCAAGGACGCCGGAACCGGCGACGTCACCGCTCGCGCCGAGAGCCTGGGGACCGATATTCAGGCCGCGGGGCTCCCCTTCCTCCACCGGTTCGTGGAGCTCGCCCTCGCCTTCCACCACGCCGCCCGCGGTGAGGATCAGGACCTGGCCGCCACCATCGACCGGCTCCGCGCGCTCACCGTCACTGGCGACTTCGCCTACTTCACCGACATCGCCCACTTCATGGCCGGCCTGCCCTTTCCGGAGCTCTCGACCACCCGCTGGACCAAGAGCGACCACGAGGTCCGCTCCGCCTGGCGCGGCCTCGTCCAGGCCCGGCAGGAACACCTGCTCGCAGGAAACTGACCCCGGACACACCACGGCCCCGACCAGAGGGTGTCTGGTCGGGGCCGCCATCGCGTACGGGCCCGGAAAATCAGCCGGCGTCGGGGCGCTGCCCCACGAGCTGGGTGAGCAGCTCGATGATTTGGGCCTGGTTCCGGTCGATCTTCTTGTCGAGAGCTTCGACCTTCTGGTCCAGGTTGCCGATCTGGAGGCGTACCGCGGTGAGGTCGGACTTGATGATCCCGAACTCCCGGTCGTGCTTCTCCGCGACCTCCTCAAAGCGTCGGGTCAGGGCAGCGAGCTCGCTGTGAGCGATGGGGTCCTCGGGCACTCGGATACTCCTGCCAGATCACAAAAACCGCAGATAAGAGGACTCCACGATAGCGCGCCCGCATCGCGCCTCGTCCCTGCGCTGCAGGGCCGCTGCCGAGGGCGGCTGACGGCCGGCTCGTGCTCGCGGTGGATGTCTCGTCGTGGCTGCGGCCGGACGCCAACACCTGCGCTGACCGGTCCTTTTGTCACACGTTCGGCCGGGGTGAGGGCAAGCATCAGATGGTGCCCGGCTGGCCGTACTCGGTCGTGGCCGCGCTGGAAACCGGTCGCACGTCCTGGACGGCGGTGCTGGACGCGGTCCGCCTGGAGCCCGGCGCCGACGTCGCCGCGGTGACCACGGTGCAGATCCGCGAGGTCGTCGAGCGGCTCGTTGCCGCCGGCCAGTGGCGGCCGGGTAACCCGGAGGTCCTGGTCGTGCTGGACGCCGGATACGACGCCCGCGCATCGCCCACCTGCTGGGCGACCTGCCCGTCGAGATCCTCGGTCGGCTCTGTTCAGACCGGGTGATGCGGCCGAGGGCACGGTCATCCGCCTGGTCGTTCAGACGCTGCCCAGCGGCGGGGTCAACAAGCCGGTCTGGCTGTGGTGGTCGCGCACCGGCGCCGCCGAAGCGGATGTTGACCGCTGCTGGCAGTCCTTCCTCCGCCGTTTCGACATCGAGCACACATTTCGCCTGTTCAAGCAGACCCTCGGGTTGACCAAGCCCCGACTCCGCAGCTCGGAAGCGGCCGACCGGTGGACCTGGCTGGTGATCGCCGCCTATGCCCAGCTCCGGCTCGCCCGACCGCTCGCCGCCGACCTCCGCAGGCCCTGGGAGAGGCCGACAGAGGCGAACAAGCTGACGCCCGCCCGCGTCCGCAGAGGGTTCAGAAACCTGCACGCGAAGACCGGGTCTCCGGCAGGTGCACCGAAACCTTCCCGGCCCGGGCCAGGCAGGCCGCCGGGCTCGAAGAACCGCCGCCCGGCCGCCCGGCACGATGTGAGCAGAGTCCTCGCTACCGGCGAGGCATTCGGTCGTCCCGCTCACCACAAAGTCGGTACGAAACCGCGTCGAACTGGATAAATGACAAGCTGAGTGCTTCAGTTGTCGGGTTGAGCGCAGCCTCCGATCAATGGCCCTCGGGCGGGCCCATGTGCCTTCACTCCCACAATGTGTAACGATCGAACATTGGGAGAGGGACGTGGACGACGAGGAGCAGATCGCGCGAGGTGTGGCCCGGGGCATTGCCCGGCATGAGGCCGCACGAGCGGACGCGCAGGGTCGACAGTTGCTCGGCTGTCTCCTGCTGTTCGCGGTCTTTGCTGGCGGGTTCATTCTGCTCGTCACATACGGCAGCTGAGCGAGACGCACCAGTTCCCTGGTGCTCTGCTTCCGAGCTGGGCTTTCAGGCCAGTCTGGGAGGACCGCTCGACCGAGCTGAGCAGTCCCCTTTGGACGCCGCTGGTACGTGGCCACTTTTGTGCTGTTTCGGTGCGAGCGCGTGCGCTCTACCCTCTGGCTCATGCCGTGGATGACGCTGGTCAGTGCCGTGATCGGTGCCCTGATCGCGACCGCCTCCGCCGCCCTGCTCGACCGCAGCCGCTGGCGCCGCGAACAGGACGATCGACTATTCGGGGTACGACGGGCCTTGTACAGCGATTACCTCACATGCCTCTCTCAGGCCCGAAACGCCTTCCGTAGCCTGGCGCGCAACCAGGAGATGGAATCCCTTGAACGGGCACGCTCCGCCCGTGACAGCTTCGCCCCGTGCTACGGAGTGCGATATCAGATGTCGATCATGGCCGCGTCGCACGTAATTGCCGCTTCCGAGAACGCCTTCCGCCGACTGCGTGACGTACGGGACCTCGCCGCAGCCGGCACCCTTGCTTGGGATGAGGCCTACTCAAGTGGCCGCGCCGAGTACGAAGCTGCCCTCACACGGCTGCGTGAAGCAATGCGTCTCGACCTCGAAGCCGATCGCGTACCGTCCCGCCGGCGCTGAACACTCCACTCCCCAACTCGCGCGCTCACTCGCCAAATGAAGCGCTCAGTCACAGGAATGCCCGGGGCAGGGCGCTTGCGTACGTGCCTACAGGTCGATCTGGATGTGCTCCACGTCGGTGAACTCCACGCTTAGGCCGCCCGCCCGGGTGTTGTTGTTCCGGAAGTCCATCTCCGTAAGTCCTTCGGCCGCGAGGCGCTGGAGCTGCTGCTCGTTGGCACCGCTGTCGCGGGCCTCGAAGAGGCGGTCCGCCCAGCGCGGCGGCAGGGCCTGGCTGATGTCGCGGATCCGAGCGTCGTCGGTCGTGGGGCGGCGGTGAAGCCGAAGCGGGCCCGGGTGGTGACGACCAGGTCGCCGGTGCTCGCGGCCCTCTTCTTGGCCTTCGCCCGAATCTGTGGCTGCCACCGCTTCTTGACCTCACGCTCTATGCGATCCCGGAGGCCGCGGCGGGGCCACTTGAGCTTGCGCGACGTACCGCTCCACGAGCCGTGGTCCGGAACTTCCTCGACCGAACCCCCGGCGACAGCTCCCCTGTCAACATGCAGAGCCCCTCGCTCTGTGAGCGAGGGGCTCTGCAAGAGGGTTTATCCCCTCCGGTATCTGACCACGCCCATTCCCAGACTGACGGCGATAATCACGGGCAGCGGATAGAGCCAGGCATCTTTCGCTCCTGCCCCACTAAGGCTTCCAACTATTCCGCACACGAGATATACAGCGACAGCCACACAGGCAAGAGTGACCATACCTCGTGAGCGGGAGCCTGTCCTTTCGGCGTTCATTCACACCCTTTTCCGCCGCACATGGTCGATGTGCAGTCTCTAAGACAACGATGATTCGATAAGCGCAGAAGTGTTTGCTCCTGCGGCGAAGCAGCCCGCCGTTGAAAGGAATCCACTCTCCGGGCCTGTGGCTGCTTCGCATATCGCTCCGACCACGAATCCCCCGGCGAGGCTCGCTGAACCCCTGGCCGCGCCCACTACGTCACCGGAAAAAAGATCCTTTCCGATGTTGTAGAGCTCTTTCGCGTTTTCAAGTTTCCCGACGACTCCGTCGAAGGCACTCAGCGCCGACAAACCACTTGGGTCGATGCGGTTGACGGGGTCGCCCTCGGCGTAGAGGTAGGGGTTCTCCTCCTGACCCGAGGGGTCGGGGCTGTTGAAGCGGCCGATGTTGGGGTCGTAGTAGCGGGCCTGGAAGTGGTACAGACCGGTGGGGTCCTGGTAGCCGCCGGCGAACCGGTAAGGCTGGCTGATCTTCTCCGAGGTCGTCGAGCGCTCCACGCCGCGCGGGCTGTAGCTGTAGGTGTTGACCTTGGTGCCGGCCTCGTCGGCGAGCGCGACGACGGAGCCGAGCGCGTCGGTGAGGTAGAAGTACGTCTTCCCGTCACGGGTCATGGAGTTCAATGTGCCCCCGGGTTCACGGTTGAAGCCCGTGTCCACACCGGCAGTTGAGGTCGCCGACAGCCCCAGGGGCCCGTTGTGGAAGTAGGTGTCGCCGAGCTTGATGCGCTCGCTCTGGTCGGTGGAGCCGTACTGGCCCGCGTACGTCTTGCCGGCGACGGTCAGCGAGGTGAGCTGGCTGTGGTCCGACCACTTCTCGCCGGTCCGGGTGCCCTCCGGGGTGGAGGCGCCGGCGGTCTCGTTGCCCTCGAGGTCATAGGACCAGTTCGTCGCCGAACCGTTCTTCTCGGTGATCTGCTGGGCGTCGTTGATGCTGTACGTCGTACCACGCGGGCAGCCCTCGGCATTGCCCTGACTGGTGAGATTGCCCGCCAGGTCGTAGCAGTACTGCCAGTCCGACTTGAGCGTGGAGCCCTCGCTCTCGGCCGCGTAGGAGAAGCGACCGGCACCGTCATAGGTGTACTTGGTCTTCCTGCCGGCGACATTGTCGGTCTTGGTGCGGATCTTGTCGCCGTCGGTCTTGGCGTCGGTGCCATATCCGTAGGTGTAGGCCAGGTCGACCAGGGTGCCCTTGCCGGACTTCGCCGTGATCTTCTCGGGGCGGCCGGAGTTGTCGACCTCGAGGCTCTGCACGGTGCCGCCGGGGTAGGCGGTCTCGGTGCGCACGTCGTTGCGGTTGTACTTGTACGTCGTCACCCGGCCCTGCGGGTCCTTGAACTCCTTGAGCTTGTTGACCTCGTTCCAGGTGTAGTCGACCTTGCCGGCCGGGTCCTGGTAGAAGTCGACGTTGCCCGCGGGGGTGTAGGCGAGCAGGGTCTGGGAGCCGTCCTGGAGCGTGCGGACGGTCTCGCGCTGGAGCGGGTCGAAGGCGTACTTGATGGTGCCGGTGGAGTCGGTGCGCTGGGCGAGGTTGCCGTCGCCGTCGTAGAAGTAGCGGACCGTGTCGTTGGTGGTCGAGACGGTCTTGACCCGGTCGAGGTTGTCGTAGACGAAGACCTTCTTGATGCCCCGGCCATCAGTGAGGGTTTCCGTGCGCCCGAGGCTGTCGTAGGTGTAGGTGGTCTCGCCCAGCGGCTTGGGCGGCGTGACCTTGATCAGGTTGCCCTTGCCGTCGTAGGTGAACGACGTCTTGACCGTCTTCGACGCGGTCATCTTCGTTTCCGCCGTGCAGCGCTGCCCCTCGAAGCCGCCGCAGTTTGGGGAGGCAGGGTTGTAGGTGTAGGAGACGTTGCCGCCGCCCGTGCCGGTCTGCGCGACCGACTTGGTGTTGCCCGCCGTGTCGTAGGTGAAGGAGGTCTTCTCACCGTCGGCGTTGGTGGAGTCCTTGGGCACATCCCCGCCGGCGATCGTCTGCCAGCTGGCGACCGCCTTGCCGCCGGTCGGGGACTGCACGCTCTCCAGGTTGTTGCGCGTGTTGAACCCGTAGTCGGTCACGTTGCCGGGCGTGGTGCCGGTGCCCATCGCGTCGGTGGCCGTATCGACGTTGTGGTTCGCGTCGAATTTGGTGGAACGGCTGCGGGTCAGGGCGTCGGTGACGTCGGTGACCTGGCCGTCACCGTCGTGCTTGTACTTCGTCACGTGCTGCTCAGGGTCCGTGACGGTCGTCGTGCCCGCCGCCGTGGGCGAGGCAGCACTGTACTTGTACGTCCAGGTGGGGCCGGTGTGGCCGGTGCCGTTGAGCTCCGTGGCGCGCAGCATGGAGGTGACGCGGTTGGCGTCGTCGTAGGTGAAGACGGTGACGCGGCCTTCGGCGGTGGTGATTTTGGTGAGGCGGTTGGAGGTGTCGTAGCCGAAGGTGGTGGTTTTGCCCTCGGCGTCGGTGGTCTTGTGGAGGTTGCCGTCGGCGTCGAGGTCGAAGACGGCGGTGCGGCCGGAGTTGTCTTTGGCCTGCCACTGGGAGGCGTCGGTCTTGAGCAGGTCGATCCAGCGGCCCGAGCGGGTCTCGGTCAGTTTGAAGCCCTTGTGCTCGTCGCCCTGGTCGTGCTGGGTGACGGTGATGGTGCCCTTGTTCTTGTCGGTGACCTTGGTCAGCGTGCCGTGCTCGTTGTAGCTGTCCTTGGTGTGCGACTTCCAGTTGGCGAGCGTGTAGGTGCCGTCGGCGTTCTTCTTCAGTTCTTTCGAGTAGCCCTTGGGGGTGGTGAAGGAGCCGTCGGTGGCCTTCTTGAACCGCAGGGTGTCACCGGAGGCGTCGTAGAGGACCACCTCGTCACTGAGGACCTGGAGGTAGCGCTCGTACTGCTGCCACCAGCGCTGGGAGACCTTGCCCCATGGCGCTTCCAGCGAGTTGTAGGTGCGCGCCAGGGTCAGCTGCTGGCCGACGCCGGCGACGGAGAAGTCGGTGGCCGCCAGCATCAGGTTGCCGGTGGAGAAGTTGACCCGGGCCGTCAGCGCGTCCGTGACAGCGAAGTCACTGATCTTGTGCCACGGCACATCACCCTGGCCCTCGGGCACATGGGCGGGGATCTCCTGGAGGGAGCGCGCCGTACTGCCCTCGGCGCGCTTCTTCTGCTGGGCCCGCCAGGCGGCCACCGTGCGCGAGGGTGCGCGTTCGGCTTTCGGCGCGACGGGCTTGTTCGAACCGACCTTCACCGCGGGCATCGAGAACGACGGGGCGTCCTTGCCCCACGCCGAACCCGGCTCATCGGCGGCCACCGCGGCCGTGGCCGGCAGCAGGGAGAGGGTCAGGGTGCCGGTGGCCAATACGGCGGCGGTGGCGAGGCTGGTTCTGTTCCGGGCACGCGAAACACGCGCACCCATGGTGCGTTGCGTCAAGGCTTCCCCCCACAGGAAGACACGTCTCGCAGACCCCAGTGGTCACGAGAGGCCCACAACCTGACACATCGCCGACCCTGACCGCGCCGCGATTCCCTCGAACGTCTGTGCTACACGATGCGGAACCGGCCCCTGGCCAAGATCGCGGTGCGGCGGCCGGAATCCTGCGAACGTCCCTCTCTCAACTTGTCTGTTGCGCCCTGCGCACCCGATGCCGGTGAGAAAGTGGCCGGGAAGGTACGTGTATGGGCCCCACACGCCGTGATTGCCGTCTCAATCAAGATGCTCACTCCAGGCATACGACCTCCCCTCCCTGCGGGAGTGGCACCGGGGCAGTGATCTGCCAGACGCGCCCACCGTGCAGATACCGGGGCATAGAGCGGAATGCGCGGGCAGTGGCCCCCCACCGTCGTCTCCTGCCCTGTGTCAGCCCCCTGAGCGCGTCTTCAACTGCTCGCGCGGCGCCTGGTGCCGCCCGGCCTGATCAGGTTGTCCAGCTCCTGAGAGAGAGGACGGCTGGACTCTGGTCGCCGGGCAGGTCGCCGATGAGTTCTCCTGCCGGCCTCCGTGGTGCCCACTGGTGCCCGCGGGCGATACTGGGGGCATGGCCGAGCTGTCCGTGTCCTTCCCCGTGCCGAACGCCGCCTTCGAGGTGCTGTGCGAGCAGTACACGAAGCGGCTCCCCGCTCGCCTGGAGGACCTGGCCGGCCCCACCCACGGCACGGTGGATCTGCCGCTGCACGTGGTCTGGTCGGGCCGCCGCTCCTACACCCTGGACCAGCCCCGCTCCCGGATGGGCCTGTACCGCACCGTCCTGGCCGAGGGCCAGCGCCAAGACCTGATCGACTTCCTCAACCGGGACCTCCTCCTCGCGCAATGGCCTGTGCTGCGCACCCTGATCAGCCGCCCGGCGCGCCACTCGTGGGAAGCCGCCTTCCCCGATCTGACTGGCGCGACTGGCGCCCGTACCACGGCGGCCGTGTGAACCTGAGCGACCTGCACCGCCGGCTCCTGGCCGACGTACTGGCCATCGGCACGCCCTACCCCCTGGTCATCACCGGCGGCTACGCCGTCCAGGCCCACGGCCTGGTCGACCGCCTCAGCCAGGATCTCGACGTCGCCACCGAAAACCCTGCACCCATGGACGAGATCGCCCGCACCGTCAGTGACGGCCTGCTCCAGCGGGGCTGGCGGGTCCGGCAGATCGAGACCAGCCCGCTCTCCGGCCGGCTCATCGCCGCCGACCCCGCCACGGGCGAGGAGTGCGAGATCGACATCCTCAAGGAAGCCTTCTGGTCCCCGCCCACGACGACCGAGCACGGGCCCGTCCTGGCTCTCGATGACGTGATCGGCACTAAGGTCCGTGCACTCGCCGACCGCGGCGCCGTCCGCGACCTCATCGACGTCCACGCTGCCTCCCGGCACCGCACCACCGCCGACCTGGAGGTGCTCGGCCGCCGTCACGCCCGCTTCGAGTTCAGCCTGCACGACCTGCGCGACCGTCTCGCCGGCGCCGAGTGGTGGGACGACGAGGACTTCACCGCGTACGGCCTGGACTCCGGCCAGGTGGCCGCCCTGCGCACCTGGGCCCTGTCCTGGTCAAGCGACCTCGAGGCACGACTCCACGCCGAGGAAGATTCCGGCGACAGCTGACGCGGCGGGCACACCGCGCGACTGGCCCACAGGGCCGAGCACGACGAGGTCGTATTGGGCCTGGGGGTGAGCGCTCACTAGGGGCCTGGGCCGGCTGGCGGTGCGGGCGACGAGCCCTGTCGCAGGAGGACGCCAGTGCGCACGGGCCCCGCGTCGCGCATCTGCTGCGGAACTAGTGACGACTGGCCCAATAATTCGAACACGTGCTCTACTGACGGCATGGTGCACCACAACTACTCCCCCGACCTCGTACAGACCCAGCGCGACTGGACCCGCACCTACCAGACCCTCGCCCACACCCGCGCCCGCCACAACACCGCCCTGCGACGACGCCTCATCGGCCTCTCCCGCCGCCTCGTCCAGGACGTGCCGCGCACCGAGCAGGCCGATCTGCGCCGACGCGCCCAGGGGCCGTCATGAGCCGCCGCTCCTGGACCATCACCGACCGCCAGCGCTCGGTGATGGCCTGCATCCGCGACCGCATCCTGGAGACCGGTGAGGCTCCCACCGTGCGGGAGATCGGCGCCGCCATCGGCCTGTCCAGCCCCTCCTCCGTTCACTACCAGCTGCGCCGCCTGGAGCAGGCCGGCGCCCTCGTGCGCGCCGACAGCAGCAGCTGGAGGACCTACCGGCTCACGCGATGACCGAGATCCGCCGTATCGACGTACTCCGCTTCCTGGAACGGGTCCAGGAGCGGGACCTGGCACGCACCCGCACATGGATCGCGGATGAGGAGCGGCGAGAGGCCGAACGGGTCCGGGGGCAGCAGGCCCGCCCGCCGGCCCCGGACTGGCTGATCCAGCTCGGCATCGGCCAGGGAAAACCCCCGGTGTGCGTACATGTCGGCGGGTGCCACATGGCGGGCAAACGCAGCCGCGGCATCTCCCTCGACCAAGCACGCCAGGCACTGCACGAAGGCATTGCCGCCTGCATCCACTGCCGGCCCGACACCCAGCTCGGCGTACTGGACTGAGGAAGCCGACCCCACCTGCGGGCCAAGACGCGGCACCAGCAGACAGCCGCGGCGCGGCCGGGCATGCGAGCGGTGGCGGGTCTTCCTAGGCTGGTCGTCTCGGGGCTGACCATGGAGGTACCGCCATGCCCGCCCGCCCCGTCTGGTCCGGCGCGATTTCGTTTGGCCTAGTCACGATTCCGATCAAGGTTCTTCCCGCCACCGAGAACCACAGCATCAGCTTCCACCAGTACCATCTGGAGGACATGGGCCGCGTCCGCACCCGCAAGATCTGCGAGATCGAAGACCGCGAGGTCACGACCGCGGAAATCGGCAAGGGCTACGAGGTCAGCAAGGACACCGTGGTCGCCATCGCCGACCACGAGCTGGACGACATGCCCCTCCCCACCGCGAAGGCGATCGAGATCGCCGCGTTCGTCCCCTACGAATCGATCGACCCGGTCCGTATCGGAGAGGGCTACTACCTCCAAGGGGATGGCCAAGTCGCCGCCAAGCCCTACGTACTGCTCAGGAAGGCCCTCCAGCGCAGCAGCAAGGCAGCCATCGCGAAATTCGCGTGGCACGGGAGGGAAAGGCTCGGTCTGCTGCGAGTGCAGCACGACGTGATCGTGCTGCATGCCATGAAGTGGGACGACGAAGTCCGCTCACCCGAGACGATCGCCCCCGCGCCCATGGACCTGACAGACGACGAGATCGATCGGGCCGTCCTGCTCATCGACTCGATGACCGTCGACGACATTACCGACCAGGCGTGGGCTACCGACCGCTACACCGAGGCCCTGGAGGAGGTCATCCACGCCAAGGCCGACGGCAAGCGGCCCCCGCGGGCGGCTGATGAAGAGGAAGAGCCGGCGGGCAAGGTGGTCGACCTGATGGCCGCTCTGGAGGAGTCCGTGCAGCGAGCCCAGGAGAGCCGAGGCGAAGGCGGTGACGCGACCGTGCACGAGATGAAGCCGAAGACCGCGAAGAAGCAGGCCGCCAAGAAGACGACCACCACGGAGGCTCCGGCGAGAAAGACGACCGCCAGGAAGCGCGGCGCCTAGGGGGCGGACCGCCACGGTGGCCATGCGGATGTCCGCCCCGGCGCTCGCGGCCGAGACGCGCGAGTCAGCCAGCGGGTTCGTATTCCACCGTCTCCTGCCCGCACCCGGCGGCCAGCTCCTTCAGCGCCTTCCGCTCGGCCGTGTCGACGGTCAGGTGCCAGCGGAGCTTGGTCGCCACCCAGTGGGTGGTGTAGGTACAGCGGGCATCGGCGAGCGGAGGCTGCCACTGGGCCGGGTCCTGATCCGACTTCGAGCGGTTGCTGCGCGCGGTCACCGCGACCAGCGACCGCTCGTCGCCGAGGTCGTTGGCGTAGGCCTTGCGGCGCCCGGCGCTCCACGAGCTGGCGCCGGAGTCCCAGGCCTCGGCGAGCGGCACCATGTGGTCGATGTCCAGGCCGCGGGGCTGGGTGAGGGATTCGCCGTCGTAGTACGAGTACCACTGGCCTCCGGTGATCTTGCAGCCCGGGCCGATGGTGGGTGCGGTACGGGACTCGGCGATGAGGACCTCCTCGCGGGTGTTGCACCCGTCGCGGTCCTCGTCAATCCAGTGCCTGAACCGGGAGCGTGCGTATCCCTCCCGCGACTCCGCGGCTGTCGGCAGGGCGGCGACCGCCTGCTTCAGCGTCATCGGGAGCGCGACCAGGTCGGCATCGGCGGCCGAGGCCGGGGACGTTGCGGTGAGGGGCAGGGCGAGACAGGCTGCGGCCAGGGCCGCGCGCATACAGGTGGTAATCACGGTCCGGTGATACCGGGGCCCGCCGGCAGCCGAGGGTGGTTCGGGTGAAGCATCACCCGGGTGAGCGCAAAGGTCGTACCGGCGGACCGTGTCAGGCAACGCCGGGACACGACCAGCACGTCGAACAGGAGGGCGACACCCCGGCTTAGGATCCATGTCCGTGGCAGACATCTCCGATGAGCTGATCAAGCTGGAACGTTCCGCCGAGGAAGCACGAGCGAAGCTCGCCGGTCTTGCCGGTGAGGAGTACCAGGCGCAGTGGCGCAGCTGGTACGAGGCGGCAGCCGCCTTCCAGGCCGCCGTCACCGCGCACGCCAAGGCCACCGGCCAGCCGCGGCACGAGGTCGAGCAGGCCGTGAAGGTGGCGGTGCGGCACGCCGAGGAGGATCCTGCGGAGTAGATGAAGCCGCAGCCCGCACCGCCGTCTGGGCGGCCAGCCGGTACTGACGAGGCGTCGAGGAGGACATCGTGGAGGACCTGCCGCTGCACGAGCTGGGGCTGCTGCGCGGGGCAGTGGAAGGTCACGACACCCGCTATCTCGGCTCACTGTTCGCGCTCGACCGGCACGCACACCTCATGCTGCGGGCCGCTTTGATCATCCCGGTCCGGGCCGGCGCGTCGCGAGACGACGCCTGTCAGTTCTACGAGGCCACCCCAGCCGGCCGCGCGTTCTACGCCGCCCATCTCTCCGGCCTGGACGAGCGCGCCATTGGCCGAGCCAACGCCTGGGGCGGCCACCCGCAACTCGTCTCTGCGGCCCGGGCACTGGACCGGCTGCTGGATGCGGTCGAGCACTCGGCTGACGAGCCTCGTGCGCCAGGCGCCACCGGCAGGGGTGAGGGTTAGGCCAGCGCGCCGACGTCGAGGAGGAACCGCATGAACACTTCTCGGTGGTCTGACTTGTGGGGGCGTTCGGAGGGGATCCGTCTCCAGGTGCGGGGGGCGACGGTTTCGCGGAAGTCGGAGGCGCTTTCGGCGTCGGGTGCCGCGAGCTGGACCAGGACGTGGTCGGGCTCCGGCGTTTCGGGGCGGGGGGCGGCGTCGTCGCTCGGTCTGGCGGGCAGAGGGTGCGGGGGCGGGCCGGGACGCTCTTCGTGCCGGTCGGTGAGGGCGGCGAGGAGGATCTGCAGCTTTTCGGCGAAGTAGGGGCCGGGGGCGGGGATCTCGAGGTCGGGGTGGCGACGGTATCCGTCGGTGACGGCCGCGGTGGTGTAGGACATGACGGCGAGAGCGGCTTCGCTGTACGTGCGATCGCTGTCGCCCGTCATCTGGGCGACGATGCGCAGGATCGTGGCGGTGCTGGCCTGGTGGTCTTCGCCTGCGTCAGTGCCGGCGGCGGCCTGGTCGAGCCAGAAGCCCGCGGCGTGTTCATCACCTTGTGCCCGGTGGTGCAGTGACAGGCAGTGGCTGGCGCCGCGCTCTCCTGCGCCGGCGGCGTACTGCCACCAGTAGCGGGCTCCGTCCTGGGCGCCGGCGAGGTGCAGCAGACAGCCCAGGATCCAGGCCCCGCGGGGGCTGGGGAGCTGGTCGGTGATGAAGTCGGTGAGCTGGGGGGCGGTGGCGTGGGTGACGGCGACGGCACAGAGCGAGTGCAGGTGGCTGGCGGCCGTGTCGTCGCCCACGTCGTCGGCGCCGGGGTGTTGGGCGGGAAACTGTCGGGGACGGGTGTCCACGTAGGGGACGGTGTCCGCGGGGATACGCGGGTTCTTCAGGAGGGCGGCGCGGGCGAGGAGGTCATCGACGGTGGTCATATCGGGGTGATCACTCCCGGGCTGTCGGACGAAGGAGCTGTTCCAGCGCTCCTCGTGCGTGGTGGTCGAGGGTGTGGATGTGGGCCGGGGACAGGCCGGTGGCCTCCTGAACTTCTTCAGCGGGGAACTCGCACAGGTAGCGCAGGACGATGACATCGAACTGGTCGGGGGGAAGATGGCTGATGGCGTCGAAGAACGCGGCGACTTCACTGATCTCGACGAACCGGGCCACCGGCTCCTCGATCCGGCTCTGCGCGACCGTCATGAAGGCGGCCGGCCGCAGGTCGGGCCGCCCGTCCGGGTGCCGCCGGACGCGGAGCAGCACCCGTGAGCGTACGAGCCGCCAGGCCTTGCGGGGGAGGTTCGGTCCGGCGGCCACTTCCTCCCAGCCGGCCCAGAGGATGTCGAAGGCCTCGTCGACGATGCGTTCGGGCCGCTCGATGTGCAGCAGTGCCTGGGCGTAGGCGACGTAGTAGTGCTCCATCTTCTCCATGAAGCCGCGGTGTTCCACGGGCCGCTCCTCGGGCCCCAGGGGCTGGACGGCCCGGATGCTTCGTGTGATCCACCTGGTGGGCTTGGCGGCTTCGTAGGCACCGGAGGTCCACAGACGGCGCAGGGGCCAGGGCGGCAGGCCCAGGGCGTGGACCACGCTGTAGGTGATCTCCCAGCTCGGGTAGTACTCGATGCCCCGCAGGAGAGCGGAGATCCGGGTCTTGGAGAAGCCGGAGCGCCGCGCCAGGTCATCGAGGGTGGCGCCGCTGACGGATATCTGGTGGCGCAGCCGCTCCAGCATCGCCTGATGGCTGGGGCCGATCGTCTCCGACATCGGCTCCGCGCGACGGCCCCGCCGTCCAGGCCTGAACGAAGATCTGGGCGCTAAGGACAAGGGTGCGTCGGGGGCGTCACCGGTAGTGGACGGCTCGTCCTGCGGGTCGGAAGAGGGTGAGGACGTCATGGCTGCGGCTCCTGCGGCCGGGCCGGCGCCGGGGCGCTGACCGCTCCCGTGCTGGAGCTGTGTACGGCGGCGAGCTGCTGCACAAGCAGTCCGAGCGATGGCAGCAGCGCGAGGACCGCGGCGAGTTGCCCCAGCGCGGTCATCACTGTGCTCCACGCGAGGACCGCCGCCACGACAGCGAGGGTCCACAGCTTTCTCCTGGGCATTGCACCTTCCCTGAATTCAGGTTGAGGGGTCTGGAAGGCTCCTCCCCCGGCGGTGCTCAAGCGCCGGGGAAGGAAGTGTGCACAGCATGGTGCGCGCCACCGCCGGCACTCAACGTGATCATGGAGTCACGGAACAAATGCGTTCGATGGACTCCTCAAGAGGGAGGAGTCTCGCCAACTACCGTCACAGCAGGGCCAAAAGGAGTCGGGAAGCGTGCGTTTTTGATCGCCATCCTGCAATTGCACGGCCACCCTTCTGAGCAGGGGCACCATGAAAGAGACGCTCGCGCCTGGCGTCACACCTTCCCGTCTGGAAGGCCGCAGGGGCCCCTCGTGCTCAAGAACCATGGAGGGGCCCGTGCCACTCCCGTCCAGCAACCAGGTACTGCTGGACGGGAGCTCAACATCACCGCGCACGACGTGCCCCACGCCAAGACCCAGCACGCCCCGAGGCTCCGCCGCCCCCCCCGCCGGGGTGAGCAGCTCCTCGCCAACGGCGGCGGTCGCTTGGCCCCCGCCGCCCGCCTCGCCGGCGTGATCAGCCTCAGGTTCGCCGGGTAGTCCCTGTCCAAGACCGTGACCAGGCGTGCGTCGGCGTTGCTGGCCGCGGCGAACACCGACCGCCTCGGCCAGGCCGCAGACATCCAGGCCGCCGGCCACCAGCGCCAGCAGGTCCGTCCATCAGTGCGGCCAGGCCCTCGGGACTCTGGGCGCCGCGGGCGAGCAGGCTCCAGTCCAGGCCCCGGCCCCCCGGATGCGCTCGCCATTGAGATCAAGGCGCACCCCTCTCCGGACTACATCAACAACCGGGTCCGGCACCCGAGTGCACACCGACGCGGAGCCGCCCACCTACCGGGGGATGGCACGCCAGCCCGTCCTATGGAGCGGCCTGCCCGCTGCATACGAGTAGGACAACTTCCGTCTGGTGATTCAAGCGATCAGTGCTGTAAGGGCTGCGGTCACCGTCGCGGCGAGAGTGAGGACCGCGGCGAAGGTGGTGGCGGCCCGGATGAGGGCAGCGGGGTACGTAGCGCCATCCAGGCGGGCGAGTTTGCCCGCGCCGGCGGCGGCCAGCAGTGCGACGACGATCACGAGCGCGGTGGTCAGAAGGACGACGGCCACGAGGACTCCCGATAAGTGATGGGCGTTGACGTGGTCGAAGGTCATGGAACCGGTGTTCGCCGGGGTTCGCCGGGACGAGAATGAACACCGGCGAACACATCGGGGCCCCGGGGAAGGTGCATGGACGAGCAGAACGGTCATGGCCCGCAACTCACCGAGCTGCGCGTGAGACTGGCCGACGGGCTGGCCCGGGCCCGGTTGAACCAGACCCAGCTGGCCCAGCGGGCAGGCCTAGGACGGACCACCGTCTCCGAGGCGCTCTCTGCCCAAAAGCCCGTGCCGTCCGCAGAGACGGTGGCAGCGCTGGCACGCGCACTGCAGCTGCCCTTGGCAGAGATGCTGGCGTTGCGGCGCACTGCGGCGCAGCAAGTGGGTACAAATGCGTCAGAGGGGCCGGGCCGCCCCATTGGCGAGTGGGCACCGCATGATCTGGAGGTCCACCGGGCCAGACCCGGCCCGGCGGCCGCGGGCTTAGGCATGACTGCAGATCGGGCCTGGCCCGCCTATGTGCGCCGCGAGCATGACCGCGTGCTGGACAAAGCAGTCGAGGACGCCATGGCCGGCCGCAGCCGGATCATGGTGCTGGTGGGCTCCTCCTCGACGGGCAAGACACGAGCGTGCTGGGAGGCCGTCCAACCCCTTGCCAATCAAGGGTGGCGGTTGTGGCACCCCTTCGACCCGACCAGGGCGCAGGCCGCCCTGGAGCAGTTGCACCGAGTCGGGCCGCGCACGGTGGTGTGGTTGAACGAGGCCCAGCACTACCTCGGCGACCGGGCAGTAGGTGAACAGATCGCGGCAGCCGTGCACCGTCTGCTAATCAGTCCCGAGCGCGGGCCCGTGCTGGTGCTGGGCACGCTCTGGCCCGAGTACGCCACCCAGTACACGGCTCTGCCCACACCGACCGAACCGGATCTGCACAGCCAAGTACGAGAATTACTCGCCGGCCGCCTCCTGGCAGTACCTGATGCCTTCGACGCCCCGGCTCTGGCTGCGGCCAAGGCCCTTGCCGAGGATGGCGACTGGCTGCTGGCCGATGCACTCACCCGTGCACAGATCGACGGCCGGATCACCCAGGACCTGGCCGGCGCTCCCGAACTCCTCAACCGCTACCAACACGCCAGCCCGGCCGCCAAGGCAGTGCTGCAGGCCGCGATGGACGCGCGCCGCCTCGGAGTCAGCCTGCACCTCCCGCAGGCCTTCCTCACCGTTGCCGCCACCGACTACCTCAGCCAGAGCGACTACGACCTGCTCACCGACGACTGGGCAGAACAGGCATACGCCGAACTTGCCAAGCCTGTCCACGGCAAACAGGCTCCCTTACGACAGACCATCCCCCGCCCCTTGCGACGTCCGCCCGCCCCTGCCTCTGCCGGCACCACGGACGCAGAGGCAGCGAGAGGACCACAGTTCCGGCTCGCCGACTACCTCGAGCAACACGGCCGCACCAGTCGTCGTCACCTGTGCCCGCCCGCATCTTTCTGGCATGCCGCGCTCACCCGTCTCGCTCACCCCGATGACCTGAACCGCGTCGCCGATGAAGCTGAGAAGCGCCTGCGGCTGCAGTGGGCTCACCACTTGCGCCACCAAGCCGCCGCCAACGGCAGCCCTGTGGCCCTGGCCTTACTAGCGGTGTTGCGAGCGGAGGCCGGGGACCTGGACGGCGCCGAAGTCCTAGCCCGGCAGGTTGCCGACCACGGCGACACCGATGTCCTGCGCCAAGTGGCGTTGATGCGGGAGGGAGCCGGGGACTCGGACGGCGCCGAAACTCTGGCACGGGAGGCGGCTGGCCTCGGCGACACCAGTGCCTTGCGCCAGTTAGCGGGTATGCGGGAGATAGCCGGGGATCGGGTCGGTGCCGAAGCCCTGCTAGGCCAGGCCGCTAACCTCGGCGACACCAGTGCCTTGCGCCAGTGGGCGGTGATCCGGGAGGAAGCCGGGGATCGGGTCGGTGCCGAAGCCCTGCTAGGCCAGGCCGCTAACCTCGGCGACACCAGTGCCTTGCGCCAGTGGGCGGTGATCCGGGAGAAAGTTAAGGACCGGGAGGGTGCCGACGCCCTGATTCAGCAGGCTGCCGACCTCGGTGACACCGACGTTCTGCACGAACTGGCGGTGACGCGCGAACTCGCCGGGGACTGGGACGGTGCCGCAGCTCTGCTTCGCCAGGCCGCTGGCCTCGGCGACAGCGATGCCTTGCGTCAGTTGGCTGAGATGCGGGAGGAAGCTGGGGACCGGGACGGTGCCGAAGCCCTGATCCAGCAGGCCGCCGACCACGGTGACACCGACGCCCTGCACCAACTGGCGGTGACGCGCGAACTCGCCGGGGACCGGAGTGGCGCAGAAGCCCTGGCCCGGGAGACCGTCGTCTACGGTGACGCCATCGCCCTGTGCCGGCTGGCGGTGATGCGGGAGTCTGCCGGGGACCCAGCCAGCGCGGAAACCCTGGCCCGGCAGGCTGCCGACCACGGCGACACTGATGCCTTACGTCAGTTGGCGGTGATGCGCGAGAAGGCCGGTGACCGGGACGGTGCCGAAGCCCTGAGCCAGCAGGCCGCTGACCGCGGTGACACCATCGCCCTGTGCCAGCTGGCGGTGATGCGGGAGGAATCCGGGGACCGGGTGAGCGCGGAAATCCTGGCCCAGCAGGCCGCCGACCACGGTGACACCATCGCCCTGCGCCGCCTGGCGGAGATACGGGAAGTCGCCGGGGACCGGGCGAACGCGACACTCCTAGCTGGGCGAGCTGCCGACTACGGCGGTGCCTCTCTCAATTACGAAGACACGGCGTGGGCCTCGATGCTCCGCGCGCGATGGCCGCACGGTATGGATCCGGACGGCACTCCGACGTCCCCCTGGCGCCCGACGGTGAATGTTCCGCATGGCCCGCTCAAGTAGCGCGGCGCCTAAGGACGGATTCGCCAGGCAGTCATGCGGGGTGTCCGCCCCGGCACCGGGGCGAAGACGCATTGGTCAGCCGGGCGGGCTCGTACTCCGCCGTCTCCTGCCCGCACCCTGCGGCCAGCTCTGCCAGGGCCTGCTGTTCGGCCTTGTCGACGGCCAGGCTCCAACAGCGCCAATACGGCCTAGGCAGTGTCTTCAAATGATCACCGCTGGCGGATCATGGTGTTGTGATACGTCGTCATGAACTGTCCGATGCTGAGTGGGAGTTCGTCCGGCCGCTGCTGCCCGAGTCATTGCGGGGGCGTAAGCGGCTGGATGACCGCAGGATCCTGAACGGGATCGTGTGGAAGTTCCGGACCGGGACGGCCTGGCGGGACGTGCCCGGGCGTTACGGTCCCTGGGGCCACGCTGCATACGCGTTCTCGCAGGTGGGCGGCGGACGGGACGTTCGACCGGATGCTGCGGACTGCGCAGGCGAAGGCGGACGCGGCGGGCGACAACCAGTGGCTGGTATCGGTCGATTCCACGGTCGTCCGGGCCCACCAGCATGCGGCCGGAGCTCGAAAAGGGGGCTCTGCGACCCGGCCCTTGGCCGTTCCCGAGGCGGGCTGACCAGCAAGATTCACCTGACCTGTGACGGCAGGGGCCGTCCGCTCGGCTTCGTCGTCACCGGTGGCAACATCAACGACTGCACCCGGTTCACCGCCGTGATGGAAGCGGTCCGGGTGCCCCGGATCGGACCGGGGCGGCCCCGCACCCCGACCCGATCACGTCCTGGGCGACAAGGACTACAGCTCGAAGGTGATCCGCACCTGGCTCCGCCGCAAGGGCATGCACACGATTCCCGAGCGGGCCGACCAGGTCGCCAACCGGGCCCGGCGAGGCAGCCGTGGAGGCCGCCCGCCGGCCTTCGACCGTGAGGTCTACAAGCACCGCAACGTCGTGGAACGGTGCTTCAACCGCCTCAAGCAGTGGCGCGGTATCGCCACCCGCTACGACAAGACCGCCCGGTCCTACGAAGCAGCCGTCACCTTGGCATCGCTCCTGATATGGGCGTGACATTTGACGACAGAACCTAGGGGACTCGGCGGGGCCGGATGTAAGGCCAGTTAGCTATCCCGTTCGGCTTGGCGCTCCTTCTCCTCCTCAGTGATCCGGCATTCCGTGCACAGTCCCAGCTTCATCTCTTGGCTCAGCTTGTTGAGTCCGCATCCGCAAACCAGGCATACATCCGACGGCTTTTGGTGGTAGCCGCACGATGCGCAGATGCGCACGTCGCTGGCACGGAACACCCGGGGAGACCCGCAGAACTGGCAGTCCTGGGGGCGGCCGCCCACCTCGCCGGGGTGTTTGAAGTGGGGCCAGGTGTTGCGCCTGTCGGGTCGGAAGGTAATCCGCTGAGTTCGGCTCATGGTCCAGAGATCGGCCTTCGGAGAGCAGCTCCTAATGCCCCTTGTGGGTGCCCTGTTCTGGGCTCGGGTGACCCGCGGCCTCGATGTGAGGCTGCGGGTCAACGAGCGGTGTCACAGAAGGTCCCCCGGGGGGAGGACATCCTGGCGACTGCAGGCCCATCACCGCAAGGGGCGAGTGTTGGCGCCGCCGCAGCCGGGGCCGTGAGTCCGTGATGCTGGGCTCGTCCCTGAGCGGGGCTTCGCATCCCGGACCGTGAGGAGAGTGGCATGGGCAAGCGTCAGCGTCGCCGTAGGCGAGAGACCGCTCGAAAACAGCCGGCCCCCCAGCCCTGGTTGGTGGACCTGCCGGTGGAGGCTCCTCTGCTCCGAGTTGTCGGCAGGCCAGAGGTGAGCGAAGACGTCCGCGAGCTGTGCGTGCAGTACTGGTCACTGGCTGACGACGGCACGTGGGCCAAACGCACCAGTGAGTTGGGCAGGGCCGCGACGGTCAGCGCTACGGTCGCCAAGGCCTGTCACGCGATGCTGCTTGCCGTCACGTGCCTTGGATGCGGGGAACCTGTCGAGGTCACCTCTCGGGCGCAGGCGATCAGTTTGGCCGGGCCTCGTCTCGCCCGGGCCAACAAGTGGTTCCGGTGCCCGCCGTGCAAGGAAGCTTTGAGCGCAGAACGGGCTGCCCTCAGGGAGCAGCAGCAGGCCGAGGAAGCTGCGGCCGAGGACCGTGCCCGGAGGGAAGAAGAGAAGTGGCAGGCCAGGTTCGCGGCCTTCCGGGAACGTGAGGACGCCAGGCAGCCGATCGAGGAACCGCTGCTGCCGCATCGGGCTGCAGGCAGTGCCGCGGCGGTGTACTTGGCGATGCTGGACTTCGCGCACGCCTCACCAAACCGCCCGATCCCCAACATCGAGGACCTGGATACAGGGTGGACCGGTGACCCAGAAGTTGACGTTGCGGCAGTTCAACATCTGCGAACAGCGGGGCTAATCGCGATTCATCCCGACACCGCTGACTCGGCGGTGGGTCGGCACGGGACAGATAGTATCGGCTTCTACCCCACGCTGGTGAAGTGGCGGCTAGTCGGCGGCACCCAGCACGGGCAGCGCATGAAGGCGTACATCCAGAAGGTGCTGGAGGTCGCGCCGGGCGCACAGGCTGGCGAGGCCCGCAAAGATCTGGCGCAGCTGGTGGAGTCCATGGAGGTCGCCAATGTGGTGTCATACCTCGATGGACTGCTGATGCTGCAATACCGCTACCCGGAAGTGCCCCCTGCGCGCCGCCATGAGCTGGACGAGGTCGTCAGGGGCGGCTTCGCGCAGGGCTTCACCCCGGGACAAATGATCTGTTTCGCGTGGCGGGCGGCCGACTCCGCCGCGTCCTGGAAGGAACGCAAGCACCTAGGCGAGGCAGAGGCATCCTCCGCCGTCGTCACCATCCTCAGCGGCAAGATCGTGGATGCCATCGAGCGGCACTCCGCCGTGCCGGAGTACGAGCCTCCTCACTGGCACCAGACAATGCCCGCACTGGCACCCGGCCGGGCCCTGGTCGCCACAATGCGCAAAATCCGCTCCCCCGAGGCCATTGCCGCCTGCCTCGTGTGCGACAAACAGGGGTGGGCCGACGGCGAGCGGGACGGCAGGCCGATCGTGTATCGGTGCACCCACCCCATCGATCCTGAGATCGAGGAAACCGGTGGGGAGACCGAGGACGAGTCGGAGGACCTGACAGCCTTCCCCTCTTGACCTCTCGGCCCGCCGTCTACTTCGCGGCTGGTGTCCGAACTGGGATTCCTGGGCCGGCTCAGAGGGCGGGCCGTTGCTGGTGGCGTACTTCCAAGCCGCGGCGCCTTCGAGAGTTGCACAACAAGCAACGTCCCCAACCCGGTGGTGCTACTGGATCCACGGCGCCTCGGGGGTGGATGGAGCAACCTGTGGATGCGGCGCGTACCGCGCTGGAGAGGGGAGCGAGCGTCTCAGCTGCCTCGTGCAGTGCATCCTGCATCTCCGTCACCTGCGTCGGGTTGTCCGGCATGAGGTCGAAAGACAGGTCATTGATCACCGCCAGCTTGGCCCGAAAGCGGCCGATGACGGTATTCGGTTGCTGGAAGGGTTCTTGCATCACATCCTGCCCTCGGCGTGCTGCTCGGGGAGCGGCTGAGTCTCTGGCACGGCCTGCTCCTCAAAGTCCCATGTGCTGTACCTCCACCAACGACCACGGAGCAAAAACGCTTCGGGGGTTGGTCGATGGCGAGCTGTTGCCAGTGGAGGCCCTCCGCAGACTGGACGGGGACTCGCCACCAAGGCCGGGCCTTGGTGGCCTGGCGGCTGACCGTGACCAGAACGCAGATCGGGTGGCTGTGGACTCGCCGGGTCCCGATCTGACCAGCCTCCTAGCGCCCGGCGACGCACGGCGCTGACTCACCGGCCTGGGCCGAATGGGCGACCCGGCCCGGCGGCCCGCCTCCTGGCAGGAACAGCGGCGTTGATCCGGTTGTGGAACTGGGAATCGCAGAGTCGTCCGTCACGATCAAGACCCTGTCGGTGAACGGCAAGCGGATGCCGAAGGCGCTCTATAGTCAGCTGCCGCAGCGCTCCCTGCTGGCCGAGAGCGACTGCGAGGTGGTGGGCCGCCCCTGGGGCCGTGTGGTGGACTCCAAGTGCTGCCACGACGCCCGCCGGAAACCGCACTCGCATGTCCTGTACGAGCACGACGGCGAGCTGTTCGTGTGGATGGCGCTGAAACGGCTGGAGGACGCGCCCTGGCACCTCCAGGACGACGGGTACATGCCGCGCTCGAAGGCGGGTACGGCTTTCGTGGACGCGTGCCTGCTGGAGACACATCTGGGGGCCACCGACTTCTTCCAGGGCAAGGTCTTCGGCCTGATGTCGGAGGGTGAACTGGTAACGCGGATCGAGGGCATCACGGTCTATCTGACCTGCTCGAACGAGGCCAACAGACTCCGTTCGGCCCGCGAGCGGTGGCGGGGCCACCCCAACCTCGAAGAAGCGGAGAAGGAACTCCGCGCCCTATACGAGAAGCGGGGCAAGGGTGCCCAGGAGTGGTACCTGGAGCTGGTCGCGGACGTGAAGCTGGTGAAGCAGGCCCGTGCCAATTACTCGGCGGCGCTGGAGATGGTGGCGGGGCTGCCTCAGCTCTTTCTCGGCGCCTGAGCGTTCACCGCGCCCGGCGCGGTGCGGGCGGTGGGTCCCCGCACTCACGGGCCAGGCCTCGGCCCTGGGCCCTTGCATCCTCGGCCCCTTGGGCGCGGTCCTCGGCGTCTCGAGCGAGGTAGCGGGAGGACTCGTTGCCGACGGCGTCAACGAGCCGGTGCAGCGGCGCGGCCCGGCGCTCCAGGTAGTCCAGGCGGCTGTCGGTCGTGGCGGCGGGGCCGCTATACCGCTATTTCGCCGCCTCCCGCCCCGCGGCCACCAGCCGATTCAACGTCGTCACCTCTGGCAGCAGCACAGCGGCCGGCTGCGGTGGGCCACGGCGTACTCGGCGACGGCGGTCTGCACGGTGCCCTCGCGGCGGACGGCGACGGCCCGGGCCGGGGAAAGCGCCCCGCCAGCAGCGGGTCGTGCGGTCGCGCAGGTCGGGGAAGTGTTGCCCGGCCAGCGCGAATGAATGCACAGGACAATTACAGTTATCCTGTGGCTATGGTGGCGCCCGGTCTGAACGGCCCCGAGACGAGCGATGTGACCGACCAGGCGGAGGGCTCGGCTACGTCCGACCCGCCTTCTTCCGCCCGGGCGACCAAGAACGTACAGCGCCGCCTCGGCGGGGCTCAGGAGCTGGACTTCCCCCCGGTTCCCAATGGCATCGACTACCTGGTGAGCGTCGTCACCCACCTGCAGCCGGACACCGGCGGCACCCCCCGCGACATCAAGTACGCGGTGCTCCACCTCCAGGCCGCCGCCGAAGTCCTACTGAAGGCCCGGCTGTCCCACGAGCACTGGAGTTTGGTGTTCAAGGACCCGAGCAAGGCGGCCCACGGCGCCTTCACCGACGCCTCGTTCGAGAGTTGCACCACCGAGGACGCGGTGAAGCGGCTGCGCAACATCGCCCGCCTCGACATCAGCGCCAAGGACGCGGAGGCCCTCGACAAGCTGGCCAAGGACCGCAACCGCCTCCAGCACTACGGTTTGACCCACAACGCACAGGCCGTCGAAGCCCGGGCCGCCACTGTCCTGGACTTCCTGGTCCGATTCATCGACGACGTCCTGGTGCCGAACCTCCCCGATGCTGAACTGAAATCGGTCGGGTCGCAGATAGCGTCGGTAAAGGAGGGGCTGTTCGCCATCCAGTCGTTCGTCACCCGACGGATGAACCGGCTGCGCGGCAATGAACTGCGGGGTGCTGAAGAGCGGACGCTGCGCTGCCCGGACTGCCAGCAGTTCGCACTGCTCCACGCGGCCCGCACCACCAGCGTCTGCTGCTTCTGCGGCGGGGGATGGCAACCGGACGATCTTGCCTATGTACTCACCGACGCGTCCTTGGGCAGTCCGCTCATGGAGTGCCCCGGCTGTCACGCCCCGACCCTCGCCGACGCCGCGGAGTTCGCCGACGGCCGACGCACCCTCTTCTGCACCACCTGCGCCGCCCGCTTCGACCCAACCAGCCTGGGCAACTGCGTCGGCTGCGGCTGCTACTGGCCCGCAGCGGACGTCATTCCGGAGACCAATCAGCTGCTGTGCGCCGACTGCCAGCGACGCATACGCGAAGAGGAAGAATCGCCTTACTGGACATAGCTCGCGACCGCGGCGGGCTCTGACACACCGCCGGGAAAGGACTCCATGACCCGTACCCATGTACCGGCTCGCCCGTCACCCGCGACACTCGCAACGCAGCACCGCGACCCGCGCGATCTGTAGCCGGAGCACGCCCGCAAGCTGTACGACCACTTGGTGGCGCTGTAGGGAGAATGCCCGCATCAACGAAACCTGCGTAGGCGAACACGTCGGCCGTCTCGCGCGTTACGAGGACAAGCGGGCATACTCGCATCCGCGGGCGAAGCATCATGGACGGTGATTGCGTCCACGCCTGTTCACCTCGTGCGGTGAAGCTGTGCCACCGGGTCGGCGGCTGATTGCTCAGGGCCGGGACACGGTGGCGGGACGCTCGATGGTCAGAGTTCGGAACGGGCAAAGACGCGGTCTCCGTAGGCGTCGAGACTCGTACTCGATACATGCTTGTCTCTCGTACTCGATACGCGCGAGCGCGAAGGTCGTACCGGCGAACATGCCAGGCATTTGCCGGGAAACGACCAGCACGTCGAACAGGAAAGCCAAAGGGTTCTTTCGAGGGCGGCCGCACACCGATCGGCACAACTGTCCAGGCCATCGGCGTCCGCACAGCGGAGCGGTGCTCGGTGCCCAAGGGGCATCAGCCGCCGACGGGAGCGGCCAGGGCGTCATCGGGCAGGGGCCGGATGGCCATCTGCTGCAGGCGCCTGGTCCAACTGCCCTGGACGTCTGCGTCATCCGGTGTGCACTGTCGGGCGTCTGTGGCAGTGCACTGCTCCTGCAACCGGGTCTTCAGCAGGCAGTGGGCGGTGCGTTCACGCGCCCGCTGCGCGGCCTCGCGGGCAGGCGCGTCAGCCCGCGGACCAGTGAAGTAGCAGTCGTAGGAACGCCGGGCCTGCTCGGCGCCGTAGGCCCGGTGGGCCTCGGCTTCAGCTTCTGGAGAACGCGCCAGCGCGGCCAGGGCGGTCTTGCGGGCCTCCTCGAGCAGTTCGCTGGCTCGGGCTTTGACGGCGTAGGCAGCGCAGGCAGCAGCGGCCTGCGGTTCCTCGGCGGAGCGCTCCCCCAGCGCGGCCAGCAGCTCCTGCCCGGCCCGATCCGCTTCTCGCCGCAGACTGGTCAGAGCCCGGTCCCTCACGGCGGCCAGCTGGCGAGGACCGGAGAAGCCGGTCGCCGTCCAAGCCGCCTCCGTCTGCGCCGCCTGCTGGAGCAGCTCATGGGTCTGCCGTCGGTGGCCGCACACCTCGCACAAGCCCGCTGCCTGCTGCTGCCCGCAGTCTTCGCACGGCCGTGCCTGGCGCACCGCGTCGGCGGCGGCCGCGGCCTGGCGCTCACGCTCTGCCTGCTCCTGAGCAGCCGCACGGGCCCCCTCCCGGCGGGCCTGCTCCGCGCGGGCCCGCTCCCGACGCCGTGCGAGGTCCTCCGCCTCGACGGCGGCTTGCTCCCGCAGCCGCTCCTCAAGGACGCGCCGACGCTCCTCGTCGCTCAGCCCGGGCAGCTCCTGTTCAATCTGTGTTGCGATCTTCGCCCGCCGGGCACGGCGGATGTGGATCACGTTGCCGCACATCTCGCAGTCAGCGCCGGTGTCCAGCCGGATTCCGTCGTCGCAGCGCCGATCCGTGCATGACGGCCGCCGCACCAAACCTCGGCCAATCAGCCATCCGAACGGCTTGTTGACCAGAGCCTCGCCCCCGGTCTCCACCAGGCGGTCGGTGAGCCGGTCGGCCAGCAGCCGCGGCGCGCTCTCCGGCGCCACCCCCAGCCCGGCCAGGTGCGCCAGCTCCGCCTTCGCGGCGGCCTCCACCTGGTCCTGCTGCCACCCCGACAGCCGCTCCCACAGCCAGGAGACCGGCCCCAGCGCTACCCGCAGACGAAGGTCAGCCGGAAGGGCCACCCGCCTCTGCTGCTGCGCCTTTTCCCACCCCGCGGCCGTCGGCCGGCCACCGGCACCAGCCCCGGCAGAACGCTGCCCGACCCGCTCATCGACCGGGGACTCCTTCGGTTTTTCCCCGCGCAGCGGGCCGTCCTCGGCCACCGGCGACCCGCTCGCGGCAACGTCGGTCTCGCCGTCGACGGCCTGGTCCTCGCCCGCGCACACGCGCTCCGGCCGACGGCCTTCACCCCCACGGCCTTCGCCGGAAAAACCACAATCAAGCTGCGGAGAAACGACGGTAGTAACCCCAGAAGCGTGGTCTGCGTGGAGCTCTGCACCATCGGGACGCTCCTGATGCACCGCATCCCCGGGCCCTTCGGCACCGCCGATCCCAGACGTACCAAGGGCACCAGCAGTCCCAGCCGGACCATGATCTCCGCACGCACCATCGGGACGCGCCGAAAACACCGACCCGGCCCCCGAAACAGCCTCCACAGAGGCCAGGCGACGGCCGTACGCGCGGGCGACCGGCAGCAGCATGACCCGGCCCCGGCCGCGCATCCGCGTCGACGTCTCCCGGTGCTGCCGCGCCACGACACCGGCCTCCGTCAACCGGGCCAGCACCTTCCGCGCCCCCGACGGCGAGCAGCCCAGCAGCCGGGCCAGCGTCGCCGCCCCGCGTCCCTCACGCTTCTTCACCGACCCGCCGCACAGCTGCAGCCAGCCCGACGCCCTCGTGTTCAGGACCATCAGCAGCAGCCCGAGCCGGTCGGTCGCCGCGCCTTTGCCCGTACGGCCGGCCAGCAGCCCTGGCGGCGTCGGCTCCTTGTCCTTCGGCGTCCAGCCGTGCCCGAACAGCGCCTCACACAGGTGAAGCAGCGTCGCCAGCTCCGCCTTCGTCAGCGCCAGCGGGTGCCCCGCGCCCTCGCCGTGGTGAGCGCGCCACAGAGGCATGACCAGGCAGTCCAGCCCGGTCGGGTGCCCCTTCCCGTCCCTCACGACCTGCGTGTGCACCGCGCCCGAGCCGCGGAGCACCGGCAGCACCTTGTGGTGGACCGTCGACTCCTTCATTCCCATCCACCGGCCGAGCTCCGCGCCCCAGGTCGAGGTCTGGAGGTCGTCCTCCTCCCCCTTCGGCGCCCGCGACTTCGCGTACAGCACCACGGCCGCCAGCTTCGGCGCGTCCTTCAACCCGGCGATCGACGGGTCCGCCAGCAGCGACTGGACCGCGTCGCGCAGCCGCAGCCGCATCGCCCGACCGAGGCGCAGCGGATCCTCCGGACCGTCGCCGTCCGGTTTGCCGGAGGCCGGCACCGACCGCAACGCGTTCCGCTGTGGGGGAAGCCGGGACGCGTCGACGGAGTTGTCGACGTCCTCCCACAGGGGGTGATCCAGCACGGCGGCCGGTGCCGCTACGGCGCTCATCGGCCCACCGCCGGGACACGAGCGGCAGGCACTGCAAGGACCGAGGTCGTCTTCTTCGTCGGGCCGGTGTACACGCGAAAGCGGACACCCCCCGCAGCAGGCAAAGCGCGCGCATCGTGAGCCATCCGCCGACTCTGCACGGGACGGCCTGTGGCCAGAGGCCGTCCAGCCGTGAATACCGTCGGCGCTCCCGCCCGACAGCTGTTGATCTTGCTGCTGGTTCCGTCAGACGGAACGGTCTTAGCGAGCAGAGTGGTAGAGGTCGTCACATCTGCTGCAGGTGTGGAAAACGATTCTGGTGTGACAGATCGGGGTGATGAATCCACTTCCGGCGCGGGTTCTGCAGGAGGAACCGGACGAACCGGCGTGTGACATCCCGCTCGGTCGGCACCACTCGCCTGGCAGACCGGGGTGAAACGGGCATAGCTGGGCTGGAAAACGGCATTGCAGTCCTGCACAATGGCTCCTGTCGTGGAGGCATCGCCAAGACGGCATGACGAAGCCCCCAGTGGGTGCTTCGTGGTTCGGGGAGAACCAAGTACGAGCGTCTGGCCGGCTGCTAACCGGGCGGACGACCCCTTCGGATGGGGCTGCTAACTCCATCCGGTGTCAGGGGGACGCTCAGCCAAGGTGTTGCTGCACCTTGGGAGCTGGGCGTCCCAGCGGCTGGAGCGATGGCTCGCCGCCTCAGTCAGCTACAACGTTGAGGCCTCCACGAGACTGATCCGGCTGCGCTGTCCTCCAGCGCAGAAGCCGTGAGAAGCCGGGCGGATCATCGCCGCGGGCACGTGGGAGGCATCGATGCGCGTACGCGGGTAGCCCACCGGAGCGACGCTCGGGCGTCGCTTCAACAGCGGGGTGGTGTGTGTCCACGCGCGGGTGCGGGTACCCTGCATCACGCGGCCGCCTTTCTCACGAAAAGGTGGGTCGCCGGGTCGGGAGTCTTCTCCCGGCCGAGAGCCCCCACGGACTTGCCTAAGGTCCCGGGGGCTTTTTCCTGTACTGCTTCGGATCAAGTCCGCAGCCACCCTACTCCCCCGGCACCCCACAGAGTGACGACAGGTGACAACGTGTCGGGCCACGACTTGACGGACTGTCAGTGTCCTCCGGACACCCGCTCGACTCACACGCGAGATGGTCTCGGTAGGGTCGTCGGCGTGCAGACCCTGGCTCTCTTCGATCTGGACGGAACGCTTACGGACCGCGCTTCCGCCTACAGCATCGCGATCGCCAATCTGTGCGTCGCCTACGGATACAACAAGCAGGTCGAGCACTGGCTCCTCGCCGAACTTGCCGACCGGGCGAACCCCGACGACTTCATCCGGCTCTGCGACGTCTTCGCATTGACCGAGAGCCCAGTAGCGTTGTGGCGCAGCTACGTCGGCTGCATCGCCAGCTCCGTCACCTGCCGACGTTCCGTCCTGGACGGCCTGGCCGCGCTCCGGCAGGCGGGCTGGACGATCGGCATCGCCACAAACGGCGCCTCCAACATCCAGAGGGCCAAACTCGCCGCGACCGGCATCCTCGACCTCGTTGATGGGATCGCCGCTTCCGGCGACATCGAGGTTCGCAAACCCCACCCGCGTCTTTTCGAACTCGCTGCCACCCGTTGTGGCACCGACCTCGCGGACGGCGGCTGGATGATCGGCGACAACCCGGCCGGAGACATCGGCGGCGGCCACCAGGCTGGCCTGCGAACCATCTGGCTGCGCGGCCGCCCTTGGCCCGACGCACTCCCCACTGCTCACCACGTCGTTGACGACGTCACCGACGCGATCACCATCCTGCTCAACGAGACCTCGGAGTAGCGCCGTGGCCCAGCCGACCGTCGGCATCCTCCACCCCGGCAGCATGGGCGCCGCTGTCGCCGCCTGCGCCACGACCAACGCGGCCGCAGTTTTGTGGTGCGAGACCGGGCGCAGCACCGCCTCGGTGGAGCGCGCCGCCCAGTTCGGGCTGATGTCCGTGGCCTCGATGGCCGAGCTGCTGGACCGCAGCGACATCGTCATCAGCCTCTGCCCGCCGGCCGCAGCCGAGGACCTGGCCCGCGACGTCGCCGGGCACCGCTTCACCGGGGTATACGTGGAGGCGAACGCCATCAATCCTGAACGCATGAAGCGGATCGTCGGGTTGCTCAAACCGACCGCGACTGTCGTAGACGGCGGCGTCGTCGGTTCCCCGCCGGTGCGCGGCAAGTCGCCGACCTTGTACCTGTCCGGGCCTGCGGCCGCCACCGAACGCATCGAGGCGCTGTTCGCGGGCACCGCCGTCCAGACGGCGGTGCTGGGCACGGAGATCGGGAAGGCGTCCGCGCTGAAGCTGTCGTACGCCGCGTTCCAGAAGACCTCGCGGGTGCTGGTGGCACTCGCGATCGGGATGGCCCGCGAGCACGGCGTCGACCAAGAGCTCATCGAGGTCGCCTCGAAGCGCACCGACTCGTACCTGTCCGAACCGCAGTACGTCGCCAAGACCGCGGCCCGCGCCTGGCGCTGGGGCCCGGAGCTCGAGGAAGCCGCCGACACCCTCGCGGCCACCGGCCTTCCACCGGAGATGCTGCGCGCGGCCGCGTCCACACTGGCACGGTGGCAAGAGGTCAAGGACGACAACGAGCTCACGCTCACCGACGCCCTGGACCGACTCGCCCACCCGTAACCCGCGCTCATGCCGACGCCGCCCCCGCCCGGCGCGCCAGCAGCTGGTCGATGAGCCGCGCCGCGTCTTGCGGGGCCGCCTCCGTGGTGTCCACGGTCAGGTCCCAAGTCGTACCCGGGTGCGCGTCCAAGTCCTCGCGGGTCGCGTCCCACGCCGCCAGGCGCGCCGCGGTGTCGCTGTCGCCGCGCCCCGCCGACCGCTGCTCAGTCACCTCGCGCGGACACCACAGCAGCACCACCGACCAGGCGGCCGCGTAGCCGTTGACCAGCGCGCGGACGCCGTCGATCTGCCCGAGGTGCACCACGGGCACCCCGGCCGCGAACGCCGCGTCGACTCCGGGCCGGTCGATCACGTACGTGTTGCCGTACCTGGTGTTCGCGTATACGACGTCGCCTGCGGCCTCCAGCTCATGTAGCTGCTCCGCTGTGCCCATCCGGTAGCCGGCGGACTTGCCCGTCCCCACCTTGAGCCGCGTGAACTGCGCGTACCTCGAGTTCAGCTCGGTGAGCGCGGCGGTGACGGTGTCCTTGCCCGACGCCGGCGGGCCGTACAGGATCACGCCCTGCTTCGGGTTCACGCGTACACCGCCCCCATCGCCTGCCGGGCCTGGTCCGCGAGCGTCACCGCGGTCCCCAATCGGTTGTCGACGACCAGGTGCGGCACGGCCGGGCGCAGGTCGAGGTCGATCGTGGCCATGTACTCGTCCCACCGCTGAAGTTTCCACGCGTCTCGGGCCGCGGAGCGGAATCCGATGTACTCGCGCATCGACTCCTCGTCGCAGCGCACCCATACGGGGAAGACGTCGACTCCCATCGAGCCCGCTCGGTTGGTTAGGCGCTGCATCCAGTCCGGGTCGGTCATCTCGGCAATGAACGGGGCGGTCAGCACGGTGGAGATGCCGCACTTGATGTTGGCCATGGCCGACTGCATCAGGCAGTCGTACTCCACCGGCCGGACCTTCTCGCGGTAGAGGTCGGTGTGCCGATCGTTCGCGTCGCCGCCCAGCGCGACCAGCAGGCGTTCCACGAGCGGGCGGGTGAGCGGGTCCTTGTCGAGCAGGGGCCAGCCGGTGAGCTGAACGAAGAAGCGGGCGAGCTCGGTCTTGCCACTGCCGGCGAAGCCGCCGACAAGGATGAGGACGGGGCGGTGCGGGTCGCCGCCCGTGTGCCGGCGCTTCCACGCGTCGATGATCCGCTGCTGCAGGTCGAAGTGGTCGGCCTCGTCGGAGCCCGGCGCGATGCGATGAATGGCGCGCTCAACAGCCAGGACATGTGATCCGTTGAGGCGGTCGTCCAGCGGCGTGAGCTTGAAGGAGGACTCCTCACCCGGTAGGGCATTGCGGAACCCCAAGTCGGGTTCCGTGGCCCGGTAGAGGAGGCAGTAGGCGCGCCGGTAGTGGGGGCCGGGGAAGACCTCGCCCTGCTCGTGCTGCCACAAAGTCTGAGGATTCGCGGCGGGGATGCCCTTGAGCTTGGCCTGCTCGGCAACCGCCCGGAGGCGCTCGCCGGCCTTCTCCAGGGTCAGGCCGTGAGCCTCCCGCTGCTCGCGCAACCGGTCTGGCCGCCACCCCGCTCGCTGCTTCCCCACCCTCTGCCCCTCCGTCATCGTCATGGCCGCGAGCCTAGAGCTCGGGCCCCAAATCCCGTGTGTACGTGGATGTTGAAAGCCCGTGAACGGAAGCGTGCACGGGCTTCGACAAGCCTTTGTGATGTTGCGCTGCGGCGCTCGCGAGTGTGATGGCCCCCACAAGACGACCAGTCATGAGGGGGTTCGGAATGGGCGAGTTGGCGCACTCAGGCATTGAACGCGTACTCCAGCACGTAGGCCGCGCTGTCCATGGTCATCTCGTTCACTTCGACGGCCTCAAGCTCAGCGTCGAAGGCCGTGCGGCACAGCTTGATGACGGGGCGCTCCAGGGGCATGGCCAGTCCTTCGGCCTCCTCAGCGACGGGCAGCCGACATCGGATCTCTTCGCGGAAGTGAGCGGGTGCGTGCCCGATCTCAGCGAGTCGCGCGTACGTGCCACCTTCCCCGGTGTCCACGCTCATGATCGCAGTGCCATCGGCCAGGCTAAGAGGGAGGTACGAGGTCGCGAGCATGACGGGCCTGCCGTCCAGCACGAAGCGTCGGGACCGAGCGCAAACGAGTTCGTTCTCGTCAACGTCCAGCATCTGGGCGATGTGCGGTGGTGCGGCCACGGTGTCCACACGGACGTCGATCGTGACTGGGCGTTCCTCGTCAGCGGACCAGATGGACTTGCCCGCGCCCCACTGCTCGCGTGCGAGTCGCTGGATGCCGTGACGCCGGATCGGGCGGAACTCGATGACCCGAGCGCCTGCCCCCTTTTTCGTCTCCACCAGGCCCTCAATTCGAAGGATCTTCAACGCCTGGCGGGCGGTAAGCACAGCGACCTCGTACTGGGCGGCGAGCGCGCTCTCGCCCGGCAGCCGATCGCCGGGGCCGTACTCGCCGGACTCGATCGCCGCCTTCAGGCCGTCGGCAATCCGTTGGTACTTGGGCCGCTGGGCGCCCGTCTCACTCGCCATAAATCTCCCTACCTCGTTAGCGATCCTACGGCTGCTTGCTATCGAGGGGCCGACAAGGGCGCCCTGGTATGCGGGGAAGTCGCCGGTAGAGCGTACCTCGCTAACGTACTTCTTGACATCGCTAACGAGCGCCGCTGTACTGAAGGAGAGCCAAACCTCGCTAACGAGGTGAGGGTGAGGGAGCCGAAGAGGCGCTGTTTCGCCCTGCCCACTCGTCGTCGGGACGCCTCCCGAGCTCAGCACATCCGAGAGGAGCACCACTCCATGAACGTCATCTCCCGCCCCGCCGTCAGCCTCGCTACCGAGGACTTCGACGTTGAAATCCAGGAGTTGCTGGCCGCGATCGAGGTGGAGCTGCCGGATTTCGGCGATGTCGACCTGGACGTCGCGTTTGGTACGCCGCTGGAGATGCACGAGTTCGTGACCCCGGGCGAGCTGGCCCGCTGGGACGCCGCTTCCGGCCTGGAGAAGGGCCGGAAGGCCGCGCAGGACAAGGTCGCTCACGACTTCGTGGCGCGCAGGGCGGCTGCCGAGGACATCCTCGCGACAGACCCCTCGATCACCGAGCTGGTCCGTGAGCGCCTGGTCGACGTGCTCCTCCCCTACGCCGCGCAGCTGCGCACCGCGCCGTCGGACGCGGCGCCTCTCCCGATCGCGGCCTGACCTTCGCACCTCCGCCGGGTCTTCGGACCCGGCTCCCCCACCCGGAACTGCCCCCGCGGGCGGCGCCGGATGAGGGAGCCGGACCCTCGGTCTCCTGTTCCAGCCGAACCATTGCAAGACCGCAGAAGTCGTCCGCCCTTCGGGGCGGCCGGGGTAGTCCTCGGGGTCACCCAGGACGCGAGAGCACCATCGAACTCCCCCGGAGCCTGACGGCACGACGACTGCGTGCACGTCGCAGCGCTGTGCGCTGTCTGTCCTGCGGGACGCCGGCTTCGCGCCGTGCGGCCTGGAGGGCGGAGAGAGCATCGCGACGCTCCCCTGCCACTCCGCCCCTGAGGAGTCCAGATGTCTGCTTCGACCGTTGAGCGCACCGCCCGGCCCCGCAAGAGCCGGACCCGCTCCCGCACCGTCAGCGGCCGCCCGGCGCTGGCCCTCTCCTCCCTCAAGGCCCACCAGTACGACCTGCGCCCCGCCTGCGTATCGCTGGTCTGCCCCGACTGCAAGACATGGGTGCCGATCACCGGCCTCGGGACCAAGACGACCAAGGTCGTGCCGCACGACACCGGCCTTGCGAACAAGGACGCGTCCGTCCGGTGCCGCCTGGGCAGCAACCGCCTGGTCACGGTCAACGTCACGGTGAAGAAGTGGCAGGAGCGCCTGGAGGACGGGCACGCGGAGACCGGCCACCGTCGCAAGACCACCGTGCAGCGGAAGCCGAAGGTCGCGGTCGCCCCGGCCGTCAGCCAGATCGCCGCGCAGAAGCAGGCGCCGGCGGATGACGAGCACGGTGACGGTCGACCGATGTGGCTGCTGCGCGAGATGAAGTGGGCGTCGACCGAGTCCGCGGTTCGCGACGCTGACACCCGCCGCGCGCAGCTGCCCGCCGGTGCTGCGCCGCTCGGTGCGCCGCCGGTGCCGCTCAAGAAGCTGACCCCCGGGCGCCACGCGAGCTGACTCGCTCTGGACGAACGACCAAGGCCCCGGCCGCCCCGCAGAGGGGAGGCCGGGGCCTTGGCTGCTCGTACAAGCAGTCAGCTCCCCAAATGGGGAGTGATCGCGACAGCCCTTGGGATTGCGGCCCGGGAGCTGTCCAGGACCTGACTGGAGGACCTGAGGCAGCACAGCATTACACGCACCACGGCGCAGCCGCGGGCCGGAGTCATCGACGACATCGAGCGCGAGGACGACTCCAAGGGCTACGAGCCCGAGGACGCCGCCCACGTCGATGTCGTCCTGGTCCTGGTGCCCAACCTCGCTCCGGTGCTGACCGGTTGGGAGGTGGCGGCATGACCGACGCCGAACGCGAGGTGCTCTCGCAGAAGAACAGGGAGCAGAACCAGCGCTCCGAGAACGAGCGGGCCGGGGACAACCGGTGAGCGCCCGACCCACCGACGACCTGTTCGTCCGCTACATGAAGGCGTTCGAAGACTCCACCACGCACACTGCCGACTGCCCGGCTTGCCAGGGCGAGACGCCGTGTGCGGCGGGCGTTCCGATCCACGAGCGGTTCGCCCGACTCCAGGACACCTACACCGCACGCCAGAAGCAGCGCTGACCCCGGCCCTGCCCGTCGTCCCCGCGCCTTCCCGGCCGGGGCCGGCGGAGAGCGCCGGGAGCTCCCCCGCTCCGGCCGTACGGCCGCCGACACAGAACAGCCCCAGGGTGGCCGCCCCGGGGCTATCTCCTGCACTGGACCTTCTGGGAGGCCCTGATGAACCGCTCCATCGTACGCACCCCGTACTACGGCGCCGTCTCCACCGCCGTCGCACCGGCCCGGCCCCGCCCGGCCTGCGCCGACGAGGACCCCGAGCTGTTCTTCCCGATCGGCGACACCGGCCCGGCCCTGCTCCAGGTCGAGGAGGCCAAGGCTGTCTGCCGTCGCTGCCCGCTGATGGAGAGCTGCCTCCAAGGCGCCCTGGAGCGGGGCGAGATCGCCGGTGTGTGGGGCGGGCTGTCCGAGCCCGAGCGCCGCGCCCTCAAGCGCCGCGCCGCTCGCAACCGAGCTGCCTGATCCGTTCTGACGGTTGCCTGATCCGCTCGCACCGACCGCTGCACCACGGCGGCCGGGACGGGCGGTGACGGGGAGCCGGACAGCCCGGACCGACAGTCGAGGGAGGGCCCCATGGCCACGACGATGACGCTCCAGCCCGGCACGGAAGCCGCCGCCAAGGCCGCCGCGTTCGCAATCTTCGGCAGCGACATCCCGCCGATCGACCCCGACGACTACGACGGCAGCTGGCGCACCACCCTCCACGTCATCGCGGAGGAGTGGGTGGGCGAAGGTCGTGTCGAGCGGCACGCCGCCCGCACCGCGACCGCGATCAACGACCTGCTGAACACCGAGAAGCTGTTCGGCGAGGGATCGCCCGAGGCGCGCACCGCCGGGACCGCGCTCAAGCCGCTGATCGACAAGTGCCGGATCTACGGCATCACCACCGACGACCTCCGGCGCCACGGCGCGCAGCTCCCCACGAGCTGACTTCGCGCCCGCCCGGCGGGAGCCGTTCCCAGTTTCGAGACCGCCCCGCGGCACTTCGCGAGTACGGCCGCCCGCCCCGCGGGCCGCCGGCCTTTTCGTGCGCGCGGAGCGGGTAGAGCCGGTGTCCGGTTCGCGAGCAACGATCCGCACCAAGAGCCGCTTCGGGAACGCCTCACCGCGTTTCGGGAGCAGCCCCCGCCGTTTCGCGCACGCCCGAACGACCCCTCTCGGAGGCCCCCATGACGATCACCGACTGGCCGCACACCGCGGCTGAACCCGACTCCGACTCGGCTTCACCGGCTGCCGTTTCGGGAACGTCCACGCCGGTTTCGCAGACGGCCGACGCCGTTTCGGATACGGCGCAGTTCGTTTCGGAGACGGAAAGCGGAACCGGAACGAAGCCCTCCCCGGGACGACTGACCGGAACCCAGAAGTGGGCGGCCGGTGCGATCGTGATCGCCGCGCTCGTGCTCGCGGGCATCGGCCTGTACCTCAGCTTCGAGCACGTCGCGATCTTCGCCCACGAGGAGCTCCGCTTCGGCTCGCTGGGCAAGGGCCAGCTCTTCGCGGTCGGCGTCGACGTCGGCATCATGGTCATGATCGCGGTCGACCTCCTGATGGCCTGGCTCAAGCGCCCCATCAGCTGGATCCGCTACCCGGTGTGGCTGCTGACCGCCGCGACCGTTGTCCTCAACGCCGCGTCCGGCGCCCCGGAGGGCGCCTGGAAGCTGATCGACTACGTCGCGGCCGGCGCCCATGGCGTCGTCCCGGTCCTCTTCATCACCGTCGTGGAACTGGGCCGTGACGCCATCGACCGCGTTGTCCGCCCTGACCAGGCCGAACGCGACTCGATCCCGCTGCTGCGGTGGATCCTCGCCCCGATCGCAACCGCCCGCATCTTCCGCCGGATGCGGCTGTGGGGCGTCACCTCCTATCCGGAGATGATCCGCCGCGACCAGGACCTCATCGCCTACGAGCAGTGGCTCAAGCGCAAGCACGACGGCGACATCTCCGAGGCCACCGAGGACGAGCTCCTGCCGATGAAGATGGCCCCGTACGGCTACACCGTCGCCCAGGCCCTGGCCATGCCCGATGTGCAGGAACAGGCAGCTCAGGAGCGTGAGGAGGAGGCGGAGCGCCGCCGCCTGGACGCGGAGACCCGCAGTGAGGTCGCCAAGGCGGAGTCCGAAGCCGAGCGGCTGCGGGCCAAGGGCAAGGTGGAGTTGGTCCAGGCGGAGGTCGACGGCCAGACCGGCCAGGCTCGCGCCCACGCCCGGGCCCAGGTCAGCGCCGCAGAGCGGGCCGCTGAGCTGGAGCAGAAGGCTCTCGACAACGCCGTGGTCGCCGAGGCCCGCGCCCGTGAGGCGCAGGCGGAGCGCCTGGAGGCGGAGGAGCGCAAGGGCAGGGCCGCCGCCGACCTGGCGAAGGCCGAACTCGAGCGCAAGGCCGCCGAGCAGCGCAGGACGGCGGCCGAGGCGGACAAGGTCGCGGCGGCGGAGGCCGGCGCGATCAAGACCGAGCGGATCGCCCAGGCCCGCAAGGCGACGGCCGCCGCCGACCTGGAGGCGGCCGAGCTGGAGCGCCAGGCGGCGCAGAAGCGGAAGGAAGCTGCGGAGGCCGACCGGGTCGCCGCGGCGGAGGCACAGGCCATCGAGACCCAGGCCATCGCCGAAGTCCGCAAGGCCGCTGCCGAAGCGGACCGCCGTGCTGCCGAAACGGAGAAGGCCGCCGCCGAAACGCGGCGCGCTGCTGCCGAAGCCGACCGCAAGAAGGCGGAGGAGGACCGCCGCCGGGAGGCTGCTCTCGCCGACGTCGCGCGCTCCCAGAAGGAAGCTGCCGAAGCTGAGCGGGCTGCTGCCGAAACGCGGCGGGCCGCTGCCGAAATCGAGCGGCGCGCGGTCGAAGCCGAGGACGCCGCGAAGCTCAAGCCGCGCGAGCGGGCGGTCCGCAAGGTCGCCCGGATGATCCTCGCCGTCGGCGGCGACGCCGACCGGCTGCCGCTCGCCGAAATCCAGCACGAGCTGGCGGTCACCTCGCCCGGCACCGCCTCCGAGTACCGCCAGGAGGCAGCCGAGCTGCTCGCCGGCGGATACCGCCCGGAGCAGTGACCTGCACGAACCGCAGTTTCGACGGTTCCACCGGCCCCCGAGACGAAGACAGCGCCTCGGGAGCGCGGTGAAGGCGCCGAAACGCCACGACAAAGCCTCCCAGATCGCCCCCGCCCCGAGAAGGAGATCCCCACCTCATGGATATCAACGCACTGTTCACGGATGAGGGCCTGCGGGCCTTCACCGCCACCGTCCGCGACCAGCACATTCGCGATGCCCAGCAGTACGGGCAGATCGCCGACATCATGCGCCGGCGCCTGGAGCAGACGCCGATCGAGGGCGACCGCTGGATGGCCAAGAAGCTCCGCGCCTGGAAGGTGTCGCGGCAGCTCAGGGCCATGCAGAAGGCGTCCGGCGAGGCCGCGAGCAAGGCCGAGGCCCTGTACGCGACCTACGTCAACGCGGTCCTGGAGCTCCCGCAGCGTAGGGCGGTCGCGGAGGCCAAGAAGCTGGAGCGCAAGAACGACCGCCAGGCCGCCGTCGGCGCGGCCGTCGCGAGCTCGCTGAACAAGACGGTGACCGCGCTCAACACCCCTCACGAGCAGGTGCCGGGCGCGGCCGGGCAGGCGAGGCTGACGGAGTTCGTGGCCCCGGACAACCCCTGGCAGCAGTGGCCGATGGCGGCCGGTGGTGAGCAGGCTCCGACCCGCTCGATCAACGACTACTTCGCGAAGGGAGAGCAGGGGTGACGACACCTCGGCAGACGCAAAACCGTGCGAAGTACTGGAACGGGCGGGTCGCGGCGGCGGAGACCGAGAAGGAGCGGGCCGGGGTCTGGTTCGACGCGTGCCGGACCCTGGCCCGCCAGGCGGAACGCAACGGCACGCCGAACCTGTGGCCCGCGCTCACCAAGGCGCTGCACGACTTCTACAAGAACAACGGAGGGTGACGAAGTTCTTCTTCATCACCGCCTCCTCCTCGCCGCCCGGAGCACCCCAAGGAGCGCGCGTGTCGTGCGCGCGCGAGGGTGCCCCAGGCGGTGACCGTCTGTCAACTCCGAGAGGGAGACGTCATGGCCGACGACGACGGCCCCAACAACTTGATCCACTTCCCCCGTGTGGGCTACACCGCCCCCGCCGAACCCCCGGCGGAAACCCCCGCTCCGGCCCCCGCCGACGTGCCGTTCGCCGCACCCGCAGACGCCTCCCCGGCCACCCCCGAAGCGTTTGCACCCGCGACGCGAACCGACCCGATGGGCGTCATCGCGGCCATCCCCGAGCCCGGTCACCGTGCCCCGTTCTCCACCGACTCGGGGGCCGCCACGACCCCCGAGTCGACGGACGCGATGGTTCCGGCGACCTTCCGTTCGGAGGGCGCGCAGCCCGCCGCACCGCGCCTGGGATCGCTGTCCCTGGCGGCGATCCTCGCCGTGTCCCTGGCCGCCATGCGCGGCATCCACTCCGCCGTCGCGGCGGGCCGGGCCAACCGGGAGCAGCGCGAGGCGGTCGCGAAGACCGCGAGCACCGCCAAGGACGGCTCCTCCGGGGGCGGTTCGAAGAAGCAGGTGCAGCCCAGTCACGAGTACGGCCGCAAGACCCTCCAGCGCGGCGCTGGCGGCCCGGGAGGCCGCTGGGGCGGCTTCGGTCAGGGCAGGTCCGGACGTGGCGGCAGCGGCTCGTTCAGCGGCTCGGGAGGCCGGGGGCGCGGCGGGTCGACGACCAAGTCGCCCAGCGGCTCCGGCGGCGGTTCCGGTGGTGGGCGCGGACGCGGTCCGGGCTCCGGCTCGGGCGGCGCCGGAGGCCGCACCAACTCGCCCAAGAACGGTTCCGGGATCACCCCGCTCAAACGCACCTCGCAGGGCGGCGGCGTGAATCTCAAGAAGAACCGCGGCCCCGGATCGTCCGGCGGATCGGGCAGTTCGGGAGGCGGCGGCAGCAAGGGCCCGAGCAACAGCGGCGGCGGAGGCGGCAGGAAGAACCGCGGCCCCGGAAGCGGCGGCGGGTCCGGATCCTCCGGCGGCGGCTCCACCACGAACCGCAAGCGGGGTCCCGGCAGCACCGGCGCCGGGGCCGGCGGTTCATCCGGCGGTCCGGGCAAGAAGCGCGGACCGGGCTCCGGGACGGGCACCGGCAAGACGACGGGCCCCGGCACCAAGAGCCCCGGCACCAGCAAGGGTTCGGGCGGGAAGACGACGCCCGGCACGACCAGCTCGAAGGGCCCCGGCACGGGTAAGGGAACAGGGACCGGCGGGACGAAGAAGTCGCCGCGCGGTACGACCGGCCCGTCCGGGATCCTGCGCAAGAAGCCCGGCACCACCACCTCCGGCACCGGCCCCAAGACGAAGCCGAAGGGCAAGGGCAGCACCGGCGCGGGCACCACGGCGCCCGGCAGCAAACGCGGCGACGGGAAGAAGGGCAAGACCCGCTCCGGCAAGGGCGGAACGATCCCCTCCCCGGTGCCCACAGCGCCGGGCGGGAAGTCCCGCAAGGGCAAGAAAGTCAAGCTCACGCCGGGGATCGCGCACGGCACCATGGCGGCGTCGGACACGTACGGCTGCCGTTGCCGCAAGTGCCGGCGGTTCGACCGCGAGTACGGCAAGAAGATGGACGCGGCGAGGAAGTCTGCCGCGCGCGGCCGGACCACCTTCGGCGAGGCCGTGCAGGAGACCGCTGAGAAGCGGTTCAAGCGCCGCCGCAAGAAGATGGGCCCGCCGGTCGTCACGAAGGTCAAGGTCAAGAAGCCGAAGAAGAAGACCGGCCCGAAGACCAAGACCACCAAGCCCGGCAGCGCCACGCCCGCCGGTCCCGCCGCGAAGGCACCGACCGGTCCGGCCGCGAAGGCACCGACCCGCCGCACGCCCTGGTCCACGGCCAAGGCACGGGCCCGCAAGCGCGCCCGGATGCGCACCACCACGGTCCCCGGGCCCCGCCCGGCACCGGCGGCCGGCACGACCGCACCGCCCCCGCCGCCGGGCCCGCCGCCCGGTCCTCCGGCAGCTGCCCCGGCCCCGGCCGCCGCAGTCGCCGGGGCCGCCACCGCCCCGGCCCCACTGGGCGGCGGCACGGTGCCCGGCACCGGCACGCCGCGCCTGTCGCCGTTCGAGGCGATGGGCATGGCGACGGCGGTGTCCGCTCCGGCTGGTCCGATCACGGTCGAACGGGCCGACTCTCCCGGGAGCGGCCCGGCGACGTCCGGCGCGGGTCTTCCCGCCGGCACCTCGAGCACGAGCACGAAGGAGAACAGCGTGAGTGACGCCTGGCTGACGAAGTGGGGCAGCGGCAGCGTCGCGGACATGGACGCCCAGCACGAGACCGAGGTCACCCTCGACGACACGCTCGACGTCCTCGAGGAGCTCACCGCGCAGTCGTTCAAGGCGCACGAGACCTGCCGCAAGCTCTCCGTCAAGGCGCGGGGGGTTCGGTACGAGCTGGACGAACTCGCCGCCGACCTGCGCTCCAGGCACAACGTCATCGGGCGCCTGACCGGCGCCGCGATGGCGAAGCTGGCGGAGTCCATGGAGCTCCTGGCCCGCAAGGCCGACGAGATGGCCGTGAAGTCGCTGACGGCGGCGGAGCTCTCCGAGAGCGCGGAGAACGCGATGTTCGACGCCTACCGGCCCCTCCAGCAGGCCACCGAGGACGCGGGCCTGGCCGTGCCCGCCGCCCGCGTACACAACGAGAACTGAGAGGAGATCACGTGAGCGACAACCTCCCCGCCATCCCGGGCATGAACAACGGCGTCGCCAGCACCGGCGGCGGCGCCAGCAACGGCAACGGCTTCCTCGCCCTGGCCGGCCGGACCGCCAAGCTCGCCGCCTCCGCCCTCCTCCTCAAGGAGGGCATGCACCTGCTCCGCTCCCACATGCAGGCCAACGCGAATGCGGCCATGCGCCTGTCGGAGATGTGCGGCCAGGCCGAAGTCGAGCCCCAGTTCACCTCGATGATCGAGGACACCTCCACCGCCCTCACCGGGGTCGCGGAGGCGTCCGGGGAGATGGTGAACGCCGCCGACTCCGTCGACACCAACGCCCGCGGCTTCAACAACGCGCACGAGCGGGAGTACCGCCCCGGCTACGAAGCCTCCAACGGCTCCGGAGTCCGGCAGGCCAAGCCCGGCTTCTACCGGCGCTCCGGCCGCCGCCGCTGACCCACCCCACCCCCACCGCAACAGGGACCGCGACCACACCGGGCGCGGCCCCTGCTGCCCCTGCCCTCGAACGGAGGCTGTGTTGAGCACCATCGACCAGGCGGCGCCGACCGCCGACACCACCAAGAGCGTCCCGAGCCACGTCATCTACCGGCGCGTCCTGGCCGAACGCACCTCCTACGCCCTCGCCGCCGCCGGAATGGCCGTCGGCCCCCAGCTGGACGACAGCGCCTGGTCCTACCTCGCCTCCGGCGGCATCGGACTGGGCACCCTCGCCTGGCTGTACGCGAAGACCAAGGACCCCGACCAGGGCCTGGGCATGCTGACCCGGGCGCAGCGGGCCATCCCGTTCCTGACGGCCGCCGGCACCTACGTGGCGAACCTGATCACCCCCGGCTTCAACTGGTGGGAGGTCGTCGCCCCCGCCGCGTGGGCGTCCCTGATGGGATGGATGGCGCCGCTCACCCACAGCGCCGGCCTGGTCCTGGAGCTCACCGAGCACCAGGCGCAGGCCGGCCCCGCCCGGGAGCTGACGTACACCGAGTTCCTCGCCGCGAAGTGGGCGCAGGCCACCGGCGACGGAACCCGCCTGGTGTCCATCGCGCCGTTCCGCGCGGACCGGCCCGACTTCGAGGCCGTCGTCGTCGCCCAGGCCGGGAAGGCGGTGCCCACCTTCACCGAGGTGCAGCTGGCCGCCGCGTTCGACTTCCCGGTCGGCACCGTCAAGATCCGCCCGGTGCAGGGCTCCGGGCCCGGCCGGATGCGGCTGGTCGCCCGCCCCACCTCCGAGGATGTTGAGGCTGTAGCCGAAGGTATCCGGGGCCTGTGGGACAGCGCGGTCTCCGCCCCGGGCAAGGCCGCCCCCGGCGTCGACCTGGTCAACTACCGGGCCGAACCGCACCGCATCGTGCTCCATGTCGCCGCCCCGCCCGGAAAGGAGATCCACCTGCCGCACCGGGCGATCTGCTCCGCGTTCGGCATCGACGACCCCTCCCGGCTGGTCATCGAGACCGACGGCATCCGACAGGGCGTCGTCTCCATCTACAAGACGAACCCGCTGATGAAGGTCCGCAAGGCCACCGTCGCAGACCTGACGATGGACTCCAAGGGCCGTATCACCATCGGCGTCTGCCACGACGGCAAGCCCGCCCGGATGCGGCTGTGGGACCCCGAACTGGGCGCACTGCGCGGCATCACCGCCGGCGTCACCGGCGCGGGCAAGTCCGTCCTGCAGAACCTGATCCTCGCCTCGGAGAAGCGCTCCGGCGTCGTCTCCTGGGTCGGCGACGTCCAGGGCGGCATGTCGCTGCCCGAGGCGGAAGGCCGGGTCGACTGGTTCGCCAAGGGCCCGGTGGAAACGCTGCTGATGCTCACGGCCGCGCACGCGGTCATGAAGTACCGCGAGCGGATCTCCAACGAGATGGGCCGCGGCGACTTCGCCCTGAACCGGCCGTGGCCGCTCATCAACATCACGCTGGACGAGATCAACCGGCTGCTGTCCCACCCGGACGAAGCGATGCGCAAGGCCACCGCCTACCTCATCGCCGACATCCAGAAGACCGGCCGCAAGGTCGGCATCGGCATCCGGCTCGCCGTGCAGTCCCTGCACCTCAAGGACCTCGGTGATGACGACGCGATCCGCCAGCAGGGCAAGGTCGGCGCGCTGTTCCTCATGCGCACCGCCTCCTCCTCCACCAAGGAGATGGGCCTGGACGGCATCGCCCCGACCGGCTTCCAGATGGAGAACATCCCCGCCCGGATCTACGAGGACGGGCAGATCGAAGCCCTGTTCTCCGGCAAGGACGACGAGGACGGCGAGTCCACCGCGGGCATGGCGTACATGTTCCTCGACGGGCGCGCCAAGTTCATGCGCACCTTCTTCGCGAAGAAGGTCGACGGCGTCTACCCCGACCTGATCGCCCTGTACGGCGACGAACCGGCGAACGGACTGACCGAGGGCGAGGCCAAGGCCGCGCAGGCCGGGGCCGCGATCTACGGCGTACGGCACACCAACCCGTACGCCGACTGCGAGACCCTCGACCAGGCGTTCTCCGACGCACCCGGCAGCAAGCCCACGGCCGGCCCCCCGGCCGCCGACGCCGACGCCGATGAGGCACCCGCCCCGTTCGACGCGCCGTTCGGCATCCCGTTCGGGGACAGCGGTCCCGACCTCGGTGAGGAGCCCGGCCTCCAGGACCAGATCCTCGAACTGCTCGCCGACGGGCCCCAGCAGCTCAAGGACCTGCGCGCCGCGCTGCCCGGCTTCCAGCCCTCCAGCGTCAGCAACGCCTGCACCCAGCTCAAGGCGAAGGGCCTGGCCATCTCGCGCAAGCGCGGCTACTGGCAGCTCGCCGACAGCTGACCCCCACCCACCGCCCACTCACCGAAGGAAACCGATACCCGTGGCCCTGTCGATCTCCCTGGTCCTGCTCCTCGGCATCATCGTCTTCATCCTCGTGCGCACCGGCTACCAGCGGATCATGCCGGGCATCGCCGTCGCCCTGTTCGGCTTCTTCCTCGCCAGCACCGGCATCGCCCCCACGATCAACAGCGCCGTCTCCTCCCTCACCGGATGGATCAGCAGCTTCTGACCAGCCCCGCCCGACCCCGCCGAAACGAGAAGGAGAACACGACGATGAACCGACCCCTGGTGCTCCTGGTCGACGACGCCGCCGACGTCCTGGCGGCCAGCCCCGAGGCCCGCGCGCTCGTCAACGAGCTGCTGCGCACCGGCCGCCGCAACGGCCTGGTGGTCCGCTCCGAGGGCCGCCGGCCGCTGCAGTACCCGACGCCGGACGCGCTCGAGGACGCCGCCGCCCAGCAGTAGCCCGCACCACCCCCCGCCCCCGCGCCCTCCCCGCCACCACGGCGGGGAGGGCGCCCTCGCACCTGCTGAACGGAGCCCACCGTGGACTTCAACCACGTCACCCGCCCACTGTCCGACTCCGAAGCCAAGACCGAAGCCGAGCGGATCATCGCCGAAGCGATGCGTCCCGAGCGGCAGTTCCCGACGTCGTTCCGCGACGAATCCAAGGTCCCGGCCTACGGCGACACCCCGCCCGTCCATCAGGACGACAAGCGGATCGTCCCGGCCTGGGCGGCCGGGATCGCGGTCGCCTCCATTGGCGTCGGCGCCGGCATCACCGGAGTCGGCTGCGGCGCCTGGCTCGTGCTCCAGGGCCTGGCCTCCGTGACGCTCTACAGCGTCCTCATGGTCACCCTGCCGTTCGCGGGCGTCGCCATGGTCGCCACCGCGATCGGCGGCGCGATCAACAAGGCCCGCAGCGCCGTCACGAACAACGTGTACGAGGGCCCCGTCGTGCAGAACACGCAGATCAACAACACCAGCAACCAGCGCGGAATGTTCTCCCGCACCCGCAACGACGTCCGCTGAGTCCGGGCGCCCTGCCTCGTATCCGACACCTCGCCCACGGGCCGGGGCTCGGGTGCGGGACAGGCCGTCCGGCCTCACGGATCAGTCGTAGTCGATCCAGATCCGGCCGTGGTCATCGACCTCGGCACCCCGGATCTGCCCGTCGACGATCGCCCCGTTGATCGTCACCTCGACGTCGTAGTCCACGTCGATCCACAGCACACCGTCGTCGTCGGTGAACGCGGGCCAGATCTGCCCGTCCGTGTCCACGACCTCTTCGAAGACGACCTCTTCCGGCTCATCACGGGTGAACCACCCCATCGCAGCCGCCCCCTTCCTCTTCGGTCCCGTCGCTCACAGCTTGGCCCACTCGCACGCTCCGTGAACCCCGCATCGACAACAAGGAGTTGCCCCGTGCAGTCCAACGACAACACCCCCCGCACCGACCGCCAGGAGCTCACCTACCTCCCCGTGCCCTTCCCGACGGCACCGCCCAAGGAGCCGCGGTTCGCCGCGCTGCGCACCTGGTGGCAGGAGGCGTGGGAGGAAGACGGCGTCCTGCACGCCATGTGGGAGGACGTCCTCAGCGCCCCCGAGGACGGCTTCCGGTACATGGCCCCCTGGCTCCGGGCCGTCCTGATGGTCGCCGGAGTGTCCTTCGTCGTACTGATGGCCAAGGCCGCCGGCGAAGTCGTCCTCCAGGGGTTGCACACGCTGCTCACCGCCGTGCCCAAGGTGCAGGTCGGCGTCGACACCTCCAGCGGCGTGTTCGCCGTCGTCGACCAGCCGGTGCGCACGTACATCGCGCAGCACTCCGCCGGCCTCGCCGTCGAAGGCTCCACCGTCTACACGCTGTGGCTGCTCACCGGCATTGTCGGCCTGGTCCTCGGCTACCTCTCCCGGAACAACGGAGTGCGCGCGATGTGGACCGTGTGGGGCGCGGCCACCGTGTTCATGGTCTGGACGACCACCCCGGAGGCCGGCTGCACCGTCGCGGCCGGGCTTGCCGTCCTCGCCTGGACGTTCCTGTCCGCGTTCGCGATGCGCGGCCTGACCCTGCGCCGCCGCGTCGTCGCCGGACGCCCGGCGAAGGTCACCGTCAAGCCCGAGATCCACGTCCCTGTCCAGCCCCCGGCCCCGGCCGCCGAACAGCACCCGCACAGCGGCTGCCCGTTCCGGGACTGATCTCCGGTCGCTCCGCCTGGTCCTCGCCCACCCGCTCCTGGGTGGGCGAGGGCTGGACAGGCCGACCGGCCATCTCGCGTCCCGCCGACAGCACGATGTCGGCGGGGCGCGGCGCTTGCTGTCCACCGACACCAGGAGGAACCGCTCGTGCTCATTCCCCGCCCGCGCCGCCGGATCGGCCGGCCCCGCCCGCAGCGCCCCGCCCGGCTCCCCGGTACCTGGAGCCGGTGATGCCCCGCCCTCGGAAGAAGGGCCGGCGCCGCGAGGTCAAGAAGGTGCCGCGCAGCACCGCGACGCTGGAGGAGTTCGACCGGCGCTCCTGTCCCGAGGGCCTGGTCACCAGACGCCAGCTGCGCGAGCGGGGCCTGAGCCCCGGCGGGCACGGCCCGGTCGCGGTTCTGCGCTGCAAATACTGCGCGTACCGGCCCGACCAGTCGTGCAATCACCCGACCAGGGGCTGGCTGTACCGGCTGGACCTCGCCCGGCTGAAACGCGTGCCGACGATGGCGCAGGAATGGGCGCTGGACCGGGCGATGGCTGCGAGGTCCACGTGCCCGCAGTGCCGGCGTCGGTACTACTTCTGCCTTCCGCTGCGCACCCAGGGCTGCTGCGACCCCTGCGCCCGGGGCTACGAGCCCAGCCCCGACACCTACTTCGCTTCCACGGCCCCGGTGACACACCGGCTGGCCGCCTGATCAACGACCCTCCCGAAGGAGAAGTCACCATGCTCAGCAGCCTGTTCGCCCGCCGCCCCGACGCGCAGGACCCGGCCCTGTGGACGCCGCCGGGAACCATCGTCGTCCAGCGCTACCGCAACACCCTCGGGCCGCTGGAGGGCGCGATCGTCCTCGTCTACACCTCCGCCAGCGACCGCAGCTCCTCCTACGCTGCCGCGTGCCTGGGCTGCACCTACCGCGCGGCCCGCAACGACCGCCGTGTCCGGCTGACGGAGCCGGAGGCCGCCGACCTCGCCAACGTGCACGCCGCCCACTGCCGCGCGATCAACCGAGGCGTCCCGGCGATCCCCGACGACACGGACGCCGCGCAAATCGTGCGCAGCCGCCTGCAGAGCAAGCGCCCGCACGGCACCTCGCCGCACCCCGTGCACCTGACCGACTTCCTCGAGGACCGCGTCGACCTCCAGCGTGACGACGACTTCGTCAAGCAGGCGATGTTCGACCTCGTGCGGACCGAGGGCCACTTCCTCCAGGCCGCGCCCGCGTACAGCGGCACCGGCACCCGGTTCCTGGTCCAGCCGCACCCGCCCCGGAAGTAACCGCCACACCGCACAGACCATCGCCCCGGCCGAACCGGCCGGGGCGACAGCGCCTCCGCGGGGCGACCGCAGCATCGGCAAGAGGCCGGCCGCCCCGCTCCCCGTCACCCGAATCGAGATCAGGAGAACTGCAGCATGCATCGTCCCGCCGCCTTCGCCGCCCTGCTCGGACTGACCCGCGCCGCCAGCGCGGTCGGCGACTTCTGGGTCCAGAACGACTTCTGCGCCCGCGTGAAGGGCGCCTCCGACGACGCCCCGGTCACCTACGAGGACCCGGCCACCAAGGAGAAGACCACCCACGGCAGCGCCGACGGCCGCAAGGCGTGCCTGCACCACTGCCTCACCTACACGGCCACGCAGGCGATCGTCGCCGGACTCGGGGCCCGCGCGCTGGGCATCCGGGTCCACCCCGGCGCAGCCGCGGCCGCGCTCGCCCTGTCGTTCGGCACGCACTACATCGCGGACCGCCGAGTGCCGGGCCACGGAGTTCTGGAGAAGCTCGCCGACAAGACCGGCAAGACCAACTTCTACAAGCTGGCCGACTTCGGCATGAACGGCGCCTTCCACCTCGACAACTCCTGGCACCACGGCTGGGAGACCGTCGCCGCGCTCATCGCCACGACCAAGGCCACCACCCGGTGAACGGCCGACCCCGTACGCGACTGGAACGCGTCCGCGCCTCGGTCGGGATCGCCTCGCTGGCTCTCCAGCAGATCGAGGACGACCTCAGCGCCGACGACGTCGACCAGGAGGAGCTCGCCGCGATCCTGCGCGAGCTCATCGAGGACACCGACCCGCCCGGCGGCTTCATCGCCACCGTCGCGCAGCTGCTCACCGCCGCCGCGCGCCGTGCCGAGCAGATCGAGCCCGACCGTGACGGCGACGCCTCCTGCCCGCTGCATGAAGCCGCCGCCCTGATCACGGACCACGCCGGGATGCGCCTGATCTGGGCTGCCCGCGCCCTTCACCCGCAGGGAGACAACTGAGATGGCGAGCAAGAAGGCGACGAACCCGCCCCGGGGGCAGTGCACGCAGTGCTGGTTCCACGCGTACGCCAGCCGTCAGGCGCACGCCGGGCTCGCTCCGCGTGAGGACTGCCCGCAGTGCGTGGACCACATGAAGAACGGCCACCCCGCCCACATGATCGTCCGCTGACGGCGCTGCGCGAAGCCGCCGTTCTGCTCACCGACAACGCCGGGCAGCGCCTCATCCGGGCTGCCCGGCACCCCTCATCCGCAAGGAGATCCGTATGACCGCGCCGTACTACCCGCAGATGCCCGAGAACAGCCTGGTCGTCCTCATCGGCCCCTCCGGAGCCGGGAAGACCACCATCGCGAACACCTGGCCCGCCTCGCAGGTCCTGTCCCTGGACGCACTGCGCGAGACGGTCAGCGACGACGCGGGCGACCAGGACGCGACCGGCGACGCGGTCGCTGCCCTGCACCTGCTCCTGGAGGCGAGGATGCGCCGACGGCTGTTCACGGTCATCGACGCCACCAACGTCACCCGCGCTTCCAGGGAACCACTGATCGCCGCCGCCAAGCGGCACGACATGTTGCCCATCGCGCTCATGGTCCCCAGGCCCGGCACGGTGTGTGTGAACCGGCAGGGCGCGCGGCCGGCCAACCGCCGCGTGCCGGAAGAGGTCGTCATCCGGCAACGCCAGGACATGGTCGACTCGCAGCGGCGTGGCCTCAAGTCGGAAGGCTTCATCGAGGTCGCCTACTCCGAGAGCCTCTACCAGCTGCTGCCGTTCCTGGAGCGGCTCAGTGAGACCCGGCAGGCCGACCTCGGGCTGGACGACGTGACGGCCTCGGTGATCTGCTGCTCCCCCGCCGGATGTTCGGCCCGGAGATCCTGCCGCTGTGGCGGTGGAAGCCCGGCTCAAACGTCGCCGGGGCGACCGCGTCGCGGAGATCCGCCTCGGTCAGCAGTACCTCACCCTCGCCCTGCGCACCGACGTGAACGGCGAGGGCGACATCGGGTTCGACGTCGCGGTGCCGTGCCCGCACGACGACGAATGCACCGGCCACGCCTGGGCGCCCGCCTACAGCGTCACCTGCCTCGCCGGGCGCTCAACGGCGACCTGGACGACGACGAGGACATCGTCTGCACCGTCCACGGAGCCAACGACGGCGACGACCAGGAGGACTGCGCCGACCTCGAAGCGCAGGCCCTGGAAGCGATCAGCGGATGACGACCACGACCCCCGCGTGCGGCTGCGACCAGGCCGTTTTCCGATGCGGCCGGTGCGGCACCGAGCACACCGCCACCACCGAGACCGACTACCTCAAGGCCGTCGGCGTCCACGGTGACGCCCACGCGGTGTGGAACCGCCTCAACCCGATCGAACGCGACGGCCTCGCCTCGATCCTGCGCACCATCCTGTCCGCGCCGGAGCTCACCGCGGAGCTCCTGGCGCTCGCCGACCGGCAGCCGACCGAAGGCGAGAGCAGGTGAGCCGCGCCACCGACGGACTGCACCCGCACCCGCTCACCCCGGCCGACCTCCCACCCAGTGAGGACTGGTCCCTCGGCTGCCCCGAGTGCCACCTGCCCATCCAGGGCGGGGGCGCCGGCCTCACCGCGCACCGCCGCACCGTCCACAACCCCCGCCGTGACTACGGCGACCGCCGCACCCCCATCACCATCCGGCTCGACTTCTGACAAAGAGGCCCCCATGGCCGTCCAGACCGCTCAGGCCGACACCTTCACCGCGCTCGACACCTGCTTCACCGCGGAGCTCGCCGCCCTCATCGGCAGCGAACCGCCGCGCGGCCTCACCCCGACCCGGTTCATCGACCTGGTCGAAGAGGTCCGCGACGTCCTCGCCGACTCCAGCCTCGGCAACTTCCAGGACGCCAGCGACGACCTGGACTCCGCCGCCACCTACCTCACCGACGCACTGACCGAGCCCGGCGCCGACCAGCCCGCGCTCCTGGCCCGCGCGCGGACCCACCTGCGCGACGCCATCGAGACGGCCAGCTGACCCCTGCCTGAGTTGAGCGCACTCTGTGCCGCCCCGGACCCCGCACCCGCCGGGGCCGGGGCGGTCGCAGTGGCCCCTCAACACAGAGAGGAGATGGACGTCATGCCGCTGCCCTACTTCGAGGTGGACGTCCCAATACGCAACACCCAGACGCCCGGCCTCAAAGGCGTGCACGTCTTCACCGGCTGGGCAGACAGCGGCGGCGCCGCCGTCAAGGCCGCGCACGAGGTCTACGACGCGGCGCGCGCCGCCGCCGAAGCCGGACGCGAGATTCCCCACGCAGGTCCGGACGGCTGGTGCGCCTGCGGATACCGGCCCGGCTGGGAGCTCGACTGGCCCGCCGCGACGGCCGGCCCCTGGAGGAGCCCGTACAGCTGGCTCAACTCCAAGCCCTTCGAGATGTAGCTCTGCCCCGGGACGGCCGCCATCGGCCTGGTAACCACGTCGACCGCCCCGGGCCCCCAACCCGTACGAGACGAGAGGGAGATCCTCAGTATGGACTCCGTCCTGCACGCTTCGGGCCGGATCGGCCCGCGCACCCTCCTGATCACCACCGCCGCCGTGCCACTGACCGGCTGGGCGGTGCACGCCGTCGCGCTGCACAAGCGGCTCGCGGCGACGAAGCGCGACCCGCTGACGGGCCTGCTGCGCCGCGACGCCTACACCGCCCGCGCCCGCCAGCTCCTGGCCCGCCACGGCGACAAGGTGACCGTGGTCATGGTCGACGCCGACCACTTCAAGCAGATCAATGACGGCATGGGACACGCGGCCGGGGACACGGTCCTCGCCGCGATCGGCGCCCGGCTCACCGCATGGGCGGGCCCGCGCGCGTCCGTCGGCAGGCTCGGGGGCGATGAGTTCGCCGTGGTCCTGGAGCTGCCCTCCGACCGCCGCACGCACCGCCTGGAGCAACTGGTCCGGATGCTGCACACCCCGGTCACCCTGGACGACGGCCGCACCGTCGACGTCGCCGCCTCGGTCGGCGCCGCGGCCCCGGCCTCGATCGGCTCCCGCGACCTGACCGCCTTGCAGAGGGCCGCAGATGCCGCCCTCTACGACGGCAAGCACTCCGGCCGCGCGGCTTTCGCGACGGTGCAGCACGTCACCGTGCCGTCCATCAACGGCCGCCGGGCCGGCCGTCCGGGCACCAGCGTGTGGGGGCGGGCCGCATGAGCACCGCGACCAGGCCCGAGGGCGATCACGCGCTCGCCTACCCCGAGCCGCCGGCCTCTCCGTTCTGGCATCGCCACTGCGCCGCGAAGGCCCGGCCGCTCACGCCCGCGGAGCAGAAGCGCAACTGCGAGCTCCTGGTGCTCGCGCAGCGCACCACCCGACCCCGCTCCCCTCGCACCACCGAGACCCTGGCGGAGGCACGCTGATGGACACCAAACACTGCGCCGTTGACGGCTGGGTCGACGCCATCCCCGCCCCCGGCCGCCGCTCGGGCACGGCCACCTTCGACCTGATCGTCCGGCCCGTCGACATCGACACCGTCGCCGACGACGCGCCCGACACGGTCGTCTCCTGCATCAGCGGAGACCCCCCGGATCACCCACGCGCTGCTGACCGGCATACAGCCCGGCGACCTGCTGCGGGTCACCGGCACCCTGGTCCAGCCGCAGGCGCTCGGTGAGGACGCCCACCTCACCGTCGACGCCCTGGAGGTCCTGGACACCGCGCTCATCCCTGTCCTGAGCGACATGGTCCTCGACCGGTACGCCGACTACGTCGTCGTCTTCGACGGAGAGCGCGACCAGGTCCCCGTCTTCACCGCGAGCGGCCGGTGGGTCGGCCTGGCCGACAACCCCGACGCCATCGCCACCCTCATCGACATCGACGAGCGCGTGAACGGCGGTGACGCCTGATGGCCATCGTCGCGCCCTCCCGCACCGTCCTGGAGCGCTTCCCCGCCGGCCACCCCCGAGGCTCCTGGCCCGCCGATGAATACGCCGCCGCCCAGCGCGCTCAGGGCCTCGACGCACACGTCGTGATGGACCTGCGCACCGACCAGTTCCTCGTGGTCACCGACACCACCCGCTGATCCACTTCACCGAGAGGTACACATGACCGAGACCGAGACCACCCGCTACACCGCCGACGTGGTCGTCCTGACTCCCGACGGCCACGTCCTGCTGATCGAGCGCGACGGGGAGCCGTTCGAAGGCGACTGGGCTCTGCCGGGTGGCCATCAGGACGAGGGGGAGGCCAGCCGCATGGCGGCCGCCCGGGAACTCCTCGAGGAGACCGGGGTCCGCGTCGACCCCCACCAGCTGCACGCGATCGGCACCTGGGACCAGCCGGGCCGCGACCCGCGCGGCAGGTACAGCACCGACGCCTACCTCGCCGTCGTCCCCGCCGGCACCCGGATTGTCGCCGGCACCGACGCCCGCACCGCCCGCTGGTGGCCCCTGGACGCGCTGCCGGAACGACTCGCGTTCGACCACGCCGACATCCTCCGCGCGGCCACGGCCTCCTGAGACACCGCCACGCAACACCAAGCGCCGCGCCCCGACCGGAAGGCCGGGGCGCGGCGCTCCCTTGTTCTCTCCCCTCACCAGCACACCAGAGGAGCCTCCGCATGTTAGCCACCCTGATCACCGCCGCCCTCGCGATCGTTGCCACCCTGCTGGGCGCGATCGTCAACGGCCGCTTCCAGGAGCGCGCCGCCGAACGGCAGGTGCGCGTCAGCCACGGCGAGGCGATCCGCCGCGACCGCCTGGAAGCCGTCACCGCGCTGGCCTGCGCCGCCAGCGACCACCGCACGGCGATGTGGAGGCGCGGCGACGCCGTCCTCAAGGGCGCCGGCCCTGAGCGGATCGAAGCCCTGCGCGGCGAGAGCCACATGACCCGTAGTGCGATCACCCGCCCACTGGTCGCGCTCCGCGTCCTCTTCGAGGACCAGGCCGTGCGCACCGCCGCCGACCGCATGATCACGCTCACCTACGCGATCCGGGATGCGGACGCCACCACCGAAGACCTGACCGCCGCCCGCCAGGCCGCGAAGGTCGCCCACGACGACTTCGTCAACGCCGCCGCCCACTACCTGCGCCCGGCGAGCACCCACCCCACCTTCGAACAGGAGCCCCCCCGATGAAGCGTCTCTCCTTCCGCCGCTGCGGGACCGCGCCCGGCGCCATCTCCCCCGAGGACCAGGTCGTCGTCGACCAGGTCCGCGCGATGCTTACCGCTGTCCGCAACCCGCAACCCGCAGCCCTGGACGCCCGGCAGCGCCCAGGACATCGCCGAGCGCGTGACCAACCCAGTCTTGTGCGAAATCGAAACCTGACAGACCGAAGGCCCGGCTTCCTCGCAGATCCACTGCGGGGGCCGGGCCTTCTTGCGTTTCAGGTGATTGCCGGTGCCGGGTGACCTCGAAACCCGTGAGATTCGAGGTCACTCCGCACGCGGATAGCGGGACTCCTCAATCCTTACACCCGTCGATGTCGTCGTCACACCCGTCCACATCGCCGGGTGCGACCGTGTGGAGACGCCATGCGATGAGTCCTGTGCCGTGGTGGTCGGGGTCGAGGTGGGCTGTGAAGGGTTTCCCTGCAGGGAGGTTGAACTGGTCCGCCTGGCGGTCCCCGCAGCCCAGCCCGTATGCCTGCTCCTCTTCTCCCCGGGACAGGGTCAGGGTGAGCTCCTCGACCTTGTCGGTGTCGCAGGTGATGTCGAGCCGGTACGGCTTCTCACCGCTTGCCGGGAAGGATTTGTCGAGCCCGGATCCGACGTGTGCAGTGCCGGAGTCGACGACCTCCGGGTGTGTGCCGTCGTCGGCAGCGGCGTCCAGCGCGCGCTCCGCACGCTGCAACGCGTCGTCCGGCTCCCAGGAACGAGTGGTCCGGGAGGACGCGGACGGCTTCGACGGAGCGCCGGTGTTTGCCGACGGTCTGTTCCCGCTGTCCCCGTCCCCGCTTCGCCCCTCTGCACAGCCGGACATCAAGACGACTAGAGCGGCTACGAACAGAGGAAGTGCATGACGTATCCGCATGAAACGATCCTATCCGGGAGGAACGAGCTGGTATTCGCGCCCCAGTGCGTCGGCCTGGGTGTTGCCGTAGATGGATACCTCGCCGTCGGACCAGCGCACGAAGACGCGCTTCCTGGAGATCGCCTGCGACGGGTTCACACCGGAGGGTCTCCGGCGGCCCGTTCCTCCGCAACTTCGACGGCAAGCGGGAGACGTCATCGGCGTCATCCCGGCGGCTACGTCTCCTGCTCCTCGTAATTCGACGCCGATGTCGTACGGCCTTACAACCCAGGCCGTGAACGACTCCACGCCGGACAAACCCTCCACGCCACTGCCGCGCCCACCGGCCGGTTTCATACCTCGTCACAGAAGACGAAGGACGGCGACTTGGTCGAGGGCGGCGGCCTCCATGGCGAGCAGCAGCTCCTGGCCCCCAACGTCCTGTAGAAGGAGTGCGGCCGAACCTGCTCGACATTGCCCCCAGGCCCCGCGCCGGGCGCCCGCGTCCCGGGGACGCCGCGGCGCGACTCCCCCTGCACGCGCCGCCGTTCATCGCCGGGTCCAGGCGGGCCTCCGCTGCCGACTATGTCGCTCCCCTGAAGGAGCTCCACGCTCGCGCACCAAGCTCAGTCCGATGACAAGAAGCCGTCAGGACCCACTTGAGGTGCAGAACCACCGCTCCCCTCTGCTATTACGACGTAATAGCAGAGGGGAGGTCGGCGCACAGGCTCCGGAGTCCGTGCACCCATTACGACGTAATAGCCGGCACTGCGGTGCGTCCACTGCGGTCACCGGCTCGGGCTAACTACCGTGTCAGTGCAGATGATGATCTACGGCGTTAGTAAGGTGTCCCCATGAGTACGCCAGCCACCTCCAGCGACCGCGAGAAGGTCGTCTCCAAACTGCCGGGATGGCTCCGGCAGTCCCTCAAAATCAGAGCAGCACAGCATCGCGTTGAGATCCAAGTCGCTGTGGAACAGGGCATCCAAGCCTGGACCCGCCTCGCCTCCAGCCCGCCATCCATCGACACCGCCGGCGCTGACTCCTTCTCAACCTTCCTCCCGGAAGGCCAGTGGGACACGTTCCGAGCGACTGCCGCCGAGCGCGGTGTCTCACTCATCCAGGGCCTGGCGCAGTCCGTGCAGCTATGGCTCGACGCCAATCCCGCACCGCATGTTGAACGGCCCGCCATCACCCGGCGCTTCATCGTCTGCAACCAGAAGGGCGGAGTAGGTAAGACGGCGATCACGGCCGGCATCGGCGAGGCCCTCGCCGAAGACTCCAACACGCTCTACCCCGTACGCGTCGCCAAGCAGCTCACCAAGGCCCTCCGCGCCCGCGATGGTGAAAACCCCGACCAGGGCCCCGCCGAAGACCCCCTGGAAGTCGAGAACCTCCCGGGACTCGGACTGCGCGTCCTCCTCGTCGACTTCGACCCTCAAAGTCACCTCACCAACCAGCTCGGCGCCACTCCCCTGCCCATGAACGGTGACAGCCTCACGAACCACATGGCCGGAGACCCCAAGGGCGACCTGCGGGACCTCATCGTGCCCATTGAGGACGAGTCGTTCGACGGACGCCTGCACCTCTTGCCGGCTTGCACCGACGCCTTCCTCCTCGATGTACGGCTGTCCGCGGTACGCGCCCGCGAAGCCGCTCTGGAACGGGCTCTGGCCCCGCTCGAGAATGACTACGACGTCATCCTGGTCGACTGTCCCCCCAGCCTTGGCCTGAGCATGGACGCTGCCGCCTACTACGGACGCCGACGCGACGGAGAAAGGCCCGGCCGGTCCGGCGTTCTCATCGTCGTCCAAGCAGAAGACAGCTCCGCAGACGCCTACGGTCTGCTGACCGCCCAGATCGATGACCTGAGCAATGACCTCGCTCTGGACATCGACTACCTCGGCATCGCTGTCAATCTCTACGACGGACGCCGCGGATACATCGCCACCTCCTCCCTCCAGGGATGGGTCGACATCAAGGACCCGCGGGTCGTCGGACTCATCGGAGATCTGAAGGAACAGAAGGAAGCAGTACGGATGAAGCGCCCCCTGCTCACCTACGCACCCAAGTCGCAGCAGGCCGTCGGCATGCGCGCCCTGGCCCGGGAGATCGCATGAGCAAGGCGGACCAGCTCGGCGCCGGGCGCTTCGGGAGCGCTGCCGGAATCAGCAGCCGCCGGGCAGCGATCGGCGCCGCTACCGGCGTGCCGACCGAGGGAGTCGCACCGCCGACCAAGCTTCCCGTCGCCCGCATCAGCGTGAACCCCGACAACCCACGGACCGCTCTCGGTGACCTGACAGACCTCGGCGGAAGCCTGAAAGAACACGGGCAGAAGCAGGCCATCACGGTCATGAACCGTGACGCCTATGTGAAAGCCAACCCTGAGCGCGAACACGAGCTGGAACCCGACACCACTCACGTCGTGGTCGACGGCAGCAGCCGGCTGGCGGCCGCCAGGGAAGCCGGACTCACGCACCTGAAGGTCATGGTCGATGACGAGCAAGGCGCCGACGGGGACGAGATCCTCGAGTCGGCACTCGTCGCAAACGTCCACCGCCGGGACCTCGAACCGCTCGACGAAGCACGCGTCCTGCAGAGGCTGCTCACCATCCATGGCACACAGACCGCGCTGGCCAAGCGTCTGCACAAATCACAGGGCTGGGTCTCGCAGCGCCTCGCGTTGCTCAATCTCACGCCTGAGCTCAAAGAACGTATCGGCCAGGAGCCCGTCGATCTGCTGCGTGCCGTGGGCAACAAGCCGGCCGAACAACAAGAAGCAGCGCTGGAGGAGCTGAAGCAGCAGCAGTCGCTCCAGCAGCAGGAAAGAGCAGCACGGCGACGGAGGAAGAAGACCCGAGGGCCGAGCTCTGACAAGGCGGCAGACACAGCGACGAGCCCGGGATCCGGCGGTCATTACGACGTAATAGGGGAGTCGGGCCAGAGGGCGGCCCCTGAACCGGTCAGGAGCACCACCCCTGCAGAGTCGGTGCCCGAGCCCCGCACAGGCAGCGCACCGGAGGCGGGAGCGGACGACGACTCCGCGCCACGGCGGCTTCCGTATCACGATGGCCCCTTCGTCGCCCGGCACCTGATCCACAAGATGTCCGACAGCGAGCTGGATAAGATGCTGCTCGTGTTGAACGAGCACCAGCAGCAACGGAAGGCCTCAGCCGGCACCGCATAACGCTCAGACGATCATGGTCCGTTTTGCCTCCCGCTGGGGAAACGGACCATGACCATGTCGCCTCCTCCTGTTTGTCACCCAGACAGCCACAGACAGAGATGGGCGCCATTACGACGTAATAGCGGCGCGCGGCTCAGGAACGCGAGCCAGAGGGCCGGCAGAGGTGCGGGGCCGGGCACGCCCGCTCTGGCGAACAGGGTGAGCGTTGTTCTGGACGGCCCCGAGCGCACCGCGTGCCGACCCGCTGCCAGCCAGAGAGCGCGGGCGGCGCAGGGGGCCATCCCCGGGTCGAGGCGGAGATCGGCGGCTACGCCCGCCCGCATCGCTGAATGTTCTTTTGGCTGCCGGCCCTGGCGCCGAGCGGTTGTGACGCTGCATGTGTCTGGGCCACCCGGGACGTGTCCTGGACTTCCAGGAGCAGATGGCGACGTTCGGCTGCGGACATGCTCCTATCACGGCGGGACAGGAGCGTGTCTACTCACAGAGCGCAGCATGGCCGTAGGCCTCAGAGATCCGCTGCGTCTTCGTCGAGTGGTTCCGGCTCGCGGGTGTACGCGAGGTCCAGGACGTAGCGTTCGTGTGCGGGGCACTGGGTGAGGTAGCTGCGAGTCTGTTCGAGCGTCCAGTCCTCGATGCCCTGCTCGAGGTAGCTGTCGTAGTAGTCGGCTGCGGCTTGCCGGCTGCTCCACCAGGCGTGGCCTTCGTAGACGCCGGGGCGGGGCAGGGGCATCTCGCCGGCGGGGCCCGACTCGAGCTCGCCAGTGGGCCCGGAGGAACAACGTCGAGCTGTGCTTCACGCCGACGAACGCGTCCTGGACGGACCCGGTAGAGGCGCACTTCGGACCTCTGCGGCAGTTCACTCTCGCCAACTCCTACCACCCCAACCACACCGTCCAGACCCAGGAGTTGCACCACTATCTGCGCTGGCGCAACCAAAGACCAGGCACCCCGAAGTGCTGGCCGCCCAGCGGCGCGAGCGTGCCCGCGTCCGCAGCGAGAAGGGCATCCGCTGGGGCGGACGTCTCCTCACCGCCCCAGCCCGGCAGTCGTCTCACACCGTTTTGATGCCGCCGCCCTCGACGACGTAATCGGCGCCGGTCACGCTTGCCGCGCGGTCTGAGGAAAGAAACGCGACGACGGCCGCGACCTCGTCGGCCTCGACCATGCGGCCAGTGGTCATACCCATCGTCGCGGGCACCCCGGCCACGAATTCGCGGTGCCCGACGCCGTTCGCCTCCGCGAGGCGGGCACCGAAGCCGTCGGCGTCCTCCCACATACCGGTACGCGTCGGACCGGGAGAGACAGTGTTCACACGCACACCCTGAGGGCCGAACTCCTCGGACAGCGCCTTGCCGAACGCGTTGAGACCCGCCTTCGCGGCGCCGTACTCGATCGGGCCCGTGCCCGGCAGGCGGGCACTCATCGACGAGATGTTCACCACCGAACCGCGGCGCTCCAAGATGCTCGGCAGCAGCCGACGGGTGACCCGGACCGTGCCGAACAGGTTGACCTCGAAGGCCTGCGCCCACAGGGCATCGTCAGTGGCGAGGAACCCGTTCAAGGTGAACGTGTCGCCGCCGCCCAGGTTGTTGACCAGGATGTCCACGCCGCCGAGTTCCGCGAGCGCCTGTGCCCCCAACTCCTCGGCACCTTCCGGCGTGCTCAGGTCCACCGCTACCGGGTGGGCACCGGCCTCCTTCAGTTCGGCCGTGATCGTGCGGGCCGCACCCACCACGCGGACCCCCTCGGCGACGAGCTGCCGGGTGATCGCGAGGCCCACGCCTCGGCTGGCCCCCGTGACGACCGCAGTCTTTCCGGCGAGATCGAGCTCCATGTCAGACTCCTTGAATGTATTTGAATTACAGGTACAAAATTAGGCCGCAAAGAGGGCGACACCAAGCGGCGGCGCCGACTACAGTGCCGCCATCGCCGCGTCCACGACCCGCCGCAACTGCCCGGCGTCCTCAGCCGTCTTCGCCAGCACTCGCATGCCGATTACCGTTGCCAGCAGCCAGGCGGCCGTCGCCGCCGCGTCGCGGTCACCGGCGATCTCGCCGGCCCGCTGGCCTTCCTCCACGGTCGCCCGGAACTGGCTCTCCGTACGCGCGAACATTTTGCGCACCGTGTCAGCTGTCCCGGCATCCGAAGTGGCCAGCTCAGCGGCAGTGTTGACCGCCATGCAGCCGCGCCGGTCCGGGTCGCTCAAGTCGAGTTGGACCAGTGCCTCCAGTGCACCCCTCAGCCGATCCTTCGCTGAACCGGGGTGATCGAGAAGTGCCTCCAGCCACGCGGCCTGTGAGTCGCGGTAGCGCGTTAGTGCCCGTTCGAACAAGGCATGCTTACTGCCGAAGGTGTTGTACAGACTGCCCTTGCCGATGCCGATCTCATCCACGAGATCCTGCGGCGTCGTCGCCGCGTACCCCTTGCGCCAGAACACGCCCATCGCGCGCTCCACCGCCACGTCCGGATCGAACTGCTTCGGCCTGCCCATGACGCCACCGTAACACCGTTTTTGACCGTAAGGTAAAAAACAAGTGGCTTCTCGACGCCCACCGCCGCCACATCCTGGGTGCCGACCCGGTAAAGGTTTCCGGTCAGAGCACTAGCTGGCATCGGCCTCGCCGCGAGAGGTGCCGTCGTCGTGGCCGGAGTCGCCTCCACCAGGGATCGGCAGTCCAAGTCGAACTGCATGGCCACCGCCGGGTACAGCAACTGGATACAGTCCGCCGTCTCCAACGGCTGATCGCGGCGACGCAGGGAAGCAGGCGTCGCCGCCTTGGCCCGGCACTGCGTCGTCGTCACGGGCCCGGCAGGCAAGTAGTTGACAGGATTGGCATGTCCGCGACACTCGTCTTGGTTCCCTCTCTCGATTCCCACAGGGTCCGAGAACCCCTACGTGTGAAAGGACAGTGATGGTGCACTTTCTACGGTTGGGTATAGCCGGCGCCGCGGCAGGGATGCTGCTGACCGCGGTCCCGGCGGCGCACGCCGTGTCCACGGCCGAGCCCACCAGGTCGAAGCGCGTGGCCGCACAGGTCACGCTCCGCTATGACGCCAGCCGAGCGGCAGGCTGGGAGCAGGCGATCTCTGCCGGGGTCGCCTCGTGGAACGGCAACGTCGGCAACATCAAGCTGGTCAAAGCCGCCCCTGGCAGCCGAGCGGAAATCCAGATCGTGGCCACCACCGGCTGGCCGCAGGCCACGCTCGGACCGGTCCGGCCGGGCGGCCGGGGCAGGGTCGAACTGGGAAGTCAGGCGGTCTCCCAGGGTTACGACAAGACCCGCATCGTCGCCCACGAACTCGGCCACAACCTGGGCCTGCCGGACACCAAGCCCGGCCCCTGCTCACAGCTGATGTCGGGCTCCAGCGCCGGTACGGGCTGCCGTAACGCGGTGCCCGACACGGCCGAACGCGCGCGGGTCGAGAACGCGTACGCGGGCGGCGCCGCGGCATACAGCCCGACTGGTGGCCGCGTGCTGGTGGACACACCCTAGTCGGCAAGGGCCACCCCGAGGTGACGGTGCCTGACCCCAGCCATACCGCGGCCAGGCATCGCCACCCGCGCGTGTGCAGCGGTGAGCGAGCATGTCCCCGCCGACAGCTTGGAGCAGCAGCAAGGTGGCCGGCCTGAAGCTTCACGCCGACATTCCAGGTCAAGCGGCGGTACGTCCCGCACGACGTCAACAGGGCTCTGCTCAGGGGCCGCTGAGGACGTCGTGGGTGCCGATGCGGCGCCAGATGACGTATGGGGTGCCGGGACGGTGCTCGGGTCCGTACTCCCAGGTGGCGCGTCCTGCGGGGCCGGTGCCCATGGACCAGGTGAGCTCGTAGATGCCCCGCGCTCGTTGGACACGCTTGATGCGGAGGCCAGCGCGGAAGCGGCCTCCGGTGCGCAGGTCCTCGACGAAGGCCGCCACGGTCTGGCGGAAGCGGCGGCGCTGTTCCGGGGTGAGGCGGTCCAGGTCGGCGGCGAAGCGCGGCAGGGTCTCATAGGTCGGCACGTCGGTCCTCCAGGCAGCAAGAAGCCCCCGGCGGTTGCCGGGGGCGGAGAGTGGGTGACGGGTGCAGGGGGCGGCGTCTTTAGCCGGTCGGTGGGGGAGCGGTACGTAGATGTGCACTCGTTGGCGTTGAAGGCGTCTGCTGGCGGTTTCCGGTGTCGGTGAGGCGCGTGTGGCGGGGGTGCCGCGCAGCATTTACATGGCCCTGGCGGTGTCCGCCGGGCGGGTGCGGTGGCCGCGAACGCCCGCCGGGCGGGATCGGAGGGGACGAGCGCCGCCTGCGGAACTGGTACGTCAACTTCGAGCGCCCCACCCGCCGCACCGAGGCCGGGTTCGACACCGTCGACCTCACCGTGGACCTGGTCGTCGCGCCCGACCTCACCCGCTGGGAGTGGAAGGACGAAGACGAGTACACCCATGTGCGGCGCCTCGGCATCATCTCCGACACCGAGCACCGGGCCGTCGACGCCGCCCGCAGCGAGATCCTGGCGATGCTCACCGAACGCTCCGGCATTTCGCGGCCTGGATGACTACATCGCCGACGCGGCCCTGTCCCGGCAGCTTGCACAGGCCCTCGCCGCCGTGATGACCGCGACCGTGACGCCCGCCGACTTCTGGGCATCGCGGGCGACGAGGGAGAGGGAGTCGACCGCCGCCGCAGTGACCGCGCCCGTTTCGTACAGCCCACGAGGCGGCGCGGGCTTGGGCCCGGTTTCCAGGGCATCGGTACGGCCCGCTGGCGGCTGACATCGGAGCTGTTGGGCGTCTCTATGTTTGATGTGCTCAGGTCACGCGAAGCGCGACAGCACCCCGCATCACCGCAGATGAGAGGGATCACGCATAACGTGTGCCCCACGAACATCCGTGTTTCGGCTCTTGCTCCGTGTACTAAGCGAGAGGGTCCCCGCCCTCTCCTTATTCCCCGAAAGGAGCCGAGTCCCTATGGCTTGGCAAGACTTCCCGCACGGCGGCGAGGTGGCGGTCCTGGCTACCTTGACGTTCCTCACCGTCGTGACGAGGACGCTGGCCCCGGCGGTCTGGTTGTGTGTGACCGGATGGCTGCAGATCCTTCTGGAGCGCGAGCGCCGGGCGACGATCACTACCGTCACTACCGCCGCGCCTGCGGGGACGACGGTGACTGTCCTGGACGGCAGGCGGGCCTGGCAAGCGCGAACGCCGTTGCCGCGTTTCTTGGCCTACTCGCGTGGGTCGGTGCGGTGACGACACCAAATCCTGCAGCGGGAACGCTCGGCCCAGCGTCCCTTTCACGCACCGTATTTGAGGCCACGGTCGAGGAGCACCACCCGGATCTCCTCAAATGTGCCGAATGGCGCACGGCCGGTGACCCGCATCTCGCCGCCGACGTTCTCCAGGACGTCTATGCCAAGGTGCTTCGGCGCGTCGCCCGGGACCTGGAGATCCCTGGTGATCCGGACGCGCTTGTGCAGTACATGCGCAAGGCGATCGAGAACATGACCAAGGATTACTACCGCAGTTACGGCCGGAAGGTGATCCCGAAGGGGCTCACGGTCCCGCTGGCACGGGAGGAGTCCGAGGAGGAGACCCCCGAAGAAGCAGTGCTCGCCTACGCCTACCGCCAGGTGGCGGCCGGGGTGAACGGCCTCATAGAGACGCTGCCCCTGCGGCAGCGCCAGGTTGTGCAACTTATGTTCTGGAAACAGATGGGCAAGGACGAAGTCGCTCAATACTTGGGCATTAAACCCGAGTCCGTGATCAGGTACCTGCGCCTGGCTAAGAAGAACCTCAAAGTCCAGGCACAGCAGATTCACAAGGAGGTGGTCGCGTGAAGTACGGGGATTTGCTCATCGTCGACGAATTGCACCGCCTCGACCGCGTAGCGGCTGATTTGCTCCAGCTGCTCATCGACCGCTGGGTGTCCTTGCTGTCCAGCGGGCGGGCATCCATACAAGACGAATTGAGCGAGACGGTCGGCCGCCACCAGGCGGCCGGCCGCCCCGGCATTCATCCCCACGCATGCGGGGATGAACCGGAGGCCACCGATCGCCGCGCCTCCTATCCCCGCGTATGCGGGCATGGGCAGGAGAGCGACATCCCTCCTCCCCGGACGTACGGATGCCGTCCGGAAGAGGAGTTGTGGGAGATCCTTCACTTGGAGCACGCCGTCACTGGGGCTCAAGCCAGACGCGGGGCCGAGCTGCTGGAACTGCTGGACGAGGAAGAAGCAGCACTGTGCTGGTGGAAGCTGGCGGCGGCTCTCGGGGACGCCGACGCCATTGACTACGTGGAACTGCTGCAGGAGGAGGCGTTGCGGGAGACGACGCCGCCCAATCCATCCTCCCAGTCCAGGCACTGCAACTCCCTGCAGCTGCACGGGATCGAGGAACTGCAGCCAGAACGCGTGGGGGCAGCACTGGGATGCAGGCCCGAGCAGCGGGCCACAGCTGCTGCTCCGACAGGCCCGGAGGATCCCGGTGATCTCGCCGCACGACTGAGTCGGGAGGGAGCAGTGCAAGGACTGCGTGATACAGCGCAAAACACAGCTCGATCCACAGTTGCCGCACTGCAGGTAGATCGAGGAATGACATGGACACCGGAGGAAGACGCATGCCTAGCTAGTGGTAGATAGGGCTCTTTGTTGCCTGTTCTTTGAACGAATGGAAGGCATTTCATAGATCGCAGCAGGCCGAGGCTGGCGACCGGGAGAAGCGGTCGCCAGCCTCGGCCTGCTGCGTTGGCAACACCAGTGTCTTCGCCGCGTCGCTCACCCAAGAGACCACCAGTGCGGGGTGCCGGGTCGTTTCGACGGGCCGTACTCCCAGTTGGCGCGTCCTGCAGGTCCGTAGCCCATGGGCCAGGTGAGTTCGTAGACGCCCGGCGCGCGGCGCACCGCCTTGATCCGTAAGCCGGGGCGGAAGGTCCGGCCAGCGCGGAGGTCGGGGACGAAGGTGTCCAGGACGACGCGGCGGAAGCGACACCGCTACTACCTTCGAGTACGAGGTCGCGGTGATCCGCTACGGCAAGGACGGCATCTACCGGGTGAGGCCGCCCGGCGGTCTGGTCGCCGCCCGCTTCCGCCACTACGAGGCGAGGTCGGGCCGGCCCTTCTGCATGACCATCTGCTGCTGTCGGTGAAGGGGCAGCGCATGGACGGGAAGTGGGGCTCGATCCACACCACGGCCCTGCACGAGAACACCGTGGCGGCCTCCTCGCTCTACAACGAGCTCGTGGCCTCCGAGACCTGCGAGGCGCTGGGGCTGGCGACCGAGCCGCGCATCGTCACCCCGGGGCGCCGGCCGGTGATGGAGATCGCCGGGGTGCCGCACGAGCTGATCCGCTGGACCGCCCGGCGCAGCGACCAGATCGCCGTCTGCCTAGCCGAGCTGGAGCACGAGTACGTCACCGCCGTCGACGACGACGGCGAGCTGAAGTTCCTGCCCGTGGTCTCCGAGCGGGCCCGCGCCAAGATGCACGCCGTCGCCGCCCGCAAGACCCGCCCGCCCTAGAAGACCCAGCCGCTCGCGCAGCTGCGCGCCTGGTGGAAGGTGAGCGCGATCCTCACCTCCAAGGTCGCCGCCGACGTCATCACCAACCTCATCGAGCACGCCCGCGCTGCGGCCGCCGCGATCCGGGCCCGCGTCGCGGCCGTGGTCGACATAGCGCTGGCGGCCGTCGACGTCACCGCGACCGTGTTCGTGATGAACGAGGGTGGCCGCTTCCACCGCCGGCACCTGCTCGCCGAAGCCCGCCGCCACCTCGCCCTGGTCCTGCGCGGCCGCCGCCGCGACCCCGGTCTGGACGAGGAGATCGTGGCCGCCGCCATCTCCAACCACTGCCTGGACATCAGCGAGCCGAAGACCACCATCGGCCTGCTGGCGGACTACCGCCTCTACACCGCCCGGTGGGACCTGGCCGACCTCCCCGCCCGGCCCCGCCCACCCACTCCCGCACCTGACCCGGACCGGCAGCCCCCGACCGATCCCGGCGAGCCGGCTGCGCTCCGGCCGCCGGGCCAGGACGCGGGGGAGTGGGAGATTCCCCGCATCCCGCTCCAGTACGACCGTGCCGTCCTCGCCGGTGCGGTGGTGCGGGAGAAGCTGCGCACCACCAACACCGCCGCCGCCGTGAGGGACCGGGCGTACGACGTCGTCGCCCACCAGCAGGTGGCGATGCCCGAGCAGCTGCTCGCGCCCGAGCCGGCCGACCCCGAGCACGACGACCAGGAGCCGAAGGCCGGCCGCGGGGACGCGATCGACATGACGGCGCTGCGGGCCCTGCGGAAGTCCCGCACGGACGTCGAAGCCCTCGATCTCACCGCCGACCGACTGCGCCGCATCCAGGAGGCGGCCACCAAGATGGTCAACGACTCCCGCGCCCGCGACATCGCACAGGCCGACGCCGACCCGGTGCGCCCGGTGCGCTCGGCCGACCAGCAGGCGCACCGCCCACAGCAACCCGGACCACACCGCGGCCGGGAGGCCGGCCACTGAGTGGACTCGGTGGTGCGCGCCCGGTGCGGTGGTGTGCACCGACGACGCCCGGATCCACTGAGGGGGACGACGGTCCCCCCTCCCGGTTTGTCCGGTGGCCAGAAGTCTGGTCTGTCTGCCGTCGAAGTTGGACGGCGAGGCCTTTGTCCTGGTGCCTGTATGGGTGAATCAGGCTGGAAGCCCACCCCCGCATCCGCGAGTTCGTTAGAAGGGGTGGATGACGGAATCTGAGGACCTGCGGCTGATCCACGCGATGTGGCGGGCGGCTGATCTCACCCGGGCCTATCTGTCTCAAGAGCGGGGTCAGGTCGCGCGGTGCCTTGCGGGCTTGGACATCCCCCAGCTGGAGCGCGTTCTGACATGGCTGATTCTTGATCACGACGCGCTCTTCGGTGAGCTGGGGGAGCCGTCTATGTCGGTGCGGGAGCTTGACGGGATGGGGGCACTTGCACCGCTGGAGACTGAGCTGGCGGTGATGACGGCCGTACGTCAGGTCGCCACGGGGGAGATGGGTCTCACCGCGGCGGTGGAGGGCCTGATACCGCTGGACCGGGTGCACGCCCTCGCGATCTGCACTGCGGTCATGATGCTGGAGGCGCGCGGCCGTAGCGCAGCTCTGGAGAGCCTCGATGCTACAACGGCGAGGTACGGGCAGATGGGATACTCCAGGCCTTCCACGGCCCCTTGATCCGTACCGGAGGCCTCCGCTCGCGAGCAGAAGCCGACCGTTGTCGGACCACGGGAGGTTCAACCCTCGACACCGGCGGCATGCAGGGCATCGATGATGAGCGCGTAGCGCTCCGCAGTCTGCGGAAACCGCTGCACGCGGTGGTGTACCTCCCTCAGTGCCTTCCCCGTTGGTGTTGCGCCGCGAGCGAGCAGATGGTGCACCATCTGCACCTGTCCGAAGAGGGCCGCCCACTCCAGAGGCGTCCTGTCCTTCATCACCGCATCGATGTCCGCCCCATGGTTCAACAACAGGTCCACAGTCTGCGGGTGGCCGTGGTCTCCCGACGTCGCCGCCAGCACTATCGGCACGTAACCCAGCCTGCCTTGGGCGCCGATGGGGGCACCGGCATCGAGAAGGGCCCTGACCGCTTCTGTGTGGCCGTGCATCGTTGCCTGGCACAGAGGCGTCGTCTCGTCGCACTCGCCTGTTCGCTGTTGCGGGTCCGCCCCCGCCGCGAGCAGTAACCGGACGATCTCGGCATGCCCCTCCCGCCCCGCGAGATCCAGTGCGGTACGCCGAGCCACGTTCGGGGTGTCCACCTCAGCACCCTCGCTCAGCGCCCGTGCCACTTCAGCCGCGTCACCATCCTCGGCGGCCCGTGTCAACTGCTCCGCTTGGTCCATGGCGTGATCATGCCTGGCCATCCAAGTTCACTGACAAGCGGTCCAGTTCGACGTCACAGGACACCTGGCTTGATCACGATGCGGTCACGACGGAGAGGTTTTTCGAGGTCGGCGTCACACGAAGCCCGAACTCCACACCTGTACGAGGTGAATGGCGGGAGAGGCCCGCCCCACCTCCAGGAGCATCCCTTGGCGACCGCCGGCGATCCCGAGCAGCCCCTTGACCGGACCGAACAGGCCCCCTCCGTGGGCCCCTCCATCACCCCCTCCGTGCCCCGTCACCACGGGCCGGACGTTTCCGCAGGTCAGGAGCGGTGGACAGGGGGTCGCCGCAGGTCCGACAACCCTCATGTAGAGGTAGCGAGGAAGCCAAAGCACAGGCTTAAGGCGCTTGGCGGCCTGCCCCGCGTCGTACTCGGTTCGGTGCATGAGATCACCTCTCGCTCGTCCGCCGGAAGCGACGGGACAGAACATGACAGAAAACATGAAAAGCTGTCAAGACCCTTTAAAGGCGCGCAAGTTGGACGCGCTCCGCTAGGACTGCGCTCGTGTACGCGAAAGGTGTACGCCCGTCCGGATGGCACGGGAGTGGTCCGCCGACCCGCGGTATTGACCGGGCGTGCAGGGCGCGGGAGAAGCGCTGGAGCCGGACGATCTTGAGCGCCTGGTCCTCGCCGCCTCGACCCGAACATCGACTGCGATTTCTTGGCGCGGCAGGTTGGCCGAGCGTCGTGCGCTACGTGCAGTCACTTCTGTTCGGATACGAACAGATACGAACGCAAACGGAAAATCTTCTGCGGAGCAGGCCTGGAGTATCGGCTTCCGGGCCGTTGGTCACGGGCTGACCTGTGATGGGGGCGCGTGGTGCGCCGGTGGTGCGCCGTGCGGGCGGCGGGGGCGCATGTGCGGATGCGCACGCGTGTGTGATGTGCATCACGTGCTAATGGCCGGGGTGCAGGTCACGCGCTGTAAACGCCTTCGGGCGTTCACGCTCCGCTAAGAAGATGGTCTGTTGAGTTAACAAGCGGCCAAGGTTGAGCGGTTTGGTGGGTGAAGAGCATCCGCTCGCCCGGCCCGCCAACGCGGCAGCCGAGCAACCCATTTGGTAGGAAAAGGAGTGTCCGTGGGGCACCTCAGCATCAGGCGGGCCGACCGGCCCAGCCCCGGCCGGCCGCCCGCGGCCCGGTCCGCCGTCTCCGGCAGGCGCGGCCTGTGTTCGGGCGCGCCCGCGACTTGGCCGGGGCACCGCTCCGGCCCGCCGCTCCGCACGCCGCAGGCCGCCGTCGCCTCGTGCTCGCCCTCTCCGTCGGCACTGCTGCGCTCGCTGCAGGCCCGCTGCGACGACTGTCCCGGCCCGCGTGGCGCCGTCCGCGCCGCCTGCGCGGCCGCGGCAGGACCGTGTTGTCAGGGGGCCCGGTGAACGACTTTCCCGAGCAGGACTTCCCGTTGGCCCAGCCGGCCCAGGACGAGGACTTCGTCCGCTTCTTCGCCCAGCACAAGGACGAGTTCTTGCGTACGGCCATCAGCTGGACCCGCTGTCTGGAGGACGCCGACGAGATCCTGATGAACGCCGCGGTGAACATGTGCCGTAAGTGGCCCCGTATCAAGGTCCACAGCAATCCCATAGCTCTGGCCCGCACAATGCTGAAGGCCGCGCGCTCCGACTTCTACCGCCAGCAGGCCCGCCGCGTCCCGGAGGTCTCCTTCACCGACCTTGCGTATACCGAGCCCGTCACCGTCGACGACCTGCTCGCCCTGCGCGGCTACGAGCGCCTCGAACAGGCCCTCAGCCGCCTGCAGGCTCGTGCTCCCCAGCAGGCCGAGTGCATCCGCCTGCGCTTCACCGAGGACCTCACCACCGCCGAGGTCGCCGCCCGTCTGAACATCAGCGAAGGAGCCGTCCGCACCAACGTCTGCAAGGGCCTCAAGAACCTCAAGCACTTCATGGACCTCCCCAACACGGGGAAAGGGGATTCCTGATGACCGACCGTCCGCTGCGCAGCACCACCACGCAGCAGTCCCATCCGGACACCGACACCACTACCACCGGCGACCACACCACCCCCACACCCGCACACTCGCCCGCGTCTGCGCCCGCATCCGCTTCCGGCGGGCCCGGCCGCCCGGCCCACGACGTGCCGGACGACGAGCCCGCCGAAAGGGGCTGCACAGAGGTCATCGACGCCCTCAAGGCCGAGGCACGGGCCGTCACCGACATGGTCAGCACCCATGACACCCACGACTTCCTGCGCCGCCTGGCCGCGCGCGTCGCCGAACAATCCGCCCGCCCCCCACGCATCCAGCGTGAAACCACCCCCGCACCGCCCCGCGCCACCGGAACGGGGGCACCGGCAGCCACGCCCTCCGCCTACACCCTGCGCCCCTCCGGCATCGCACGGCCCCTCGCCCGCCGCACCCGGCGCCGCCGCCCCACCCCGATCATCACCCACGACCCCACCGCCCACCCCCAAGTCGTACGCGCCTACCTGCGCCTGACCTGCGAAACAGTGCTGCGCAGCGACGACTTCGACCACATGCTGTTCTTCGACCGCGACTACAACCCGGCCGGCGCCCGCACCTTCGCCTGCCTGCTGTACTGCATCGACCGCACCGAAAGCGCCCTGTTTTGGTGGGCCTTCGCCGCCGGCGTCGGCGACCCGCTGGCCGCCCACCTCCTAGCCGTCTACCACGCCCTGGACGACACCCACACCCAAGCCCCCGCCCGGGCACGCGCCTGGCGAGCCTTCGCCCGACTACTCCACTACCACCCCGAACACCACCTGCCCCGCCCCGTCCAAGGTGAGCCCCGCATCGCCGAAGGCCTCGCCCGCCCCGTCCCCTGGAAAGCAGAAATCCGCGACTTCATGATGCGCGACCCCGCCGAACTGACCCGATAAACGAACCCCCGGACCAGCTGGTCCCTCTGCCGGCCCCACCCCACTGCTACACAACCCCGCTCACCCGCTGACCCAGCCGCGCCCCTTCCTTCTTCATCTCCATCACGCCGCTGCGGCCACGCGGGCCTCACCCATGCCCAGAACAAGGAGCACCCGATGACCACCCCTCCCCAAAACCCCGCCACCCCCGCCGAACTCTCCACCCCGCGCGCCAAACCGGACGGCCACCCGCCCACCGGTACACCACGTGCGCTCACTACCCGCAAACGGCTGCACCGGCTGCGCCGCACCGCCGCAACCCACATCTTCCGGGGGCTCTGCTACGGCCTGGGTACCGCCGCGTCCGGCCTGCTCGGGTACTGGATTCAGCAGCAGTACCTGTGAGAAGTCGTCACTGAAGTGGAGTCACACCATGGGGAGAACGGTCAGGGCGGGGGAGGCAACCTGCACGAGATGAAGCCGGAGCTCGCGCGGCCGCCAAGAGTCGTCGGCCTCGTACTGCGCGAGGCGGAAAGCCGGTCGTTCGCGGCTTCGCTTGCGGGGAGCAGACCCAACCGTGCTGCACCACGTGGTCGACGTCGGCACGGCATACCCGGAGCCGGGCGGAGGCCTGCTCGGGTCCGAGCGGGGTGTCGGCGGCGACCAGGGCCGCCAGGCCCTCGTGCTGGCAGACTTCCGCGACCTGGTCGGGGTGGTGCAGCGTTCCGTCCGGGTTCGCACTCAGGACGACTAGATCCGCGCCCACGTACGCGAGGGGCAACATTCACCCGCCCGGGCCTCCAACAGCCCCGTCGCCACCCCCTCGGGGCGAAGGCCTGCGAACCGCCACCCGGCCGCCGCGGCTGCTGATGTACTGCCGCCCCAAGACCAGGGAGAGGGGCAATGGCCGGGTACAGCAGGGGCTCCACGGTGAAGGTCCGGGGCGCATGGTCCCGCTGGACCTGCGAGCGGGAGGGCTGCGGGCAGACCGGTACGCCGCGCGGCGACCAGCACGACGACGTCGCCGCGGTAGGGGCGGCCCGTCACCAGCAGGAGGCCCACTACGAGGCCCTCATCGGCGACACGTGGTGTTCGCGGAGGTTGGGGTCGGCGCCGTGGGCGAGGAGTTCGCGGACCGCGGCGAGATGGCCCCACGCGGCGGCGCCGCACAGCGGGGTGCAGTCCGTGAGGCCGGAGCTCTCGGGGTCGGGGCAAGCGCCCGCCCGCAGCAGGGCCCGCACCGTGGACGCGGCGCCGTGCACCGACGCGGTGTACAGGGCCGTCGTGCCGTCCGCATCGGGGAGCTCCGGATCAACGCCGGTGCGCAGCACGCGGCGCACGGTGTACGTGTCGCCGACCGCCGCCGCCCACACCAGCCGGCGGGTCAGCTTCTTCTGCTTCCGTCTGTTCACCGGTTCTGCTTCCCTTCGTTCACCGGCGCGGACCATCACCGGCGTTCGCCCTGGCGCGCCGGTGCCCGTACTGTCCGGCTCGCTGCGTGCCGACGGCGCGGCGGTTGGTAAGCAGGGCCGCTCCGAGCAGAGTGGCGAGGACCTGGCATGCGGCGACCGCCAGCAGCAGGGCACTGGTGCCGACGCCGCTGAGGGCTCCCGCGGCGGCCGCGCCCCCGGCGGCGGCGGTGCTCTTCAGCCCGGCACCCAGGGTGAAGATCTGGGTACGGACCTCGGTCGGCGCGTACCGTTCCCGGGCGGCGAGCAGCGCGCTGAAGAGGGGACCGGTGCAGGCTCCGGCGAGTACGAATAGCCCTGTCGTCACGCTGAGTTCCGGTTCCGCTGCCGCCAGGGCGAGTGGCAGGCCGGTCCCCGCCAGGCAGCCCAGCACCACACGCTCGGGGTGCGTGTCGGTCCACGGGCGTACCGCGTAGATCAGCGACCCGGCCAGCCCACCGACGGCGAACGCGGTCATCAGGCCGCCCGCAGCCCACCCGGCGCCGTACTGCCGGGCAAGCAGCGCGGTCAGTACGGGCAGCGCGCCGACGCCGATCTGGCCGGCGCTGCTGGACCAGGTGACCGCGCGCAGGGGTGGGTTCCTGACCAGTTCCAGCAGTCCGGTGACCAGGTCGGCGGGGCGCAGGCGCACACCGTGTCCGATCGCTTCGGTCCTGGGGGCCAGCGGCAGCGTGAGCATGACGAGGCCCGCCACCGCCCCGGCCGCACCCAGTGCCAGCAGAGCGATGGCCGGGCCCGCCGCCGCGGACAGGGCGGCGGCCAGGGCCGGTCCACAGATACCCGCGAGGTTGTACGAGGTGGAGTCGATGCTGAAGGCCCTGCTGAGACGGTCGGCCGGAACCAGCTCGCCGAGGAGGCTGGTCAGACCTCCGGTGACGAGCGGTGCGCAGCATCCGGCCGCCGCGACGAGGGCGAGGGTGCAGCCGGCCGGTATTCGACCTACCGCGAGTGCGGTGACGGCGAGTCCAAGGCCGTAGGTGAACAGGCACGAGGCATGTAAGAGGCGACGGCGGGGGACACGGTCAGCCACGGCGCCGAGGACCGGTGCCGCCACGACGTGCGGGATCATCAGCGCCGCGACCAGCGCGCCGCCCAGCCCCGCGCTGTGCGTCCGCTCCAGCGCGAGCAGGACGAGGGCGATCCGGGCGCCCTCGGCGGCGAGCCGGGCGGGTATGGCCACCCCCAGGTAGTGGATCAGCCGGGGAGTGGCGGTGACGGGTGCGCCATGCGTGGTCATGTGCCCTCCTGCCCGGCCGTGGCTGTGGCCGCGGTACGGGTTCGGCGGGGCGTTCAGCCGTCCCGGCATGCCCCGCTCTGCGTCATCGGTCAAGGGTATGATTCCACGATCTTGCCGTGCCATGCCGACGAGCGCCACACTGGGGTCGTGGACTTCACCTTCGTCAGTGATCACCTGGCCCTGGATTTCGCCGCGACCGTGAGCTGGCGCGCCACTTACCCCATCGAGCTCCTGGCGGAGCCGGCGGACCTCGCCGCATGGGCGACGCAGGCCGGGCTGACCGACCACCCGGGCCAGGTCTCCCGCGCGGGGCTGGACCGCGCCCGGTCGCTGCGCGAGGCCATCTACCGGACGGCCGTCGCAGCGGAACAGGGCGCGGACGCCGCCGTGGCCGACGTGCGGCTGATCCGCGAGTGCGCCCGCGGCCCTCAGGTGGTCGTGGCCCTCAAGGCGCTGGGCGAGGTCGAGCGGCGCGGCGGCGTCGACGAGGTCCTGGCCACGGTCGCGACCAGGGCGGGGGAATTGTTCGGCGGTGACGATCGCCGTCTCGTACGCGTGTGTGCCGGGACGGAGTGCACCCGGCTCTTCCTGGACCGTTCGCGCGCGGGCAATCGCCGCTGGTGCGACAAGCTGTCGTGCGGGAGCCGGGCCAACGCCACCGCCTACCGCCGCCGCAAGTCCGCCGCGCACCCGTCCGGGGCCGCGCCATTTGGCCCGTGCGACGAATGATCCGCCAACGGGCGGGGGTAAGACGAGTGCTTCGTCGGGGTGCGTACCGCGGCGTGGTCGGTGGACGTGGCCGTCATCCGGCCGAGGTGGGTCGGCCCGTTCAGCCCAGGAGAACGACCCGACGTCAGACACGCTGCCCGGCTCGGGGCTGGGTTGGTCGACCTCGGCCGCGCCGATCTGTCCCGCGTACTGCACGGAGGACCAGACTCGGCTCTCAGCAGCGGCTGAACGGATGGACCGTGGTACCGAACAGCTTTTGCGCCACCGGGTCTACGGCAAGGAACGCACCACCGACCCGGCCGCCGTCGCGCTGTGCCACGCCGCCTTCGAGGCGGTCTGGGAGCGCGCCATCCCGCACGAGAAGTACACCCTCCAGGCCCACTGAGTAGAGCACCGTGAGTACATCCCCATCGTCCAGCGCCCAGGCCGCCCGCGAGGCGCTGGCCGTGCGCTTGCAGCACCTGCGCAAGGGCGCCGGCCTCACAGGGAAGGAACTCTCCGCCCTGTGCGGCTGGCACCCGGCGAAGACCACCCGCATCCAGAAGGGCGACGCCCCGCCCTCCGACGCGGACATCCGCACCTGGTGTTCGGCGTGCGGCGCGGACGACCAGGCCGACGACCTCATCGCCACCGCCCGCGCCGTCGACTCCATGTACCTGGAGTGGCGCCGCCTCCACAAGGACGGGATGCGCAAGCTCCAGCAAAACCTGAACACCCTGCACGAACGGACCCGCGTCTGCCGGGTCTACGTCTCCAACGTCTTCCCGGGCTTCTTCCAAACGCCGGCCTTCGCCACCGCCCTCATGGGGCAGATCACCACGTTCCAGGGCACGCCGAACGACGTCTCCGAAGCCGTCGCCGCCCGGGTCGCGCGCTCCCGGTTCCTCTACGAGGGCGGCCACCGCTACGTCGTGCTCATGGAGGAGCCCGTCCTGCGCTTCCGCACCGCCGACCCCGAGGCCATGCGCGGGCAGCTGCGCCACCTCCTGACCGTGATGCCGCTCGCCTCGGTCTCGCTAGGCATCATCCCCTTCACCGCACAGCGCACCGTGTGGCCGCTGGAAGCGTTCTACCTCCACGACGACACCGTGGCCGTGGTGGAGACCCTGACGGCGGAGATCAAGGTGACGCAGCCGCGCGAGCTCGCCGACTACGCCAAGGCGTTCGCGGGCCTCGCGGAGATGGCCGTCTACGGCGCCGCCGCCCGCGACCTCATCGGGGCCGCGATCGACGCCCTGGGGTGAAGTTCCGCAATTTCCCGCAATCTCGTTGAGGACGGAGCCGAAGCCTCCGTAGCGTCGACGCCACCGACGCGACCACTCAGCACACGGAGGCGGTGCCCATGAAGCGCACCCACACCCGCCGGACCCGCACCCGACGGACCCGGCCTCCAGCGGCCCGACTTCGGCCGGCCTTCACCCGCGCTGCTGGAGCGCGCCGTACGCGCCTATACCCGCTTCCTCGCCGACCCGGACCCGGACGCCGACAGGGGCGACCACGGCCAGGCCGGCGACGCGGCGGGCCTGCGGTGAGCGGGGCCTGTGCCGTGCTCCACGATCCCGAGGGCCTAATGGACGCCGAACTGCCCCTGGACCGCGCCCCGCACGAGGCCCTCGTCACCGCCGTCCTCGCATGGAAGAACCCGGACCTCGCCCCGGGCGACTACGAGCAAATCGCCCTCCAGCTCACCGGGCACGCCCGCGCGGTCGCCGCCGACGAGGTGGGCCATCGACGCCGACCCGAAGGGCATCGGCCCGCGGCTGCTGACCCTCGGAAGCAGCCTCTGGTGGAGGGGAGATGACACTTCGAGGACAGCTCGTAGAACCCCTTGGGGGGCGGTGCCCTGCGCAACCGACTACGGCTGTCAGTGCCTCGCCCTATGCTCCGTTCAGGAAGACGCGAAGGGGACGAAGTGGCCAACCAAGACATCGACCACCGAGCGATTGAGAAGCACGTGAAAGCCCTTCAGAAGGCGTACGAGCGTGCGGCGAAGAAATACCCCGTCACCGTGCCAGTGACGGGTAAAGGGTTCTCAGTCTCCGCAAGCACCGGCGTAGGGATCGAACAGGACCCGCAGCTCGTTCGTTTTCTCATCTGGGTCGGTGACCATCAAGAGCACCAGTTCGCCGAGCTCGACGCCTACGCCGAACGCGTCAGTATGCCGAAGGACGATGTGCACGTCTTGGCCCTCGAGCTCGAGCGGGACGGGCTCGTTGACTCCATGGGCTCGTTCGGTGCCGACGACTCCTACCGAATGACCGCTGACGGGCGGGTCGAGCTACGACGACTTGCCCGGCTGCGAAGCTCACCCGACGCCCGGCACCGCTATGCGACAGACGCTTTCCTGCGCTGGCTGTACGCCACCGCCCATGATCGGAGGCATGTCGACCCGGCGCAGTTCATGACCACGACCGAAGCGTATTTCGCCGGAGAGGATCTGTCGGCTACCGAAGTGGACTACGCGGTCGCGCGACTGACCAGCTCCCACCTCGTCGACATGGCCGGCTCAGCCGTGGCCATCACGATCGACGGCATCGACTGCGTACTTTCTGGAGCAACCGTGAGCGACTACCTCAACCGAACCCGGCCCGGCGACTACTACAGCATTACCGGCAACACGAACGTCGTGGCCGGATCACAGGGCAAGGTCGAGCAGCACAACCACAACAACGCCTTCGATCCCAGGGCGATGCGCGAGTTCGCCGCCCTAGTCCAGCAGCTCGCCCCGACCTACGGCCTCGACCCTGCGCAGCAGGCCGAGCTCATCCATGAGGCCGAAGTCCTCGATGAGGAGGCTGGCAGCGAGACCGCCCAGCCTGGACGTGTCCGCGCTGCGTACGACGCCGTTATGGGCCGGCTGACCCAGATCGGGGCCGCCTCGGCTGCCCTGACTACGACCCTCCAGCAAGGCCAGCAGGCATACAACGCGGTCTTCGGCGGGTAGATCCCGTGCCCGTCACCTGTACTGGGATCCGCGCCCGGCTCGTACGGGCTTCCTGCACCCGGCTGGACCGCCTCACCGAACCCGCTCCGGTCGTCCCGTAGTTCGCCGGGGGAGCGCCCCGAAGATCCCAGGCCCTACACGCACACCAGTGTGATGCCGCAGCTCAGAACCCCGGGCATCGCACCTCAGTGCGTGTAGAGCCTGGGAGCGGTGCCGCTGGCCCCGGACAGCGAAGGACCCCGGGCCGCGCTGCGCCCCGGGGTTCTGCCGTCGGTCTCACCACCACAGCTCACCGCCAACGTCACGCCACCCCCACCTCCGGTCCAACGGCGTCGGTGCTTGGTGCGCTCACCAAGCACCGGGCTGCTGTCCACCCATGAGATTGGCTGGCTGTAAATCTGGAGGTAGCGGGTGCGTGCAGGTCTCTACGATCGTCAGATGATCCGCGTGAACTGGTCAAGGAGGACTCGGTGGGCGAAGTAGTACGGCACCCGGCAAGCGACCTGATCTCGGATAGCGAAGTCCCCCTGATCATGGCGGAGATCCGGCCTCAGTGGCAGTCCAAGGGACTGATCGAACGCGTTCGTCGTCTGCTGCCGGTGGATCCAAGTAGCGCATGCCAGCGGCTGCTGAACGCAGCTGTCCAAGACCTCCGTGAGAAGGTCCAAATTGCCGGTATCGACATCGCCTCCGAAGTGGCCGCAGCGCACAAACTGCCACCGATCAACCGGGGCGACCGGGGTGCCGAAGACATCGAGAACTACTCCACCGCCAAGCTCATCGATCTGTCGTACAGGATGGGGCTGCTGAGCCGGCCCGAGTGGCGCAAGATGACTCGCGCCTACGACATCCGCCGCGACCTGGAGCACGAGGACGCCGAGTACGAGGCCGGCATCGAGGACTGCATCTATATCTTCAAGACCTGCGTCGACGCGGTTCTCTCCCGCGACCCCATCACGCTCATCCACGTCTCAGAGGTCAAGCAGATCGTCCAGGCCTCGGGCCCCGTCGCCGCCGACCCCGACCTTTTGACCGACTACGAGCACGCCCCTGACACCCGACAGCTGGAGATCCTTAAATTCCTGCTGAGCATGGCGCTGAGCGACTCGGAGCCCGAACTCGTCCGAGGGAACTGCTACGCCCTCATCACGGAGATCTCCCCCTGCACGCGCGACGGTGTACGCGTTGACCTGGCTAAGTACCAGATGGACAAGGTCGGGCGCGTGCCGCTGACCGAGCTTCAGGTCCGGGTCGCCCATGCAGCCGGCATCCTGCCGTACTTCCGCAAGTCTCAACGAGCTGCTTTCTTCCGCAGCCAGCTGGAGGCCCTAGAGAAGATCGGACACAGCTGGAGGGCCCACGCCTCCCACGGGCCCGCTCTCCGACTGTTCCCCGAGTTCGGCGGACTCGCCGCGGTTCCACCTGACGTACGGGTGAACATTGTTCGCTGGATGGCCCTGTGTTACATCGGCGAAGAGGGCGGTTACGGCACGATGGGCCGTAACCGCAAGGTCTTCTTCAGCAACAGCGCCGCGCCTCTGATCGAGCAGATGTTCAAGGAGGACCGCGAGATCATCCGTGACGACGTCAGCGGCCTTCAGAAGGATCGCGCCGTGAAGCGGGCCTGTGCGGATGAGTACGTGGCTCGCCGCTTCCAGGACCTCTTGGACCTTGTGGGTGCCTAGACAACGGCTCGGGCGCCAGGACAACGACCTTTGCGCCCGAGCTGCGGCGGCTCCACGATGCGCGCTGGGGGCCACCCCCCCGAGCTGCTCCTGCGAGCGCAGTTCTCAGGCCGGAGCCTGCCGACCTCGGCCCGGTGCCGGACAGATTGGAACCTGACGCAAATTTCCCGCAAATTACATGCGGGGCTGTGCCTACAGCGGGTTACCCGGCCGCCCGGCCGCCCGGATTGCTGGACTCAAGAGAACCTGGGCCAGCGCCAACCATCTCCACGCCAGAGCACTCGATCAAGTTGGCCCGGCCGCCCGGCCGGGTAACGCTGTGCTGACGGCAGCGGCGGTGCAGCTGTCATCAGGCTCAACTCCCCTTGCCCAGAGCGCCCGTGGCCTCGCACGACACCGTGTAAGTTGGAGCCGCTTCCTCGTGAAGAACCTTCGGAGGGGACCGCGCTGTCGGGTCCTCGGATCCGGGACCCGACAACAAGGTGTCGGTTCCACAACCCCGAAGGGGATTCAATGGGGAAGCATGCGAGGCCAAAATCGGCGCGCTGGAAGCGGAGGCTGAAAAGCATCCGACTCTGGATCGCTCCGACGGCGGCGACCGTGTTCTGGGTAGGTCAGATGGTCCGCACCTGGTGGTACCGCAACTGACGCCGCCCCTAGCTACTCGAGAAAGCTAGGGACGGCACCCGACACGGTGCGGGGCCCTTGCCGTTCCAGCGGCGGGGCCCCCTCCGCTTTCAGTGGGCGCCGACAACTAAGGCCCACTAATTCGGTGTCTCACTCTAACGCACCACGTGTTGCCCGTCTGCGATTTGCGTACGTAGGTGCGTACGCACCTGACCGACATTTGCGCAGGTCACGCTGCCGCAGCGCCGCTACGCCGCCGCCCACTCCAGTCCGAGGCCGGCGAGCGCGGCGAGCTTGTCGGCGGTCAGCTTGGCCCGGCGGGTCTTGGTGTTGGACAGGAACACCCCGAGTTTGACCTCCGTCCCGTCCGGCAACGCCTCTACGTGCCCCCTGGGGACCTTTACAGAGCCGGTGCGGTCCTTGTACTGCGCCAGGGCCGCAACGCCCCTGTCGAAGGCGCTCACGGGGGCCGTGGACGGTTCTGCGGACGCGTCCGGCTCCGGGGCCGGAGCGGCGAGCGGGGTGATGCCGACGGCCTCCAGGCGCTCGCGCTGCCCGTCGGCCAGGGCCGCCCACACCTCGGGCCGCCGCTGCCTCGCCATCCACTTACCCACGTCCATGCCGTGCACGGTGAAGCCGGGCAGGACCTCTGCCGGGCCTTCCTCGTCCCGCACCAGCTCGCGCAGCGCGGCGTAGTGTCGCTGCCACTCGATGGGCCACAGCGGGTTCCAGTCCTCGTCGATCTCCTTCAACGCGGCCTCCCACTCCGGGTGCCCGTCCAGCGCGCTGGAACGGCGGAGGTTGGACAGCCACTGCCCGATCGGCTTGTCCAGCGCGGCCGCCGACCTCGGAGCGCACAGCGTCCAGTGCTCCGCGAAGTAGACCCGGGCCGCCGCCAGGTTCTCCTGGAACCGCGCATCAGCCGCCGTCCAGGCCATGCCCAGCTTCTCCAACCGCGCCGCGCGCCGACCGTTCATCTGCCCGGCCCCGTACGCCCGCCGCTGCTCCGCGACCCAGGTCCCCAGCGGGAACGCCCCCTCCTTGTGCTCGTATGGCACACTCGCGTTCCCGACCCGCTCGACGTACTCCTTGAGCTTCGCCCAGCCGCGCGCCCAGTCCTGCCGTTCCGTGTCGATCACGTTGAAGGACACCCAGTTCGCGACCATCACCGGATCACGCGGAGCCGCGAAACGGAGCAACAGACGGGTTTCTTCCTCATCATCCCCCGGCGCGGCACCGATGTATTCGGAGGGCTGCGCGTAAGCCTTCTGAGGCTCTTGCGGGATCGCCAGCAATTCCACAGCCTCTTCATCGTGAGCCCGCAGACCTTCCAACACTTTCACCAAAGGCTTGTACGAACCCGAGGTGAACATATCCTCCGGGCTTTCATCGGGTTGGAGAAATACCGGCACGATCAAAGAGGCGAGCTTTCCCTGTCCGGGCTTTTGCCGCAGCGCGCGGCCGATCGCCTGCACGATGTCGTGCGGCGCGCCCTTGGGGTCCAGCAGGGCCACGGAGTCCACGGCCCGGATGTCCACGCCCTCGCCCAGGACGCGGCAGTTCGACAGGACCGCCCGCCGGGCGGTGGAGCCGAACTTGCCCAGCACGTCCCGCCGGCGCTCCGGGACGTGCTCGCCGCACAGCCAGTCCGCCCAGATCTCTGCCGGGTACTTCTCGGGCTGGTCGGCGTGCAGCCGCTTGGCAACCCGCTGAAGACCCTCCGCATACGCCGCGGCCTCTATGGTCCGGTGGTGGAAGGTGATGCACGTCGACAGGTTGTGCTGCTCCATCGTGTGCAGCAGCGCGGCCTGGAGCGCTCCGAGGCGCTGCCCGCGGACCTCCTCGGTGTGCCGCTCCTCGCCCATCAGCCGGTCCGGGGTGACGACCGGGTCCTGGAGCTCCAGGACGATGATCTGGTACCGCGCCAACAACTTGCGGGACACCGCCGATGCGAGTGAGAGCTTGTAGAGGACCGGGCCGAAGACCTTCTCGTCGTCCATGGAGGCCGCCATCTCGCGCGGCAGCGGATCGCGCACCCCATCGGCGACCTCGCGGTTCAGTCGCTCCTCCCAGATCCGGGGCGTCGCCGTCAGGTATAGCCGGCGGTGCGCCGGGATCTTCGCCTGGTCGTGGATGTCCGCCCACGCCTTCCCCATCGACCCCGACGTCCGGTGCGCCTCATCGACCACCGCCAGGTCCACCGGGGCGAGCTTCTGCCCGTAGGCACCCTCGAACGCCTCCACGAGCACGCCCAGCGAGGCGTAGGTGGCGTAGATGGTCACCGGCCCCTCCTTGTGCCACAGGGCCAACTGCAGGGGGTTGGTGGTGCTCCGGACCCCCAAGTGCCACAGCTCCGGGTCGTCCAGCGGCGAGCACACCATCACGGCCGGCCCCTTGTGCCCGGCGCCGCTCCACGCCTTCACGGTCTGCGCCAGGAGATCCAGGGTCGGCACCACCACGAGAATGCGGCCCTTGGGCACAATCCGCTTTGCGGAAGCCGCCGCGATGATGGTCTTTCCGGTGCCGCACGCGGCGTGCACCTGCCCGCGCAGACCATTCCAGGGAATGCCGCCCGGCGGGATATCGAGGCCGCGCACGATGGCGGCTACGGCCTCAATCTGGTGTTCACGCAGTTTCACGGCCATTCCCGTGTTCTCCTTTTCGCGGAATGCGACGCGTAATAGGAATGAGAGTCCGGCGCGGTGAGTGGCGGGCCGGGGTGGTGGTGTCTGGGCCCAGACTCTACACAGTCAGTACCCTTGATGCATCATCCTTGCGGCGGCTTCCCCATGTAGGCTGACACTTGGCTGAACCCCGCCCCAAGGGCAGGGTTCATAGGGTATGCTGGCGGGGTAGGTGAACGTAAGCGGCCGGTTTCGAGGGTGGGGGGAGGGGTTCGGGTGGAGCGCAACGGAACTCGTCACTGCGATGGGGCCGGCACCCCATCAGGCCGACGGTCTGTCACTTCCGTTGCGGGGGTAGTGACTAGGATTCCCAAGCCCTACACAGGCCCGCGCGTGATGCACTCCCCCCTCGTAGCCAGCCCCGGTGATCGCGCTTGCGCGGTCGCCTCCAATTCGCGCTTGCGCGAATTGCATTCCGTTCGGAATTCCGCTTGCGGAATTCCATTCCGGCGCTTGCGCCGGAATCCGAATTGCGCTTGCGCAATTCGTGCTCTATGCCCCGGCTTGCCGGGGCATATCCCGCTCCGCGGG
>NZ_JBVISC010000014.1:0-147565 GCF_055575715.1 Streptomyces sp. NPDC034037 | reverse complement strand
ATCACATACGCCAGATCACCAGGCCCCGAACCCACCTCCACCCGATCCAGATCCGCATCGGACAACCCGGCCCACACCCCGGCATCCACCCGCACGTCCACCACCGGGACGCCGGCCGTGTCCAGCCCCCCCGGGACCGTCCCGTCGATCAGCAGCACCTGGGGCGCGCTGTCGCGCAGCACATGCTCAAGGCGCTCGACGGGGGCCGCGGGGTCCAACGGCACATAGCCGCCGCCCGCCTTGAGCACGGCAAGGACGCTCACGACGATGTGCTCACTGCGCGGCAGGCACAGCGCCACCAATGTCTCGCGTCCGACGCCGAGTTCACGCAGGTGGCGCGCCAAGCGGTTGGCCCGGGCGTTCAGTTCGCCATATGTCAGCGCACGGCCCTCGAACTCCACCGCCACCGCGTCCGGCGCACCGGCCACCACACCCTCGAACCACTCATGCACACACCGCTCCTGTGCCACCAGACCGGCCGGAGCCTCGTTCCACTCCTCCACCACACGCCGACGCTCGGCGGCCGGAAGCTCGGTGAGCCGGGAGATCCTCTCCTGTGGCTCGGCGGCGACGGAGGCGAGCAGGTGGGTGTAGTGGCGCACGAAGCCCCGGATGGTCTCGGCGTCGAACAGGTCGGTGTTGTACTCGACGAAGCCGGCGAGCCCGTCCGGGGTCTCGCGCAGGTCGAGGGTGACGTCGAACTTGGTGGCCTGTACGTCGACCTCGACCGGCAGGACCTCCAGGTCGCCCAGCTTGGCCTCTTGGGAGGTCTGTGCCTCCTGGAGCACGAACATGTTCTGGAAGACCGGCGAGTGGCTGAGGCTGCGCTCCAGGCGCAGGGCGTCCACGACGGCCTCGAAGGGCACGTCCTGGTGCTCGTACGCCTCAAGGGCCCGCCGCTTCACCTGGGCGAGGAGCTCGGGGAAGGTCGGGTCACCGGACAGATCGGTGCGCAGCACCAAGGTGTTGGCGAAGAAGCCAATGAGTCCCTCGAACTCGGCGCGGCCGCGGTTGGCCACCACCGTGCCGACGGCGACGTCGGTCTGCCGCGTGTAGCGGTGCAGCAGGGCGGAGTAGGCGGCGAACAGCGTCATGTACAGCGTGGCGTCGTTGCGGGCGCCGACCTCACGCAGCGCGTCGAGGAGTTCGGCCGGACAGAGGAAGGCCTCCCGTGCGCCGTTGTACGTCTTGACCGGTGGGCGTTCGCGGTCCGTGGGCAGGGAGAGCCGCGGATCGACTCCGGCGAGCCGCTCGCGCCAGTACGCGACCTGCGGCTCCCGCACCCCGTCGTCCAGCCACTGTCGCTGCCAGTTCGAGTACTCCGGGTACTGGAGCGGCAGCGGCTCCAGCGGCGAGGGACGGCCCGCGCGCAGCGCCTCGTAGAGGGCCATGAGGTCGCGATGGAGAACGCCGACCGACCAGCCGTCGGAGACACCGTGGTGCATCGTCACCAGCAGGACGTACTCCTGGTCGGACCGGCGCAGCAGCCGGGCCCTGATCAGTGTGTCGTGCTCCAGATCGAAGGGGGCGGCGGCCTCCTGCGCGCAGATGCGGGGCAGCTCGGCGAGGTCGGCGAGGTCCTCCTGCCGGACCTCGAAGTCCGTGCCGTCGTCGATGTGTTGGTACGGGACGCCGTCGCGGTTCACGAAGCGGGTACGCAGGGCCTCGTGCCGAAGCACCACCTCGCGCAGCGCGCCCACGAGGGCGGGACGGTCGAGGTGCCCGCGCAGCCGCACCGCCATCGGAATGTTGTACGCCGAGCCCGCACCGTCCAACTGAGCCAAGAACCACAGGCGTTGTTGGGTGAAGGAGAGCGGCACGGGCTCGTCCGGGCGGCGGGTCGACAGCGGAAGGGCACCGGACCCGGAGAGGTCGCGTACGAGGTCGAGTACGGAGAGGTCGACGCCCTGCTTCTCCAGCACGGCCACCAGGGCGCGCCGCCGCTTGGGCGACAGCGATCGGATCCTGTGCGCGAGGTCCTGCACGCCCTGATCATTGATGACGGTCATCATCGTCCTGTCTGCTTACTTCGCGATGTCCAGTGCGTCGAGCTCCGCGTCGCTCATGGCTTCGACGAGGGCGATGCCCTCGACAATCGCCTTCACGTCGAGGGCTCCGATGGATCCGAGGGGGGTACGGCGCTCCAGCTCGGCGGCCATGTCGGCCAACCGCGGCGCTTCGAAGAGCGCCTGGACGGGGAGCTCCGCTCCGGTCCGCCGCTTGAGCAGGTTGATCAACCGTGTGGCGAGCAGTGAATTGCCGCCCAGGGAGATGAAGTTGCTGGTCGGCCCGAGGTCGTCGGCGTCGATGCCCAGGAGCTCCGACCAGGCGTCGAGCAGGATCTGCTCGGCGTCACTGGGAGCCGGGTCCTGCAGCCGCGTGGAGCGGTCGGTGGCGGCGCTCGCGGCGCCACCGGATGACGCCGCGCCGTGAGCCGCGTCGGCCCGTACGGCGAGCACGGCTCCCGGCCTGCGTCCGACCCAGTACTGCCCCGGCACGAAGGCCGTCGGCGGAAGCGGCGCCAGACGGCGGCGGCCGTCGTGCAGTCCGCCCCACGGCACGGCCGCACCGCGCACCCACAGCTCGGCGAGGTGCTCCAGCGCGCGGTCCGCGACGAGGCCCGCGAGGAACGCCTCGCCCCGGGCGCCGGAGAGGACGGTGCCCAGCGGGCCCGCGTCCTCCTCGGCGTTGCCGTGGTGGACCGGCACGGGGGCGAGCGTGTCGTCCGCCTCCCGTGCGCCGTCCGCGAGGTACCAGTCGAGGCCCCGCTTCAGCTCGTCCGCGGAACCCGCCACGACGGCAAGCCGCTCGGACATCGGTTCACGGCCCAGCTGCGAGGTGTACGCGATGTCGGCGAGAGACGCGGACGCGTCGTCGTCCAGGAACGCGCTCAGCCGCTGTGCCGCCGTACGCAGTCGCTCGGGCGTGGCCGCGGACACCACCACCAGCTGGGGTCCCGCGTCCCGTGCGGCGTCCGTGTCCGCCCGCGCGGCCGGCGGCGCCTCGACGACCAGGCTGACGTGACTGCCTCCCGCGGCCACGGAGTTGATGAGCGCGCGGCGGGGCGACGGCGTACCGTCCACGTCCGCGCTGCCGCGCGGCCGCCACTCCGCGAGCTCCTCGCACAGGCGCAGCGGGGTGCCGTCGAAGTCCAGGTTGGGATTGGGGTCGCCCGTCGCCGTCAGGGGCGTGAGCTCCCTGTTCTGGAGCTGGAGGACGACCTTGGTGAGCTGGGCGATGCCGGAGGCGGCCTCGGGGTGGCCGAGGTTCGACTTCACGGTGCCGAGTGCCACCGGCTCGGTCACCCCGTCGAACACCTCGCGCAGGGCGCGGAACTCGACCTCGTCGGAGAACGCCGTTCCATTGGCCGCGGCCTCGACGTATCCGATGGAGTCCGCCGCGACACCGGCCTGCTCCAGGGCCCGCCGCATGACCTTCACCTGCGTCCTGCGGCTCGGCGTCATGAAGCCGTTGGCACGGCCGCCGTGCATGGAGGCCGTGCCCTTGATGACGGCGTGGATCCGGTCCCCGTCGCGCACCGCGGCGTCCAGGGACTTGAGCAGTACGGCGCCGACGGCCTCGGCGGGCAGGTAGCCGTCCCCGTCGCGGAAACTGCGGCTGCCGGGGCCGCTGCCGAGCAGCTGCAGCTCGGCGAGCGCCACGTACTTGTCCGGGTGGACGGTGAGGTTGATGCCGCCGGCGACCGCCAGTTCGGCCTCGCCCCGCAGCACGTCCGCGCAGGCCAGGTGGATGGCCATGGCCGACGACGCGCACATGCTGTCCACGGCGAGGCTGGGCCCTTCGAGGCCGAAGAAGTGCGAGACGCGGTTGGCGATCATGTTGTACGAGGCCGCGGAGGTGAGCGCCGCGAGGGCGGGGTCCGCCGACTCGTCGGCGCGGTACAGGTGGTAGGCCGCGCCGACGTAGACGCCGACCCGCCGCCCGTAGCGCCGCTCGATGACCTCCTGGGTCACGCCGCTCTGCTCCAGGAGCTGCCAGACGGTCTCCAGGAAGAGCCGCTGCTGTGGGTCGAGGGCCGCGGCCTCGCGGGGCGAGATCCCGAAGAGCAGCGGGTCGAACCGGTCGACACCGTCGAGGAAACCGCCCCACTCGCCGGGCCGGGCCCGGCTCTCGTCCAGGCCGCCGAACAGGGCTTCGTGGTCCCAGCGGTCGGCCGGCACCTCGGTGACGTTGTCCTTGCCGTCGCGGAGGTTCGCCCACAGCGCGCCCAGGTCGCCGGCCTGCGGGTAGCGCCCGCTGATGCCGATGATCGCGACGTCGTTGGCGCGAGCGGATTCCTGTACGGGGCCCGCGGCCTCCCCGGCAGGGGCAGCGGCGCGCTCACGTACCTCGATACGGGCATCGGGGGCCTCGGGGGCGGGCGCTTCCGGGGCCTTGGCGGCCTCCGTCGCGGGCGCCGCGACCGCGGGACGTGCCGGTTCACCGAGCAGCGCGCGCAGGGCCCGCGGGTGGTCGGTGATGAAGTACCGGGCCAGGTCGCGGATCGTCTCGACCTCGAAGAGCAGGGTCCGGGACAGCCGCCCGAACGACTCCTCCAGGCCGGAGATCACGCCCACCGCGATGACCGAGTCCATGCCGTACCGCTCCAACGGCGCGTCGACGGCGATGCGTTCGGGACCGAGCTTGAGCGACGCCGCGAGCACGCGGCGCAGGTGGGCCACCGTCTTGTCCTCAAGGGCCGCGTCCTCGTCGCGCGTACCGGAGGGCGCGGTGACGGGGGCGGGAGAGGCGGGCTCCGCCGCGGATGCGGCCTCGGGTGCGTTCGCCACGGCCCGCGGCTCCGCTTCGTCGGCGATGAGCCGGGACAGCACCCCGTCCCGCTCCCCCACGACGACGATCAGCCTGCCGTCGGCGAGGCCGTTCTCCGCGGGGGCCAGGGCGCACCGCAGCGCCGTGAGGCCGCGGGCGGTGTCCAGGGGGGCCAGGCCGACGCCGCGCAGGTTCTCGCGCACGGCGCCGCCTCCCATGCCGCCCTCCTCCCAGAGAGGCCAGCCGATGGACACGGCCTTGCCGTGGCGCGCGCCCGCGTCGGCGAGGCGGTTGCGATAGGCGGCGTACGCGTCCATGAACGCGTTGCCCGCGGCGTAGTCGGCCTGCCCGGCGTTGCCGAAGGCCCCCGCGATGGACGAGAAGCACAAGAAGACGTCGAGCGGCTGGTCCGCGCTGAGCTCGTCCAGGTTCACCAGGCCCGCGACCTTGGGGGCAAGGACCCGCGCCAGCTCCTCCTCGCTCTTGCGCAGGAGGTAGCCGTCCTCGACGACGCCCGCGCTGTGCACGATGCCTGTCAACGACCCGTGGGTGTGCGCCACATGGGACAACACACGGGCGACCGCGTCACGGTCGGCGACGTCGGCGCGCTGGTAGTCCACGGTGAGGCCCGCCGCGCGCAGCGCGTTCAGCGCGCCGCGCTGCTCCTCGCCCAGCGGTGAACGGCCGGTGAGCACCACGGTGGCGTGCCCGACGGACGCGGCGATCTCGTGTGCCACGATCCGGCCGAGGCCGCCGACGCCCCCGGTGATCAGGTAGACGCCGTTCTCCCGCCAGGGCACGGCCGCGCTCGTCGCGGAACGGATCTCCCTCTGCCGTACCACCAGGCGGCGTCCGTCGCGGTGGCGCACCTCGGGCTCGGGGTCGGGCACGGCTTCCGCGGCCAGGCGGGCGGCGACGGTGGCCGGTGCCGCTCCGTCCAGGCACTCGACGTACTGGGTGTGCAGCAGGGGGTTCTCCTGGTGGGCCGTGCGCAGCAGCCCCGTGAGGCCGCCGAAGCAGGCCAGGTGCTCCCGTTCGGCGTCCGTTCCCGCGGCGCCGACCAGGGCGACCTGCAGCAGCACCGGCCGCCGCACACCACCCTGGAGGATCTCGCGGGCCAGCGTGAACACGCGCGCCACGGCCAGGGCGTACCGCCCGTCCAGCGCGCCGTCCGCCAGAGCCTCGAAGTGGTACGCCGTACCGGCGGGCAGCGCGGACCGCAGGGTGTCGCGCTCCTTCTCGCCGAGGCTGCCGATCACGACCACGTGGCGCTCGCCGAACTCCGCGTCCGAGGCCCCCTGTTCGCGTACGGCGGCCCGGGTACTTTCGACCCACTCGGGGCGCAGGAGCACCAGCTCGCCCTGCGCGCCACCTTTGACCGGTCCGCTCTCCACGTGTACGTGGCCTCCGGCCCGACCGCTGCGCACGCCGCCCGGGGCCTGCCGTCCGTCCGGCGCTTTGCCCGGCTCCGGGTCGAACCAGCACCGGTCCCGGGCGAAGGGGTATCCGGGCAGGCTGACGCGCCGGGGAGAGGGGGTCGAGCGGTGCAGCGTCTCCCAGCGCACCGCGGCTCCCCGCACCCACAGGCGCAGCAGCTCGCCGGGCTCCTCCCGGTCCGTCCAGTCCGCCACCGCGGCGCGCAGCGTGTCGTCGCCAAAGTCGTCGGGCCGGTCCCCGAGGCGTACGGTGCCCCGCGCCCACGCCCCCGGGCTCCCGGGGGCGGCGACGAACGCGTCGAGCAGCGCACCGGCCTCGTCGAGGGAGGCCGCCGCGAAGGCCAGGCGCTCGTCCAGCGCCATGCGGCCCGTCTGCAGGGTCCACGCGACGTCCTGCAGGGTGCCGTCGTCGAGCTCGGTCAGATGTGCACGCAACTGCCGTGCCTGCTGGACGAGTTGATTCTCAGTCTGTGCGGAGAGCACGAGCAGCGCGGGGCGTGCGGGCGTCGCCCGGCGCAGGGTCTGCGGCACGTACTCGGCGACGACGACATGGGCGTTGGAGCCGCCCGCGCCGAAGCCGGAGACCCCGGCGATCCTCGGGAGCGTCTGCTCCTTCCCGTCGACCACCGCGGTGGGCCGGCGCCACGGCTCCAGGTGCTGCTGCACCCGCATCGGGGTGCTGTCGAAGTCGATGCGCCGGTTGAGGATGTGGGAGTGCAGGCTCGGGACCAGTTCGCCGTGCCGCATCTGCAGGAGCACCTTGGTGAGCCCCGCGATGCCGGCCGCGCTCTCGCAGTGTCCGATGTTGGACTTGACCGAGCCGATCGCGCAGTGCTCCGGCAGAACGCCGTGCGCCTCGAACGCCTTGTTCAGGCCCACGACTTCGAGGGGGTCGCCCAGGGCGGTCCCGGTGCCGTGCGCCTCCAGGTAGCCGAGCGAGCGTGTGTCGATGCCGGACGCGGTGAGCGCCTCCGCGATGACCGCGCCCTGCGCCGACGGGGAGGGCACCGAGTAGCCGGAGGTCCGGCCGCCGTGGTTGAGGGCGGTCGCCTTGATCACGCCGTGGATGTGGTCCCCGTCGGCGACGGCCTGAGCCAGGGGTTTGAGCAGCACGGCGCCGACGCCCTCGCCGGGCACATAGCCGTCACCGCCCTCGCCGAAGCTGCGGCACCGGCCGTCGCTGGAGAGGAATCTGCGCTGGCTGAGCATCAGGAACTTGTTGGGGTGCGAGTGGAGGTTCACGCCGCCGGCGAGCGCCGTCTCGCACTGACCGCTCCTGATGGCCTCGCAGGCCAGGTGGATGGCGGTCAGGGACGACGAGCACATGGTGTCGACGGTCATGCTCGGCCCGGTGAAGTCGTAGAAGTACGACACCCGGTTGGCGACGCTCGACGCGCTGCCCGACAGTGCGGCCTGCTGTCCGCGCTCCTGCGCCTGCGCACCGTGGAGCTGGTACTCCTGGTACATCACGCCGACGAACACGCCGACCTTGCCGGCCGGTCCCGCCGCGTATCCGGCGTCTTCCAGCGTGTGGTGGGCGCACTGGAGGAAGAGCCGCTCCTGCGGATCGAGCAGCTCGGCCTCGTGCAGCGAGATCTGGAAGAACAGCGGGTCGAACCGGTCGATCCCGTCGAGGAATCCGCCCCACTTGCCGGCGGAGGAGCCCTCGGCGGCGGCGTTGCGGCGGTGGTCCCAGCGGTCCGCGGGTACCTCGGTGATGCAGTCGCGGGCGGAGCGGAGGTTCTGCCAGAAGGTGTCCAGGTCCGGCGCCTGCGGGTAGCGTCCGCTGACTCCGATGATCGCGATGTCGGTCGCGGCCCGCGGCGCGGGCCCGGTCAGGGGTGTGGGCTCGGCCGAGGGGGTGGGTTCGCCCAGCGGGGCGCCGTTCGCGGGGCGGGGGGCCTCCGTTGCGCGCGGCCCCTCCGACAGGACCCGCGTGCACAGCCCGGTCACATCCGCGCACACCCGGCCGTACTCGTCGAACACGGTCACGTCGAGGCGTGGGGTCGCGGAGTCGGGGTCGCTGCCCGCCTGGTGCCGCACCCAGGCGTACGCCGTGGCGGGCGTGGCGGCGAAGGCCTCCACGTGGTCCAGGGCGAACGGCAGCGCGGGGCGGGCCTGTCGGCCGTCGCCGCGTCGCGGCGCGAGGCGCAGTCCGACGGTGGCCTGGAGGGCTCCGTCGATGACGCTCGGGTGCAGAAGGCAGTCGTCCAGGGCCGGCGCCGCCGGGGGGATCCGCAGCTCGGCGAGGAGCTGGGGCCGCCCGAGGTCGTCAGTGCCGAGACTCAGCTCCACCAGGGACCGCTGCGCCGGGCCGTAGTCCATGCCGACGGAGGCGTACAGGTCGTAGACGTCGGCGGCGGGAATCGTCCGCTCGGTGCAGCGTGCACGCAGGTCGTCGAGGCGCGGCAGGCTCCGCCCGCCGGTGGTCACCAGGCTCGCCCGACCCTGGCTGAACGGCGTGGCCGCGCCGTCGCTGCCGACGCCGTTGATGGCGTACTCATAGCCGCCGACGGCGAGTTCCCGTACGTCGACGCGCAGTTCAAGTCCGTCCGGACCGCTGACCGCCGGCCTCAGCCACACCACGTCGTCCAGACGCAGGGCGCCGGTGTGCCCCTCGCCCAGGGTGCGGGAGAGCGCCGCGCGCGCCATCTCCAGCTGCGCGACGGCGGGGAGGATGCGGTCACCGCGCACCTGGTGGTCGCGCAGGAACGGCTCGTCGCCGCTGAACCGCGTCCGGTACGTGATGCCCTCACCGCCACCTTCGCCGCGCGGCACTTCGGTGTGCAGCAGGGAGTGCGGGCGGGCCGGGGCGTCCTGGGCGGGGGCGTGCGGGGACGTCGTCCCCGCGTGCGGGCGTACGGCGGCCAGCTGGGCGGCGAGGTCTTCGGCGACGGCCCGTACGGTCCGGTGCGCCGGGAACGCGGCGGGCGGGAGCGGCACGCCGAAGCGGGCGGTCAGCCGGGCGGCCAGCCGGCCGAGGCCGGTGATGTCGAGCCCGAACTCGGCGAACTCGGCGTCCGGATCGACCTCGGCGGCCGGGACGTTCAGCTGGGCGGCGACCTCGTCGGTGAGGCCGGCGAGGGTCGCGGCGCTCACACCCGGCGCGGCGTCGGTGGCCTCTTTGACAGGAGTACGGGGGGCGGTGGCCGGATCGGCCGCCACCTGCCCCTTCGGGGTCTGCTCCCCCAGTCCGGACGCCACCTCGGCGATCGACCGGTACTCGAACATGACGGTCGGCGAGAGCGGTCGAGCCAGCCGGTCCTCCAGCTCGGGCACCAGGGACACCAGGTCCGCCGAGGTGAGCCCCAGCTCGTAGAAGCTCCCGTCGACGCTCACCCGCGCCGTCGGCACACCAAGGCGCTCCCCGACCAACTCCCGCAGTACGGTACCGATGTCGCGTCCGGCGGCGGGTGCGGGCTCCGGGGCACCGGAGGGAACCGTGACCGGCGGCACGGCAGTACCAGAGTCACCGAAGGCCGCGGCCGCGGGCTCGTCCCGCACATCGAGCGCCGTCACGGACCGGACCCGCTTGGCCGCGAGACGGCCGATCTCGGCGACCTTCAGGCCGCTCTCGTCGTAGAACTCCACGGCCAGGCGGATCAGTTCGTCGTCCCTGCGCATCGAGTCGGCGGGAACCCTGACGAAGCAGCTCGTGCCCAGCGGCGCGGCCGCCCGGAACGACTCGAGGACGAGCGGCAGATAGAGGCCTTCGGCGCTTTCCCCCTCGTGCAGCATGTGGCTGCCCACGCTGCCGCCGAGCAACCCGCCCTCGAAGAGAGCCGGATGGAAGAGGAACGCGCCCGCGGTGGCGTGATGCGCCGGGCCGAGTTCCACCTTCGCGACCCAGTCCTGGGAGCGGTGGTGCACCGCGCCCGTGATCCTCATCAGATCCGAGTGGACCAGGTCGCGCTCCCGCAGCCAGGTGTAGATGTCGGCGAGACGGGTGACCCGGTCCACCCCGGTGAGCGGGAGCGTCAGCCGCTCGCGGAAGGAGACGGGCACGCATCGGTTCACCGACACCACCGCGTGCAGGACGTCCGTGGCGTCCTGCACGCGACGGCTGCGCACCTCGATGCGCCATCCGCCCGCCGGTGCGAGCCGCCCGGCCACGGTGGTTCTGACCTCCTCGCCCGGAGCGGCGACCAGCGGCGCCAGGATGGTGAGGTTCCGCAGTTCGACCTCGGGCATGGCGTGGCCGTGGCGGGCGAGGACCTGCAGCACGAGATCCACATAACCGACACCGGGCAGAAGGTGACGCCCGTGCACGATATGACCGCGCAGCAAAGGATTGTCGGTAGTGACGGTGAAAGTCTCGTCGAATGACGACACGTCGCTCATCGGTATCCATTCCAGTACAGCATCGAACCAGCCCTGGAGCTCAGTCCGAGAACGACCGCGCAGGGCTCTTATTTCTCACGCAGCGCAAGCCTGCACGGAGAGAATCGGAGCGTAGTCCCATCAACCGGATTCACCCATGAACACCCGGTTGCGCGCACGACGCGCAGTATCGCCTTTGAAGGCATGAAAGGTAAGGGGAAGATGACTCGCGCACCGCTCCGACCACACGGAACGCGGAACGCGGGCTTATCGATCCGCTGCGACCCCGCGGAAATTACGCTGGCGCACACATGCGAAGCAGAGTGAAAGTTCCCATGAATCCCCCTTGTGATGCTGACGCTGACGATCTGAATAGCGTCAGAACCTTTGCACTTAGACTCTCTACGCATTCGGCCATCGATAGCCAGGCAAGAGACTACCCCTCGCCAACAGCCTGATCAATAAGCGCAGCGTGATGATCTACTCGGCTCCCAAACAGAGCGTCACATCCTGTCCGGGGAACTCGACGGCGGTCGGTGCGAGATAGAATCACGCCCCTTCTGGGCAGGGCAACACCACGGAATGGGAGCACAGGGTGCAAATCGAAGGAAGCGTCGCGCTGGTCACCGGGGGAACGTCGGGCCTCGGTCTGGCGACCGCACGCGTGCTGCGCGATCGGGGCGCGAGCGTGGTGATCCTCGGCCGTTCCTCCCGAGGCGAGGGCGTCGCGGCAGAGCTGGGCGACCGCGTCGTGTTCTCCCAGGGCGATGTCACCAGCGAGGAGGACGTCACCGCTGCGGTCGACCTCGCCTCGAGCCTCGGCAGCCTGCGCATAGCCGTGAACTGCGCCGGGATCGGCAACGCCTTCAGGACTGTCGGCAGGAGCGGCCCGTTCCCGCTGAGCGCCTTCAGCAAGGTCGTCCAGGTCAACCTGATCGGCACCTTCAACGTCACCCGGCTCGTCGCCGCGCGGATGACGCGGTCCCAGGAGGAAGGCGAGGAACGCGGAGTGATCATCAACACCTCCTCCGCGGCCGCGTTCGACGGCCAGATCGGGCAAGTCGCCTACGCGGCTTCCAAGGCGGGCATCGCGGGCATGACCCTGCCGCTCGCCCGCGACCTGGCGCGGGAACGCATCCGCATCGTCACGATCGCCCCGGGCCTGTTCCGCACGCCCATGTTCGACGCGCTCCCCGAGTCCGCGATCGAGGCGCTCGGTCGCCAGGTTCCGCATCCGGCCCGACTGGGCCACCCCGAGGAGTACGCCGCGTTCGCCGCGCACGTCGTGGAGAACCCGATGCTCAACGGCGAGACGATCCGGCTCGACGGAGCCATCAGGATGGCCCCCAGGTAGTCAGGAGACAGGCCTGGGCCGACCCGCGGGTGTCCACGGGGACCGAGGCCGCCCTGCACGCCGGCGCAACCCGGGAGAGGAGCCCTAACTCTCCCGTTCGTGTGCCGCCCGGTGCGTGATCGGATCTGGCCGCGGCCCGCCCCTCCCGGCCCGGGATCCCGCGTACGCCGCGATCCGCAGGCCGCGCAGGCGGCGCGTGGGGTGCAGCGTGGGCAGGCAGTTCACGTAGGGGTCGTAGGAGACGCGGGCCGCGTCGGTGCGTAGGTCGTGGAGGGTCAAGGTGGCCATGGTCCGCCAGGGTTCGTCGGGGGCCGCCGCGCGCAGGTCGAAGCGGACCGGGCCGCGGGCGAGCGCGCCGCGCAGTGCGGGCAGCTCCCCCGTCGGGACCATCCCTCCGGCCGCCGGAAAGAGCGCCAGCACGCGCTCGCGCGCACCGACCCGGTAGGAGAGCAGCGTCGAGTACGGCCCGGCCAGGGGTTTGACGCGCGGGAGCGGCAAGTGGCGGGTCAGGCGACCGGGCCCGCTGGACGTGAACAGCAGATCCAGGTCCATGCCCCGCCCCTCGGCGCCCGGGCCTTGGCCCGAAGGGCCCGAACCTCCAGCGTCCGGGCCTTGGCCCGAAGGCTCCGAACCACCGGCGCCCAGGCCTCGGCCCGAAGGGTCCGAACCGCCGACGCCCAGGCCTTGGCCCGAAAGGTCCGGACCGCCGGCGTCACGGTCCCTGCCCGGCCCCTCGGGGTCCGGTACCCGTACCGCCAGGCCGAAGCCGTCCGGCAGCCGGCCGGGCAGGCCGAGGGCGCGGGACCAGCGCACGGACACCGGGTAGGTGCCGGGCCGGTCCAGCCACGGCACCTCCCACCCGCCGCCGGCGGCCAGGGCACCGCCCGGGACCTCCAACGTCCCGTGGCAGCGCACGCCGTGCGGATGGAGGGCCGGTGCGGCGCGTCGCCGGGCCAGCCGTGCGGCGGCTCCACGAGCCACCCTGTCGAGAATCATGCGAACACCTTCGGAACTCGCGCGGTACGTGTACTCAGCCGTGCACTCAGCCGCGCACTCAGTCCTTGCCCATGGCCTTGCGCACCGCGTCCTTCGTGCGGTCCACGAGGGCGGCCACCGGGCCGAGGGCCAGGTTGGCCGCGCCGGACTCCACGCCCGGGTGCGGCCGGGTGGGAGCCATCGCCTCGGCCGCCTTCACGGCCTTCGCCATCGCGGCCAGGCCGGCCGCGTCGGTGCTGCGGCGCAGGTGGGAGAACTCGTAGCGCTCCTCGGCGCGGGCGTGCTCCTGGACGTCCCTGCGCAGCTTCAACAGCTGCGGCATGAACTTCGGGTCGTCGGTGTCCAGGTCGTCCAGGGCGGCCAGCGTCTCCTTGGCGGCGCGTTCCTCCGCCAGCCGGTCCTTCGCCACCTGCTCACCGCCGGGCAGGTTCCGCCGGGCGAAGGGGTGGACGACCTCCTCCTCCGCCGTCTCGTGCACGGCCAGCAGCCGCACCAGCCGGTGGAAGGCGTCCCTTCGCTCGTCGCCCTTGGTCTGCTCGACCTCGTCGAAGAGGTTGCGGATGTCCCCGTGCTGACGCGTCAGCAGGGAGACGACATCGGTGTCCGCGGCCCCGTCGTCACCGGCCTGAGGAGTGCGCAGAGTCGACATGTCGGCCTCACTTCTCGCGCTGGGAGGGGTCGGGGTGCGCGCCTTCGGTCTCCACGCGGTACTCGCGGCCGAACATCTCGGCGTGCTCGGTCATGACCCGGTCGCTGGGCGGCGCCTCGCCGCCGTGGATGTTCTCCTGCATCTTCTCGAACCGCTCGTGCGCCTCGCGCACATAGCCCGCGCCCAGGGTGGTCAGGTCCATCTGGGTGTCCAGCAGCTCGCGCAGGTACTGCTTGTTGGGCTCGAAGGTGAGGACGTTCGGCAGCTCCGGTGCCAGGACCTCCTCGGGTTCGCGGCCGTCGTGGCGGCGCATCAGGTCGCAGGCCGCGTGCAGGTGTTCCAGCTCCATGTTCAGGTGCAGCTCCCAGATCGCCCTGACCCGAGGGTCGCTCTCCTGCTCCATGAACGAGTAGTACAGGTAGCACTCGTTGTACTCGTGGTTGACCAGCTGCTCCCACCACGTCTCGCCCGGGTCCACGAGGGACTCGTAGTGCGTGACGTGCTCCTCCTCGATCAGCCCGATCTCCTGGTAGAGCTGCCGGGCGATCGGCTCCATGTAGGTGGGGCCGGTGTTCATGTAGAAGTTCATCGTCTGCTGCTCCGCCGACATGATCGTCAGGGCGTGCAGTTTGGACAGCGGGTTCGTGGCGTCCTTGTCGTAGGGGTCGCGGACGTTGTCGACCGGGTCGCGGTGGTGGAACCGGGTGGGCCGGCCCGGCATGACCTCGGTCAGGCCGTCGACGATCGACTCCGCCTTGCGGTGCTCGATCATCTCGTACAGGTTGGCGTACCGGTACAGGTGGTCGAAGTCCTCCAGGACGCCGAACTGGTACGCCTGCTTCAGGTACGGGTCCGGCTCCATCCGCGCGACCCACGCCGTCAGGTCCACCGCCACCTGCTCGTAGGCGATCGTCGTCTCCAGCACCGAGGAGACACCCGGCAGCAGCCAGTTGACGACCTTCTGCTGCTGCGCCTCGATGTAGCGGGTGGTGGCGAGCTGTCGTTTGACGTCGGGGTCGACGGTGTTGCGGGCCAGCTGGTGGCTGAACATGATCGCCTCGACCTCGATGCCGTTCATCGCGATGATGCGGCAGCGGGTGTACGGGTCGCAGTGGTCCGGGTCGATCGGTGCCACGTCGAGCTCCCGCCAGCTGCGGAGCTGGCGGTCCAGCGGGATGCCCCGCTGTTCGAGCGGATTGAACGTCATCCGAGTGCCTCCTTGGACCGGAAAGAACCGGAAAGCCGCCGGGGGACGGCACCGCGTCCCGGGCCACCCAGTACCCCGCCGGCGGCGAGGAGCACAGGCCCGCTCCCGAGTCTGTGGACAACGGAGGACTTCCGGCCACCGCTGAGCGCCGACTGCCGGAGCGCGCACAGCCCCGAGGTGCGCGGGCAGCGCTTCGGCCGCATCAAGGCCCCCGCACTCTTCGTCCGGATCCCTCCCTCTGTCTCCATCGAGCTGTCTCCGTCGAGATCGCTCCCTCTCCCTTCGTCCAGATCACTCCCCCGGACCTGTTTGACCGCGGTGATCGGGGACAAACGGCGTTTCGACGTGCTTGGGCAGACAGGCACATTCACGGGAGCGGCCCCGACCAGGCCACCTCGCGATGTGTTGCGTCGCGCTCCCGTGCTGCCGATACCAGCGGTTCGACGGGAGGCACCCCCATGCCGAGCAGGACAGCACACGCGCGCCGAGCGGCGGACACTCCGGACACCACCGCCGACTTCGAGCGGCTGGCCACGTTGCCGGCGGGTCCGGAACGCCAACGGCTGGTCGAGGAGTTGGTGGAGGCCTGGCTGCCGATGGCCCACCGCCTCGCGGGCAAGTTCCGCGACCGCGGGGAACCGCTGGAGGATCTGGAGCAGGTGGCGGCCCTCGGCCTGGTCAAGGCCGTCGACCGCTACGACCCGGCGCAGGGTCCGTTCGTCCCGTACGCGATGCCGACGATCGTCGGAGAGGTCAAGCGGTACTTCCGCGACCACGCCTGGAGCGTTCACGTGCCCCGGCGGGTCCAGGAACTGCGCAACAAGGTGCGTGCCGGCATCCGGGAACTCGCGCTCGCCGACCAGGACCGCTTTCCGACGGTGGCGCAGATCGCCGAGCACACCCATCTGAGCGAGGAGGACGTGCTGACCGGCATGGAGGCCATCGACAGCTTCCGCGCCGTGTCGCTGGACGCCCAGCTGAGCGCGCAGGGCTCCCGGGACGACTCGTTCGCGCTGGCCGACGTCCTCGGCGCGGACGAGCCGCGTTACGACGTCGTCATCGCGCGGGAAGCGGTCAAGCCCAGCCTGGCCCGGCTCAGCGAGCGCGAGCGCCGCATCCTGAACATGCGGTTCTTCCACGACATGACCCAGGCCCGCATCGGCGAGGAGCTGGGCATCTCCCAGATGCACGTCTCCCGTCTGATCACCCGCGCGTGCAAGCGCGTACGGGCACACGTCGAGAACGAGGCCGCCGAGCACCGGACGGCACAGCTCGCGGCCTGATCCGACGGAGAGGCCCTAGGCCGCGGTGGTCTCGTTGATGATCAGGTCGACGACGGCCCGCAGGCCGCCTTCGGCCAGGGCGCGGCGCTGCCGGTCGGCCGCCGTGCCCTCCTGGAGCAGGCGGTGCACGAGCGCGGTGACCTCGCGGGTGTCCCCGGCCTCCGCGAGGGCGGGCGTGATGTGGTCCATGAGCTGGGACAGCACGTCCCCGGCGCTGCGCAGCCTGCCCTCCCGGTCCACCAGCGATCCGCTGAGCCCGTGCCGTGCGGCGTGCCAGTTCGCGGCCTGGAGGAGTTCCGGGGCGCAGGGCGGCACCGGGACGCCCGCCTTGACCTCCTCGATGGCGGTCGAGACGAGCCCGCGCACGATGCCGGCGTACATCACCGCCTCGTCCGTGCGCAGCTGGACGTCCGAGCAGCGCACCTCGATGGTGGGGTAGCGGCTGGAGAGGCGGGCCTGCCAGTAGATCTGGCCCAGGTCCATGAGCGCCCCGCAGGCGAGGAGCCGCCGCACCCGGTGCTCGTGGTCGGCGAGGTCCTCGAAGTGCGGCGGCGGACCGCTGACCGGCCAGCGCCCGAACACGACCGTGCGCCAGCTGGCGAAGCCGGTGTCGTGCCCCGCCCAGAAGGGGGAGTTCGCCGACATGGCGACCAGGACCGGCAGCCACAGCCGGACGCGGTTCAGGACGGCCACGCCGATCTGCGGGTCGGGCACCGCGGCGTGCACGTGCATGCCGCACACCAGCTGCTCGGCGACGAGCTGCGGCGCCTGCGCGCGCAGGGCGCGGTAGCGCGGCAGGTTCGTCACCGGCAGCGGCGCCTCCTCCTTGAGCGGCGGTGTGCCGCAGGCCGCGAGGCGGCAGCCGAGGCTCTCCGCCGCGCGCCCCAGGGCGAGGCGCAGGCGCAGCAGGTGGCCGCCGGCTTCGTCGAGGTCGGTGCAGACCGGGGTGGCGACCTCGACCTGCGCCTCGATCAGTTCCGCCTGGATCTCCCGTTCCGCCACGATCGGCTGGAGGCCCGCGGCGGCACGGACCTGTTCGGCCAGCGGGACGGGAAAGCCGGAGGCGGGATCGAGCAGAAGGTACTCCTCTTCGACACCCACCGTGATCAGACTCATCGTCCCCTCACCTTATGCGGTGCATGCGGCTTATGCCTTGTGGACGACAGTCTCGTCCGGTTTCAGTCGGCGGCCGTCCGCCGACAACACCTCCAGGGGTTGCAGCCGTTGGCCTTCCCGCCGGTCCACCAGCTGTGAGTGCTCCTCACCGGGGGCGAAGAAGTTCTGCTCGCCCCACTGCCGCAGCGCCACGATGACCGGGAAGAGCGCCTCGCCCTTGGGGGTCAGGACGTACTCGCGGTAGGCGCTGCCGTCCGAGGCGGGGACGGACGCGAGGACGCCGCCGGCGACCAGCGTGCGCAGGCGTGCGGTGAGGATGTTCTTCGCCACCCCGAGACCGCGCTGGAACTCCCCGAAGCGGCGGCTCCCGTCGAAGGCGTCCCGCACGATCAGCAGGGACCACCAGTCGCCGATCGCGTCCACCGACCGGGCGACGGGGCACTGGCTGTCGTCGAAGCGTGTCCTGGTGACCATGGCGGCACGTCCCTCACTTCCGCGCACTTACGCGCTCCTCACCCTGGATGGTGGTTGCAACATGCTACCAACCAGGGCTACCGTCACCGCGTCAGTCGTAGTGGCAAGTTGCAACCAGATCCGATCTCTGATGTGAGGAGTGCCGATGCCCGGCCGCCCCGAGGCGCCTCCCTACGTCCTGTCCCGGGGCGTCACCCTGCTGTTCGCCGTGGCCTGTGGCGCCGCGGTGGCCAACGTCTACTTCTCCCAGCCGCTCCTGGTCACCATGGGCCACGACCTCGCCATGAGCCCGGCACTCGTCGGCGCCGTCGTCACGCTCACCCAGGTCGGCTACGGACTCGGGCTCTTCCTCCTCGTACCGCTGGGCGACAAGGCGGGCGACCGCCGGCGGCTCGTCGTGGCCCAGTTGCTGCTCCTGGTGGCGGCGCTGGTCGCGGTGGCCACCGCCCGCACGGCGGCGGTCCTGCTCCTGGGCATGGCCGCGACCGGGCTCCTCGCGGTCGTCACCCAGACGCTCGTCGCCTTCGCCGCCTCCCTGGCGCCCGCCGCCGGGCGCGGGCGCGTCGTCGGGCACGTCACCAGCGGCGTCGTGCTCGGCATCCTGCTCGCCCGCACCGCGTCCGGCGTGCTGGCCGACCTCGCGGGCTGGCGCCGCGTCTACCTCGCGTCGGCGGCCCTCACCGCACTGCTCGCCCTGGTCCTGCGCCGCGTACTGCCACGCCCCGGCGGCCTCGCGCCGACGACCCTGCGCTACGGACAGCTCCTGCGCTCCACGCTCACCCTGTTCGCGCGGGAACGGCTGCTGCGCCTGCGGGCCCTGTTCGGGCTGCTGGTCTTCGCCGCCTTCAGCACCCTGTGGAGCAGCGTCGCGCTGCCGCTCAGCGAGGCCCCGTACTTCATGTCGCACACCGAGATCGGGGCGCTGGGGCTGATCGGTGTCGTCGGCGCCCTGGCCGCGGGCGCCGCGGGCCGCCTGACCGACCGCGGGCTCTCCCGGCGCACCACCGGCGCCGCCCTGGCGCTGCTCACCGCCTCCTGGCTGCCCCTGGCCCTCACCCGCGACTCGCTCTGGGCCCTGTTCCTCGGGGTGGTGCTGCTCGACCTCGCCGTGCAGGCGGTCCACGTCACCAACCAGACCCTGATCTACGCGCTGCACCCGGCCGCGGGCAGTCGGCTGATCGGCGGTTACATGGTCTTCTACTCGATCGGCAGCGCCACCGGCGCGCTCGCCGCGACCTTCCTGTACGCCGTGGCCGGCTGGGGCGCCGTCTGCGCGCTCGGCGCCGCGTTCAGCTTCCTGGGGCTCGCGCTGTGGGCGTGCACGCGTACGTCGGCGGGCGCGCCCCGTGCCGAAACCGCGGCGCCCACGCCTTCGTCGGGCAGGCCCCGGCCGGCGCCGGAACGGCTTCCGTGACCCACGGTGCGCCCCCACACTGGTGGCCCGCCCGCACACGCCCGAGAAGAGGTGCGCCGTGCCCCGACACCCCGCCCACCCCGCCGACTCCTGGTGGAGCGACGCCGTGGTCTACCAGATCTACCCCCGCAGCTTCGCCGACTCGAACGGGGACGGCGTCGGCGATCTGCGCGGGATCACCGAGCGCCTGGACCACCTCGGCGCGCTCGGTGTGGACGTGCTGTGGCTCTCCCCCGTCTACCCCTCCCCGCACGACGACAACGGCTACGACATCAGCGACTACCAGGACATCGACCCGCTCTTCGGCACCCTGGCGGACTTCGACCGGCTGCTCGCCGCCGTGCACGAGCGCGGCATGAAGCTCGTCATGGACCTGGTCGTCAACCACACCTCGGACGAACACCCCTGGTTCACCGCCTCCCGCGACCAGGGCCCCGGCGGGGACCGCCGCGACTGGTACATCTGGCGGCCCGCCCGCGCCGGCATGGAGCCGGGCACCCCGGGCGCCGAGCCCAACAACTGGGGCTCCTTCTTCTCCGGTCCGGCCTGGACGTACGACCCCGTCGGCGGCGAGTACTACCTGCACCTGTTCTCCCGCAAGCAGCCCGACCTCAACTGGGAGAACCCGCGGGTGCGCCGGGCGGTGCACGCCATGATGCGCTGGTGGCTGGACCGGGGCGTCGACGGTTTCCGCATGGACGTCATCAACCTCATCTCCAAGGCGCCCGGACTGCCGGACGGCGTCGTGCCCGAGGGCGCCCGGCACGGCGACGGCAGCCCGCACTACATCTGCGGTCCCCGGGTCCACGAGTACGTGGCCGAGATGCACCGCGAGGTCTTCGCCGGCCGGCCGCGCCCGCCGCTGACCGTCGGCGAGACGCCCGGCGTCACCCTCGAAGAGGCCCGGCTCTTCACCGACCCGGCCCGCCGCGAGCTCGACATGGTCTTCCAGTTCGAGCATGTGGGCCTCGACCACGGACCCGGCGGGAAGTTCGACGTCCGCGAGCCGCGCCTGACCGACCTCAAGGCGAGCCTCGGCCGGTGGCAGAGCGGGCTCGGCGACACCGGCTGGAACAGCCTCTACTGGAACAACCACGACCAGCCCCGTGCCGTCTCCCGCTTCGGCGACGACAGCCCCGCCCACCGCGCGCGCTCCGCCAAGCTCCTCGCCACCGTCCTGCACCTGCACCGCGGCACCCCGTACGTCTACCAGGGCGAGGAACTGGGCATGGCCAACGCGCCGTTCGCCTCGGTCGACGACTTCCGCGACATCGAGTCCCTGAACCACCACCGCGAGCAGAGCGCCCTCGGCGCCGACCCCGAGACGCTGCTGGACGGACTGCGACGGCGCGGCCGGGACAACGCCCGCACCCCGATGCAGTGGGACGCCACCGAGCACGCCGGTTTCACCCGGGGCACCCCGTGGATCGCCGTCAACCCCGACCACGTCCACGTCAACGCCGAGGCGCAGCGCGCCGACCCGGACTCCGTCTTCCACCACTACCGCCGGCTGATCGCCCTGCGGCACACCGAACCCGCCCTGACCCACGGCGACTTCCGCATGCTGCACCCCGACCACGAGCAGCTCTACGCCTTCACCCGCCACCACGCGGCCGGCGGCACCGAGCTGCTGGTCCTCGCCAACTTCGGCGGTTCCGAGCTCACCGTCGACCCGCCCGAGGGCTGGCAGGGCAGCGAGATCCTCCTCACCACACTGCCCACGGCCACCCCGCTCACGGCACCGCACACCCTGCGGCCCTGGGAGGCCCGCGTGCACCGCCGCCGCACCGCAGCAGACGCCGGCGGAACCCCGTAACGCACGAGTCCCGCCCCCCTGACGACGGGGGCGGGACTCGAATCGGAGCGCTGGGCAGGCCTTGCACCTGCATTTCCCCGCAGGAAGCGGGGCGTCTTTCCTTGGACCACCAACGCGCGCTCGGCCACCGGCTTTTCGGCGACCGCTCAAGATCCACTGTAGCCCATGGCGGCCCCGCTCGTCACCTCGCCGGTCGGGCCGCCGAAAATGCCGTGCCCCGGGAGGGGACGCGGTGCAGACTCGGCCCCATGGTGGACATGGGGGCGCTCCGGGACGCGGTCGGCGACTGGGCGGCGGGCGGCCCCGGCGGGCCGGCGGGTGAGGTGGCCGGGCGGCTGGGGGTGCGGACGGCGGTCCTGCTGGAGGGGGCGAGCGATCTGGCGGCCGTCGAGGCGCTCGCCGTACGGCGTGGCCGGGACCTGGCCGCCGAGGGCGTCTGCGTCGTGCCGATGGGCGGGGCGATGAACATCGCGCGCTACGCGGCTCTCCTCGGGCCGCCCGGTCTCGGCCTGCGCCTGGTCGGGCTGTGCGACGAGCGCGAGTGGCCCTTCTACGAACGTGGCCTCGATCGGGCGGGGGCGCCGCGGCAAGGCTTCTTCGTGTGCGTGGCCGACCTGGAGGACGAACTGATCCGCGCGCTGGGCCCCGCTCGCGTGGAGGAGATCATCGGGGCCGAGGGCGACCTGCGCGCCTGGCAGACCTTCGTGCGCCAGCCGGCGCAGCACGGCAGATCCCAGGACGGAATGCTGCGGCGGTTCCTCGGCACGAAGAAGGGCCGCAAGATCCGCTACGGCCGGCTGCTCGTCGAGGCCTTGGAGCCCGCGCGGGTGCCGGGCCCGCTGGACGAGCTGCTCGCGGCCCTTTGAGAGACCCGGAGCCCTGCGAGGGGCCCGGAGCCCGGTGAGAGGCCCGGACCAGTACACCTGCGGCGCATCGGTCATATCGTAATACCTGAGATAGTTTGTCCCTTTTTGCGGAGGGTACCGGCTAGGCAGGAGGCGATCACCGTGTCCGGTTCGCGCGGCCCGTGGGAACCGATCCCGGCCGAGCGCCTCCCGCGAGTCCCGTCCCCGCACCATGAACCACCACCAAGCTGGAGGTGGACGCAATGACAACGTCCCCCAGGACCTCGTCCTCGATGGAAACGCATCCCGACATCGCCGACATCCGCGCCCGCCACGAGATGGCGGAGCGCGCGGCGAGCACCCCCAAAGTGCAGGCCGTCGAGACGATGGCCTTCGTCACCGGCCTCTACTTGGCCGCCTCGCCCTGGATCGCGGGCTTCGACGGCCTGACGCGGCTCGCCGTCACCAACCTCATCGTCGGCATCGCCTACGCCCTGCTGATGAGCGGCGGCTTCGGCCGGGCGTACGAGCGGACCCACAGCATGGCGTGGGCGGCGTGCGCGCTGGGCGCGTGGACGATCGTCGCGCCGTGGGTCGTGGCGGGTGACGTCAGCACCACCAGGTCCGTGGTCAGCAACATCATCACCGGCGCCGTGGCGCTCCTCCTTGGCCTCGCGGCCAGCGCGGCCGCCCGGGCCGGACGCGGGTCGGACGCGGGTCACGCGAGGGCGCGGACCTACCGGGCCGGCCCCGGCTGACCGGTCCGTCGCCGCACCGTGCGCCCTCCGGCACCCGTCGGTGCCGGGGGGCGCGCCGCAGTGCGGGCGAGCGCCCCTCACGGGTGTGGAAGCGCCCGGGTCAGATCGTTTGGAGGAGTGTGTCGCGGGCACTTCGAAAGACCGAAGCGCGACCATCAGTGGGCCAGCGCCACGACCGAGATTCCCAAGCGCGAGGTAGTGATGAGCGACCAGAACATGGCGGACGACGCCTACCAGCCCACGGGCGGCAACGAGGAGCAGGAGGACGCCTCGCCGCTCGACCTTCAGGACGCGCTGGACGAGCGCACCTACGACGACATCCTCGACGAGGGCTACTCGCCGCCGGAGAAGCCGCTCGGCGTCACCAAGACCGGCACCACGGCCGCGGAGCAGCACGAGGGCGAGTCGCTCGACGAGCGGCTGCGCCAAGAGGTGCCCGACACGCAGCCGCCCCTCGGGGACGGCGTCGGCGATCTGCCGGGCGGCGAGGGTGAACCCATGGACCCGGAGGTCGGGGACGACCGCGCGGGCCGTCTCGTGGCCCCGGACGAGGGCGCCCACACGGACACCACCAAGGAGGCCGTGGCCAGGGACGAGGGCATCGACGGCGGTGCGGCCGCGGCCGAGGAGGCCGCCGTGCACGTCGTCCCGGACGAGGACCTGCCGACGGACCCCGAAGACCTGGTCTGAAGGCCGCCCGGCGCCGATCCCCTGCCGAGCCCGCGCACATCCTGCTACCACCGGGAACCCGTTTCCCTGGAGGCCTCATGACGACCGCTGAGAAGCACCTGGGACACGAGGTGGCTCACGCCTACGACGAGGACGGGGCGGTGCCACTGGCCGGGTACGCCGCCTTGATGACGACGTTCGCGGCCGCGACCGGCGCCCTCGTGGCGCTGGGGCGCAGGCGCGGGGCCGTGCTGCCCGAGCGGGTGCCGCCCTGGGACGTGGCGCTCATCGGCGTGGCGACGTTCAAGACGGCACGGCTGCTCACCAAGGGCAAGATCACCGGCTTTCTGCGGGCGCCCTTCGCCCGTCGTGAGCGGGACGCGTCGGCGGGCGAGGTCATGGACGAACCGCGCGGCTCGGGCCTGCGGCTGGCGGTCGGCGACCTGGTGACCTGCCCGTTCTGCGTGTCCGCCTGGACGACCACGGGTCTGCTCGGGGCGTACGTCCTCGCCCCTCGGGGCACCCGGCTGGTCGGCGCGGGCTTCGGCGCCATGGCGCTGGCCGACTGGCTCCAGTACGCCTGGACGTGGACCCAGGAGAACGCCGAGAACTGAGCGGCGCGGGTGTGCGGCGGTGCGCGGCCGAGCCGAGAGCCGGCCGCGCACCGCCGTGTCCTCACCGGGTCACGGTGTGCCGTTCGTTCGGGACGCAGTGCGTCATGGTCAGCCCGCTCACGTCACGCGGCGGGTTCTCCCCGAGGTTGGCGAGCCGCTTGCGGTCCTCCTCGGTCAGCTCCTGGCCCGCCAGCGGCTCCAGGCCCGCCACGTCCTTGGGGCCGACGCCGATGCCCTCGCCGACCTTCAGGCCCAGCTCGTTCTCCACGAGCAGGAAGTGCCACACCATCCGCTCCTGGATCTCGCGGGGGCACTGGGAGAGCAGGTCGACGAAGTTCCGCACGAGGTCGTCGCGCTCCCACTGCTCCATCAGGCAGTAGCGCTGGCCCGCCTGGAGGTAGTCGTTGGTGCGCGGGATGCGCTTGCGGGTGAGCCGGCCGCGGATCTCCGGCCCCTGCTCGTCCTCCGTCGCGTACGGCGCCTCGCGCAGGCCGCCGGTGATGGAGGGTTCGTAGTTGACGATGGGGTTCTCGCCGCCGCCGTCGACGTGGTACGCCATCTGGCCGTCGCGCTGGTTCGTGCGCACGCGGGCGTTCTTGGCCTGGTTGACGGGCAGCTGGAGGTAGTTGGGGCCGACGCGGTAGCGCTGGGTGTCGCTGTAGGAGAAGGTGCGGCCGACGAGCATCTTGTCGTCGGAGAAGTCCAGGCCGTCCACGAGCACGCCGGTGCCGAAGGAGATCTGCTCGTTCTCCGCGAAGTAGTTCTCCGGCATCCGGTCGAGCACCATCTTGCCCACGGCCCGCGGCGGGAAGTCCTGCTCGGGCCAGGTCTTCGTGTCGTCCAGCGGGTCGAAGTCCAGCTCGGGGTGGTCGTGGTCGTCCATCACCTGGACGAGCAGCTCCCACTCGGGGTACTCACCGCGCGCCACCGCCTCGTACAGGTCCTTGGTGGCGTGTCCGAGACCCTCGGCCTGGACGTTCGCCGCGTCCTGTTCGGTCATGCTGCGCACGCCCTGCTTGGGCATCCAGTGGTACTTCACCAGGCGGGACTCCCCCTGCGCGGTGACCCACTTGTAGGTGTTGACGCCGAAGCCCTGCATGTGGCGGTAGTCCGCCGGGATGCCGCGCGGGCTGAAGAGGTTGACGAGCATGTGCATGGACTCGGGGGTCTGCGACATGAAGTCGAAGATCCGCCGGGGTTGCTGCTCGAAGGTCACGGGGTCGGGCTTGAGCGCGTGGATGACGTCGGGGAACTTGATCGCGTCCCGGATGAAGAACACGCCCAGGTTGTTGCCGACCAGGTCCCAGTTGCCGTCCTCGGTGTAGAACTTCACCGCGAAACCGCGCGGGTCGCGGGCCGCCTCGGAGGAGTCGCGGCCGCCGATCACCGTGGAGAAGCGCACGGCGACGTCCGTGCGCCTGCCCGGCTCCTGGAAGAGCTTCGCGCGGGTGAAGCGGTCAATGGGCTCGTCGCCGAACTTCCCGTACGACTCGAAGTAGCCGTACGCGGTCACGCCCCGGGCGTGCACGACACGCTCGGGGATGCGCTCGCGGTCGAAGTGGCTGATCTTCTCCAGGAACTGGTAGTTCTCCAGCGTCGCCGGGCCGCGGGCGCCGACGGTGCGCTGGTTCTGGTTGTCGTGGACCGGATGGCCCTGCCGGTTGGTGAGCGTCTCCCGATCGTCGCCCGAGGCGGGGCCCTTGCTCGATACGTCCGTCACGTTCGTCGACTCCTTCGACCCGTTCGTCCCTTGTTGCCGTGCGTGCGTGGTGCCGTGAGAGTTCCTCTTGCTCCGGTTTATCAAGTTATGCGACTTATGGTCTGTGCGCGCTTCTCACCGGGTACCCGCCCGGGGCGGCGAACAGGCCTGCGAGTGAACCGAGCCACGACTTGGAGGACCCCATGACCGTCCCCACCGCTTCCGCCACCGGGGTGGCCGTCGTCACCGGCGCCGACTCCGGCATCGGCCGGGCCACGGCCGTCCGGCTCGCCGAGGCCGGCCTGGACGTGGGCATCACCTGGCACAGCGACCGGGAAGGCGCCGAGCGGACGGCCGAGGAGGTGAGCGGCCACGGGCGGCGGGCCGCCCTCGCCCACATGGACCTGACCCGGCTGCCCGAGGCGGCGGACGCCGTCGACGACCTCGCCGAGCGGCTCGGCCGCATCGACGTCCTGGTCAACAACGCGGGCACCGGCACCGCGACCCCCTATCTCGACCTGAGCCTGGAGACGGTCCGCGAGGTCATCGACGTCGACCTCGTCGGCCCGTTCCTGTGCGGCCAGCGCGCCGCGCGCCGCATGATCGCGCAGGGCGGGGGCGGCCGCATCGTCAACGTCACCTCGGTGCACGAGCACCAGCCGCGCGTGGGCGCGGCCCCCTACTGCGCCGCCAAGGGCGGGCTCGGCCTGCTCACCCAGGTGATGGCCCTGGAACTCGCGGAGCACGGCATCACCGTGAACGCCGTCGCGCCCGGCGAGATCGCCACCCCCATGACCGGGCAGGAGGACACCGACGTACACGACGAGCGCCGCCCCGGCATCCCCCTCGGCCGGCCCGGCGACGCCCGGGAGATCGCCGCCGTCATCGCCTTCCTCGCCGGACCCGACGCCTCGTACGTGACCGGCGCGTCCTGGGTGGCGGACGGCGGCATGGTGCGGATGGGCCCCCAGGCGGGCTCGCACCTGCGCGGCGACGAGTGGCGGCGCCCCTGAGCGGTGCCGCGCGAAGAGGTGACGCCCCGCGCCCTGCGGTATAAGGGAAATCCGAGTACAGCAACTGGCCCGTGTCGAACCCGGCGGTCCGGGTACCGGAGCTGCCTGGAGCAGGGATCGTCGGAGACCGCCGGCCGGCACACGCAGTGCGGCGGCCGGCGTCCCGGAAACGGAGCAGCAGGTGACGCCGAACGCAGAAGACACCACTCCCGAGGCGCGAAAGCCGCTCACGGAACTGCCCCCGACGGGCTGGGCCGGGGGGTCCGCACATCACGAGGTGCCCGCGGAGGAGCTTCCGCCCGACCTCAACCAGGCCATCCTGGAGGCGACCAAGCAGGTCGGGGCCATCCTCAAGCGGAACGACCACGACTTCGCCCTCGCCGGCAGCGTCGCCGTGTACGCCCACGGCGGCACCGGCAACCTCCAGCACGACGCCGACTTCTGCATCCGGCCCGAGGACGCCCCGGCAGTCGCGGCCACGCTGGAGGAGGCCGGGCTGCCGGTGTTCGCGCCGCCCGAGGACTGGCTGCTGAAGGCCAAGTGCCTCGGCCAGGACATCGACCTCATCTTCGAGCTGGCCGCGCAGCCGGTCACCACGGAGCTGCTGCGCCGCGCCACCCCGCTGCCGGTGGACTCGGTGCAGATGCCGGTGCTGGCGCCGACCGACCTGATGCGGTCGCTGCTCGCCGCCTTCTCCGCGCACCACTGCGACTTCGGCGCCGTGCTGCCGATCGCCCGGCAGCTGCGCGAGCGGGTCGACTGGGAGGCGGTGCGCGAGGAGTACGGGCACGCGCCGATGCCGGCGGCCTTCCTCTTCCTGCTGGAACGCCTGGAAGTCATCGCACCGCGAGGAGCAGACCGATGAACGACCACGCCAACGTCGAATATCGCATCGCCCATCTCAAGGAGCGGCTGGCCGCCGAGGAGCTGGGCGAACTGGGCATCCGCGTCGAGTCCCGCGGCTCGTCCGTGGCCGTCGTCGGGACGGTGCCCTCCGCGCACTGCCGTGAGGAGCTGCTGCGCACCGTGCACGAGGAACTGGCCGGGCAGACGGTCCACTTCGACGTCGTGGTGGCCGGTGCCGCCGCCCCCGACCACCCGGAGGAACTGGCATGATCCGCATCGCCGCCGTGGGCGACATCCACATGGGCCTGGACAGCAAGGGCCTGCTCCGCCCCGCCTTCGAGACCCTGCACGAGTGCGCCGACCTGCTGCTGCTCGCCGGGGACCTCACCCGCCACGGCACCGTGGCGGAGGCCGAGGTCGTCGCCGACGAGGTGTCCGGGCTGCCGGTGCCGGTCGTGGCCGTGCTCGGCAACCACGACCACCACGACGAGCGGCCCGAGGAGGTCACCGCCGTCCTGCGCGAGGCCGGCGTCCAGGTGCTCGAAGGGCAGGGCACGGTCGTCGAGGTCGACGGGGCCAAGATCGGGGTCGCGGGCACCAAGGGGTTCGGCGGTGGTTTCGTCGGGCGCAGTGGGAGCGAGTTCGGCGAGCCGCTGATGAAGGAGTTCATCCGCTACACCCGCCGCTGCGCGGAGGGCCTGCGGACCTCGCTGGAGGAGCTGGCCGCGCAGGGCTGCGACACGCGGGTGGCGCTCACCCACTTCGCGCCCGTGCCGGACACCCTCGCCGGGGAGCCGCTGGAGATCTATCCGTTCCTCGGCAGCTATCTGCTGGCGGAGGCGATGGACGCGGCGGGCGCCGACCTCGCCGTCCACGGCCACGCGCACGCCGGCACCGAGCACGGCATGACCAGCGGCGGCGTGCCGGTGCGCAACGTCGCCCAGCCCGTCATCCGCAAGGCGTTCAACGTGTACCACCTGTCGGGCAGCCACCCGGCCCCGGCGGAGACGGCCGCCCGCGGCAGCCGGTAGCCGCGGGCCCGGGCGGGTCAGCCGCTGCTCTTGAGCAGTTTCTGCACGCCGCGCAGCACGTCCTGGGCGGTGACCTCGCCCAGGCAGGGGTGGCCGGGCACCGGGCAGTGGCGGGCGCGGGTGCCCGCGCACGGGCTGTCGTGGTCCCCGAGGAGCACGGCGTCCACCCCGTAGGGGCCCCGGCGCTCCGCCGGGACGACCGGGGCGAACGGGGAGACGACCGGGGTGCCGGTGGCGGCGGCGAGGTGGGCCGGTCCGGTGTTGCCCGCGACGACGACGTCGGCGGCGCGCAGCACACCGGCCAGGGTCCGCAGGTCGGTGCGCCCGCCGAGGTCCACGGCCGCGTCGCCGCTCACCCGGCGCGTCAGGTCGGCCTCGCCGGGTCCGCCGGTGACGACGACACGGTGGCCCGCGTCGGCGAGCAGGGCGACCGCCTCGGCCGCGCGGCCGGCGTCCCAGGTGCGCGCGGGGGTGCCCGCGCCGGGGTGCAGGACGACGTAGGGGCCGTTGCCGGTGAGGCCGGCCGTGTCGGGGGTGGGCAGGACGCGCAGCCGCCCGTCGTCCCCGGCGCGGGGCGGGAAGCCGAGGGCGGCGGCCGCGTCGAGCGCGGCCTCGGCGTCGTGCCTGCCGGGCAGCCGCCGGTGGGGTACGTCGATGAGGGTGCCGGAGTCGTCGGCGCTGTCGGCGCCGATATGACGTACGTACGCCATGCGCAGCAGGAGCGCGGCGGGCAGCGGGCTGTGTCCGTACGGGGTGCAGACGAGCGCGACGTCGTACGCCGTGTCCCGCAGCCGCCGCAGGAAACCCTCGACGTCCGCCTCGTCCACCGTGGGCGGCCGGGGTCCCACCCACGGCGCCTCCCACACCAGGACGTCGTCGACGTCGGGCAGCAGCCGGGCGGCGGCCTCGCCGCGCGGACCGCACAGCAGCGTCACGCGGTGGGCCCGGGTGGCGACGGCGCGGACGGCGGGCCCGGCAAGCAGCACGCCCGACATGCCGTCCAGGCAGACGACGAGCGCCTTCACGCGGCCCTCCCCCGGTCACCAGGAGCACGCAAGGTGTCCACCTCCCCCGGCGTTCGGCGGGGTGGGGGGCCTGCTGCGCGCAGGGCGGTCGAGGAAGTCGGCGACGGTGCGTTTGAGCCCGTCGTCCAGCAGGACCCTCGGCGTCCAGCCGAAGATCTCGTGGGCGAAGCCGGTCGCGGGCAGGGGCGGTCCCGGCTCGTCGGTGCGTGTGCCGGTGAACTCCAGGCGGGCGTGCGAACCGGTCAGGGCGATCACCCGGCGGGCGATCCCGGCGACGGTCTCCGTGGGCTCGGCGCCGATGTCGACCGGCCGCACCGAGCGGCTCGCGGCCACCAGGAGCACCCCGTCGACCGTGTCGTCCACGTAGCACAGGGAGGGCCTTCGGTCGCCGTCGCCGGGGACGGTCACTGATGTGCCGCTCAGCGCCTGCCGGATGAGGGTGGGGATCAAGGGGCCGTCCTCGGGCTCCATGCGGGGGCCGTACGCGGGAAAGAGCCGCACGATTCCCGCGTCGGCGTCCTTGGCGGTGACGAACGCGGTGGTCAGCGTCTCCGAGGAACGCCGTGCCGCGTCGTGCGCGCGGTGGGCGCCCGCCTCGCAGGTGGAGACGAGCAGGAACCGCGCGCCGTCCCGGGCGGCGACGGCCAGGGCGTTGCGGGTGCCGGGGCTGTGTCCGTCGGGTGTCGCGGGCGGGTGCGCGGCGCGGGCGGCGGACGCGGCGGGGCAGGCCAGGTGCAGGACGAGGTCGTACGGCCCGGCGAGGGCCGCACGGCAGTCGGGCCGCTCGATGTCCTGGCGCACGTAGCGGAAGCGGGGGGCGGCGGCCAGGTGCGCGACGCCGAGGGCCGCTTCCGCCGGTACGCCGTCCACGCACGTGACCTCGACGCCCGCGCCGAGCAGGCGCTCGCACAGGTGCGAGCCGAGGAATCCGGCGCCCGCGGTCACCAGCGCCCTCTCCCACGGGGGCGGGGCCGCCGGTGTCATGGAGAACATCGTCGGCGTCATGGGACGACCTTCCTTCCGCCGGTGAGACGTGCGGGGGCCCGGTGCCTCACGGCCAGGACGGCTCCCTGCGCGGCACGACGACCAGCTCGGAGACGGCGCTGCCCGCGGGGACCGACAGCGCGTACAGCAGCGTGTCGGCCACGATGTCCGGGCTCTGCAGCATGGACACGTCGGTGTCCGGGAAGCGCTCCATGATGAACGGGGTCTCCATGCCGCCTGCGATGATCCCCGTGACGCCGATCCCCACGCAGTCGCGCTGGGCCTCCTTGAACAGCGTGTGGGTGAACGCCCGCAGGCCCGATTTGCCCGCGGCGTACGGGCCGGCCTCGGTCCAGGTGCGGTTGGCGGCGGTGGACAGGATGTTCACGATGTGGCCGCCGCCGCGGGCGACCATGCGCCGGTAGGTCTCCAGGCACAGGTACATCGGGCCGAGGAGGTTGGTCTCGACCACCCGGGTCACCTCGGAGGCGGTGAGGTGCTCGATCGGCTTGGAGACGTCCACGGCGGCGTTGTTGACCAGGATGTCGACCGCCTCCCCCGCCGCCTCCAGGTCCCGGAAGACGGCGGCGACCGCGGCGGCGTCCCGTACGTCCAGCTCCACGAAGCGGGCGTCGCCGCCCTCGCGGACCAGCTCCTCGCAGAGCTGCTGGGCGAGGTCCTTGCGGACGTCGGCGGCGAGCACCCTCGCCCCCGCCCCCGCCAGCTTCCGCGCGATCGAGGCGCCCAGACCGCGCGCCGCGCCGGTCACCAGCGCCTGCTTGCCGTGGAGGTCGACCTGCGCCGCGCCGCCCATGCCCGTGCCTTTCCTCGTACCGGTTGCCGCGGCCCGCGCTCGGCGGCCGCTCCGCCTCCCACTGTGACGCGGCGCGCACGCTCCGGCACCTCGGGGCGGCCGCCCGCGTGCCGCCTGCCGCTGTGGCCCCCGTCACCGACGCCGGTGCGCCGGCCCCTGCCGGGGGCCGTGTGAGCAAGCACACCAGAAGCGCGAACGGGCCCTGGTCGCCGGGGACTTGATGACGTTCGACGGGGCGTCCGGTGGTGCTGCGCCGGACCGTCCTAGAGCCGTCTGCCACCATGGTCGACGCCGTACTCCGGAACGTCCGCCCGCTCGGCGCGGCCCAGGAGACGCCCTTCCGGCGACACGGCGCCCCCCCAGATCCGGTGGAGTGACCGCGCAGTGCTGCCGGTGCCCCGCAGCTCCCGCCGGTCCGCCGCCCCGCCCGAGCCCTTCGGGCCGCCTCCGAGTCCCGAGTCCCGAATACCTGTGCCTTCCTCCCTCGCCTCTCCTGCCTCCGCCGCGCCCGCCCCCGTCCCGCCCGCCGACGGCTCACGGTCCCCGTGGCGGTCCCTGAAGTACCGCAGCATGCGCTGGTGGTCCCTCGCCAACTTCGTGTCCAACGCCGGTACGTGGATGCAGCTGACCGTGCAGAACCTGCTGGTCCTGCAGATCACCGGGTCCGCCGCCGCCACCGGCCTGTCCATGTCCGTGCAGGCCGCGCCCGCGCTGCTCATGAGCGTGGCGGGCGGCGCCGCCGTCGACCGCTGGCCCCGCAAGGTGACCGCCGCCGTCAGCCAGACCCTGCTCGGCGCCATCGCCTTCACGACGGCCGTCCTCGTGGCGTGCGGGCGGCTCGACCTGACCGTGCTGCTGGTCCTGGCCGGCCTCACCGGCGTCGTCGCCACGGTCGACGGTCCCGCGTGCGCCCTGCTCGGCAACGACCTCGTGCCGCCGCGGGACGTGCCCTCCGCCATCGGTGTGGGCTCGCTCGTGCACAGCGCGGGCCGCCTCGCCGGTGCCGCGCTCGGCGGTGTCACGGTCGCCTTCCTCGGCACGGCGGCCGCCTACGCCGCCAACGGCGTGTCCTTCCTCTTCGTCGCCTCCGTCATCCCTTTCCTGCGTCCCGCGTACGCGCCGCGCGACCCCGGGCACGAAGACCCCGGGCCCGGGCCCGAGTCCGAGTCCTCCGAGTCCGAGTCCGACGGGCAGGACATGACCGTGCGTCAAGGTCTCGTCTTCTTCCTGCGGCGGCCCCGGCTGGTGGCCCTAGCGGGCATCACCGGCGTCAGCGCCGTCTTCGGGCGCAACTACACGCTGACCCTGGCCGTGCTCGTCACCGGGCCGCTCGCCGGGGGCGCCGGGTCGTTCGGCACGGTCTCGACCGTCCTCGCCGTCGGGGGCATCGTCGGCGCCGTCCTCGGGGCCCGGCTGCGCCGGCCGTCGGTGCGGCTGGTGGGCCTGCTGGCCGCGGCGGGCGCGCTGCTCCAGGTGGTGGCGGGCCTGTCGCCCTCCTTCGCGGTGCTGCTCGTCCTGGTGCTGCCCATGGCGGTCGTGGAGACCGTCTCCGACACCGCGGGCACGACGATCCTCCAGACCGACCCGCCGGCGCGGCTGCGGGGCCGGGTGCTCGGCGTGTGGGGCAGCGTCAGCACGGCCTGGGGCCTCGCGGGCCCGCCCGCGCTCGGCCTCCTCATGGAACTGGCGGGCCCGCGGGGCGCGCTGGTCTCCGGGGGCCTGATCATCGCCGGTTCCATCGGCGCGGGCTTCCTCCTCCGCGAACGCGAAAACGTCCCGGTGCCCGTGCCGGTACTCCTCCGCAGCGACGACCCCGCAGCCCGCCCGACACTGCGCGCGGCAGCGTAACGCCGCCTTACGCCCCCGCCCGTCTCGCCCTCACATGCGGCCCGGCTTCTGGTTGCGCGCGCAGTTCCCCGCGCCCCTGACGGGGCGCACTGCCACCCCCCAAGGGGCGCGGGGAACTGCGCGACCAGCCGACGACGACCCGCAGCGACCAACCCCGCGTCTGCCCCCGGACGTCTCGCCCGCGAGTGCGACCCGGCTTCTGGTTGCGCGCGCAGTTCCCCGCGCCCCTGACGGGGCGCACCTCGATGCCCCAAGGGGCGCGCACACTTCCGCACGCCCCTGACAGGGCGCACTGCCACCCCCCAAGGGGCGCGGGGAACTGCGCGACCAGCCCCACGACAACCCGCAGCGACCAACCCCTCGTCTGCCCCCGGACGTCTCGCCCGCGAGTGCGACCCGGCTTCTGGTTGCGCGCGCAGTTCCTCGCGCCCCTGACGGGGCGCGCCCATGCGCCGGCACGCAAAAGCACCCCGCAAGGGGCGCCCACGACGGGGCGCAAGAAGGTGACGCACGCCAGGCCCCGCGAAGGGGCCCTACCGCCAACGCGCAGGCACCGCTTCCCGCGGTGAGCCCGTCGGCAGGGCCCGTACCGCCCGCAGCACCTCCTCCGGAGTGATCCGCAGCAACCGCTCATCCGGGCGGAGCCCATGCGCGTCGCCCGGGCGGGCGGCCCCGTCACCGTCGGGGTGCCACAGCGCGCGATGCCGGGGACCGGGCGGCGGCCCCCAGAGCCGGGGGGCGACGGGCCCGAACAGCACCACCGAGGGCGTACCCAGCGCCGTCGCCAGATGGGCGAGGCCCGTGTCCCCGACGATGACGCACCGCGCGTGGGCCACGAGCGCCGTGAGCCGGTCGAAGGGCACGTCCTCCGCGCCGCCCAGCACGGCCCCCGGGGCGAGGCCCGCCTCCTCGGCCACCCGCCGCGCGGTGACCTCCTCCCCCGCCCCCGCGGTCACGACGACCTCGTGGCCCTCCCCCCGCAGCCGCCGCGCCACGGCCGCGAACCGCTCCGGCGGCCACCGGCGGGCCCCGGCGTCGGCGCCGGGGTGCACGACGACCGCGCCGGGCGCCGGGGAGGGCGTCGCCGGCCCGGGGATGCGCAGGTCGTCCGGATCGGCGTGGACGCCGTACCAGGTCAGGAGCCGGCACCACCGCTCCCGTTCGTGCTCGGCGTCGCGCCAGGCGGGACCCTCGATGTCGGGGGTCCCGGGATGCGCGTACGCCAGGAGCCGCCGGGGTCGCAGCCGTTGGAGCAGGAGATGGCTCGGCGGGCCGTTGCCGTGCAGGTCCACGGCGAGGTCGGGCGGCGGCCCCGTCCAGGGGAGCACGGCGGGCACCCGGCGGCCGGGCGCCGAGGCGGGCAGCAACCGGTCCACCAGGCCGGTCGCGGCCGCGGCGGGGGCCAGGCGTTCGGGCGCGGCCAGCACGATCTCGTGGTCCGGCAGCCACCGCCGCAGGGCGCGCAGCGCGGGTACGGCGGTCAGCAGGTCGCCGAGCCCGAGCGCCCGCAGCACCAGCGCGCGCGGCCGGTGCGGGGTGCCGTCCGGCGGCCCGCTCACGTCGGTGTCCCGGCGGCCGCGGCCCGCCGGGTCAGCAGCGTGGTGGAGCGGCCGTCGAGGTAGGGCAGGACGACGGCCTGCCCGCCCCAGGCCCGCAGCGCCCGCGCCTCGGGCAGGTCCTGGACGGAGTAGTCGCCGCCCTTGACCCAGACGTCGGGCCGCAGCCTGTTCAGGAGTTCCTGCGGGGTGTCCTCCTCGAAGACGGCGACGGCGTCGACGCTGGCGAGCGCCCGCAGGACGCGGACGCGGTCCGCCTCCTGGTTGAGGGGGCGGCCGGGGCCCTTGCGGCGGGCCAGTGACGCGTCGGAGTTGAGGCACACGATCAGGCAGTCGCCGATGGCCCGGGCGCTGTCGAGGAGGCCGACGTGCCCGGCGTGCAGCAGGTCGAAGCAGCCACCGGTCGCGACCACCGTGCCGCCGCGCGCGCGGACCCGCTCGGCGAGCTCGAACGCGTCGGTGGCCGGTGTCTCCTCGGCGCCGGCGGCGGGCGTGACGCGCCACAGGCCGGGGTTGGTGGCGCCGCCCGCCGAGACGAACGCGGCGGCTTCGGCCACCGCCCGCTGGAGGGCCTCCTCGGGGAGCGCGCCGTCCGCGAGCGCCGCGGCCGTGGTGGCGGCGAAGCAGTCCCCCGCGCCGCAGGGGTCACCGCCCGCGCGGAACGGCGGGGGGACGAGCATCGGCGTGCCGGAGCCGGGCCTGGTCAGCAGGACACCGCGCTCGCCGAGGGTCACGGCGACGCCGCTCACCCGCCAGCGGTCGGCGAGTTCGGTGCCCCGTTCCGCATACGCGCGCAGGCTCTCGCCGCCGTCGGGGCACAGGGCGCGGGTCTCGGCCGCGTTCGGGGTGACCAGCCGGGCGCCCGGCACGGGGGTGTCGCCCTTGGGGTGCGGGTCCCACACGAGCGGGGTGCGCGGGGTGACGGCCGCGAGGTGGTCGCGTACGGCGCTGGCGGTGTGCCGTCCGTAGTCGGCGACGAGGACGGCGTGGGCCTGGGCCAGCGCGTCGCGCACCGCCGCGTCGGGTTCGCCCGGTGTGCCGCCGCCCCGGTCGATGCGCACGAGGGGGCGGCCGGCGGCCAGGACGCGGGTCTTGACCGGCAGGGTGCCGTTCAGCGGCAGCTCCACCAGCCGTACGCGGCCCGTCAGTTCGCGGCGGACGGCTTCGCTCGCGGGGTCGTCGCCGAGCGCGGTCACGAGGATCACTTCGCGGCCGCCGCGGGCCGCGAGCGCCGCGGCGAGGCCGGCGCCGCCGGGGTGGCGCCGGTCGACGGTGACGTCGACGACCGGGGCGGGCGCGTCGGGGGCGAGCCGGGTGGCGACTCCTTCGATGTCCTCGTCGAGCAGCACGTCCCCGACGACGACGAGCGGCTTCGGCCCGCTCACGGCGTGCTCCCGTGGACGGGGACCGCGGCGGGCGCGGCCCGGCCGACGGCGGCGGCGACGGGTGGTGCGGCGAGGGCCGCGTCGAAGGCCTCGCAGAGCAGGTGGACGGCGACCAGGTGGGCCTCCTGGACGGTGGCCGTGGTGTCGCCGTCGATGTACAGCGGCTCGTCGGCGGCCTCGCCGAGCGGGTTGGGGCCCGGCCCGGTGAGGGACCAGACGCGCAGGCCCGCGGCGCGGCCCGCGACCGCCGCGGTGATCAGGTTGGCGCTGCGGCCGGAGGTGGACAGCAGGAGGAGGATGTCGCCGGGCCTGCCGTGGGCGGTGACCTGGCGGGCGTACACGTGGTCGAAGCCGTAGTCGTTGCCGATGGCGGTCATGCTGGAGGTCTCCGCGTGCAGGGAGATCGCCGAGTACGCCGGCCGCTCGTGCCGGTAGCGGCCCACCAGTTCGGCGGTCAGGTGCTGCGCCTGGGCGGCGCTGCCGCCGTTGCCGGCGGCGAGGAGCCGGTTTCCGGAGGGCAGCGCGGCGGCGAGCCGCCCGCCCCACTCCGTGAGCCGGCCGAGGCTGTCCCGGCGCAACCGCCGAAGCGCCTGCTCCAGCGACCGGCAGTGCAGATGCGCGGCGTCGAGTGCGGGGGTTTCGTTCATGCTGCTCGGGCGCGCCGCGCCGAGGGGCGGCGGGCCCTGCCTCCTTCGGATGTCGGTGCTCCGCGGTGGGTCGGGGCGGGGCTCACACCACGCCGGCGCCGGTCGTGACGGGCTGGGGGTCCAGGACCTCGCAGTACGCCGCCTCGGTGGCCGCGGCGACCCGGTCCCAGCCGAACCGGCGCAGGGTGCGGCGGCGTCCCGCCTCGCCGCAGGCCTCCCGGGCGGCGGGGTCGGCGAGGAGGTCGGCGACGGCGCGGGCGAGGGCCTCGGGGTCGCGGGGCGGCACCAGGCGGCCGGTGGCCGGGTCGGCGACCGTGTCGAGCTGGCCGCCGACGGCGCTGGCGACGACGGGCCTGCCGCACGCCATGGCCTCCAGGGGGACGATGCCGAACGGCTCGTAGTCCGCCGGGCACACCACGATGTCGGCCGCGCGCAGCAGCGCCGGCACATCCGCGCTCGGCACACCGCCGGTGAAGCGGACCCGGTCGGCGACGCCCGCCTCCCGGGCGAGTGCGCGCAGCCGCCGGACCTCGGGGTCCTCGTCGAGGCGGTCGGCGGGGGGACCGCCGACGACGACCAGCTCCGTCTCGGGCAGTCGGGCGAGCGCGGCGATGGACACGGCCGCGCCCTTGCGCGGCACGAGGCGGCCGAGCTGGAGCAGTTGGTGCCGTTCGGTGCCGCGTTCGGCGACCGGGCCGCGCGGGGCGAACAGCTCGGTGTCGACACCGCAGGGCACGACGGTGGTCTTGGCGGCGGGGACGCCCATCCTGCCCAGTTCCACGACCTCGTCGCGGCAGGTGGCGATGATCCGGTCGCAGCCGGAGCCCACCTCGGTCTCCAGGGCGATCCGCCTCGGCGGGCTGGGGTCGGCGAGCTGCTGGTGGCGCCGCTTGACGGTGCCGAGCGCGTGGTACGTGTGCAGCAGCGGCAGGCCCAGCTCGCGGGTCGCCCACAGGGAGGCGAGCCCGGACATCCAGAAGTGCGAGTGCACCAGGTCGGGCGGCCGGTGGCGCCAGGTGCGGGCCAGATAGCGGCCGAAGTCGCCCATGTGGGGCAGCAGTTCGTCCTTGGGGATCTGCTCGGGCGGCCCGGCGGGTACGTGGTGCACGTGCACGCCCTCGCGCAGGGGCACCGTCTCGGGCAGTTCGCGGTCGTCGCGCCGGGTGTAGACGGTGACGTGGTGGCCGCGGTCTGCGAGGGCGCCCGCGAGCGCGGCGACGTGCACGTTCTGGCCGCCGGCGTCCACGCCGCCCAGGGTGGCGAGCGGGCTGGCGTGTTCGGAGACGAGGGCGACGGACAGCTTGTCGGGGCCGCTGGGCGCCGCGCCGAAGGCGGCGGGGTCGAAGGGGCCGAGGGACGAGGTCATGAGCACGCCTCCGTCATCACGCGCTCCCAGTCGGCCAGGAAGCGCTTCAGTCCGTACCGTTCGAGAGCGGCCTGGCGCGCGCGGGCGCCGTCCTCGGCCGCGGCCCGCGGGTCCTCCAGGTAGCGCCGCGCGGCCCGGGCCAGGACCTCGGGGCGGGTGGACAGGACGCCCGCGCCGGGCGGCACCGCCTCGATCGCCTCGGTGGTGGCGAGCGCCACGACGGGCATGCCCAGCTGCATGGCTTCGAGCAGGGACAGGCCGAGGGAGGTCCAGCGCACGGGGTGCAGGTACAGGCGGCGCTGCGCCAGCGCGCCGTGCAGTTCGCTCTGCGGCAGGTCGGCGGCACGGCACCGGTCCTCTGGGAGGCCGAGATGCGCGGCGAGCCCTTCGGTGCGCATGCCGAAGACGTCGAGCGGGGCCGCCTCGCTGAGGGCGGGGAGCAGGTCCGTGCCGGTGTACCGGCCGCGGCGCACCGGGTCGTTGACGACGACGGCGGCTCTGGCGAGGCGCCCGGTGTACTGGTGGCCGGGGTCGACGATGCCGTGTTCGATGACCTCGGTGCGGGTGTTGCCGCAGTCCCAGAACAGCCGGTTGAAGTGCGTGACGTGGACCAGCGTCAGGTCATCGCGGTCCGCGCAGGGGTGCCGGGTGTCGGGGACGTCGCCGTCCGGCGCGTTGTGCTCCAGGTAGACGGCGGGTACGTCCCGTCCGGGGCGCCGGCCGCCGAGCCAGCGTTCGGCCAGCTCCTGTTCGTGCGGGCGCTGGAGGACGACGAGGTCCACCTCCGCCTCCCGCAGCTCCTCGGGCGTCACTTCCCGTACGGAGGCGGGCCAGGAGAAGGTCCGGGCCCGGCCGAGCCCGTCGGGGCCGCGGTCCGGTGTCACGGGAACGAGGTAGGTGTGGGGGCCCTGGACGAACGCGGTCGTCCAGGAGCCGTGCACGTGCCACAGCAGGATGTTCATACGCTTGCTCCTCGTTCCGTTTCGGGCGTGCCGTCCGGTGCGGTGACCCGGGCGGGCGCCGCCCGCGCGCGGCGTGTCCGGTCGGCCGCGCCCTCGGCGAAGGACGCCACCGCGGCGAGCACCTCGCCGTCGTCGACCCGGTCGAGGCAGGGGTGGCCCGGCACCGGGCACTGCCGGGCCCGGCTGTCCGCGCACGCGGCGTGCTGGTCGCCGAGCACGACGTGGGGGACGCCGTACGGGCGCCAGCGCTCGGCCGGCACGACCGGCGCGAAGAGGCAGACCACGGGGGTGCCGACGGCGGCGGCGAGGTGCATGGGCCCGGTGTTGCCGGACACCACCGCCCTGGCCCTGGCCAGGACGCCCGCCAGGCGCCGCAGATCGGTGGCTCCGCCGAGGTCGAGGGCGTGCCGCCCGGCGACCCTGGCGGTCAGTTCGCGTTCGTCGGGGCCGCCGGTGACCACGACGCGGTGGCCTGCGGCGCTGAGGACCGCCGCGGCGCGCTCGGCGCGTTCGGGGCTCCAGGCGCGGGCGGGCACGGCGGCGCCGGGGTGGAGCACGACGTAGGGTTCGCCGCCGGTGAGGGGGGTGGTGTCCGGCGTCGCCTCCACGCGCAGGGCGCCGTCGTCGCCGGGCGGCAGGGCGAAGCCGCAGGCCTCGGCGAGGTCGAGGGCGGCCCGCGCCTCGTGGCGGTGGGGCAGCCGCTGGTGGCGCAGGTCGAGCAGGGAGCCGGGGTAGTCCTCGCTGTCGGCGGCGGTCCAGCCGACGCCGGCCAGCTTCAGCAGCAGCGCGGCGGGCAGCGGGCTCTGGTGGTAGGAGACCAGCACGAGGGCCCGGTCGAAGCGGCCCTGCGTCACCTCGTTGAGGAGCTGCCGCGTGGCCGTGTGCGACACGGGCGCCGCTTCGAGCCCCACCCACGGGGCGTCGTACACCAGCACGTCGTCCACGTCGGGCAGCAGCCTGCCCGCCTCGACGCCCTGGGGTCCGCACAGCAGCGCGGTGTACGACGAGCCGGCCGCGACGGCGCGCACGGCGGGGCCGGCGAGCAGGACGTCGCCCGCGCTGTCCAGACGTACGACGAGTGTGCGCGGCAGGGTTCGGAAACCGGTCATCGCTCCTCCACCTCCATGGGGCGGTGGCCGCCCTCGGGGTCGGGGCTCAGCAGCAGGCGTACGGCGGTGAGCAGGTCGGGGGCCACGGCGGGGGCGGCCTCGATCTCCTCGGCGCGCGTCACCGGGGTGGGCACGAGGATGCCGCGGGCCCCGGCGGCGCGGGCGGCGCCCATGTCGGCCCCGATGTCACCGATGACGGCGGCGCGGGCGGCGGGGACGCCGAGGCGCCCGCAGGCGGCGAGGACGAGGCCGGGCGCCGGTTTGCGGCAGCCGCAGCCGTCGCCGGGGCCGTGCGGGCAGATCGCCCACACGTGCAGCGGGCCGAGGAGTTCGTCCACGCGCCGCCGCACCGCCTCGACCTGGTCGCGGGTCAGCAGACCGCGGGCGACGCCCGACTGGTTGCTGACGACGCCGAGGGGGATGCCCGCGGCCCGTACGGCGGCGACGGCGTCCCGCGCGGTCGGCATGAGCCGTACGCGCGCGGGGTCGCCGTTGTAGGGCACGTCCTCGACGAGGGTGCCGTCGCGGTCGAAGAGGACCAGCGCGGGCAGGGCGCGGGCGGCGCCGCGTCGGGCCGGGCCCCGGGCGGGCGGGCCGTCGACGAGCCAGGGGCCGCGGCCGTCGTCGCGCCGGGCGGGGGCGGTCGGGGGCGGGGGTGCCACGAGGCGCCGGTTCATCGCCGGACCCGCTCTTCGTCGGTGGGCCGGGCGGGCGCGCGTGAGGGGCCGCCGGTGGTGCCCGTACGCGGGTCGAGGGGCGCGGCGTTCCGGTGCGCGGCCTGGCCGCGCAGCCAGTGCCAGACGGCGGCGGGCGGGATGAACGCGCTGGTCAGCGCCATGGTGAGGATCTCGTCCCGGGTGCGGGGGCCCGGCAGGATCCGCGCCAGGGCGAATTCGGCGGTGCCGGCCAGCCAGGCCGCCGCGCAGGCGCCGGCGGCCGCCGGTCTGCGCAGCGCGGCGCAGGCCAGGGCCCCGGCGGCCGCCGCGGTGACCGCGAGGTGGCCGGGCAGCCGCCCCCGTGGTGCGGCCGCCCTGGTCCACCAGTAGCGGCCGTGCAGCCGCGTCATGAGGACGTCGTCGGCGTTGCCGGCCTGGAGGCGCACGGAGGTCCAGCGGCCGGCCGGGCGCACCGGATGGGTCGTGGCGCGGGTGCCCTCGGCGATCGACCAGCCGGCGGCGAGGACCCGCAGGGCGAGGTCCGCGTCCTCCCGGAAGGCACGGCGGAAGCGCTCGTCGAAGCCGCCGACGGATTCCAGTGCCGCCCGGCGGTAGGCCATGTCAGCGGTGATCCAGCGGGCGGTGGCCAGTCCGGCGGTGTTGCGTTCCCAGTCCGTCGGCCTGCGGTCGGCGGGGAGCGGGACGTCGATGCGGGCGGTGACCGCGCCTTCCTCGGGGGTGGTGGCGGCCAGGTCGAGGGCGAGGTCGTCGCACCAGGTGGGGCCGGGCACCACGTCGTCGTCGAGGAAGACGATCCACGGCGCGCGGCCGGCGGCGCGCCAGCCGGTGTTGCGCGCGGCGGCGGGGCCGCGGGCCCCGCCGTCGACGACGAGGGTGACGGGGCGCAGGGCCGCCGGTATCCGGACGGGCAGCGGGGTCGTGCCGTCGGCGCCCGGGCGGTCGTCGACGAGGACCACGCGCAGCGGCCCGGGCCCCTCGGCTCCGGCCAGGGCGCGCAGGGTGGCGCCGAGGCTGGGCCTGCCGAGCGTCGGGATCACCACGGCGTACGCGCCCTCGGTGGCGACGACGTCACCGGTGTCCGTCGCGTGCCCGGTCATCGGCTCTCCCCTCCCTCGGGTGCCGGGGCGTCGAAGAGGTCGCGGCGCCGGATGGCGTAGGGGCCGATGGCGAGGAGGTCGACGGGCGAGGAGCCGAAGCACTCCAGGGCGTCGCGGGGGTCGTCCACCATGGGGCGGCCGGCCGTGTTGAGGCTGGTGTTGACCACGACGGGCAGGCCGGTGAGCTTCTCGAACTCGCCGAGCATGCGGGCCACGAGGGGTTCGCGCGCCGGGTCCACGGTCTGGATGCGGGCTGTCCCGTCGACGTGGACGACGGCCGGGATCCGCTCCCGCCAGGGCTCGGCCACGTCGTGCACGAAGAGCATGTACGGGCTGGGCAGCGGCCCGTCGAAGATCTCGCGGGCGCGGTCGGCGAGCACCATGGGGGCGACGGGCCGGAACTGTTCGCGGCCCTTGACGTCGTTGAGCCGTTCGAGGTTGCCGGCGTGGCCGGGGTGGGCCAGCAGCGAGCGGTGGCCGAGGGCCCGCGGCCCGTACTCGGAGCGGCCCTGGAACCAGGCGACGATCCGGTTCTCCGCCAGTGCCCGCGCGACGGTGGCGGCGATGTCCGGCGGGCGTTCGAAGGCCACGGCGGCGGTCTTGAGCCAGGCGCCGAGTTCGGCGTCGGACCAGTCGCGGCCCAGGTCGGCGCCGGTCATGGGGGCGATCTCGTCGCCCTGTCCGGCGGACAGCAGGAGCGCGCCGCCGAGGGCGGTGCCCGCGTCACCGGCCGCGGGCTGCACCCAGACGCGGGAGAAGGGGCCCTCGCGGGCTATTCGGGAGTTGGCGACGCAGTTCAGGGCGACCCCGCCGGCGAGGGTGAGGACGCTGTGGTGCGTCTTGCCGTGCAGCCAGCGCGCGAGGTCGAGCAGCGTCTCCTCCAGGACGGCCTGGGCGCTGGCCGCGACGTCGGCGTGGTCCTGGGTCCAGGGTTCGTCGGCGTGGCGCGGGGCGCACAGCTCGTGCCAGGGCACGGCGGTGGCGCGGAACCCGCCGTCGCCGGTCGGGTGCACGTGGCGGCGCAGTTCGGGCAGCATGCGCGGGGTGCCGTGGGAGGCGAGGGCCATCACCTTGAACTCGTCGCAGGAGCGGAGGAATCCGAGGTGCCCGGTCAGCTCCTCGTAGACCAGGCCGAGGGAGTGCGGCAGGTCCTGGGCGTACAGCGGTTCCAGCGTGTCGCGCACGCGCCGGGCGGCGAGGTGCGAGGCGCGCTCGCCGCGGCCGTCCAGGACCAGGACGGAGGAGTCCTCGGCGCCGGGCGCGGCGAAGGCGCTCGACGCGGCGTGCGCCATGTGGTGCGGCACGAAGCGGACGATGCCCGGGTCGAGGCCGGGCAGCGCGGCCTTGAGGAAGCCGGGCGCCTCACGGGCGTAGGTCTGCCGCAGGTGGTCCCAGGGGTCGTCGAGCCCCATGTCGGCCGCGGGCCGGGCGAGCGCGGGGTCGTAGGAGTAGGCGACGGCGTCGAGGTCCTGGGGCCGCAGGCCGGCCCTGCGCAGGCACCAGGCGGCGGCCTGCTCGGGCAGTTCCCAGGCGGAGAACGGCACGGGGCGTTTGCCGTGCTTGCGCCGCGAGAACCGCTCCTCCTCCGCGGCGGCGACGGTCCTGCCGTCGATCACGAGGGCGGCGGCGGGGTCATGGAAGAGTGCGTTGATTCCGAGGATGCGCATGAGGGATCCGAGGTTCTGTCGGCGGTACGGGGCACGGGGCCGGGGCGCTGGGTCCGGAGCTGTGCTCCGGTGGGTGCCCGGCGTTGGGCTCTCGCCGGTCCGGGTCAGGGGCGGGCCGTGGCGCGGAACCAGTCGATCGTGCGCCGCAGGCCTTCCTCGGCGTCCACGCGCGGTTCCCAGCCGAGCTTGTCGCGTGCCAGCGTGATGTCCGGGCAGCGCACGGCGGGGTCGTCCGTGGGCCGGTCGATGAAGCGGATCTGCGCGTCGGATCCGGTGAGGTCGATGATCAGGCGGGCCAGGTCGAGCATGGTGATCTCGCCGGGGTTGCCGATGTTGACCGGGCCGCGCATGCCGTGGGCGGCGGCGGCGAGGATGCCGCGCACGGTGTCGTCGACGTAGCACAGCGAGCGGGTCTGGTGGCCGTCACCGGTGACGGTCAGGGATTCGCCGTCCAGTGCCTGGCGGACGAAGGTCGGCACGGCCCGGCCGTCGTGGCCGCGCATGCGGGGGCCGTAGGTGTTGAACAGCCGCACGATGGCCGTGTCGGTGCCCTCCGCGTCTGCGTGAGCCGTGGTCAGGGCCTCGCCGAAGCGTTTCGCCTCGTCGTAGACGCTGCGCGGGCCCACCGGGTTCACATGGCCCCAGTACCGCTCGTCCTGCGGGTTCTGCTGCGGGTCGCCGTAGACCTCGGAGGTGGAGGCGAGCAGGAAGCGGGCGCCGTGGCGGTGGGCGAGCCGCAGCGCGTTGCGGGTGCCGAGGCTGCCCGTCTCCAGGGTGTGCAGGGGCAGCCGCAGATAGTCGGCCGGGGAGGCGGGGGACGCGAAGTGCAACACGAGGTCGGGCGGCCGGTCGACGTCCAGCCCCTCGGCGACGTTCGCGCGTATCAGCGTGAAGCCGGGGTGGTCGAGCAGCGGGGACACGTTCTCCGGGCGCCCGGTGCTGAAGTCGTCGACGCAGGTCACCGCCGTGCCCGCGGCCAGCAGGGCGGTGCACAGATGCGATCCGACGAAGCCGCCGCCGCCGGTGACGACGGCGTGCTCCCAGGTCCGTGCCGGCGCTGTGGTCATGCGGATCTCCTCCATACGCGGTGCCTTCGTACGCGGTGCCGCCGTACGGCGGCGGGCCCCGTCCAGTCTTCGAACAGCCTCTGTCAGATGGGCGGGGACGGCCCGGCGGTGTACGGCAGACGGGTGAGTACGCGCGGTGAGGAGGCCAAGGGCGCGGGCGCACGAGTGCGGGACCCGGCGGAAGTGTCCTCGCCAGGTCCCGGGGGGCCGCGTCCAGCGCGTCCGGCGTGCCGGCGGGCGGGGCGTGGCCCGCGTCGAAGGAGCCGGTCAGTCGGTGGAGAGCGCTTCGAGCAGGTCGCCCACCTGGGGGTCGGGGAGGCTGCGGGCGACGTCCGCCTGGGCGACGACGCCGACGAGGTCGTGGCCGTCGATGACGGGCAGCCTGCGGACCTTGTGCGCGGTCATCGTGCGCATGATCTCCCCGGCGTCGTCGTCCGCGCCGATGGTGACGGCTTCGCCCTGGGCCAGCTCGCCCGCCGTGGTCCGCTCGGGGTCCTTGCCCTTGCCGAGGACTTTGACGACGATGTCGCGGTCGGTGAGCATGCCCTTGAGCCTGTTGTCCGTGCCGCAGATCGGCAGGGCGCCCACGTCGAGTTCGGTCATCTTGCGGGCGGCCTGCAGGACGCTTTCGTCGGCGCCGACGCACTCCGCGCCCGCGGTCATGATGTCTCTGGCAGTAGTCATGTCACTCCATTCGTGTGGTGCGGCCGAATGCGGCCTGTCACGTTTGCGCGCGGAGGGTGAAGGGGCCCGGAATTACGGCGTTCAGCTGCCCAGGCCGCCGCTGCCGAAGCTGCCGCCGTCGCCTTTCCGGTGGTCCTTGGGGTCCTGCGAGGCACAGCGGTGCGTGCTCGACTGGCCGTACCCGCCTTTCAGCTCGTGCGGGTTGAGCCGGTGGCCGTCCTCGGACACCTCGTCCGGCTCCCGGTACTCCCGCTCTTCCCTGACGGGACCCCCATATGGCCGCTTCGGCTGCTCTTCCGGGCTCGGGGGCCTGGACTCGCGCCCGCGGACGCGCTGCCCCCAGAAAAAGGCGCCGAGAAGGACCGCGACCACGACGACACCGGCGATCCACATGAAGAGGTCGGCTGTGTGCGAAATGGCAAGTTCCCACTCCATGGATTCCATATGAGTGTTGTACCCGCCCGGCCGGAAAATTAGCGGAACGTTACGCCTGCCGATTCACTCGCGATTCACCCGAAAGGAAAACGGGACGGCGCCGCGGCGGCTTATGGAATACGCGCATCGGGACCCCGCACGCCCGCAACCGGGGGCGGGATCTTGTCGGCCCACACCGTCCTGGCCGCCACTATGAACACCCTGTATACATGTCACGTATACACACTCTGTATAGTCATCGCATGCCCGTCGAGAACACGCCCGTCGAGAACGCCCCCGCGACCCCGTCCACCCAGGACACGCGCGCGGTCGCCGCACCCCCCGCCGCCATGAAGATGGCCCGCGCGCCGAAAAGGTTGCCCCGCATCGCCGTCGCCCTCGCGGCGGGAGCGGCCCTCGTCCTCGCGGTGAGCGGATGCACCAAGCTCGACACCACCGCGCCGAGCGCCGTACGCAAGGAGGGCGCCGCCGCCAAGAAGGCGGACCAGGGCGCGTTCGGCGCGGTCGACTGCCGCAGGGCCAAGTGCGTGGCGCTGACCTTCGACGCGGGCCCCAGCGAGAACACCCCGCGGCTGCTGAAGATCCTCAAGGACGAGAAGGTCCCCGCCACCTTCTTCACGCTCGGCAAGAACCACATCGAGAAGTACCCCGAGCTGGTGAAGCGGATGGACGCGGAGGGCCACGAGGTCGCCAGCCACACCTGGTCGCACAAGATCCTCACGAAGATCGGGCCGGCCGAGGCGCGCCGCGAGCTGGAGCGCCCCAACAAGGCCATCGAGAGGCTCATAGGCAAGAAGCCGACGCTGATGCGCCCGCCGCAGGGCCGCACCAACGACGACATCACCGAGCTCTCCGAGGAGCTGGGCCTCGCGCAGGTCCTGTGGACCGTCACGGCCAAGGACTACACGACCGATGACTCCGCGCTGATACGCAAGCGGGTCATCGACCAGACCAAGCGGGACGGCATCATCCTGCTGCACGACATCTACCGGGGCACGGTGCCCGCCGTACCCGGCGTCATAGCGGAGCTGAAGAAGCGGGGCTACGTCTTCGTGACGGTCTCCCAGCTGCTCGCGCCGGGCAAGGCGGAGCCGGGCAAGATCTACCGGTAGAGCCTCTCCCGCTCCTACGTGCGGGCTCTGGCCTGTTGCCCCTGCGGCCCGAACAGGTGCAGGACCTCCACCGCGGCGTCCCCGGCGGGTCCGAACCAGTGGGGTTCGGTCGTGTCGAACTCGGCGACCTCGCCGGGGCCGAGTTCCAGGTCCCGCTCGCCGATGATCAGGCGGAGCCGGCCGGACAGGACGTACAGCCACTCGTAGCCGCCGTGGGTGACCAGCCTCGGTTCGCGCGGGGCCAGGATCTGCTTGAACACCTGGAGGCGGCCGGGGTACTCCGTCAGCGGCACGATCACCCCGCCGCCCTTGCGGCGTCGGGGGGTCAGGTGCACCCGCGGATCGCCGGTGGCGGGAGCCGCGATGAGCTGGTCGATGGCGACCCGGTGGGCCCGGGCCAGCGGGATCAGGAGATCGAGCGTGGGCCGGCGGATGCCGGACTCCAGCCGGGACAGCGTGCTGACCGAGATCCCGGTGGTCCCGGCCAGGGACTCCAGGGTGAGACCCCGGTCGCGGCGCAGGGCGCGTAGCCGCGGCCCGATGCCGTCGAGGATGGCGGGGATGTCGTCCATCGCCCCCATTTTGCGGCCTCCGCAAAAAGCGTCGGGGATCGGGGGGCGTCCGGCGGAGTGTGGGGGCACCGACCGCCCTCGACCGAAGGTGCCGCACATGACCCTGACCACACCCCCTGTCGACGCCGGGGCCGCCCCCGTTCTCGGGGTCCGCCGGCGCCGCGCCGTGCTGGCGATCTGCGCCCTGAGCATGTTCCTTGTCGGCCTGGACACGACCATCGTCAACGTGGGACTGCCCGCGATCGGCGCGGGTCTGGGAGCGGGCACCCGCCACCTGGAGTGGATCGTCGACGCCTACACCGTCGTCCTGGCCGGCCTGCTGATCACCTCCGGGGCGTTGGCCGACCGCTTCGGACGGCGCCGGGTGTTCCGGCTCGGCCTGACCGTCTTCGGCGCGGCCTCCCTGGCGTGCGCGCTCGCCCCGTCCGCCGGTGTCCTGATCGCGGCCCGCGCCGTCCAGGGCGTCGGGGCCTCGATGCTGAGCCCCGTGGCCCTGGCCATCGTGGTCAACACCATGACGGACGCGCGGGAACGCGCCCGTGCCATCGGCGTGTGGGCGTCGGTCTTCGGCCTGAGCATGGCCGCCGGGCCGGTCACCGGCGGCGCCCTCCTCACGGCCTTCGGCTGGCAGTCCCTGTTCTGGATCAACGTCCCGGTGATCGCCGCCGCGCTCGTCCTGAGCAAGGTGTTCGTCCCCGAGTCGCGGGCCCCGCGGCACCGCGTGCTCGACCTGCCCGGTCAGATCCTGCTCATGCTCGTCGTCGGCCTCACCGTCGCGCTCCTCATAGAGGGCCCGCACCTGGGCTGGGCCTCCCCGTCGGCCGGGGCCGGCTACCTGGTCGTCACCGTGGCGGCCCTCGCCTTCGTGGCCGTCGAACGCCGGCGCCGCGCACCGCTGATGGACCTCGCGCTGTTCCGCGCGCCCGCCTTCGGCGCGGCCGTCCTCGGCGCCGTGGCCGTCTTCACCGCGCTGAACGTCACCTTGCTGCTGAACACCTACTACTTGCAGCACACCCGGGGGCTCTCCGCGCTCCTGGCAGGCACCGCCACCCTCCCCATGGCGCTGGCGGCCACCGTGTGCGCGCCCGTGGCCGGAGCCATGGTCGCCCGCCGGGGAGCCCGCCGCCCGCTCGTGATCGCCGCCACGGCCCTGACCGCGGGCGCGGCGCCGCTCACCGGCCTCGGCGCCCACACGCCGTACCCCCTTCTGCTCGGCGCCTACCTGCTCATCGGCGTCGGTGTGGGGTTCGCCAACGCGCCGATCACCAACACGGCGGTGAGCGGTCTGCCGCGCGAGCGCGCCGGTGTCGCGGGCGCCATCACCTCCACGGCCCGCCAGCTCGGCGCGGCGATCGGCGTCGCGGTGGCCGGGGGCCTCGTCACCGGGCAGGGCCCCGGACAGCTCGCCCGGGCGTCCCACCCCGGCTGGCTCCTCGTCGCGCTCTGCGGGGCGGCGCTGTTCCTCGTGGCGTACACCGCCCGCCGAACCGGCGCGGACCGCTGAGGTGGGGGGCGGGTGGCTCTAGGCTCGACGGCGTGGCCCTCTTCCAGTTCGCCCGACGTACGCCGCTGTCTCCCGCCGATGCCTGGCACCGCCTGACCTCGTGGGAGCGGCACGGCGAGGTCGTCCCGCTCACCCGCGTGACGGTGCGCACGCCCCCGCCCACCGGCGTGGGCACCGTCTTCGTGGCCCGCAGCGCGCTCGGCCCCGTCGGCTTCGACGATCCGATGGAGGTGGTCGAGTGGCGTCCGCCCCGGGGCACCTCGCCGGGCCGGTGCCGGCTGGCGAAGCGGGGGACGTTCGTGACGGGCTGGGCGGAGTTCGAGGTGCGCGCCACGCCCACCGGCTCCACCGTGCTGTGGCGCGAGGAGCTGGCCGTACGGTGGCTGCCCGCGCTGTTCGACGGGGTGCTCGCCGCGACGGCCCGGCGGATGTTCGGCCGGGTGGTCGACCGGCTCACGGACCCCGGCGAGGCCGGTTAGCCGGGGCTTCGGCGCGTCTCCTCCTGCTCGTGGTGGATGGGGGTGTGCGCCCCGGTGAGCGGGGCCCCGCCGCCGCCCCGCCGGTGGGCGACGATCTCCGCGGCGATGGACAGGGCGGTCTCCTCGGGCGTACGGGCGCCGAGGTCGAGGCCGATGGGCGAGCGCAGCCTAGCCAGTTCCGGCTCGGTGACGCCGGTGGCGCGCAGGCGGGCGGCGCGGTCCTCGTGGGTGCGGCGGGAGCCCATCGCGCCGACGTAGGCGACGGGCAGCCGCAGCGCGAGGCGCAGCAGCGGCACGTCGAACTTGGGGTCGTGGGTGAGCACGCACAGCACGGTGCGGCTGTCGACGTCGGTCTTCTCCAGGTAGCGGTGCGGCCAGTCGACCACGATCTCGTCGGCGTCCGGGAAGCGCTCGGGCGTCGCGAAGACGGGCCGTGCGTCGCACAGGGTGACGTGGTGGCCGAGGAAGGCGCCGACCCGTGTCAGCGCGGCGGCGAAGTCGATCGCGCCGAACACGATCATGCGGGGTGGCGGTACGCCGGACTCCACGAGGACCGTCACCGGCCGGCCGCACCGCGATCCGTCCGCGCCGATCTCGACGGTCCCGGTGCGTCCGGCGTCGAGCAGGGCGCGGGCCTGCCCCGCCACCGCGCGGTCCAGCCGCGCCGATCCGCCGAGCCCGCCCTCGTACGCGTCCGGCGACGCGCTCGAAGGACGTACGAGCAGGGCGCGGCCCATCAGTTCGGCGGGCCCGGACACGACGCGGGCGACCGCCGCCGCCTCCCCCGAGGAGAAGGCGGCCAGGGCCGCCGCGATGACCGGCCGGCACGCGGAGTGCGCGCGGACCGGGGTGATGAGGATGTCGATGACGCCGCCGCAGGTCAGACCGGCGGCGAAGGCGTCCTGGTCGCTGTGGCCGAAGCGTTCGAGGACGCTTTCGCCGTCCTGGAGCGCCTGGACGCACAGCTCGTAGACGGCGCCCTCCACGCAGCCGCCGGAGACCGAGCCGATGACCGTGCCGGCCGCGTCGACCGCGAGGGCGGCGCCGGTCCGGCGGGGCGCGCTCCCGTCGACCGCCACCACGGTGGCGACGGCGAAGTCACGCCCCTGCTCGACCCACCGGTGCAGCTCGTCGGCGATGTCCAGCATGTCGGCCTCCTCGGGGGTGCGGGGAGGCGTCGGCGTCAGTGGACGCCCAGCCACCCTTCGATGGGGTTGAGGGCGAAGTACACCAGGAAGATCACCGTCAGACCCCACATGAAGGCGCCGATCTCGCGCGCCTTCCCCTGGGCGATCTTGATGGCCACCCAGGCGATGACGCCCGCCGCGACACCGGTGGTGATGGTGTACGTGAAGGGCATCAGGACGACGGTCAGGAAGACCGGGATGGCGGTCGCGCGGTCGGCCCAGTCGACGTGCCGCGCGTTCATCATCATCATCGCTCCGATGACGACGAGCGCGGCGGAGGCCACCTCCTGGGGCACGATCGCGGTCAGCGGGGTGAAGAAGAGACAGGCCGCGAAGAACAGTCCGGTGACGACGGAGGCGAGGCCGGTGCGGGCGCCCTCGCCGACGCCGGTCGCGGACTCGACGAAGACGGTCTGGCCGGAGCCGCCCGCCACGCCGCCGATGGCACCGCCGGCGCCGTCGATGAACAGCGCCTTGGACAGGCCGGGCATGCGGCCCTTCTCGTCGGCGAGGTTGGCCTCGGTGCCGACGCCGATGATGGTGGCCATCGCGTCGAAGAAGCCGGCGAGCACCAGCGTGAAGACGATCATGCCGACCGTCATCGCGCCGACCTGGCCCCAGCCGCCGAACTCGACCTCGCCGAAGAGGGAGAAGTCGGGGGTGGAGATCGCGCCGCCGTGCAGTTCGGGGGTTCCGTTCGCCCACTGGTCGGGGGCGATGACGTCGGCGGCGTTGAGGATGACGGCGACGACGGTGCCGGTGATGATGCCGATCAGGATCGCGCCGGGGATGTTGCGCGCCTGGAGCATGAAGATGAGCAGGAGGGTGCCCGCGAAGAGCAGGACGGGCCAGCCCGAGAGTTCGCCGGCCGGGCCGAGGGAGAGCGGGGTCGCCTTGCCCGGGTGGACGAAACCGCCCTTGACCAGGCCGATGATCGCGATGAACAGGCCGATGCCCATGGTGATGCCGTGCTTGAGGGCGAGCGGGATCGCGTTCATGATCATCTCGCGGAGCCCGGTGACCACCAGGAGCATGATCACCACGCCGTACATCACGCACATGCCCATGGCCTGCGGCCAGGTCATCTCGGGGGCGACCTGCGAGGAGATCACGCCGGACACGGAGAGCCCGGCGGCGAGGGCCAGCGGCACCTTGCCGACGAAGCCCATGAGGAGGGTGGTGAGGGCCGCCGCGAAGGCGGTGGCGGTGATCACGGCCTTGGTGGCCATGGTGTCCCCCGCCGCGTCCTTGCCGGACAGGATCACGGGGTTCAGCAGCAGGATGTACGCCATCGCCATGAAGGTGGTGACGCCGCCGCGCACTTCGCGCGCGACCGTGGATCCTCTCCGGGATATGTGGAAATACCGATCGAGCCAAGACCGGCCGGCCGGGACGCGAGAGCCGTTGCCCGCGTCCTCCGCGGTGGTCTTGGGCTCCACTGATGACTGGGTCATGGTGCCTAACTCCCAAGGTTCACAGGGGCACCCGCATGTTTGCGGGATTTGGGATGATGCGTTGGCTGCACGACCCGGGGGACGGCCCGAGACGAACGAAACGTGGTACCGGACCTCTGCCGACCCGAGTGAACGGGTCCGTCGCGGTCCGGTGCCGGGGGCGAGCTACACCGTGCCCGTGAGGTGCTCCGGGCGGACCGGTGTTCCGGTCGGCTCACGACCCGTCGCGTCCCGGACGGCCGCGCGGGCCGCCGGGGTGGACGACAGGGTCGGGGCCTCGCCGGCGCCGCGCGGCCCGTAGGGGGCGTGCGGGTCGGCGAGTTCGAGCACGTCGACCGGGATGGCCGGCGTGTCGAGGATCGTGGGGACGAGGTGGTCCCGCTCGCGCGGGTCGGCGAGGCGGCCGAAGGCCGGCGGGAACTCGGGGCGACGGTGGTCGGAGGCGGTCTCGACCAGCATGTCCGTGCCCCCCGCGGTCGGCACAGAGGTCAGGTGCGCTGCCTCGGCGGCGAGCGCCTCCTCCCCACTGGCGGGGCGAAGGAAGTCCATGAGGTCTCTTCTTCGGTCGGGGGTGGTGCACTGCGAGGGAGGCATTCCGTATCGGCCACTCGGGCCCTTCGCCCCCTCGACTGCTTGTTCATCTGCTGTTAACCGGAGTGGAGCCAGTACACCGCCCGCTCCTCCGGTCGGGTCAGTCACCGAAACCATGAAGGAGTTGGCTGGCCAACCCGCGCGTCTTGTAGATTCGTATGAAGAACGGGCCCCAGAAGCCTCTCGGGTTCCCCCGGAAAACCGCTGACGCCCGGCGCCACAGCGCCCCGGCCTCACCGGAGCCCACTTGCTTGTACACCACATTCGAGACAGATCGGCGGCGACGACACCATGCGGCTGCGCGCACTCCTTGACACCGACGCGCTGGGCCTGCGGCTGCTCGGCGGCGAGGACGAGCTGGACCGCACCGTGCGCGGTGTGATGACCACGGACCTGCGGGACCCCAGCCGCTACCTGGCGGGCGGCGAGCTGGTCCTCACCGGCCTCGCCTGGCGCCGCGACGCCGCGGACACCGAGCCCTTCGTCCGCGTCCTCGCGGGCGCCGGGGTGGCCGCGCTGGCCGCCGGCGAGGCCGAGCTGGGCGACATCCCCGCCGACCTCGTCGAGGCCTGCGCCCGCCACCGGCTGCCGCTCTTCGCGGTCAACGAGTCCGTGGCCTTCGCGACGATCACCGAACACGTCGTACGGCAGGTCTCCGGCGAGCGCGCCGGTGACCTGGCGGCCGTCGTGGACCGGCACCGGCGCCTGATGACGTCGGGCCCGGCCGGCGGCGGCCCCGACGTCGTCCTCGACCTGCTCGGCACCGACCTGGACCTGCGCGCCTGGGTGCTCTCCCCCGCGGGGCGCGCCATCGCCGGGTCGAGCACGGGCGGCACGGCGCTGCCGCCGGCCGTGTGCGCGCGCCTGGCGGGGGAGCACCTGGCCGCCACGCGCACCGGGCGGCGCGGGCCGCACCGCGTGTCCGTCGACGGGGTGACGTACTCCCTGTTCCCCGTGCGGGCCAGCGGCCGGGGAGCCGGCGGCGTGGCGCGCGACGTGCGCGAGACGGTGCTGTCCGACTGGGTGCTCGCCGTGGAGGCCGACGCCGGCGACTGGCCCGAGGAGCGGCTTGACCTGCTCCAGGGCGTCACGCAGCTGATCGCCGTGGAGCGGGACCGGCGCGACGCCGCCCGCACGGTGCGCCGCCGCCTCGCCCAGGAGGTCCTGGAACTGGTGCAGACCGGCGCGGCCCCCGCGGAGATCGCCGCGCGCCTGCGGGTCGCGGCGCCCGTACTGCTGCCGGGACTCGGCACGGCCCCGCACTGGCAGGTCGTGGTGGCCCGCGTGGAGTGGGAGGGCGGGGACATCGACGGCGGCCGGGTCGCCCAGTCGCTCCTGGAGGAGATCCTCGTCGACCCCGCCCCCGGTTCCCGGACCGACGCGAACAGGGGCGGCGCGTCCTCCTCGGCGCCGGAGCCGTTCGACCGGATCGCGGTCGCGCACACCGGGGACGAGGCCATCGCCCTGGTGCCGCTGCCGGCGGTCTCGACGGAGCACGACGGCACGGAGGCGGGCCTGCTCGCCGACGCCCTCCTGGAGTCGGTCCGCGCCCCGCTGTCGGCGGGCCTGGACGGCGACGGCCGCCTGACGCTCGGCGTCAGCGCGTCCGTGCACTCGGCGGAGGGACTGCGCGGCGCCCTGGAGGAGGCGCGGCACGCCCGCCGCGTCGCCGCCGCCCGCCCCGGCCGGGTCTGCGCGGCCGGTCACCAGGAGCTGGCCTCCCACGTCCTGCTGCTGCCCTTCGTGCCGGACGACGTGCGCCGGGCGTTCACCGCGCGGCTCCTGGACCCGCTGCGGGAGTACGACCAGCGGCACCGGGCGGAGCTGATCCCCACCCTGGAGGCCTTCCTCGACTGCGACGGCTCGTGGACGCGCTGCGCCGCGCGGCTGCACCTGCACGTCAACACGTTGCGCTACCGGGTGGGCCGGATCGAGCAGTTGACGAGCCGTGACCTGTCGCGGCTTGAGGACAAGCTCGATTTCTTCCTCGCGCTGCGGATGAGCTGAGAAAAGGGTGACCGGCCGCCCGCGGGCCGACGAGCGGCCGGTCCCTCGCCCGCCTCCCCCTTTGTGAATTCTTTCACCCGGCCCCTTGGCCGGACGCCGCCATCCATGCTGAGATTCGCCCACGACTCAACAGCTCAATGGTGTGCTCGGGGAGGGCAACGTGGCGCATACCGCCATGTCTGGTACCGGAACGATTGCAGGGGACGATCCACTCCAGACCGCGGTATGGCGGCTGCGCTCGCGCGGCTGCTGGACCGACGCGGCCGCGCTGCTGGCCTCGCGGGCCGGGGCGGCGCCGGCGCTCCAGCGGGCGGCGCTCCTCGTCGAGCGCTGCCTGTTCACGGGGGACGGCTGGGCCGAGGCCGAGGACGCCCTGCGGACCGCGGAGGCGCTGGCCGAGGACGACGACGACCGCGGGGGCGCGGCCTGCGAGCGGGGCCATCTCGCGTACGCGGCCACGGTGTTGGGCGTACGGGACCGGGCCGACGAGGCGCGTACGGCGCTCGGCAGGGCGGCGGCGCTGCTCGCCCCGGACGCGGCGGGGCGGCCGCTCCTCGACTACCGGCGGGGCCTGATCGCCGAGCACATCGCCGACTCGCCGCAGGCCGCGAGGGCGGCCTACCAGCGGGCGCACGCGGGGGCCACCGCGCGCGCCGACCCGCTCCTGCTCTCCTTCACCTGGCGGCACTTGGCCGGACTCGCCCTGCGGGACGGGGAGTTGGCGCAGGCGCGGCAGGGTTTCGCGGAGTCGCTGCGGTTGCGGGAGGAACTGGGGTACCTGGTCGGCACCGCTCCCGCGTTGGCGGCGCTGGCGGACGCGGAGCCGGAGCCGGAGGCCTCGCGGTTACGGGCGGAGGCCAAACGCCTCTTCCACCTCCTGGGGGGAGTCCCCACCTGGCTCTCCCCCCACCTGACCTCTCCACCCCCGACGCCCTGAGCCCGGGGGGCCCGGGGGGTCTCCCACCCACCCACCCGTCACCCGGCACCCCACCGCGAGGTACCCCCGGGAAGCGACGGCGCGCCCACCCACCTGCCCCCCGGCACCTCTCCCCGAGGCAATACGCCCCCCGGCGGCCCGCCACGGACAAACGGCCGGGTACGCCCACTCACTACGGCCCAACGGGCGTCTCCCACCCACCCACCCGTTGCTCGGGGTCCGGCTACCGGGTTGGAGACGCCCCGGGCAGGGGCACACCCCGGCACGGAACCGGGAGCAGAGGGGCAAGCACAGCCACCCCAGCAGCCCGACGCAGGGCAACGGGCGGGTGGGTGGGAAACGCCCCTGCGGAGGGGCACACGCCGGCACGGAACCGGAAGCAGAGGGGCAAACGCAGCCACCCCAGCAGCCCGACGCAGGGCAACGGGTGGGTGGGTGGGAGACCCCCGGCGAGGGGGCACACCGCAGTACGGAACCAGCGGCCGAAGGGCCAGCGCGGCCCCCGCAACCCGACCCCGAGCAACGGGCGGGTGGGTGGGAGACCCCCCGGCGAGGGGGCAACCGCGGCACGGCCTCAGAGACGGACCGGCAAGGAAACCGCTAGGCCCCCGAGCCAGACCCCGCGAAGTGCTCCGCCACCAACCCCGGAACCACCCCCAGCTCCCCCGCCACCAACGCCTCCAGCAAAGCCATGTGCTCCGCCGCGTCCGCCACCAACTCGGCCCGCCGGCCCAAGGACCGGCCACCGGCCACCGGCCACTGCGCCCGCCGGTGAAGGCCGTCCGCGACAAGGACCAGCTGCCGGTTGCCCGACAGGGACAGCATCGCGCCGTGAAAGGCCCGATCGGCCTCGGCGTAGCGCGCGACGTCGCCCTCGGCGGCCGCCGCGACGGTCGCCTCGGCCAGCGGCACCAGCTCGCCCCACCGTTCCGCCGGCACCGTCCGGGCCAGCCGCAGCACGACCGGCACCTCGATCAGCGCCCGCACCTCGGCCAGCTCCGCCCGCTCGCGGGCCCCTCGCTCCAGCACCCGGAAGCCCCGGTTGGGGACGACCTCGACGGCCCCTTCGGCCGCCAGCTGCTGCATCGCCTCGCGCACCGGCGTCGCGGAGACGCCGAAGCGTTCGCCGAGCACCGGCGCGGAGTACACCTCGCCGGGTGCCAGCTCACCGCCCACGAGCGCGGCCCGCAGCGCGTCGAGGATCTGTCCGCGTACGGACGTGCGCCCCACCGCCCGGCGCGCCGCCTGCTCCGGCACCCGCCCCCCGGCCTGCCCCACGACGTCCACCCGCGTCCGCCCCGCCCCGTCTCCGTGTGCTGTGAAAGGTACGAGAGGCACCATAGGCGGACACGCCCGCGGTTGAAACCTCGATCATGTTGGGTAAGGTAAGGCTTACCTGCAATCGATCGCGATTCGGTGGTCCCCGCATGTCCGTGCCCACTTTGGCCGCGCCCGCCCAGAGCGCCTTCGGCGCCGTCGCGGACTCCTACGCCCGCCTCGCCGAGGTGTTCCCCGGACTCCGCGTGACCGAGCTGGGCCCCGAGGAGCGGGCCCCGCACGGTGGCGGCTGGGTGAACGCCGCCCGGCTCGCCCAGGGCGGAGCCGACCTGGACGCGTTCGTCGCGTGGGACAACGCGCAGGTACTGAAGGACTACGGCACCCAGGCCCGCCCCGACGTGGTGGCCAGCTTCGGCCTGCACCGCTACGCCTGGCCGGCCACCCTGCTGTTCACCGTCCCGTGGTTCCTGCACCGCCGCGTCCCCCGCTTCCCGGTGGTGGACGTCTCCTTCCAGCGGAGCCTCGGCCGCCTGGCCGTGCGCACCGAGTCCTTCGCCTGCCTGCCGGACGACCCGGCCGCCGTACTGCCTGGCGCCCATGTCGTACCGGACGAGGAGGCGCTGCGCGCGCAGGTGCGGGCGTCGGTCGCCGAGCACCTGGGTCCGCTCCTGGAGGGCTTCGGCCCCCGGATGCGTCGCCGCTCCCGCGCCCTGTGGAGCCTCGCCACCGACGAGGTCGTCGAGGGGCTGTGGTACATCGCGCACCTCCTCGGCGAGGAGGGCCGCGCGATGACGGAGTTGGAACGGCTGCTGCCCGGCGCCACGAAGCCGTACGTCGGCACGGCCGGCTTCCGGGAGCTGACGGGGCCGAACGGGGAGAAGCTGCCCACCCGCGACCGCGCGAGCTGCTGCATGTTCTACACGCTGCGCCCCGACGACACCTGCGTCACCTGCCCGCGTACGTGCGACGCGGAGCGCATCGCACGGCTGAGCACCGACGCCGGCCCGGCCGCCTCCGCTTGAACCACCCTTTCGGACCCGTTTAATCGAACTCAACACCCATTCGTACGAAGTGAGTTCGAGTAAATCTGGGTTCTGCGTGCTCTCTGGCACCCCCTTGGCGTTCTCTTGCCCCGAAACCCCGGTGAGGGCCGTCCCCATCGGGTCACTATGGCGCCCGAAACGCCCTACCGCGACGCAAGGGACCCCAGATGAGACTGACCGCTATATCGCTGGATTGGCTGCTCCCCGGCGCCGTCCTGCTCCTGGGCATGCTGGTGGCGGTGGCGGTGCTCGCGCGCGGCAAGCGAGGCCACGACAAGGCGGCGAAGGCAGGCACGGGCGACGAATCGTGGGAACGCAGCGAGGAGCGCCGGCGGCGCAAGGAAGCGGTCTACGGCACCGCCTCCTACGTCCTGTTGTTCTGCTGTGCGGCGGTCGCCGCCGCACTCTCCTTCCACGGCCTGGTCGGCTTCGGGCGGCAGAACCTCAGCCTCTCCGGCGGCTGGGAGTACCTCGTGCCGTTCGGCCTGGACGGCGCGGCCATGTTCTGCTCCGTGCTCGCCGTGCGCGAGGCGAGCCACGGTGACGCGGCGCTCGGCTCGCGTCTGCTCGTGTGGACGTTCGCCGGGGCGGCGGCCTGGTTCAACTGGGTCCACGCGCCCCGGGGTCTCGGCCACGCCGGTGCCCCGCAGTTCTTCTCCGGCATGTCGCTCTCGGCGGCGGTCCTCTTCGACCGCGCGCTCAAGCAGACCCGCCGGGCGGCGCTGCGGGAGCAGGGCCTCGTACCGCGTCCGCTGCCGCAGATCCGCATCGTGCGGTGGCTGCGCGCGCCCCGGGAGACCTTCGGCGCCTGGTCGCTGATGCTCCTGGAAGGCGTCCGCACACTGGACGAGGCCGTCGAGGAGGTCCGGGAGGACCGTCGGGAGAAGGAGCAGACCCGGCTGCGCAGGCGCGACCAGGAGAAGCTGGAGCGGGCTCGGCTCAAGGCCATCAGCCGCGGCCACCGGGGTTACGGCCGGGGTGGCGGCCGGCAGGTCGACGTGCAGGCCGTGCCGGCGGCCCCGGGCTCCGCGCAGGTCGGCGCGGACCCTGCCATAGCAACGCAGGAGCAGCTGCCGCTACGCGCCCGCCCCTCCCTCCAGGCCGTCAGGAGCGACTCTGACCAGGCCGCTCCCGTCACCGTCGACCTCACCGCGGAGGACGACACGCAGACCCTGCCCCGGCTCGACTCGCTGGAGCAGAAGTTGAAGGACCTGGAGCAGCAGTTCGGCTGATCGCGCCGGGAGCCCCGGCTCGGGCCGGGCGGTGGCGGCAGGGTGTCACACCATGCCGCCGCCGTTCAGCTCGAACCACACCACCTTGCCGACGCCGTGCGCGCGCACGCCCCACGCGTCGGCCAGGGACTGCACCAGCACCAGGCCCCTGCCGCTCGTACCGTCGTCGGCGTCCGGTACGCGGGGCTCGGGGCGGCGCGCCACGAAGTCCCGCACCTCGACGCGCAGTCCGCGCGGCCCCAGGGTGGCGGTGACGATCGCGTCATGGTCGGTGTGCACCAGTGCGTTGGTGACGAGTTCGCTGGTGAGCAGCTCGGCGGTGTCGGCCCGCGCCGGCTGGCCCCAGCGCCGCAGGAACTCCCTCAGGGCGCCCCGGACCTCGGGCACCGCGGACAGATCCGCCCTCCCCAGTCTCCGTCTGAGCTGGGCGTGGTCCGGTCCGACCGGTGCCTCCTCGATCCTCTCGTCGCGTACGTTCGGCGAAGAGGCCCCGAATCCCCCGGGGCCGCCCCCACGTGACTGCCTCGTCATGACCCCCGCCCACCAAGCGATGACCTTGCCTCCCTGCTCGAACAACCTCACGGAATGCATTCCCCGCGCTACAGACGGCACTCCTGTCGAATCGTCAACCAACGGCGTGGGTGTGCCGGGGCGGGGAGGGGAAATGAAGCGGTGGACCCCGCCACCGAGCGTTCGGAGGAGCCCTGGTGCACGACGACAGACTGCTGGTGGAGGGCCGCCTGGAGCGGGCCCTGCGCCAGTTCATCCGCCCCGCCCAGTACACGCACAGGGTGCCGCTGACCCTCTCCGTCTGGCATGCGCCGGCCGTGCCCGGCTCCCCCGTTCATGGGGAGCCCGGAGACTGGGGCACGGTGCCCGTGTCGGCCGCGCTGGAAGCGTCGTACGCACCCTTCGCGACCGGCGCGGAATGGGGAAGTCCCTGGTCGACGAGTTGGTTCCGGCTTCAGGGTCGAGTGCCGCGGGAATGGCGCGGGCGCCGCGTCGAAGCGGTCGTGGACCCCGGATTCACCGGGGACGGCCCGGGATTCCAGGCCGAGGGCCTGGTGTACGACGCGACGGGTGTGCCGCTCAAGGGGGTCCACCCCCGCAATCGGCATATTCCGGTGGCCTCTCCCGCACAGGGCGGTGAGGCGGTGCATTTCCTGCTGGAAGCGGCGGCCAATCCGGCGGTCCTGCACGACTTTCTGCCGACACCCCTGGGCGACGTACTGACCGCGGGCTCTACCCCCATCTACCGATTCGCGTCTGCCGATCTCGCCGTACTGAACGAGGACGTATGGCAGTTGACGCTGGACATCGAGGTCCTGTCCGAGCTGATGGCCGAACTGGACGCCGGCCGTCCGCGTCGGCACGAGATCCTGCGGGCTCTGGAGGACATGCTCGACGCGCTCGATCTGCACGACGTGCCGGGCACGGCCGCGGCGGGGCGTGCGGCCCTCGCCGACGCCCTGGCCCGGCCCGCCCACGCGAGCGCGCACCGCGTGTCGGCGGCCGGGCACGCGCACATCGACTCGGCCTGGCTGTGGCCCCTGCGCGAGACGGTGCGCAAGGCCTCGCGCACCTTCGCCAACGTGACGGCGCTGGCGCGGGAGTACCCGGAGCTGGTCTTCGCCTGTTCGCAGGCGCAGCAGTACGCGTGGGTGAAGGAGCACCAGCCGCACATCTGGGAGCGGATCAAGAAGGCGGTGGCGGACGGCAACTGGGCGCCGGTGGGCTCGATGTGGGTGGAGTCGGACGCCAACATGCCGGGCGGCGAGGCGCTGGCGCGCCAGATCACGCACGGCATGCGTTTCTTCCGCGAGGAGCTGGGCGTTCGGACCCAGGAGATCTGGCTGCCCGACTCCTTCGGATACACCGCGGCCTTCCCGCAGTTGGCGAAGCTCGCGGGCGTCCGCTGGTTCCTGACGCAGAAGCTGAGCTGGAACCAGTCCAACAAGATGCCGCACCACACCTTCTGGTGGGAGGGCATCGACGGCACCCGCGTCTTCACCCACTTCCCGCCCGTGGACACCTACAACTCGCAGTTCCACGGCGCCGAACTCGCCCACGCCGAGCGGAACTTCGCCGACAAGGGCCGGGCGAGCCGCTCGCTGGTGCCGTTCGGCTGGGGTGACGGCGGGGGCGGGCCCACCCGCGAGATGATGGAGCGGGCCCGGCGCCTGAGGTCCCTGGAGGGTTCGCCCCGCGTCGAGATCGAGAAGCCGTCGGCGTTCTTCACGGCGGCCGAGGAGGAGTACGGCGCGCGGGCCCCGGTCTGGTCGGGCGAGCTGTACCTGGAACTGCACCGCGCGACGTACACCACGCAGGCGGCGACCAAGCGCGGCAACCGCCGCAGCGAACACGCGCTGCGCGAGGCGGAGTTGTGGTGCACAGCGGCCGCGGTGCGCGAGCCCTCCTACGCCTATCCGTACGACGCGCTGGACCGGCTGTGGAAGACGGTCCTGCTGCACCAGTTCCACGACATCCTGCCGGGTTCGTCGATCGCCTGGGTGCACCGCGAGGCGCGGGAGACCTACGCGCGGGTGCTGGCGGAGCTGGAGGCGATCACCGCGTCGGCCGTACGTCACCTCGGCGCGGGCGGCCGCGCGGTCCTGAACGCCTCGCCCTACCCCCGTAGCGAGGTCGTGGACGGCGGGGACGGCGCGCTGGTGCGGGTCGACGTCCCGGCGCTCGGCACCCGGAGCCTGGACACCGCACCGGTATCGGGCCCGGTCGCGGTCGCGCACACCAGCGGCGACGCCATCCTGCTGACCAACGAGCACCTGAGCGTGCGCGTCGACGCCGCCGGACTGCTGACCTCCGTACGGGACCTGGACGCGGCCCGCGAGGTGCTCGCGGCACCCGGCAATCTTTTGCAGCTGCACCCCGACCATCCCACGCACTATGACGCGTGGGACCTCGACCGGCACTACCGGCACCGGCACACCGATCTCACGGACGCCGAGTCCGTCGAGCTGGTCGAGGACGGGCCGCTGCGGGTCGCGGTGCGGGTGGTGCGCGCGTTCGGCCGCTCGCGGATCACGCAGGAGATCCGACTAGCGGCGGGCAGCAGGCGCGTGGACATCGTCACGGACGTCGACTGGCGGGAGTCGGAGAAGGTGCTCAAGGCGGCCTTCCCGCTGGACGTGCACGCCGAACGGTCCGCCGCCGAGATCCAGTTCGGCCATGTGCACCGGCCGACGCACGCCAACACCGCCTGGGACGCGGCGCGTTACGAGATCTGCGCGCACCGCTGGCTGCGGGTCGCCGAGGAGGGGTACGGGGTCGCGCTGCTCAACGACGCGACGTACGGCCATGACGTGACGCGCGCCGAGCACGGCGGCACGCTCGGCACCACCGTACGGCTGACCCTGCTGCGGGCCCCGCACAGCCCGGACCCGCTGACCGATCAGGGCGCGCACCGCTTCACGTACGCGCTGCTGCCCGGCGCGGGCACGGGGGACGCGGTGGCGGAGGGCCTCGCGCTCAACCTGCCGCTGCGGGTGGCCGACGCGCCCGCCCTGGCGCCGCTGGTGAGCGTGGACAACCCGGCGATCACGGTGGAGTCGGTGAAGCTCGCCGACGACCGGGGCGGCGATGTGATCGTTCGGCTCTACGAGTCGCGCGGCGGGCGGGCCGCGGGCACGCTCGGCACGTCGTTCCCGGTGGCGCGGGCCGAGGTGACCGACCTGCTGGAGCGGCCGCTGCACGAGGCCGACACGGGCGCAAGCGGCCTGGCCCTCGCGCTGCGGCCCTTCCAGATCGTCACCCTGCGGCTGCGGCCCGCCTGACCGGGGCGGCCGGCGGAGGTGCCGGGACCGGTGTCAGGGCCTCGGCACGTTCCGCAGGTTCGAGCGGGCCATCTGGAGCATCCGGCCCACCCCGCCGTCCAGCACGATCTTGCTCGCGGAGAGCGCGAAGCCGGTGACCATGTCCGAGCTGATCTTGGGCGGCATGGAGAGGGCGTTGGGGTCGGTGACGATGTCGACGAGCGCCGGGCCCTTGTGCGCGAAGGCCTCCTTGAGGGCGCCCGCGAGCTGCTTGGGCTTCTCCACGCGGATGCCGTGGGCCCCGGCGGCGCGGGCCACGGCGGCGAAGTCCGGGTTGTGGTTCGCCGTGCCGTAGTTCGGCAGTCCCGCGACCATCATCTCCAGCTCCACCATGCCCAGGGAGGAGTTGTTGAACAGGACGACCTTCACCGGCAGATCGTGCTGGACGAGGGTGAGGAAGTCGCCCATCAGCATGGAGAAGCCGCCGTCGCCGGACATCGAGACGACCTGCCGCTTGCGGTCCACGAACTGGGCGCCGATCGCCTGCGGCAGGGCGTTGGCCATCGAGCCGTGGCTGAAGGAGCCGATGATGCGGCGCCTGCCGTTGGGGGTGAGGTAGCGGGCAGCCCAGACGTTGCACATGCCGGTGTCGACGGTGAACACCGCGTCGTCGGCGGCCACTTCGTCCAGGACGGAGGCGACGTACTCGGGGTGGATCGGGACGTGCTTGTCGACCTTGCGGGTGTACGCCTTGACGACGCCTTCAAGGGCGTCGGCGTGCTTCTTCAGCATCTTGTCGAGGAACTTGCGGTTCGACTTGGCCGCGACGCGCGGGATGAGGCAGCGCAGGGTCTCGCGTACGTCGCCCCAGACCGCGAGATCCAGCTTCGAGCGGCGGCCGAGGTTCTCGGGGCGCACGTCGACCTGGGCGATCTGGACGTCGTCAGGCAGGAAGGCGTTGTACGGGAAGTCCGTGCCGAGCAGGATCAGCAGATCGCATTCATGGGTGGCCTCGTAGGCCGCGCCGTAGCCGAGCAGGCCGCTCATGCCGACGTCGAACGGATTGTCGTACTGGATCCACTCCTTGCCCCGCAGCGCGTGGCCCACCGGCGACTTGATCTTCTCGGCGAACTCCATCACCTCGGCGTGGGCGCCGGCCGTGCCGCTGCCGCAGAAGAGGGTGACCTTGCGCGCCTTGTCGATCATCTTGGCGAGCTTGTCGATCTCCTCGTCGCCGGGGCGCACCGTGGGCCGCGAGGTCACCAGGGCCGTCTCGGCGGCCTTCTCCGGCGCGGGCTCGGAGGCGATGTCGCCCGGCAGCGACACGACGCTGACCCCGGAGCGGCCCACCGCGTTCTGGATGGCGGTCTGCAGCAGCCGGGGCATCTGCTTCGGGCTGGAGATCAGCTCGCTGTAGTGACTGCACTCCTGGAACAGCCGGTCGGGGTGCGTCTCCTGGAAGAAGCCGAGGCCGATCTCGCTGGAGGGGATGTGCGAGGCGAGGGCGAGGACCGGGGCCATGGAGCGGTGGGCGTCGTACAGGCCGTTGATGAGGTGGAGGTTGCCCGGGCCGCAGGAGCCGGCGCAGGCGGCGAGCCGGCCGGTGATCTGGGCCTCCGCGCCGGCCGCGAAGGCGGCGGTCTCCTCGTGCCGGACCTGGACCCAGTCGATCTCCTTGGTACGGCGGATGGCGTCCACGACCGGGTTGAGACTGTCGCCGACGACGCCGTACAGGCGCTGGACACCCGCCCGGACGAGGATGTCGACGAACTGCTCGGCGACGTTCTGCTTGGCCATGCGGTACGCACCTCTTCACCCTTGGAACCTGTGGGCCCCTCGGAGCCCTTTGGGCCCCTTGTAACCCCTCGGTCCCCCCTTGAACCCTTTGGTCCGGGATCGGGGAACCCTTCGCTCCATGAATGCACGGGTACGGCGGTCATGCCTCCCAGAGCGCGGCGGCCGTCCGGTCGTCGGCGTACCCCTTGACCCTGACCTGTACGTCGGCCAGGAAGGCGGCGAGCCCCGGCGGGTCGCTCTTCTCCCAGCGGCGGGTGAGGTGTTCGGCCAGAGCGGGCTCGCCGCGCAGCGGTTCGGCGAGGCCCGCGCTGCACAGCAGGAGCGTGTCACCCGGCCGGGCGACCGAGGCCCGGAAGCGGAACGGTTCGTGGGGCCGCTCGGGCGCCGGTTCGTAGGGGCTGGGAGGTGTGGTGATGCCCAGGTCCATGGTGAGCCGGTCGCCCTCGGGGGTGTGCGGCGGCGGTGAACCGAAGCCGACCACGGCGTCCCCGACGGCTTCGGCGCCACGCGGCTCGATGTCCTGCCACTCGCCCTCGCGCAGCCGGAACAGGCCGCCCGCGCCGACGCCGAAGAAGACGCGCGTGCGGCACCGGGGGTCGGCCGGCAGCAGCAGGCAGCGCAGGGATGCGGCGTACTCGTCCGGCTGGAGGCCGAGGTCGGCGGCGCGGGCGCGGAGTCTGCCGAGGCTGCGGTCGGTCAGGCGGTGCAGGCCCGATTTCAGGTCGCCGCGCCGGGCGGCCCTGATGTCCTCGGCGAGCCGCTGGTGGCTGCGTCCGACGGCCCGGCCGATCCACGCGCAGGCCTCGGCGGCCGCGCGGTGCGCCCCCGGGGTCGCGCGGGCGCCGGTGGCCATCGCGACCAGCACCAGGGCGCTGTCGCCGGAGCCGAATCGGGCGGTCAGCAGGGAGTCGCGGCGGGGGTCGCCGCGGTAGCGGGCGGAGTCGCCGCGCACGGAGGCGGCGCGCAGGGTGACGGAGCCGTGGCGCGCGCCGTCGAGCACGGTGTCCGCGACGAGGCCGGCGAGGTCGTCGGGGTCGGCCATCGGCAGGGCGGTGGGCTCGGGCTCGTAGGTGGGGGGCCCGTCGCCGACGTGCGCCGGGCCGGCGGGGTCGGGGCGCTCGGCCTGATCCCGCAGAGTGCCCGGCCCGTCCGCGCCTCGGGCGCGCCCACCGGGCGGTGCGGGCTCCTCGGGGCCGTGCGAGCCGCCCGCACCGGGCGCGGGCCCCGCCACCGGCCCCGACCCGGACCCGAAGGTCACCGGCCCGCTGGGGCCGACGGGGGGCTCCCAGGGGGCGGGGGCGACGGGGGTGCGGGGGGTGTCGGGGGCGGGGGCGACGGGGGCGCGGGGCGTTTCGGGGGCGACCGGGGTGGGCGGCGTGTCAGAGGCCGGCCGGGTGTCGTCGCGGCCCCGTGGCGAGGGGAATCTCTCCTGCACGGTGTCCGCCGCCGAGGCGAACCTGTCGTCGAGGGTGTCCGGTGCGGGCGTCGGGCCCGTGTCCTGGGTGGTGTCGTCGTACAACTGCCCCCACCAGTCGTCGTCGCGACCGGTGCGCCTCTCCCCCTGCTGGCTCATGCCCCTATTTTCCACCGCGGAGGCCGCCCGAAAACGGTGCATCCGGAAATTCCGGCCAACCTGGCCACGGCGGGGCGGTGGAGGGGCCGCCGGGCGGTCCCACCCCCCACAGGGGGACCGCCCGGCGGCGTCTGTGTGGCGCGCGCGCCTCATGGGTGCGGGCCACGGCCTGGGTGACGGGGGTGGGTGCTGCCGGCCTGTAGGCCCGCGTGCCCAGTGACGTCGAGTTCAATCCGCGTACCGTCCCCTTCCCCGGGCCCTTGTCACCGGGCGGGGAGGTACGGGGATGATGTCCTCCGGCGGAATCGCGCCGTGGCTGTTTTCCGCCACGGCGCGATCGGAACGGAGCCTCGGGGAGGGATGTCGCCGCATGCTGGCAGCGATAGGGCTGGACGAGACGCACGAGTCGGCGTACCGGGCGCTGGTGTCGGTGGGCGCCGCCGATGTGCCGGGCCTCGCGCGCAGACTCGCCCTCGGCGAACCGGAGACGGAGCGGGCGCTGCGCCGCCTGGAGCGCCACGGTTTGGCCGCGCAGGCCTCCGGCAGGGCGGGCCGCTGGGTGGCCGCGCCGCCGGGTGCGGCGCTCGGCGCCCTGCTCACGCAGCAGCGGCAGGAGTTGGACAGGGCGGAGCTGGCGGCGAAGGTGCTCGCGGAGGAGTACCGCGCGCGGGCCGTCGAGCCCAGCGTCCACGATCTGCTCGAGGTGGTCACCGGCGCGGCCGCCGTCTCGCAGCGCTTCCTTCAGGTGCGGCTGGGGGCGAGCCGGGAGGTGTGCGCGCTGGTCAGCGGCGGTTCCGACGGAGCCGGCGGCATCGGGGGCGGCGCCGGGGAGCAGGCCGGGGGCCGGGGTGTCGCCCACCGTGTGGTGGTGGAGCGGGCCGTCCTGGACACGCCGCTGGGGCTCGGCGGGCTGTCGGCGGCGCTCGGCCGCGAGGAGCGGGTGCGGGTCGTGGACCGGGTCCCGACGAAGCTGCTGATCGCCGACGGTGCGCTGGCGATCGTGCCGTTGACCTCGCGGACCGCGGAGCCCGCCGCGCTGGTCGTGCACGCCAGTGGGCTGCTCGCCTCGCTGACGGGGCTCTTCGAGGCGGTCTGGCGGGAGGCGCTGCCGCTGCGTCTGGGCGAGGGCGCGGACACGGTCCGCGAGGACGCCCCTCAGGGGCCGGACGCCACGGACCTGGAGATCCTCTCGCTGCTCCTCGCGGGCCTGACGGACGCGAGCGTCGCCAAACAGCTCGACCTCGGGCTGCGCACGGTGCAGCGCCGGGTGAAGCGGCTGATGGAGCTGACCGGTGTGACGACGCGGCTCCAGCTGGGCTGGCACGCGTACGAGCGGGAGTGGGTCGCGCGGCGCGTCCGCGTCCCGCAGGTCTGATCTGACCTGCGGTTTCGCCGGATCTGCGGCACGCTGGACAGATGGGAGCGTGGGAACTCCTGCTGGTCGGTGTGGTGCTGCTGCTCGGCCTGTGCGGAGTGCTGGTGCCCGGGGTGCCGGGGCCGTGGCTGGTGTGGGCCGCGGTCCTGTGGTGGGCGCTGCAGGAGCCCAACGGCCTCGCCTGGGGCGTGCTCGTCGGCGCGTCCGTCGTCCTGCTCGCCGCGCAGGCCGTGCGCTGGCAACTGCCGCCCCGCCGGCTGCGCCAGGGCGGCGCCACGCGCCGGATGGCCGTCTTCGCCGGGGCGGGCGCGCTGCTCGGCTTCTGCGTGGTGCCGGTGCTCGGCGCCATCCCGGGCTTCGTCGGCGGGATCTACGCCGGGGAGCGGCTGCGGCTCGGCGGCCACGGCGAGGCGGCCGCGGCCACCCGCACGGCGATGCGGCTGGGCGGCACGAGCATCCTGACCGAACTCTTCGCCTGCCTGCTGATCTTCGGTGCGTGGCTGGGGGCGGTCTTCTGGGGTTAGGGCGACGGGGGTCGAACTGCTTACAGTTTCGCTTGAGTTGGAGCCTTGAGTTGGAACGGGCCCGGCGGCGGCTCGGAGAGGGCGGTACGTCACCGGATGTCCGGTCCGCCATCGACGCGTTGCGGTTACGCGGCGCGGGTGAACCGCCACCAGTTGACATTGAACAAGTAGCCGCTGCCGCCGCTGAACGTCAGGTAGAGGTCATGGGTTCCCGTCACGCCGCTGACTGGGCAGGTCACCGTGGTCCAGGACTGCCAGCCACCGGTGTTCGGCACACCGCACCGGCCCACGATCGACCCGCTCGGACTGTCCAGGCGCACTTCGAGGGTGCCGCCACTGGTGGCCGAGGCGACGCGTGCGGCGAAGGAGGAGGCGCCCGCCCCGAAGGCCGCTCCCTTGACCTTGGTGTAGTCGCCGTTCTCGATCCAGCCGACGTTCATTCCGCCGTCACTGGTCCATTCGGTCTCGATCCCGGAACCCCAGGCGATCGTCTCGGCCTCCTGGCGGACGTACGGATCGAGTGGACCGGCTTGCGGGGCACCCCTGCTCGTCATGTTGATCGTCGGAATGGTGCCGTCGGCGTTGTAGGAGAACTTCTCCACGGCCACCGAGCGGGTGAAACCGCCTCCGCCCGGGAGGGCGCCGTTGTGGTAGAAGAAGTACGAACTGCCCTTGAAGTCCACGATGCCCGGGTGGTTGGTGAAGCTGTTGCCCTGGGCGGGCATGACGGTGCCACGGTAGGTCCAGGGTCCGGTCGGGCCGGGTGCCGTGGAGTAGGCGATGAATTCCTGGCAGCACTTGGCCGCGTACACCAGGTAGTACAGACCGTTCCGCTTGTAGACCCACGGCCCTTCTTCGTACAGCGTGGGACGGTCGGGGTTGTCGGTGCGGGTGCCGAACCCTGAGGTGGTGAGCGGGATCTTGGTGGGGCTGCCCGAGTAGGAAATCATGTCGGCGTTCAGCTTGACGTACCACAGGTTGGGGTTGCCCCAGTAGAGGTAGGCCTGACCGTCGTCGTCGATGAAGACGGTCGGGTCGAACTCGGTGTTCTCCAGCAGCGGGTGGCCGAGGGCGTCCCGGAACGGTCCGGTGGGGCTGTCCGCCACCGCCACGCCGATGGCGAACGCGCCGGTCGCCCGGACCGTCACCGGCACGTACCAGTAGAACTTGCCGCCCCGTTCGACGGCCTGGCCCGCCCACGCGTTGGCGCCCGCCCAGCTGAAGGTGTTCAGGCCGAGCGGTGTGCCGTGGTCGGTCCAGTTGACCATGTCGGCGGAGGACCACACCCGCCAGTCCTTCATCACGAAGGAGTTGGCGGAGCCGTCCTCGTCGTGCCCGGTGTAGAGGTAGACCCGTCCGTTGTGCACCAGCGGGGACGGGTCGGCGGTGTAGACGTGCTGCACGATCGGGTTGTCGGCCCTGGCCGCCGTGGGATGCACCGCGGCAGGAAGGACGGCGAACGCCACCATGAGGATCAGCACCCAGGTTGCCCGGGCGAGTCTCGTACCGGTGGCGGGTGGTCTCACTGCGGTCGGGGGAGCCGTTGGCCTGTGGACGTCGGCACTGGACATGGTGCGGTCCTTCCTGGTGCTGCGGCCCGGGCCTGAGCAGCCGGTCGGATGCGGGGGCCCTTCCAAGTCGGGCATTCGGCGTGTGGGGAGCGTCTTACGGGGACGGATCATGCGGGTGCTGTCATGCCCCGCACGTACACCATGCGAAAACCGCTTCGTCCGGCTCGTGTTCGATACTTCGAACGGAAACCGAACCTTCGAACGCCATGGATGCTAGGAGTTACGAGCGGACAGCACAAGATCCCCGGAAGCCGCATCCCAACGTCACCGGACCACTTCCTCGGCGCCGTCGATCGTGTCTCCGGCGGGGCGTTCATCGGCTGGTGCGGCCTGAAAAGGTGGAATCCCCCGCATCCCGCCCTCCGAGGTGGTGCGTGGCGTAGGAGCGCCAGGGGCGCCAGTCATCGAGGGACGGTTCCGGCTCGCCGGGCAGGGGTACGTCGGGGTCGCCCAGCGCCCGCATTCTGATGAGGGCGGCGGTGCGCGCGTCGATGCCGGGCAGGGCGAGCAGCGCCGCCTCGGCGTCGTCCCGGTCGGCTCCCGCGTCCAGGCGCAGCGTGCCGTCCGCGAGCGCCGTCGCCAGCGCGCCGAGCGGGCCGGGTTCGGCGGCCAGGTCGGCGGGGGCGGGGAAGACGTGGGTGAGGCGTCCGCACGCGGCGTCCAGCGTCTTGCCGTACCGCTCCACGAGCCGCTCGGCGCCGGCCCGTCCCACGAGCGCGCGCACCGCGAACTCCTCCGGGTCGGCCGCGCCCGGCGAGCGCAGCCCGGGCCGGGCGGCGACGAGCGGGGCGAGGCGGGGGTCGCGGGCCAACCGGTCGTCCACGGCGTACGGGTCGGCGTCCAGGTCGAACAGGCGGCGCAGCCGCTGTACGGCGGTGGTGAGGTCGCGCAGGTCGGTGAGGTGCAGGCGGGCGTCGAGCCAGCCGCCGCGGTGTACGGCCCCCGCGCTCGCGCCACCCGTGCCGGCGGCCCGGGAGAAGGCCTCCTCGACGGCCACGACGGCCGTCCCGTGGGGCAGGCGGAGCGTACGCCGGTAGGTGCGGGTGCCGCGCTCGCCGGTGACCTCCTCGACGCCGGGGACCGCCTGGTCCGCGAGCAGGTCGAAGACCGGCGCCGCCTGGTAGGGGCCGCGGTGGGCGAGGCGCAGGGGGATGCCGGCGGCGGGGGTGGCCCGCGCCGTGCCGCGCTGCGGGGCGGCGGCCCGCAGGGCGGTCGGGGTGAGCGCGTACACGGCCTTGACGGTGTCGTTGAACTGCCGGACGCTCGCGAACCCGGCGGCGAACGCGATCTCCGTGACGGGCAGATCCGTGGTCTGCAGCAGGACGCGGGCGGTGTGCGCCCGCTGCGCGCGGGCCAGTGCGACGGGGCCCGCGCCCAGCTCGGCGGTGAGCTGGCGCTGCACCTGCCGGGCGCTGTAGCCGAGGCGCCCGGCGAGCCCGGGCACGCCCTCACGGTCGACGACGCCGTCACCGATCATGCGCATGGCGCGGCCCACGACGTCGGCGCGGACGTTCCACTCGGCCGAGCCCGGGGCGGCGTCCGGCCGGCAGCGGCGGCAGGCGCGGAAGCCGGAGGTCTGGGCGGCGGCGGCCGTCGGGTAGAAGCGGACGTTGCGCCGTTTGGGGGTGACGGCGGGGCAGCTGGGGCGGCAGTAGATGCCGGTCGTCTCGACGGCGAAGAAGAACGCGCCGTCGAAGCGGGCGTCCCTGCTGCGCACGGCCTCGTATCCCGTCTCCTCATCGATCACGCCTCCCAGTGTGGGACCTGGCGGCGCGGCAGGCTGGCGGGATTCGGACACGGAACTTCCGGGGGCCGGTTCCGGGTCGTATGCCCCTGGTCCGGGGGCCCGTACGCCCCCGGCGCGGACCTGGCGGGCTCCTGGCGAAGCGCGCCGGGCTGTGCGGACCGGACAGGCCCAAGGTGGGCCCCGGGCGACCCCGCCAGGCTGTGCGGACCCGACAGGCCAAGGCGGGGCCCCGGGCAACCCCACCAGGCCGTACGGACCCGACAGGCTCAAGGCAGGCCTGGAGCGACCCCGCCAGGCTGTACGGACCCCACAGCCCAAGGCGGGCCCCGGGCAACCCCGCCAGGCTGCACGGACCCGACAGCCCAAGGCAGGCCCCGGGCAACCCCGCCAGGCTGTGCGAACCCGACAGCCCAAGGCAGGCCCGGGCGAGCCCGCCGGGCCGTGCGGACCGGACAGGCCCGGGGCGGCCCCCCGAACCTGCCCCAGGCATCCCCCGCTAGGCCCCCCCGGCGCGAGCGCTCACGGCACCCACGCCGCGGCTCCCCGCGCCCCGACGGAGCCCGAACGGCACCGCCCCGGCGCGGCCGCTACCGGAGGCGCCCCCGCTTCACGTCCAGGGCCGCGCGGCCCTCCGCGTGCCGCAGCCGCCACACGCGGCGCAGCTCCGCGCGGGCCCGGACGTCCGTCTTGGCGACGATGCGCTGGTTCTCGCGGATCAGCTTGCGGTAGCTGTCGAGACGGCGTTCGGGAAGCGCGCCGTCCGCGACGGCGGCGAGCACCGCGCAGCCGGGCTCCGCGCCGTGGGCGCAGTCGTGGAACCGGCAGTTCTCCGCCAGCTCCTCGATCTCGGAGAAGACCTGCCCGACGCCCGTCTCGGCGTCCCACAGGCCGACGCCGCGCAGCCCCGGCGTGTCGATGAGGACCCCGCCGCCGGGCAGCGGCAGGAGGTTGCGGGTCGTCGTGGTGTGGCGGCCCTTCCCGTCGACGTCACGGATCGCCCGGACCGCCATGAGGTCGGCCCCGGCGAGCGCGTTGGCCAGCGTGGACTTGCCCGCGCCGGACTGGCCGAGCAGCACCGAGGTGCCCCCGGAGACGACCGCGGCGAGGATGTCGACGCCGACGCCGGTCGTGGCGCTGACCGTCAGCACCTGTACGCCGGGGGCGGCGGTCTCCACGTCCTCGACCAGGTGGGCGAGCGTGGCGTCGTCCGGCACGAGGTCCGTCTTGGTGAGCACGACGACCGGCTGCCCGCCCGACTCCCAGCCGAGGGCGAGGAACCGCTCGATGCGGCCGAGGTCCAGCTCGACGGAGAGCGGGACCGCGATGATCGAGTGGTCGACGTTGGCGGCGAGGATCTGTCCCTCGGACCGCTTGGACGAGGTGGAGCGCACGAAGGACGTACGCCGCGGCAGGTACGCGCGTACGTAGCGGGGGTCGCCGCCGTCCGGGTCGACGGCGGCCCAGTCACCGGTGCAGATGACCTTCAGCGGGTCGCGGGGCGTGACGAACTCGGTGTCGGCGCGCACGGTCCCGTCGGCGGTGACGATGTCGCACTGCCCGCGGTCCACGCGCACGACCCGGCCGGGCAGCAGCCCCTGGGCCGCGTAGGGCGCGAACTCGGCCTCCCAGCCCGCGTCCCAGCCGTAGGGGGCCAGGGGGTGGGCGGCGGAGGGCGGACCCGCGGGAGAGGGGGACGAACCCGTGGAGGACGGGGAGGAACCCAGCGCGGAGGAGAACGGCAGAGAGGAGAAAGACAAGGGGTGACCCTTCACAGGGGTGGCCCCGGCGCGCGCGGCAAGAGACGCGCGGCGAAATGACGGTCGGTCAGCCGGTGGCCACGGAGGTGGAGTTGACGTACTTCCTGATGTGGGCAACGCCCGTCTCGACGACAGCCATCGGTCACACCTCCTGGTTCTGTTGGGCCGATACCGGCGGCCGGAACTCCGGCCGCCGAGGAACGAGACGCAGCTTAGATCCCCCGCCTCTCGGGGCGCCAATTATTTAATGGCCGGGGCCAAACCCGTCGCCCCGGTCCTGCCGCGCGGCCCGCCACTCGGGGGCGAGCACCGCCCAGATCTCGGTGTCCTGCCTGACGCCCCGGTAGAGGTCGTCCTCCCGGAAGGGCTCGATTCCGGACAGATCAAGGGCCCCGGCGATCTGGCCGGTTGTGTGGTGTACGAAATAGATGCCCCAGGCATCCACTGGGGGCAGGTAACGGGAACATCCGCGCTTGCGAGGTATATCCATGACGAAACCGGCCGAACCGATGCGGCGGACCGCGCCCATCGACTTCCCCCAGGACCGCACCTGCCCCTACCACCCGCCCACCGCCTACGCGCCCCTGCGCGAGGCCCGGCCGCTCGCCCGCGTCGCCCTCTTCGACGGCCGTGAGGTGTGGGTGGTGACCGGGCACGCGGTGGCCCGCGAACTGCTCGCCGACCCGCGGCTGTCCGCCGACCGCACCCACCCCGGCTTCCCCGCGCCCACCGAACGCTTCGCCCGCGTCCGCAACCGCAGCGTCGCCCTGCTCGGCGTGGACGACCCGCGGCACAACACCCAGCGCCGGATGCTGATCCCGAGCTTCTCGGTCAAGCGTGTCGCCGCCCTGCGTCCGGCGATCCAGGAGACCGTCGACCGGCTCCTGGACGCCATGGAGGCGCAGGGGCCGCCCGCCGAGCTGGTGGAGGCGTTCGCGCTGCCGCTGCCGTCCATCGTGATCTGCGCCCTGCTCGGGGTGCCCTACGCCGACCACGACTTCTTCGAGGAGAGGTCACGGCGGCTGCTGCGCGGCCCGCGGGCCGAGGACACCGAGGCGGCGCGGGACGAACTCGACGCCTACTTCCACCGGTTGATCGACCGCAAGCGCGCGAACCCGGGCGACGGCCTCCTGGACGAGCTGATCCACCGACAGCTCGCGAAGGGCGCGGTGACCCCCGAGGAGCTGGTCAGCTTCGCCACGATCCTGCTGGTCGCGGGGCACGAGACCACGGCGAACATGCTCTCCCTCGGTACGTTCACCCTGCTCCGGCATCCCGAGCGGCTCACCGAGCTGAAGGCGGGGATCGGCCGCGAGGAGCGGCTGCCGCCCGCCTTCGTCGAGGAGCTGCTGCGCTATCTGTCCATCGCGGACGGGCTGCTGCGGGTGGTGAAGGAGGACATCGAGATCGCGGGCAACACTCTGCGCGCCGGTGACGGCGTCGTCTTCTCCACCTCCCTCATCAACCGCGACGACGCGGCCTTCGAGGCGCCGGAGGAGCTGGACTGGCGCCGCGCCACCCCGCACCACCTGGCCTTCGGGTTCGGCGTCCACCAGTGCCTGGGCCAGAACCTCGCCCGTGCGGAGATCGAGATCGCCCTGTCCTCCCTCTTCGGGCGGCTGCCGGGCCTGCGTCTCGCCGCGCCCGCCGAGGACATCCCCTTCAAACCGGGTGACACGATCCAGGGCATGCTCGAACTGCCCGTCACATGGTAGGAGTTGGCCGCATGACACAGGGCGCGGCGGACAGGGCGATACGGATCGACACGGACCGGTGCGTGGGCGCGGGCATGTGCGCGCTCACCGCGCCGGGCGTCTTCACGCAGGACGACGACGGCTTCAGCCAGGTGCTCCCGGGCCGCGAGGACGGCGGCGGCGACCCGATGGTGCGCGAGGCCGTTCGGGCGTGCCCGGTGCAGGCGATCACCGCACCGGGAGTCGCCGGGGACTGAGCGAGCGTCACACACCGCCAGTGCAACGGGAGTTCAGGCACGCAGGGTGGCCGTGAAGCTCCTGCCGTACGCGTGGTGCGTGTCGACGTCGATCCGTGTGCCGCCGGGGGCCCGGCTCACCCGTACGCCCGGGTCCGCGGCGACCTTGCGCAGGCCGCGCCCCCGGAGGAGGACGGTGATGGTGTCCCGGCCCGTCGTCGGGTCGGACACCGCGACGGTGACGCCCCGCCCGGGGCGTGCCTCGCGGCGCACGATGACCGAGGCGGGGCCGTCGACACGCACGCGCGCGGCCTCGTGCCGTCCGGGCGTGAAGGTGTTGACGGCGGTCAGGCCGAGGCCGGTGTGGGAGAGGGCCTGCAGCCGGGTCGAGTTGGCGAGGACCCTGAGCGGGCCGCGCCGGGTGTGGGCGCGCAGCCGGTCCTCGGTGGCGTTCGGCACGAGGGCGTACGCCAGGCGGGCCGGCCCGGCCCCGGCCGGAGTGTCGAGGCGCACGCCGAGGACGGAACGGGTCACCTGCGTATCGGCGTTGGCGGTGCGCACGAGGCGGCGGCTGCGGGTGACCCGGTCCAGGCTCACCCGCACCGGCGGGGTGTCGAGGAAGACATAGCCGACGGCGGTGCCCCGGGTGGCATTGGCGTACCGCAGCCACCCCAGGTCGGCGGTGCCGGGGCCGGACCAGGCGCGGCCGTCACGGCGCGCGCCGGTGAGGGAGGTCAGGTCGTCGGGGGCGGCGGTGCGGGCGTCGACGGTCGTGGTCACGGCCCGTCCCCCGTCGTCGCCGACCCCGGCGGCGAGCACCACGATCTCGTCGTCCAGCAGGAACCACGACTTGGTCGCCGTCGCGCCCCGGTACACCACGAAGTCGTCCGGGAGCAGGGCGCGGTCGCGGTAGGCCGCGTCACTGGACTGCACCATGCTCGCGGTGCCGTACGCCCCGAGGACGGCGCCGCCGGAGTGGGCGTTCGTGCCGCGCGGGAAGTAGACGTACTTGTTCTGCGACTCGGAGGACGCGGTGAAGTGCAGCGGGTGCCCGGGGTTGTCGTAGAAGGCCTTGCCGTACGACTCCGGTACGGTGCGCCGCTGTTCCACGGGGGCGGTGACGCCCGCGAGGCCGTAGGGCGGGACGGTGGTGTAGTAGTCGACGCCGTACGCCTGGGTCTGGTCCTGGCCGGAGAGGTAGAGGTGGTGCGCGCCGTCGCCCTGGAACCACGGCATGAGGTTCTCGCCGTTCATGTACTCGTACTTGCTGATCCGCTCGGAGCTGCGCGCGAGGGCGAAGGCGTAGCCGGGCCTGCGGTGCACCGTGCGGTCCATGGCGTTGAAGGCGACGCTGCGTTCGGCGGGGTTGAGGTCGGCGGGGCGCACGGCGGGGTCGGCGATGATGTCGGCGTGGCGCACGATGCTGACCGGGGAGACGAACCGGGCCGGGTCGAGGGGCGCGCGCGAGGTGACCGCGATGTGCTTGACGTAGCTCTTCAGCGCGTCGGCCGCCCGCTCCTGGGCGCTGGTCCCGGCGCGGGCCGCCAGGGAGGCGAGGTCGACGACGGCCTCCACGACCACCGCCACGTCGGCGTATCCGGTGTCGGTGCGTGCCACGGCCCGGCCCTTGACGATCTCCATCATCCAGCCCTCGAAGATCAGCGGGGCGAAGCCGTCCTTCACCCAGCCGTGGACGGTCGGCAGCAGTTCCCCGCCGTGCGCGAAGCCGGTGCCGTCGAGGATCTTGAGGGTCTGCACGACGCGGATGAGTAGGCCTTTGCCGTACGAGCCGGTGTAGGCGACGGAGGCGTGCTGGAGGAACGAGCCGTCCGCGTAGTGGCCGTCCGTCACCCCGTGGCGCGGCCGGTAGGGGTCGACGGTGAGGAACACCGTCAGCTGGTCGGTGAGCGCCTTGTGGACGCGGGCCTCGCCGCCTTCGTCGAGGAGGGCGCCCTGGAGGACGCGGTTGGTGGTGATGTCGGCGAGGTTGGCGCCGGTGTGGAAGCGGGAGTCGAGGTTCACGTCGCCGTCGGTGCCGTTGCGCAGGTAGGCGTCCATCGAGGCGACGTAGGTGGGCACGAGGGAGGGGCGGTGGGCGCGCACTTCGTCGGCGAGCAGCACCAGGGTCCTGCTGACGTGCTGGGAGATACCGATCTCCCAGTGGAACCAGTTGCCGTAGTAGCCCTTGGTCTGGTCGCCGTAGTGGTGCTCGTGCAGCCAGGCCAGGCCGTCGATCACCCGGCGCTGCACGGCGCTGTCGCCGTACAGCGCGGACGGGCCGGGCGCGCGGGTGGCGAGGGCGATCTCGTACAGCCGGCGGTAGGCCGTGTCGAGGTTGGCTTCGTCGGTGCCGAGCGGCAGGCCGGCGAACAGCTCGCCCTCGCCGGCGCCGTCCATCGCCGCGAGGTTCGCCCGCGCCGTCCGGTCGACGGCGGCGAGCTTCGCCGCCGTCTCCGGCCGGGCGTTGGAGGCGGCGGTCCCCGCGAGGACGGCCACCGTGTTGGCGATCAGCAGGGCGCGTCCCTCCGCCACCGCGGCGGCGTCCGCGCGGCCCGCGGGGACCACCGCCAGGAGTCCGGCGGCCGACAGGGCGGACAGCAGGTGTCTGCGGGTGATCTCCATGGCGGCCTCCGCCGGGGGTGTGAGGGGGCGTTCAGGCGGGCGGAGTCAAGCAGATGCCCCCACCGGCGACAAGGGTCCGCGCGCCGACGCGCCGGACGGCGTCCACAGCGTCCTTGTGATCTTGACGCGGTGCGGTTCGGGCGTGGCGCTCCCCTCTCCCCCGCGTTTCCCTCTGCGCGCACGCCGCTCGGCACGCGCACACGGCTGTGCGACGCCGAAACCGCCGTAGGGCGAACGCTCGCTCTCACCCCTGCCGGGTGCCGGCGCGCGTGGCGATGTGGGGCGGGGGCGTGATCCCGGTGGGCAGCAGGGGGTCGGCGACGGGCTCGCCCCAGGTGGCCGTCAGGGGGAGGTTGCCCGCCCAGACGCCGAGCGCGGCGTCCGGTCCCTGCCCGTCCTCCGGCGGTCCGACGGCCGTCTTGACGGAGGCCTCGACCAGGGAGAGCGCGAGCAGCGTGGTCGCGGCCAGCTCCTTGCGGCTGGGGCGGCGGGCGTAGTCCCACTGGCCGGGCGTGGCGTGTTCGGTGAGCAGGCGCAGGCCGCGCAGTTTCTCCTCGGGGTCGGTCACCTTGCGCGGGACGCCGTGAATCATCGCGCTGCGGTAGTTGACGCCGTGCTCGAACACCGACCGGGCGAGGACCAGCCCGTCGATGTGGGTGACGGTGACGCAGACCGGCGCCCCGGGGTCGGCGGCCAGGCTGCGGCTGGCGACGGAGCCGTGCAGGAAGAGGTGCGTGTCGTCGCGGCCGTAGACCGTGGGCACGACCATCGGGTGGCCGTCGACGACGACGCCGAGGTGGCAGACGAAACCGGCGTCCAGGATCGCCTCGAGGTCGGCGCGCGCCAGGCTGCCCTGTTCGCGCAGGCGGCGGTGGCGGGTGCGGTCGGTCACGGGCAGTTCCGGGGGCAGCGCGGACGGCTGGGATGGTCTGTTCACACGGCGACAAGTTACCGATATCGCGACGCAGTTGCCATACGTCGACGGATTCAGTTCCCGCGTAGGCGTACTTCCGCGATATCCGTACTCCGTGACCCTTCCGTCCAAGTGATGCCCGCAAAGTCCATCGACTCCCGCTCCGAAACGATGGTCGGCCCCGGCCCCGGCGCGGTCTGATGGAAGACATGGTTCGCATCGCTCTCCCCCACGACGACGTGTCCCCCGGCACGGGCTGCCTCCCGCCCCGCGCGTGGTACGCCACGTCGGACGCCCGCGCCCTCTGCCTCAACGGCAGCTGGCGCTTCCGCCTCTCCCCCACCGCCGACGCCGAGGACGACGCCTTCGCCGCCGACGGCTACGACGCCGACACCGACGGCAGGGGCGCCTGGGGCGAGATCGCGGTCCCCGGCCACTGGGTGCTCCAGGGGCACGGCACGCCGCACTACACCAATCAGCTCTACCCCTTCCCGGTGGACCCGCCGCGGGTGCCGACGGACAACCCCACCGGCGACCACCTGCGCGTCTTCGACCTGCCCGGCGACTGGCCCGCGGCGGGCACGACGGTGCTCCGCTTCGACGGCGTGGAGTCCTGCGCCCGCGTCTGGCTCAACGGCACGGGGCTGGGCGACTTCAAGGGCTCGCGGCTGCCCCATGAGTTCGACGTGGGCCCGCTGCTGCGTCCCGGCCGCAACGTCCTCGCGGTCCGCGTCCACCAGTGGTCCGCCGGCTCGTACCTGGAGGACCAGGACCAGTGGTGGCTGCCGGGCATCTTCCGCGACGTGACGCTGCTGCACCGCCCCGAGGGCAGCGCGGGCGACCACTTCGTCCACGCGGCCTACGACCACCGCGCGGGGACGGGCACCCTGCGGGTCGACGCGGACGTCCGAGGCCGCGTCACCGTCCCCGAGCTGGGTGTCGACATGGCGGCCGGCGAGAGCGCCACCGTGCCCGTCGAGCCGTGGACCGCCGAGACACCGAGGCTCTACGACGGGGTCCTCGCCACGGCGGGCGAGCGCGTCCCGCTGCGGATCGGCTTCCGTACGGTCGCCGTCGAGGACGGGCTCATCAAGGTCAACGGCCGCCCGATCCTCTTCCGCGGCGTGAACCGCCACGAGTTCCACCCGGAGACGGGCCGCGCCCTCGACGCCGACACGATGCGCGCGGACGTCCTGCTGATGAAGCGGCACAACATCAACGCCGTCCGCACCAGCCACTACCCGCCCCACCCCGCCTTCCTGGACCTCTGCGACGAGCTGGGCCTGTGGGTCGTCGACGAGTGCGACCTGGAGACCCACGGCTTCCAGGCGGTGGGCTGGCGCGGCAACCCCGTCGACGACGACCGCTGGACGCCCGCGCTCCTGGACCGCGCGGCCCGCATGGTCGAGCGGGACAAGAACCACCCCTCGGTCATCGTCTGGTCGCTGGGCAACGAATGCGGCACCGGGCGGGGCCTGACCGCCATGGCCGAGTGGATCCGCGGCCGGGACGACAGCCGTCTCCTGCACTACGAGGGCGACCGTTCCTGCGCGGACACCGACCTGTACTCCCGGATGTACGCCGACCACGCCGAGGTCGAACTCATCGGCCGCGGCGAGGACGAGGGACCCGAGGCCCGGCGCCGGCTCCCCTTCGTCCTGTGCGAGTACGCGCACGCGATGGGCAACGGCCCCGGCGGACTCGGCGAGTACCAGCGGCTGTTCGAGAGGTACGAGCGGCTCCAGGGCGGCTTCGTCTGGGAGTGGATCGACCACGGCATCGCGCACCCCGCGTACGAGTACGCCTACGGCGGCGACTTCGGCGAGGAGCCGCACGACGGCAACTTCGTCTGCGACGGGCTCGTCCTGCCCGACCGCACGCCGTCCCCGGGCCTCGTCGAGTACAAGAAGGTGATCGAACCGGTCCGCGTCGACGGCGACGGCCGCGCGGGAGTCGTCCGCATCACCAACCTGCACGACTTCGCGACGCTCGGCCACCTCTCCTTCACCTGGTCCTACGAGGCGGACGGCGTCCGCGTCGCCGACGGCCCGCTCGCCGTGCCCGCGCTCGGACCCGGCGAGCACGCCGAGGCGCAGCTGCCCCCGGCCCCGCCGCACGCCCCGGAGGCCGAGACGGGCTGGACGGTGCGGGCGGTGCTCGCCGCCGACACGGCGTGGGCGGAGCGCGGCCATGTGGTCGCCTGGGCCCAACTGCCCCACGAGGCCGGCGCCGTCCGCCCGGCGGCGCGCGGCGCGAGCCCGGTGCGCGAGGGCCGGCGGACCACCCTCGGCCCCGCCGTCTTCGACGACCGGGGGGCACTGCTGACCCTCGGTGATCTGCGGATCGCGGACCTGCGTCTGGACGTGTGGCGGGCGCCCACCGACAACGACAACGGCATGCCCTGGCGCCCCGAACCCTCCCTGGCCACGCGGTGGCGACAGCTCGGCCTCCACCGGATGCAGCACCGTTTGGACGCCGTCGAGCCGAGCGAGGACGCCCTGACCGTACGGACCAGGGTGGCGCCCGCCGCGAGCGACCTGGGCCTGCGGGCGGTGTACCGCTGGCAGTCGGACGGGGCCCGGCTGCTGCTCGCCCTCGAAGTGGAACCGGAGGGCGAGTGGACGGTGCCGCTGCCGCGGCTCGGCATCCGTTTCGGGCTGCCCGGCGCGCGCGGCCCCGTCCGCTGGTTCGGCGGCGGGCCCGGTGAGGCCTACCCCGACACCCGGGCCGCCTCGATGACGGGCCTGTGGGAGGCCGACGTCGACGCGCTGCAGACCCCGTACGTGCGGCCCCAGGAGAACGGCGCCCGCCCGGACGTCCGCTGGGCGCGGATCGGCGGTCTGCGGATCGACTCCGGTCACCGGCCGTGGCTCACCGCGCGCCGCTGGACCACCGAGGAACTCGACGCCGCCCGGCACCGCGCGGACCTCGTCCCGGGCCGGACCGTGTGGGTCAATCTCGACATCGGCCAGCACGGCATCGGCACGGGGTCCTGCGGCCCCGGCCCCCTGCCCCCCTACCAACTGCACGCCCGGCCCACGCGGTTGGACGTCACCTTCTCCACCGCCGTGACCCGGGGAAACGGGGCCGCCCGGCGCTAGACGGCGGCCCGCGAGGACGGCGTGCGCCGGCTGCTCTCCTGCCCGCGGCCGCTGCACGAGGCGTGCGTGGACCTGACCAACACCCAGGAAGAGGTGCGCCGCCCGCACCCCGTGGGCTCCTGGCGCCGAGAGGTCCTGCCTCTGTGGAGGACCTTTCAGCGCCTTTCGGCGCTGCGGGCCCATGCCGTATGGATGTATCAGCCGGGTACCTGAACCCCGGGACCGGCGCGGACGCGCCCGGACGAGGGAGAGGGTGCTGTGGGAGTTCGGCACGTGCACAAGGCCAAGAGGCTGCTGGAGGAGGCCCTGGCCGGTTCCGGGGAGGGGGAGGCGGAGGGCGACCTGGTGCGGGCCGCCCGCGCGGTCGTGGCCGAACTGGGCGCGCCGGAGCGGCTGCTGCCGCTGGTGACGGAGCTGGCGGCGGGCGTCGGCGACCCCGCGGGGTGTGCGCTCCTGTCGTACCGCCACGTCCTCGGCTTCGACAAGCTGCTGCTGATCGACGGCGGGCCCCGGCACCGGTTGCGCGTCCATGTGTGGCATCCGGGGGCGAGCGCCCGGGAGGACGTGCACAACCACCGCTCCCCGCTCGCCTCGCACGTGGTGCGGGGCGCGCTCGGCATGGAGGTCTACGAGCCGGTCGGGGACGGCGAGGGCGGGCGGTCCGCCGAGCGGTACCGGGAGGCCCTCGCGGACAAGGGGGGCGACTGGCTGCTCGAACCCGTCGGGCGGGGGCGGCTGCGGCTGACGCAGAGCGCGCTGTACGCGGCGGGGAGCGGGTACGCCCTGCCGTCGTACACCCTGCACCGGGCGTGGTGCGCGTCGGCGGCGACGGCGGTGACGCTGTTCCTGGAGACGGGCGCGGGGCGGCGGCGCTACACGGACGTGTTCACCGACCCCGACACGGCGGACGCGCCGGCGCGGGCGGTGGCGAAGAAGCCCCTGGACGTACGGGACTACCTGGCGGAGCTGAAGGTCCTGACCGGGCTCATCGACTGAAGGCCTGGCGGGTCCGGACTGCGGGACGGACCTGTCCGATTCCTTCAAGACCGGTCGTCCGGATGGCACATACGCTCGCGGGCATGAACAGCACACCCGTTCCACGATTCGATCTGATCGGCCTCGTCGTCTCCGACATGGCCGCCTCGCTCGCCTTCTACCGCCGGCTCGGCCTCTCGTTCGCGGAGGGTGCACAGAGCGCGCCGCACGTCGAGGCGGAGCTTCCGGGAGGCCTGCGCCTCGCCTTCGACACGGAGGAGACCATCCGCTCCTTCCACCCCGGGTGGCGCCCGCCCACCGGCGGGGGGCGGGTCGGGCTCGCCTTCCACTGCGGGAGTCCCGAGGGTGTCGACGCCTCGTACGCGGAGCTGACGGGCTGCGGGTACCGGAGCGAGCTGGCGCCGTTCGACGCTCCCTGGGGGCAGCGCTACGCGGTGGTGCTCGACCCGGACGGCAACGGCGTGGACCTCTTCGCCCCCGCGGCGGCCGCCGGGCGCTCAGGGAGCACCGAGTAGCGCGGTCAGTGAACGTCCCGTCAACTCCTTCACATCGCGGGCGAGATGGGCCTGGTCGGCGAAGCCGGCGGCGGTGGCGGTGGCCGCGTACGGCAGTCCGGCGCGGACCAGCGCGAGGGCCCGCTGGAGCCGCAGCACCCGGGCCAGCGTCTTGGGGCCGTAGCCGAACGCGGGCAGTGCACGGCGGTGCAGCCGGCGGGCGTCGACCCCGAGGGCCGCCGCCGTCGCGGCGACCGATCGGCCCGCGCCCAAGAGGCGGACGACCTCGGCGAGGAAGGGGTCGGGCGGTCCGGTGTCGGCGGCGCGGTCCAGGGCGAGGTCCTCCAGGGCGGCCACCGGATCGCGCGCGCTGTCCACCCGCGCCGTCAGGCGGCGCACCCGTGTCGCGGTCCACAGGTCCGCCAAGTCCACCCGTCTGTCCCGCAGTTCGTGGGCGGGGACGCCCAGGAGGGCGGGGGCGGTGCCGGGGTGGAAGCGGATGCCCACGTGGCGTCCCGCGGTCCCGGCGGCGCCCGGGAGGTGCGCGCGGGTGTCGGGGCCCGCGACGAACAGCCTGCCCTCGGTCCACATCAGGTCCATGCAGCCGTCGGGCAGTACGGGGCGGGTGGCGCCGGGGCCCGGCGCGGGCGTACGGGTCCACATGGCCGCGCCGGGCAGCCGGGAGGGTCGTTCGCGGTACTCCCCCTGAGCGCCGGTGCCGTGCGTCATTCCAGCAGGCTACGCCGTACGGACGCGGTGCTCCTGTGGGCTGATCCCGTACACCCGTTTGAAGGCGCCGGACAGGGCGAAGGCGCTGCCGTATCCGACCTTGCGGGCTATCGAGGCGATCGTCCGCTCACTGTCGCGCAGCAGGTCGGCGGCGAGCGCGAGCCGCCAGTTCGTCAGGTACGTCATCGGGGGCTCGCCCACGAGGTCGGTGAACCGGCGGGCGAGCGCGGCCCGGGAGACGCCCGCCTTCGCGGCGAGGTCCGCGATCGTCCAGGGGTGCGCCGGGTCGTCCTGGAGCAGCCGCAGGGCGCGGCCCACGACGGGGTCGCCCATCGCCACGTACCAGGCGGGGGCCGCCGCCTCGGGCCGGGAGAACCAGGCGCGCAGCGCGGCGATCAGGAGGAGGTCCAGGAGCCGGTCGAGGACGACGTCCTGGCCCGGCTCGTCCTTGCCGAGCTCCTCGGCGACCAGCGGGGTGAGCGGGCAGTCCCACACCTCGCCGGGCAGCACCAGCAGCGGCGGCAGCGCGTCCAGGAGCCGTCCGGTGAGTTCGCCCCGCAGCTGGTAGGTGCCGATCAGCATCTCGACGGAGCTGTCGCGGGACTCGCCCCAGGCGCGCGGGCCGAGGTCGGTGTACTTGTCGGGCGGGGCGCCGCCCAGCGGGACGCAGCGCTGGCCCGGCCGGATCTCGGCGAACGGCGCGGTGGCGGGGTCGCCGGCGCAGGTGTAGTGGTCGGGGCCGCGGGCGATGGCGAGGTCGCCGGGGCGGATGCGCTGGGCGGGCGTGCCGTCCTCGGGGACGATCCACGCGGTGCCGCGCACCATGACCATGACGGACAGGGGCGCCTCGTCCGCGATGCGCACGGACCAGGGCGGGTCGAACAGCGCGCGGATCATGAAGGCACCCCGGGCGCGCGGGCCTTCCAGCAATCCTGCGAGTACGTCCATGGCGGCAGCGTAGACGCAGGCGTATGGGCGTGAGCGCCTGGGCGATGGTTGCGGCGCGGGCCGGGCAGTTGACTGAAGCCATGACGACGAACACGGCGGAAATGACGGTTTTGGTGACGGGCGCGACCGGGCGGGTGGGACGCAGGGTGGTGGAGTCCGCGGCGGCGGCAGGCCACACGGTGCGGGCGGCCTCGCGGTCCGGGGCGGTCCCGTTCGACTGGACGGACGGCTCGACCTGGGCGGACGCCCTGCGGGGCGCCGACGCGGCGCACCTCGCGTATCTGCCGGACGTCGGCGCGCCCGGCGCGGCCGAGGCGGTCGGCGCGTTCACGCGGCTCGCGGTGGACCTCGGCGTGCGGCGCATGACGCTGCTCTCGGCGCGCGGCGAGCACCAGGCGCACGCCACCGAGCAGGCGGTACGGGACTGCGGCGCCGAGTGGACCGTCGTACGGGCGGCGTGGTTCGCGCAGAACTTCAGCGAGGGGCCGCTGCTGGACGGCATGCGGGACGGGGAGCTGGTCTTCCCGGCCGGTGAAGTGCTCGAACCGTTCATCGACGCACGGGACGTCGCGGACGTGGTGGTGGCCGCGCTGGGCGGCGGCGACCGGTGGACGGGCCGGACCCTGGACCTGACCGGGCCCCGCCTGCTGTCGTTCCGGCAGGCGGTGGCGGAGCTCGCGGGGGCGGCGGGGCGGGAGATGACCTACGTACCCGTGCCCGCGAGGGACTACGGGGCGGCCCTCGGGGAGTTCGGGGTGCCGGCCGGGGAGGCGGAGTTCCTGGTAGAGCTGTTCGAGACGACGCTCGACGGCCGCAACGCGGCGGTCTCCGAGGGGGTGCGGGAAGTGCTGGGCCGCGAGCCCAGGGACTTCGCGGAGTTCGCCGAGGAGTGCGCGGCGGCGGGGGTCTGGTCGGCGTGACGCCGTGGCGCCCCGGTCGCCGAAGGGGCCGCGATGTGCGGCCCCTTCGGCGACCGGGTGCGGATACGGCGGAGCCGGTGGCCCTACTCCGGCGGGTGGTCGTCCGTCCCATGGCGCTTCACGTGCGCCCGCAGACGCGACGTCACGTCGTCCGGGGGCAGGAAGCGGGACCACCGCTCGGGGAACTCGGACGGCATCTCCGGGTCGTCCGGGTCGAGCCCCTCGCGCGCGGCGGCCGCGCGGGCGACGACCTCGGCGGCCTGGGCCTCCCTTATGCGGTCGTTGGCGGCGCGCGCGGCGGCCGTGGCGACGGACGGCCAGACACGGTCGATCGCCGCGTTGACCGCGGCGCCCACCAGGACCGCGAAGGCCGACACGCCGATCCACAGGAGCACGGCGACCGGGGCCGCGAGCGAGCCGTAGATCGTGGGGCCCTCCACGGTGCTGGTGAGGTAGATGCGCAGCAGGAAGCTGCCGAGGACCCACATCGCGAGGGCGATCAGCGCGCCCGGCATGTCCTCGACCCACGGCGAGCGCACCGGCACCGACACGTGGTACAGCGTCGTCAGGAAGACGATGGAGAGGATGACGACGACCGGCCAGTAAAGGATCTGGACGACCGTCGTCGAGCCGGGCAGGAGATTCACCACGGCGTCGGGCCCCGCCACCATCAGCGGCAGCGCGACCGAGCCGATGAGCAGCGCCACGATGAAGAGACCGAAGGCGAGGAGCCGCGTCTTGACGATGCCGCGGACGCCGTCGAGGCCGTACATGACGGTGATCGTGTCGATGAAGACGTTCACGGCGCGCGAGCCGGACCACAGGGCGAACAGGAAGCCGATGGAGATGATGTCCGGCCGGCTCACCTTCATGACGTCTTCCAGTATCGGCTGCGCGATCTGGCTCACCCCCCGGTCGGACAGGACCGTGCGGGACGCCTCCAGGATGTTGTTCTCGACGCTGGCGATGGTGTTCGCGCCGGTCCACCGGTCGACGTAGGCGAGCAGCCCGATGAGGCTCAGCAGCAGGGGCGGCACGGAGAGCAGCGTGAAGAACGCCGCCTCGGCCGCGAGCCCCAGGATGCGGTACTCGACGCACGAGTTGACGGTGTCCTTGAGCAGCAGCCAGGCGGTCCTGCGCTTGGAAACGTTGCGGTAGAGAGCGCGGGCCCGTTTCCAGCGCCCCGAGGGCCGCCCGGGTGTTTCATTTGCCTGGTGCACCTCCTTACCGTAGCGGCATGGCAGCCAGCACCCACACAGTGACCAACCAGGCTCCGCCCCTGGTGGGATATGACGTCTTCGCGTCCGACCGGGCCCTCGTGGAGGGCGTCGAGCGGCATCTGGATCCGGCGCTCCTCGATTCCGCCCGCGAGGAGCTCTCGCTGCTCGGCCGCAGTGCCGGCTCCGCCCAGGCACAGGAGTGGGGGGCACTGGCCAACGACCACCCGCCGGTGCTGCGCACCCACGACCGGTACGGGCACCGGATCGACGAGGTCGACTTCCATCCGTCCTGGCACCGGCTGCTGGGCAAGGCGGTCGGCGCGGGCCTGACGGCGGCCTGGTCGCGGCCCGGCGGGCACCTGCGGCGGGCCGCGGGGTTCCTGGTGTGGACGCAGACCGAGGGCGGCCACGGCTGCCCGGTGTCGATGACGCACGCCGCGGTGCCCGCGCTGCGCGCCGATCCGGCGCTCGCCGCCGAGTGGGAGCCGCGCCTGACCTCGACCGTCTACGACCAGGGGCTGCGCCCGGCGTCGCGGAAGGCGGGCGTCCTGTTCGGGATGGGCATGACGGAGAAGCAGGGCGGCAGCGACGTGCGGGCCAACACGACGCGCGCGCGGGCCCTGTCCGAGGAGGGCGCCTACGAGCTGACGGGCCACAAGTGGTTCTGCTCCGCCCCGATGTCCGACGGCTTCCTGGTGCTCGCGCAGGCCGAGCAGGGGTTGACCTGTTTCCTCGTGCCGCGCGTGCTGGAGGACGGCACCCGCAACCCGTTCGCCGTCCAGCGGCTCAAGAACAAGCTGGGCAACCGCTCCAACGCCTCCGGCGAGGTCGAGTTCGACGGGACGTGGGCGCGGCGGGTCGGCGACGAGGGGCGCGGGGTGCGCACCATCATCGGGATGGTCGCGGCGACCCGGCTCGACTGCGTGATCGGTTCGGCCGCGCTGATGCGGCAGGCCGTCGCGCAGGCGGTGCACCACGCCACGTACCGGGAGGCGTTCGGCGGCAAGCTGATCGACAAGCCGCTGATGCGCAACGTCCTCGCGGACCTCGCGCTCGAATCGGAGGCGGCCACGACGCTGGCGCTGCGGCTCGCGGCGGCGTACGACGACGGGGGCGAGCAGGAGCGGGCGTTCCTGCGGCTCGCGGTGCCGGCGGCCAAGTACTGGGTGACCAAGCGGTGCACGCCGATGGTCGGGGAGGCCCTGGAGTGCCTGGGCGGCAACGGCTACGTCGAGGAGTCGGGCATGCCGAGGCTGCTGCGCGAGGCGCCGCTGAACTCCATCTGGGAGGGCTCGGGGAACGTCCAGGCGCTGGACGTCCTGCGGGCGTTGCAGCGGGAGCCGCTGGCCCTGAACGCGTTCCTCCAGGAGGTCGGCGAGGCCCGGGGCGCCGACCACCGGCTGGACGGGGCGATCAAGGGCCTGCTGACGGAGCTGGCCGATCTGGACGGCATCGAGGCGCGGGCCCGGCGGCTCGTGGAGCGGATGGCGCTGGTGCTCCAGGGCTCCCTGCTCGTGCGGTACGCGCCCCCGGAGGTGGCCGACGCGTTCTGCGCCTCGCGGCTCGGCGGCGACTGGGGCGCGGCGTTCGGCACGCTCCCACACAGCCTGGACCTGGCCTCGGTGGTGGAACGGGCGGCGCCGCGTTCCTAGGCGGCGCGGGCATGACACGGGGGCGGTGCCGCGCGACACGGGGCCGCCCCTGTCCTTTGCCGGGTACCGCTGCGCACCGGGGCGATCCGAGGCCCGCAGTGACGGTGTGCACGACGGGGGTGCCGCGCCAGCACGGGGCCGCCCCTGCCCTTTGCCGGGTACCTGCGCACTGGGGCGACCCGGGGCGCGCGGTGGACGGTGAGCACGGCGTGCGGCCGGACGGGCACGCGGGGCCGGCGCCGGGGGGCCCGCGGAGCTTCCCCGTCCGGACCCGGCAGCCGGAGGCGGCCCGGCGCGTGGTTCGCTGAGTCCCATGAGTCTCACCGTCACCACATGGTCGCTGGAGCAGACCTCCCCCCGCGATCTGCTGCCCGCCGCCGCGCCCGAGGGCGACGTGCGGATCGTGCGCGCCGAAGTGCCCTCGCCCGAGTTCAGCCGGTTCCTGTACGCCTCCGTCGGCGGGGACATCCGCTGGACCGACCGGCTCTCCCTCACCCATGCCGAGTGGCGCAAGCTGCTGGAGCGGCCGGGCGTGGAGACGTGGGTCGCGTACGACAGGGGGACGCCCGCGGGCTACGTGGAGCTGGCGGCGCAGGGCGAGCGTGGGGACGCGGCGCCGGGCGTCGTGGAGATCGTCTACTTCGGGCTGCTCCCCTCCTTCCGGGGCCGGCGCATCGGCGGGCACCTCCTCTCGTACGGGGTCGCGCGCGCCTGGGACCTGGCCGAGCGGTGGCCCGGCCTCGCGCCGACCGAGCGGGTCTGGCTGCACACCTGCTCCAAGGACGGCGAGCACGCCATGGACAATTACCTGCGGCGCGGCTTCCGGCTCTTCGACACCAAGGTCGAACAGGAACCGGAGGTCGCCGCTCCGGGCCCGTGGCCGGGGGCCCACCGCGACTGACGCGGCGACCTGCGCTGTGACCGACGACACCTCTGTCCACGATACGGGACAGAGGTGTCCACATTTTGGATAATGCTGGACTGGGCCGAAAGTCCCATGACACGCTTCCGTCATGGATCGCACTGGAACCGCCTTGGTGAGTCGGCGTCACGTCGACCTCGGCCGCATGTCCAGCGCCATGTGTCCGGCCCGCTGACCGCCTCAGCGCCGCCGCACCTCCACCCCCTCGCTCGTCCCTGATCCCCTCCCTGCGCAGCGCCGCGCGCACATTTCCGCATGTGCCCATACCCGCAGGTCAGAGAGACGTTTCTCCGCTGCCCCGAAGGACGTACACCCATGCCCGCCACGCCAGAGAAGCCCGCCCCAGCCACGCCCCGCCGCAAGGCGAGCCGTCACCGCGGCGAGGGCCAGTGGGCCGTGGGCCACTTCACGCCCCTCAACGGCAACGAGCAGTTCAAGAAGGACGACGACGGTCTCAATGTGCGGACACGTATTGAGACGATCTACTCCAAGCGGGGCTTCGACTCCATCGACCCCAACGACCTGCGCGGGCGCATGCGCTGGTGGGGCCTCTACACCCAGCGCAAGCCCGGGATCGACGGCGGCAAGACCGCGGTCCTGGCGCCGGAGGAGCTGGACGACGAGTACTTCATGCTGCGCGTGCGCATCGACGGCGGCCGGCTGACCACCGAGCAGCTGCGCGTCATCGGGGAGATCTCCGAGGAGTTCGCGCGCGGGACCGCCGACCTCACCGACCGGCAGAACATCCAGTACCACTGGATCCGCATCGAGGACGTCCCCGAGATCTGGCGGCGGCTCGAAGCCGTCGGCCTGTCCACCACCGAGGCCTGCGGCGACACGCCCCGCGTCATCCTCGGCTCGCCGGTGGCCGGTGTCGCCGAGAACGAGATCATCGACGGCTCCCCCGCCATCGACGAGATCCAGCGCCGCTTCATCGGCAACCCCGAGTTCTCCAACCTGCCGCGCAAGTTCAAGACGGCGATCTCCGGCTCCCCGCAGCTGGACGTCGCCCACGAGATCAACGACGTCGCCTTCGTCGGCGTGCACCACCCCGAGCACGGCCCCGGCTTCGACCTGTGGGTCGGCGGCGGCCTGTCCACCAACCCCAAGCTGGGCGTGCGCCTCGGCGCCTGGGTGGCGCTGGCGGACGTGCCCGACGTGTACGGCGGCGTCATCGGCATCTTCCGCGACTACGGCTACCGCCGGCTGCGCAACCGCGCCCGCCTGAAGTTCCTCGTCGCCGACTGGGGCCCGGAGAAGTTCCGCCAGGTCCTGGAGGACGAGTACCTGGGGCGCAGGCTCACCGACGGGCCCGCGCCCGAGCAGCCCGCCGGCACCTGGCGCGACCACCTCGGCGTACACCGGCAGAAGGACGGCCGCTTCTACGTCGGCTTCGCGCCGCGCGTCGGCCGCGTGGACGGCGCCACCCTCACCAAGATCGCCGAGGTCGCCGAGGCCCACGGCTCGGGGCGCCTGCGCACCACCGCCGAGCAGAAGATGATCGTGCTGGACGTGGCGCGCGAGGACGTCGACTCGCTCGTCTCCGCCCTGGAGGCGCTCGACCTCAAGGTCAACGCCTCGCCGTTCCGGCGCGGCACGATGGCCTGCACCGGCATCGAGTTCTGCAAGCTCGCCATCGTCGAGACCAAGGCCCGCGGCGCCTCGCTCATCGACGAACTGGAGCGCCGCATCCCGCGGTTCGACGAGCCGATCACCATCAACATCAACGGCTGCCCGAACGCCTGCGCCCGCATCCAGGTCGCCGACATCGGCCTCAAGGGCCAGCTCGTCCTCGACGACGCCGGCAACCAGGTCGAGGGCTACCAGGTGCACCTCGGCGGCGCGCTCGGCCTCGATGCCGGCTTCGGCCGCAAGGTGCGCGGCCTGAAGGTCTCCGCCGACGAACTGCCCGACTACATCGAGCGGGTCCTCAAGCGCTTCCAGGAGGAGCGCGCCGAGGGCGAGCGGTTCGCCACCTGGACCGCCCGCGCCTCAGAGGAGGCCCTGCAGTGAGCGAGCGAGCCGCCCCCTTCCACTGCCCCTACTGCGGCGACGAGGACCTGCGACCGAACGAGACCGGGCACGGCGCCTGGGAATGCGCCGCGTGCAACCGGGCCTTCCAGCTGAAGTTCCTCGGGCTGCTCGCCCGGGGGGTCCGGCACACCGACGGCGGAGGGGATCAGATATGACGTCCACTCAAGCAGTGCGTACGAACGACGAGTTGAGGGCGCTGGCCGAGCGGGCCGGGCGCGACCTGGAGGACGCGTCCGCCCTGGAGATCCTGCGCTGGGCCGCCGACACGTTCGCCGGCGCGTTCTGCGTGACGTCCTCCATGGAGGACGCGGTCGTCGCCCACCTCGCCTCGCGGGCCATGCCCGGCGTGGACGTCGTCTTCCTCGACACCGGCTACCACTTCCCGGAGACCATCGGCACCCGCGACGCCGTCGAGGCCGTGATGGACGTCAACGTCATCACCCTCACGCCCCGCCGAACCGTGGCCGAGCAGGACGCCGAGTACGGCCCCAGGCTGCACGACCGCGACCCCGACCTGTGCTGCAAGCTGCGCAAGGTGCAGCCCCTGGAGGACGGCCTCAAGGGGTACGCCGCATGGGCCACGGGCCTGCGCCGCGACGAGTCGCCGACCCGGGCGAACACCCCGGTGGTCGGCTGGGACGAGAAGCGGCGGAAGGTCAAGGTCTCGCCGATCGCCCGCTGGACGCAGGACGACGTCGACGCCTACGTGGCCGAGCACGGCGTCCTCACCAACCCGCTCCTGATGGACGGCTACGGCTCCGTGGGCTGCGCGCCCTGCACCCGCCGCCTCCTGGAGGGCGAGGACGCGCGCGCCGGCCGCTGGTCCGGCAACACCAAGACCGAGTGCGGGATCCACGGATGACCGCGGCACGACGAGCAGTTCAGGAGTCCCACGTGAGCGGAGCCACTGTCTGGCTCACCGGCCTGCCCAGTGCGGGCAAGACCACCATCGCGCATGAACTGGCGGGCCTGCTGCGCGCGGAGGGCCGGCGGGTGGAGGTGCTCGACGGGGACGAGATCCGCGAGTTCCTCTCGGCGGGCCTCGGTTTCAGCCGCGAGGACCGGCACACCAATGTGCAGCGCATCGGCTTCGTCGCCGAACTCCTCGCGCGCAACGGCGTGCTGGTGCTGGTCCCGGTGATCGCGCCGTTCGCGGACAGCCGTGCGGCGGTCCGTAAGCGTCACGAGGTGGCGGGCACCGCGTATCTGGAGGTGCATGTCGCCACGCCGGTGGAGGTGTGCTCCGTACGCGACGTGAAGGGCCTGTACGCCCGGCAGGCGGCGGGCGAGATCTCGGGCCTGACGGGGGTCGACGACCCCTACGAGGCACCCGAGTCGCCGGATCTGCGGATCGAGTCGCAGGACCAGACGGTGCGGGAGTCGGCCACGGCCCTGTACACGCTGCTCACCGAAAGGGGTCTGGCATGACCACTGTTGCCACTGTGACCGGCGAGGGCACCCGCAGCCCCTACGCCCTGAGCCACCTGGACGCGCTGGAGTCCGAGGCGGTGCACATCTTCCGCGAGGTGGCGGGCGAGTTCGAGCGGCCGGTGATCCTCTTCTCCGGCGGCAAGGACTCCATCGTCATGCTGCACCTGGCGCTGAAGGCGTTCGCCCCCGCCCCCGTGCCCTTCTCGCTGCTGCACGTGGACACGGGCCACAATTTCCCCGAGGTCCTCGACTACCGCGACCGCGCGGTGGCCCGGCACGGGCTGCGGCTGCACGTGGCGTCCGTGCAGGAGTACATCGACGCCGGAAAGCTGCGCGAGCGCCCCGACGGCACGCGCAACCCGCTGCAGACGGTGCCGCTCACCGAGAAGATCCAGAGCGAGAGGTTCGACGCGGTCTTCGGCGGCGGCCGCCGCGACGAGGAGAAGGCGCGCGCCAAGGAGCGGGTGTTCTCGCTGCGCGACGAGTTCTCGCAGTGGGATCCGCGCCGGCAGCGCCCCGAGCTGTGGCAGCTCTACAACGGCCGCCACGCGCCCGGCGAACACGTGCGCGTCTTCCCGCTGTCCAACTGGACCGAGCTGGACGTGTGGCAGTACATCGCGCGGGAGGGCATCGAGCTGCCGCAGATCTACTTCGCCCACGAGCGGGAGGTCTTCCAGCGGGCGGGGATGTGGCTGACCGCCGGCGAGTGGGGCGGCCCCAAGGGCGAGGAGCGGGTGGAGAAGCGGCTCATCCGCTACCGCACGGTGGGCGACATGTCCTGCACCGGCGCCGTCGACTCCGACGCCACGACGCTGGACGCCGTCATCGCCGAGATCGCCGCCTCCCGGCTGACCGAGCGCGGGGCCACCCGGGCCGACGACAAGATGTCCGAGGCCGCGATGGAAGACCGCAAGCGCGAGGGGTACTTCTAACCATGAGCAACACCACCACCGCGAGCGCCCGGCTGGGTGACCCGACGGCCACCACGCTGCTGCGGTTCGCCACCGCCGGGTCCGTCGACGACGGCAAGTCCACCCTGGTGGGCCGGCTCCTGCACGACTCCAAGTCGGTCCTGACCGACCAACTGGAGGCCGTCGAGCGCGTCTCGGCCGACCGCGGCGCCGACGCGCCCGACCTGGCACTGCTCACCGACGGGCTGCGCGCCGAGCGCGAGCAGGGCATCACCATCGACGTGGCCTACCGCTACTTCGCCACCGCCCGGCGCCGGTTCATCCTGGCCGACACCCCCGGCCACGTGCAGTACACGCGGAACATGGTCACCGGCGCCTCCACCGCCGACCTCGCCGTCGTGCTGGTCGACGCCCGCAACGGCGTCATCGAGCAGACCCGCCGCCACGCCGCGGTCGCCGCGCTGCTGCGCGTCCCGCACGTCGTCCTGGCCGTGAACAAGATGGACCTGGTCGCCTACGACGAGACGGTCTTCGCGAAGATCGCCGAGGAGTTCACCGCCTACGCGGGCGAGCTGGGGGTGCCGGAGATCACCGCGATCCCGATCTCCGCCCTCGCCGGGGACAACGTCGTCGAGCCGTCCTCCCACATGGACTGGTACGGCGGCCCCACCGTCCTGGAACACCTGGAGACGGTCCCGGTCAGCCACGACCTCACCTCGTGCCACGCACGGCTTCCCGTGCAGTACGTGATCCGCCCGCAGAGCGCCGAGCACCCCGACTACCGCGGCTACGCGGGCCAGATCGCGGCCGGCACCTTCCGCGTCGGCGAGTCCGTCACCGTCCTCCCCTCGGGCCGCACCTCGAAGATCGCCGGGATCGACCTCCTGGGCAAGGCGGTGGACGTGGCGTGGACGCCGCAGTCCATCACCCTGCTCCTGGCGGACGACATCGACATCTCGCGCGGCGACCTGATCGTGCCCAGCGGCGACACCCCGCCGACCTCGCAGGACATCGAGGCGACGGTCTGCCACGTCGCCGACACACCGCTGGCCGTCGGCCAGCGGGTGCTGCTCAAGCACACCACCCGCACGGTCAAGGCGATCGTCAAGGAGATCCCCTCGCGGCTGACCCTGGACGACCTGTCCCAGCACCCCGAGCCCGGACAGCTCGTCGCCAACGACATCGGGCGCGTGAAGGTGCGCACCGCCGAGCCGCTGGCGCTCGACGCGTACGCGGACTCGCGGCGCACCGGATCGTTCCTGCTCATCGACCCGGCCGACGGCACGACGCTCGCGGCGGGCATGGCGGGCCAGGCGTTCGCCACGCCGGCGGACGACGGCGCCGCCCCGGCCGACGACGAGGGCTGGGACTTCTGACATGCCCCCACTCGACGTGTTCTCCACCTTCGCGAAGGAGGGCGGCCGCATCGGCAGCGGCGCCCTCGGCAGCGGGCAGGGCGGGGTGGCGCGATGTGCGCGATGACGTACGCGCACCGCTCGCGCGCCCACGGCCGCCCCGTCCCCCGGGGCGCCTCTGTACGACGACGAAGACCTGCCGACCTCCCGGCCACGACCTGACGGCGTGCGCCCGGGCCGACGAGAGGAACACCTCCCGTGCCTGCTGCACCACGTACCACCCTCACCGCCCTGCTGGCGCTCCCCCTGCTGGCCCTGTCCCTCGGCGCCTGCGGCTACGGCTCCGGGGCGAGTGAGGACGACGGCAAGACGAAGATCGCCGCGGGCGCGAAGAAGATCGACGGCCTGGACAGCGTCAAGATCGGCTACTTCCCGAACCTCACGCACGCCACCGCCCTGGTCGGCAACCGCGAGGGCCTGTTCCAGAAGGAGCTGGGCGGCACGGAGGCGAAGTACTCGCAGTTCAACGCCGGTCCCTCGGAGATCGAGGCGCTGAACGCGGGCTCCATCGACATCGGCTGGATCGGCCCCTCCCCCGCCATCAACGGCTACACCAAGTCCGCCGGCAAGAACCTGCGCATCATCGGCGGTTCGGCCTCGGGCGGCGTGAAGCTCGTGGTGGACCCCAAGAAGATCAAGTCCCTGGCCGACGTCAAGGGCAAGAAGATCGCGACACCGCAGCTCGGCAACACCCAGGACGTGGCCTTCCTCAACTGGATCGCGGAGCGGGGCTGGAAGGTCGACGCGCAGAGCGGCAAGGGTGACGTGTCGGTGATCCGCACCGACAACAAGATCACCCCGGATGCCTACAAGTCCGGTTCCATCGATGGCGCGTGGGTGCCCGAGCCGACCGCGTCCAAGCTGGTCGCCGAGGGCGGCAAGGTCCTCCTCGACGAGGCCGACCTGTGGCCGGACAAGAAGTTCGTGATCACGAACATCATCGTGAAGCAGAGCTTCCTGAAGGAGCACCCGAAGGTCGTCGAGGCCGTCCTGCGCGGTTCCGTGAAGACCAACGCCTGGATCGGCGAGAACCCGGCCAAGGCCAAGGCCGCGGCCAACGCCCAGCTCAAGGCGGACTCCGGGAAGGCGCTGCCCGCCGAGGTGCTCGACCCCGCGTGGAAGTCCATCAGCACGACCGACGACCCGCTGGCCGCCACCCTGGACGCCGAGGCCGAGCACGCGGTCAGGGCCGGTCTCCTGGAGAAGCCCGACCTCAAGGGCATCTACGACCTCCGGCCGCTGAACAAGGTCCTCCGGGCCGCGGGCCGGTCCCCGGTCGACGACGCCGGTCTCGGCGTCAAGTAGCCCCGGAAATATCCCCGTTCCCAGGAGGTGACGACCATGGCGACCACCCTCGCCGAGGCCGCGCAGGACATCCGCACCGAGACCACGCACGCCGCCCGGATCGCGCACGTATCGAAGTCCTTCGCCGGCCCCGCCGGGACCCAGCTCGTCCTCGACGACATCACGCTCGATGTCGCGCCCGGCGAGTTCGTCACCCTCCTGGGCGCCTCCGGCTGCGGCAAGTCGACGCTGCTGAACCTGGTCGCCGGGCTCGACAAGCCGTCGGCCGGGGCCATCACGACCGACGGCCGGCCCGCCCTGATGTTCCAGGAGCACGCGCTGTTCCCGTGGCTGACGGCGGGCAAGAACATCGAACTGGCCCTGAAGCTGCGCGGCGTGGCGAAGGCCGAGCGCCGCCCGAGGGCCGAGGAACTGCTCGAACTGGTGCGGCTGCACGGCGCGTACGGCAAGCGGGTGCACGAGCTGTCCGGCGGCATGCGCCAGCGGGTGGCGCTGGCCCGCGCGCTCGCCCAGGACAGCAGGCTGCTTTTGATGGACGAGCCGTTCGCGGCGCTGGACGCGATCACCCGGGACGTGCTGCACGACGAGCTGACCCGCGTCTGGCGCGAGACGAACGTCTCCGTCCTGTTCGTCACGCACAACGTCCGCGAGGCCGTGCGCCTCGCCCAGCGCGTGGTGCTCCTCTCGTCGCGTCCGGGCCGGGTGGCGCACGAGTGGCGGGTCGACATCCCGCACCCGCGCCGCATCGAGGACTCCGCCGTGGCGGAGCTGTCCGTCGAGATCACGGAGAAACTGCGTGGGGAGATCCGCCGCCATGGCCAGCACTGAGACGACCGGTCCGGTCACCGGGACGACCGGCACGGGCTCCGGGACGACCGGCCTCCGCAAGGAGTCCGAGGGGCCCGGTGACGGCCAGGACCTCGCCGGCCTGGAGGCGGGCCTCGACGCGCTGGAGACCAGCGCGGGGCCCGGCCGCACGCCGCTGCGCCAGGTCCTGACGCAGAAGGTGCTGCCGCCGCTCACCGCGGTGCTGCTCGTCCTGCTGGTCTGGCAGGCGCTGGTGTCCTTCGAGGTCGTCGACGACCCGAGCAAGCTGCCCTCGCCGTCCGCGGTCTGGGACGAGGTGCGCGCGGCCTGGGTGCAGGGCACGCTGCTCGACTACATCTGGACGTCCGTCTCACGCGGCCTGCTCGGCTTCCTGCTCGCCCTCGCGATCGGCACGCCGCTCGGTCTGGTCGTCGCCCGGGTGCGGTTCATCAGGGCCGCGATCGGCCCCATCCTCTCCGGGCTCCAGTCGCTGCCGTCGGTGGCGTGGGTGCCGCCCGCGGTGCTGTGGCTGGGCCTGGAGAACAAGATGATGTACGCGGTGATCCTGCTCGGCGCCGTGCCGTCCATCGCCAACGGCCTGGTGTCGGGTGTCGACCAGGTGCCGCCGCTGTTCCTGCGCGCGGGTCGCACGCTCGGCGCGAGCGGCCTGCGCCACACCTGGCACATCGTGCTCCCGGCGGCGCTGCCCGGCTATCTGGCGGGGCTCAAGCAGGGCTGGGCGTTCTCCTGGCGCTCCCTGATGGCCGCCGAGATCATCGCGTCCTCGCCCGAGCTGGGCGTGGGCCTCGGCCAGCTCCTGGAGAACGGCCGCAACGCCAGCTCCATGCCCATGATCTTCCTGGCGATCTTCCTCATCCTGATCGTCGGCATCGCCATCGACCTGCTCATCTTCAGCCCGCTGGAGCGGCGCGTGCTGCGCGGCCGCGGCCTCCTCGTGAGGAGCTGACCCGCCGTGCGCCGACCCGTCCCGCCCCCGCGCCGTCCCGTGCTCCTCGTCATCGCCCACGGCAGCCGCGACCCGCGGCACGCCGCGAGCGTGCGCGCGCTGGTGCGGCAGGTGCGCTCGCTGCGCCCGGGGCTGCGCGTGGAAACCGCCTTCCTGGACTTCAACGCCCCCTCCGTCTCGGGGACGTTGGAGCAGCTCGCGGCCGAGGGGGTACGGGACGTGGTGGCGCTGCCGCTGCTCCTGACGCGGGCGTTCCACGCGAAGGCGGACATCCCCGCGGTGCTGCGCGAGGCCCCCGCGGGCCTGCGCGTGCGCCGGGCGCCGGTCCTCGGCCCTTCCCCGCTCCTCCTGCACACCTTGGAGCAGCGGCTGCACGAGGCGGGGCTCGACCCCGCCGACAGGTCCTCGACCGGGGTCGTCCTGGCCTCGGCGGGGTCATCGGATCCGGAGGCGATCGCAGTGATCGCTGAAATCGCGCGGGAGTGGCGGCTCACCGGTTGGTGTGCCGTGCGGCCTGCGTTCGCCTCCGCTTCCTCGCCGCGCACCCGGGACGCCGTACGCGCACTGCGTGCCGTGCCCGGCGTACGTCAGGTGGCGGTCGCCCCCTACGTCCTCGCGCCCGGTTTCCTGCCGGATCGCATCGCGCGGGACGCCGTCGAGGCCGGCGCCGACATCCTGGCGGACGTCCTCGGGCCCGCGCCGTCGGTGGCGCGGCTGCTGCTGCGGCGCCACGACGAGACGTACGCGCCGGACACCTGCCCTGTTGCTCCTCTGGCGCGGACCCCCGCTCTGGCCTAGCTTGTGGGTTCATGACCCCGAGCCGTTCCCGCACGCTGTGGCTGCGGACCGAACCCCTGCACGCGGTGATCTACTTCGAGGAGCGCTGCCGAGGCCTCGGCCGTGCGGTGGGCCTCAAGGGCTTCTGGATGGGGTATTTCGCCGCCCGCACCGCGCCGATGGGGCGCGTGGGCCCCGGCGTCGCCTCGGCGGCACTCGGTGTCTTCGCGCCGGGCATGGTGGCCCGCGCCCTGCCGTCGGCCTGGGAGTACGCCTCGCCGGACCGGGTCGTCGAGGAGCGGGCCCGCCTCGCGGCCCGCGCCCTGCGGCAACTGGTCCCGGACATCGCCATCTTGACGACGTCGTCCAACCCGCCGCTGACCGCCGTGGTGGAGGACGCCCCTCCCCTGGCCCGTCCGCTGTTCGCCGCCAACCGCGACCTGGTGGGCCGCACCGACCCGGTCGAGCGCCTGTGGCAACTGACCACCTGCGTACGTGAGTTCCGGGGAGACGCCCATGTCTCGGTGCTCGCCGACCACGGCCTGGACGCCCGCGAGGCCCTCGCCCTGGCCGCCGTGACCGGCAGGGTGGACGCGGCCCGCATCCGGCAGGACCGGGGCTGGAGCGAGGAGGAGTGGGAGACGGCCATGGACCGGCTGCGCTGCCGGGGCCTGATCGACGCGGCGGGCCGGGTCACCGAACGGGGGCTCACGGAACGCGAGTTGATCGAGGACGACACGGACCGCCTCGCGGACCGCCTGCTGCGCCCGCTGTCCGCCCCGGCCGCGGACGCCCTCCTCGCCGCCCTGCATCCGGCGGCCCGCGCCATCCAGAACTCGGGCCTGCTGCCCTACCCGAACCCGATCGGGCTGCCGCGTACGGTCGGGTGAGCGGCGTATCGCCGGGCGCGGAGGCCCGGGGCCGCCGGGGGGGCGCACAGCCGGTCGAAGAGAGGGCGCAAACTGCTTGCTCCACCCGCCCCCGCCCCCTTACCGTCTCGCGGATGACACCCGAGCTGCGGTCCGAACGACTCTCCCTGACGCCCTACGTCGCCTCCGACGAGGCGCACTTCGTGGCGCTGTTCCAGGACGAGGCCGTGGGGCGGTGGTTCGGCGAGGGGGTGCAGAGCGCGGCGGAGGACCGGGCCCTGTTCGGCCGGATATTCAGCCTCGTCTACGCGGAGGAACGCTTCCCCGTGTGGGCGGTCCGGCACGAGGGCCGCTATGTCGGGCACGCCGAGGTCAAGCCGTCGCCGGAGACCTGGCTGGACGGCCACGAGATCGTCTACGGCCTGACCAGGGAGAGCTGGGGCCTCGGGCTCGGCACGGAGCTGGCGCGGCTGCTGACCTCGTACGGGCACGAGACCCTGGGGCTCGCCGAGGTGCACGCCACGGTGGACTCGGAGAACACCGCCTCCCTCGCCGTCCTGAAGCGTCTCGGCTACACCCAGGGACGCGAGGTCCCGGAGGAGGACGGCAGGACCACCCTGCTGCTCACCTCCCGGATTCCGGACCCGGGTCGGTGAACGGTGTGCCCTGATGGAACCAGAGCCGCCAGCGGCCGTCCGTGCGGCGCCACAGTGAACTGCGGTGCGCGCGGCGGCCGTTGTCGTCCGTGTCGTAGGTGAGGTGCACCAGGTCGTCGGCGAGCTGGACGCCGCGCATGCGGGAGACGGTGGTGGCGGCGCGGCCGGCGGGTGCGGACCCGTCCATGAGGACCTCCCCGATGGTCTCCCGGTCCCAGCGCGTGCCGGAGGCCCCGACCTCGGTGAACTCCGGGTGCAGCAGCGCCCCGAACAGCTCCGGTGACGCCCGCACCTCGGGGTCGAGGAGGCGCAGCTCGCCCTCCATGGCGGCCTCGACGGCGGGGGTCGGCTCAGGCACGGGTCAGCTCCACCAGTCGGGTGACGGTGTTCCAGTTGCGGGTGGTGGCGATCAGGCCCTTGGTCAGGGCGGGCCGCGACAGTTGCTCGCCGAGTTTGGAGCGGCCGAGGCCGTCGGGCGCGTACAGGTACAGGGCGCGGTCGCCGAGCCTGAATTCCTCGGGCAGGTGGGCGGCCTGGTCGATGGCGGCGAAGCGCGCCGGGTCGACCGGCGCGGAGAAGTAGGTGACGTGGAGCTGCTTGGCCTCCAGCTCGGCCGCGGGGAAGGGGCAGGCGTCCGCCACCGCCCGCAGATACGCCCCGTCGCGGACCAGGACGTCGACGGCGAAGCCGAAGTGCTCCTCGATGGCCGCCCGCAGCTCGGCTCCGAGCGACTCCTCGTCGCCCCGGAGCGCGGTGAAGACGGCGTTGCCGCTCTGCAGGTACGTCTGCACGTCGCTGTGCCCGAGCTCTTCGAGGAGCGTGCGCAGCCCGGCCATCGGCACCTTCTTGTGGCCGCCGACGTTGATGCCGCGCAGCAGCGCCGCGTATGTCCTGGTCACCATGCGCACACGATAGGGCACATGACGAGGCGGCCGCCGTGCCCCGTGGGGGCGGGCACGGCGGCCGCGGTTCAGTGGACGGCGAGGATCACTCGACGATCTTCAGGAGCTTGTTGGGCGTGCCCTCGCTCGGGTTGGAGATCTTGTCCGGCGTGGCGCCGTCGGTCAGGGCCTTGGCGACGTCCGCGGGCTTGGCGTCCGGGTGGGCGGCGAGGTAGACGGCGGCGGCGCCCACGACGTGCGGGGTCGCCATCGACGTGCCGGAGATGGTGTTCGTGGCGTCGTCGCCGGTGTTCCAGGCGGAGGTGATGTCCGAGCCCGGGGCGTAGAGGTCCACGGCAGGGCCGAAGTTGGAGAAGTCCGACTGCTTGTCGTCCTTGGTGGAGGAGGCGACCGTGATGGCCTCCCGCACGCGGGACGGGGAGCCCTGGGAGGCGTCGGTCGACTCGTTGCCGGCGGCCACCGCGAAGGTGACGCCCGAGGCGATCGCCTTGCGCACGGCCGCGTCGAGCGCCTCGTCCGCGCCGCCGCCGAGGCTCATGTTGGCGACGGAGGGGCCCTGGTGGTTCTTGGTGACCCAGTCGATGCCCGCGACGACCTGCTCGGTGGTACCGGAGCCCTGGTCGTCCAGGACGCGGACGGCGACGATCTTGGCCTTCTTGGCGACGCCGTGCGACTGGCCGGCGATGGTGCCGGCGACGTGCGTGCCGTGGCCGTTGCCGTCGTCGGCGTTGTCGTCGTTGTCGACGGCGTCGAAGCCGGAGGTCGCGCGGCCGCCGAAGTCCTTGTGGCTGACGCGGACGCCGGTGTCGATGACGTACGCGGTGGCGCCCTCGCCGGCCGCGTCCGGGTAGGTGTACTTGTCGTCGGCCGCGGTGTCCGTCTGGTCGATGCGGTCCAGGCCCCAGGACGGCGGGTTGTCCTGGGTGGCGTCGATGGTGAACTTCTTCGACTGGACGACCTTGCCGACGGCCGGGTCGGCGGCCAGGCGCTTGGCCTCGGTCTCGCTCAGGCCCTTGGCGGAGAAGCCGTTGATGGCGGAGGAGTAGGTGCGCTTCAGTTCGCCGCCGTACTCCTCGGCGAGCTTCGACTTGGCCGCCTTGTCGGCCTTCTCGTCGAGCATCACGATGTAGCTGCCGGCCACGGCGCCCTTGGCGTCCAGGCCGTACACCCTGCCCTCGGCGGGGGTGGCGGCGCCGGCGAAGGAGGTGGCGAATACGGTGACTCCGACCGCGGTGGCGGCGGTGGTGATCGCGGCGGTGAGCTTCATCGTGCGGGCACGCCTGTGAGTTGCCATGAAGAGGGGTCTCCTCAGTGCTGTGTGGGGGGAATGTGGGGGGTATTCAGCTGTCTGCCCAGGGGTGCGCCGCGGCGGGAAGTTCCTCGGCACGTCCCCTGAGGCCCGGAAGATCTCCGGGTGTTGGGACGAAACCCTGACCGATTGACGCGCGCAGATCAATACCTACATGCAGCTGTGACTTGTTCAACAAGGTTCCGTAATGACAAACCGGCTCTCTTACGGTGGAACCTGACATCTCGCGGGCCGGCAACGGCAACTTCCAGCCACAGCAGGCACTTTGCGCCCCAGACGCACCACCGGGCGGGCTGGAGTGACCAGCCCGCCCGGCGCGAGACGTGCGGTAGTCCCTAGACCGCGGTGGCGACCTTCTGCTCCTCGAAGGAGTCGATCGTCCGCGTGAAGTCCCGTGTGGAGAGCAGCAGTTTGTAGATGATGGCCAGTTCGAAGACCAGCAGCAGGGCGCCGGAGACGATCGTCGCCGGCATCACCACGTCGAAGAGCGGGCCGATGATGAAGACGCCCATCTGGAACTCGATGCCGCTCACCAGGTGCGCGCGGATGCGGTGGCGCAGCAGGAAGGAGCGGGCCCGCAGATAGGCGGGGAACTTCCGCCGGAACTCCTGGTGCAGGTCGATCACCTGGGGCTTCGGCGCCACCGGCGCCGCCTCCCCGTCGACATCCGCGCCCCGCGCCTCGGGAAGGTCGTACGCGGCCTCCCCTGCGGCCCGCTGGAGGTCCTGCTCGATGTCCGCCGAGGGGTTGTCGCGGAGCAGGTCCTCCATGAAGGCCACCTCCGCCTCGTTCTGCGCGCGCCGCGCGGCCCGCATGCGGGCCTTGATCTGCTTGCGCATGGTGTGGCGGATCTTGAAGATCTCCAGGGAGTTGATGTAGCGCAGGGTGTCGAGCGCCACGACGGCGAGCGCCAGCCAGATGTAGCGGGTGTCGCCGGTGCGCTCGTACTGGCCGCCCATGAGGGCGACGCCGCACACCATGACGCGGATCCGGTCGAAGACGAAGTCGAGCCAGGCACCGAAGACGGAGCCCTGCCCGGTGAGGCGGGCGATCTTGCCGTCCATGCAGTCGAGGATGAAGCTGAAGTGGTAGACGACGGCGCCGAGGGCGAGCCACTTCCAGTCGCCGAACGCGAAGCATGCGGCCGAGCCGAGACCGAGGAGGAAGGCGCCCCAGGTGATCTGGTTGGGCGTGATCCTCGTGCGCATCGCGGTGAATCGCACGAGCGGGGTGGCGACCGGGTCGACAAGCAACACGGTCCACCACGCGTCGCGCTTCTTCTGGGTGATGCGACGCACCTCGGCGAGGGGCGGTATGTCTCGACGCATGGGGGTCAACTTCCTGGCGTTCGACGAAAGTTCATCTCACGCTAGGGAGTGATTCACCCCAGGAACAAGATCTACGGAGTGCAACCTTTCACCGGGGGTAACGGTCAACCTTTCGCGCTGAGTCCATGGCCATTCCAGGACATTGGGCGTGTTACCAGAGTGTTATCGAATGGAGGGAACGGCCGACCCTTCACGGAGCGTCACTTCAGGGCCCCTCCGTCCGCGCCGCCGTCCCCGGCCCCTTCGGCCGCCTCGTTGTACCGCAGCAGATACTCCGCGAACCGCGCCAGGTCCGGCCCGCTCCACTCGGCGAGCCGCTCCTGGAACGCGACCCGGCGCGCGGCGCCGACCTGCGCCAGCACCTCGTGACCGCGCGCGGTGAGGTGCAGGACGTGGACCCGGTGATCGGCCGGGTCGAGCCGCCGCTCGACGAGTCCCGCCTTCTCCAGGGTCCCGACCTGCCGGCTGATCGTCGATTTGTCGAGGGTGTAGTGCGCGGCCAGGTCCGTGGCCCGGCAGCCGCCCTGGTGCTCCAGATGGCCGAGCAGCGTGAACGAGACGAGCGACAGCTCGGGGTGCATGCGCGCGGCGGTGGCGCGCGCCCGCCGGGCGAACGCCGTCATCTCGCGCTGGATGACCTCGATGGACTCATCCCGCGCCCCCGGCTCGGACCTGTCTCGATCGGTCACAGTTTTTCCCTCTCCGCGAATGGTTGTAGAGTACAACATTAGAGAGAGTTGCATATACCAACCATCGGAGTCCCCCCATGTCCGTCACCGCGGCAGCCGCCCCTCGAACACGTGACGCCCTGCGCCATGTCCTCCTCCACCTGGTGACCCCCCTGCTGATGTGTCTCGGCATGGGCCTCGCCTACATGGGCGCGTTCGTCACGCCCGAGCCGCACGACATGCCGATCGCCGTCGTCGGCTCGGGCCCGCGGGCCGAGGCCCTCGCCCGCACCGTCCAGGACAAGGCGGGCGACGCGCTCGACGTACGCACCCTCGCCGATCGCGAGCAGGCCGTCGACGCGCTCAAGTCCCTGGACATAGCCGGGGCCTACCTCCCGGACGCGAAGGCGCCCGAGCTGATCGTGGCCTCCGCCGGGTCCGACATGAGCGCGCTGGCCGTGCAGAAGATCTTCACGCCGGTCGCGGCGGAGCAGGGCCTCCCGCTGAAGGTCACCGATGTGGCGAAGCCGGTCTCCGACGACCCCACCGGGCAGGGCCTGTTCTTCCTGCTCGTCGCCGTCAGCATCGGCTCCTACGCCTCGGTGGCGGTACTCGGCGCGGCAGGCGCGGCGCTGCGGATGCGGGTCCGCGCCGCTCTCGTGGTGGGCGTCTCCTTCGCGGTCAGCCTGATCGGCGCGGCGCTCGCGGGGCCGGTCTTCCACCTGGCGCACCAGGGCCTGTGGGGCGTGTGGGCGATGTCGTGGCTGTACTCGGCCGGGGTCCTGTTCATCGGCGTGGGCCTGCACACCTTCCTGAAGCGCTGGACGACGCTGACGATGATGGTGCTGTTCGTGATGCTGAACTTCACGACGTCCGGCGGGCTCTTCCGGCCCGAGCTGCAGAACGGCTTCTTCGGCTCGCTGCACGCGTTCTGGAACGGCGCCGGCTTCGTCGAGGGAATCCGCGGCCACCTGTACTTCGGCGGTCACGACCTCGGCCGGCACGTCATGACGCTGGCCGCCTGGCTGGTCCTCGGCCTGCTGATGACCGCCGTCGCGGGACTGTGGGAGCGGCGCCGGCGCCCGGCCCCCGTCGCCACCGCCACCCGCGAGGCGGACCAGGAGGAGGAGATGGAGGAGTCGGTCGCGGTGTGAGCTGCGGCTCCCCCCACAGCCCGCTGGTCCGGCGACCCCGGCGGCCCGCTACGAGGCTTCGCCCCGCCCCCCCCCCGGCGCCGGGCCGGACGCGGCTCAGCGCTGGTACCGGGCGAGGACCAGGTTGCCGTCCTCGACCAGCCGCTCGCGCAGCTCGGGGAGGTCGATCGCGCCGCTGTAGTACTCCTGGAGCGCCGGGGTGGCGACCTTGTCCTTCCACTCCGGATAGCCCCGCACGGACTGGGCGGGGGCCGAGCGCAGGTGTGCGGCGAGGGCGGTGCCCACCGCCCAGTCGTGCTCCGTCGTGTGCAGCGCGCGGTCCTTCAGCGCCTCCTGGCCGGTCGGCAGCATCCAGTCGCCGCGCGCCAGCCGGACCATGTTCCGCGGCTGGAGGAAGAAGTCGAGGAACGCGGCCGCCTCCTTCTTGTGCGGGCTGTCCTCGGCGACGGACAGGGTCTGCGGACTGACCCCCTGGGCGAGCCCCTCAGGCCCGGCGGGCGCGGGCAGCACCTGCCAGTCGAAGCCCTCGGGGGCCTGCTGGGCGAGCTGCTGGCGGTAGGAGAACCCGAGCGGGACCATCGCGTACTTCCCGCCGAAGAAGCCGGGCAGGGTGTCGGAGCCGCCCATGCCGAGGGTGGTGGCGGAGGCGCTCTTGTCGCTGTTCACCTGGTCGTGGACCGTGCGCGGCACGGTCTCGTCGCCCTGGTCGAAGCGGACCTCGACCTTGCCCTCCGCACCCCGGTGGAACATCTTGCCGCCGGTCGACAGGGAGAGGTTGAGGGTCGCCGAGACCGGTTCCTTCAACGGCCAGGCGACGCCGTACTTCCCCTCGTCCGCGTCGCCCAGTTCCCTGGTGACGTCCCGGAACTCGGCCCAGCTCCAGGGCTTGTCGGGGGTGGGGACGCGTACGCCCGACTTCTTCAGCCACCTGGCGTTGGCGACCAGGACGCGCGGCTCCTGGAGGAACGGCACGCCGTAGACCTTGCCGCCGAACGTCGTCGTCCGCCAGCTGCGCCGGGGGATGTCGGACTTCAGGCGGTCGGGCAGCAGCTCGCCGAGATCCGCGAGATAGCCGCCGTACGCGAAGTCGGCGAGGTCGTCGGAGGCGTCGTGGATGATGTCCGGCGCCTCGCCGCCCTCGAAGGAGGTGAGCAGCTGGTCGTGGACGCTGTCCCAACTGCCCTGGACGTACTCGACCCGCACGTCGGGATGCGTGGCGTTCCACTGGGCGACGAGGGCCTTGTTGGCGTCGACGGACTCCTTCTGCCAGGCCAGGGACTGGAACCGGAGGGTGATCTTCCCGTCGTCGTCGCCGGAGTCGCCGCCGCACCCGGTGAGCAGCAGGGCGAGGGCCGTGGCGGCCGCGGTCAGCATGCGGGGTGCCGTGCGCATCAGGCCTTCACCGCCCCGGCCAGCACGCCGCTCGTGAGCCGCTTCTGGATGATCGCGAACAGGACGAGCGAGGGCAGGGTCGCGAGGAACGCCGCGGCGGCGAGCGGCCCGAGGTCGGCGACGCCCTCCGCGCCGATGAAGCGGTTGAGGACGACCGGCAGCGTCTGCTTCTCGGGGGTTTTCAGCAGGACGAGCGCGAAGAAGAACTCGTTCCAGGCGGTGATGAAGGCGAACATCGCCGTGGCCACGATGCCGGGGGCGAGCAGCGGCGCGACGACGGAGACGAACGTCCGCACCTTGCTCGCGCCGTCCACCGCCGCCGCCTCCTCCAGCTCGGCGGGCACCGCGCGGACGTATCCGACGAGCATCCACAGGGCGAAGGGCAGCGACCACACCACGTACACCATGACCAGGCCGGTCAGTGAGTTGATCAGGTGGAGGTTCTTCAGGATCAGGAAGAGCGGGATGATGATCAGTACGAACGGGAACGCCTGGCTGATCACCACCCAGCCGGTCGCCGCCTTCGCCAGGCGGGTGCGGTGCCTGGCCATGACGTACGCCATCGGTGTGGCGACGACGACCGCGATCAGGGCCGCGCAGAGCGCCGCGAGCAGGGAGTTGCCGGCGGCCCGCAGGAGCGGCTGCTCGTCGAAGGCCTGCCGGAAGTTGTCCAGCGTGGGGTCCTTCGGGATCCAGGTGGGGTGCAGGCTGCCCAGTTCACGGGCGGGTTTGAAGGCCGTGGAGAGCAGCCAGAGGAACGGGAAGGCGAGGAAGACCAGATAGGCGGCGAGCGCCAAGTACTGCGCGGCGCGCGCGGACTTGTTGGTGCGCGTCACGTCTCGTCGCCTCCTTTCAGCCGGCCCACGAGGTAGCAGGCGAGGATCACGGAGATGACGGCGACCATCACGCAGCCCATGGCGGCGGCGTAGCCGAACTGGCCGTAGCCGAAGGCCTCTTCGTAGGCGAAGAGCATGGGCAGGCGCGTGCGGCCGCCGGGGCCGCCCTGGGTCAGGACGTAGACCAGGGCGAAGGAGTTGAAGTTCCAGATGAAGTTGAGCGCGGTGATGGCGAGGGCGACCGGCTTGAGGGCGGGCCAGGTGACGGTGCGAAAGCGCCGCCAGGCGCCCGCGCCGTCCATCGCGGCGGCCTCGTGCAGCTCGCGCGGCGTGTTCTGGAGCCCGGCGAGCAGGGCGACGGTGGTCTGCGGCATGCCCGCCCAGACGCCGACGACGATCACGGCGAACAGGGCGGTGGCCGTGCCGGTCAGCCAGTCCTCGCCGTCGCCGAGGCCGAGGTCGGCGAGCGTTTCGTTGAGGATGCCCGCGTCGGGGTGGTAGACGAGGCGCCACATGATGCCGACGACCACCTCGGGCATCGCCCAGGGGATGATCGCGAGGGCCCGCGCCAGCCAGCGGAAGCGCAGATTCTGGTTGAGCAGCAGGGCGAGGCCGAGCGCGAGCAGGAACTGCGGCACGGTGACACCGGCCGCCCACAGCAGGCCGATCCGGAACGAGTCCCAGAACAGCGTGTCGTGCAGCAGGTCCTGGAAGTTGAGGGCGCCGATCCACCGGGCGGGCTCGGTGCGGCCCGACTGGGAGTCGGTGAAGGCCAACGCGATGCCGTACAGGAGCGGGCCGACGCTCAGGACGAGGATCGGGATCAGCGCGGGCAGCACCAGGAACCACGCGCCGTGGTCCGCGACGGCACGGTGCGGCGCGCGTGGCGCTGACCGCTTCGTCGCGGTCGCCAAGGTCACGGATTCGGCTCCTTCGGGCGGCTCGTACGGTCCGGCCGCCCCGGCGGCCCCCGTCATCGTGCTGACGCGGTTCTGATACGTCAAGGAGGTGCGCGTCCCCCGTACGCCTGGTGGCCTGTGCGAATGCGAGACTGTCGGCAAACGGGGCACCGGGTGCGGGAGGCACGGATGGACGAGGCACGGGCGCGGCGCGTACTGGAGGCGGCCGATCTGCCGGTTCCGGTGGGCGGGGCCGAGCTGCTGGCGCTCGGCGAGAACGCGGTGTTCGGCGTCGACGGCCTCGTCGTCAAGGTCGGCCGCGCCGCCCCCGGGCTCCTCGACCGGGCCCGGCGCGAGCTGGGCGTCGCGGCCTGGCTGGAGCGGGCCGGCGTCCCCGCCGTACGGGCCGCCGAGGCGGAGCCCCGGGTCGTGGGCGGGCACCCGGTGACACTCTGGCACCGGCTCCCGGCTGCCGTGCGGCCCGCCGAGCCGCGTGACCTCGCCGCGCTCCTGCGGGCCGTCCACGAACTGGCCCCGCCCTCCTTCGCCCTGCCGCGCCGTGAACTGCTCGGCGGGGTGGAGCGCTGGCTGCGCCTGGCGGGCGACGCGATCGACCCCGCCGACGCGGACTATCTGCGCGCGCGCAGGGACGGCTTCGCCTCCGCCGCCGCCGCGCTGACCCCGCACCTGGCGCCGGGTCCGATCCACGGCGACGCGCTGCCCCGCAATGTCCTGGTCGGCCCGGACGGGCCGGTCCTGGTGGACCTGGAGACCTTCTCCTTCGACCTGCGCGAGCACGACCTGGTCGTCATGGCGCTCTCCCGCGACCGGTACGGCCTGGCGCCCGAGGCGTACGACGGCTTCGTGCGCGCCTACGGGTGGGACGTACGGGAGTGGGAGGGCTGCGCGGTGCTGCGCGGGGCCCGGGAGACGGCCAGCTGCGCATGGGTCGCCCAGCACGCGCCCGCCAACCCCAAGGCGCTGACGGAGTTCCGCCGCCGGGTGGCATCCCTGCGGGACGGCGACACGGCGGTGCGGTGGTACCCCTTCTGAGCCCGGGCGGTGTGACACCGGACCGGTGACGAGCCGCCCTGGGGATATCCCCCCTTCCGGGCGTGGGGTGTGCCGGATGGCCTCTCGTCGGGGGCGAATCCAGCGTTCAGCCATGACTTGGACTCCGCGAAAGCGCCTCGCCGTGTCACTCGGTGTCGCTGCGCTGCTCGCCGCGGAGGTGGCCACCGGCGTCGCCCGGCCCGCCCGCGTCGCCTGCCTGGCCGGGCGTGGTGACGAAAGCGAGCGGCCAGGCAGCGGCCGTCGGCTGGCATCCGACCGGAGCGACGGGTGCCGGCAGCGGCCACTCATGGGGCAGAGGGGCCGGCCTCCTCGCCCGGATCCCTGTCCTGCTCCGTGGAAGCTGGTGGGGTGCCAGGGCTCTCCGGCCCACCCTTTGCCTCGGCGCGGCTCGGGGCCGGAGCACCATAAGCGGTGCGGTCGTCGAGGGTGATGGTGACCGGCTGACCGCTGGGGGTGAGGTCCGTCAGGCTCTCCTCGATCCGCTCGTACAACGTAGCGGCGAGCTCCTGGTCGCCATCGCCGTCGCTAGCGGCGTGCTTAATGGAGTGCAGGCTGATGAGCAGGGCGATCAGGGAGCGGCCGGACAGAGCGGCTCGGATCCGTTCGTCTCCCTCGTCGGCGACCTGTGGCGGTACTCGAAAGTGCGGGTGGCGCCCCGCGTGGGCGGTGATGAACTCCCAGATGTCGCGGTGGGACAACAGGCTCGCCGAGGAGACGCGGGCCGCGGTCTTCAGCAGGGTGCTGTGTTCCTGGCTCACTTCGACGACTGCAGTTTCGGCAGCCGTGTCCGGCTGCGGTCGCAACTCCTCCACGGCGGCGTGCAGGTCGGTGATCTCCTGCCGCAGTGAGGCGAGTACGGAGCAGGCTTCGGCCAGGGCGGTGCCGACCTCCTGTTTGATCTCACCCATCGCATCGCGTACGCAGTCCGAGGCATCCTGATGATTACTGGCCGGGCCATCGTCGGTGCTGACCGGGGTGGTGAGTGCGGTGAGCACGGGGGCGAGTTCGTCGGTGAGGACGTCACGGAGGGCCTGGCGGACTACGTCGATCGGCAGTTCTGGGCTGGGCGGGGAGTCCGGCTCCGGTTCGGCGGAGCGCTGCTCGGGAATCGCGGGCCGGAGAGCACTGTCTTCCGGGTGGCCGTCCGACTCGGTGAGGGTGGTGACGGGTGCGGCGGCGGAGTCACGGCGGTCACCCTCGACGCCGGGTGCCTCCTGCTCGGCTGACGCGGGCGAGGGCGGGGTGGTGAGTGGGGCCGGTGCGGGCACAGCGAGATCCGCGAGCGCGACGCGGACCTCGCGCAGTTCGGCGCGCAGCTGGGCGACGACGTCGTGGACGGTGCTGTTGAGCGATTCACCGTTGGAGTTCAGCTTGTTGTACACGTCGCGGAAGTTCGAGCGCATCCTGCCGAGCTCGTCGACGACCTCCTTGGTCGTCTTCTCGTGCGCGGCCCGGCCGGCCGTCTCCAGCTTCTCGACGCTCCTGTCGAAGGCGTCCCGGATGTTCTTGTCTGTGTGCATGACGGCGGTGTGGAGCATCGTCAGGGTGTTGGTGAGATCCGGGTTTGGCTGGCGGGCCATCATCCCCCACTTCGTTGCGTTAAGTAGTCACACCGGTTCGCTGTGTATGCTGCCTCGGACCGCTCAAGCCGCGCGGGAAGATCGGATCAACTGACCTAAGAGCATCGGTTGTTCAGACTGAAACCGATCGGAGCGGCCGGTTGGGGGGTTGTCCTGTCTGGGGCCCTCCCGACCTGGTTGCCCGGCCCGTGGCTCAGTCGCGCGCGGGACGAGCGGGACTCCCGGCTCACCCGTCGCCAATGTCCGCACTCCCGAGGAGGCCCGGGACCGGCTCGCGGCCCTACCAGCGGCGGAGGGCATGTCGCCGCACGCCTACCTGGCCCGACTCGCTGAGACCTCCTTACTCCGGACGAGCGTGCCGCGCGGGCCGAGCAGGCACGGACCGCATGAAGGAGTGGAACGGGGCTACCCGCCCACCTGCACGGAACAACCCATCCCCGTTACGGCGGGGATGAATCACTCTGCCTTGCCAGAGATGGGGCCAAGCCGACGGGGCTGGGCAACAAAGTCGACCAGAACCAGGCCAGGTCATCGAGCTGCTGACCCGCCCGTGGGCCAGCACCCCGACGCCGACTCGGTCAGCTCGGCGGGGTTAACTCAGGGTTCCCGAAGACGAGGTGAGAGGTGCGTATGGCGACTCGCACGCCGGCCGAACTCGCTCTGGCTCGCTCATACACGTCCGATGATGGTGCGATCAGGTTCAACGTCATCGACCTGACCGTAGAACACCAGCCAGACCGTAGCGTCATCTTGTCCTACCGGCTCGTCATCGAACGGAAGGGTCTCGCCGACGAGTGCTGGGTGGTCACACTGTCATGGAACGACAAGTCCTTTGTGGACGTGTTCACCTCGTCTGCCCCTGACCCTGAGCGTCTTCGCCAACTGGTGGAGCTGGTGCAGGACCTTTTGCAAGAGTGGTGGGATACCAAGGGGTACAACCGCCAGTTCGCGAAGATGGGACGCCGGTGCTCCTGAGCTGCCGCTGTGGGCAGCAGGGACCGGGTGGTACCGAACACTCCATCGCTGCATGTGGAGGCGATCACCACAGATGGGTTCTGAGGATGAGCCCTTCTCGTTCTACTCGACTTGGTGACTCTTGTGCACGACCCCGCGCTCCCAGACCCCGATCAGCTCGGCGCGGTGCTCGCCGGCGCCGCCGATCAGTGCCGCGCACCTCCCCCTCACCCTCCCAGGGCCCCCTGCGGGCTCACCTCCGCGATACCTCCCGCGTACGGCACCACCGGCCAGGCCGGCTCGATCGTCGCCTCGGGGTTCGACGTCCGGCGCAGGTACCTCTGCAAGGAAGCCGCCTGCTCGGCCGCCGCACGTACCTGTAGATCGTGCAGTTCCGCCGGCCCCAGCGTGCCTATGGCCGCATGGGCGAGGCCCATGGATCGCGCGGCGCGCGCCGCGGCCACCGCGTCCGCGACCGCGTTGTGCGCGTCGTCGAGCGGTACTCCGTAGTGCTCGCAGAGCGCCTGGAGGTTTCTCGACCCCTTCCGGTACCGGTCCACGTGCTTGTCCAGGACCAGCGGGTCGACGACGGGCGAGGGCGGGGACCCTTCGCCCAACCGCTCGGCCAACGGCGCTATCCCGTGCCGTCGGCACTCGCGGTCCAGGAGCGAGAGGTCGTATCGCGCGTTCATCACCACCAGCGGAGTCCCCGAGTTCAGCACGTCGGCCACGGCCGAGGTGATCTCCTCGATCGCGGGAGGTGCCGCGACCCCGTGCCTGCGGGCGTGTTCCGTGGAGATGCCGTGGATGGCCGAGGCCTGTCGCGGGATGCTCACCCCCGGGTCGAGCAGCCAGGTCCGGGCCTTCGGCGGTCGGCCGTCCGCCTCCACGGCGACGACCGCCGCGGTGACGATCCGGTCGGTCTCGATGTCGGTCCCGGTGGTCTCCAGGTCGAAGGCCATCAACGGCCCGCTGGTCCAGCTCATCACAGGGCCCCGGCCTCGATCACCGCGCCGGTGACGACGCGTGCCTCGGCCGGATCCGTCCCCTTCGTCCCCAGGTCGAAACCGATCAGCAGCTCCCGGTGCCGGCCCATGCCCGCCCCCTTCTTTCGTGGTGCTTTCCCCCAGTGACCACCACGATCGCATGGGCCACTGACAATCCGAGGGGCACCTTCCGCTTCCGGCGGCCGGGGGCCGTCAGGACACCGGCCGCGAGTCCGCCCACGCCACCTCGAACTCCTCGCGATACGTGGCGAAAAGGCCGCCCTCGCCCGGATCGCCCGATTTCACCACGCGGCCGCCACCGCGCAGCACGAGCACCGGCGCCTCCATCCCCCGCGTCCTGCGCAGGTAGGACTGGACGACGGCGATGCCGTCCGCCCCGTCCCCGTCGACCAGATACGCGGTGAACCTCGGTGTCTCGTCGAAGACCTGGATCTCGAAGGCGCCCGGATCGCGCAGCCGCGCCCGCACCCGCCGCATGTGCAGGATGTTCATCTCGACCGAGCGGCTCAACTCGCCCTTCTTGATGCCCAGTTCCCGCTCCCTGCGCTTGACCGCGCTGCTCGCCGGGTTGAGGAACAGCAGCCGCACCCGGCACCCCGACTCGGCCAGCCGGACCAGGCGGCGCCCGGAGAAGTTCTGCGCCAGCAGGTTGAGCCCGATGCCGATCGCGTCCAGGCGCCGGGCGCCGCCGAAGATGTCCTCGGCGGGAAACTGCCGCAGCAGGCGCACGCGGTCCGGGTGCACCGCCACCACGTCGGCGTACCGGTCGCCGACCAGGTCCTCGACGGCGTCGACGGGAAGGCGGCGCGCGGAGGGCGTGTCGGTGCCCGCGCCGAGGATGTCCAGGAGCCTGGCCGAGGCCCGCTCCGCCTGCGCGAGGACGGCCTGCGAGAGGGCGCGGTTGCGCGAGACGACGTTCCGCGTGACCTCCAGCTCGTCCAGCGCCAGCTCGACGTCCCGCCGGTCGTCCAGGTACGGCTCGAAGCACGGCCAGTGCTGTACCATCAGCTCGCGCAGCTGCGGCAGCGTCAGGAAGCTGAGGACGTTGTCGTCGGCGGGGTCGAGCAAATACCCCTTGCGGCGGCTGACTTCGCGTACGGCGACGGCCCGCTGCACCCATTCCTGCCCCGCCGGGCCCGCCGCGGCGACCACCCAGTCCTCGGCATGGACGGGTTCGTAGACGGGACGCAGAACAGCGGCCACGACCGCGCGCAGCCGCTGCTCCACCAGGTTCAGCCAGATGTAGGCCCGCCCGGCGCGCTGGGCGCGCGTACGGACCTCGCGCCAGGCGTCGGTGTCCCAGTCCAGTTCCGGTCCGATCTGGGACCCCGTCTCGATCGGCCGCGCCAAGGACACCGCTGAGGCGGGTACGTCCACGGAGCCCCCCTCGCGACCCTCGTCACCGGGGGCCGGCTCCCGCCCACCCGAGCTCACCCGCGCACCGCCTTTCGCTCCCCCGAGCCACTCCCCCGGTCAACGATCAAGGAAGGGTACTCCGGGAGCGGCGGGCGGTGCAGCCGGATGCGCCGGGTGGTTCCTCAACCGCCCATCGGAGGACGACCGTTCTGGTTCGACAGCTCCTGCGGAGTGAGCGGGCTCATAGCGGTGACATCGCGGGCGGCCAGCGAGAAGCCCTGCCAGTGGACCGGCATCGGCTGCTGGTCCTCGTCGCGGGCGATGTGGTGGAAACCGATGTGCACCCAGGTGATGGGGTGCGTCAGGGTCTCGCCGTTCGCCCACTTGTCGACGCTGTTCGGCGTGCCGTTCGGGCAGCCGATGTTGTTGCTCGCGTACTGCTCGCACTTCTTGTACTGCGTGAAGTACACGTCGTGCTTGGTGAAGGGCCGGCCCGCGTGCTTGTTGCTGGCCCCGGGGACGATCTCGTACGACCTGGGGTGGCCGTCCTTGTTCTTGCCCGTCCCGCTGACCACGCGCCACCAGCGCATGTCCTTGCGGTCGCCGGTCAGTTCCTTGGTGACCTTCGTGCGGGTCGTCCTCGTGGTCGGGCTGCCCTGGCCGGTGGGCGGGGTGACCTTGGAGTCGTACTGCTCCACCTTGGCCTTCGGGGAGCCGTCCAGGCCGAAGTTGAGCCGCCAGAAGACGTTGTGGGCGTGGCTCTCGGCCTTGGCCTGGTCGCCCTTGCCGATGGGCCAGCCCCGGTCGTCACCGCCGTCGTAGTCGTAGGGCGAGAGGCTGCCCGTCGCGCCCACGTTGGAGGTGATGGTGCCGTCGGAGGAGAAGCGCCACTCGGTGATGTACTCGTACCAGGAGGCCTTGTTCACCGTGTACACGAGCAGGTCCTTGCCCTGACCCGTGAAGACCTTGCCGGAGCCGCCGGTGCTCTGGTCGTCGTTGAGGCGGTACGCGTGCCCCCGCGCGCGCGTGGTGGCGCACAGGCCCTTCACGTCGCCGCGGCCGGGGACCTTGACGGTCTTGATGGTGCCGCCGGGGCACTCGCCGGGCTGGAGGTTCTGCAGCGCCTGGCCGAAGTCGGTGCCGGTGACGTCGTCGTACTCGGCCTGGCCGTCGTCGTAGGGCACGTGCACCTGGGCGAGCCGGGCGCTGGTCAGGACGGGTATCGGCTTGGCCTCGCCCTTCGGCTGGTAGCTGATCTTGTCGAGGATCAGCCCGGAGAGCGTGTTGTAGTGCCAGCACATGCGCCAGGTGGTGCCGCCGTCGAGGGTCTGCTCGATCTGGTAGGCGGCGCTGCAGTCGGCCGCCGGGGCGGGGGCCTTGCCGGGCGGCCTGGGGGCGGCGGAGGCGGGAGCGGTGGCGCTCAGTGCGCCGCCGAGGAGCGCGGACACCGCGACGGCCAGTGCGGCCCCCTTGCGGGTGCGCGAGACTCTTGTGACGTGCATTGCTGAATGGACTCCCTCGTACGAGGAGAAGTTGGTGAGTGGTGTCCGGTGCGGACGGCCCGCGTCAGCGGGTGGACGGGCGCGGCCGACGGCCGCGTCAGCCGAGGCGGCCGACGGTGCGGGTGCTCAGGTCGACGACGAGGGCCCTGGTGTCGATCCACGGCCCGTTCTTGACCTTCGTGACGACCTGGAGGCACCGGTGCTCGCCGCACTCGGTGAGGTCGGAGGGCACCTGCTTCACGGTCTCCTTGCGGAAGACCATGCCGCTCAGCTGGAGCTGCTCCGGGCTCTTCAGCGCCTTGCCCGTGGCGTGCTCGAAGTCCTTCTTCAGGCCCTTGCCGAGCCGGTCGGCGATCAGGAGTCTGGCGCCCTCGGCCAGCTCTTCCTGGCTGGGCGGCGGCTGGACGTTCCGCGCGGTGGTCGTGTCGTCCACCTTGCCCGTCTCCAGGTTCACCGTCTTGGTGATGACGGCGTCCTTCTTGTAGTCGTAGTAGACGACCTCGGCCCTGCGCGGGGCCGCCGCCCCGGTGTCGGCCGGATCCGGCTCGCTGAGGTTCGTGGACAGCAGCTGCGGCCCGCGGTCGCCCTCCACGTCCCGGGCGCGGGCGCGCAGCTGCCCGGTGACCGACGCCTTCTCGGCCCGCTCGATCTCCTGATCGGTCAGCGGGTCGCTGCCGATGCCCTTGGCGCCCTCCCGGGGCGCGGCCTCCACGACGCCGTCCTTGGCGATGGCGTCCTGCTTTCCCGCCGCCGCGTTGGCGGGGCGGTCCCCCGACCCGCCCGAGCCCGACAGACCGGCGCCCACCAGCACGGCGGCCGCGGTCACCGCGACCGCCGAGCCCGCCACCACCTTCCCCAGGTGGCGTCCGACTATTTCACGCACTTACTCCCCCTACTCCCCTGGCGCCCCATTCGTGGGCATGCCAAGTATGTGGTCAGCCGGATAGACGGGTACAACTCCTGGGTGGTTGCCCCACTTTCGGGCAGACTCCGGCCAAAGTGGCCGGGGCCCTTGCGGGCGTGAGGGAAAGAGTCGTATTCATGCAGGTCTGGCCTGGGCAGGCATACCCCTTAGGCGCCACGTACGACGGTGCCGGCACGAATTTCGCGGTCTTCTCCGAGACCGCCGAGCGCATGGAGCTGTGCCTCCTGCACGACGACGGCTCGGAGACGGCCGTCGAGCTGCGCGAGTCCGACGCGTTCGTGCGGCACGCGTACCTCCCCGGCATCATGCCGGGACAGCGGTACGGCCTACGGGTGCACGGGCCCTACGCACCCGAGCGCGGACACCGCTGCAACTCCGCGAAACTGCTGCTCGACCCGTACGCGCGCGCGGTGAGCGGGCGCGTCCACTGGGGCGAGGAGGTGTACGGCTACCACTTCGAGGACCCCGGCCGGCGCAACGACCTGGACTCGGCCCCGCACATGATGACGTCGGTGGTGGTCAACCCCTACTTCGACTGGGGCGACGACCGGCCGCCCCGCACGCCGTACCACGAGACCGTGCTCTACGAGGCCCATGTGAAGGGCCTGACCATGCTGCACCCCGACCTTCCGGACGAGCTGCGCGGCTCGTACGCGGCGCTCGGCCACCCGGCGATCATCGAGCACCTCACGCGGCTCGGGGTGACCGCGCTGGAGCTGATGCCGGTCCACCAGTTCGTGAACGACCACCGCCTGGTGGACATGGGCCTGAACAACTACTGGGGCTACAACACGATCGGCTTCTTCGCCCCGCACAACGCCTACGCCTCCTGGGGCGACCGGGGCGAGCAGGTCCTGGAGTTCAAGCAGGCCGTCAAGGCGCTGCACGAGGCGAACATCGAGGTGATCCTGGACGTCGTCTACAACCACACCGCCGAGGGCAACCACCTGGGCCCCACTTTGTCCTACAAGGGCCTGGACAACGCCTCGTACTACCGCCTGACGGACGATCCCCGCTACTACATGGACACCACGGGGACGGGCAACTCCCTCCTGATGCGCTCGCCGCACGTCCTCCAGATGATCATGGACTCGCTGCGGTACTGGGTCACGGAGATGCGCGTGGACGGCTTCCGCTTCGATCTGGCGGCGACGCTCGCGCGGCAGTTCCACGAGGTGGACCGGCTGTCGTCGTTCTTCGACCTCGTGCAGCAGGACCCGGTGGTCAGCCAGGTCAAGCTGATCGCCGAGCCCTGGGACGTGGGCGAGGGCGGCTACCAGGTGGGGAACTTCCCGCCCCTGTGGACCGAGTGGAACGGCATGTACCGCGACACGGTGCGCGACCTGTGGCGGGGCGAACCGCGCACCCTCGCGGAGTTCGCGTCCCGGCTGACCGGCTCCTCCGACCTGTACCAGGACGACGGGCGCCGCCCCCTCGCCTCGATCAACTTCACCACCTGCCACGACGGCTTCACGCTGCACGACCTCGTCTCGTACAACGAGAAGCACAACCACGCGAACGGCGAGGACAACCAGGACGGCGAGAGCCACAACCGCTCCTGGAACTGCGGTGTCGAGGGCCCCACGGACGACCCGGACGTGCTGGCGCTGCGCGCCCGGCAGATGCGCAACCTCATCGCCACGCTCATGCTCTCCCAGGGCGTGCCCATGCTCAGCCACGGCGACGAGTTCGCGCGCACGCAGGGCGGCAACAACAACGCGTACTGCCAGGACAACGAGGTCGCGTGGGTGCGCTGGCCGGACGGCGACAGTCCGGTCCTGGACTTCACGCGCGCGATGGCGATGCTGCGGCGGGACCACCCGGTGTTCCGTAGGCGCCGGTTCTTCCACGGCCGCCCGGTGCAGGGCACCCGCGACGAGCTGTCCGACATCGCCTGGTTCACCCCGGAGGGGCGGGAGATGGAGCAGCACGACTGGGACGCCGCGCACGCGCGCGCCCTGACGGTGTTCCTGAACGGCAACGCGATCTCCGAGCCGGGCCCGCGCGGCGAGCGGATCAGCGACGACTCGTTCCTGCTGATGTTCAACGCCTCGCCCGAGCCGTTGGAGTTCGTGGTGCCGGTCGACCACGGCCGGCAGTGGCAGGTGGTGGTCGACACGGCCCGCCCGGAGGGGGTGCCGGTGGAGGCGGGCCCGAAGGTGGGGGCGGGCGACCGCCTGGCCCTGACGGACCGCAGCCTGACGGTGCTCCAGCGACCGGCCTGAGCGCGCGACGGCGCCCTCGCGCGGGCCCGCGCGTGGAGGGCGAGCGGACACGCGCGTGCGGCGGCTGAGTGGGCACGCGCGTGGGACGGCCGAGCGAGCACGCGCGTGCGACGGCCGAGCGGACATGCGCGTGCGACGGCCGAGCGAGCACGCGCGCGCGACGGCCGAGCGGACACGCGCGCGCGACGGCCGAGCGAGCACGCGCGTGCGACGGCCGAGCGGACACGCGCGTGGGACGGCCGAGGGGACGCGCGTGTGAACGGATGACAGGAAAGCCGCCGGGACGGGTACGTACCTTCGCATGACGCCACAGCGCTCCCGTCCCGCGGTGCCGCCCACGCCGACCGCCACCTACCGGCTCCAGCTCCAGCCGGAGTTCCCCTTCGCCGCCGCCGAGGCGGCCGTGCCGCACCTCGCCGCGCTCGGCGTCTCGCACCTGCACCTGTCGCCGGTCCTGGAGGCGGTCCCCGGGTCGACCCACGGCTACGACGTGGTGGACCACGCGCGGGTGCGGGCCGAGCTGGGCGGCGAGGAGGGGCTGCGCTCCCTGGCGCGTACCGCCCGCGCGGCGGGGCTCGGCCTGGTGGTGGACATCGTGCCCAACCACATGGCGGCGGCCCCCCGGCACAATCACGCGCTCTGGGAGGTGCTGCGCGAGGGCCCCGGCTCTCCGTGCGCGCGCTGGTTCGACATCGACTGGGAGGCCGGGGGCGGGCGCGTCCTGCTGCCGTTCCTCGGCGACAGGCTCGGCGAGGAGCTGGCCTCGCTGCGGGTGGACGGCGACGTGCTGCGCTACCACGAACACGCGTTCCCGCTCCGGGAGGGCACCGAAGGGCTGCCGCTGCCCGAGCTGCTCGACGCCCAGTTCTACCGCCTGTCATGGTGGAGGCTGGCCCGCACGGAGCTGAACTACCGGCGGTTCTTCACCATCTCGGACCTGATCGGGGTGCGCGTCGAGGACCCCGAGGTGTTCGACGCGACCCACGGCAAGATCCTCGAACTGCTGCACGAGGGAGTCGTCGACGGGCTGCGGATCGATCACCCGGACGGGCTGGCCGATCCCGGGGCCTACCTCCGCACGCTGCACGAGGCGAGTGGCGGCCGCTGGACCGTGGTGGAGAAGATCCTCGCCGACGGCGAGCGGCTGCCGGCGGCCTGGCCGGTGGCCGGCACCACCGGCTACGATGCGCTGCGGCACCTCGACGGGGTGCTGGCCGACCCGGCGGGCGCGCGGGAACTGCTCGGCCACTACCGGCGCTTCGCCGCGCCGCCGGACGACCGGGGCGGCGACTGGGAGGCGACGGTGCGCCGCGCCGCGTACCGGGTGGTCACGCGGGAGCTGGCCGCCGAGGTGGACCGGCTCACGCGCGAGGCCGCCGCGATCTGCGCGGCCGACCCCGGGCTGCGGGACCACGCGCCGTGGGCGCTGCGCACGGCCCTGCGGGAGCTGCTCGTACGGCTGCCCGTGTACCGGCCGTACGTGTCCGGGGGCGCCGCTCCCGAGACGGTGCTGACCCCGGAGGCGGCCGAGGAGGCCAAGGCGGCGTTCACCGTGCCCGAGGAGGCGGCGACGGTCGACGTCGTACGGGATCTGGCGCTGGGCCGGGCCGGGGCGGCGGAGGACCGGTCCCGGGAGGCGGTGGCCGGGTTCCGCGCGCGGTTCGCCCAGACCGCCTCGGCGTTGCGCGCCAAGGCGGTCGAGGACAGCGCCTTCTACCGGCACGCCCCGCTCCTGTCCGCCGCCGAGGTGGGGGGCGCGCCCGAGCGCCCCGCGGTCCCGGTGGCGGAGTTCCACGCGTACTGCGCGCGGGTGCAGCGGGACTGGCCCGCCACGGGGACGGTGCTGACGACGCACGACACCAAGCGCAGCGCCGACGTGCGGGCGGGCATCTCGGTCCTCACGCAGTGCCCGGGGCGCTGGGCGGACCTGCTGGCCGACCTGACGGAGCGGACGGCGCGCGAGAGCGGGGTGCGCGCGCCCGACCCCCAGGTGGCATGGGCCGTCTGGCAGACCGCGCTGGGCTTCGGCCCCCCAGATGCCGCCCGGCTGCGGGACGCGCTGGTCAAACACGTGCGCGAGGCGGGTCTGCACACGAGCTGGACGGAGCCGGACGAGGCCTACGAGCGGGCGGTGACCGCCTTCGTGGAGGCGGGCCCGTGCGGAGCGCCGCGACACGCGGTGGCGTCCTTCGCGCGGGACCTCGCGCCCCATGTCCGGGCGAACGTCCTCGGGGCGGCGCTCCTGCATCTGACGATGCCCGGGGTGCCGGACCTCTACCAGGGGACGGAGGGCGAGTACCGGGCCCTGGTCGACCCGGACAACCGGCACCCCGCTCGCTTCGGCGCGGACGTCCTGGAGCGCCTGGAGGCGAAACCGGACGGCCGGGACCTATCGGACGAGAAGCTGGCGCTCACCGCGGCGGCGCTGCGGCTGCGCGGGCGGCGCCCTGAGCTGTTCGGGGAGGCGGGGACGTACGAGCCGTTGGCGGCCGAGGGCCCGGGCGCCGCGCACTGTGTGGCGTTCGCGCGCTCCGGGGAGGTGGTGGTGGCGGTGACGCGCCTGTCGCTGCGCCTCGCGGAGGCGGGCGGCTGGCGCGACACACGGCTGGCGCTTCCGGCGGGCCGGTGGACGGACCTGCTCGCCCCGGACCGGGAGTTCACGGGGGACGCCCCGGCCCGGACCCTCTTCGCGGAGTCCCCCGTGGCCCTGCTGCAACGGTCGTAGGCGATGGCGCCGGGACCGGTGCCGGGGCTCGCGGACGACTGGGGGCGGCTGCCGCGCGTCCGGGAAGGGGCGAGCGGTCGAGCACCGGTCACGGACCACGGTGGCGGCGACGCGGCACGGCACGCGCGCGTGGGCGGGTGAGGGCCGCGTCGGCGTGAGCGGGTGAAGGCCGCGCATGCGTGAGCCGCGCGGGCGTGAGCGGCCGAAACGATTCAGCCCGTACGTCCGCACAGCGCCGGTCTGGCGGCGCCGGGGCTCACCGGTTCAGTTCGTGGCGAGCCGGAAGGCCATCCGGCCGAAGCTCACCAGGTCGCCGTCCTGGACGAGGGCGGCGCCGACGACCCTGCGGCCGTTGACCGACGTACCGTTGGTGGAGCCGAGGTCGCGCAGCACCCACATGCCGCCCTGGCGGCGCAGCTCGGCATGGACGCGGGAGACCGTGTCGTGGCTGAGCCGCAGGCCGTTGGCCGGGTCGCGGCCGATCCGCAGCGGATAGGGACTGTCCGGCGAGGGCAGCAGCAGCTTCGGCAGCCGCTCGGCCTGCCAGGCCCTGCGCAGCTTCACCGTGAACCCGGACACCGCCTCCACGCCGCCGAGGACCCGGCGCGCCCAGCGTCCCTCGGTGCGCAGGTCGGCGGTGAGGGCGGCCAGTTCGTCGGGCCTGCGGGCGGCGAGCACCAGCTCCATGCGCCGCACGAAGGTGTCGTGCGAGAGCCTGCCGACGGCCGCGCCCTCCTTGAGTGCGTCCAGCGCCCGGTCGCGCTCGGCGTCCGTCACCCGCGCGGGGTAGGTGGAGAACTCGAAAGAGGATGTCACCAGCTGATTGTCGGGCAACGCCACCCCGGGTGTCCAGAATGGGCCGGGCGGCGGCCGATCGATCTCTTCCGCCCACGGACAGGGCACTTCTGACGCACCATGGGACGCAGGTGTGACGACGGACAGCGGACGAGGGGAACGTCGGTGAGGTTCGAGGTGTGGGCACCCGAGGCGGAGCAGGTCACGCTGGAGTGCGCGGGCGCCCCGCGCGCCATGGAGCGCGACGAGGAGCGCGCGGGCTGGTGGACGGCGGAGGCGGCCGCCGAGGACGGGACGCGCTACGGCTTCTCGCTGGACGGCGGCCCGCTCCTGCCCGACCCGCGCTCGCGGCGCCAGCCCGACGGCCCCGACGGCCTGAGCGCGGTGGTCGACCAGGGCCGCCACATGTGGCGGGTTCCCTGGGCCGGGCGCGGGGTGCGGGAGGCGGTCCTGTACGAGCTGCACGTGGGGACGTACACCCGTGAGGGCACGCTCGACGCGGCGGCGGGCCGGCTCGGGCACCTCGCCGAGCTGGGGATCACCCATGTGGAGCTGATGCCGCTGTGCCCCTTCCCGGGGCGGCACGGGTGGGGGTACGAGGGGGTGTCGCTGTGGGCCGTGCACGAGCCGTACGGCGGCCCCGAGGCGCTGAAGCGCTTTGTCGACGCGGCGCACGGACACGGCCTCGGCGTCGTCCTGGACGTCGTCCACAACCACCTGGGCCCGTCGGGCAATTACCTGCCGGCGTTCGGCCCGTACTTCACCGAGACGCACCAGACACCGTGGGGCGCCGCGGTCAACCTGGACGCGCCGGGGTCGGACGAGGTGCGCGCCTTTCTGGTGGGCAGCGCGCTGGCGTGGCTGCGGGACTACCGCCTGGACGGGCTGCGGCTCGACGCGGTGCACGCGCTGCGGGACACGCGCGCGTGCCACTTCCTGGAGGAACTCTCCGCCGCCGTCGACTCCTTGGCGAAGGAGCTGGGCAGGCCGCTGTCGCTGATCGGCGAGTCGGACCAGGGCGACCCCCGGCTCGTCACCCCGCGCGCGAGCGGCGGCCTGGGCCTGCACGCGCAGTGGAACGACGACTTCCATCACTCGCTGCACACCGCGCTGACGGGTGAGGCGCAGGGTTACTACGCGGATTTCGCGCGCGCCCCGCTGGCCGCGCTGGCCAAGACGATGACGCGCGGCTTCTTCCACGACGGGACGTACTCCTCGTTCCGGGGCCGCGCCCACGGCCGGCCGGTGGACCGTGCCCGCACGCCCGCCCACCGCTTCCTCGGCTACGCGCAGACCCACGACCAGATCGGCAACCGCGCGCAGGGCGACCGGCTCGCCGCCACGCTGTCCCCCGGGCTGCTGGCGTGCGCCGCCGCGCTGACGCTCACGGGCCCCTTCACGCCGATGCTGTTCATGGGCGAGGAGTGGGGGGCCACGACGCCCTGGCAGTTCTTCACCGACCACACCGATCCCGAGCTGGCCGAGGCGGTGCGCCGGGGCCGGCGCCGGGAGTTCGCGGCGCACGGCTGGGCGGAGGAGGACATCCCCGACCCGCAGGACCCGGCCACCCGTGAGCGGTCCTGCCTCAACTGGTCGCAGCCGGAATCCGGCGACCACGCGCGTCTGCTGGCCTGGCACCGCGAGCTGATCTCCCTGCGGCGGGCCCGAGCCGACCTGATGGACGCCGACCTGGCGGCGGTACGGGTCGCCTACGACGAGCAGGCACGCTGGTTCGCCTTCCGGCGCGGGGACCTGAAGATCGCCGTCAACCTCGGCGACGAGCCCGCCGCCGTCCCCCTCGGGCACAACCACGCGCGCGTGCTCGCCGCCTGGGACCCGGTCGAACCGCCCGGCGCGGACGGCACACTGCGGCTGCCCGCCGCGTCGTGCGCCGTCCTGGGCGTCGCCTGAGTCGCCTACGGGGTGTGGCAGAACTCCGCCTCGATCACCGCGTGGCTGTCCCCGGACCAGTCCCCGTTGAAGTTGAAGGCCAGCGAGTGGCGGCCGTCGGCCGTCGTGACCGCCTCCGAGGTCCAGCCGGTGATGCCGCCGTGGTGCCCCCAGACCGTGACGCCGCAGCTCAGCTCGCGCTCGGCCAGACCCAAGCCGTAGCGGACTTTGGGGAGCCCCTTGGCCTCGACGGTCGTCTTCATCTCGGCCAGCTGCTTCTTGGGCAGCAGCTCGCCGCGCAGCAGGGCCGAGTAGAAGCGGTTCAGATCGGCGGCCCCGGAGATGATGTCGCCCCCGCCCCCGGCGCGTGTCGGGTTCAGTTCCGTGACGTCGTGGCTCGGGCCGTCGGTGGACTCGGCGAGCTTCGCATAGGCCCGGCTGCTCGGCCGGGGCACCCGGGGGTTCGTACCGGGGACGGAGGTGGCGCGCAGGCGGAGCGGTGTGATGATGCGGCGGCGGATCTCCTCTCCGTACGGGTTGCCGGTGGCCTTCTCGATCACCATCGCGGCCAGGGAGTAGTTGGTGTTCGAGTACTGCCAGGAACTGCCCGGCGTGAAGTAGGGCTTGTTCGCCATGGCGTACTTCACGTGCCGGTCGAGGGCGACCGTGTCGTAGCGGGTTTTGTAGAAGGCGTCCTTGAGGATGTACGTCCGCACGAACTCCTCGTCGTCGCGGTAGTTGAAGATGCCGCTGGTGTGGTTGAGGAGCTGGCGGAGGGTGATCCGACGGCCGTCGTGGAGGTTGCCCCGGACCACTCCGGGCAGCCATCTGTCGACCTTGTCGTCCAGGGACAGCCGGCCCTCCGCCTCCAGCTGGAGCAGCACGGTGGCGACGAAGGTCTTGGTGATGCTGCCGACCCGGTAGTGCTCGCCGGCCGAGCGCGGCCGCCCCGTCCTGAGGTCGCCGACACCCGACGTGCCCTTCCAGGTGCCGTATGTGTCATTCACCTGCCCGACGACGCCGGGAACGCCGTCCTTCACAGCAGCGTCCATCGCTTCCCGTGTCGCACTGTGGTCGCCGGTGGCCGACCCGGAGACGGGGGTGGGGGCGGGGGCGGGGGCGGCCAGTGCGTCGGCCGCGAGCGATGTCGCGGTGAGAGCGACAGCTCCCACCAGTCCGAGGCGCAGGCTGCGGAGTGCTCTCATGAGTCGGTACGTCCTTCGGTCGAGGATCGTTGATCTCCGAGGGAAGGGACACGGCGGCCGACGAGCGGGTTGCCTGTCACTGAGCGGGTTGAGCGCTTTTGAGCCTTGTCGGGGACCAGGACGACATCCTCGGCGGATCGGCGGCCGCGTCCGTCCCCGGGCGGCCGGCGGCCGCCCCCGCCCGTGCCGGGCCCGGCGTTCAGGTCACGACGCCCGGTCTGGCGCCGAGGTACTGGCGCCGCCCGTCCTGGTGGCGGACCGTCAGTGTCAGGGGCCTGCCGGGGTGTGCGGCGGCGACCGCCGACGCGAGGCGGGCCGCCGAATCGACGCGGGCCCCGCCGACCGCGAGCAGCGTGTCGCCGCGCAGGAGCCCCGCCGTGTGGCCGGGGCCCGGGACGCGCACGCCGACGACCAGGGCGCCCGGGCCGGCGGGGGCGTCGACGGCCTCGATGCCGAGGGTGGCGGACCCGGCCGGCCTCGCGTGCCCGGCGCCGGGCTCGGGGGCGGCCCCCGGCTTCGGCGCTTCGGGAGCGGCAGCCCGCTGTGGCACGGGCGCGGCCTGCCGGGTCTCGGCGAGGTCGGCCATGCTGACGACGCCCACGCCGACCGCACCGGCACCGACCGCGCCGATGCCGATCCCCGCGAGCACCAGGAGCACCGCGAGGAGCAGGCCGGACAGCACGGCCGCCGGCCGCCTCCCGCGGCGCCCGACGGCATGCGGCCGGTGACCCGGTCCAAGGTGCTCGGCGGGGTCGGGCCACGGGCTGTGGCCGGGGTGGTCGCCGGGGGCCCGGCGGGGGTGGTCACCGCTGCTCGGGCCGGAACTGCGGCCCGGCATCGGCTTGGGACGCAACGCGGTCTGGTCCATGGCTCGCCTCCGGCTCCTGCCTACCCGGCGCGACCCGTCGGCGATGCCTCACGAACGGGTGACGTCACCCCCGCTCACGCCGGGCCGACCGGCCGGGCCGTCAGCGCGACCCGGCGATCGAGGGGACCCGGGGCGCGCGATCGGGCAGGAAGCCGTGCGCCCTGCGGGCCAGGTCCTGCGCACCGTAGCGACGGCAGCCGGCGTGCCAGTTGAGGATGCCCGCCAGCCAGTTCTGCAGCTCCGTGACATAGCCGTCCATGACGGCGCGCCCCTCCGCCGTGAGCCCGAAGTCCTCGTACAGGACGGGGAACTCGTGCGCGGCGACGTGCTGGAACTGGCGCATGCGCTGCCTCATCAGGTCGTGGATGACCTTCAGCCCGGTCGGGTAGTCGCAGCCGAAGAAGTTCTGCACGACCAGGATTCCGTTGTGCACCTCGCCCTCGTACTCGATCTCCTTCTGGTACGAGAAGACGTCGTTGAGGAGCATCGCGTAGTCCATGGCCGCGTTCTCCAACGACCGCACGGGGCCGCTGCGGTAGACCTCCGGCGGCACGGCGGGGCCGTGGCCCATCCGGCACAGGCTCATCGTCAGCTCGGAGCCGAAAGTGGCGCGGCGCATCTCCAGATAGTCGACCGGGTCGGGGATGCGGTTCTGCAGCTGGTTGGCCAGCTCCCACAGCCAGCTCTCCGTCATGACCACCACGGTCCGGCGCGTGGTGCGCCGCTGCTCCGGGGTCATGTCCTTGGTGGTGCGGGCCCACAGGTCGGCGAGGCCGCGCTCCATGGCGTTGACGGGGACAGTGGTCGGGCCACCCTCCACCGGCATGCACCCGGCGAGGCGCTCCGTGCAGATCTTGGCCGCGGCGAGGTCGCGGCGGTGGCCGAAGACCAGGGGGTAGTAGTCGTCGCCGTAGGTGCCCCAGGCCAGCCACTGCGAGCTGAGGTCGAGAGCCTCCGCGCTGCCGTCCGGACCGATTCCGGCCGCGCAGAGCGGGAGGTCGTACGCGTCGAGCTTGTCCTCGTCCCAGACGCCCTCCGCCAGGATGCCCATCGCGTGCGACCAGGCGGTGAGCCGGGGGCGCGCGCCGGCCAGGTGCGGGTTGAGCCGCAGCGGGAAGGGCATGTCGAAGTCGGGCAGGATCGAGGGGCCCACCTTCTGGAACGGGATGTGGGTGTAGGAGCGCAGCCGCTGCGCCCCGGCGGCCGCGAGCAGCGCGCCCATGTCGGCGGCGGAGGTGCCGAGGCCGGTGGGCCCGGCGAGCGGCGAGGTGCTCAGCGCGCCCTCGTTCATGTACCGGCTGGAGCGCAGGTGCCATTCGTGGCCGCCCGACTGCCAGTCCTGGAGCCCCCGGGTGTAGGCGGCGACCGCCGCGACCTCGGCGGGGGTGAGGCCCTTCTCCAGGGCGAGGGCGGGCACTTCGGTGAGCGCCGTGTGCTCGAACTGGTGCAGGCGCGAGGTCAGGACGTCGTTGACGATGTCGGCGGCCCGCTGGGTCGTGCAGTCGAAGAAGGTCTCCAGGACGAGCACGCCGTTGCTCAGCTCGCCCTCGTCCTGGACCTCGCGCTGGTACGAGAACAGGTCGTTGCGCAGGTGGACGGCGTCCGAGAAGGTCTCCATGAGCACGCGCAGCGGCCTGGAGCCGGCGACGGCGGCGGGGACCTCGGCCGTCGCGTACTCGACGAGGCCCGCCGACCAAGGAGCGCCGCCGACCTTGCGGCGCATCTCGATGTACTCGACGGGGTTGGCGATCCGCCCCTCGTTGATGTTGGACAGCTCCCACAGGGACTCGTTCAGAAGGTGCTCGGTGGACTCGGCGAAACGGCGGCGCCAGTCCGCGGACATCGCGGGCACGGTGCGCGCCCACAGGTCGGCGAGGCCCGCCTCGACCGGGTTCCGCGGCTCGGGCAGGGGTGTCGCGAGGTCCATCGGCATGAAGAGGGGGAGCCGGTCCAGGTGGGCCTTTCCTGCGGCGCGGTCCTGGCTGCGTTTGTACATGTCCAGGAAGTGGTCGTCGAAGAAGAAGACCCACACGTACCAGTCGGTGATCAGCGACAGCGCGGGGCCGTCGCAGTCGGGGTGGGTGTACGCGCACAACAGGCCGTAGTCGTGCGCGTCGAGGTCGCTCTGCTCCCAGATGCCGGAGCCCTCCAACATGCCCATGTCGCGCGCCCACTTCGCGGAGTGCGCGCGCGCCTCCTCCAGGTGGGGATTGAGCCGTGCGGGATACGGCATGTAGAAGTGCGGCAGTTCGAACGGCTGCGTCATGGCCCGGCCCTACCCCTGGTCCGGCTCCGCCATCCGGGTGGGGGCACATGATCGCACCATCGCGTGAATCGGAGGCGCGCCGGAGCGCGCAGGGGGCGCACGGGGCTGGAAGGCCCCGTGGAGGCGTACGAGGGGTACGAGGCGTAACGCCGCGGGGGTCGCGGGGGACGCGGACGCGCCGGTCACCCGCCCCGGTGTCTGATCTCGTGGCGCCAGGCGGTGCGCACCGGGTCACGTGGCCCCGGGCCCGGAACGCGCGCGGTCGCGTGGCGCCCTTGCGTGGGCCGGGAGTTGGGGTCACCGTGGTCGCGGGCCGACGCCGTCCGGCGCCGGCCGGCGCGTGCCGGCGATCGGAGTCGATGTGGCCTCCTTCCTGCTCCCCCACACCCTGCTCGGCGACGGGCCGCACAAGGTGATCGCGGTCCACGGCTGGTTCGCGGACCGGTCCGCGTACGACCCGGTGCTCGCGGATCTCGACGGCGGGGCGTTCCAGTACGCGCTGGTGGATCTGCGCGGGTACGGCGAGGCCCGGAGCGCGGTCGGCTCGTACACCACCGGTGAGGCCGCCGACGACGTGCTCGAACTGGCCGACCGGCTCGGGTGGGAGCGGTTCTCGCTGGTCGGCCACTCGATGGGCGGCAGCGTCGCCCAACGGGTCCTGGCCGCCGCCGGGCACCGGGTACGGCGCCTCGTCGGTGTGTCTCCCGTACCCGCGTCGGGTCTGCGGATGCCGCCGGAGCAGTGGGAGTTGTTCGCCTCCGCGGCGCACACGCCGCAGAGCCGGCGCGCCATCATGGACTTCACCACGGGCGGCGTACGCCCCGGCGCCTGGCTGGACCGCATGGTGGACCGCTCCCTCGCGGTCAGCGACGCCAAGGCGTTCCGGGCGTGGCTGGACTCCTGGGCGGGCGACGACTTCCACGCCGAGGTGGCGGGCTCGCCCGTGCCCGCGCTCGCCGTGACCGGCGCGCTCGACCCGGCGCTCTCGGCGGACCTCATGCGGGACACGTGGCTGCGGGCGTACCCCCGAGGAGAAGTGACCGAACTGCCGGGAGCCGGGCACTACGCGATGGACGAGGTGCCCCTGGAGCTGATCCGCACGGTGGAGGACTTCCTACGGGCGGACGCGGACACTGGCGCGGGCGCCGAGGGAGGTACGGACGTGGACGCGAGCGCCGGTGGAAGTACCGACGCGGGCGCAGGTGGAGGCACGGGCGCGGACGCCGGCGCCGATGGAAGTGCGGGCACGGTCGCAGGCGGAGGCACCTACGCGGACACGGACGCAGGCGGGGGCGTGGACGCGGGCGCGGGCGCGGGTGGAGGCACGGACGCGGACGCCGGTGGAAGTACGGACGCCGGCACCGATGGGAGTACGGACGCGAGCGCAGGTGGAGGCACGTACGCGGACGCCGGCACCCTGGGAGGTGCGGACCCGGGCGCCGGTAAGAGTACGGACGCCGGCGCCGATGGAGGTACGGGCGCGGGCCCGCGCCCGGAGCGCGGGGCTTCCGGCGTATGAGTGGGCGCAGCGCCCCCGCCCCGCCCGTCCCCGACGTCTTCGATCCCCGGCTGTACGCGGACGGGGTCCCCCATGACCGCTACCGCGTGCTGCGCGATCACCACCCCGTGGCCTGGCAGGAGGAGCCCGGGGTGCTGGGCTGGCCCGCGGGGCCCGGCTTCTGGGCGGTCACCCGGCACGCCGATGTCGTCCGCGTCCTGAAGGACCCGGCCACCTTCTCCTCGCACCTGGGCGCGACCCAGATCCGCGACCCCGCGCCCGACGACCTGCCGTTCATCCGCCGCATGATGCTCAATCAGGACCCGCCGGACCACGGCAGGCTGCGCCGGCTGGTCAGCCGGGCGTTCACGCCGAAGCGGGTGGCGCGCTTCGAGGCGGGGGCGCGCGAGCGGGCCCGTACGTCGCTCGCGGCCGCCCTGGACCGGGCCCGCGCGGGCGACGGCACCTTCGACGTCGTCACCGAGGTCACCGACGACTACGCCCTGCTCAACCTCGCCGACCTGCTGGGCGTCCCGCCCGAGGACCGCGGCCTCCTGCTGCACTGGACGCGGCGCGTCATCGGCTACCAGGATCCGGACGAGGCCGCCCCGACGGCGATTGGACCCGACGGCGCGCCCGTCGACCCGCGTTCGCCCGCGATGCTGGGCGACATGTTCGACTACGCGCGCACCCTCGCCGCGTACAAGCGCGAGCGCCCCGGCGACGACGTCCTCACCACCCTCGCCACCGACCCCGAACTCGACGGCCCCGAACTGGAGATGTTCTTCTTCCTGCTCACCGTCGCGGGCAACGACACCGTGCGCAGCGCCGCGCCGGGCGGGCTGCTCGCGCTGGCCGGCAGCCCCGGTGAGTGCGCGCGGCTGCGCGAGGGCACGGCCCCGATCGCCGCGGCCGTGGACGAACTGCTGCGCAGCCAACCGCCGGTGCTCAGCTTTCGGCGCACCGCCACCCGTGACACGGTGCTCGCGGGGACACCGCTCGCGGCCGGGGACAAAGTCGTCGTCTTCCACGCCTCCGCGCACCACGACGAGCGCGTCTTCACCGATCCGCACCGCCTGGACCTGTCCCGCGCGCCCAACCCCCATGTGGCGTTCGGCGAGGGACCGCACGTCTGCCTCGGCGCGCACTTCGCCCGCCTGCAACTACGCGTGTTCCACGAGGAGGTGGCCCGCGCCCTGCCCCGGCTGCGCCTCGCCGCGCCGCCGCGGCGGCTCGTCTCGCACTTCATCAACGGCCTGAAGTCGCTGCGCCTGGAGCTGCCCGCGTAGGGTGCAAGATCCATTCGCGTGTCCCACGACGGAACCGGGACGCGCACCCCCGACAGACCCGGAAGCGGAGAGCCAAGGATGCACGCGGCGGCCGAGGCCGAGGACGAGTTCCACGACGAGATCTTCCCCTTCGTGCCCGCGCCGGAGGACGGCAGCCGCTGGCAGGCCCCCGCCGACCTGGAAGAGCAGCTGTACGAACTGTGCGAGGCCGACGACGCGTACGCCTACCTGCGGGCCGTCGCGGTGGCGGGCCTGTACCGGCCGGTGGCGCTGCACGGGAAGGACGCCGGGGCGGACGCGAGCCCGCTGCTCACCGTCGACCTGCCGGACGGCCGCAAGGCGGCGCAGGTGTACACGTCGGGGCTGCTGCCGCGCCCGCACCCCGCGGTGGTCTACGAGTTCGTGACGCTCGGCGCGCTCGCCGAGGGCTGCCCCGACGACGTGGACATCCTGGTGGTCAACGCGGCGACGCCGTGCGAGCAGTACTACCTGACCACCGACGAGGAGCGGCAGGTCTGGACCGACCTGCACGAGCGCCACCACCGGGACGGCGGCCTCGGCGACCGCATCGAGACCCGCCGCACCGGGGCGCCCCCGCCCGGCCCGCTGCTGCACGGCCTCGCCTGCGGCGCGCACCTGTGCTTCGCCAACGGCGACCCCTGGAACACCCTCGACTGGCACGGCGCGGGCCACCACAACGAGGTGGGGCGCCTCGCGGAGTCCTGGGGCGTGCACGGCCGCGAGCAGTGGCTGGCCACCCAGGAGCGGCTGCTCACCCGCGAAGTCAGCCCCTGGTACTGGGACTTCGTCCTCGGCGCCCGTCTCGCGGTGCTGGCCGAGGTGGGGCCGCGGCTCGACCCCGAGCGGTGGCGGGAGTGCGTCGAGGTGACGCTGCGCAACCGCGTCGTGGAGACCGGCGGCCCCGACACCCCGCACCGGCCGGGCGACGACCCGGAGCTGGACGACTTCGTCACCGCCATGCGCGGCCTGGTCGGCAAGATCCTGCGCTACGAGGCGCGCTTCCGCGCCGACGGACTGCTGGCCCCCGACGGTTTCGTGCGTTCCGTGGCGGCCTGGGACCTCGGCCGCGCCTCCAAGATGGCCCGCTGGGGGCGGGGCGCCCGCTACGCGACCGAGGCGGAGCTGCGCGCCGCCGTCGAGCGGACCTCGCACGCCGCGCGGGCCGCGTACTCCTCGTGGGAGGAGTTCTCGGCGGGGTACGTCCTGGGCCGCTGCCTCCACTTCGACGAGGAGTCGTTCGGCTCCTGGTACACGGATGTGCTGCACGCCCACCGCGCCCTGACGACGGACCCGGACAGCCCGTGGCTGACGGTGCCGTTCGAGCCGGCCGAGGGGTCGAGCCGGATGTGAACCCGCCCTCGGCCCGCCCTGGCGACGGGCCGAGCACGCGGTTCTCCTGACGCGCGCCGGGCACCGGGACAGCCCCCCGAGCCCGCCTCGCGCCCTTGGTCACGATCAGGTCTCACTGCCCTGCGCCTCTTGCCACACCCCCGTGTAATCGATTCCAATCCTCCGTGTAATCGATTCCACAAGGAGGTGGACCGACGATGGCTTCCAGCTCGGTGAGCATCAAGGACGTCGCGGCCGAGGCCGGGGTGTCCGTCGCCACCGTGTCGCGGGTGCTCAACAGCCACCCCTCGGTCAGCCCCGGGTCCCGCGCCCGCGTGGTCGCCGCCGTGGAGGCGCTCGGCTACCGGCCCAACGCCGTCGCCCGGTCGCTGCGCACCGACCAGACCCGCACCCTCGGCCTGGTCATCAGCGACGTGCTGAACCCGTACTTCACCGAGCTGGCCCGCTCCGTGGAGGAGGCGGCCCGCGCGCTCGGCTACAGCGTGATCATCGGCAACGCCGACGAGCGGCCCGAGCTCCAGGACCACCACGTGCGGACCCTGGTGGACCGGCGGATCGACGGGCTCCTGGTCTCCCCCACCGACGGCGGCTCCCCGCTGATGCTGGACGCGGTGCGCGCCGGCACCCCGATGGTGTTCGTGGACCGCTGGATCCCCGGCGTGGACGTCCCCGTCGTCCGCTCCGACGGGCGGCAGGCCGTCCGGGACCTGGTCGCCCATCTGCACGGCCTCGGTCACCGCAGGCTCGCCATCATCGCGGGCCCGGCCGCCACCACCACCGGCAGCGAGCGCGTGGAGGCCTTCCGCGAGGCGCTGCGCGAGCACGGCATCGCCCTGCCCGAGACCTACATCGGCCAGGGCGACTTCCAGGCCGACAGCGGGCGCCGGGCCACCGAGCGCTTCCTGGCGCTGCCCGAGCCGCCCGAGGTCGTCTTCGCCGCCGACAACCTGATGGCGCTCGGCGCCCTCGACGCGATCCGCGCGCACGGCCTGCGCGTCCCGCACGACATCGGGCTCGCGGCCTTCGACGACATCCCCTGGTTCGTGCACACCGACCCGCCGGTCACCGCCATCGCCCAGCCGACCGCCGAGCTGGGCCGGGCCGCCGTGCACGCGCTGATCGACCGGATCGAGGGCAGGACCCCGAGGTCCGTGACCCTGCCCGCCCGCCTCGTCGTGCGCCGCTCCTGCGGTGCGGGCGCCGCCGAGGACACCTCCGTACGAAGGAGCAACCCGTGAGCGACCAGGACGAGTTGCTGCGCATCGAAGGCATCCGCAAGACGTTCCCCGGCGTCGTCGCGCTCGACCGCGTCGACTTCGATCTGCGGCGCGCGGAGGTGCACGTCCTGCTCGGCGAGAACGGCGCGGGCAAGAGCACGCTCATCAAGATGCTCTCCGGCGCCTACCGCCCCGACAGCGGCCGCATCGTCGTGGACGGCGAGGAGGTACGCATCCACGGCGCGCAGGACGCCGAACGGCTCGGCATCGCCACCATCCACCAGGAGTTCAACCTGGTCCCGGATCTCACCGTCGCCGAGAACATCTTCCTGGGCCGCCAGCCGCGCCGCTTCGGCATGATCGACCGCAAGAGGATGGAGGCCGACGCCGAGGAGCTGCTGCGGCGGGTCGGCGTGCGGGTCTCGCCCCGCGCCAAGGTGCGCGAACTGGGCATCGCCCGGCTCCAGATGGTCGAGATCGCCAAGGCGCTGAGCCTGGACGCGCGCGTGCTCATCATGGACGAGCCGACCGCCGTGCTCACCTCCGAGGAGGTCGACAAGCTCTTCTCCATCGTGCGCGCCCTGCGCGCGGACGGCGTCGGCATCGTCTTCATCACCCACCATCTGGAGGAGATCGCCGCGCTCGGCGACCGCGTCACCGTCCTGCGGGACGGCCGCAGCGTCGAGCAGGTGCCCGCCTCCACCCCGCAGGAGGAACTCGTCCGGCTCATGGTCGGGCGCAGCATCGAGCAGCAGTACCCGCGGCTACGGCCCGACGTCGGACCGCCGTTGCTGTCGGTGGCCGGGCTCACCCGGGACGGCGTCTTCCACGACGTCGGCTTCGAGGTGCGGGCCGGTGAGGTCGTCGGACTCGCGGGGCTCGTGGGCGCGGGGCGCACCGAGGTGGCGCGCGCCGTCTTCGGCGCCGACCCGTACGACGCGGGGCGCGTCGAGGTGGGCGGCGAGCGGCTGCCCCGCCATGACGTGAACGCCGCGATGGGCGCGGGCATCGGGCTCGTACCGGAGGACCGCAAGGGTCAGGGCCTGGTCCTGGACGCCTCCGTGCGGGAGAACCTCGGCCTGGTCACGCTGCGTTCGGCGACCCGGGCCGGGCTGGTGGACCTCAAGGGCCAGGCGCGGGACGCCGCCCGGATCGCCGAGCAGCTGAAGGTGCGCATGGCCGGGCTCGGCCAGCACGTGCGGACGCTGTCCGGCGGCAACCAGCAGAAAGTCGTCATCGGCAAGTGGCTGCTGGCGGACGTCAAGGTGCTGATCCTCGACGAGCCGACGCGCGGCATCGACGTCGGCGCGAAGGTGGAGATCTACCAGCTGATCAACGAGCTGACGGCCTCCGGGCACGCGGTCCTGATGATCTCCAGCGACCTGCCCGAGGTGCTCGGCATGAGCGACCGGGTCCTGGTCATGGCGCAGGGCCGGATCGCCGGCGAGCTGAGCGCCGCCGAGGCGACCCAGGACGCGGTGATGGCCCTCGCCGTCACCGCCGCGTCCCCCATGGACGTACAGAAGGAACCCGTGGACGTACGGAACGAATCCGTGGACGTACGGAACGAAGAAGAAGCGGAGGGCTCCCGTGGCCACTGAAACCCTGAAGCGCGACGCGGGTGGCGCACCGGCGCTCCGCCGGGTCCTGCTCGACAACGGCGCGCTGAGCGCCCTGATCGTGCTGGTCGTGGCGATGTCGCTGCTCTCCGGCGACTTCCTCACCACCCAGAACCTGCTCAATGTCGGTGTCCAGGCCGCCGTGACGGCCATCCTCGCGTTCGGCGTCACGTTCGTGATCGTCTCGGCGGGCATCGACCTGTCGGTCGGCTCGGTCGCCGCGCTGTCGGCCACCGTCCTCGCCTGGACGGCCTCCTCGCAGGGGCTGCCGGTCTGGCTCGCGGTCGTCCTCGCCGTCGCCACGGGCGTCGCGTGCGGCTTCGTCAACGGCGCGCTCGTCTCGTACGGGAAGCTGCCGCCGTTCATCGCGACGCTCGCGATGCTGTCGGTGGCCCGCGGCCTGTCCCTGGTGATCTCGCAGGGCAGCCCGATCCCGTTCCCCGAGTCGGTCTCGCACCTGGGTGACACGGTGGGCGGCCGGCTGCCGGTCCCCGTCGTCGTGATGGTCGTGATGGGCCTGCTGACGGCCCTGGTCCTCGGACGCACGTTCATCGGCCGCTCCATGTACGCGATCGGCGGCAACGAGGAGGCGGCGCGCCTGTCCGGGCTGCGCGTCAAGCGCCAGAAGCTCGTCATCTACGCCCTCTCCGGTCTCTTCGCGGCCGTCGCCGGCATCGTGCTCGCCTCCCGCCTCGTCTCCGCGCAGCCGCAGGCCGCGCAGGGCTACGAACTCGACGCCATCGCGGCGGTCGTCATCGGCGGCGCGAGCCTCGCGGGCGGTGTCGGCAAGGCGTCCGGCACGCTCATCGGCGCGCTGATCCTCGCGGTGCTGCGCAACGGCCTCAACCTCCTGTCGGTGTCGGCCTTCTGGCAGCAGGTCGTGATCGGCGTCGTCATCGCGCTGGCGGTCCTGCTCGACACGCTGCGCAGGCGGGCCGGGGCGACTCCGGGTGCCTCATCGGGCGCGGGCGGAGGGATACGGGGCAAGGGGCCGCAGGCGGCCAAGTACGCGGTGGCCGCCGTGGTCGTGGCGGCCGTGGTCGGCGCGGTGTCCTTCTTCAACTCCGGCTCCTCGGGCACGTCGACGAAGCTCGGCATGTCGCTGTCCACCCTCAACAACCCCTTCTTCGTGCAGATGAAGGAGGGCGCGCAGGCCGAGGCCGAGAAGGCGGGCGTCGACCTGACCGTCACCGACGCGCAGAACGACGCCTCCCAGCAGAGCAACCAGCTGCAGAACTTCACCGGCGAGGGCGTGAAGGCCGTCATCGTCAACCCGGTGGACTCCGACGCGGCGGGCCCCGCCGTGCGCGCCGCCAACAAGCAGGACATCCCGGTGGTCGCCGCCGACCGCGGCGTCAACAAGGCGACGACGGCCACGCTCGTGGCCTCCGACAACGTGGCGGGCGGCAGGCTCGCCGCGAAGACCCTCGCCGCGAAGCTCGGCGGCAAGGGCAAGGTCGTCGTCCTCCAGGGCACGCCGGGCACCTCCGCGAGCCGCGAGCGCGGCCAGGGCTTCGCCGAGGGCATCAAGGCGTACCCCGGCATCGACGTCGTCGCCAGGCAGCCCGCGGACTTCGACCGCACCAAGGGCCTGGACGTCATGACGAACCTCCTCCAGTCCCACAAGGGCGTGGCCGGCGTCTTCGCCGAGAACGACGAGATGGCGCTCGGCGCGGTCAAGGCGCTCGGCGACAAGGCGGGCCGGACGGTGCCGGTGGTCGGCTTCGACGGCACCCCCGACGGTCTGAAGGCGGTCGAGGCGGGCACGCTGTACGCGTCGGTCGCGCAGCAGCCCAGGGAGCTGGGCAGGATCGCCGTGGAGAACGCCGTCCGGGCGGCGCGCGGCAAGAAGGTCCGGGAGACGGTGAAGGTGCCGGTGAAGGTCGTCACGTCGAAGAACGTGCAGGATTTCTCCTGAGCGCTCCGCAACAGCGCCGCGCAGCATCACCGTACGAAAGCAGGAAGCAGCACATGAACGACGACAACGCCGGCCGCACGGGCGGCGCGGACCACGAACTGCTGGTCGTGGGCTCCGCCAACGCCGACCTGGTGGTCGGTGTGGAGCGCCGTCCGGCGCCCGGCGAGACGGTCCTCGGCTCGGACCTCGCCGTCCACCCGGGCGGCAAGGGCGGCAACCAGGCGGTGGCCGCCGCCCGGCTCGGCGCCCGTACGGCCCTGCTCGCCCGGGTCGGTGACGACGCCCACGGCAGGCTCCTGCTGGACGCGCAGCGCGCGGCCGGGGTGGACACCGCCGGGGTGCTGGTGGGCGGCGCGCCCACCGGTGTCGCGCTGATCACGGTCGACCCCTCGGGCGACAACAGCATCGTGGTCTCGCCCGGCGCCAACGCGCGTCTGACGCCCGAGGACATCCGCGCGGCGGGCGGCCTGCTCGCGGCGGCCCGGGTGGTCTCCACCCAGCTGGAGATCCCCCTGGAGACGGTCGCCGAGGTCGTCCGCACGCTGCGGCCCGGCGCCCGGTTCGTCCTGAACCCCTCGCCGCCGGCCCCGCTGCCCGCCGAAGTCCTCGCCGCCTGCGACCCGTTGGTGGTCAACGAGCACGAGGCGCGGGTGATCCTCGGCGAGGACGCCGGACAGACCCCGGAGGACTGGGCGCGCGGGCTGCTCGCGCTCGGACCCCGGTCGGTCGTGATCACGCTGGGTTCGGCGGGCGCGCTCACCGCGGACGGCTCGGACGTCGTACGCGTACCGAGCCCGAAGGTCGACGCGGTGGACACCACGGGGGCCGGTGACGCCTTCACCGCCGCGCTCGGCTGGCGTCTCGGCCTCGGCGAGGACCTGGCGACGGCGGCCGGCTACGCGGTACGGGTGGGCTCCGCGGCGGTCACCCGCAAGGGTGCGCAGGACTCCTACCCGACGGCCGCGGAGCTGGCGGAACGGGCGCCGGACACCTCGGAGGGCTCGTCGCGGTGAAGAAGTCCGGCATCCTCAACCGCGCCCTCTGCGGCGCCCTGGCCGAGCTGGGCCACGGCCACACGGTCCTGGTCTGCGACGCGGGCATGCCGATCCCGCGCGGGCCACGCGTGGTGGACCTGGCCTTCCGCGCCGGGGTGCCCGCCTTCGCGCAGGTCCTCGACGGTCTGCTCGCCGAGCTGGTGGTGGCGGGCGGGACGGCCGCGCGGGAGGTCCAGGAGGCGAATCCGGAGACGGCGCGGCTGCTGCGGGAGCGCGTCCCGGCGCTCGGTCTGGTGCCGCACGAGGAGCTGAAGCGGCTGTCGGCCGAGGCCCATCTGGTGGTCCGCACCGGGGAGGCCCGGCCGTACGCGAATGTGCTGCTGCGCTGCGGGGTCTTCTTCTGACGGCCTGACCTCCTTGCCCCCCTCGGCGGCCACTTGTCCGTTATCTGAACGTCGCTTCCCGATTTCTGACCGGTTTCCCCCCTTGACGGAAAGTCGACCCACCCGGAACATCAGGCAACGCACAGCTCCAAAGGCGCCCCGCGGCACCCGCGTCGCAGGGCGCCTCGTACGTTCCGTCCCCACTTCTGTTCGGAATCCGGAGCCCCACCCATGACATTCCTCAGACGGGCGGCCGCCTGCGCCGCCACCCTGGCCGTCGGCGGCCTGCTCGCCACCGCCGCGCCCACGGCCCTCGCGGCCCCCGCCCCGACGCTCGCGGCGCCCGACATACCGCTCGCCAACGTCAAGGCGCACCTCGCCCAGTTCCAGTCCATAGCCACGGCCAACGGCGGCAACCGCGCCCACGGCCGCCCCGGCTACAAGGCCTCCATCGACTACGTGAAGGGCAAGCTGGACGCGGCCGGATTCACCACCACCGTCCAGCAGTTCACGTCCAGCGGCACCACCGGGTACAACCTCGTCGCGGACTGGCCGGGCGGCGACCCCGACAAGGTCCTGATGGCGGGCGCGCACCTCGACAGCGTCTCCGCGGGCCCCGGCGTCAACGACAACGGCTCGGGCTCGGCCGGCATACTGGAGACGGCGCTCGCTGTCTCCCGCGCGCAGCTGAAGCCGACGAAACACCTGCGGTTCGCCTGGTGGGGCGCCGAGGAGCTGGGCATGGTCGGCTCCCGCTACTACGTGAACAACCTCCCGACGGCGGAGCGTTCCAAGGTCAGCGGCTATCTGAACTTCGACATGATCGCCTCGCCGAACCCCGGCTACTTCGTCTACGACGACGACCCGACCATCGAGAAGACCTTCAAGGACTACTACGCGGGTCTGAACATCTCCACCGAGATCGAGACCGAGGGCGACGGCCGCTCCGACCACGCCCCGTTCAAGAACGTCGGCATCCCGGTCGGCGGCCTGTTCAGCGGGGCCGAGCGCGCCAAGTCCAGCGCCCAGGCCCAGAAGTGGGGCGGCACGGCCGGCCAGGCCTTCGACCGCTGCTACCACTCGTCCTGCGACACGACGGCGAACATCAACGACACGGCCCTGGACCGCAACAGCGACGCCATCGCCCACGCCGTCTGGCAGCTCGGCACGGACACCCCCGTCCCGCCCGGTGACAGCTACGAGAACACCGCGGACGTCGCCATCCCGGACAACGGCGCGGCGGTGACCTCGACGGTGAACGTGGCCGGCCGCACCGGCAACGCCCCGGCCACCCTCAAGGTCGACGTCGACATCCGCCACACCTGGCGCGGTGACGTGGTCGTCGACCTGCTGGCCCCCGACGGCACGGCGTACCGCCTGAAGAACTCCAGCAGCAGCGACTCGGCGGACAACGTCATCGCGGCGTACACGGTCGACGCGTCCAGCGAGAGCGCCAACGGCGCCTGGAAGCTGCGGGTGCAGGACGTGGCGGCGCAGGACACGGGTTACATCAACAGCTGGAAGCTGACCTTCTGAGGTCGGTGCCCCGCGGGACGCGCCTCGCCCGCGGGGCCGCCCCCACCCCCGCCGATCAGCCCTCGTCCGGCGTGAGCCGCAGCGAGATGCTGTTGATGCAGTACCGCTGGTCAGTGGGCGTGGGATAGCCCTCGCCCTCGAAGACGTGCCCGAGGTGCGAGCCGCAGCGCGCGCACCGCACCTCGGTGCGCACCATGCCGTGCGAGGTGTCCTGGATCAGCTCGACCGCGTCGGTGTCCTTCGGGTCGAAGAAGCTCGGCCACCCGCAGTGCGACTCGAACTTCTCCGCCGAGGTGAACAGCTCCGCGCCGCACGCGCGGCAGGAGTAGACGCCCTTGGTCCTGGTGTCCGTGTACTCGCCGACGAAGGCGGGTTCCGTGCCGGCCTGGCGCAGCACCGCGTACTCCGAAGGGGTCAGCTCCGCGCGCCACTGCTCGTCCGGCTTCTCGACGTCGTACGACATGGGTGAGGTCCCCTTCGCTTCTTACTTGGACAGCTCGGCCAGGATGTGCGGGCCGAGGTCGGTGACATCGCCCGCGCCCATGGTGAGAACAAGATCGCCGGGCCTCGCCATTCCCGCGACCGCCGCGACCGCCGCCGCCTTGTCCGGGGCGGCCGTGACCTCGGCGCCCGCCGCGCGGGCCGCGTCGATGATCAGGGCGCTGGTGACGCCGGGGACCGGGTCCTCGCGGGCCGGGTAGATGTCCAGGACCACGGAGGAGTCGGCGAGGGCGAGGGCCTGGCCCATCTCGGTGCCCAGCTCCTGGGTGCGCGAGAAGAGGTGCGGCTGGAAGAGCACGAGGATGCGGGAGTCGCCGGCGGCGGAGCGCATGGCCTCCAGGTCGGCCGTCATCTCGGTGGGGTGGTGCGCGTAGGAGTCGATGACCTGGACGCCCGCGGCCTCGCCCTTGAGCTGGAGGCGGCGCTTGACGCCGGTGTAGGAGCCGAGCGCGGAGGCGAGGTTGTGCGCCGGGATGCCGAGGGCGATGCCCGCGGCGAGGGCGGCGACGGCGTTGTTCGCGTAGTGACGGCCGGGCACGGACACCTGGAAGGTCAGGAACTTGCCGTTCAGGACGACCGTGACCTCGCTGGCGAGCCCGCGCGCGGTGATCTTGTGGATGCGCAGGTCGGCGGTCTCGGACTCGCCGTACGTGACGATCTTCGGCCCGCCGAGGTCCCGCACGCGCTTCGTCAGCTCGACGGCGCCGTGCTGGTCCGCGGAGATGACGAGGGTGCCGCCGGGCACGACCTTGCCCGCGAAGATCTCGAACGACTCGTAGATCTCGTCCATCGAGGCGTAATTGGCGTGGTGGTCCAGCTCCACGTTGAGGACGATGGCGACCTCGGGCGCGTACTTGTGGAAGCTGCGGTCGCTCTCGTCGGCCTCGGCGACGAAGATGTCGCCCTCGCCGTGCAGCGCGTTCGATCCGGGCACGTCCAGGTCGCCGCCGATCGCGTACGACGGGTCGAGGCCGAGGGTGGCGAGCGTGACGGCGAGCATCGACGTCGTCGTGGTCTTGCCGTGCGTGCCCGCCACCGCGATCGGGCGCAGGCCGTTCATCAGGGAGGCGAGGGCGTCCGAGCGGTGCACGACGGGGATGCCCAGCTCGGCGGCGCGGGCCAGCTCGGGGTTGTCGGCGCGGATCGCGGAGGAGACGACGACGCAGCTCGCGTCGTCCGCGAGGTGCGCGGCGGCGTGCCCGATGTGGACCGTGGCGCCCAGCGCGCGCAGCGCCTCGGCCGTGGCGGACTCCCGGGCGTCACTGCCCGCGACCTTGGCGCCGCGCTGCGCGAGGATCTTGGCGATGCCCGACATGCCGGCGCCGCCGATGCCGATGAAGTGCGGTCGGTCCATGTCGGCCATGGACTGGGGCAGGCCGGGTGCCATGCGTGTGTCTCCCCTGGTGGTGCGACGAGAGTCGCGTTCGTACGACGGTGAACGGCCCCCAGCCTATTGCCTGCGTGGGCGGCCGCATCGCGCGCCGCCGGGGGCGGACCGATGACCCGCGGACCGGACGACCCGCCCGCCCGGCGGAGCGCTCAGGCCTCGCTGTGCGAGAACAGCTTCAGCACCGGCACGCCCACCTTGTGGCGCGCCCGCGAGGCCCAGTCCCGGTGGAAGAACTCCTCCACGTAGTGGGGGTCGGTCAGCACGATCACCTCGTCGGCCGCCACCTCGTCCACGAGGCCCTTCAGCGCGTCCAGCGGGTGATCCTCGATCAGCCGCCCCCCCGCCTCGCAGCCCGCGGCCCGCAGCGCCGTCAGGGAGACGTTCAATGCCTGCTCGCCGGGGCCGGCCGCGTCCGCGCCCTCGGGGGTCTCGCCCTCGCGCGCCGCCTCGTCGAGCTCGCCGAGGGCGACGTCGTCGATGGCCCGCAGCAGGCGGTCCGCCTGGTCGCCGCGGGGCTGGAGCAGCACATGGAAGGTGACCGGCTCGTCCCCGTGCAAGGTGGTGACGAACTCCACGTCGGCGGACGTCAGGGCCTTCTCGATCATCAATACGCTTGTGAACACGACAGGCGCCCTTCTCCTCCGTTGGCCGTCCTGAGGCCCGTGCGGAAACCATCCTGCCCCGTGGCCGCACGGGATCTGCGAGATCTAGTGTGCCCGGCGCGAGCCAAACGGAACGGCTGATTCCGCTGATTGTCAGCTACGACGGTATCGGGTGAAGAGGAACCCGTCCTCCTCCAGTACGGACGCCAGTACGAATTGATCGGGTTCGGCCAGTACGGGCCCGCCCGCGATCCGCTGCGCGTCCCCGGCCGTGAGCATCGGCGAGATGGTCAGGCACAGCTCGTCCAGCACCTCGGCCGCCACGAACTGCCCGAGCAGCCGCGGGCCACCCTCGGTGAGCAGCCGGGTGAGTCCCCGCTCGGCCAGGGCGGGCGCCACGCGCGCGGGGTCCACCGTCGCCCCCTCCCCCGCGACCAGCACGACGGCGCCCGCCCGCTCGGCGGCGGCGACCTTGTCGGCGGGCGCGGCCGCCCCCGTCAGCACGAGGGTCGGCGTCAGCGGCTCCGTGAAGAGCGGGAGCGAGAAATCCAGGTCGAGGCCGGCGCTGACGACCGCGACGGCGGGCGCCGCGGTCTGACCGGCGGCGGCCCGGCGGGCGGCGAAGGCCTCCCGCGCGCGGGCCGGGCGGTACCCCTCCAGGCGAACCGTTTCCGCACCGACGATCACGGCGTCGGCGAGAGCGCGCAGGGTGCCGAAGATCCGCATGTCGGTGGGGTTGGAGATCGGCCGGGAGCGGCCCTCGTGCTGGGCGGCGCCGTCGAGCGTGGAGACCATGTTGGCGCGCAGCCAGGTGGCCGCCCCGGTGGAGGCCCCGGCGGGGTAGGCGTAGGCGTCGGCCAGCTCGTCCAGGCTCCACTCCTGCGGGTCCGTGGTGTCCGGATCCGCCGACTGGTCGGCCGGGCGGTCGGCTGTCTGGTCGGTCACAGGGAACAGGCGTCGCATGTCCGCAGTCTCGCATGCCCCTTAAGCTGAGGAACCGTGCCCTCCTCCACCGCCGCCCACGGGCCCGATCCCCTGGCCGAAGTGACTCCGCTGTCCCTGTGCGCCCGCCGGCCCCACGTCCCCGCCGACCGGCTGGTCGCCGAGATGGTGCCGCCGCCGCGCTTCGACGCGGTCCGCTTCGACACCTACATCCCGGACCCGAACCAGCCCAGCCAGAGCGAGGCGGTCCGCGTCCTGAGCGGCTTCGCGGCCGGCCTCGGCGGCGCGCACGCCTCCGGCGCCGGCAAGAAGCGGTGGTTCCAGCGGAAGGCCGCGGCCCCCACCGGGCCCCGCGGTGTCTACCTCGACGGGGGCTACGGCGTCGGCAAGACGCACCTCCTGGCCTCCCTGTGGCACGCCACGCCCGCCGCGCCCGAGCAGAAGGCGTTCGGCACGTTCGTGGAGCTGACGAACCTGGTCGGCGCGCTCGGCTTCCAGCAGACGGTGCGCACCCTCAGCGAGCACCGGCTGCTCTGCATCGACGAGTTCGAGCTGGACGACCCGGGGGACACGGTGCTGGTGTCCTCGCTGCTCGCCAAGCTCGTCGAGCAGGGCGTGGCGCTGGCCGCGACGTCGAACACGCTGCCGGGCAAGCTCGGCGAGGGCCGGTTCGCCGCCACCGACTTCATGCGCGAGATCCAGGGCCTGTCCGCGCACTTCAAGGCGTTGCGCATCGACGGCGAGGACTACCGCCACCGGGGTCTGCCGCAGGCTCCCGCCCCGTACTCGCAGGAGCAGGTCACCAAGGCGGCGTACGCCACCGAGGGCGCCTCGCTCGACGACTTCCCGCACCTGCTCGCCCACCTGGCCGAGGTCCACCCGAGCCGGTACGGCGCGCTGACCGACCAGGTCAGCGCCGTGTGCCTGACGGACGTCACGCCGGTGCCCGACCAGTCGACCGCGCTGCGGCTCGTGGTGCTGGCCGACCGGCTGTACGACCGGGAGGTGCCGGTGCTCGCCTCCGGTGTGCCCTTCGACCGGCTCTTCAGCGAGGAGATGCTGAACGGCGGCTACCGGAAGAAGTACTTCCGGGCGATCTCGCGGCTCACGGCACTCGCCCGCGACGCCAAGGGTCTCGTGCACTAGTCGGAGCGCGTGGTACACACATCCGGTCACATTCCTGTCCGCCAGCAGGAGGTTGCCCGTCATGTCTGCCACTCGACGTCAGGTTCTCGCCCGTTCCGGGGCGGTGGGCGCCACCATCGCCTTCACCGGCGCTCTCTCGGAACTCTTCGCGGGCACCGCCGCCGCCCACGGGAAGGCCGGTTACGGCCCTCTCGTCCCCGACCCCAAGGGTCTGCTCGATCTGCCGAAAGGTTTCCGCTACCGGGTGCTCTCCCGCGAGGGCGACCGGCTCCGCTCCGGTGAGGGCACGGTGCCCGGCAACCACGACGGCATGGCCGCCTTCCGGGGCGAGCGCGGGGGCGTCCGCCTCGTGCGCAACCACGAGAACCGCGTCACGGCCAAGACCGCCGTGCCCACGGTCGAGGGGCTCACCTACGACCCGGCGGCCAAGGGCGGCTGTACGACGCTCTCCCTCGACGCCAGGAACGGCGTCCTGGACGAACGGGTGGGGATCGCCGGGACCGCCGTCAACTGCGCGGGCGGCCCGACCCCGTGGGGTACCTGGCTGACCTGCGAGGAGACCGAGGACAGGGCCGGCACGAACGGCTACACCAAGGACCACGGCTTCATCTTCGAGGTCGACCCGGTGGACCCGCGCCGCACCGGCGCGGTGCCGCTCACCGCGATGGGCCGCTTCCAGCACGAGGCGATCGCCGTGGACCCCGGGCGCGGCATCGTCTACGAGACCGAGGACGCCTTCCTCAAGCCCTTCGGCCTCTTCTACCGCTTCCTGCCGGACAGGCCCAAGGGCGGCCGGGGCTCGCTGCGCGCGGGCGGCCGGCTCCAGGCGATGCGGGTGCCGGGCGCGCCGGACCTGTCCTCGATCCAGGAAGCGGGCGCGAGCTTCGACGGCGTGGAGTGGGTGGACGTCCCCGACCCGCTGGCCGCGCAGACGCCCATCCGCCTCCAGGACTTCGGCCCGAAGGGCATCACGCACGCCCAGAAGCTGGAGGGCTGCTACTGGGGCGGCTCCTGCGTCTACTTCGTCTCGTCCTTCGCCCGCAGGACGGACGGCTCGGCGGGCGACCACTTCGGGCAGATCTGGCGCTACGACCCCGCCCGGCGCCGCCTCACCCTGGTGATCGTCTTCGGCCCGGGCACGGACGTCCAGCTGCCCGGCGACTCCCCCGACAACATCTGCCTCGCGCCGGCCGGCGGCCTGATGGTGTGCGAGGACGGCGACGGCGCCCAGTACGTCTACGGCGTCACCCGGCGCGGCGAGGTCTACGCGATGGCCCGCAACCGCCAGACCATCGGCGCCCCGGACAAGCCCGAGTGGGGGGAGTTCGCGGGCGTCACGTTCTCCCCCGACCACGACACGATGTACGTCAACTGCTACACGCCCGGCACGACGTTCGCCGTGACGGGCCCGTGGCACCGGTGAGTTGACGGTGCGTCAGGTCTAGGGCGTGTTTCGAAAGTAGCGTCGTCCGCCCGCAGGGCGGGCCTGGCGGCGTCTGGTGCGTGCGCTCGCAAGGCGGAGGGTCGCCCCGATAC
>NZ_JBVISC010000013.1:0-199686 GCF_055575715.1 Streptomyces sp. NPDC034037 | reverse complement strand
CCTCACGCGGCGAAATACCAAAAAACCCCGGATCAAAACCATCCACCCGATCCAAAAACCCACCCCACCACGAACCCTCAACACCCACCCGACCAGCAGGCGCCTCCGAAACCGCATCCACCCCACCCCGCAACAAACCCCAAAACTCACCCGGACCCGACGCACCAGGAAAACGACACGACACACCAACAACAGCTACAGCGTCATCCCGCACCAAACCAGCATCCGACAACACGATCGACGGCCCCCGCTCGGTCGAAAAAAGCGTCACACTAAATCCATCACCGGCAGTCAAGGATGGATGGAATGACGAATGAAAACTGGGTCAAAGGAAGCTCGGACCACGCCCACAAGATCGTCGAGCGCACCCCCGGCCATCCTGATCGAAAGTGATCACGCTCGGCACCCCACACCCCTGTGAGGTCAGTCACAGGCCTCCGTAGGAGCGGTTTATGCACAGGTCAGGCCATGGACGGGGCCCACTCAGGACGGCGCGGGAGGGTCTCCGACGGTGCTCCGTCGCGCAGCGGGACGGGGCCCCGGGACCGCAGGCGCGCGAGCCCTAAGGCACGTCGACGACGGCGCGCGCACGACCCCGTAAGTGCCGGTGACACCCGTGGACAAACCGGGCGGCGGCGTCGGCGGAAACGTCCCGCGCCGGAACCTACCGTTCAAGGGAATTCGCCCCGCTCACACCCCGAACGACCCGCAGGATAAAAGCGGCCGCGCGCTATGACGGTAGTGTGGCGCTCGGACTTGATCAAGGCTTGACATGACCAATTTCGTAGATCATCCTGACGCAACGCAGTAGTCGGGACATCAGTCCATGATGTACCGCACGTCACAAAATCGAACCGGTGTGACCGGGCCACGGGGGGCCGTCTACCGCTTTGCGGCTGACAGCCGTTTGCGGAGCCCGCACGCCTTTCCGGGCTCCATCGCGCCTCCGATGGTGTTCCGAGTCGACCTCCGTACCGCATCTCCCGGTACCGGTCGCCTGATCCGGGAGAAGATGGCAGAAGTGGGCGAATCAATGGGTTCGTTTTCGGCGACCGGGGACGAGGTCACGTCGCCCGAAGAATTCCGGTCATGGTTCGCCGATCGCCAGCGGTCGAATCGGCTGACGGTGGACCGCATTCCCTTCGACAGGCTGGCCGGATGGGGATTCGACGACAGCACGGGGAATCTACGTCACACCAGCGGGCGTTTCTTCTCGGTCGAGGGCCTCCAGGTACGGACGGATCACGCGTGGTTCGGCAGCTGGACCCAGCCCATCATCGTCCAGCCGGAAGTCGGAATTCTCGGGCTGCTGGTCAAGAAGTTCAACGGCGTGCTGCACGTCCTGATCCAGGCCAAGCACGAGCCCGGCAACATAAGCGGCCTCCAGCTCTCCCCGACAGTTCAGGCGACCCGTAGCAACTACACCCGAGTTCACCGGGGCAGCGGCGTCAAGTATCTGGAGTACTTCACCTCGCGTCGGCGCGGCCGGATCCTCGTCGATGTGCTGCAATCCGAGCAGGGTTCCTGGTTCCTGCACAAGCGGAACCGCAACATGGTGGTCGAGGCCCTGGACGACGTGCCGTTGGACGACGACTTCTGCTGGCTCAGCCTCGCCCAACTGCGGGAGCTCCTGCTCACTCCGCACATGGTGAACATGGACACGCGTACGGTGCTGTCCTGCTTCCCGTCGGACGTGTCGCCCCACGCGGACGGAGTGCCGGCCCCGGTGGATCCGTTCGCCGCCGCCGTCACACAGTCCCTGGCCGATGACTCCGCCGCGCTGCACGACATGCGCGAGATCCTCAGCTGGCTGACGGATGTCCGGTCCCAGCGGGAACTGGTACAGCAGCGCGTCCCCTTGAAAGAGACCGAACGCAGCGGCTGGCGGCGCGACGAGGACTCCATAGCCCACGAGCACGGCGACTTCTTCCGTGTCATCGGGGTGAGTGTCCAGGCCAGCAGCCGCGAGGTCTCATCGTGGACCCAGCCGCTGCTGGCCCCCACCGGTCCCGGCCTCGCCGCCTTCGTCACCAAACGGATCAACGGCGTGCTGCACGTCCTGATCCAGGCCCGCACCGAGGCCGGTTCCCTCAACGGACCCGAGATGGCGCCGACCGTGCAGTGCCGGCCGTCCAACTACCAGTCGGTCCCCCACGAGCACCGGCCGACGTACCTGGACTACGTACTGTCGGCCGAACCGGAGCGCATTCGGTACGACACCGCGCAGTCCGAGGAGGGAGGCCGCTTCCACCACGCCGAGAACCGCTACGTCGTGGTGGAGGCCGAGGAAGACTTCCCGGTCGAGATGGACCAGGACTTCCGCTGGCTCACCCTGCACCAGCTCCTCGCCCTGCTGCCCCACAGCAACTACCTCAACGTAGAAGCCCGTAGCCTCGTCGCCTGTATTCAGGCGCTGCGCTGAGCACGGCCCGAAGGGAAACCGCATGTCCTCGTCCCGCCTACGATTCGGAGTGCTCGGCGCGGCCGACATCGGCCTGCGCCGCACCATCCCGGCGCTGATCGCCGACCCGGACATCGACGTGACCGCGATAGCCAGCCGGGACGCGGCCAAGGCCGCCCGGTTCGCCGAACGGTTCGGGTGCGAGGCGGTCACCGGCTATGACGCGCTGCTGAGCCGCGACGACATCGACGCGGTGTACATCCCGGTGCCGGTGATGCTGCACACGGAATGGGTGGAGGCCGCGTTGCTCCGGGGCAAACACGTCCTGGTGGAGAAGCCCCTGGCCGCCACCCGCTCGCGCACCGAGGAGCTGATCGACCTCGCCCGGTCCCGCGGCCTGGTCCTGATGGAGAACTTCACGTCGCTGCATCACGCGCAGCACGCCGCCGTCATGAAGCAGCTGGGTGAGGGCGCGATCGGCGAACTACGCTCCCTCTCCGCGGCCTTCACCATCCCTCCCAAGGCGGAGGGCGACATCCGATACCAGCCTGACGTCGGCGGTGGCGCTCTGCTCGACATCGGCATCTATCCGCTGCGGGCCGCACTGCACATCCTCGGCCCCGAACTCGAGGTCGTCGGCGCGGTGTTGCGCCACGAGCGGCGCCGCGACGTGGTGCTCTCCGGCCATGTGCTGCTCACCACGCCGCAGGGCGTGGTGGCAGATCTGGCCTTCGGCATGGAGCACGCCTACCGCGCGGAGTACACCCTCTACGGCACCGCCGGCCGTCTCCGTCTCGACCGGGCTTTCACTCCGCCGGAGACCCACCTGCCGCGGTTGGAGATCACCCGTCAGGACACCAACGAGGTGCTCACCCTGCCGGCAGACGCCCAATTCGCCAACCTGGTCCGCCAGTTCGCCCTCTCCGCGAGGCGAGACACCGGCCAACTCGCGCGGCACCACGCGGACGCCGTCCTCCAGGCCGACCTCGTCGAGCGGGTCATGGACGCGGCACGCGTCTGCCCCTGCTGATCCCACACCACCAGTCGGCGGCCGGGCGCGTGGCTCGGCTCATGGGCTTGGGGCGGACGACTCGCACCCGATCCGGCGAGTGCCCCAAGGAGCCGAACCCGATTTCCGGCTCGGTCGCGGCGACCTCTGGCTCAGCGGACGCCGCGACCGGTACACCGGTCCGCGCTGAAGCTGGGGCGACGCCACCATCTCGGTCGTACGACCGGGTGGTGGCGGACGCCTGCGGACGCCTCACGCGGCGACGCGCCCCGCAGGGTGCGCGAGGCGGGTGGCGTCCGGGGCGGGGACGGCGCCCTCGAAGGGGATGGGGTCCGCCCGGGCGTCCGCGCGGTTCCAACGCGCCTCCACGGTCTTGCCGTCGCTGCGCGGCAGCACCGTGAGCTGCCCGCACAGGCTGCGCGCGATGTGCCATCCGTAACCGCCTGAGCCGGTCACGTCCGGGACGCGGGGTGCGGGCATACGCGTGCTGTGGTCGTCCACCCGGGCGACGAGCGCGTACGGACGGGCCTGGAGGCTGAGGCGCCAGAAACCCCCGGTGTGCCGTACCGCGTTCCCCACGAGCTCACTGATCACCAGCAGCACGTCGTCCTCCCGTACCCAGGGACAGTGCCTCTTCACGTACGCGCGCGCCGCCCTCCTGGCCTCGGACACATCCGCGCGGGTGGAATCGACAACGAACACAACAGTTCCCCAATGAGTCATGGAATTCTGAGACTCTTTCAAGGATGTACGCACGAACCGGCCCGGTGGAATGGCCGTTGGTGCCCGGACGCACCGCAAAGGTGAGGGCCTTCCGGCCGTCCCGGCGAGGGCTCTTCGGTCCCGGAACGAGGAACCGGGCACGCCCGCCCAGGGTGTCCTACCGCTCCGTGTGTCCGACGCGGGCTTCCCGGCCGAGGGGTGCGCAGGGGCGGGCCCGTCAGTGGAAGAGGCGGCGCCAGGTTTCCGGGCCCGGGCAGCCGTCCGCGTCTGCGCCGCGCCAGCCCTGGGCGCGCTGGAACGCCTCGACGTTGCGGCGGTCGCTCTCCGACCAACTGGGGCCGGGGCCCACCGCGTAGTGCTGTCCGAACCCCTTCTTCACCAGTTGCCGCCCGAGTTGGGTCACGAACGAATTGGACTGTCCCGGACGGAAGGCTCCGCGCCCGGGGAAAGCGGGGACACCGTCCACCGTCCCGCCGCCGCCCGATGCCGCCGGGATGTCGTGGCCGGTTCCGTTGGCCAGGAGCCGCCAGGTGCCCGGCCCCGGTATGCCGTCCGCCTCCGCGCCGTGCCAGCCCTGGGCGCGCTGGAACGCCGCGGTGGCCTGCTGGTCGGCCTGCCCCCAGGACGGCCCGGGGCCGACGGAGTAGAAGCGCGCGCCGCCGCGCTGTACGAGCAGTTCGCCCAACTGGGTTATGTAGGCGTTGTGTTGGCCGGGGCCGAAGACGCCCGCGCCGGGGAAGGCGCCCTGGGCGGGCCGCGCCGGGGCGCCTCCGCCGCCCTGGCCACCGCCACCGCCCTGGCCACCGCCGCCGGCCGCGACCGCCCGCGAGCGGTAGGCCACGTACCCCGAGGTGTGGTTCCAGTACGGGAAGGGGGTCACCCGCCGCAGCGCGTGGGGCGGGGTCAGTTCGTAGGCGACGTAATGGGTGCGGGTGGCGTCCGTCCAGCCGCCGAAGAGCACGACATGTGAACCGTGAACGGGGTTGGCCGCGTTGTGGTACAGCAGCATGTCGCCGGGCTGGAGGGCGCTCTTGCTCACCCGGACCCCGTAGGAGGCCAGGCTCCCGGTCCACTGGCTGCCGGACAGGCCCCACGCCATCGACACGAGCCCCGAGCAGTCCTGCCGGTAGCCCTCGTAGTAGCTGCCCATGCTGTACCGCACCCCGCGGTCCACCCAGTGCTGGGCGCGGCGGAGGATCTCCGCCCGGTTCCTCACCGCCCCCTGCCGGGCGGTTGCCTGTACCGCGGTGTGGCCGGCAGCCGCCGGGCCCGGCGCCGCGGCCGCGGGCTCGGCGGCGCACATCTGGACGGCGCCGGCGACGGTGGTGGTCGCCATCGCGACGATCAGCGTGCCGGTCGTGGCGCGCCCCACCCGGGCCGAACGCGCCGCGCACCGGCGCGCGTCGCAGCCGGGGCAGCCGCAGTCGGACGGGACGAGGACTTCCTCGAAGAGGGGGAGGGACATGAACACTGCTTTCGGGTGGGGGCGGGGGCACCGCCGCGCGTCCCGTGGGCAGGCGGACACGCGGGCGCGCGGGCGCGCGGACGCGCGAGAACACGGGCGCGCGAGAACACGGGCGCGCGAGAACACGGGCGCGCCGGTACGGAGCGAGGGGTACGCGGGCGGGCGTCAGGACTCGGCCGAGGCGGCGGGCGCGGCGTCGGTACCTTCCGGTGTGGTCCGGCGGCGGTTGACCAGGATGGCGGTGCCGGCGCACAACGCGCCGACGCCGAGCAGGAGCAGGCCCCACAGGCCGCCGGCGCCGGTGTGGGCGAGTGCCCCGCCGAGTGACGAGCCGCCGGTGGAGTCCGTGCCGCCGCCCGAGCCGGCGGTGGCGTCCGCCCCGGTGGCGCTGCCCGTACCGGACTCCTCCCCCTGGGCCGCCCCGGTCGCCTGGAGGGTGACGCGGGCGGTGGCACCGGCGAGGGCGGGCGGCAGGTCGGCGGGGACGGCCAAAGTCAGCTTGAGGTGGCGGGTGTCGCGGGCGGGGACCGTACGGGCGCCGCCCAGTCCGGCCGGCTTGGCCAACGACGTGCCGAAGGAGGAGAGTTGGACTTCGCGGCCGCCGCACTTTCCGTTGCTCCAGGCGATCGAGCATTCGCGTACACCGGCGACCAGGCCCCCGCCGTCGGTGAGCCGGCCGGTGCCCCACAGCCGCAGCGACTGCGCCAGCGGGGCGCTGTGGGCGGAGACCACGTCGAGGTAGCGGTCCACCTGGTCGCCGGGGTGCAGGCCAAGGGTGTCGGCCGTCCAGGAGACGCCGGGCCCCGAGCGGACGTAGACCAGTTGCGGGCTGCCGGCGGACCCGTCGTGGCCGGCGGCCGCGGCCGGCACCGCAGCGCCCAGTACCGCCAGCGCCCCCAGGGCCGCCGCCGCGCCCCTCCGCGCGGCCGGGCGCACCGGCCGCTTCTCATGCCGTGCGAGACGCACGCTTCACGCTCCTCGATTGTGTCGTCCACTGCTCCGGGGCACGAGCCGCCGCGCGCCCCAGCCCAGGAAGTACAAGCCCAGCAGCGCACCGCCGAGCGCGACCGGCCCGGCCTGATGCGCGGCCTTGGCCACCGTCCCGACGTGGGGGACGACCGCGACGACCCGGGCGTACTCGCCGGGGCCCGAGAGGTCGACCTTCCAGGGGTCGGGGCCCGGATTGGCATCGCCCTTGGTCGTGAGCACCCGCCCCGCCGCGTACTGATCGATCGCGGTGACCCGGTGCAGAACGGGCCGGCCGTCCTTGGGCGTCCACGGCTGCGGGGGCCGGAACACCAGGACCTGGCCGGTCCGGATGTCATCGGGAGCGAGGGGCCTGGTCACCGCCAGCGAGCCGGGCGGCATACCGGGCCGCATCGACGGGGTGAGCACGGGTACGAACCGGACGCCGTATGCCAGCCAGGCGATGCCGGCGGCCAGCGCGCCGAGCGCCAGGGCCGTGACCAGCAGGGTCATCATGGTCCTGAACGCTCGGCGGGCCATCCGCGCCGCGGTGGTACGAGCCACCGCGGCGCGGGGAACCGGGGGCGGGCCTGAGGCCGCTCGATGCCCGCCCCCGGAGTTCCGTGCCGTGAGGCCGGTCATCACTTCCCGTCGGCGGACGGGGTACCGCTGCCGGTGAAGCCGAAGGAGATCGACTTGATGGTCTGGTCCTTCACCTGGTCCCAGTTCTTCTCGGTGCCGTCCTTGAGGTGGACGTGCAGCGTCACCGGGAGCTCGTTGCCGCCGTCGTGCGTCAGCTTTCCGCCGGGCAGGGCGGAGAGGGAGACCGGGAGCGTGGTCTTCTTGGCGATGTCCGCGGCCGAGAGGCCGGACGCCACACGCCGGCCGTCCGCGTCGACGTCGACGACCAGCTGCTTGGCCAGGCCCTCGTTCGCGTCGGTCTTGGCGTAGTTGACCTTCAGACCGACCGTGTCGATGTCGGTCTTGCCGCCGGCGGTCAGCTTGACGGTGGTCTGCGCGCCTTCGCCGTCGTTGGCCATCTTGGCGTTGGTCAGCTCGTCGGCCAGGTCGGCGCGCTGGTGGCCGTTGACCAGCAGCGAGACGTCGGCGTTGGTGTCGGGGTCGGGACCGTTCTGCGTAGTGGTGCCGAAGAGGCCGGAGGTCGCCAGGCCGGTGGAGGTGCTCAGTGCGTAACCACCCGCGGCGAGGAGGCCCGCGCCGGCCAGTACGGCGACACCGGCGATGGCCTTCTTCTTGCGCGAGGCCGGCTTGGTGTTCTTCTCAGTTTCCACAGGATCCCAACTTCTTTTTGTGCAGGGGTTTTGATTGGAGGCTTTTCGCCGGAGGCGCACGGAGGTGAGGTGACATGCGCCTCCGGCGAGGGAGCGGGCCGGCCGAGGTCACCCTCTTCGATGCCCGCCCCGCTGGGGCCCGGCGCCAGGAAGCGCGGCACCAGGGCCGTCACGTCAGGATTTGCGGTTTATGTCCGCAGATCCGGCGTTCGGGAACCATTAGAGACGCGAAGATCATTGCAGTCAAATCCATACGCAACGATTGTGGCGTGCGGAACGCTCAGGAGCGCAGGCGGAGGTGCAACGGTTGTTGCGTCGGGTCGCGAGCGGGATGCGAGCGGGATGCGAGCCTGGGATCGGGCTTCGGCGTCGCGCACCGCCATGCCCTGCTGCCCCGGCCCGTAGACTGAGGGCGCACATCCGTGCCGCGGCGCGGCCCCAAAGTGGAGGTGGGAAGGTCGCTCCAGGTACGTATCGCGGAGCAGCTGGCGAAGTTGCCGCGCGGCAGCCAGGCTGCCCGGGTCCTCGAAGTCGTCCAGACCAACCCGCAGTTCGCCTCCTACGCCTCCGCGCGTGACATGGCCCAGCGGGCCGGCGTCAACGCCTCGACGGTCACCCGCGCGGCCCGCCAGATGGGGTTCGGCGGCTGGCCCGACCTCCAGCTGGAGGTGCGCAGCCAGTACCTCTCCGCGTTGTCGACGCCGGAGCTGCTCGACCGGCACTCCACCGAGATGACCGAGACCCCGGCGCGGGCCGCGCTCCATCAGGACGCCGACCATTTGTCGCGGATGGCGCACAGCCTGGATCCGGACGAGATCAAGGCGCTCGCGGCGGCCATCATGGCGGCGCCGCGCACTCTGGTAGCCGCGTCCGGCAGCTTCGCCGCGCCGGCCATCGTGCTGTCCTACGTCGGTACGGGCATGGGGTTCGACCTGCGCCTGGAGACCCAGGCCGGGACGGAGCGGGTGACGCAGCTGGTGGGCCTGCCCCCGGGCGGCTGCTTGGTGATCTTCAACTTCTGGCGCACCCCGCGCGAGCTGATCACGATGGCGCAGGCCGCGTCGCGCCGCGATCTCACGGTCTGCCTCGTCACCGACCGCCGCACCAGCCGGCTCGCGCAGGTCGCCGATGTCGTGGTGGCCATCCCCAGCGAGAGCACGTCGATCTTTCCCACCCTGACGCCGGCGGTCGCCGTCAGCCAGGCCGTGCTCGCCGAACTCGCCGCCGGCCGCCCCGAGCAGGCCGCCCGTGCGACCAGCGACATCGAAGCGCTGTGGGGCGACATGGATCTCATGGCCCCGTCGACCGTGGTGCCCGACCCGGGCCAGTGAGCGGTGCGGGGCGGTGATCGCCCCGACAGCCCTCCCCGCCCCCTCTTCCCGCCGTTCGATCGTTACGTGCTGCGCTTATTTTGGTGCGCGCTCGCAGATGTGCAACGATTGCAGCAACCCGGGGGCATGACCCTGGGCGAAGTACGCGCGAAACGCACCGCTCTCGTCGCAGGGCGGTGCTCCGGCAGCGCCCGGGTGGCCGCTCGTACCCAGGCCCTGCCGCACCGCGCCCCGCCGCCGTGCCCAGGCGGCGGACCTCACCAGGGCCTCTCCACCACGGGTCTCCCCCACGGGCCGCGCCGTACCGCCGCCTCATACGAAGGAGCGACAGCAGCATGAAACATCACGGAGAGGCGGAAACCGCCCGGAAGACGGCTCCCCGCCGCCCGCGGCACGCCCGACCGCACCGGGCCCCGTCCGCGACGAGCCTGGGCACCGCCACCGCGCTCGCCCTCCTGCTGACCAGTGCCACGGCCGCGCCCGGCCACGCCGCGCCGATGGTGACGGCGACGGCCAGCGCCGTCACCGGCACCTTCGGCTCGGCGGACACGCCCGGCTCCCGTGTGGTCGCTCCCGTGATCACCCGGCCCGCGGACGGCTCCACCGTGCAGGTGGGCCGGCGCAGCCCCCGGATCAACTTCGCCGGCACCGGCGAGCCCGGCGCCACCCTGGCGTTGCAGTACCGCCCGGCGCACGCCGCGAGCTGGAAGACGCTGACGAGCTTCACCGGCCTCGTCGGCCCGGACAGGAAGTGGGCGGTCACCTCCCGCTTCGCCGCCGGCGAGCTGACGGACGGCTCCTTCGAATTCCGCGTCATCCAGCAGAGCGATCAGCGGGAACGCACCTCGGAGCCGATCACCCTCACCATCCACTTCGGCATTCAGCCGGCCCAGTTCACGACGCCGCGCGAGGGGGTCTCGCTGTCCAAGGCGTTCTTCCTCGACTTCGGCGGCATCGGCGAGCCCGGCGCCCGGATCTCCCTGTCCTACGGCCCGGACCGCACACCGATGGCGCTCAGGAACAGCCCGCGGGTGGGCGCGGACGGTACGTGGGCCGCCACCGCGGAGAAGTACTCCGTTCCCGCCGGTACGCACGACATCTACGTCAGCGAGGACGCCGCACCCGGCCAGGAGGACAAGCGCACCATCACCTTCATCACCGACCGGAACGCGTCCCAGCTCCAGTGGAACGTGACGAGCACCACCACCCGGGTCCGGGCCGGCGGCACCATGCGGCTCTACGTCTGGACCAACTCCATGGACCCCGTGGGTGACGTGGCGGTCCAGCTGACGACCCAGGGCCGGCGGTTCCCCCTCGGCACGTTCACCACCAAGCCCTACGGGAACGGCACGAGTTCCGCGATCTTCGACGTGAGCGGTGTCCCCGTCCCGGTCGGCGTGCCCGCGGGCATGGCGAATCTGGTGGTGACCGACCCTCGCAACCCCGGCAACTTCGACAGCATCCCCGTCGAGATCCTGCCCTCCATGGAGCTGAAGCTGAAGCTCACCGCCAAGAACGGCGCGAGCGGGCGGGTGTTCTCGGGGACCGCACAGCCCGGCTCGACTCTCCAGTTCCAGCGCACCGACGGCAGTTGGACGGACGCCGCCGACGACACCCAGCCCTCGGCCGATGGCACGATCCATGACGAGTACCGGATCGGGGCCTCCTGGAAGGACACGTGGGACTGGGCACACCTCAAGGCCCGCCAGGTATACCCCAGCGGCGAGAGCACCCCCGCCATCGACGTCCCGGTCGAATTCCCGGCACCGTCCGTCTCCTCGGTGACCTGGTCCGGCAAGCAGGTCGTCGTCAAGGGGACCACCCTCGGTGACCAAGGCGGCAAGGGAACCGTTCAGGCCCAGGCGGCCGACGGCACCTGGTTCGACGCGGGTGGTATCAGCTCCGACGGCTCCTTCAACCTCTCCCTGGACCCGTCCCGCCTCGGCGAGACCTTCAGGGTCCGATTCGTCGACGACTGGACGAAGCGCCCCACACCGCCGTCCGCCGAACTGCGGTACCGCACGCCACTGAAGCTGAAGCTCACCGCCGAGAACGGAGACAAGAACCGGACACTGGCCGGTTCGGGGCAGTCCGGCACGGCGATACAGTTCCAGAAGCCGGACGGCAGCTGGGTGACCGCCCCCGATACCACGGCCCCCTCAGACGACGGAACGGTCGAGGACAGTTATCGCTACCCGAAGTGGAAGCCTTCCTGGGACTGGCGGAATCTGACGGCCCGCCAGCTCTACCCGAACGGCGACACCGGCCCCGCGGTCGATGTGCCCGTCGCCTTCCCGACCCCCGAAATCTCCAAGGTGGCACGCACGAAGAAGGACGTCACCGTCACCGGCACCACGCTCGGTGACGAGGACGGCAAGGGGCGCATGCAGGTCCTCGGCGCGGACGGCACGTGGTTCGACCAGGGCGGGTACTCCGGCAGCGGCTCGTTCACCCTGCACGTCGACCCCGCTAAGCTCGGCGCCACCTTCGCCGTCCGCTTCGTGGACGACTGGACCGGCAAGGCCACCCCCGCCTCTCCGGCTCAGCACACCCCCGCGCCCGCGCAGGCTCCGACCCCCGACCCCGCGCGGAGCCCGCAGTCCGCGCAGGGCTCGGATTCCACGCCGGCCCCTGAGCCGACGCTCGGCGCGCAGCCCACGCGGGCCCCCTCGCCCGCGCCCGCGCCCGCACAGACCCCCTCGCCCACGCCCACCCAGGCCACCGCCGATGACAAGCGCTGACGGCCCGATCCGGGTGTTCGTCCTCGACGATCACGAGATGGTGCGCCGCGGGGTGGCCGGTCTGCTCAACGCGGAGCCGGACCTCACGGTGGTGGGCGAGGGCGCGACGGCGCAAGAGGCGCTGGCCCGCGCCCCCGCGCTGCGTCCGGACGTCGCCGTGCTGGACGTGCACCTGCCCGACGGTGACGGCGTGGCCGTGTGCAGCGCGCTGCACAGGGCCACGCCCGGGGTGGCGTGCCTGATGCTGACCACATACGCCGACGACGAGGTGCAGCTCGACGCGCTCACGGCCGGGGCCTGCGGATTTCTGCTGAAGCAGGTACGCGGGCCGGAGCTGGTGGGCGCGGTGCGGGAGGCGGCCGCGGGGCGCTCGCTGCTCGGTCCCGGCGCGGTCGCCACGCTCATGGAACGGGTGCGCTGCGGCCGCAAGCCGAAACGGGGCCTGGACGCCTTCCCCGACCTGACCGAACGCGACCAGCAGATCCTGGAGTTGATCGGCGAGGGGCTGACGAACCGCCAGATCGGGCAGCGACTGTTCCTGGCCGAGAAGACGGTCAAGCACTATGTCTCACGGCTGTTCGACAAGCTGGGGGTGGAGCGCCGCGCCCAGGCGGCCGCCATCGCCGGGCGGGCGGCTGTTCTCATGAGGAGCGGCCGGGGGCCGTACGAGAGTCCCGGCCAGAAGCAGGGGCGGAGCCTCGTCGGCCCGCCGGTTCGCTGAGCGTGACGGCGGCCGCGGACCGGTCGCCGTCACCAGCCCACCAGCCCCATCACCGCCACGGGGATGGAGTCGATCTCCATCGGGTTGCCCGGATCGATCACCACCAGGACGGCCGCGCCGGGCGGCACATCGCCGGGAACGGCCACCCCGCTGCGGCGGAAGTGGCCGGGCCCGCCGCCCGCCCCGCCGACGCGGATCCGCGCCAGGCCGTACGTCGCACCCTGAGCCACCAGGAAGACGTCCACCGGACCGGCGGGCCGGGACGCGCCGGTCCACCCCGCGAGCGAGATACGGGCCCCCGGTCGCACCCGGGTGTCCGTCCGCGCGGCATCCCATCGCAGTCGCGGTACGACGCCCGCTCCGCTCGCGTGCTTCGATCCGGCGGAATCCGTCACGGTCGGGCCCTACCTTGCAAGTGGGTCGGAACGGCTGGCCGGCTTCGCCGGTCCGGGCCCCTACCACCGCGCACTGCTGCGCCCGTGGGGCGGCTACCACCCGTACTGCCGACGACGACGGCGGCGGACGGCGGGCAAGCGTGCTGAGGTGCGCCCGGCTCAACACCGTTCACCCCGGCGCACCCCGGCCCATCGAATCCCTCAGCCGACCCGGCCGTAGAGCGTGGGGTTGTAGTACGAGAACGAGGAGATCCGCACGGACTTGCCGGGGCGCGGGGCCTCCACATACTGGCCGCCACCGAGGTAGATCGCCACGTGGTGGATACCGGAGGGCGAGCCGTCGGAGGACCAGAAGACCAGGTCGCCGCGGCGCAGCTGCGAACGGGAGAGCTTCGCGGCGGCGCGGTACTGGGCGTCAGCGACCCGCGGCAGCGAGATGCCCGCACGGCGGTACGCCTGCTGCACCAGGCCCGAACAGTCGTACCCGTACGGGCCATTGCCGCCCCAGGTGTACGGCTTGCCGAGCTGGCCCATCGCCCAGCGGATCGCGGCCTCCGTACCGTGGCTGCCATGGCTGCCACGGTCGGCAGGCCTGGCGCGGCTCCCGGACGACGGAGCCGGGGAGCCGGTCCGGGCCGTCGAGCCGGAGCGGCCGGTGCAGGCCTCGTACTTCCACTGGTGGCTGGTCCACCACCAGCTGCCGCCCTGCTGGTACCAGTACACCCGGTCCGTGGCGTCCCAGCCGGCCCGGCCCCGGAAGGTGGGACGGGGGTTGTGACCGGCGGAGGAGGACGAGGGCGCGGGGTGCGTGACCCCGGACGCGCCGGCGCCGGACGCCGAACCGCCGGTGTGACGGAGGTACTTGTCGTAGTGGCTGGTCCAGCGCCACCAGCCGGTGGCGTCCTGATACCAGTACTTGCTGCCGTCCCAGCCGACGTGGCTCGGCGCCGGTTCGGCGGCGGCCGTGCCCGCGCCGATCATGGCGGCCGCGCCCACCGCGGCCACGACCGCGCCACGTACGGCACAGCGGGCGCGCCGTCCGCCGTGCCGTCCCCCGCCGGCCTCAGTGCCTGCCGCGCCCGCGCAGAACGCACAGGCGCAGTCCGTGGGCGTCTCCTCGGTGAATTCGGGGGTGCGCATGCGCTCACCTGCCTTCCGTGTTGCGTGGTGTTCGGTATTCCGTGTGTCAGAGGTCCGCTCAGGACTCCGCCGGTGCGCTGCCCCGCGAGGTGTAGAAGGCGACGGTCAAGTCCCGTACCAGCGCCCGGCGTTCGTAGTCGTCCAGTTCGACCAGGCCGCGCGAGGTCAGCCCGTGGATGGTCTCGGCCACGGCGTCGATGACCGAGGTCAGTACGGTGCCGCGGTGCTTGGCGTCGAGGGCGGCGATCTGGCTGCGCCGCATCGCGGCCGCCACCTCCGGCGCGTACTCGAGCCGGGTGGGCTGGGCGGAGAAGACCTCGATGCCCACCGGCAGGCAGCCGGCGGACAGGGTCTTCGTCAGCGTGTCGCCGACCGCCTCCGCGTCCCGCAGGGTCGGGGTGTCCTCGTGGAAGGCGTCGGCGGGCAGCTGGGAGAGCACCCGGGCCATCGTCGCCTCCACCTGTTCGCGCAGATACGCCTCGTGGTCGTTGACGGCGAGCAGCGCCCGCGCGGTGTCCTTGATCCGCCACACCACCAGGACGACGACGCGGAGCTGGACGCCGGCCGCGTCCACGGCGGGCATCGGCTCACTGCGCCAGTGCCGCAGCCGGACGTCCACTCTGCGGCGCAGCACCATCGGGTTGATCCAGACGAGCCCGGTGCGCCGCACGCTGCCCCGGTACCGTCCGAACAAGCTGAGCACCCAGGCGCTCCCGGCCCGCCCCCGGGTGAGCCCGCCGACCGCGAGCAGCACCACGACTCCGCCGCACCCGACCAGCGTCCACTCCCACCGCCGCACGGGGCCGTGGTCCGGGACGAGCGGCAGGCCCGCGGCGCGTACCGCACGCTCCGGGAGGAGGCCGTGCCACCAGAGCACGCTCGCGCAGCAGGCCGAGGCCAGGACGGCGAGGAGGATGGCCGCCCAGCCGGAGAACGAGCGGCCGCGCCGTTCCACCAGGCCGGGGTCGGCGGAGGGGGCGCGGCGCTGTGAGGGGTTCTCGCCGACGCGGTGGGGGCCGGGAGGGGGCGCGGCCGCCGGGCGCTTCTTCGGGCGGCTTGCGGCCGGAGTGGTTCCGGCGTCGGCGGGGGCCGGTGGCGGAGCGGTTGGGGCCGGAGCCGGGGCGCCGCCCGCGGCGGCCGGTTCGGCGGGCGCGGCGGGCGCGGCGGGCGCGGCGGGCGCGGCGGGCGCGGCGGGCGCGGCGGGCGCGGCGGGCGCGGCGGGCGCGGCGGGCGCGGCGGGCTCCAACAGCTCCTTGACGAGAGCGATTCCGGCCACGGCCACGTCCTGCGGGCGCGCCCGGCCCTCGGTCGGGACGGGCGGGTGCGCCGGACCGGTGATCTCCGGGCGCGGCGGTGCCACGCCCACCGAGGGCAGTTCCTCGGTGTCGTCCTGCGATGCGCGCGCCTCGTCGGGGCGGTGCGTCCCCTCTTCTCCCCTGTTCGCGGCTGCCATAGTGCTTCGCTCCGTCTCCGGTCTCCGGCGTCATCGGGCGCGCGGTGTCGCGCCCGTCCGCGCTCGCGGCGCGGTCCGTGCCCCGCCGGCCCCGGCGTGTGTCGTGGTGGTGATGTGTCGTTGCGGCGATGCGTCGAGGTGGCGGGGCCACAGCCGATGATCTTGCGCCTGCAACGAGAGCCTCACAGATCCCCCCGCGCGCCGGATCCGCTGAAGGTCCACAACCGCCGGGACTTCCGGCCCCCTTGGCCAGCCGTGGACGGCTGCGGACGGCAACGGGAGGCGGCGGTGGGCGGGTTCAGCTGTCGGCGTGGGCCAGCCACAGGTCAGGTCCGAAGACCTCATAACGGATGCGGCGGGCGGGGACGCCGGCCCGGAGCAGACCGGTGCGGACGGCGCGCATGAAGGGCAGCGAGCCGCACAGGTACACGTCGGTGTCGGCGGACAGGTCGAGGTCCGGTCCCAGGCCCGGGCCGTCCAGGGCCATCCGGCCCGGGCGCTCGCCGGCCTCCTCGTCCGCGCCCCGCTCGTACCAGAAGTGTGCCTGAGAGTTGGGGAGTTGGGACACCAGGCGCTCGGTGTCGGCGCGCAGGGCGTGGTCGGCCGGGCTGAGGTCGGCGTGCAGGACGCGCACCGGGCGGGACGAGCCGGTGGCGGCGAGGTGGGCGAGCATGCCGACCATCGGGGTGCAGCCGATCCCGGCGGAGACCAGCAGCAGCGGAGCGTCGCCGCCGTCGAGAACCACGTCGCCGAATGGTGCCGACAGGGTGAGTTCGTCGCCGGCCCGTACGGTGCGGTGCAGCGCGTTGGAGACCTCGCCCTCGGGGGCGTCGGCCACGCTCGCCACCCGCTTGACGGTGATCCGGCGCAGCCGGTCGCCGGGCGCGTCCGACAGGCTGTACTGGCGGGTCTGGTGGATGCCGTCGGGCATCAGCACCTTCACGCTGACGTACTGGCCGGCGCGCGCCCGGGGCAGCGGGCCGCCGTCGGCGGGGCGCAGCAGGAAGGAGACCGCGTCCGGGGTCTCCTCGCGCCGCTCCACCACCGTCCACCGGCGCCAAGGCCCCCGCGGATCGACCCCCGCCTCGTGGTAGAGGCGGGCTTCCCGCGCGATCAGTGCGCCCGCCATCAGCCAGTACACCTCGTCCCAGCCGGCGGCCACCTCCGGGGTGATCGCCTCGCCCAGGACCTCGGCGATCGCGCCGAAGAGGTACTTGTGGACGATCGTGTACTGGTCCTCGGTGACGCCGAGCGCGGCGTGCTTGTGCGCGATCCGCGACAGCAGGGCGTCCGGGTGGGCGTCGGGGTCGGCCAGCAGCGCCTTGGCGAACGCGGCGATGGATCCGGCCAGTGCCTGGCTCTGCTCGCCGCTGGCCTGGTTGCCGCGGTTGAACAACCCGTCCAGCAGCTCGGGACGCGCGCCGAACATGGCGGAGTAGAAGCGGCCCGTGATCTCGTTCAGGGCCGCGTCGACGGCGGGCAGGGTGGCGCGGACAACGGCGGCCGAGTCGGACGACAGCATGGGTCTCCCCGGGGTGATGGGAACGTGGGTGAGCGTCGACGAGAGCGGTTCTGCGCCCCTCGTCGCGGTGATCGCTCTGCCGATCGTGGTGCCCGGAACAGGCGATCCGGTAGAGGCGAACTGCCCTTCCGGCCAGGCCTTTCAGGCCAAGTACGAGGCGGGCGGCAGCGTCCGGCATGCTGGTGGTCGGGCCGTACGGAAACGAACGGAGCTGCGGTGGCGGAACGGAAGTCGCCCTGCGGCGGATCGCTCGGTCCGCGGCTGCCCCGGCGCCGACGCGGACTACGGGACGCTGAGCGCCGCGGCCCCGCGGACGCCGGTCGGTGCCGGGTCGCGGGGCATGGGGACGGTGCCTGGCCGGGGTCAGGCAGTGTAGGTCGGCCGGCCGTCCAGGTAGGTGGCGAGCACCTGGAGGTCACCGATGGTGTCCGGGTCCACCGCGTACGGGTCGTCGTTCAGGACCACCAGGTCGGCGTGCTTGCCCACTTCGAGGGAGCCGACCTCGTGCTCGCTCTGGAGCTGCCACGCGGAGTCGATGGTCTCGGCGCGGATCGCCTCGTCGAGGGTGACGCGGTTGCGCGGGCCCAGGACGCGGGCGCCGGAGCGGGTGCGGCGGGTGACCGCGACCTGGATGTTGCGCAGCGGCTCCACCGGGGTGACCGGCGAGTCGTTGTGGAAGGAGATCCGGATGCCGGCGTCCAGGGCGGCCCGGGCGTTGGCCCAGTCCTCGGCCCGCTCCCCGAACAGGCTCTCCACCAGGACGTCGCCCCAGTAGTAGATGTGGTCCACGAAGAGGCTGCAGGTGATGCCCAGCTTGGCGGCCCGCCGGTACTGCTCGCGGGTCATGGTGCCGCAGTGCTCGAAGCGGGTGCGGTGGTCCGGGCGGCCGTGCTCGTCCAGCACCTTCTCGAAGACGTCGAGCATCATGTCCACCGCCACGTCACCGTGGACGTGGCAGGCCAGCTGCCAGCCGCGCGGCAGGTACGCCTCGGCGATCGCGCGGGCCTGCTCCGCGGTGTAGTTGGCGCAGCCGCGGTGGTCGGGGCCAAGGCCGATGGCGGCGGTGCGGTCGTTGGTGAGGTACGGGAAGCTGGTGGCGATGTTACCGATCCACGGGCTTCCGTCGGCCCACATCTTGATGCCTATCTGGCGGAACATCGCGTCGCCCTGACCGGGGACGGCGTCCGTGTGCAGCTCCGCGTTGGACATCTCGTACGCCCGGACCCGCACCCGGGCCTGCGGGCTCCGGGCGAACTCGGCGCAGACCTCCCGCATGCCGGCCTTGAGGCCGAGGTCCCCGCAGGTGGTCAGACCACGGGCGGCGAGCACCTCGTGCTCGTTGGCGAGCAGCGCGGGGGCGCGGTCGGCGGGCGGGTTCAGCGGGGTGCCGATCATCATCAGGGAGGCCGGGGCCTCGACCGCCTTCCCGGTGGGTTCGCCGTCGGCGTCGCGCTCGAAGTGGCAGCCGGCCGGGTCCGGGGTGTCGCGGGTGAGCCCGATCGCCTTGATGGCCAGGGAGTTGCCCCAGGACATGTGCGCGGAGTTCTGGAGGATCGCGACCGGGTTGGCGGGGGCCAGCTCGTCCAGCCAGGCGCGGGTGGGCTCTCCGAGGCCCTCCTGGAGGAGGGTGTCCCAGCCGACGAAGGCCAGCGGCGCACCGGGTTCGGCGGCGGCGATGGTCTCGTTGATCCGTGCCCGCACGGCCTCGGCGGTGGGGCAGGTCATCGGGCGGATGTCCACCACGTCGGGGCCGTCGGTGGTCATGCTGACGCTCGGGTGGCCGTGCGCCTCGATGAAGCCTGGCAGCGCGGTACGTCCGCCGAGGTCGACGATGTCGGTGTCCGGGCCGGCCAGGGCGCGGATCTCGTCGCTGTCGCCGAGGGCGGTGATGCGGCCGCCGTTCACCGCGAGCGCCTCGGCCCGGGGTCGGGACGGGTCGACGGTGATCAGGTTGGCGTTGACGAAGATCCGCTCGGGTGCCTGGTCGGCGTTCTCGATCGCGGGGGTGGTGCTCATGGGGGACCTTCCTAGGGCGGTACGGGTGGTACGGGTGGGGGGAAGGGAGGCGGGCCAGGGGAGCCGGGCGCGCCAGAGGTCAGGCAGGTTCGTCGGTCCGCGCGGCCGCCTGAGCCCGTTCGGCCGCCTGAGCCAGTTCAGCCGCCTGGGCCAGTTCAGCCGGCTCGACCGGTTCAGCCGGCTCGACCGGTTCAGCCGGCTCGGCCGCTTCAGCCGGCTCGGCCCGTTCGGCCGGCTCGGTGGCGGCCCGGTTCGGGAGCGTTGCGGGGCCGTCGTCGTACCGGGGCCGCATCATCCGCCAGACGACCAGCGCGGCGACCGCGAGGAAGACGGCGACCAGCAGCATGCCGAGTCCGAAGCCGCGGGCGGCGGCGTGCCGCGGCGTACCGGAGGAGGCGGCGGTGAAGGAGTTCACCACCGGGATGAGACCGCCCAGGCCGAGCCCCATGCCCATCTGGCCGACCGCGGGCTTGACCGCGCCCACGGACCCGACCATCGAGGACGGCGCGGACCGCATCATCACCGCGGACTGGGGGTTCTGTGCCCAGGTGACGCCGAATCCGATCACCGTCGAGGTCGCCAGGAACAGCCACAGCGGGGTGTGTTCGGTGGTGAAGGCCATGGCCAGCAGGCCGACCGCGATGATGCCGAGACCGCTGACGAACATCGCCCGGTCGCTGATGCCCCGCCGGGTCTGGAAGGCCCCGGCCCCGAACGCACCGCCGATCGAACCCGCGCCGAACATCGCGATCACGATCGAGGAGACGAAGGCCGACTTGCCGAGCGTCCCCTGGACCATCAGCGGGTACTGCATGGTCACCGCCGCGTTGCCGAGGTTGAAGACCACCCCGACCACGATCGCCGCGACGAACGGGCGGGAGGTGAACAGCTCCATCGGGAAGGCCGGTTCGTCCACCCGCCGCTCCCAGGCGGCGAACAGGCCGAACAGCACCATCGCGGCCGACAGCAGCCCCAGCGTGACCGGCGACAGCCAGCCGTGCGCACTGACCTGGCTGAACCCTTCGATCAGGCAGATCAGCGCCAGGGCCGCGAGCAGCACCCCGACCGTGTCGAAGCGGCGCGCCTTCTCGGCCCGGCTGTCCGGCACCGTCAGGTACGCCCAGACGGTGGCGATCAGGCCGATCACCGGGACGACGAGGTAGCCGATCCGCCAGCTGAAATGCGTGACCAGCAGACCACCGCCGATACAGGCGACCACGATCATGATGCCCTGCACACCGAGCCAGATCCCGAACGCCCGGGGCAGCTCGCGCGGTCGGAACAGCAAGGGGATGATCGCCAGACTCATGCCGAAGGCCGCCGCCGTCCCGATACCGGTGACGACGCGTCCGACGAGGAAGACGACGCCGCTGCCGGCCAGGGCGGTCACCAGGCAGCCGACGACCGCGGCGAGCGCGCCGGCCAGCAGGACCTTGCGGCGTCCGCGCAGGTCGCCCAGGGACCCGGTGCCCAGCATCGAGGCCGCCAACAGCAGCGTGGCGATACTGGCCGCCAGCGTCATCGTTCCGGAGCTCATGCCCAGGCCCTCGGCGGCCCGCGGCAGGGCGGTGGAGTTCAGGCTCGGGTCGACCATCTGGATCGTGGAGACCGCGCTGACTCCCAGGAGGGCCGCCTCCCGCCGCCGCGGATTGCGCAGCATCCGGGGCGACCAGTTCTGCGGCACCGGTGGAACGGTGGAAACCGCGGGACCAGGCATTGTCGGTCATCTCCTCTACGGGGTCCGCCCGTTCCCGGTGCCGCGAAGTGGGCGGCGTTCTCCGGGCCGGCGGAGTGCTCGTGTGGTGTGCCCCCAGCCTGGGCCGCCCGGGCCGGCGGAATTTCCGGCGAAAGTCCCACCTCGCGGACCGGTGCCGACGGTGTGCCGGGGTGAGGCCGGCCCCCTGTGGCCACGCGGCCAGCCACCGCCACCCGCGAGCCGCACCGGAGGCGGTGCCGCACCGTCCCGGACGGCCGCCGGTGGCCACGCGTCCAGGGCGGATGGCCCGCCCCGGAGACCGGCCGGACGTCCCGAAACCGGCGAGACGGAAGACCCTGGGTGATTCCCGTCACCGGGCGGCGGTACCGCGGTGCGCGCACCGGCCGAAATAATGGGGGCATGGCGGTACAGACGTTGCAATTACTGGCGAATCTCGCCCCGCAGGCCCGTCTGATGGTCGGCGCCTGGGGTGTGGAGCGGCAGGTGACCGGCCTGACCGACCTGCGCGGACGCTCCCTGACGGAACCGGACCCGCCGCCGGCCGGACACGCCGTGGCCCTGGACGCCGCGGCCATCCCGACCTGCCGGGCCGCGCAGCGCGCCCTGATCGCCCGCCTGCGCCACGTACCGCTCGCGGTCGTCCAGGTGGCCGATGCCGCCCAGCCCGTCCCCATCGGTTTCCTCGCCTTGGCGGAGCAGTACGAGGTGCCGGTGGTGCGCTGGCTCCCGGCGCACGGCCAGGACCCGGCGGCCGAGATCCATGCCGCGTTGCACCACGTCCGGCCGGCTGTCCCGGAGCTGGGTGCCTGGGCCCGCGCGCTGGCCACCGAACTCGACGCGCACGTCCACGTCCTCGACGCCGGGCTGCGGCCTCTGGCCGGACACCCCGACGCGGGCGGTTCGCTGCTCGGTCGGCTGCGCGGCGAACTGCCGCCCGCAGCCGGCCACGACCCGATGTTCCGCACGGTGCTGGACTCCGGCGGCGCGCGGGTCCGGGTGCGGTCCATCGCCGTCGGCGGCGGTGTCCGGGCGGTGCTGCTGGTGACCGGCCGCTCCCTGGACACGGCCCGGCTGGAGCGCCTGGACCGTGCCGCGGCCGAGCTCGCCGACCACTTCAACCGGCGCCGCCCGCCCGCCCCGCACGAACTGCTCATGCTCCAGGCGGGTATACGGCTGCTGGCCGGCCACGCGCTGCGGAGCGGTGTGTGGAGCAAGGTCGTCGAGGAGTTCCGGCTCCCGCAGGCCGGCCCGTACGCGATGCTGGTGCTCACCGGTGCCTCGCCCACGCTGCTCGGCGCGGCGCTGGAGGAGTGCTGGGGCCTGGGGCGCTGGGTGACGCCGTGCGAGGTTCCCGAGGGGATGCTGCTGGTGGCCCGCGCCGAGGTCTTCCTGGACGCCCGCACCCTGGTCGACGGGCTGGCCGGCCACCTCACCCGCCCCGTGCACGCGGGCCTGGCCGCCCTCCAGCACCGCTCCGAAATGGGCGTCGCCTACGAACAGGCCCGCTCCGCCGCACGCCAGGCCGTTCGCCGGCAGGTTCCCCTGGTGACCCACGGCGAACTGGAGTGGCGGGATCTGGTGCCGGCGACCATCGACCTGGCCGGGGTGGCGCTGTTGCGCGCGCGCCTGCTGGAGACCCTGGAGACGGCGCCCGGCGGCAACGTCCTGCTGACGACGCTGCGCACCTGGGTCCGCGAGGAGTACCGCAACGACCGCACGGCCGCAGCCCTGGGCGTGCACCGCCACACCCTCAACAACCGCCTGCGCCGCTGCGAGCGACTCCTCGGCGCCCCGCTCCACGCCCCGGACACGTCCTTCGGCCTCTGGCTGCTCTTCCACGATGACGCGAACCCGGACGAAGGCGGGGGAAGGGGCGGTGCACGGCGCGGCCCGGGGTGAGGCGCGGGCGGGCCGGGGAGGCCCGGCGCGGGGGCGGTTCGCGGTCCGGGACGCATGGGGGCGGGCGCGCGGCGCCAATGCCGGTCAGGCCATCGGCACCGGTGATCGACGATCAGGTCGTCCGGGAGTACCGATCGGCGTGGGCGCACCGCCAGTCGGCCACCGTCGTATCGACACCAGGGAAAGCACTGTGGATCGTCTCCGAAACCAGGTCCTGCGTGAGCGTGCGGTATATCCAGGCACCGACTCACCGGCCCACGGCACGCCCCTGCGGTCCGACAGGCGGTTCGAACAGGGGCGAAGGGCGCCTGACACTCCACCAGAACGAGCGTCAGGACACCTCTCGGAGCCCGCAGCTCAGGCCCCCTTCGAGGCAGGCTCGAGAATCGCCACGCACTCCACATGATGCGTCATCGCGAAACATGTGGAACAAAATCGTGTGCAAGGAGTCGCAGGTCAGCGGCCCACTCGAGGAAATCGGGGCAAATTGACGGTGTGCATTGCGTGCGCTGCGTGCGTTACGTGCAGAGGTCTGACGCACGTCGCCACGGTTTGCACTGCCCTGACTCCACCTGCCCGTACGGTAGCAATCGCCCTCGTGATCGCCGTCGCTCGCGCCTGGTGACCTCAACTACCTCGCGCTGTCGGTGCATCTCCGTAGGCTTGCCCCGAGAGCCTAACCAGGAGGGCGATGCATGAGTACGGGGATGGATGTCCTCGACGCTTTCATTCAGGACGCCATGTTCTTGAAGGCGACCTTTCAGGAAACCTCGACGCTGAAGCACCCTACCGATCAAGGCAACGAGCGCGAGCACGCTGTCCGGACGACGGTCGGCAAGTATATTCATCGTAGGGCCGCGATCTACAAGCGTGCCGGAGTCGAGGATTCCAGTACCGGGGCTTGGTTCCATCAGCAGGATGTTGTACTGGCTGACCCAACGGTAGAGCCCCACCGCATCCTCAAGGACGACGGTCGGGTGTACATCGATCCATCGGCAGTGCACACCGTCATCGAAGTCAAGAGCACGGTGGACAGCGAGGTTCTATCTGGCGCCATGCAGTCGATCGCGAACGTGCAGACGGCGCCACGCCGCCGGCAGGCCGAGGTTCACCATCTTCGCTTCGCTTCCAGCGCCGGGCAGTTGAACTACGTGCCGACCTCGGGAGGGGTATTCGCGTACAGCTCCAAGTCCAAGCGCGTAAGAACAGTTACCCGCTGGATCGAGGGCTGGTGCCGTGACCGCACCCCGGAGGAGTGGCCCAAGTTCGTCACCATCGCCGACCTTGGCCACTTCATGTGGTGCGACCCCCGATCGGGAAACGCCGTCCCCTGGCCCACCACCGGCAAGGAAGTCCTCATGTGCTTCCAGGCCGCGCACCCGCACCATCCTCTGGTCGCGCTATCGACCCATCTCAACTACCTTTCCAGACTCTGGTGGGTGCCCGGAACAGCCTTCCAGTTGGGGGAAGTTGCCGAGATCCCGCACGGCCTTCGCGTGGGTGAGGCGATCTACCCGTCGGGGGTCACCGCACCAAGGAATTCCTGTCAGCACGCCTGTTTGGACTGTCAGAGGTTCGGTCCACGCTGACGGGGCTCACGCTGGCGCCCGGCCGTGCGCACTCAGCGAGTGATTGACGCGGCGGAGCCGCCCTTTCTCATCTTGATCAGGTGGCGAGTTTGAGGGTGACTACGGCACGGATGACGGCGGTGATCCCGGTGGACCGGCAGCGGAGCTTTCCTACGAACTGGTGCGTGATTCAGGAGAAGAGGGCGAGCTGCTCCTCCTCCGGAGCTTGCGCGAGGCCAGGCTCCTCCGCGTACTCCGGGTCCACATCTACCGGTTCGATGTTTACAGCCTCCGCGATCACGCCCAGCACCTCCGCCACTCGCTGATCATCGACACCGCCCTTTGTCTCGGCCGGGAAGGGTTCCTCAGCCTCAGCCTCTCCCTCGGTGACCGTCGGCAGTACGTAGTGCTGGGCGAGGCTCGCCAGATGCAGGGGCAACGGAAGCGATAGTGCGTCCAGATAGTCGGGGGCTTGGCGAAGTTGGTGCACCGCGAGGGCAAGCGCTTCGGGCGAATCGCCGGCGTCCTCGTGGCAGCCCAGGACCGCAACTTCCACCAGCCCAGGGTTCCAGGCGGGGATGTGCGTGTCGATAGTGGGTTTGCCTCTGTTGGGTCCCTGTCGCAGAGGGCGGGGGGCGATCTTGTCAGCCTCGACGGCGGAGTCCCGGAAGGTGCCTGCCTTCGGAGTGGTGCTGTAGAAGATCCGCCCTGAGGACCGAGGCGCGTCCTCGTCCTCAACCCAGAGGCCCTGGGGCAGGCCATTGACCTCGCCGGGAGCGGCGTTACCCCACCACTGTGGGGTCTCCCTACCTGCAGCGGTACGTACGCGAATCAACCGGAGATCGGGGTCCAGACCCGCTGGCTGGGCGTGCCCGGTCTTGATCAGGTCCTGTTCGGTTCGGCCGTCCTGGAGCCAGGGCCAGTGCAACCTGCTGTTCTGAGAATGGGTCAACAGCACGGTGGGACGACCGCGGAGTGAGCGGACCATCTTCTGGAGGTAGCGGGCGGTGGTCCTGCGCTGCTCGTCCATGTCCTGCTGCCAGACACTGTACGAACGCTGCGGGGGTACGGCAGCTACCGCTTCAGTGTTTCTGATGGTCCCGGGCTCAGCCCCTGCGTGTTCACTAACCTCCGGAATTTCGGCAGTTTTGACCAGGCCGAGCAGGAAGTGGGAGTAGGGGATCCAGCGTCCCTTCTGCTCGTCCCAGCCGGTGACTGCCGCCAGACCGCTGCCTGGTGCGAGCGGTGTGACCATGACGGCCACAGGGGTGTGGCGAGGAAGGCGCGTGGGACCGTCCTTTCGTCGCTTGACCATGTACGTGGCGACGTAGCGCAGGTTCTCGGGGAGGGCCTCGCCGAGCGTGTGCTCGGGCAGGACGCGGACGCCGAACTGACGCAGGGCGTCCTCCCATCCCGATCGGACCCGGTGCATGAGGTTCTTCTCGGTGTTGTGCCCCTTGGCCTTCTTTGGGACCAGCGCGAACTGCGTAAGAACGCCGACGTCCGCGCAGCCCAGCCGAAGCGCGTACTTGGGGTCGTCCAGCGGGTGCGCAAAGTCCTGCCGGCGGTCAATCTCCACGAGTGCGAAACCGGGGTGGAGCAGGTCGGCTCCGTCGGCTGCCAGAAATGCCCCGACCGCCTTGCGCCGGGTGCTGATGCCAGCCTCCAGTGCTTTGCCTCTCGGCCGCGCTTTGGCGTCGATGCCCAGGGTGTCGGTGATTCCGCCGGTGGCGCGTAGGCAGCGCAGGCGGAGGATGAGTTCGGATGACTTCCACTCGAGGATGACTGCGCTTCCGGGTGCGGCCCGCTCGTATTCTTCCTCGGCGCCGGCGGCTGCAGGACGTCCGCCGTCGCCGTCCAGCCCGAGGACATCAGTGAGGGCCTCGATAGCCGCCTCCCGGAAAGAAGGGCTCTGCCACACCAGCCGTGCTTCGACCAGGCCAGCGTCTCCCGTCCGCTCGAACGCCTCGGCGGTCTCTTGTCCCTTGTTGATCCTGGCGGCCACCGCAAGGGCGGTCCGGCGGGCACGGGCTTCGCGTTCCGCTTCGGCGTCCTTCTCCGCCGCTTTCGGCTTGGGCCGGACGTTCGCAGGAGCACTGCTGCCGACGCTGGCCCGGCTGAGGGCAGGAACCCGACGCATCTGCTCGGGCAACGCCTGTTCGGCCCATTCAACGATCTGTGAACGCTGGTGTGACATCAGGCCGGTACCGACGCCGTGCGCACCCAAATGTGTGCTGTGCACGACCGAGGCACGGGTGCCTTCTCCGTCGCCGATCCATTCCTCGGGTTCGGTAAGCAGTCTGACCGGGTCGGGGAAGGGCCGGTTGAGCGCCAGCCTGCCGAGAATCTGAGCTGGTCCGTTGTTCTTCCAGGCGTAGCCCTGGCTGGTGCGGTCCCAGGTCAGACGTGCCACCGCGTAACGGTCGCTGGTGGGCGTTCCTGACAGCCAGGGGATGCCCGGCAGCAGATAGACGGATGTGTCGCGCCCGGATGGCAGCCGCAGCCGCTGCTTCTTTGGGTCGAGGCGAGTTGCCCAGCGGCGTACTCCGGTGTGCAGGTGGAGCCGGGGCCGGGGGTCGAAGGGGACAGTGTGCAGCGAAATGTTGATCACGATGGAGAACCACCATTTCCGCCCCTTGACTACGTGTGAGAGAGGCTGGGAGAGGAGCTCTGCTCCCTGTTGGCGCGGGCCACGCGGTACGGCCCGGAAGTGCAGACTTCCGGCGCTGTGTTCGTAGGGGCCGAGGGCGAGGATGCGCCGGGCCAGGGCGTCGGTCGCGAGTTGGTACTGCCGGTCACGTGGGGCGGCGGTTCCGCCACCTTCGGTTGTGGGGCAACCTAGGAGGTCGACAGTGACGTCCTGCCATCGCGGCGGGCTTGAGTGCAGCGCTGTGTATGCGTTCAGGACTGCGCGGTGGTGCTCGGGTTCGGGGCGCAGGTCTTGGAGCCAGGCGCCGTTGAGCCGGTCCAGTGTGTCGCCGGGGAGCGGGTGTGGGACGTCGTACGGGGCGTAGAGCCAGAAGTCCTCGGCCAGTTGACGCGGGTCGCGAGGGCGGCCTCGCACGATCAAGTCGGGGGCGAGGCTCTGCAGGACTCCGTTGAAGCGGGCGACGGGCGCGGTTCGGTATGGCTCAGCCTTGGGAGCGCGGCCGAGGTTGCAGAGTTCCAGAACACTTTCGTGCCACTGCTCAGGGAAGGGCAACGTGCGGTAACGGGCGGTCCAGGGGGCGGCACCAGGCTTGAGGAGGTAGGCGGCCCTGCTGGTCTCGCGATATTTCGCGGCCATGGTCTTCACAGTCTCCTTGCAGTTCTCGGCGAGTCAGTTTCCGGCGCTCAAGCCGCACAGGGCGTCGTAGAGCGGGTGGTAGAGCGTGCGCACCAGGGCCGGGTCGGCGGGGTCGGGAAACGATTCGGGGGCGGTCTCCGCGTCGAAGTAGGGCGCGAGGACGTCACGGAGTTTGATGAGCAGACCGTCGTCGTTGCGTCGGCGTCCGCTCCGGGTCGCAGCGGTGGGCGGGGCTCCGGCCTCGGCGAGTGCGGGTGCGAAGGCCGCGTCGACGAACACCACTCGTGCGGGCACTCCTCCCCGCACCAAACGGCCGATGACCTGCCAGATGGTGACGAGCTGGTCCCAGGCGAAAGATGTCTTCTCCACGTCGCTGAGCCGGGAGTAGATGTACCGGCGGGATAGCAGGCGACGCCATTCCTGGCGGGCTGCGAGACGGAAGCCGAGCCCGGCGGCATCCAGCTCTGCCGCGTCGGCCACGAGCTTGCCGAAGGTTCCTGATTCGAGACCCGGCTGGTCACGGACAAACCTGGTGACCCAGTCGTTGACGGCGAAAACGGCGAGCGAGAGGTCGTCGGGTCGCGGGTGGGGGCGGGCGAGGAAGAGAACCGTGCCGAAGGCGGCCTTGTGGCTCTGATTGAGGATGTTGTGACCGCGCTCGATCGCCATCAGCGGGGCGACCAAGACTTCGGCGTCGTCGTCCTTGGCGAAGGCAGCCAGGTCACCACGGCGTACGGCAGAGGCAACTGTGGTGTCACCCGTGGCTGTGTCGCCGGGGCCTGTGTGATCGAGTTCGGCCTTGTCGGAGGCCAGAACTCGGACTTTTCCGCGCCAGCGCGGCATGCGTTCGAGGAGGTCGGCGGCGATCCTGGCGTCCTGGTAGCTGCCGACCAGGAGCAATGCCCGCCGGCGTTCGCCGTCCTCGATTCGGCGCAGTTCTCTATCGAGGAGCGATGCACTGCCCGGGGCCGACTTCCCGAGCTGGGTGACCATCTGGGCCAGGATCCGTTCACGGGTGTCGAGTTTGGCTCCGGAAAGCGTGAGCGGGGCCCCTTCGCCGTCGTAGAGGAACAGAGTCGTGAAGCGGGTCTGCCGAATGGAGTCGACCGCAGCCTGGTGGGGTTTGAGGATCGCCTTGACCGGGGCCATGACGTGGGCACGGGTCGATGTCCCGGCCCAGCTGGTGCCGGACATGAGCAGCACGTGGGGTCCTAGTCGCCCCGCTGCGGGGTCGGCCCCGAGTTCGGGAAGGTTGAGTAGCAGTTCCCGACCGACGCCGGCGCAGCGGAAGAAGCGGAGGGTGCCGCTGCGCTGTTCGTCACCGTCCGGCCCTCGCTCTGGGTCTTCGGGCAGGTACTGGAATCCGAGGACATTCCCCATCGGGGCTTCTGGCACTACTGGTGCGTAATCCAGGGGCGGTCTGCGGGACAGTTCGTTGTCGGCGGTGTCCAGGTGGAGAGCGGCCTCGGCCTGGGGCCATAGAAAGGTGACGCGTTCGAGTCGCTGGTGCAGTGCGGCCAGTACCAGGGTGAATTCGAGGCGCCGCCCCTCACGCTCCAGCCAGGGCTCGCTGCCCCAGGTGTCCACGGGGTCGCGGGGAGGTTTCCCCGGCTCGGGTGCCTCTTGGCGCAGTGAACCGTCCAGCAGGGGCGATCCGGTGAGTAGGTCATCGAGAAGGGAGCGGACGCGTTGGCTGGTCACCGCCTGGTCAAGGTGGTGGAGTAGGTCTCCGGCCCTGCGGATCAGGGTGTCGGTGAGGTCGTTGTGCGGGCCCCGATCACCGATCGGGTCGTCGCGGAAGGCGTCGAGGGCCTCGGTCACGGTGGTGCGGCGGGGGTCCCACGGCTCAGTGCCCGGTGTCCGCGGCATGGATGTGAGGCCCTCGGGCTCGTCGTCGGAGTCGTAGACCTCGGCGTCGGAGGCGATCCCGTCGGGGAGGGAACCATCGGTGCGCGGGCGCGGGTACCACTCGTTGACGAGTTTCTCCTGGAGTGTCCAGGCACTGAAGTACTCGATGTCCGCCCACCGACGGAGGTCGTCGTCGGTGATCAGCCTGCGGTAGAGGCGATTGGCGGCAACGTGCACGAGGTCCAGGGAGGCTGACCAGCGTTCGACATCACGCGCCGAGAGCGGCAAGCGGCCCTGCCGGGCGAGCTCGTCGATCTTGTGGATGCCGAGTCGGTCAAGCCAGGATTCCGGACCACGCACGATCAAAGTCGCGGACGGGGCGAAGGCAGTGTCGAGCTGCATCTGTACGCGGTCTGCCTCGTCAACGATGACGATGTCGCTACGCAGGCAAGCGAGTTCGAGGTGTCGCAGACGTTCGGTGTTGAGGTGGTTCGGAACGGCACTCTGCAACAGGCTGGCAGGGTTCGCCACCCAAATCACGGCATCGACCAGATCTCGGTCAGTGGCGTGCCGGGGGCAGACGCTCCACACCGGACAGCCGTGGTCGAACGGGGAAGCCTTCGGCTCCGCCGCTTTCGTCCTTCCTTCCGCGGGCTTCTCGTTCATGTCGTGCCGATACACGGGCATCTGGATGTTCCCGGCGACGGTCCGAGTGGGCTCTTTGACGGGGCTCAGTTCCGTGCATGGGGCATCGACGTAGCGGAGGGGTTCAGCCGCTTCCAGTCCGCGCTGCGCGTCGAGTACGCACACTGTGCTCAGGATGTCGAAGGCTGGATCGTCGTGCTGAAGCAGAGATGCCTGGCCGCGTGCGGCAAGCCGGCGGTGTAGCCGGGAGGCATGCTGCTCGCGGGTCGTGCCGCCGATGACAGGAGCTGCATTCAGCCCGAGGTCCTGGAACTGGCCGACCAAGGTGAGCTGTTCTGCGACGTCACCGACGACCAGAGTCGTACGCAATCCCTTCCGGGCACCCCAGACGGCGATGAGATTCATCAGGGTGCTCTTCCCTGCACCCACCATGCCGACCAGGTGGAGCAGCCGGTCCAGGGGCAAGACCGTCGTCTTCTCGAAGCGCAGCCCATCGGCAGTCAGGACGTCGAGTTGCAGATCCTCCAAGCGTCGCACCCAATGGGCGGAGGGGAGGCCGCGAGCAGTCTCGGTCTCCTCCATCCAGCGTGCGGTTTCGGCGAGTTCAGCCAGTGGGATGTCCAAGGGCTGGCCCGTGGTCTCGGGGAACCGGCTCAGGTCGTGTCCGGTCGCTGGCGGAAAGCACAGCTGCTCGGGGATGGTCACGGAGGCTGGCCGGTGCCGCTCGGTGAACCGGGACTGACCTGCTGGGGCAAGCTGCAGCTGGCGCTGGTCAAAGTCTGGAAGCTGGGACAGTGCGCGCTCAAACCTGTCGAAGCGGTCCCCTGCGACTGTCGGCTCGACCCGCCGGGCCGGTCCTCCTCCGGTGGGGAGCCGGTATCCGCGGAGCCTTTCGGGCAGATGAACATACGTATCCAGGCACTGATGCCACATGCGGCGACGGCGCAGCTTCCATAGCAGGTGACGTGCTGCCCCCAGGCGGGCGTTCTGTGCTGGGGTGGACGCGATGCCCGCGGCCGCAGCGAAGGGGTAGCCACCCAGGAGGGTGTAGACACCCCGGGCGTCGCGGGACGGGTCGAGACCCTCCATCAGATAGAGGCCGAGTTCCACCTGGCACAGCAGAGAGGGGCTGACATCTTGATATTCGAGGGGCCAGAGGGGCTCCAGGGCTTTGGCCAGTGGCTGGTACCACTCGCTGCTATTACGCACGGTCGGTTCCGTTCGTCGGTGCGGGGTCCGTCAGGTGGGGGTCGTTTGCCTCACGGAGCCGGGCGGTGGCGAGTGTGACTAGCCGGTCGTCGGTGAGCAGAGGAAGGCCCTCGGCTGAGAGGGGGCGGTTGCGCCGGTACGTGCCGATGTAGTCGCGGTGGGATTCGACTTGTTCGCGGGGGGCCACCCAGCACGATTCGTTGTACGGCGGCTCTGGGCGGACGGGTTTCGCGGACCTGCCGAGCAGGCCGGGATGCTTCCAGTCCTTGACGTCGATGGCCCAGACGTACCCGTCGGGGAAGGTCACGCGCAAGTCGTAGGCGTCGAAGCCGGGCCATAGCTGAACCTCCAGCCCGAGGGCGCTCAGCCGGGCCTCCAGTGCCACCTCGGCACGCCCCGGGCTGGTGACGAACTGCCGCAGTGGCCGCACCAGCTGAAGCAGTCCAGCCGCTTCGGTCCCGCCCAGTGTCCGTCCATGCGGGGGCGCTCCCCTGCGCCGGCACCGGTCCCGCTCGCACCACCACGTTCCGCCGGCTACCGGCGTGAGCATGGTCAAACAGCGACCGCAGGTTACGTAGGTGCCCTCAAATTCGTAGGAGGCCGGAACTGGCGCATAGCACTGGTCCAGGAGCTCCTGTACCGGGGCAAGGAACAGGTCGGTGTCAGTCTCGAATCGTTCTACTCCGGTGAGTACCGGACGCTCGACCAGGAGTCTCCGAAAGGCTACGTAGGACTCGGGCGACGACGCCTTGCGGCAGAGGCGCATCGCTGTGTGGACGACCTCCCGGTCGAATTGCGCGGCGCCTGCGTCCTTGCCTCTGATCCACCACTCGTGGCAAAGCTGTGTGGGAACCAGCGCCTCTGGATCCACCAGGTAGTCGTCCGGCCCGAAGGCATCCGGCGGCAGGTCGAGGGGCCAGTCCTCCAGAGGACGGGTGTGGCACCAGAAGAGCAGTTCGGGGAGGCTACGGGGTACCTCCTCAGCACCCCTGAGGAGGCAGGCGAGGACGGTCCGGTCGAGCGCGCGCTGGGCTTCGGCCGGGTAGGGCAGTTTGAACGAGGAGAGGGACCCGAGGTCTGCGAGTTGGATGACCGCGCCGGCCAGCGTGCGGACCAGGCGCACGTCGGGGAAATCGAGCCAGTCGCCTCGGTGGGTGGCGTGTGCGTCGGAGGCGGTGGTCATCGGGGTCCCTCCTTTTTCGTGGCTAGATGCTCGATGCCCGGGTGGCACCATTCGAGGGCCTCGCAACTGCTGCAGTATCGGCCTGGATTGGCCGAGTAGTCCTGATCCTCAACCCAGGGTTGGGCGAGCTGCGCGATCACGTCTCTTGCCTCGTCGACGGTCCCTGGGCGCGAGGGGTCCAGCTCCTCAAAGGTCACGTCGTCGGTGTGTAGTAGTTCGAGCTCGACCCTGGAACGCGTCACGTCACCGCCCAGGACTCCTGCGGCCAGCATCACCACGCCTAGCGCCAGCTGGGGGTAGCGCGACAACAGCGACTCCCCCTCGTAGAGGTATCGGCTCGCGGTCTTGGTCTCCCGCCAGATCCAGCCCCCGCGGCGGGTGTGGAGCAGATCGGGGGTGGCTATCAGGATGAGATCGAGTTCAGGGTCGTAGCAGACCGCCTGGTACTGAACACGCACTTCCTCCTCTGCGGCGAGGCCGTCCAACGGACAGTAGAAGGCGTGCTGCTCGAGCATGGCGGCGCCGTCGAGTGCTTCCTTCCCGCTCAGGTGCAGGACGCCCGCGCCCCAAGACGCAGGATCTACAGGACCAGGGAGCACCTGACACGCCTGGTAAGGCGTGATGCCGTGCCGTTGATTCAGGATGTCGTCGACCACGCGGCCACGTCGCACTTCTGGACTTTCGGGTTTCGCGGATCGCAGTTTGAGCTGCCGAGTCGCGTGATACTTCGCCGGACAGTCCCGATAGGCGCGCAGATCGGTGACCGAGAGACTGCGCCGAGGGCGCTTGCGCTCAGGAGAGGTGATCCTCAGCAGTTCCGGGGTGCGCGGGAGGGCACTGCAGCCACTTAGCGCCTTGCAGTCGACACAACTGCTTCCGGGATGGGTCCCGGTCCCATCGATGGCCTGGCGCAACGCAGGCCACCCCTCCGCTGTGAAATGCTGCCGGGCCTCATACCTGTTCCAGTCGAGCAGCTCGTTGTGCTTGCCGTCTCCACAGCCGAATTCGATGACCCTGACCTTCTCAGGCAAGGCGGTGCGAAACTGCGGGAGTTCATGGAAGGGGACTGGAATGTGCCGTTTCCGCCATCCTCCACCCGCCGGCCGCCCGCGTGCCGCGACGTAGGCGGCTGCGGCCTTCTCCCCCTTAGGGCGATCTTCCTTGGCTGCGCCGAAGCTGAGCAACCACAGTTCCCTCGTGGAGTCGTCGAGGGCCGCGTAGCGGCGTCCCCAAGCGGTCATCTCGTAGGTGTCCACACCTCGCTCGTCAACCGGCCCAGGATCCTGGCCGAGCACCCACATGTCACGGACCGGGACGCTGAGCGGAAGGTGCGCGGCCTGGCGGGCGCTCTGGTCCGCCACCCGGGCCGCCAGATAACGCCGGACCGCTTCGGCTGACCATGACAGCAGCAAGGGGTGCGCTTCCCGCCGACGGTAAAGCCCGAAAGTTCCCTTCGTTCGCTGAAGTTCTCCGATCACCCACTCCAGGTCGTTGCCCTCGTGTTCAATCAGGTCGAGTGCATCCATGAAAACCTTGAGCGTGAAGTCCTGTAGACGCTCGCCGTGTTCAGGGGGATTGGGATCGGGAACCAACATCGGGCGGGCGTCACTCCCGCGCTTCGTGGGGCAATCTCGGGGGTCAAGCCGCGCCGCACCGAGGTTCGTGCGCACCAGTTTGATGTCACCGATCGTCCCGGCGGGGCGAGGCCAGCTGCTCATGCTCTCCTCCAAGCCATACGACAACGACGTCCAGCGGACATCACATAGATAGCCGGGTTTCGACTGCCTCCAGCATGACACAGAAACGCTGTGAACTCAGTCCATGCATGAAACACGCTCCGTCCGTTTTACACTGACAGCATCCGTCGATCAACGACCTGGCGGAAACCGGAACCCTGCCACCGGCGCGGACCTCTCTGCGTGTCGGATGCGGGACGCTTCAAAGGCGAGGGGCGGGCATGAAGAAGGACGAGGTGCTGGGCGGTCGATACAAACTGCTCAGGCACCTGGGCAGCGGCGGCATGGCCGTCGTCTGGCAGGCGGAGGACCTGCAGAAGGGGAGCCTGGTAGCCGTCAAGTGCCTGCGCACTAGAAGCGAGCTCCTGGACTCACTCGACGAGGACGAGGCGCACAGCGAGCTGCGGCGCATGCGAGGCCGTTTCCGGCGTGAGGGCTCCCTCCTCGGACGGCTGCGCAACAGAAGCATTCCTGAGCTGTACGACCAAGGCGCCCATGCCTCCGAGCCCTACCTTGTGATGCGCTACGTCGCTGGCAAGCCCCTACACCTCTTCCTCGACCAATACACCCCCACGAACGAGGTCAGCGCGGCCATCGGGGTTCAGATCGCCGAGGCTCTGGCCTGCGCGCACGACCTGCCGGTAGTGCACCGCGACCTCAAGCCGTACAACTTGATCATCGACGAGAACGGCGTGGTCGTCCTTATCGACTTCGGCATCGCCAAGCCGCTCTGGCCTGGCGTCACTGACTACACCCAGCATGGTTCCACTGTAGGAAGCAGGGGGTATGAGGCACCAGAGCGATCCTGGAGCGCCAGATCACGCCGAAGACCGACTTGTACGCGCTCGGCTGCGTCCTCTATCACTTGTTGACCGGTCATCCGCCCTTCTCCGGGGACGGTCTGAAGCACCAGCACGTGCACGCCGAGCCGATCCCGCCGACCTGCCATGTCGGGCACATCCCAGCGGAGCTAGACGAGCTGGTCCTGAAGTTGCTGGCGAAGGAGCCGGAGGACCGGCCGGAGTGCGCTCGCACGGTCGCGGAGGTCCTGCGGAGGCACGCTCCTCGCCCGGGTGACGCGGCCCCTTCCCCTCGGCTGGAACCGGACCCCACGCGCCCATTGCGACTGCCGGACGAATACGATCTGCCCGCCGAGCCGGTGACAACAGCACCCGTAATCAAGCCGAGCGGCAGGCGCCGCGGTTCTGTGTTCCTCAGTCGCCGAATGTTTCAGGAGGTAGTTGCCGAAGCCGAGGCCGAGATCGAATCCGGTGATCCCGCTAGCGCGGTGGACAAGCTGGTAGAGCTGCTGCCCGCCGCACGGCGGGACTGGGGCATCTTCGATCCGCGGGTCCGGGCGGCCTTGCGCGTAGCCGCGAACGGTATGCGTATCGCGGGGCGCTGCAAGGAAGCGATCGCACTCTACGAGGCGCTGGCCGTGCGAGCTGAGGGCAGCGGGAGTCCGGACGATCTGGCCGACCACCTGGAAGGGACTCTAGGCGCGGCGGAGTGCCGCATCCCTTTCGGTGACCTGCTCCCCGCCGCGGCGGCGCGGGCCGTGGTACTCGGAGAGCTGGCCCGCGTCACAGGCCCTCGTGCCCGAGTGCTGGAAGAGCGGTGCCGCGAGGTTGGCATCGAGCTTGAGGAGTTGGGCTTTGAGGCGTAGGAAGGGTGGTGTTGTGCCAGTGCCCTCCATACCCCCCTCTGCGACACGGGGTGGCCGCCTCATCGGCGCAGCTTTCCGCCCGCGAGCCCGTCCCCGAGACCCCGAATAAGGTCCTCGCCCACCGCTGCCAGGGAGCGGAATGCTTCCTCAAGTGCCAGCAGTTCCTTGAAGGCCGCCCCGTACTCCCGCTGCTCGGCGAGAGAAAGCTGCAGCACCTGCAGTTTGCGTACGTCGATACGGGCCGAGCTGGAAGTGTGGGAGCCGGCCTGTCGCGCGTTTGCCGGAGCACGCAGGCAACCTGCGAGGAACCAGGGATCGAGGATCTCAGGATCCGGTCGCAACGCGTAGAGCTGGGGTCCCAGCACCATGGGCGTGTCTTCTTGGACCCAGACGCGATATGCCCGCTCGACACCCGCCACGATGACATCCCCGGGCTCGGCCACAGTGAGCGATCCAGCGCTGAGGCCCTCCTGCACCTCGGCTGCTGCCAGCCAGCTCCCCGGCCAGACTCCCAGGATGAGGTCGGGAACGCTAACGACCGGCACCGCACCGTCCGGTAGTGCGTCGCGGTGTAGGAGCTCGCTGGGAAGCGTCTGCCCTTGCCATAGCTTGAGCGCGCGAGCGCGGTCCAGGTCCGAGACCGTGACAGTGGACGCAACGTCGTCGTCCGCCGACAGGGCGATCGCCGCGAGGGACCGGGAATAGCTGCGCACCTCGTCGAGCAGGCCGTCCAGGCGGCCCCAGGATTCATGGAGCTTGGCCTGGGCCTCCATCGCCGTCTCTGGTACATGGCGGGCGGGCGTGAGATCTGTCTGCTCGTCGAGTAGGTCCATCACGGGGATGATGACGCACCCCTCCGGCAGGTGCTCCTTCGCTCCCCTCCTATGTTCCCCAGACCAAGAATGAGCGCGCACCGCATCGAGTACGCGTCCGCTCAACTTCGGCCAGTCGATGCTCTGAGCTCTCCGGGACGCCCCCCGCGAAGTGGCCGCGTCAAGCAAGAACAGACCGTCGCCGGAAACCGGCCCGTCGGCGGTTGATGGTGCCTGGAGAATCCACAACTGTAGTGAGACGCTGTGTGGTTGCGCGGCCCCGGCCGGAAGCGCAACCACTCCCCGCAAGACGCCCGTGCGCAGCAGCGCACTGCGAATACGCCTGCCCGCACGCCGGGAGGCTACCGCCGGCGGCAGGAGGAGGACGGCCACACCGCCGGATGCAAGTCTCGCCAGTGCGTGCTCGATCCAGGCAAGTTCGGGCTCGGTCCTCGGCGGCAGTCCGTAGACCCAACGGGGATCAGTGGCCAGTTCCTCGTGACCCCAGTCGCGCGCGTTGAACGGAGGGTTACACACAACGATGTCGGCCTGTTCGGCATCCTGTGGGTCTGCGCGAAGCGAGTCGCCTGCCCTGATCTCGGCGACTACACCGCCCCTGCCCGCCCGGGCGAAACCCAGGCGGGCCGCTGCTAGCGCGGCAAGCACAGGATCGACGTCGGTCCCGAGAAGGACCAGAGCCGCGGAGTCAGCCTCCGCCCCGTGCTCTCTCATACCCTCGTCAGCAGCCAAGAGCAGCCCACCGACGCCACATGCGGGGTCGAGTACGACCGTTCGCGTACTCCTGCCCCCGGCCCCGTCGGCCCTGACGGCCAGAGCGATGTCCACCATTAGCTGACCAAGTTGATTTGGAGTCGTGCTGACCTGCCGCACATGAACATCGAGCCAGCGCGACAGCAGGAAGTCGAAGGTCTCGCGGCCTCCCTCATAGCGTGCGGCGTCGACCGTTTCATCCACTACCTGGGCGGCCTCTTGTGGAAGGGAGGACTGCACAGGAACCGCCTGGTCCACGCCATCCGCGGCGAGGAGGCGCCGACCGGCTTCCGCAAGCGCCGCGCCCATCACCGCACGGTCTCCCAGAACCTCGTAGAGCGGCCACAAACGCTCCCGCAGCCGGATCCGCTCGATCTTCCCGTTCGCGTGGAGCCATTGTTCGACGTCGGCTAGGGAGAACTGCGGGCTGGCATCCGTCCCACCGACAGGAGTCGGAAACGAATCGTGCCGACGCCGCCAGTTGCTTACTGCTGCTCGACCAACACCCGCGATCCGTGCGATTCCAGCCAGTGTGACAGGCGCATCGATGGCGTTGGGCATGCGATTCTCCGAGCTCGTGGCGATTTTCGGACGGGTTTGACGGGCGTACCACCACCGTAGTCCAGCCAACCAGGCCAGGGCAATCATTGACTGAGTTCACAGCACTGCATCCCTGCAGAGCCCCTCCCGCATGGCCATCATCACGCGGCTAACGACTCCCAGATGGAGTCGACTATTGATCTTTGCCCTGTGCGGCGCGGACGTGGGTCCGTTGACTTCTTCGTTCGTCGTTTCGCGGAGCCCGATTTCTGACTGTGTGCACGTCGCTGTAAACAGCCGTGCGGCACGTCTCATTCGAACGAAGATCCTCTCATGATCCCCGGAATTCCTGCGGAAGCGATGGGCATTGCCTCTCAGGCAGCATGCCCGGGGAACCACAGGAGGACGACATGCACGGGGACCTCAACGAGCGACAGCAGACCGTGCTCGACTGGGTGGGCCAGGGGTGTCCCGACGGAGTCTGGCAGGACAGCACTTACAAGGTCAGCGCTCAGGCACTGCAGAGTCGCGGACTCATCAAAGTCACCAAACGCCGAGGACATTGGAGCGCCAACCTCACCGACAGAGGGCGGCAGCATCTCACCGACCGCCGCATCTGCCCCGTCGAGCAGAACGCTGCACCACCCGCGCAGCCCAGCCGCAAGCCGGCACCGCCACGCCCCAAGACCGCACCCAGGGCCCGTACGAACTACACAGACCAACTCCTCGAAGAACTGGCCGCGAACGACGGCTGCCTCATCAAGCCCATCGAACCCGGCCCACACTCAGTGAATGGGACATCACGGGTGAACACCGCCCGCAAGTCCGGCAAGATCCCGCGCACACAAGAGCTCCACGCATACCGCACCCACCGCGGCTACGAAATCAAACTCGTCGACATCCCCGCCTGGCGCCTCGCCGAACTCACCCCGCTCCCCGTTCCGGCCAGACTCACCAAACCCCACTCCCTCGTGGCCGCCCTCCAACAACGACCACAGCCCATGGGGCTCACCAAATCCATCCAAGGCCGAGCACTACGCATCATCCAAGCCCTCATCATCGTCACCGAACCACAAGGCCATAAGGCAGCACTCGGAACCACGCAAGGCGCTCCCCCACCCCACCGTCGCCGCAGCGCACCACCGCACTTCACCATCACCGCCCAAGGCGAAAGCGTCGGATTCCTCGTCCTTCAAGAACAGGACCGCAGCGAACACATCCCCACCGACAAGGAACTCGCCGACGCCAAGAAGCACTCATGGATGCGCATCGCCCGCTTCGACTACACCCCCTCAAACCGCCTGCGCTTCATCCTCCGCGGCGGCAGCCCGCACCGTGCGAGCGAATGGGCCGATGTCCCCGACCGGCCGCTGGAAGACCAGCTCGCCGAAATCGCACAAGAAGTCGACCTCCGCGGCAAAGCCGCAGAACACAAACGCCTTGCAGACCAGCAAGCCAGGGAAGCCCAGCAGAGGCGCTGGGAAACCGCCATGGAGGACGCGCGCACCGCATACGCCTACGCCTATCGCGTCAAGCACCTCGAAGAACAAGCAGACGCCTGGCACCAGACCAAGCGCCTGACCGAATACGTCACAGCAGTACGCGACCACGCCACATCGCTGCCACCCGGACAGGAAAGGACAGAGATCGAGGCGTGGCTCGCCTTCACGGACGCCCGGCTCCAGCACCTCACCGAATCCGCCGCAGCCCCGAAGCTGCCCACCCCACCCAAGCCGAGCGGCGACGACCTCAAGCCTTTCCTCGGCCACTGGAGCCCTTACGGACCCCGTTCCTACTGATCCTCAAATCAGGCCATATCGAGCACGGCTTCACCAAGAAGCGGCAAAGAGGGAGCCCCCTCAAGCCGTACTCGACACACCGTCACCTGCAGAAACGGGCATCTGGCACCTCATCAGAACGTGCGTCAAACGTGCGTCAGAAGGGCCCAACGTGCGTCGAATATGCGTCAAGATATCGCCCGTAACGCCCACAGCGCACATAACGCACACTCGACGAAACCGCAGGTCAGACACCCTTTGCGGCGGGCTCAAGGATCGCGACGCACTCGACATGGTGGGTCATCGGGAACAGGTCGAACGCCCGTAGCGACCGCACCCGGTAGCCGCCCTCGCGGAAGTAGGCGAGGTCACGGGCCAGCGCCGCCGGGTCGCACGCCACGTAGGCGATGCGGCGGGCGCCCAGGCCCGTCAGGTGGCGGACCGTCTGCTTGCCCGCGCCCGCGCGCGGGGGGTCCAGGACGATCAGGTCCGCCTCGGTGATGCCCGTGCGCGGGAGGACCGATTCGACCTTGCCCTGCTCGATGCGGACGCGGTCGAAGCCCGCGAGGTTGTGCCGGGCGTCCTCCACCGCGCGCTTGCCGGACTCGATGCCGAGGACCGCGCCCTGCTCCCCGACCCGGTCCGCGAGCGCGCCCGCGAAGAGGCCGACGCCGCAGTACAGGTCGAGGGCCGTGTCGCCCTTGCGGGGCAGCAAGCCCTGCATGACCGCCAGCATCAGCGTCTCCGCCGCCTTCGGGTGGACCTGCCAGAAGCCGCCACTGCCGACGCGGTACGTGCGGCCGTCCGCCCGCTCGCGGACGAAGGCGCGGCCGTGGACGCGGTGGACGCCCCCGTCCTTCTCCCCCACCCGCATCACCGAGACCGGCTTGTCCAGCTCCACGATCGGCAGGCGCGCGCCCGGCTTCGGGGCGAGGATCACCTGGCGGTCCTGGGAGCCGGTCGCCGCGATCGCCTCGATGGAGGCCATCCCGGACCAGTCGCGGCTCTCGATGCCGAGTTCGGAGACCCCGGTGGCCGCGATCATGCAGTGGTCGATCGGCTCGACCTCGTGGGAGCGGTGGCGGCGCAGGCCCGCGTTGCCGTCCGCGTCGACCGCGTACTGCACCCGCGTGCGCCATGCCGGGACCTCGCCCGGCGGCAGCTTGTCGCCCTCGGCCGGCATGACCGTGCCGTCCCAGCCCGCCTCCTCGGGGGTGAGCCCGGCCAGGCGCTTGAGTTGCTCGGTGATGACCTCGCCCTTGAGGCGGCGCTGCGCGCCCGGCTTCGCGTGCTGCCAGTCGCAGCCTCCGCAGCGGCCGGGGCCGGCGTAGGGGCAGGGCGCCTCGACGCGGTCCTTGGACGCCTCGAGCACCTGAACCGCGTCCGCCCGCAGGAAGCGCGCGCCCTCCTCGCCCTCGGTCACCCGGGCGACGACCCTCTCGCCGGGCAGCGCGTGCCGCACGAAGAGCACCTGGCCCTCGGCGGTGCGGGCCACGCAGTGGCCACCGTGCGCGACAGGGCCGACCTCGACCTCGTGCTCCTGGCCGACCAGGGAGACGGCCTCGCCGGCGGGCTCGGCCGACACGTCCCCCGCCTGCGAATTCTTCGGTTCTGCCTGCATGGCGGGGTGACTCCACAACGTAAAAGGGGAACAGCCGGACAACAGCCCACCAGTCTACGTGGGTGTCGCCCGACCGCCCACCACGGCGCCAGCCGCTCACCACGGCGCCGACCGCTCAGCCGGCCGTTCGCCCCGGCCAGGGGGCCGAGGGCTCAGGCCTTCTTGCTCGGCTCCCGGTCCTTGTCCTTGGCGCGCCTCGGCTTCTCCACCGGCCCCCGCCGCACCGCGCCCGGCGCGTTCCACTCCTGGCGCCTGCGGGCCCGCTTCTTCGCGACCTCGGAGGAGTCCAGCTGGTAGGGGACGGAGGTCACCATCACGCCCGGTGTGAAGAGCAGGCGGCCCTTCAGGCGCAGGGCGCTCTGGTTGTGCAGCAGGTGCTCGTACCAGTGGCCGACCACGTACTCGGGGATGATCACGCTGACCACGTCGCGGGGGCTCTCCCGGCGCAGGCTCTTCACGTACTCGATGATCGGCCGGGTGATCTCGCGGTAGGGCGAGTCGAGGACCTTCAGCGGCACGGTGATGCCGCGCCGCTCCCACTCGCCCTTGAGCGCCTTGGTCTCGGCCGGGTCGACGTTGACGCTGAGCGCCTCGAGGGTGTGCGAGCGCATCAGCTTCGCGTACGACAGGGCGCGCAGCGTCGGGCGGTGGATCTTGGAGACCAGGACGATCGAGTGGACCCGGGAGGGGCGCATGTTGTCGTCGGAGGGGGTCTCCGGGGCGGCGATCTCCTCGGCCACGCGGTCGTAGTGGCGGCGGATCGCCGTCATCGTCACGTAGAAGATGCACATGCCGAGCAGCGCGACCCAGGCGCCGTGCGTGAACTTGGTGATGAGCACGACGACCAGCACGAGGCCGGTGAAGAAGGCGCCGAAGGTGTTGATCGCACGGGAACGGATCATGTGCCGGCGCTTGTTCGGGTCCTTCTCGGCGGCCAGGTGGCGGTTCCAGTGCCGGACCATGCCGATCTGGCTGAGCGTGAAGGAAACGAAGACGCCGACGATGTAGAGCTGGATCAGGCGGGTGGAGTCGGCGCCGTAGATGACGACGAGCAGGGCCGCCGCGCCCGCGAGGAGCACGATGCCGTTGGAGAACGCGAGGCGGTCGCCGCGGGTGTGCAGCTGGCGCGGCAGGTAGCGGTCCTGGGCGAGGATCGAGCCGAGCAGCGGGAAGCCGTTGTACGCGGTGTTGGCGGCGAGGAACAGCACGAGCGCGGTGGCCGCGGCCAGGATCATGAACAGGAGGCTGCCGTGGCCGAAGACGGCCTCGGCGACCTGGGAGATGACCGGGTTCTGGACGTAGTCCGCGCCGACCGGGACGCCGTTGTGGAAGAGGTCCTTGGCCGGGGTCTCCGCCATGCGGACCTTGGTGACCATGGCGAGCGCGATGATGCCGCAGAACATGGTGACGGCCAGGGCGCCCATCAGGGCGAGGGTCGTCGCGGCGTTCTTGGACTTCGGCTTGCGGAACGCCGGGACGCCGTTGCTGATCGCCTCGACGCCGGTGAGCGCGGCACAGCCGGAGGAGAAGGCCCGCAGGAGCAGGAAGACCAGCGCGAAGCCGGCGAGGCCCTGGTGCTCGGGCTTGATCTCGTAGTCGGCGGTGGGCGCCCGCATGCTGTCGCCCAGGACGATCCCCCGGAAGGCGCCCCAGGCGACCATGATGAAGACGCCGGCCACGAAGACGTACGTCGGGATGGCGAAGAGCTTCCCGGACTCCTTCACGCCGCGCAGGTTCATCAGCGTGAGGAGGATGATCACGGCGACCGCGCACAGGACCTTGTGCTCGACCACGAAGGGGACCGCGGAGCCGAGGTTCTCGATGCCCGAGGAGATCGACACGGCCACGGTCAGGACGTAGTCGACGAGCAGGGCGCTCGCGACGGTGAGCCCCGCCTTGGGCCCGAGGTTGGTGGTGGCGACCTCGTAGTCGCCGCCACCGCTCGGGTAGGCGTGCACGTTCTGTCTGTACGACGCGACGACGGTGAACATCAGCACCACGACCGCGACGGCGATCCACGGGCTGAAGTGGTACGCCGACACCCCCGCGATGGAGAGGACCAGGAGGACCTCTCCAGGCGCGTAGGCCACGGAGGAGAGCGGGTCGGACGCGAAGACGGGGAGTGCGATGCGCTTCGGCAGGAGCGTTTCTCCGAGCCGGTCACTGCGCAGTGCGCGCCCGATGAGGATCCGTTTGGGCACGTCGGTCAGTTTGGACACGCAGAGGATCGTAAGCGTTCGCAAGGACACCCGCCCACCCACCACCCCCATCCGCCTCGGTTATCCGCTGTGTGGGAGGCTGCCTTCTTTAGAGCGCCGCTCAAACCAGTCGTCGGGGCCCTCCCCGGCGCCCTCGGCGGCGAAACCCCCGCCCGGCCCCTCGAAGCCCCCGCCCGGCCCCTCGAAGCGGCCGGCCGACCGCTCCTGCGCACGGCGGACCGCACCGGACGGCCACCAGGTGAGGCGGCCCAGGAGCAGCAGCGCGGCGGGCAGGATCATGACGCGGATCACGAACGCGTCGAGCAGGACGGCCGCCGCGAGGACGAAGCCCATCTGCTTCATCTCCAGGATGTGCAGCATCACGAAGCTCGCGAAGACGGTGACCATGACGATCGCCGCGCTGGTGACGATCTTGGCGGAGGAGGCGATGCCGTCGAGGACCGCCTGCCGGGTGGGCACGCCGTTCAGGGCGGCCTCGCGGATCCGGCTGACCACGAAGACCTGGTAGTCCGTGGAGAGCCCGAAGAGGATCACGAAGAGGAACAGCGGTACGCGCGAGGAGATCCCGCCGAGTGAGACGAAGGACAGCAGGTCCTCGGCCCACCGGCCCTGGAAGACCAGGACGAGCAGTCCGAGCGCGGAGGCCGCGGAGAGCAGGTTGAGCCCGACGCCGAGCAGTGCGAGGACGGCCGAGCGGAACGCGTAGAGCGTCATGAGGAAGGTCATCAGGAGCAGGAAGCCGAGGACGATCGGCAGCTTGTCGTTCTGATGCGCCACGTAGTCGACGCCGCGTGCCACCTCACCGGTGACGGCCGTCTCGACGCCGGGCAGGGTGTCGACGGTCGCCGGCAGGTAGTCGGCGCGCAGGTGTTCGAGCGAGTCCTCGGCCTCCTCGGAGTACGTCGGATGCGGGGTGTTGAGCTCCAGGGTCGTGGTCCCGCGGTCGTCGGAGGTGCGGATGAGCGGGGCACCGGAGCGCTTCGAGAAGAGCGGGTCCGCCTGCGCCTCGCGGGCCAGCTCGCGCAGCGCCGCCGTCACCTCGCCGGCCCGCGAGGCCTCGGCGCGCACCACGACGAGGTGGCGGACGCGCTGCTCCGGGAAGGCGTCGAGCAGCCGGTCGTACTCCTTCATCGCCGGTATCTCGCGCGAGAAGCTGTCGCGCGCCGGGTTCTTGAGGGTCATGTTCAGCGCGGGCAGCGCGAGCCCCAGCATGACCAGGACCGACAGGCCCAGGGTGAGCGCGGGGTGCTTGCGGGCGGGTGTGAGGAGGGCACGCCAGACCTTGCCGGGCTTCTTCTCCTCGTACGTCCGTACGGGCTTGCCCTGGTCGCGGAGCTTGGTGGCGCGGCGCTGGGCCCGGCGCTCGGTGCGGCGCCCCAGCTTGACCAGCAGCGCGGGAAGGACGGTCACCGAACTGAGCACGGCGACGGCGACGACCAGGATCGTGCCGGTGGCGAGCGAGTCGAAGATGACGTCACCGGCGAGGTAGAGCGCGGTCGTGGAGACGATCACGGCGAGCCCGGAGACGACGATCGCGCGGCCCGCCGTCGCGGCGGCGGCCTCGACGAGCGCCTCGGAGGTGAGACGGCCGCCCGCCCGCGCCCGCTCCTCGCGTTCCCGCTTGAGGTAGAAGAGCGTGTAGTCGACGCCGACGGCCATGCCGATGAGCAGGATCATGCTCATCCCGACGCCGGTGTCGGGCAGCAGATGCGAGGCCACCATCGCCAGGCCCATGGTCGCCATGATCGAGGTGACGGCGAGCAGCAGCGGTACGCCGACCATGACGACCGAGCCGAAGACCACCGCCAGCGTGATCAGGGTGATGGGCAGCGTGATCGCCTCGGAGAACTTGAGGTCGTCGTTGCGCTGGCCGTCCACGCCCGCGCTCACGGAGGCGTCGCCGGCCTCCTCTATGACCAGGTCCGGATGGGCCTTCGCGGCCTCCTCGGTCTGGGCCCGCAGCGGTGGGACGTTCTCCTGGTCCTCCTGTTCGGAGCCGTTGAGCTCCACCTGGACCCGCAGGACGCGCCCGTCCGCCGAGCGCACCGGCTCCGCCACCGAGGCGACCTCCGGCAGGGCCTTCATCCGGGCGGTGACGTCCTTGACGGCGGCGTCGGCGGCCGTCTCGTCCAGCGGGCCCGACGCGGCCCGGATGAGTACCTGTTCCGTGGACCTGAGCTGGACGCCGCCCTCGACGGCCAGGGCCTCGGCCCGGCCCGCCTCACCGACGCGGAAGTCCTGCGACGTCGCGCTGTTCATGCCGGCGGCGATCCCGCCGCCCAGGCACAGCACCACGAAGACGAGCCATCCGATGATCGCCCGCCATGGGTGCAGCGCGCTCCACCGGGCCACGCGCACCGTGACCGATCGCTTTCTCATGTCCGTCCCGCCCCCACCAATTCGACCTTGCCTGTCATGTGTAAGTGGAGACTGACAGGTGAAGGAATGAACCGTCAACTGTTATGCCGAGGCGTCGGGACGTGGATTGACAGCGGAACCCGCCATACGTAAGCCTTGACTGACAGGTAGGGACAGGTGTGGGGACCAACGCGAGGGCGGACCATGGACAGCGAGGAGCTCCTGGCCTTTCTCGCGGCCGTCGGCCACGCCCAGCGCATCCGGATCATCAGCGAGCTCGCGTCCGGCCAGCTCTACGTCAGCGAGCTGGCCCGGCGGCTCGGCGTGTCACGCCCCTTGCTCTACATGCACCTCGAACGCATGGAGAAGGCCGGCCTCGTCGTCGGCCGGCTGGAGCTCTCCGACGACGGCAAGGCACTCAAGTACTTCAAACTGGCGCCCTTCGACGTGCGGTTGAACGTGGATACGATCACCGCGGCCGCCCGGCGGGGTGCGGCGGACCAAGCGAGCCCCGCGGATCCGTCGGACCGGACGGGCGAGGACGAACAGCACTCAGCAAAGGGGACGCCCTAGTGGAAGACGTGATCATTCCGATCGCATTTTTCCTGATACTCGCCGGCGCGGTCGTCGCCGTCGCCTACTTCCAGTCGCAGCGCAACCGCGAGCGCGACCGGCAGTACGCCGAGGCCATGCAGCAGTACCGCGAGGTGGCCGAACGTGCCAGGTCGGAGCAGGAGGCGACCCGCCTGCAGCTGGTCGAGCTGGGCCACCGGCTGCAGACCGTGGAGGGCCTGCTGCGCAGCGTGGACTGAGCCGCGGGCGACCCGTCCGACAGGTGCACGGGGGTGCCCCGCGCCGACCGCGCGTGTGTAGCTTGGGCTCCGGTCTGAGACGCTTTTACCGTTCAGCCTGAGCACAGAGTATTGACACAGCCGGAAGGACGGTCGTGCACATCGTCATCATGGGCTGCGGGAGAGTCGGTTCCGCTCTCGCGCAGACCCTGGAACAACAGGGGCACACGGTCGCCGTGGTCGACCAGGACCCCACGGCCTTCCGCCGCCTGGGCTCCGGGTTCGGCGGCCGCCGCGTCACCGGCGTCGGCTTCGACCAGGACACCCTGCGCGAGGCCGGTATCGAGGAGGCGGGCGCCTTCGCCGCCGTCAGCAGCGGCGACAACTCGAACATCATCGCCGCGCGCGTCGCCCGCGAGATGTTCGGCATCGAGAACGTCGCGGCCCGCATCTACGATCCGCGCCGCGCCGAGGTCTACCAGCGCCTCGGCATCCCCACGGTCGCCACGGTCCGCTGGACCGCCGACCAGATGCTGCGCCGTCTGCTCCCCTCCGGCGCCGAGCCGCTGTGGCGCGACCCCACCGGCGGCGTGCAGCTCGCCGAGGTGCACGCGTCCCAGGCCTGGATCGGGCACAAGATCAGCCGGCTCCAGGAGGAGACCGGCGTCCGCGTCGCCTTCCTCACCCGGCTGGGCGAGGCGGTCCTGCCCACCTCGCAGACGGTTCTGCAGGAGGGCGACCTGGTGCACGTGATGATGCGCACCGACCAGGTCGACAAGGTCGAGGCGGCGTTCGCCGAAGGCCCCGAGGAAGGCGGTCACTGATGAGGGTCGCCATTGCCGGAGCCGGCGCCGTGGGCCGCTCCATCGCCGGTGAGCTGCTGGAGAACGGCCACGAGGTCCTGCTGGTCGACAAGGCGCCGACGGCCATCTCCGTCGAGCGCGTCCCGCAGGCCGAGTGGCTGCTCGCCGACGCCTGCGAGATCACCTCCCTGGACGAGGCCGCGCTCCAGCGCTGCAACGTCGTGATCGCCGCGACCGGCGACGACAAGGTCAACCTCGTCGTCTCGCTGCTCGCCAAGACGGAGTACGGCGTCCCGCGCGTCGTCGCCCGCGTGAACAACCCCAAGAACGAGTGGCTCTTCAACGAGTCCTGGGGCGTCGACGTCGCGGTCTCCACGCCGCGCCTGATGTCCGCGCTCGTGGAGGAGGCGGTGAGCGTCGGCGATCTCGTGCGGCTGCTGCGCTTCAGCCACGGCGACGCGAACCTCGTCGAGCTGACGCTGCCGCCCGAGTCCGCCCTCGCGGGCACGCTGGTCGGCGACGTGCAGTGGCCCGAGGACACCTCGCTGGTGACGATCATCCGCGGTACGCGCGTCCTCGCGCCGTCCCCGGACGACTCCCTGGAGGCGGGCGACGAGCTGCTCTTCGTGGCCGCGCAGGCGCGGGAGGAGCAGCTGGAGGACTTGCTCTCCGTGCGGCGCGAGAGCTAGCCCCGGGGCTCTTACGTGGAGGGGGCGCCCGGTGACTTACCGGGCGCCCCCTCTCGTACACGTCCGCTGCGGGGCCTTCGTGGCCGGGCGCGCGGTTCCCCGCACCCCTTACGGGGCGCGCTCCGCGGCCTTGCGCTCCTCCTCCGCCTTCTCGGCGGCCTCCATCTCCGCGAAGACGTCGATCGGCGGCGGGGCCTTCGCCAGGAAGACCCAGGTGAGGTAGACGGCGAGCAGGAACGGCGGGATCTTCAGGGCGATCAGGACCCAGCCGAACTGCGTGGTGTCCGCCCACCAGTACAGCGGGAAGAGGACCGCGCACTTGGCGAGCAGGATCAGGCCCCAGGCCCAGCTCGCCTTGGCGTACGCCGCCTTGCGGCCGGGGTTGCGGGTGCGCCAGGAGAGGTTCTCCTTGAAGACCGGGCCGAGGATCAGGCCGATCAGGGGGACGCCCGCGAGGGTCGTGATGATGTAGGCCAGGGCGAGGCCGAGGGTGTAGAGCATGCCCGGCAGGTAGAAGTCTTTGGCGTTGCCGGTCATCATCGCGAAGACCACGCCGAAGGCGACGCCGAAGACGCCGCTGAAGGCGTGCTTGACGGTGTCCTTCCTGACCAGGCGGACCACCACGAGCACCAGGGACACCGCGAGGGCCGCGATGGCCGACATGTGCAGGTCCTTGTTGATCGTGAAGATGGTCACGAAGAGCAGGCCGGGAACGACCGTCTCCACCATGCCCCGCACGCCGCCGAAGGCCTCGAAGAGCGCTGCCTCGGTCACGGCCCGGGAATCGGCGTCCTGATCCGTCTTCCCCTGGTCCGTCGGCTTGTCGAGGGACGTCACCGGCTACTCCCGTCCGAGCGGTCTGAGTTCGTATTTGGGATTGAACAGCACCCGGCGGCCCCGGCTCATCGAGATCCGGCCCGACGCGAGCAGCTTGCGCCCCGGCTCGATGCCCACGATGGAGCGCCTGCCGAGCCACACCACGTCCAGCGCCGCGGAGCCGTCGAACAGCTCGGCCTCCAGGGCGGGAACCCCGGCGCGTGGTCGCAGGGTGACCGTGCGCAAGGTACCAGTAACGGTCACTATCTGGCGGTCCTGGCAGTCGCCGATGCGGACGCAGCCCGCGGTGTCGGCGTCCTCGCGCAGCTCCTCGGACTCCAGGTCCTCCTGGGAGGAGGACAGCCGGTCGAGCATGCGCCGGAAACGGCCCGCCGGCTTTTCGGAACCAGGAACAGCACTCATACAGAAAGCCTACCGGGGGCCGCCGACGCACCGGAAAGCGGTGCGCTCACCTGCGCTCATGCCCGCTCACCGCACAGCTCGCCGCACAGCTCGTCGCACACAGCTCACCGCACAGCTCACCGCTCGAAGCGGTACCCCATGCCGGGCTCCGTGATGAAGTGCCGCGGATGCGCCGGGTCCGCCTCCAGCTTGCGGCGCAGCTGCGCCATGTAGACGCGCAGGTAATTGGTCTCGGTGCCGTAGGAGGGCCCCCACACCTCTTGCAGCAGCTGCTTCTGGCTGACCAGGCGGCCGGTGTTGCGGACCAGGACCTCGAGGAGGTGCCATTCGGTCGGGGTCAGGCGTACGTCGCGCCCGTCGCGGTTGACCTTCTTGGCGGCGAGGTCGACGGAGAAGTCCTCGGTGTCGACCATGACGTCGCCCTCGCCGGCGCCGACGGGCTCGGCCCTGCGGACGGCGGCGCGCAGGCGGGCCAGCAGCTCGTCCATGCCGAAGGGCTTGGTGACGTAGTCGTCGGCGCCCGCGTCCAGGGCCTCGACCTTCTCGTCGGAGCTGTGCCGGGCGGACAGCACGAGGATCGGCACGCGCGTCCAGCCGCGCAGGCCGCGGATGACCTCCACGCCGTCCATGTCGGGCAGTCCGAGGTCGAGCACGATCACGTCGGGGTGGCGGGCGGCGGCCAGTTGCAGCGCCGTGGCGCCGTCGGGGGCCGCGTCCACCTCGTACTTGCGCGCCTTGAGGTTGATCACGAGGGCGCGCACGATCTGCGGCTCGTCGTCGACCACCAGCACCCTGGTCATGCCGGCCTGCCTTTCTGACTTCTGGTTCGGGGTCACCGGGTGACCTGGGCGGGAAGCTCGGGGAGGGCGGTGCGCTCCGGCGGCCGCCCGGCCACCGCCCGCAGGGTGAGGACCATGGTCAGGCCGCCCCCCGGGGTGTCCTCCGCGGCGAGGGTGCCGCCCATGGCCTCGGCGAAGCCGCGGGCGACGGCGAGGCCGAGGCCCACGCCCGCGCCGCGCGGAGCGTCACCGTAACGCTGGAAGGGCTCGAAGATGCGGTCCTTGGCGGCATCGGGGACGCCGGGGCCCCGGTCCACGACACGGACCTCGACGCGCTCGCCGAGGGCGCTGGCGGAGACCTTGACGGGCTCGCCCTCGGGCGCGTACTTCACGGCGTTCTCGACGATGTTGGCGACCGCCCGCTCCAGCAGGCCCTTGTCCACGGCGACCATCGGCAGCGTCTCGGGGATGTCCAGCTCGGCGCTGCCGTCGGGGACGCCGCCGAGCGCCATGGGGACGACCTCGTCCAGGTCGATCTCGCGGATCAGCGGGGTGACGGTGCCGGTCTGGAGGCGGGACATGTCGAGGAGGTTGCCCACGAGGTGTTCCAGGCGGTCGGCGCCGTCCTCGATGCCCGCGAGGAGTTCGGCCTCGTCCTCCTCGGACCAGTCGACGTCGTCGGAGCGCAGCGAGGTCACGGCCGCCTTGATGCCCGCCAGCGGGGTACGCAGGTCATGGCTGACGGCGGCGAGCAGCGCGGTGCGGATGCGGTTGCCCTCGGCGAGGGCGCGGGCCTGGTCGGCCTCGGACTTCAGGCGCTGGCGGTCCAGGACGACGGCGGCCTGCGCGGCGAACGCGGCGAGGACCCGGCGGTCCGCGGCGGGCAGCACGCGGCCGGACAGGGCGAGGGCCATGTGGTCGCCGACCGGCATGTCCACGTCGGCGTCCTCGGGGCGGCCCGCCGGGCGGCCGTCGCCGGCGCTGCCCGCGCAGGTCCAGGGAGCGGTGTCGCCCGCGCGTTCCAGGAGCGCCACGCTCTCCATGGCGAACGTCTCGCGGACCCGCTCCAGGAGTGCCTCCAGGCTCGTCTCGCCGCGCAGCACGCTGCCGGCGAGGAAGGAGAGTATCTCCGACTCGGCGCGCAGCCGGGCGGCCTGGTGGGTGCGCCGGGCGGCGAGGTCCACGACGGAGGCCACGGAGACGGCGACACCCACGAAGACGACGATCGCGAGGATGTTCTTGTTGTCGGAGACCGTCCACAGGTGCAGCGGCGGCGTGAAGTAGTAATTGAGCAGCAGCGAGCCGAACGCCGCGGCCGCGAGGGCCGGCAGGAGGCCGCCGAGCAGCGCGGCGGCGACCGTCAGCGTCAGGAACAGCAGCATGTCGTTGGCGAGCCCGAGGTCGGCGTCGACGTGGGTGAGCAGCAGGGTCAGGAGCGCGGGTCCCGCGACGCCGGCGAGCCAGCCCCAGATGATCCGGGAGCGGCCGAGGCGCGCGCCGCGGGCCACGGGCAGGCCGCGCCCCTTGGCGACCTCGCCGTGGGTGACGATGTGGACGTCCAGGTCGGGACCGGAGTCGCGGGCGACGGTGGCGCCGACGCCGGGCCCGAAGACGTACTGCCAGGTCTTGCGGCGCGAGGAGCCGAGGACGATCTGGGTGGCGTTGACGCCGCGGGCGAAGTCCAGCAGGGCGGCCGGTATGTCGTCGCCGATGACGTGGTGGAAGGTGCCGCCGAGGTCCTCGACCAGGGTGCGCTGGACGGCGAGTTCCTTGGGCGAGGCGGCGGTGAGGCCGTCGCTGCGGGCGATGTAGACGGCGAGGATCTCGCTGCCGGAGCCCTTGGCCGCCATCCGGGAGGCGCGCCGGATCAGCGTGCCGCCCTCGGGGCCGCCGGTGAGTCCGACGACGATGCGCTCGCGGGCCTGCCAGGTGGAGCGGATGTCGTGCTCGCCCCGGTACTGCTGGAGGTACTCGTCGACGCGGTCGGCGACCCACAGGAGCGCCAGTTCGCGCAGGGCGGTGAGGTTGCCGGGGCGGAAGTAGTTGGAGAGGGAGGCGTCGATGCGGTCGGGCTGGTAGATGTTGCCGTGCGCCATGCGCCGGCGCAGCGCCTGGGGCGACATGTCGACCAGCTCGATCTGGTCGGCGCGGCGCACCACCTCGTCCGGCACGGTCTCGCGCTGGCGTACGCCGGTGATCGACTCCACGACGTCGCCGAGGGACTCCAGGTGCTGGATGTTGACCGTGGAGACGACGTCGACGCCCGCCGCGAGGAGTTCCTCGACGTCCTGCCAGCGCTTGGCGTTGCGGGAGCCGGGGACGTTGGTGTGGGCGAGTTCGTCGACCAGGGCGACGGCGGGGGCGCGCTCCAGGACCGCGTCGACGTCCATCTCGGTGAAGGCCGTGCCGCGGTACTCCAGGTCCTTGCGGGGCACCTGTTCGAGGCCGTGCAGCATCACCTCGGTGCGTGGCCGGTCGTGGTGCTCCACGAAGCCGACCACGCAGTCGGTGCCGCGCTCGACGCGCCGGTGGGCCTCGGAGAGCATCGCGTACGTCTTGCCGACGCCCGGTGCCGCGCCCAGGTAGATCCGAAGCTTGCCGCGTGCCATGGCCCCATTGTCTTCCCGAAACAACTGTGTACGCAGCATCGACCTTACGGCGCACCATTACGGCATTACGGACAAGGGGGCGTGCGGTCCGCGTCCTTGACAGAACCCTGATGCGGGCCGACGGCCCGGCGCGGCCGGGATCAGCGCGGATTGTCCGCGTGCGTCAGGGTCTCCCAGGCGACGAAGAGGTTGTTGGAGCCCGCGGGACGGTTGCGCTCGGTGAGGTCCCGGGTGCGGGGCATGGAGTGGCCGAGGCGTCCGGCGAGGGCGTTGTGGCCGACCTCGGTGACGGGTCCGAGGCCCCGGTGGACCGTGCCCCCGCAGAGGGTGGCGGGGGGCGCCTCGCCCAGTTCGTACCTGGCGTGGAAGCCGAGGCCCTGGCGCAGCCGTTCCCCGACGTCCGTCGTGTAGAGGTCCTGGCCCTGGATGCGGCTGGTCTCGGCGACGTGCGAGATCGCGGAGAGGCCGTATCCGGTGTGCGTGAAGTCGCGGCACGTCTCCTGGCCGAGGCCGGTGGTGAACGTCCCCTGCCCCTGCCAGTACTTGACGATCTTCTCCCGGGTGTCGAGGTTCTGCCGGGGCACGGTCCGGGGCAGCGGTCCGTCGGAGGCGAGGTAGACGTAGGCGGCCGTGCGGGTGCGGAAGGTGGCCATCGCCTTGTCGTAGGAGGCCTTGTCCTCCAGGAAGACGGCGATGCCGATGGCGGCCTCCATCATCGACAGCTCCCAATTGCCGTTGGAGTTCGAGCCGTTGATGACCTCGGGCAGATAGACGGTGCGCAGCATCGTCGCGAAGCGCCCGGAGTTCGCCCAGTTCCCGGTGTAGGTGTACTTGATGATCTCGGCGGCGCGCGGCCAGCTGGAGCCGGCCCAGCCACTCTGGAGGGGGGCGTTGCTGTTGGTGTGGTCCTCGATGGCGGCCGACCAGGCGTCCATCAGCTCGATGGACTTCTTCGCGTAGCGCTCGTCACGCGTGAGGTACCAGGCCAGGGCGGTGGTGTACGCGGCGATCGCGTCCTCGCGCTCGTCGGTGCAGCCGTGGTTCGGGTCGGAGTAGCTGCCGCACTCGACGACCGCCCGGGGCTTGGGGGTACGGGAGAGGGAGGCGTAGCGGCTGCCCATCATCTGGTCGTAGGCGGACTTCCAGGGCTCGGCGCCCGCGGCGACCTTCGTGCGGGTGAAGTCCAACTGGCCCCGGGAGACGGTGACTCCGGGGTGGACGAAGGTCGTGGGGGCGGCTTCGGCCTTCCCGGTTCCGGGCCAGGACAGGAGCGCGGCGACGAGGGCGGCGGCCGTGGCGAGGGCCGCGCCGAGGGAGCGACGGGTTCTGGGGCGGCGGTGGCGGCGTACGGGAGAGGAGGCATCCGGCATGGGGGGGGACCATCCGTTCGACTTGGCTCGTACGTTCTCGTGGGTTCTCGTACGTTCTCGTATGTGAACTTCACGTGCCTTTCTGAACGCGCGCGTTGGCCCGTGACCATAGGTACGGACCTGCCTGCCGTCAAGAGACGGCGGCGGATCCGCACGGGCGCATGCGAAAGTGGCCCGCGGCGGTCCGGACGAACCGGAACCACTGCGGGCCACACGGCAGTTGCGCTGCCGTCAGGCGGTCAGGACGCCGACGGCGTCAGCGCACCTCGGTGATCTCGGGGCCGCGCTGGAGCTGCCCCATGCCGCCCGAGAAGCGCGAGCCTTCCTGCTGGTCCTGCTGGACGCTGCTCTCGGCGACCATCTGCGCGTCGTCCGGCAGCTTCAGGACAATGGGGTCGCGGGGCGCCATCGGGCCCTCGCCGCGGACCACGACGGTGTCCCGGAAGATCTGCTCCAGGAGACCGGCCGCCTGCGGCTGCACCGCGCCCTGCCCGGAGATCACCCCGCGCAGGAACCAGCGCGGCCCGTCGACGCCGACGAAGCGCACGACCTGCACGCCGCCCGTGCCGTCCGGCAGCTGCACGGGGACCTGGGCGCGCAGCTCCCAGCCGAGGGGGCCCTCGACCTCGTCGATGACACCGCCCTGCTGCGTGATGCCGCCCGCGATCTCCTCGCGGACCTCGCCCCAGATGCCCTCCTTCTTCGGGGCGGCGAAGCCCTGGAGCTGGATGGCACTGTCCTGGAGCACGACGGTGGCGGCGACGATGGCGTCCCCCGCGACCTCCACCCGCAGCTCCATGCCCTCGACCCCCGGCACGAAGAGTCCGCCGAGGTCGACCCGGCCCTCGCCGGGCTCGCGGACCTCGGAGATGTCCCAGGGACCGTCGGGACGGGGCTCCGGCTCCAGCCTCACGCGCGAGCGCGCGACGCCGGGCTGGTCATTGCTGTCCACGCCGTCGACGACCTGCTCGTCCGCGCCTGCCGCGTCCTCGGCGGCACTGTCCTTCTTGCGACGTCCGAACACGTCACTGTCCTTCCCGGTCAGATACGACCGATGCGTATCGATTCCCACCCGTTTGTCCGCCCGTGCCCGCCGGTTCGCCCGCGCTCTCGCCCGGGCCGACGCCCACGGCGGCATGGCCACCGGTGGACCCGAAGCCCCCCTCGGCCCGCGCCGACGCGGGAAGCTCCGCCACCTCCTGGAAGCGCACCTTCTCGATCTGCTGGACGACCAGTTGGGCAATCCGGTCGAAGCGCTCGAACCGCACGCTCTCGCGCGGATCGAGATTCACCACGATCACCTTGATCTCTCCACGGTACCCGGCATCCACCGTCCCCGGGGCATTCACCAGAGCGACACCGCAGCGCGCGGCCAGCCCCGAACGGGGGTGCACGAAGGCCGCGTACCCCTCCGGGAGCGCGATGGACACCCCGGTGGGCAGCACGGCCCGCTCGCCGGGCGCCAGCTCGCAGGACTGTGTCGTGCACAGATCGGCGCCGGCGTCGCCGGGCCGCGCGTACGACGGCAGGGGTACTTCGGGGTCGACGCGCCTGATCAGCACGTTCAGTTCGCCGGAAGGGGTGTGGGACGTCACGGGTTCACCTCGAAGGCGCGGGCGCGCCGGATCTGGTCCGGGTCGTTCATGGCCGCCCGGATCTCCCGCGGGCGGCCGTTGTCGATGAAGTGGTCGACCTTCACCTCGATGAAGAGGGCGTCGGCGCGGACCGCCACGGGCCCCTCGGGGCCGCCGATCCGGCCGGTGGCACTCGAGTAGATCTTCCGTCCGGCGACCGCCGTGACCTCGGCCTCCAGGAACAGCACGGTGCCCAGCGGCACGGGCCGCACGAAGTCGGTCTCCAGGCGGCCGGTCACCGCGATCACCCGCAGCAGCCAGTTCAGCGAGCCGAGCGTCTCGTCGAGCGCGGTGGCGAGGATGCCGCCGTGGGCGAGGCCCGGGGCGCCCTGGTGCGCCTCGCGCACGGTGAACTCGGCGGTGACGGTCACACCGTCCCCGGCCCGCGCGGCGAGGTGCAGCCCATGTGCCTGCCCGTCGCCGCAGCCGAAACAGTGTTCGTAGTGTGCGCCGATCAGCTCGCCGGGGGCGGGTGCGTCGGGGTGCCGGACGGGCGCCATGGCGTCGGCCGGGGGCTTCAGAGCCGCAGATGTACCACTCACAGGCGCAGACCTTACCTCCGCGTCGGCGCTCACAGCTCCCCGTGCCAAGCTTGGTTCCATGCAGCCTTACGAAGAACGCCTCACCGCGCCCCGTTCGTGGTGGTTCGCCTCGGTCCTGGTGGGTGTGGCGATGGGCCTGATCATGCTGCCGTTCGGCACGCTGCCGCTCCTCGGCGGCCTGGTCGGCGGTACGGCGGTGGCGGCGGTCGTCACCAGCGCGTACGGCTCGGTGCGGATCCGCGTGGTCGCGGGCTCGCTGGTCGCGGGCGACGCGAGGATCCCGGTCTCCGCCCTCGGCGAGGCAGAGGTCCTCAGGGGCGAGGAGACCCGTGCCTGGCGCTCCTACAAGGCCGACCCGCGCGCCTTCATGCTGCTGCGCGCGTACATCCCGACGGCCCTGCGGGTGCCGATCACGGACCCGGCCGACCCGACGCCGTACGCGTACGTCTCGACGCGGCACCCGGAGGCCTTGGCGAAGGCCCTGGACGCGGTGCGCCAGAACACCCCGTAGACCGGCCGGACGGCCGGCCGGTCAGCTCTCCAGCTCCTTGGGGCCGCCGGCCACCCGCAGAGGATCGTCCGGCGTCTCCAGGGGCGCCAGCTCCGGCAGCGCGTCCCACGAAACCTGCCGCTTGCGCAGGTCGGCCCGGATCTTCTCGGCGAGCTTCTTGGTGTCCCGGCGGTTCATCACCGCCCCGACCGCCGCGCCCACCATGAAGGGCATGAGGTTCGGGAGGTTGCGGACCATGCGCTTCATGATCTGCTGGCGCAGTTCCCGCTTGACCTGGCCGCCCAGCGCCGCGTTCAGGGTCGAGGGCTTGCCCACGTCCACGCCGCGCTCCTGCGTCCAGGAGGTCAGATAGGCCGTGCTGCGCTGCTTGAGGTTGCCTTCGGGCCGTCGGCCGTAGACCTCGTGCAGTTCGGCGATCATCTTCAGTTCGACCGCGGCGACGCCGGTGATCTCCGCCGCCAGTTCCGCCGGCATCGCGGGCGGCACGGGCATCATCGCCGCCGCGCCCACTCCCGCGCCCACCGTGGACGAGGCGTTGGCGGCGCCGGAGACGAGCTTGTCCGCCAGCTGCTCGGGGCCAAGGCCCGGGAACTGCTTGCGGAGGGTCGCCAGATCGCGGACCGGGATCCGCGGGGCGTTCTCGATGAGCCGGTCGGCGAGATAGCCGATGCCGGCCCGGCCGGCGCGCCCGCCCTTGCGCACGCCTTCTTTCATTCCGTCCGTGACGGCGGCAACGCGGCTCCGGGACCCGGGTGTCCGAGTGGTCCCGGAGGCCTTGCCGGCCGCCGTCTCGTCCGACGCGACCTCGAGGGCGTTCGCCGGTTCGAGCGAGGCTGATCCGCTGGCGGAAGAGCCCCGCTCGTCGTCACGCACGCCGTCGCCGAGGGCGCCGGCTTCGTCCGCTCCGCGGTTGCGGAGACGGCGCTTCCTGAACGGGGTCGAGCCAGTCATGGCCGACCCCGCCTCAGTCGCAGTCGCGGCAGATCGGCTGGCCGTTCTTCTCCTTGGCCAGCTGGCTGCGGTGGTGCACCAGGAAGCAGCTCATGCAGGTGAACTCGTCCTGCTGCTTCGGGAGCACCCGGACGGCGAGCTCCTCGTTGGACAGGTCCGCGCCGGGCAGCTCAAGGCCCTCGGCGGCCTCGAACTCGTCGACGTCGACAGTCGAAGTCGACTTGTCGTTCCTCCGGGCCTTCAGTTCCTCGATGCTGTCCTCGTTGAGGTCGTCATCGGTCTTGCGTGGGGTGTCGTAGTCCGTTGCCATGTCGCTCTCCCCCTCTGGGTGTCTGCGGTGTCTCAGCGCACGTAACGCGTGAGAGGCCGGGCTTGTGCCCGGCCCGAGGCGGAGATTTTGCCTCACATCAAGGTCTGTTACTCAATCGACACCCAACCGCACCCCTGAAGAGGTGATCGGCTTGGATGGCGATCGGGACCGTACACGGTCCGAATGTCGCACTCACGGGCGCCACCCCGTGTACTTCCCGTGATCAAGACCCCTGAAAACCCGGATTTTCCCGGCTTTCCGACGACTTTCGCGATCACGGAGAGTAGAGAGCCGATAAATCGCCTTTGTGATCGATCACACACGAACTCCAAGGGGTCGAGCCCCGAGAATTCCGCGCAAAGCGAACACGCCGACACGTTCACGGCAGCGTCTCAGATGGGGAGCGTGACACGCATCACGAGTCCACCCCCCTCACGCGGCTCCGCGATGATACGGCCCCCGTGGGCCCGCGCCACCGACCGGGCGATCGACAGGCCGAGCCCGACGCCCTTGTCACTGCCCGTCCGCTCGGTCCGCAACCTGCGGAACGGCTCGAAGAGATTGTCGATCTCGTACGCGGGGACCACCGGCCCCGTGTTGGACACCACCAGGACCGCCTGGCCGTGCTGGGCCTCCGTGACGACCTCGACCCAGCCCTCGTCCGCCACGTTGTACCGGACGGCGTTCTGGACGAGGTTCAGGGCGATGCGCTCCAGGAGCACGCCGTTGCCCTGCACGACGGCCTCGGCCCGCTGCCCGCGGATCTCCACGCCCTTGGCCTCGGCCTCGGAGCGCACCTGGTCGACGGCGTGGTCGGCGACCTCGGCCAGGTCGACGGGCTTGCGCTCGACGATCTGGTTGTCGCTGCGGGCGAGCAGCAGCAGGCCCTCCACGAGCTGCTCGCTGCGCTCGTTGGTGGCCAGGAGCGTCTTGCCGAGCTGGTGGAGCTCGGGCGGCGCCTGGGGGTCGGAGAGATGCACCTCGAGGAGCGTGCGGTTGATCGCCAGCGGCGTGCGCAGCTCGTGCGAGGCGTTGCCGACGAACCGCTGCTGGGCGGTGAAGGCCCGCTCCAGGCGGTCCAGCATCTCGTCGAAGGTGTCGGACAGCTCCTTCAGCTCGTCGTCCGGGCCGTCCAGCTCGATGCGCCGGGTCAGGTCGGTGCCGGCCACCCTGCGGGCGGTACGGGTGATGCGGCCGAGCGGCGACAGGACACGGCCCGCCATCGCGTACCCGAAGGCGAACGCGATCACCGCGAGCCCGAGGAGGGCCAGAAGTGAGCGGCTGAGGAGATTGTCCAGGGCGTTCCGGCGCATCTGGTTGACGCATTCGTTCAGCGCGGAGTTGAGCTGGGTCTCCGTGGGGTGCGCGGGCAGCAGCCGGAAGTTCGCGCAGCTCTCGCTGCTCACCGAGGAACTGCCCGTGACCCGGAACGGCAGGTCGCTGCCCACGTTCAACGCCTGGGCGGCGAGCAGGTAGATGATCGAGAGCAGCACGATGCCCGCGATCAGGAACATGCCGCCGTACAGCAGCGTCAGCCGTATGCGGATGGTGGGACGCAGCCACGGGAAGGGCGCTTCGACCTTCCTCGGGTCCCATGTCGGTTTGGGGGGCGCGGCTGGTTGCGCCGGGGTCGCGGCCACCGGGGTCAGATCCGGTAGCCGGAGCCGGGCACCGTCACGATGACGGCCGGCTCACCGAGCTTGCGGCGCAGCGTCATGACGGTCACCCGGACCACGTTCGTGAACGGGTCGGTGTTCTCGTCCCAGGCCTTCTCCAGGAGCTGCTCCGCGGAGACGACCGCGCCCTCGCTGCGCAGCAGCACTTCGAGGACGGCGAACTCCTTGGGGGCCAGCTGGATCTCCCTGCCGTCCCGGAAGACCTCGCGGCGGTTGGGGTCGAGCTTGATCCCCGCGCGCTCCAGGACCGGCGGCAGGGGCACGCTCGTGCGCCGGCCGAGGGCACGCACGCGTGCGGTCAGCTCGCTGAACGCGAAGGGCTTGGGGAGGTAGTCGTCGGCGCCGATCTCCAGCCCTTCGACGCGGTCGCTGACGTCGCCCGACGCGGTGAGCATCAGGACGCGGGTCGGCATGCCGAGCTCGACGATCTTGCGGCAGACGTCGTCGCCGTGCACGAGCGGGAGGTCCCGGTCGAGCACCACCACGTCGTAGTCGTTGACGCCGATGCGCTCCAGGGCGGCCGCCCCGTCGTACACGACGTCGACGGCCATGGCCTCCCGGCGCAGTCCGGTGGCCACCGCATCGGCGAGCAGCTGCTCGTCCTCGACGACGAGTACGCGCACGTCGCTGTCCTTCCGCTGTGCCCCTGCGGGCAGGTCTGTCTTGGGGTAGGCCTCCATCCTGCCCCTTTCGGCCATAAACCGGCTGTAAGGCGGTCGTCGGCCCCTGGAACGCGGGATTTTCTCCGCCCTCCGAGGTTTCTGCGGAGGGGAGCGGGGGGAGGACGGCTTTACACCCGCGATCACGCTTGCATGTGGCGTACCACCAACCCGCTTTCTCCAGGGCGGCTTGAGACGTGATCGCCCCTTCTTGAGGGCACACCCCCGTGCCATCGACCCACGACCCAGCCGAGGGGGCGCAACCATGGACGCATTCACCGCAGGTCTCCTGCAGCGCATAAAGGCCACGGAGTCCGACCTCACGATGGCCCGTGAGACGGGAGACGACTTCCTGGCCGAGGTCGAGCAGGCGGAGCTCGAGGACCTCCACCGTCTGGCGGCCGAGCACGGAGTCGAAGTAGGCGCCGTGCCCGCCTGAGCGCTCCCGCACGGCTCAGCACAGAGCACAGGGCCCCGGCATCTGGACGCGATGCCGGGGCCCTGTGCTGTGGTCGTGGCGTGCGGTCAGTCGTGCCAGGCGCCGAGGTCCTCCAGGAGGCCCTGGAGGACCTCGAAGAGGCCGGGTGGGGCCGCGATGGCCAGCTCGCCCGAGAGGGGCTCTCCGGGGCGGCCACCGGTCAGCGCGCCCGCCTCCCGGGCGATGAGGTCACCGGCCGCGAAGTCCCAGGGGTGCAGTCCGCGCTCGTAGTACGCGTCCAGCCTGCCCGTCGCGACGTCGCACAGGTCGATCGCCGCCGACCCGCCGCGCCGGATGTCCCGCACCCTCGGGACGAGCCGGCGGGCGACCTCGGCCTGCCGCTCCCGGCGCTCGGTGAGGTATCCGAAGCCGGTGCCCACCAGGGCCTGCTCGAACGGCGGCGCCGGGCGGACGTGCGCGGGCCGGTCGCCGACGAAGGCGCCCTGAGCGAGGACCGCGCGGTACGTCTCCCCGCGCATCGGCGCGTGTACGACCCCCACGAGGGTCTCGCCGTCCTTGCGGGCGGCGACGGACACGGACCAGTCGGGGCGTCCGTACAGGTAGTTCACGGTGCCGTCGATCGGGTCGACGACCCACTGCACGCCGCTGGTGCCCGCCAGGCTCGCGCCCTCCTCGCCCAGCACGCCGTCGGCCGGGCGGCGCTCGGCGAGGAACTCGGTGATGAGCTTCTCGGAGGCGATGTCCATCTCGGTGACGACGTCCACGGCGCTCGACTTGGTCGCCGCCACGCCCAGGTCGTCCGGGCGGCCGTCGCGCAGGAACGTCCCGGCTCGGTGCGCGGCCTCCAGGGCGACGTCGAGGAGTTCGGCCTTGAGCGCCTTCAGCGGGTCCGTCATGGTGCTCCTTGTGCTCCGCGATCTCGGGGTCATGCGCAGGGGCTGTCGGCGCCGGCGGCCGCGGGCTTCGGGGCGCGGGCGGGGCAGCAGCCGACCGGGCACACGTCATGGCTCGCGCCCAGCGCTCCCAGGGCGCACGGCGTGACGGCCGCGCCGCTCTCGCGCGCCGCGCGCTCCAGGACCAGCTCCCTGATCGCGGCGGCGAACCGCGGGTCCGCGCCGACCGTCGCCGAGCGGCGGACCGGCAGACCCAGCTCCGCGGCCTTGGCCTTCGCCTCGGTGTCGAGGTCGTACAGGACCTCCATGTGGTCGGAGACGAAGCCGATCGGGACCATGACGACCGCGGGGGCCCCGGCGGCGTGCCGCTCCTCCAGGTGGTCGCAGATGTCGGGCTCCAGCCAGGGGATGTGCGGGGCGCCGCTGCGCGACTGGTAGACGAGCTGCCAGGGGTGCGGGGCGCCGGTCTCCTCGCGCACCGCCGCGGCGATGAGCCGGGCGACGTCCAGGTGCTGCGCGACGTAGGCGCCGCCGTCGCCGTGGGCCTCGACCGGGCCGGAGGTGTCGGCCGCGGCGTTCGGGATCGAGTGCGTGGTGAAGGCCAGGTGGGCGCCGTCCCTGACCTCCTCGGGCAGCTCGGCGAGGGACTTCAGGACGCCGTCGATCATGGGGCGAACGAAACCCGGGTGGTTGAAGTAGTGCCGGAGCTTGTCGACCTTCGGCGGCTCCAGTCCCTCGGCCTCCAGCGCGGCGAGGGCCTCCGCGAGGTTCTCGCGGTACTGGCGGCAGCCCGAGTACGAGGCGTACGCGCTGGTGGCGAGAACCAGGACGCGGCGGTGGCCGGCGGTAGCCATCTCGCGCAGGGTGTCGGTGAGGTAGGGCGCCCAGTTGCGGTTGCCCCAGTAAACCGGCAGGTCGAGGCCGTGCTCCGCGAAGTCCTTGCGCAGGGCGTCCAGCAGGGCGCGGTTCTGGTCGTTGATCGGGCTCACCCCGCCGAACAGGAAGTAGTGCTGCCCCACCTCCTTGAGCCGCTCCTTGGGGATGCCGCGGCCCCGTGTCACGTTCTCCAGGAACGGCACGACGTCGTCGGGGCCCTCGGGGCCGCCGAACGAGAGCAGCAGCAGGGCGTCGTAGGGAGAGGGATCGCGCGCATCGGACATGCGACCGATCCTGCCACCCGCCACCGACAGCCGGAAAACCCCGGTGTGTCCGGCACGGAGCGCACGCCGCGTCCGACACGCTCAGCACGGTGCGTCCGGCACCCGGGGAGCCGTAAGCTGTATCAGCCACCTTTACGCCTTACCGGAGCCCGCGTCCCTCCCGGCACGCGGCGCCGGCGCCCCAGCGGAGTCCACGTGCCCAGCCCCTACCGCGCCATCTTCGCCGCCCCCGGCACCAAGGCGTTCTCCGCCGCCGGGTTCCTCGGCCGCATGCCCATATCCATGATGGGCATCGGCATCGTGACGATGGTGTCCCAGCTGACCGGGCGGTACGGCCTGGCGGGCGCGCTGTCGGCGACCGTCGCGCTGTCCGCGGCCGCGATCGGCCCGCAGATATCGCGGCTCGTGGACCGGCACGGCCAGCGCCGGGTGCTCAGGCCGGCGACCCTGGTCTCGCTGGCCGCGGTGACGGGGCTGCTGCTCTGCGCCAAGTTCGAGGCGCCCGACTGGACGCTGTTCGTCTTCGCCGCCCTGGTGGGCTGTGTGCCCAGCGTGGGTTCGATGATCAGGGCCCGCTGGGCCGTGCTCTACCGCGACACCCCGCAGCTGCACACCGCGTACTCCTTCGAGTCCGTGGTGGACGAGGCGTGCTTCATCTTCGGGCCGATCATCTCGATCGGCCTCTCCACGGTGTGGTTCCCCGAGGCGGGGCCGCTGCTCGCCGGTGCCTTTCTCGCCGTGGGCGTGTTCTGGCTGACGGCCCAGCACGCCACCGAGCCGGTGCCGCATCCGCGCGAGCACCACACCAGGGGCTCGGCGCTGCGCTCGGTCGGGCTCCAGGTCCTCGTCGCGACGTTCGTCGCGACCGGCGCGATCTTCGGGTCGATCGACGTGGTCACCGTGGCGTACGCCGAGGACCACGGTCACAAGTCCGCGGCGAGCCTGGTGCTCGCGCTCTACGCGCTCGGCTCCTGCCTCGCCGGAGCGGTCTTCGGGCTGCTGCACTTCAAGGGGGCGCCGGCCCGCAGGTGGCTGCTGGGTGTCTGTGCGATGGCCGTGAGTATGATCCCGCTTCAACTGGTCGGGAACCTGCTGTTTCTGGCCGTGGCGCTGTTCCTCGCGGGCCTGTCCATCGCGCCGACGATGATCGTGACGATGGGCCTCGTCGAGCAGCACGTACCTCGCGCGAAACTGACCGAGGGCATGACCTGGGTGAGCACCGGGCTCGCGGTCGGTGTCGCGCTCGGCTCCTCCGCGGCCGGCTGGGTGATCGACGCCGCGGGTCCGGACGCCGGGTATGCGGTTCCGGGGATCTCCGGAGCCGCCGCGGTCGTGGTCGGGTTCCTCGGCTACCGCCGGCTGAAGCGGCCGGTTCCGCGACGGGGAGGGACCCATGGGCACGGCAACGGGCACGGGCAGCGGGAAGAGCACAGCGACGTGGCGTAACTGGGCGGGCAACGTCGCCACGCGGCCGGCCAGGGAGGTCACGCCCGCCACGGTGGACGAACTCGCCGAGGCCCTGCGCGCGGCGAAGGCCGACGGCCTCAAGGCGAAGCCGGTCGGCACGGGTCACTCCTTCACGGCGGCCGCCGCGACCGACGGCCTGCTCATACGCCCCGGCCTCCTCACCGGCATCCGCGCCGTCGACCGGGCGGCGGGCACCGTGACCGTGGAGGCCGGCACCCCCCTGAAGCGCCTGAACACGGCGCTCGCCCGCGAGGGCCTGTCGCTCACCAACATGGGCGACATCATGGAGCAGACCGTCTCCGGAGCCGTCAGCACCGGCACGCACGGCACGGGCCGTGACTCGGCCTCGATCGCCGCGCAGATCAAGGGGCTCGAACTGGTCACCGCGGACGGCACGGTGCTGACCTGCTCCGCCGAGGAGAACCCCGAGGTCTTCGCCGCCGCCCGTATCGGGCTGGGCGCGCTCGGTGTCATCACCGCGATCACCTTCGCCGTCGAGCCGGTCTTCTTCCTGACGGCCCGTGAGGAGCCGATGACCTTCGACGAGGTCACGAGCGACTTCGACGCGCTCGTCACGGAGAACGAGCACTTCGAGTTCTACTGGTTCCCGCACACCGGCAACTGCACCACCAAGCGGAACAACCGCAGTCCGGGCCCTGTGGCCCCGCCCGGCCGTATCAGCGCCTTCGTGGAGGACGAGTTGCTCTCCAACGGCCTCTTCCAGGTGGTCAACTCCCTCGGCCGGGCCTTCCCCGCGACCATCCCCGGCATCGCCAAGGTCTCCAGCAAGGCCCTGTCCGCCCGTACGTACACGGACATTCCCTACAAGGTCTTCACCAGCCCGCGCCGGGTGCGCTTCATGGAGATGGAGTACGCCGTTCCGCGCGAGGCCCTCGTGGAGACCCTGCGCGAGCTGAAGGCCATGGTGGACCGCTCGCGGCTGCGGATCAGCTTCCCCGTGGAGGTCCGCACGGCGCCCGCGGACGACATCGCGCTCTCCACGGCCTCGGGCCGGGAGAGCGCGTACATCGCCGTCCACATGTACAAGGGCACGCCCTATCAGGCGTACTTCGCGGCGGCGGAGCGGATCTTCACCGCGCACGAGGGGCGGCCGCACTGGGGCAAGCTGCACACCCGCGACGCGGAGTACTTCGCCGAGGCCTACCCCCGCTTCGGCGAGTTCACCGCCCTGCGCGACCGCCTCGACCCGGACCGTCTGTTCGGCAACGCCTATCTGCGGCGGGTTCTCGGCGACTGACTTCTAGGGGCTGGTGGTCTCGCCCTGCTGCGCGTCGCCACCGGCGCCCGTGCCGCTGCCACTGCCGGTCCCGGTGCCGCTCGACGGCGTGGGGGCCGGGGGCGGCGTCGGCGTCGGGTCCGTCTTGGAACCGTCGTCTCCGGAGTCGGTGCCGTCGTCCTTGTCGGTGTCCGTGCCGGTGCTCTTGTCGGGGTCGGCCGTCGGGCCGGTGCCCTCGCCCTGACCGGGCGTCCGGCCGCCGGCCCCGCCCGGATCCTGGGTCGCGCCGCCGTCGCCCTCGGGGGAATCGGGGTCGCCCGTCCCCGAAGTGCCGTTGTCCGAGGGCACGCCTGACGGACCGGTGGGGGGCGTGGACGGCTGCTCCTTGCGGGAGGAGTCGTTCCCCGTGAGGTTGCTGATCGTGGTGCCCTTGCCGCCGCTGAAGTCCTTGCCGGAGACCAGCTCGTACGTGGTGATCCCCGCCATGGCGACCCCGAACACGACGGCACCCGCGATCAACGGCCGCTTCCAGCTGCGGATCCGCGCGCGGTGCGTGGTGCCCTCGGTGAACTCGTCCGACGGGAGCGGCGGTTCGATCGGCACGCCCGGGGGCGACGCCGGGGCGCCGACGGGGAGCACGCGCGTGGCGTCCTCGCGGGGGACGAGCCGGGTGGCGTCGTCGCCCGGCAGCAACCGCGTGGCGTCGGCCGGGCCGAGCAGTTGGGTCCTGTCGGCGTCGAGGTCGCAGGCCACCGACGGCAGGACGGTCGTCGGGTCCGCGTCCGCGGCTCCGGACACCGGGGCGGTCGGGTCCGCGTCCGCCGCGAGGGGCATGACGGTCGTGGGATCGGCGTCCGCCGCGCCGGGCAGCGCCGTCGTCGCGGCCGGTTCACCGCCGGGGGCGGTGGCGCCGGTGGTCTGCGGCCTGCCCCACGTGGTGGTCACGGGCCCGGTGGCGGACACGGCTCCCGGGTAGGAGGCGGTTCTGAAGGTCTCGGGCACCGCCGGCGATGCGGTCACGGGCGCCTGGTGCCCCCTGGGGACGGGCACCTGCTGCGCCTTGGGCTTGGCCTGCACCGCCACCACGCGTATCTGTTCACCCGTACGCTTGAAGAAGTGCTGGAAGATCGTGCCGCCACAGGTCGCTATGCCGCTCACGACACCGGCGCCGAGGATCGTCCCGTAGACGCCGAGGTTCGAGGCCAGCTTCGCCGCCACGACCGCGGCGATGGCGCTCCCCGCCACCTGCGGCACGCTGAGATCGAGGCGCCGCTTCTCCTGTGGCTCCTCCTGGTCCTTCGACTCCTGGCCGGAATCCGGCTTTACTCGCATCTTCGACCCTTGCCTGCCTTTCTCACCTTTTCGGCTCACCACACGAGAGGGGGACGTATGGCCGAAACGATTAGTTCCGTTTCTGCTGTTTCCGTGAAGTGCGCCACCCATGCGCCGGTCACCGGACCGGAAAAGGCGACCAACTCCCTTCCTCGGGGAGAAGTTCGGCGGCGCGGCGGTCCACCCGCGTGGCCCGAATGGAGTACTGTTGCGAGCCCTGGGTCCGGTCTCCCGCCAGGGTGCCCGGGGCCTTCCAGGACCGCCGGGTGGGGGGCTCACTGCACAGGGTGACGAACGTCGTCACTTGGAGTTGCGAAGAGGTGACCGTGTCATAACGGCGATCCAGGGCCCCTGCCCGACACGCCGGGCAACTCGGCAAGGTTGTGGCAGGCTGCACCCGGGCAGGCCACACTCGACTAGCGGAAGCAGCGACGCACGTGACGTCGGCAGGCACCACCCGGGAGGTCCCCATGCCCGAACTGCGTGTCGTGGCCGTCAGCAACGACGGCACACGGCTGGTGCTGAAAGCTGCGGACAGCACGGAGTACACGCTTCCGATCGATGAACGGCTGCGTGCGGCCGTCCGCGGCGACCGGCCCCGACTCGGCCAGATCGAGATCGAGGTGGAGAGCCACCTCCGCCCCCGCGACATCCAGGCACGGATACGTGCCGGTGCGACCGCGGAAGAAGTGGCCCAGTTCGCCGGCATCCCCGTCGATCGCGTGCGGCGCTTCGAAGGCCCCGTGCTCGCCGAGCGCGCCTTCATGGCCGAGCGCGCCAGGAAGACCCCTGTCCGCCGCCCCGGCGAGAACACCGGCCCCCAGCTCGGCGACGCCGTCCAGGAACGGCTGTTGCTGCGCGGCGCCGACAAGGACTCCGTCCAGTGGGACTCCTGGCGCCGCGACGACGGCACCTGGGAGGTCCTGCTCGTCTACCGCGTGGCGACCGAACCGCACTCCGCGAGCTGGACGTACGACCCGCCCCGGCGGCTCGTCCAGGCCGTGGACGACGAGGCGCGCTCGCTGATCGGCGAGAGCGACGACATCGCCGCGCCCGAGCCCAGCTTCCCGTTCGTGCCGCGCATCGCCCGGCTCCCCCGGGACCGCCCGCCGGAGCGCCCGCTCGACCGCGCCCTGGACCGCCAGCTGGAACGGCAGAGCATCCCGCCCGCTCCCGGCGACGCCACGGAGGACGGCGAGGACGCGGGCACCGTGGTCGCCGCCGAGCAGGAGCGCGACTCGCTGACCAGCCTCCTGGAGGCCGTGCCCAGCTTCCGCGGCGACATGGTCGTCCCGGAGCGCCCCGTGGTCACCGCGGAACTGGCGCCACCCGCCGCGGAGGAGGGCGAGCAGGAGACCGACGCCGAAGAGGCCCCGGCGGCATCGGCCGGCGCCGGTTCGGCGTACGCGGACGTACTCATGCCGCGCTCGGTGGCCAGCCACCGCGACCGACTCGTCGGCTCCACGGACCGTCAGGCCGAGGCCGACGGAGTGCGCCCGGGGCGCCGCGCCGCGGTGCCCAGCTGGGACGAGATCGTCTTCGGCACGCGCCGCAAGAAGCAGGAGTAGCACCCCGGGTACGCCCGGGCACGAGGGAGGGGCCCCGCATCCGTCGGATGCGGGGCCCCTCCCTCGTCTGCGCGCGCCCTACTGCGGGTCGGGGCCCGTGGCGACCGGGCGCGAGCCGTCGGCCGACCACTGCGACCACGAGCCGACGTACAGCGCGGCGGGGATTCCGGCCACGGCCAGGGCCAGCACCTCGTGGGCGCCCGAGACACCCGAGCCGCAGTAGACGCCGACCTCCCCGGCCCGCGAGACGCCGAGTGACTCGAAACGGGCGGCCAGCTCGGCGGCGGGCTTGAAGCGGCCGTCCGCGGCGACGTTCTCCGTGGTCGGCGCCGACACCGCGCCGGGGATGTGCCCGGCCACCTTGTCGATCGGTTCGACCTCACCGCGGTAGCGCTCGGCCGCCCGGGCGTCCAGGAGGAGTCCCGAGCGGGCCAGGGCGGCGGCCGAGTCGGCGTCGAGGAAGTCCGTGCTGTTCGGAGCCGGCTCGAAGGATCCGGGCCGCGGGCTCTGCCCGGCTCCGCGCTCCAGGGGGCCGGTCCACAGGGCCAGGCCGCCGTCGAGGACGCGGACGGAGGTGTGTCCCGTCCAGCGCAGCATCCACCACAGACGTGCGGCCGCCCAGTTCTGGCCACCGTCGTACACCACGACGTCCCGGTCCGGGGAGACCCCGGCCGCCCGCATCACGGCCCCGAAGTGGTCCAGGTCGGGGAGCGGGTGGCGGCCACCGGATCCCGCGGGTCCTGCCAGGTCGGCGTCCAGATCGACGAAGACGGCGGACGGGATGTGCCCTTCCTCGTACGCGGCGGGCTGCGAGCCCTGGTGCTGCCAGCGGACGTCGAGGAGGACCGGCGGATTCTCGCCCGCCAGGTCGCTCGCGAGTTCGGATGCGGAGATGATGGCGTTCATGGGGCCCATCCTCGCGCATGGGGTGGCCGTCCGGGCCGGGTCCGGCTACCCTGCTCCGCCGGACGACGCCCGAACACGGGGCGTATGGGACCCCGCACGCTTCGTGCGATGGACGGACACCGCACGGCCCTCCCGCGACAAGGGGTGAGACACCGCAAAACGGGCATCCTCCGCGAGAAGCCGGGTGGCACGGCCGGGGCGCGCGGTGCGGCAGGTGGTGCGAGCATCTGCAGGGGCGCGCCGGCGCGCGGCGAAGGTACGCGCGTTCGGAAAATCAGAAGAGAGCGGCCACCACGAGGGCCGAGGAGAGGGTGACGATGACCGAGGCACAGGCGTCCGCAGGGCGGCGCGACGGCGCGGGAGCCGGTCGGAGCGCCCCCGGCACACCCTGCTGGGTGAGCCTGATGGCGCATGGCCTGGCAGCGACCCAGGAGTTCTACGGAGCGCTTTTCGGCTGGGAGTTCAAGCCGGGCCCCCAGCAGCTCGGCCCCTATGTGCGGGCGCTGCTGGACGGCCGGGAGGTCGCCGGCATCGGCCAGCTGCCGGCGGACCGGCATCTGCCCATCGCCTGGACGCCCTATCTGGCGACGGACGACGCGGACGCCACGGCCGAGACGGTGCGGCACTGCGGCGGCACGGTCGGCGTGGGGCCGATCACCGCGGGCCAGGCGGGCCGGATGGCCGTCGCCTCGGACCCCACGGGCGCCGTGTTCGGGCTCTGGCAGGCGGCGCGGCACCTGGGCAGCGCGGTGGTCGGGGAGCCGGGCGCGCCGGCCTGGAACGAGCTGGTGACCCGGGAGACCGCGAGCGTCGTGACGTTCTACCGGGCCGTGTTCGGCTTCACCGAAGAGGCCGCCGGATCCGCCGACTCGGACTGTCTGACCCTGCATGTCGGCGGCCGTCCGGTGGCGTCCGTGCGCGGCGTGGGCGACGCGCTGCCGCGTGACCGGGGCCCGCACTGGATGACGTACTTCGAGGTCGCCGACGTGGAGGAGGCGGTGACCCGGGTGGCCGAGCTCGGCGGCCGGACCGTCGAACCGCCCCGTGACAGTTCCCGGGGCCGGGTGGCGACGGTCGCCGACCCGGAGGGCGCGGTCTTCACCGTCGTGCGTTCCCGCGCCGGGGCCTGAGGTCAGGCGCGGGCGGTCGCCGCCGTGTCCACCGGCAGGACGTCCGGGGAGAGGGCGCCCGCCCGTGCGGTGGCCGCCGTCGTGCGGCGCCGGTGGTGGCGGCGGCACAGCACCTCGTACCCCACGTCCGACGACTGGTCGACGTCGCCGATGACGACCTGGGCGCCCTCGACGACCATCACGCCGCCCACGGTGCGCGCGTTGTGGGTGGCGCGGGCGCCGCACCAGCAGAGGGCCTCCACCTGGAGCACCTCGACGCGGTCGGCGAGCTCGACCAGGCGCTGGGAGCCGGGGAAGAGCTTGGAGCGGAAGTCGGTGGTGATGCCGAAGGCGAAGACGTCCAGGCCGAGGTCGTCGACGACCCGCGCGAGCTGGTCGATCTGCTCGGGCGCGAGGAACTGCGCCTCGTCCGCGATCACGTAGTCGGCCCGGCCGCCCTGGGAGAGGTGATCGACGAGATGGGCGTAGAAGTCGAAGTCGTCCGCGGCCTCGATGGCGTCGGTGACCAGGCCGAGGCGTGAGGAGAGCTTTCCCGTGCCCGCGCGGTCGTCCCGCGTGAAGATCATCCCCTGGAGTCCGCGGGCCGAGCGGTTGTGCTCGATCTGCAGAGCCAGCGTGCTCTTTCCGCAGTCCATCGTTCCGGAGAAGAACACCAGCTCGGGCATGGGGGGTTGCGGACCTTTCGGGGGCGTGCGGAGTCGGCGCGCCGGCGGGGGCGCCTCAAGGGCGTATGTCTACGAGCGTACTTCGAGGAGGGGGACGAGCTGCTCCACGGGGGTCATGGAGCCGTGCATGCCGACGAGCGCGGACTCCTTGGGCTCGCGCTCCGAGGCGATGATCGCGACGTCGTCCCGCGCGGCGGCGATGACGTCGCCGAGACGCTCGTACACACGTTGATCAATGTGTGGACCGAACCATCCGGCGGCGATCGCCTCGTCGCGGGAGGCGACCCAGAACTGCTCGCCGAGCACCTCGCGCCAGACCGTCACGACGTCGTTCACGGCACCCGGCACCGCGTAGACGTGGCGGGCGCGGCCCTCGCCGCCGAGGTGGGCGACGCCGGCGCGCAGCTCCCAGTCCTCGTCGAAGTCGATGCGGGAGGCGTCGTCGAAGGGGATGTCGAGCATGCCGTGGTCGGCGGTGACGTACAGGGCGCTGCGCGGCGGCAGCCGTTCGGCGAGCCGCTCGGCGAGCCGGTCGACGTACATGAGCTGGCCGCGCCAGGCGTCGGAGTCGACGCCGAAGCGGTGGCCCTTGCCGTCCACTTCCGCGTAGTACGTGTAGACCAGGGACCGGTCCCCCGCGGCCAGTTGCCGGGCGGCGAGGTCCATGCGGTCCTCTCCGGAGAGTTTGCCCCGGAAGGTGCCGCCGCTCAGGGCGATCTTGGTGAGCGGGGTGTTCTCGAAGGTCGGGGACGACACCTGGGCGGTGTGCACACCCGCGTCGTGGGCCTGCTGGAAGACCGTCGGGTAGGGCTGCCACGCGTGGGGATCGGTCCAGGGGTTCCAGCGGAGCTGGTTCATCAGCTCGCCGGTGGCGGGGTTGCGCACGGTGTAGCCGGGCAGGCCGTGCGAGCCGGGCGGCAGGCCCGTGCCGACGGAGGCCAGCGAGGTCGCCGTGGTGGCGGGGAAGCCCGCGGTGATGGGCGCTCCGGTGCCGCCGCGCGAGCTGGGGAGCAGCGAGTGCAGGAAAGGCGCCTCGTCCGGGTGCGCCTTGAGCTGCTCCCAGCCGAGACCGTCGATCAGAAAGACGCAGTTGCGGTCGGCGGGGGCGAGTTCGGCGATGGCCGGGTTCTCGTAGCCGGGCACGCCCTGGTGGGCGACGAGCGTGGGCAGCAGGTCGGCGAGCGAACCCGAGCCGTAGGCCGGCACGGGGGCCGTGTCGAGGGCGATCGGTTCCACGTCGTCCCAGGCGGGCAGGGACATCAGCGGGCGGTGTCCGCGGTCGCCTCGGACAGGGCCTGGGCGAAGGCGAGGGTCTGGCGCACGGCGTCGGGGCCGTCGCCGGCCTCGCTGACGCGCAGGCTCAGGTCGTCGGCGGTCGAGCTGCCCGTGTAGCCGTGGTCCGCCTCGCAGTTGGGGTCGCCGCAGGCCGCGGGCTCCAGGTCGATGCGGGAGACGGCGCCCCAGCCGATGGTCAGGACGACCTCGCGGGGCGGCGTGCCCGGAACGTACTTCTCCGGGTTGGCGACGACGCGGCTGAGCACGACGGAGGAGATCCGGCCGATCTTGACCGACTCCGTGGAGGTCGTCGCGTAGGGCGCGGGGGACGTGCTGTCCGCCGCCTGCTCGTCGGTGTGGCTGACGATGAAGCGCGTCCCGGTCAGGACGAGGACCGTCACGTGCCGGCGCACTTCGTTGGCGTCGAAGGTCGTCTCCTGGTGGACCAGGTACGACCCGATGGCCTCGCCGCCGATCGCGGCCTCCACCGCCTCGGCCACGAGGGCCGGGTAGTAGCCGCTGCGCTCGATCGCCGCGCGCAGCCCCTGGGTCGTCGTACCGGTCTTTGCCATGCCGTCCATCCTACGGCCCGGCGGGGGGCGCACGGTGCCCCCATGGCGCGCTCGTGCCCGGGGCGTACGCCCTTCAGTATCCGGGGAGCGTACGCGGGCCGAGATCGTCGCGGGCGGGCGGCGGCGCGAGCCTGACGGAGGCGCCGAGGACGGACAGTCCGCGCTGGGCGACGACCACGGGCTCCAGCGTGACGCCGACCACCTCGGGGTGGTCGTCGACGAGCCGGGAGACCCGCTGGAGCAGCTCTTCGAGGGCCGGGGTGTCCACCGGGGCCGAGCCGCGCCAGCCGAAGAGGAGGGGGGCGGTCCGAATGGATCTGACCAGGGAGGCCGCCTCCCGGTCGGTGACCGGGATCAGGCGGTGGGCGGTGTCGCCGAGCAGCTCGGAGGCGGCTCCCGCGAGCCCGAAGGAGAGCACGGCCCCGGCCGCCGGGTCGATGACGGCGCGGACGACGGTGTCGACTCCGCGCGGCGCCATCCCCTGGACCACGGGGCGCAGCTCGGCGGGCTTGCCGAAGGCGTCGGTCAACTCCTGGTAGGAGCGGCGCAATTGCTCCTCGTCGGCGAGGTCGAGCCGCACTCCGCCGAGGTCGGCGCGGTGGCGCAGGTGCGGGGCCGTGGTCTTCAGGGCCACGGGGTAGCCGAGGGTGCGCGCGGCGTGCGCCGCCGCGTCCGGGTCGGGGGCGGGCAGCGCACGGCGTACGCGGATGCCGTAGTGCCTGAGCAGTTCGTGGGCGTCGGCCTGGGCGAGGGTGGCGCCACGCGGGTCGTCGTCCTTGGCCAGCAGCGCCGCGATGCGGTCGGCGGCGCCGCTCTCGTCGATGTCGTCGTACTCGTGCACCTTGCCGGGCTCGGCGGCCTCGCGGCGCCACTGCGCGTACTTGACGGCTTCGGCGAGAGCCCGGACGGCTCGCTCGGCGGCGGGGTAGGCGGGGATGCGGTACTGGTCGGGGGCGGTGGCGGTGGCGGTGGCCTCAGCGGCGGGGGCGGGGGCGGTGGCCTGGGCGGTGGCTGTGGGGGCGGCGGTGGCCTGCGGGGTGGCTGTGGGGGCGGCGGTGGCCTGCGGGGTGGCTGTGGGGGCCTGCGTCGTGACTCCTGTGACCTGCGTCGTGGCCGCAGCGGCCTGCGCGGTGGTTGCGGGAGCCGGGGTGGTGGCCGTGGTGGCCTGCGCGGTGGTTCCTGTGGCCCGCATAGGGGCTGCGGGGGCCTCCGGTCCGTTTGTCGCCGTGGGCGGGCGGCGGGGGGTGTCCGTGGCGTCCGTCGGCGGCTTCGGCGGGGCGTCGGGCCCGGTGCTTGTGGCGGCGGACAGCGCCTCGGCGAGGCCGCCCAGCTCCACGTGGACGACGGCGACCGGCTTCGCGGGACACCCCGCGGCCGCCGCGCGCAGTTCCGTGGCCAGCGTCTCCGGGTCGGCGGCCACCCCGTCCTCGCGCACCCAGGGGATCGCGTTGACGATGACCGCGTCGCAGCCCTCGTCCGACAGCGCCTCAGTGAGAGCGGCGCGGAAGTCGGCCGGCGCGGCGCCGGTCGTGAGGTCGCGCGGCGGCAGCGGCCGCAGTCCGTCGGCGACGCACGCGTCGTACGTGAGAAGCCCCAGCGACTCGGAGTTGCCGAGGATGCCGACCCGGGGCCCGGCCGGCAGCGGCTGCCCGGCGAGCAGCAGCCCCGCGTCGACCATCTCGGTGACGGTGTCCACGCGGATCACCCCCGCCTGGCGCAGCAGGGCGGACACCGTGGCGTGCGGGAGACGCGTGGCCTGTACCGCGTGCCCCGTGGGCGCGATCCCGCTGTGCCGGGCGCCCTGGACCACGACGAGCGGCTTCGCGGTCGCGGCCCGGCGCGCGAGGCGGGTGAACTTGCGCGGGTTGCCGATGGTCTCCAGGTACATCAGCGCGACGTCGGTGTCGGGGTCCTCGTACCAGTACTGGAGGAGGTCGTTGCCGGACACGTCGGCGCGGTTGCCGGAGCCGACGAACGTGGACAGGCCCGCGCCCCGCCGGTGCAGCCCGGACAGCAGCGCGATGCCGATGGCGCCGGACTGGGTGAACAGACCGATGCGCCCGCGCGCGGGGTGCTCCGGGGCGAGCGAGGCGTTGAGCCTGGTCCGGGGCGAGGTGTTGATCACGCCGAAGGCGTTGGGGCCGATGATGCGCATGCCGTACGAGCGCGCCTGGCGCACCAGTTCCCGCTGGCGCGCACGCCCTTCGGGGCCGCTCTCGCCGTACCCGGCGGAGAGCACCACCAGGCCGCGCACGCCGCGCTCGCCGCAGTCGGCGACGACGTGGGCCACCTTCTCCGCGGGCACGGCGATCACCGCGAGATCCACGGACTCCTCGATGGCTGTCACGGAGCGGTGCGCGGGGACGCCGTCGATCTCCGTGCCCTCGTCGAAGGCGCTGTTCACCGCGTACAGGCGCCCGGTGAATCCGCCCTCCCGGAGGTTGCGCAGCACGCTGCGGCCGACGCCGCCGGGGGTGCGCCCCACGCCGATCACCGCGACCGACCCCGGCGTCAGCAGCCGCTGCACCGAGCGCCCCTCGGCGCGCTGTTCGCGGGCGCGTTGCACGGCCAGGGAGCGGTCGGTCGGCTCCAGGTCGAACTCCAGGCGGACGACACCGTCCTCGAAGCTGCGCTTTTGCCGGTAGCCCGCGTCCGTGAAGACTTTGATCATCTTGGTGTTGGCGGGCAGCACCTCGGCGGCGAACCGGCGGATGCCCCGCTCCCGCGCGACCGCCGCGATGTGTTCGAGGAGCGTGGAGGCCACGCCACGGCCCTGGTGGGCGTCCTGCACGAGGAAGGCGACCTCGGCCTCGTCGGCCGGCGCACTGGCGGCCATGCCGCGCTCGTCGATGCGGTCGTAGCGCACCGTCGCGATGAATTCGCCGCCCACCGTGGCCGCGAGTCCCACCCGGTCCACCTGGTCGTGGTGGGTGAAGCGGCGCACGTCCTTGGCGGACAGCCGGGGGTAGGGCGCGAAGAAGCGGTAGTACTTCGACTCGTCGGACACCTGTTCGTAGAAGCTGACCAGGCGGTCCGCGTCCTCGACCGTGATGGGCCTGATCCGCGCGGTGCCCCCGTCGCGCAGCACCACGTCGGCTTCCCAGTGCGACGGGTAGTCGTGCCGGTCCTGCCGATGCCGATCCTGCTGATCCGACGGGGTCTGCATGGGGCCAGCGTACGGGTCGCGGGGCCGCCCGGTCCGGGTACGGTCGAGGAGGACCGGCGTCCGGCCGACGGAGCACCCGCGACGGCATGCGACAATGGTCTAGACAAGTGTGAGACACCTGGAAGGGCAGCAACACATGGCTGAGCGCCGCGTCAACGTCGGCTGGGCCGAGGGCCTTCACGCCCGACCCGCCTCCATCTTCGTCCGCGCGGCCACGGCCGCCGGCGTCCCCGTGACGATCGCCAAGGCCGACGGCAACCCGGTCAACGCCGGCTCGATGCTCGCGGTGCTCGGTCTCGGCGCCCAGGGCGGCGAGGAGATCGTCCTCGCCTCCGACGCCGAGGGTGCGGATGCCGCCCTGGACCGTCTGGCGAAGCTGGTCGCGGAGGGCCTCGAGGAGCTTCCGGAGACGGTCTGAGCCACACAGCGCCTTTGATCGCGCAGCACTTTGAAGGGTCCGCTCCGGAACACGGGGCGGGCCCTTCGCCTTGTTCAGGGCGGCCCTTAGAGCTCGTAACGCGATCGTGGATGGGCCTTCTTGAGGCGTCTCCAGCAGATGGCTGTTCGTCGGCCTGGGCATGGATGGGGGCCTTGGTGATGTCAGGGCGCAACGGGGAGGCTAGCGAGGTGCCGCGAGTACGTCCCGGAGTACGTTCGCGAGCGTGACGCGGGCCAGCTCGTGCCTCAGGGTCTCCTCGATGCCCTCGTAGACGCTGCGCATCGCCGGCTGGATGCCGTGGCCCACCACGCATCCCTGGTCCGGGGTGGTGCGGTGCATTGCGAACAGCGGGCCGGGTTCCACTGCCTCGTACACGTCGAGCAGGGTCATCGACTCCAGCTCGCGCGCCAGCGACCAGCCCGCGCCCACGCCCCGCCGGGACTCCACGAGCCCGGCCCCGCGCAGCTCGCCGAGCAGCCGTCTGATCACCACCGGATTGGTCTTCGCGCTGGTCGCGATCTGCTCGGAGGTCGCGACCTCATGGCCCTGGCGCTGGTAGAGGCCGATCCAGACCAGCGCGTGGGCGGCGATGGTCAGCCTGCTGTTGGCGCTCATGGACTCCTCCTCTCGGTCGCGACGCTCCATGTTACCCGCAGTCGTAACAGTGAAGGTTGCAACAGCCTGTCGTAACAATTAACGTTGCGACTGCCGGGAAGGGTCAATCAACGAGGTGAGAAGAATGAGCAAACCACTCACGGGCAAAGTCGCCCTGGTCACCGGGGGGTCGCGCGGACTGGGAGCCGCGACCGTACGACTGTTGGCCGAGCAGGGCGCCGACGTCGCCTTCACCTACGTCAGCTCCGAGAAACGGGCGCAGGCCGTCGTCGACGAGGTGCACGCCAAGGGAGCCAAGGCCGTCGCCTTCCAGTCCGACCAGGCGGACACGAGCCGGGCGCCAGCGCTGATCGACGACGTGATCGCGCACTTCGGCGGCCTGGACATCCTCGTCAACAACGCGGCGATCTCCGTGGCCGGCACGGTGGACGACCCCGATGCCGACACCACCGCACTGGACCGGATGCACGCCACCAACTACCTCGGCGTGATCGCCGTCATCCGGGCCGCCTCCCGAGTGCTGCGTACGGGCGGTCGCATCATCACGGTGAGTTCCGGACTGGGCTCCCGGGTCGGCGCCCCCGGCCTTGCCGACTACGCGGCGACCAAGTCCGGGATCGAGAGGTACACCATGGGCGTCGCACGCGACCTCGGGCCCCGGAACATCACGGCCAACGTCGTGGAGGCCGGACTGATGGAGGGCGGCATGCAACCGCCGGACCCCGAGACCCTCAAGGCCCTGGTCAGCTCGCTGTCCCTGCAACGCATGGGGCACCCCGACGAAATCGCCGCGGCGATCGCCTTCCTGGCGAGCCCCGCCGCGTCGTACGTCACGGGCGCAGTGCTGGACGCCCACGGCGGCTACAACGCCTGAACCCGAACCCCTGCCCCGCGCCCCGAAGGACACCGCGCCTTCGGGGCGCGCACCACCAACGACCCGCGTATGCGTGGACACGCCCAAGAAGCCCGGTTCGTAATCGTGTGACGAGCTCTTAAAGGAAATCCGGCGCGGTTCGGTGTGATCCGGCGCGTGCGGCGCGTGCCCCGCGTTCCAAAATTCACGCAGAATTGATGTCCCCGAATAGCGCCGCCCCGAGTAGATGTCCCCGAATAGCGCCGCCCCGAGTAAAGGCGCCCTACGACTTGTATACGGCACGCGCGTTAATTCCGAAGGCTCACCGTGTTGACGGGATGTTGCGGCTCCCTCACACGGCCCGCGCTCGCCGAACGGCGCAATCGGTGCGCGCCCGCGGTCCGCTCCATGTGGTCGCAGGTGAGCGCCCTGGCCCGCTCGCCGTCCCCGCGGCCCACCGCGTCCACGATCGCCGCGCGCTGCGCCCACGCGTCGAACGGCGCCGCCGGCGGCTCCACCACGTACATCCAGGCGATCTTGTGCCGGAGCTGGGCGAGCAGCGCGATGAGGCCGGGGCTGACGGAGGCCTGGGCGAGCGTCTCGTGGAACCAGCCGCTCAGTGACCGCAGATCCTCCCCTTGCCCCCGCCGCGCGCGCTCCTGGCCGAGCCTGACGAGGCCGCGCAGGACCTTGAGGTGCGCCTCGGTGCGGCGCCGGGCCGCGCGGGCGGCCGCGAGCGGTTCGAGCAGCATGCGCAGTTCCAGGAGGTCGGCCGCCTCCTGCTCCGTGGGCTCGGCGACGCAGGCGCCAGCGTGTCGGCGCGTGACGACGAACCCCTCGGCCTCCAGGGTGCGCAGTGCCTCGCGCACCGGAACGCGCGAGACGCCGTAGCGGCGGGCCAGAAGCTCCTCGGTGAGCCGGCCGCCCCTTTCATGGACACCGGAGACAATGTCGTCCCGGATGGCCGTGCACACCGAATGCGCGGGAATACGCATGACCGGACCTCCGCCTTAATCCCCGCGAAACGCGGTCGACCGACGCTCGTTCGGCAACTCTATTGCAGAGTGCCGGAATTACCGACGGCGGGCCGCAATCCATGGATATCTTTTGGCCAAGCGCGGAAGGACCGGAAAAGCGCGAAGGCCCCGGCTCGCAGGAGCCGGGGCCTTCGGTGTGCCGGGAGGTCAGACGTTGACGCCGTGCGAGCGCAGGTACGCCACGGGGTCGATGTCCGAGCCGTACTCGGGGCCGGTGCGGGCCTCGAAGTGGAGGTGCGGGCCACTGGAGTTGCCGGTGGAGCCCGAGAGGCCTATCTGCTGGCCCGGGGTGACCGTCTGACCGACGGTGACACCGAGCGAGGACATGTGGCCGTACTGGGTGTACGTGCCGTCGTTCATCTTGATGACGACGTTGTTGCCGTACGCGCCGCCCCAGCCGGCCTCGACGACGGTGCCCGCGCCGACCGCGTGGACCGGGGTGCCGGAAGCGGCGTGGAAGTCGACGCCGGTGTGGCTGCCGGAGGACCACATGGCGCCACCGGTCTGGTAGCCCGTGGAGACGTACGAGCCGGAGATCGGGGAGACGTAGGCGTTCAGGCGCTTGCGCTCGGCCGCGCGGGCGGCGCGCTCCTTGGCCTCGCGCTCCTCCTTGGCCTTCACCTTGGCCTCGGCCTCGGCCTTGCGCTTGTCCTCGGCGGCCTTCTTCTTGGCGGCCGCTTCGGCCAGCTTGGCGGCGGCGGCGTCCTCGGCCGCCTGGCGCTGCGCGGCGGCCTGGGCGTCGATGGTCTCGGCGAGCGAACCGCCCACGGAGATCGCCTGGGTGAGGCCGGTGTGCTCCACGGCCCCTTCGTCGACGGCGGCGAGCGCCGGAGCGGCCATGCCGCCGATGACGCCGGTGGTGGTCAGCGCGGCGACGCCCGCGACGTTCGCGGTCGTGCGGGTGAGGCGGCTGGGACGACGGTGCTTCCCGGTGGCACGGGTGAACGCCATGAAGCGGCTGATCCTTTCCTTCCTTCTCGCCTACCGGGTTAGCTGACGGGTTCGGAGCAGGAAGGTCTCCTACGAGCCCCTCACCTGACGGCAAGGTGCCCGATTCACCCCAAGGGACTGTGGGTCCCCGGCTCCCCTGGCTCGCGCCGTACGGGGACTCGGCGATGACTGCCCGGTGCCGCGGGTGCGACGTGGTGTGTGACGGACAGCCGGATCGAAGCTAAGCGCCCCCTCTTTCAATCGACAAACGGATCGACACTTTTGTTGCGCACGCCACACGGCAGACGGGCAACCGCCACACAAAGGCGGACATATGAGGCCCCGGCGACCGAACCGGTCACCGGGGCCTCGAAACGCGCTGATTCCCGCTCAGCCGCGGCTCACATTCGGCCACAACCTCTGGTCAGCCACAGCCTCTGGTTCAGCCGCAACCTCTCGTTCAGCCGCAACCTGTCGTTCAGCCGCTGACCACGCTCACCTCGCCGATGCCGAGCGCCCTGACGGGCTCCTCGATCTGCGCGGCGTCGCCGACGAGGATCGTCACCAGGTGGTCCTCAGGGAAGGCGCTCACGACGGCCGCGGTGGCCTCCACGGTGCCGGTGGCGGCCAACCGCCGGTACAGCTGTGCCTGGAAGTCGTCCGGCAGGTTCTGCTCGACCTGGTCGGCGAGCGTCGCGGCGACGGAGGCGGCCATCTCGTACTTGAGCGGGGCCACACCCACGAGGTTCTGCACCGCCACGTCGCGCTCCGCGTCCGTCAGGCCCTCCGCGGCGAGCGTGCGCAGGACCTTCCACAGGTCGTCGAGCGCGGGGCCCGTGGAGGCGGTGTCGACCGATCCGCTGATGGCGAGCATCGCGGCGCCCGTGCCGTCCGGAGCGGACCGCAGGACCTGGCTGAACGCCCGCACTCCGTAGGTGTATCCCTTCTCCTCGCGCAGGACGCGGTCCAGCCGGGAGGTGAGGGTGCCGCCGAGGCAGTAGGTGCCGAGGACCTGGGCCGGCCAGACCCGGTCGTGCCGGTCCGGGCCGATGCGGCCGATCAGGAGCTGCGTCTGGACGGCTCCGGGGCGGTCCACGATGACGACGCGGCCCGTGTCGTCGGCGGTGATCGGAAGGCTGGGGCGGGGCTCCGCCGTGCCGCCCGTCCAGGTGCCGACGGTGTCCGCGAGCACGGCGTCCAGATCGGTGCCCGTGAGGTCGCCGACGATCACCAGGGTGGCCGTCGCGGGGCGGACGTGCTTCTCGTAGAAGGCGCGTACGGCCGCCGAGTCGATGGCGCTGACCGTCTCCTCGGTGCCCTGGCGGGGCCGGGACATGCGCGTGCCGGCCGGGAAGAGCTGCCGGGAGAGTTCCTTGGCGGCGCGGCGCGCCGGGTTGGCGGCCTCGTGCGGGATCTCGTCCAGGCGGTTGCGCACGAGGCGCTCGATCTCGCTGTCCGCGAAGGCGGGGGCGCGCAGGGCGTCCGAGAGCAGGCCGAGCGCCTTCGGGAGGCGGGAGACCGGGACTTCGAGGGAGACCCGGACGCCGGGGTGGTCGGCGTGCGCGTCCATCGTGCCACCGCAGCGGTCGAGCTCGGCGGCGAACTCCTCGGCGGAGTGCTTGTCGGTGCCTTCGTTGAAGGCCCTCGCCATGATCGTGGCGACGCCGTCGAGCCCCTCGGGCTCGGCGTCCAGGGGCGCCTCCAGGTGCACCTCCACGGCGACGACCTGCTGGCCGGGGCGGTCACAGCGCAGCACCGTGAGGCCGTTGGGCAGGGCGCCTCGCTCGGGGGCGGGGAAGGCCCACGGCTTGGCCGTGCCGGCCTGGGGCTGCGGGTGGAACTGCATCGTCGCGGCCTCGCTCACTTCGCCGCCTCCTCTTCTTCGGCGTCCTCTTCCATGGCGTCCTCGGCCGGCCCGTCCGCGGTGGCCACGGGTTCGTAGACGAGCACCGCGCGGTTGTCGGGGCGCAGGCGGGCCTTGGCGACCTCCTGGACCTCCTCGGCGGTGACGTCGAGGACGCGCTGGACGGCGGTGAGGGCGAGCTGCGGGTCGCCGAACAGGACCGCGTACCGGCACAGTTCGTCCGCGCGGCCGGCGACCGTGCCGAGCCGGTCGAGCCACTCGCGCTCCAGCTGTGCCTGGGCGCGCTCCATCTCCTCCGGGGTGGGGCCCTCCGCGGCGAAGCGGGCGAGCTCCTCGTCGACGGCGGCCTCGATGACCGGGACCTCGACGTCGCCGGAGGTCTTCACGTCCAGCCAGCCGAGCGAGGGGGCACCGGCCAGGCGCAGCAGCCCGAAGCCCGCGGCGACGGCGGTGCGGTCGCGGCGCACGAGCCGGTTGTAGAGCCGGGAGGACTCGCCGCTGCCGAGGACGGTCAGCGCGAGGTCGGCGGCGTCGCACGCGCGCGTGCCGTCCTCGGGCAGGCGGTAGGCGGCCATCAGGGCGCGGGCCGGGACGTCCTCCTCGACGACCTCGCGCAGCTCCCGCCCGATGCGCTCGGGCAGGGAGCCGTCGCGCGGCGGCTGCTTGCCGTCGTGCGAGGGAATCGACCCGAAGTACTTCTCGATCCAGGCGAGCGTCTGCTCGGGGTCGATGTCGCCGACGACCGAGAGGACCGCGTTGTTGGGCGCGTAGTACGTACGGAAGAACGCGCGCGCGTCCTCCAGCGTGGCCGCGTCCAGGTCGGCCATGGAGCCGATCGGCGTGTGGTGGTAGGGGTGGCCCTCCGGGTAGGAGAGGGCGGTCAGCTTCTCGAAGGCGGTGCCGTACGGGACGTTGTCGTAGCGCTGCCGGCGCTCGTTCTTGACGACGTCGCGCTGGTTCTCCATGGACTCCTCGTCGAGCGCGGAGAGCAGCGAGCCCATCCGGTCGGCCTCGAGCCACAGGGCCAGCTCCAGCTGGTGGGCGGGCATCGTCTCGAAGTAGTTGGTGCGCTCGAAGCTCGTCGTGCCGTTGAGCGAGCCGCCCGCTCCCTGGACCAGCTCGAAGTGTCCGTTCCCCGGCACCTGCTGCGAGCCCTGGAACATCAGGTGCTCGAAGAGGTGAGCCAGGCCGGTACGCCCCTTGACCTCGTGGCGGGAGCCGACGTCGTACCAGAGGCAGACGGCGGCGACCGGGGTCAGGTGGTCCTCGGAGAGCACCACGCGCAGGCCGTTGGCCAGCCGGTGCTCGGTCGCTGTCAGGCCGCCGGAGCCGGCCTCGGCTGTGGCCGTGTGACCCATGGGCATGTACGTCCCTTCGATCGCTGGATCTTCGCTGGATCAGAACCGTTGCTGCCAGTCCTGCCACTGTATGCAAGCGTGCTGACACCTGACGACGTTCCCGGTCCGCTCAGGGCGTAGTCCCGGCCGTGACGTCGCCGCCGCACGGGTCGTGGTCGGCGTTGTCAGTGGGACGGTCCACAATGGTCGGCGTCAGAACCCGCACTTGTTGGTGAAGGAGCCGCAGCAGCGATGGCCCGCCGCAGCACGAAGACCCCGCCGCCCGACGACTCGTTCGAGGAGCGGATCCTCGACATCGACGTCGTCGACGAGATGCAGGGCTCCTTCCTCGAGTACGCGTATTCGGTCATCTACTCCCGGGCCCTGCCGGACGCCCGCGACGGCATGAAGCCGGTGCACCGCAGGATCGTCTATCAGATGAACGAGATGGGTCTGCGCCCCGACCGCGGCTATGTGAAGTGCGCCCGCGTGGTCGGCGAGGTCATGGGCAAGCTGCACCCCCACGGCGACGCGTCGATCTATGACGCGCTGGTGCGCATGGCCCAGCCCTTCTCCATGCGCCTCCCGCTGGTGGACGGCCACGGCAACTTCGGCTCGCTCGGCAACGACGACCCGCCGGCCGCCATGCGGTACACCGAGTGCAAGATGGCCGACGCCACCTCCCTGATGACGGAGTCGATCGACGAGAACACCGTCGACTTCGAGCCGAACTACGACGGCCAGGAGATGGAGCCCACCGCCCTCCCGGCGGCCTACCCGAACCTCCTGGTCAACGGCGCCTCGGGCATCGCGGTCGGCATGGCGACGAACATGCCGCCGCACAACCTCGGCGAGGTCATCGCCGCGGCCCGGCACCTGATCAAGCACCCGGGGGCCGACCTCGAGACGCTGATGAAGTTCGTGCCGGGTCCCGACCTGCCCACGGGCGGCAAGATCGTCGGCCTGACGGGCATCAAGGACGCCTACGCCTCGGGCCGCGGCTCCTTCAAGATCCGCGCCACGGTCGCCGTGGAGAACGTGACGGCGCGCCGCAAGGGCCTCGTCGTCACCGAACTGCCCTTCTCCGTGGGCCCCGAGAAGGTCATCTCCAAGATCAAGGACCTGGTCGGCGCCAAGAAGCTCCAGGGCATCGCCGACGTCAAGGACCTCACCGACCGCTCGCACGGCCTCCGCCTGGTCATCGAGATCAAGAACGGCTTCGTCCCGGAGGCCGTCCTCGAGCAGCTGTACAAGCTGACGCCGATGGAGGAGTCCTTCGGCATCAACAACGTCGCGCTGGTGGACGGCCAGCCGCTCACCCTCGGCCTCAAGGAACTCCTGGAGGTCTATCTCGACCACCGGTTCGACGTGGTGCGCCGCCGCAGCGAGTTCCGCCGCGGCAAGAAGCGCGACCGCCTGCACCTGGTCGAGGGCCTGTTGGTGGCCCTCCTCGACATCGACGAGGTCATCCGCCTCATCCGCTCCAGCGACAACTCCGCGCAGGCCAAGGAGCGGCTGATCGAGCACTTCTCGCTGAGCGACATCCAGACGCAGTACATCCTGGACACGCCGCTGCGCCGGCTGACCAAGTTCGACCGCATCGAGCTGGAGTCCGAGCGCGACAAGCTCAACGGCGAGATCGACGAGCTGACCGGCATCCTGGAGTCGGACGCCGAGCTGCGCAAGCTGGTCTCCTCGGAACTGGCCGCCGTCGCCAAGAAGTTCGGTACCGACCGGCGGACGGTTCTCCTGGAGTCGGCGGGCTCCCCGGCCGCGACGGTCTCGCTCCAGGTGGCGGACGACCCGTGCCGCGTGCTCCTGTCGTCGACGGGCCTGCTGGCCCGCACGGCCAACGGCGAGCCGTTCTCGGACGGCGAGACCAAGCGCGTCAAGCACGACGCGATCGTCTCGGCGGTGCCGGCCACGGCGCGCGGCGAGGTGGGTGCCGTCACGTCCCACGGAAGGCTGCTGCGCCTGTCCGTGGTGGACCTCCCGCAGCTGCCGGAGACGATGGGCGCGCCCAATCTCTCCGGTGGGGCGCCCGTCTCGGAACTGCTGCCCCTGAGCGGGGACGAGAAGCTGATCTGCCTGATGACGCTCGACGAGTCGTCGCCGGGACTCGCGCTCGGCACCGCGCAGGGCGTGGTCAAGCGGGTGGTGCCCGACTATCCGTCCAACAAGGAGGAGCTGGAGGTCATCACCCTCAAGGACGGTGACCGGATCGTCGGCGCGGCCGAGCTGCGCACCGGCGAGGAGGACCTGGTCTTCATCACGGACGACGCCCAGCTGCTGCGCTACCAGGCCTCCCAGGTGCGTCCGCAGGGCCGTCCCGCCGGCGGCATGACGGGCATCAAGCTCGCGGCGGGGGCGAAGGTCATCTCCTTCACCGCGGTGGACCCGGCGACGGAAGCGGTCGTGTTCACGGTGGCGGGCTCGCGCGGCACCCTCGACGACTCGGTGCAGACGACGGCCAAGCTGACGCCGTTCGACCAGTACCCGCGCAAGGGCCGCGCCACGGGCGGCGTGCGCGTCCAGCGGTTCCTGAAGGGCGAGGACTGCCTGAGCTTCGCGTGGGCGGGCCCGACGCCACCGCACGCGGCCCAGCGCAACGGCATGCCGGCCGAGCTGCCCGAGATGGACCCGCGCCGCGACGGCTCGGGCGTCTCGCTCGCGAAGCCGGTGGCGGCGGTCGCGGGACCGGTGTAGCCGCGGGTTCAGGCCGTGGGCCCGGCGCCGAGATCCTCGACGTCCGGTTCTGCGGCATACGGGTCTTCGCCATGCGGGTCCGCGGCATACGGGTCTTCGGCATGCGGGTCCGCGGCATACGGGTCCGCGGCGTGCGGGTCTTCGGCTTCGGGCCTCGCGGTGTCCGGGTCCGCGGCCTGCGGGTGGTCGGCGTCCGGTTCCTGTACGTAGCGCAGTACGCCCCACATGGCCTGCTCGTCGGCCTGCGGGGCGTACGCCCGACAGGCCTCCAGCTCCTCCTCCAGGGCCGGTACGTCGATGCCCGACCCGATGAGCACCAGCTGGGTCAGCCGCGGCTCGCCCGGAGCCCACGGCTGCGGATAGAAGCGCAGGAACCGCCCAACGGCGTGCACCTCGTACCGGTTGCGCGGGTCGGCGGCGCCGAAATCGACGTACCCCTTGATGCGGTAGAGCCCTTCGGGCCGGCTGTCGAGCAGGGCCATCAAGGGACGCGGCCCCAGGGGCACCTCGGAGCTGAAGGCGAGGCTCTCGTAGGCGGAGTGCAGGTGGTCGTGGTGCCCGCAGGCGTCCCCGGAGTCCGCGTGGCCTTCGGGGTCGGCGGCGTCGTCCGGCAGATCGTCGGAATCGTCCCGCAGATCGTCGAAGGAGAGTTGGCCGACCCGCTCCCCCACGGGCGCCCGGTCGAAGAACAGCTCCACGTCGACCCGCCCGAAGGAAGCGGCGACGACGGCCGCCCGCCCGGCGAGGCCGCGCACGACGCCGAGGACGCGCTCCTGCTCCGCCGGGGGCACCCGGTCGGCCTTGTTGACCACGACGAGATCGGCGATGCCCAGATGCCGGTCGAGTTCGGGATGCCGCTGCCTGTTGGCGTCGAACTCGGCGGCGTCGACGACCTCGACCAGCCCCCCGTACACGATGCGGGGGTTCTCGCTGGCGAGCAGCATCTTCACCAGCTCCTGCGGCTCGGCGAGCCCGCTCGCCTCGATGACGATGACGTCGATCCCGGCGGAGGGCCGGGCGAGCCGCTCCAGGTACTCGTCCAGCTCGCTCGCGTCCACGGCACAGCACAGACAGCCGTTGCCGAGCGAGACGGTCGAGTCGCCGAGCTGCCCCGCGACCGACATCGCGTCGATCTCGATCGAACCGAAGTCATTGACGATCGCCCCGATCCGGCTGCCACCGCTGCGGTGCAGGAGATGGTTGAGCAGGGTGGTCTTGCCGGAACCGAGGAATCCGGCGAGAACGATGACCGGGATCTGCTGCGTGTTCAACCGTGGGCCCCTCATACCGGCGTGCGTACGGATCGCGGCGGGGCGACCCGCCGGGCGAAAACCGGACCTCGGGTCCTCTCCGCCGGAATGCGGGCCTCGCCGGATCCCGTGTGGAAAGTGACGATCGCCCCAGGATAGGGCTGCCGGGACATGCCGCGAAGTGAACGACTGCCAGCGGCGCGCGGGGGACACGCGTCTGACAGGGCGCCCCGGTCCTTGTGGCGCTTGCGGGGCTCGCGGGGCTTGCAGTTCCTACGGCTCGCGCATCGTCAGTCGGCTGTCGGCACCGGCTGGGGTGCGGGCGGGCCCACATAGCGGGCCGCGGGCCGAATGATCTTCGAATCCCGCGCCTGCTCCAGGATGTTGGCGCTCCAGCCCACCACTCGCGCCGAGGCGAACGTCGGGGTGAACATTTCGCGCGGCAACCCGCACAGCTCCATGACGACCCCGGCGTAGAACTCCACGTTCGTGTGCAACTCACGTCCCGGCTTCAGCTCCGCCAGGATCGCCTCGACGTGCCGCTCGACCTCGATCGCGAACTCCACCATGTCGCCGCCGAATTGCCGTGCGATGTCCCGCAGCATGCGTGAGCGGGGGTCCTCGGTGCGGTAGACGGGGTGCCCGAAGCCCATGATGCGGTCCCCGGCGAGGACCCGCTCGCGGATCCATCCGTCGATGCGGTCACGGCTCCCGATCGCGTCGAGGGTGTCCAGGGCCCGGCTCGGCGCCCCTCCGTGCAACGGCCCCGACAGCGCCCCGACCGCGCCCACCAGGCAGGCCGCCACATCGGCGCCGGTGGACGTGATGACCCGGGCAGTGAACGTCGAGGCGTTGAACCCATGGTCAATGGTTGAGATCAAGTACTGCTCGATGGCCCGCGCCCGGCCGGCGTCCGGTTCCGAACCGGTGAGCATGTAGAGGTAATTGGCGGCGTAGGACAGGTCGTCCCGCGGCTCCACGGGTTCGAGGCCCTGGCCGAGCCGGTACAACGCGGTGAGCAGCGTCGGCACGACGGCGGACGCGGCCAGGGCGTCGGCGCGGCGACGGTCCTCGCCGATGTCGTACACCGGACGGAAGCCCTTGGACGCCCCGAAGAGCGACAGGGCGGTGCGCAGCCCGGAGAGCGGCCCCGACAGCGCACTGGCGCGGGCGATGGCGGGCAGCGCCTCGCGGACCTCCTCGGGCAGACGGCGCAGTGAGGCGGTCCGCGCGGTGAAGGCGGCGGCCTGTCCGGCGTCCGGCAGCTCTCCGTGGAACATCAGGTGCCAGACGTCCTCGAAGCTGCGGCTCTGCGCGAGCTCGACGGCCGAGTACTGGCGGTAGTGGTAGAAGCCTTCGTATCCCCGCACGTCGCCGAGTTCCGTCTCGGTGACGACGACACCCGCGAGTCCTCGTGGGACCTCGACCGGTGCGGTGGGGGTGGCGGCGGAGCCATTGATCGGCATGTTGTTCCTCGACTTCCTCCCTGGACTTGATTCGACTGTCCATGCTTGACTGAGACGTTGTCAATATTGATTAGATCAATACAGACATCCAGATGTCGGGATACGGATACGGTGTCGCCCATGACGGATCACGGAACCGCGCAGGACGGCCGACGGCGGCTGAGCACCAGAGAAGCCGCCGAGTTGCTCGGCGTGAAGCCCGAGACCGTGTACGCGTACGTGAGTCGCGGCCAGCTCAGCAGCCGACGCGGGCCGGGCTCACGGGGCAGCACGTTCGACGCCGGGGAGGTCGAGGCGCTGGCCCGCAGAAACCGACGGGCCCCCGCCGCCACGACCACGGGCGACGAACTCTCCGTACGCACCCGCATCACGCTCATCGACAGCGATCGCTACTACTTCCGAGGTGTGGACGCCACCGAGCTCGCGCTCACGCACTCCTACGAGGAAGTCGCCGAGTGGCTGTGGACCGGCGTCCTGAGCCCCGGCGTCCGCTTCACCGCCCCCGCCGACACCGTCTCGGCGGCCCGTCGCGCGGTGAGCGCGCTGCCCGAGCACAGTGGACCGGCGGACCGGCTGCGCGTGGCGGCCATCGCGGCCGGAGCCGCCGACCCACTCCGCTTCGACCTCTCCGAAGAGGCGGTCATCGGTACCGCGCGCACGCTGATCCCCACGCTCGTCGCCGCGCTCCCGCCCATCCTGCCCACCCACCGGGACGAAGGGCCGCTGGCCCGGCGGCTGTGGGGCCGGCTGAGCGGCGTCAGGCCCGACGAGGCCGCCCTGCACGCCCTGGACACCGCCCTCGCGCTGCTGGTCGACCACGACCTCGCCGCGTCGACGCTCGCCGTGCGGGTCGCCGCCTCGGCGCGAGCCCACCCCTACGCGGCGGTGTCGGCGGGGCTGGGCGTCCTGGAGGGCCCGCTGCACGGCGCGGCCAGCGGGCTCGCCCACCGCATGCTCCTCGACGTGCTCGACCGGGGCAGCGCGACGCCCGTGGTGGCCGACGAACTGCGCGCGGGCCGCCGCGTCCCCGGCCTCGGCCACCGCCTCTACCCCGGCGAGGACCCGCGCGCGCAGGCGCTGTTCGGCCTCCTGGAGGTGCTGCCCAAGGCGGGCCCCGCCCTCGCCGCGGCCCGCGACGTGGTGGCCACCACCGCCCGCCACACGGACCTGCGGGCCAATGTCGACCTCGCCCTGGCCGTCCTGACCGCCTCCTCCGGGATGCCGGCGGAGGCGGGCGAGACGATCTTCGCGGTGGCCCGTACGGCGGGCTGGATCGCGCATGCCCTGGAGGAGTACGGCGAGCGGCCGCTGCGGATGCGTCCCAGCGGCCAGTACGTCGGCGTGCGCCCGCCCCGGCCAATGCCATCTTCTTCGTCGGCGGACCTCTCCGAAGAGGCCTGATCCACCGCGGCAGGGGACGCAAGTTAGGCTCGCCTGCGTGAGTACGTGCGCGACCGCCTCGCGGGACCTGGACGAGCCCCTCGCGGGAACCGCGGCCACCGCCAGGACCTGGCTCCTGGTGGAACAGCCGGGGCCCTGGGGCGCCAAGGCGCTGACGTCCAGCCGTCTCGACCCCGAGGTCGGCCGCGCCCTGGAGAAGGCCGCCGAAGGCACCGGCGTGCGGATCGCCCTGATCCGCCGCCCCGAGCGCCACGCGGACTGCCACACGCCGACGCGGCAGCAGGTGTACGTGGCGCACACCGTCCCGGGCCGCACCTGGCTGCGCTCCCGGGTGACGGAGGACCCCAGGGAACTGCTCGACCTCGATTTCGCGGCTCTCGGCGCGGGGGACCACGGCGGCTTCGGCACCCCGCACACGGGCGCCCCTCTGGCCCTCGTCTGCACCAACGGCAAACGGGACCGCTGCTGTGCCCTGCTAGGCCGGCCCCTCGCCGCCGAGCTGGCCGCCACCGGTGAAGAGGGAGTGTGGGAGATCACTCATCTGGGTGGCCACCGCTTCTCCCCCACGCTGCTGGTGCTGCCGTACGGCTACGCGTACGGCCGGATCGGGGCACCCGCCGTCAAGGAGATCCTCGAAGCGGTCCGCGCGCAGCGTGTGGTCACCGAGGGCTGCCGAGGCAATTCCGCCTGGGAGCGGCCCGGGCAAGCAGCCGAACTGGCCGTACGCGCATCGACGGGCGAGGACGCCGCAGGGGCCCTGACCGTCGCCGGGACCGACGGCGCCGCCCCGCGCTGGGAGGTGACCGTGGCGCACGGGGATGGACGCCGGTGGCAAGTGACCGTGGCCCAGGGCCCCGCACAGCCGCCCCGCCCGGAGAGCTGCGGCGCGGCTCTCAAGACCCCGGCGCGGATGGACGTGGTGGCGGTACGTCCCCTTACGGGGTTCACGCCGGAGTGACTCGGGGGACGCACCGCGCGGCGGCCGTCGGGATCCGCCTCGCGGAGATCCGCCGCTCAGAGAGTGGCCGGATCCGGACCACGGTGGTTGACGAGATCCCTGCCACAGTGGCTTCGGCGTAGCCCGCCACCGGCCGTACCGTTCGTACACATGAGCCCCGCCCCGTCCGCGCGACGCCTCCGTCTCGGTCTGCCGCGACGCGTGTTCTCGCAGGTCCTGCTGATGCAGCTGGCGATCGCCGCCGGGGTCGCCGTACTGGCCACCGGGCTCTTCCTCGCCCCTCTCGGCGACCAGCTGGACGACCAGGCGATGCGCCGCGCTCTGGCCATCGCCCAGACGACGGCCGCCCATCCACGGCTCGCCGAGGAGCTGAGATCCTCGCCGCCCACGGGCGCGGGGCCCGTCCAACGTGAGGCCGACCGGATCCGCCGGGCCAGCGGCGCCGAGTACGTCGTGATCATGAACAAGGACGGGGTGCGCTGGTCCCACCCCGACCGGACCCAGATCGGCGAGGTCGTCTCCACCGACCCGAGCGACGCCCTCGCCGGCCACGACGTCATGGAGATCGACAACGGCACCCTGGGCCGCTCGGCCCGCGGGAAGGTGCCGCTGCGCGACGCCGAGGGCGTCATCGTCGGCGCGGTGTCCGTCGGCATCGCGTACGACAGCGTGCGGGCCCGCCTGATCCACTCCATTCCCGGACTGCTCGCCTACGCGGGCGGGGCACTCGCCGTCGGCGCGCTCGCCGCGTATGTGATCTCGCGCAGGGTGCAGCGTCAGACCCGCGACCTGGCCTTCTCCGACATCTCCGCGCTCCTCGCGGAGCGTGAGGCGATGCTGCACGGCATCCGCGAAGGGGTCGTCGCCCTGGACCGGAGCGGCAGGATCCGGCTGCTCAACGACGAAGCGGAACGCCTCCTGGGCCTCGGTGCCGAGGCCCTCGGCCGGCCGCTCGACGACGCACTCGGCCCAGGGCGTACGACGGACGTACTCGCCGGCCGCGTCACCGGCACCGACCTGCTGACCGTGCGCGGCCGGCGCGTTCTGCTCGCCAACCGCATGCCCACCGACGACGGCGGCGCCGTCGCCACCCTGCGGGACCGCACGGAACTGGAGCAGCTCGGCCGCGAACTCGACTCCACCCGCGGCCTCATCGACGCCCTGCGCGCCCAGGACCACGAACACGCCAACCGCATGCACACCCTCCTCGGCCTGCTCGAACTGGAGATGTACGAGGAGGCCGCCGAGTTCGTCGGCGAGGTGGCCGGCGCCCACCGCGTGACCGCCGAGCAGATCACGGAGAAGATCCGCGATCCGCTGCTCGCGGCCCTACTGGTCGGCAAGGCGACCGTGGCCGCCGAACGAGGGGTCGCGCTCTCCGTGCCCCGGGACACGGCGCTGCCCGACCGGCTCATCGACCCGGGCGGGCTCGTCACGATCGTCGGGAATCTCGTGGACAACGCGGTCGACGCCGCCGCGGGCGCGGGCAGCCCCCACGCGCGCGTGGAGGTCGCCGCCCGCGCCGAAGGCCGCTCCCTCGTCCTCCGGGTGCGCGACACCGGCCCCGGAGTGCCCGCCGAGCTGCGAGAGACGATCTTCACGGAGGGCTGGACCACTAAGGAGCCGCCGGCGCACGGCAAGCGGGGAATCGGCCTCCCCCTGGTGCGCAGGCTCGCCGAACGGCAGGGCGGCAGCGCCCGGGTCTACGAAGCGCCCGATGGAGGCGCGGAGTTCACCGTGATCCTGCCCGAAGCACTCACGGAACCCGCGCTCGCCGCCACGGAGGAGTCAACATTGATCGAGGGCACGGAGACGACACGGTGATCGATGTCCTCGTCGTGGACGACGATGTCCGGGTCGCGGACGTCAACGCCGCTTACGTGGCGAAGATCCCCGGCTTCCGGGTGGCGGCCAAGGCCCACAGCGCCACCGAGGCGCTGCGGCTCATCGATGTCGCCCCCGTCGATCTGGTGCTGCTGGACCACTATCTGCCCGACGGGACGGGTCTGTCGGTCGTACGTACGTTGCGTGAGCGCGGGCACCAGACCGACGTGATCATGGTGACCGCCGCCCGCGATGTCGCCACCGTGCAGGCAGCAATGCGGCACGGAGCACTCCAGTACCTGGTCAAGCCGTTCTCCTACGCGGGGTTGCGCGCCAAGCTGGACGCGTATGCGACGCTGCGCCGCACCTGGGACGGCGGGGGTGAGGCCGAGCAGGCCGAGGTCGACCGGATCTTCGGCGCGCTCTCCGCGACCCCGGCGACGGAACTGCCCAAGGGCCACTCCCCCACCACCGCGGAGCTGGTGCGCCGGGCGCTGATGGCGGCGGAAGGCCCGCTCTCCGCGCAGGAGTTGGCCGACCGGACCCGGTTGAGCCGGCAAACGGCGCAGCGCTATCTGAAACTCCTGGAGCGCACGGGCCGGGTCAGGCTCAGCCTCAGGTACGGCGACACGGGCCGCCCGGAGCATCGTTACGCGTGGTCGCCCGGCGCCTAGGACGGCGTGAGGGACGCCCCGAAGGGTCTCGTCACGCCGCTCCCGCGCCGGTCAGCGACCGCACCTCCGTCTCCGCGTGTTTGGCCTCGTCCGCGGGCTCCCGCGAGGTCACCGTGCCGAACCAGCCCGCGAGGAAGCCCAGCGGGATGGAGACGAGCCCCGGGTTCTCCAGCGGGAAGTACTGGAAGTCCACCCCGGGGAAGAGGGAATGCGGCCCTCCGGAGACCACCGGCGAGAGCACCACCAGCGCCAGCGCGGGCAGCAGCCCCCCGTACACCGACCACACCGCCCCGCGCGTGGTGAAGTTCCGCCAGAACAGCGAGTAGAGCAGCACGGGCAGATTGGCGGACGCGGCGACCGCGAAGGCGAGGCCGACCAGGAACGCGACGTTGAGATCGCGGGCCAGCAACCCGAGGCCGATCGCGACCACGCCGATTCCCGCCGCGGCGACGCGCGCGACGGTCACCTCACTGTGCGGCTCGGCGCCGGGCCGCCGCAAGGAGGCGTACAGGTCGTGCGCCACCGACGCGGAGGACGCGAGGGTGACCCCGGCGACCACGGCCAGGATCGTTGCGAAGGCGACGGCGGCGACGATCGCGAACAGAACCGTGCCGCCCGTGGAGCCCTCGCCGCCGCCCAGGTCGAGCGCGAGCAGCGGAACCGCCGTGTTCCCCGCGGCGTTCGAACCGCGCACCGCCTCCGGGCCCACGAGCGCGGCCGCCCCGAAGCCGAGCACGATCGTCATCAGGTAGAAGCCGCCGATGAGGCCGATGGACCAGACGACCGACCGACGCGCGGCCCGTGCGGTCGGCACGGTGTAGAAACGCGACAGGATGTGCGGCAGCCCCGCGGTGCCGAGCACGAGCGCGAGCCCGAGGCTGATGAAGTCGAGCCGCGCGGTCCAGTCACCGCCGTACTTCAGCCCGGGCGCCAGGAACCGCTCTCCGTGGCCGCTGCGCTCGGCTGCGGTGCTCAGGAGCTGGCCGAAGTCGCCGTGGAAGCGCGCCAGGACGAGCACGGTCAGCGCGACCGTGCCCCCCATCAGCAGGACCGCCTTCACGATCTGGATCCAGGTGGTGGCCCGCATCCCTCCCAACGACACGTAGATCACCATGAGCGCGCCGACGCCGACCACCGTCCAGGTCTGCGCCGCGCCGCTCGTCCCGCCGAGCAGGAGCGCGACCAGCGAGCCCGCCCCCACCATCTGCGCCACCAGATAGAGAACGGAGACGGTCACCGAGGAAGTTCCCGCCGCGATCCGCACCGGCCGCTCCCTCATCCGCGAGGCGACGACGTCCGCGAGCGTGAACCGGCCGCAATTGCGGACCAGTTCGGCCACCAGGAACAGCACGACGAGCCATGCGACCAGGAAGCCGACCGAGTAGAGCAGCCCGTCGTACCCGAAGAGCGCGATCAGTCCCGCGATACCGAGGAAGGAGGCGGCCGACATGTAGTCACCGGCGATGGCGAAACCGTTCTCCATCGGGGAGAAGAGCCGCCCGCCGACATAGAACTCCTCAGCCGTACCGTGCCGGTCACGGCTCGCCCACGTCGTGATCGCCAGCGTGACGGCCACGAAGGCACCGAACAGCAGCAGGGCGAGTGTCTGGTGATCGCCGGTCATCGCTCGCCTCCCTGCTCGGGCACCACGCCGCGCTCCCGCCGCCGCTCCACCTCGCGGCCCTGCTCCCGCTCCTGCTCGAAGACGGACCACCGCAGATCGAGCGCCGCGCGGTCCCTGCGCAGCCGTGCGTGCCGGGCGTACGCCCAGGTCAGCAGGAACGTTGTGCCGAACTGTCCGAGACCGGCCAGCAGCCCCACATTCACCGCCCCCACGACGGGGTGCGCCATCAGCCCGGGCGCCGCCGTCGCGGTCACGACGTACGCCACGTACCAGGTGAAGAAGAGGGCGACCGTCGGGAAGACGAACCTCCGATATCGGCTGCGTACCTCCTGGAAGGCATCGCTGCGTTGGACCTCCAGGTAGATGTCGGCAGCGCTCTCGCTCGCACTCCGCTGCCCGGCGGCACCCCTCGGCGCCACCACGGCTGCCGACGCGCCCGTACCGTCCGGCTCGCCCCACCCGGAGGCGGGCGAGTCGTGCCAGGGGTCTTTCGGATCACCGGCCCTGCGCCGGTCCGGGACGATCCGGCCCTGCTCGACATCGGGCCCGTCGCGCATCTCCACCGAACTCTCCTTGTCCGCAGCGCTGTTCGGCCGCGTGCCCAAGGATGGGCAGATCGTGTGGTTCCGAGACACTTCTCCCGGTGCTCTTCACCCCATCAGGTGAAGCTTCGTCAGGTACGAGCACGCCCCGGTGGCGTGACGAGCCCGTGGTCATAGGCGTAGCGGACGGCCTGGGCACGGTCCTTGAGGCCGGCCTTCGCGAAGAGGTTGTTGATGTGTGTCTTCACCGTCGCCGTGGAGACGTGCAGCGCGCGGGCGATCTCGTGGTTCGACATGCCCTCGGCGATCAGGACGAGCACCTCCGTCTCCCGCGCGGTCAGGTCGTCGGGCGGCTCCCCGGCGCCCACGGGTTCCGGCTCCGACAGCCGCTCCAGAAGCCGCCGTTGGATCCGTGGGGAGAGCCCGGCGTCACCCGAGAGGACGCTCTCGACCGCCCGCACGATCTCCTCCCCGCCGGCGTCCTTGGTGAGATAGCCGCGGGCACCCGCCTTGAGCGCCGGGAACAGCGAGTCGTCGTCGGCGTAGGTGGTGAGCACGACCACTTGGGTCCCCGGATACCGGGCGCGGATACGCCGGGTGGCCTCCGCCCCGTCGCAGCGAGGCATGCGCAGGTCCATGAGCACCACGTCCGGGGAGAGTTCGCCGACCAGGCGTACGGCTTCCTCGCCGTCGCCGGCGGAGCCGATGACCTCGATGCCGGGCAGCAGCCCGAGCAGCATCACGATTCCCTCGCGTACGACGGTCTGATCGTCGACCACGATCACCCGCGCGGGTGGTCTGCCCTCCGCCGCTCGCGCCACTTCCGGCCCTTCGCCCCGCTCGCCGGTGGTTCTTGCGGCGCCTTCGTTCCACGTCATGTCGGCACCTTCAGCGTCACCACGAAGCCCTCCTCGCCCGGCCCAGCCTCCAAGGACCCGCCCAGCAGCTCAGCCCGCTCACGCATCCCGAGCAGACCGTACCCGGCGCCGGAAGCGGCGAGTTCCCCCGGCGACCGCCCGCCCGAATCCCGCACGTCCAGCAGCACTTCGCGCTTCCCGTACTCCAGGCGCACCTGGATCTTCGCCCCGGGCGCATGCTTGCGGACGTTCGTCAGGGCTTCCTGCGCCACTCTGCGGACCGCCTGCGACGCCTCGGCGGGCAGGGGGCGCGGCTCCCCGGTGACAGCGACCGAGGCGTGGTCGGCCGTGACCAGTTCGCGCAGGAAGTCCTCGACCGGGGTCATCTCCCCGCGCAGCGCGGACAGCGCCTGTCTGGTCTCGGCGAGTCCTTCCCTGGCCATGGAGCGCGCCGCCACGACCCGGTCCAGGATCTGCTGCTTGGTCGCATCGCCTTCGATCAGCAGTCGGGCCGCCTCCAGGTGCACGAGTTGCGCGGAGAGGCTGTGGGCGAGCACGTCATGGATCTCGCGGGCGATGCGGCCCCGTTCGGCGAGCGCGGCCGACTCCGCCTCCGCGGCCCGCGCGGCCCGCTCCTGGACCAGCAGCCGGTGGTTGTTGCCCCGTGCCTCGGCGTCCAGCCGCAAGGTGTACCCGGCGAGCACGAGCCCGATGATGGTGAGCACCGTGACGAGCCAGCCGTCGTCGGTGTACACGGCGTACCCGGTCATCGCCGCCAAGACGCACGGTGCGCCCGCGACGAGCGGCAGCCGCTCCATCGCGGAGACGGCCGTGCCGCACCACAGCACCAGGGCCGGCACGCGCCAGCCGCCAAGATCGGCGGCAAGCGCAGCGCCTATGAGCAGCGCCATCAGCCCCAGGGAAGGCCACACCCGGTGGTCGAACGAGACACGGAAGAACGCCCACCCCGCGCAGGAGACCGCCGCCACCACGGCCAGACCGGCCGCCAGGTGCCAGCCGCGGTTCTCATGGAAGGCGTCCCACATCAGGATGCCGAGGACCACCACGCGCACGATCCGGGCGAACCACAGCCTGGCAAGGCTCATGCCCGCCCAGGTCAACGCCTCTCGGGAAGGCCATCTCGTCCACCGGTCCCAGCTCACACGGGGTCCTTCCCCATCGGCTCGTACGCCGCGTCCGCCATACCGTACGCCGGGCGCCGGGCGCCGAGCTGCGTCGGTGAGAGCTGACATGGCTGCCTCCGTGCGAGGGGAAGGAAGGGCCGATCCGAGGGACGTGAGCAGGATCGATGCCTTCGACGCTACGGAAATCGCCTGGCCGAGAGATCGGAGCAGGGGTGGATCAGAGGTGGATCACGGGTGGAGCCGGGTGCTCCACCCGTGGGTGGACACCCGGCTCCGTGGCGCATGGGCGGAGCACACAGCTCCCGCGACCCGGTCGAGCCGGCACGGCCCCGCACCGCGGGCCGCACCGCGCGCGGCCGTCAGGCGTCGATACGCGACCGGTCCAGCGTCGCCGCGGAGCTGGTGATGAACTCCTTGCGCGGCGCGACGTCGTTGCCCATCAGCAGATCGAAGACCTGCTCGGAGGATTCGAGGTCGGAGATGTTGATCCGGCGCAGCGTGCGGTACCGGGGGTCCATCGTCGTCTCCGCCAGCTGGTCGGCGTCCATCTCGCCGAGACCCTTGTACCGCTGGATCGAGTCCTTGTAGCGCACGTTCTTGCGCTGCAGCTCCAGCAGGGTCTCCCGCAGCTCGCGGTCCGAGTACGTGTAGACGTACTTGTCCTGGCCCTTCTTGGGCTGGCTGAGCTCGATGCGGTGCAGGGGCGGCACCGCGGCGAAGACCCGTCCCGCCTCGACCATGGGCCGCATGTAGCGCTGGAACAGCGTCAGCAGCAGGATCCGGATGTGCGCGCCGTCCACATCGGCGTCGACGAGCAGGATGATCTTTCCGTAGCGCGCCGCGTCGATGTCGAAGGTCCGGCCGGACCCGGCTCCTATGACCTGGATGATCGCGCCGCACTCGGCGTTCTTCAGCATGTCCGTCACGGACGCCTTCTGAACGTTGAGAATCTTGCCGCGGATCGGCAGCAGCGCCTGGAACTCGGAGTTCCGGGCGAGCTTGGCGGTGCCGAGCGCGGAGTCGCCCTCCACGATGAAGAGCTCGCTGCGCTCCACGTCGTCACTGCGGCAGTCCGCGAGCTTCGCGGGCAGCGACGAGGACTCCAGGGCGGTCTTCCGACGCTGGGCGTCCTTGTGCTGGCGCGCCGCGATGCGGGTGCGGGCCGCGGCGACGGCCTTCTCCATCACGGCACGGGCCTGGGCCTTGGCGTCCCGCTTGGTGGACGTCAGGAAGGCCTTCAGTTCCTTGGCGATGACATTGGCGACGATGCGGTTGGCCGCGGAGGTGCCGAGGACCTCCTTCGTCTGGCCTTCGAACTGCGGCTCCGCCAGACGGACCGTGACGACCGCCGTGAGGCCCTCCAGGGCGTCGTCCTTGACGATGTCGTCCTCGGCGACCCGCAGCACCTTCTGGCTGCGCATGGCCTCGTTCATCGTCTTGGTGAGGGAGCGCTCGAAGCCGGTCACGTGGGTGCCGCCCTTGGGGGTGGCGATGATGTTGACGAAGGACCTGACGGTCGTGTCGTACCCGGTGCCCCAGCGCAGGGCCACGTCCACGGCGAGCTCGCGGGTGACCTCGGTGGGGGTCATCTGGCCGTGGTCGTCCAGGACCGGCACGGTCTCCTTGAAGGTGCCCTGTCCGGAGAAGCGCAGGACGTCGCAGACCGCCTTGTCCTGGGCGAGGTACTCACAGAACTCGCTGATGCCGCCGTCGAAGCGGAAGGACTCCTCGCCCTTCGAACCGCCCTCGCCGAGGCCGAACTCGTCCCGTACGACGATCGTGAGGCCCGGAACCAGGAAGGCCGTCTGGCGGGCGCGCTGGTGGAGGTTCTCCAGCGACAGCTTGGCGTCCTTGAGGAAGATCTGCCGGTCGGCCCAGTAACGCACGCGCGTGCCGGTGCCCGCCTTGGGCGTCTTCCTGGACTTCTTGAGCTTCGACGACGGCTCGAAGGGCGCCTCGGGCCCGGATTTGGCGAAGGAGCCGGGGACACCGCGCCGGAAGCTGAGCGCGTACGTGTGCCCGGCGCGGTCCACCTCGACGTCGAGGCGGGCGGAGAGCGCGTTGACCACGGAGGCGCCCACGCCGTGCAGGCCGCCGGAGGCGGCATAGGAGCCCCCGCCGAACTTGCCGCCGGCGTGCAGCTTGGTCATGACGACCTCGATGCCGGAGAGGCCGGTCTTGGGCTCGACATCCACCGGGATGCCGCGGCCGTTGTCCCGGACCTCCACGGAGGCGTCGTCGTGGAGGATGACCTCGATGTGGTCGCAGTAGCCACCCAGGGCCTCGTCGACGGAGTTGTCGATGATCTCCCAGAGGCAGTGCATCAGGCCGCGGCTGTCCGTGGACCCGATGTACATGCCAGGACGCTTGCGGACGGCCTCGAGCCCCTCCAGGACGAGCAGGTGCCGCGCGGTGTAGTTGGAACCGTCCCGGTCTGCTCCGGTCAGCAACGCTGTGGACGGCACGGACGTCTCGGCGGTCACGCGGTTCGCTCCTCGCTGAATTTCAAGGGGGGTCCTTTGGGGTAAGGACGCGGCTTCGGTTGCCCGTCAGAGGGTACCGAGGCCTGGTAGAGCCGTTGTCACGCCACCCGCGTCCCCACGCAGACTAGCTGACGCTCGCATGCGTGTTCGATCCCTCGATGGAGTGAAGCGCACGTCACGTTCCCTTCGAGGCATGAACCATTTAGGCTCCGGGCACGTCCTCATGAACAACCGGCAAGCCAGCCGGAGGACACCGACCTGACAGACAGCGCGAAACCGTAAGACACGTAAGAGACGCAATACGGCACATTCGCCGCCAACCGGCAACGGACAGCCTCCTCAAAATAAATTTCGAGGAAAAGCCGCGAGCGGGAACGTTTTCGGCCTGGTTGGATGTTGACCCTGGTACGACAGCTCGTCGAGCTAGAGAAGAGGCGACGTGACTACTGTTCTGACCCCCGCGAGCCCCCTGACGGCCGCTGATCGCTGCGACCGCTGCGGCGCCCAGGCTTACCTGCGCGTCGTCCTGCTGAGCGGCGGCGAACTGCTCTTCTGCGCCCACCATGGCCGCAAGTTCGAGCCGGAACTCAAGAAGATCGCCGCTGAGATACAGGACGAGACGGAGCGTCTGACCGCCGCTCCGGAGAGCGACCCCGAAGAGGAACGCTGACACCTCGCACCACGACGAGCAGCTCCGGCGAACAGGCCGGCGTACGGGCGGCCACCCCTGTCAACCAGCAGGGGTGGCCGCCCGCTCTCGTCTCCGCGCCCCCATACGGGGCTACAAGGGCCCTCCTCGGCCCGGGACCGGCCGGTGGGCAGCCCACCGCCGCCGGCCCGCTCCCAGGGACTCCACGCCTCAGGTGCGGCCTGCCCCGATCACTTTGACCGCGTTCGAGATCCGCGTGTAGACACCGGGGCTCCCGGCGCGCCCGCAGCCGCTCCCCCACGACACCAGCCCGATGAGCCGCCCCTTGGCGACCAGCGGCCCACCGCTGTCCCCCTGGCAGGCGTCGCGCCGACCGTCCAGCTCCCCGGCGCACAGCATGGTGGTGGCCTCGTACTTGCCGTCGGCACTGCCCGGGTACGCCTCTTTGCACACGGTGTCGGGCAGCACCCGCACCCCGGCCGCGTGGAGCGTGGAGGCGTACTGACCCGCGCCCGTGGTGTCCCCCCAGCCGTACACGGTCGCCTCCGTCCCCGCCTCGTACGCGGGGTCGCCCTGCCCCGCCACGGGGATCACGTACTTCTCCGGGAGCGGCGCGGAGAGGGTCAGCACCGCGAAGTCACCCGAGTTGGTGTAGGCGTCGTACTCCGGGTTGACGCGGACCTCCCGGACCGGGGTCTCCGTGCCCTCCGAGGTCCGCAGGTCCGAGCGGCCGGCGATGACCTTCAGGTCCGAGATGCCGTGGAGCGGCGTACCGAGTACGTCCTTGCTCATGCAGTGGGCGGCCGTCAGGACCGTCGAGGGACCCGTCACCACAGCACCACAGAACTGGCCCGAGCGGGTACCCCCGAACCGGTCACGGCTGGAGAGGGCCACCACCCACGGGCTCTCGGACACCTGCACCGGGCTGCCCCCGATGATGACGCTGTCGGCTCTCGCGGGGGGCGGGACGGCCAGCGGCAGGGCGGCGGCAGCGGCCGCCAGAGCCAGCGGCCCTCTCCACGATCGGGCGAAGGAACGACGCATGCGATCTCCTCACTCTGGGCTGCGAACGCCCACCCAGCGTCATCCAGCGGCGCAGGCGGCGCACCCGCGCGCGACCGGTCCACAGCTCATGGACGCGAAAGGCCCGAAGCCTCGCGCTGAGGACTTCGGGCCTTTCGGTAACGCTCTGACGGCTGTCGCGGCCTAGTCGAGGTAGTCGCGCAGGACCTGCGAGCGCGACGGGTGACGCAGCTTCGACATCGTCTTCGACTCGATCTGGCGGATGCGCTCACGCGTCACGCCGTAGACCTTGCCGATCTCGTCGAGGGTCTTGGGCTGGCCGTCGGTGAGACCGAAGCGCATGGAGACCACACCCGCCTCACGCTCGGACAGCGTGTCCAGGACCGAGTGGAGCTGCTCCTGGAGGAGCGTGAAGCTGACCGCGTCGGCCGGCACGACCGCTTCGGAGTCCTCGATGAGGTCACCGAACTCGCTGTCGCCGTCCTCACCCAGAGGGGTGTGGAGGGAGATCGGCTCACGGCCGTACTTCTGGACCTCGATGACCTTCTCCGGGGTCATGTCGAGTTCCTTGGCCAGCTCCTCCGGGGTGGGCTCGCGGCCCAGGTCCTGGAGCATCTGGCGCTGGACGCGGGCCAGCTTGTTGATGACCTCGACCATGTGCACCGGGATACGGATGGTGCGGGCCTGGTCGGCCATGGCGCGGGTGATCGCCTGACGGATCCACCAGGTGGCGTACGTGGAGAACTTGTAGCCCTTGGTGTAGTCGAACTTCTCGACCGCGCGGATCAGACCGAGGTTGCCCTCCTGGATGAGGTCCAGGAAGAGCATGCCGCGGCCGGTATAGCGCTTGGCCAGGGAGACCACCAGACGGAGGTTGGCCTCCAGGAGGTGGTTCTTGGCGCGGCGGCCGTCCTCGGCGATGATCTCCAGCTCGCGCTTGAGCTTCGGCGCGAGCTTGTCGGCGTTGGCGAGCTTGTCCTCGGCGAACAGGCCGGCCTCGATGCGCTTGGCGAGCTCGACCTCCTGCTCGGCGTTGAGCAGGGGGACCTTGCCGATCTGCTTCAGGTAGTCCTTGACGGGGTCGGCGGTGGCGCCGGCCGCGGCGACCTGCTGGGCCGGCGCGTCGTCCTCGTCCTCGTCGGAGAGTACGAAGCCCTGGGCGCCTTCCTCGGCCGGCTCGCCCTCGCCGGGCTTGCCGGCGGCGGGTGCCTCGTCAGTGGCCTCTTCGTCCAGGAGCTCGTCGGCGTCCTTCTTGGAGGTGGCCTTCTTGGCCGTCGCCTTCTTGGCGACGGTCTTCTTCGCGACGGCCTTCTTGGCCGTCGTCTTCTTGGCGGCGACCTTCTTCGCGGGCGCGTCCTCGGTGGTGCCGTCCGCGGTCGGCGCGCCGGTGGCGGCGGCGGTCGCGGTGGGCTTGACCGTGGTGGTCTTGGCCGCGACCGTCCTGGTCGCGGTGCGCTTGGCCGGGCTCTTCGCTGCGACGCTCTTGCGGGGGCGCTTGGGCTCCGCGGCACTGACCATCAGCGTCACACCCTCTTCCTCGAGGATCTGGTTGAGGCTGCGCAGAACGTTCTTCCACTGAGTGGCCGGAATCTGGTCAGCTTCGAAGGCACGACGCACGTCATCGCCGGCGATCTGCCCATCAGCCTTTCCCCGCTCGATGAGCGCCATGACAGAGACGGATTCGGCGATCTCCGGCGGGAGCGTACGGGATGTGCTGGCCGACACGAACAACCTCTCGGAACGTTGGAAAACGGCTTCCGGCCCCGTCCACTGTGGACCGGAGCCGACGACCGGCGGCTGGGGATTCGGGCCGACGGCGCGGGCGGGGGCCGGAAAGTCACACAGCGTCGCGAACGACCGCTGTATTCCCTCCTCGGCTATCACCTCTTAGGTCATCGCGCTGTTCCTTCGAGCGTTACGCCCAATCTACGTGGCCCGAGTCACACCCCATATGTACTCAAAAGTATCCAGATACGGCCAGAAGCGACCTACACGCATGCACGAATGATCCCCCGTTGCCCCCTGAAGCAACCCTCACAATCGCGCCGCCGGACCCCGCCGGGCTCACTGGGAGCCCGTGGAGGTCCGGCGACGTCCGGTGTGGCGGCGGTGCCGTCGAGGGCGCGGGAGCGACGGGACGGCTGCCGCGAGGCGCGCGCACCGCGGGCGGCGGGGGCGCGGTCAGTGTTCGCGGGGAGCGGGCACGACGCGCTCCACCTCCGGGTGGACGGTGAGCAGCTGCCGCATGGCGGCCTCGGCTCCCGCGCCGTCGCCCGCCGCGAGGGCGTCGACCACGCGCGAGTGGTGCACGAGGGAGCTCTCGGTAGGGCGGTCACAGCCGGTGACCGGGCCACCGGAGACCTGGAGGGCGGCCGAGACGATGCCGGAGAGGTGCTCCAGCATGCGGTTGCCGGCGACCTGGATGAGCAGCGAGTGGAACTCCGCGTCGGCGCGCGAGAAGGTGAGCGAGTCACCCTGCGTCAACGCGTGGCCCATGATCTCGACCATGTCGGCGAGTCGCTGCTGCATCTCCTCGCGGCCGTGCCCCGCGGCGAGGCGGGCGGCGAGCGGCTCGATCATCCAGCGCAGCTCGCCGAGCTCGCGCCGCTGATCGTCCCGCTGCGGCCCGAAGGCCCGCCACTCGATGATGTCCGGATCGAGCAGGTTCCAGTCGCTGACGGGACGCACGCGCGTGCCGACGTTGGGCCGGGCGCTGACGAGACCTTTCGCCTCCAGGACGCGGAGCGACTCGCGCACGACGGTGCGGGAGACCTCGAAGCGCTGGCCGATCTCCTCGGGGACGAGCGGGCGGTCGGCGCCCAGGTCGCCGGAGACGATCATCTGGCCCAGCTGTTGGACGAGTTGGCCATGGAGCCCGCGGCCCCGGCTTCCGGACGCGCGCCGGCTCACGCGCCCCAGGTCGTGGTCGGCGCCGTCCCATGCGGGGGCGACCACGCGGTCGCCGCCGCCGGAGGGCTCGGCGAAGGGATAGCGGTCGAGGTCGCCCGGGCCGGCGAGACCGGAGTCGGCGGAGCGGGCGGTGGTCATCAGGGTGTGCGCAAGGGTACTCACGGATCAGTTGTCGGCGTGGCCTCCAACTCCCTTGAGGTCTTTGGTGAAAAGCACACGAAAGGGTGATCGCTTACCCCGCCGCAATTGACGCCTTATCGGAAAGAAATGAGCGTCGCCCGAGGAGTTGCGCACAGCGTCGAAACGGAAGGCGCCGGACCGCCCTCAGCGGACCCTGCCGCGCACCGCCGTGAGCACATAAGCGCAGAGCAGAGCGGTCAGCGACAACGTCAGCGCACCACCCACAGGTTGTGCGATGACGCGGACCCCGCCCGCCACAAATCGCTCCCCCCCGAACGGCCACTGCATCAGCACGAGGTTCCTCAACCGCCCAGACAGCCCGGCCGCAGATCGCACAGCAGGACCCTCAACGGCCTTTTGTACGAGAGGTACGACGATGATCGGCACCGCCAGCACCGCGGCAAGCCCCGCCGTCGTGGACCGGAACACGCCGGCGGCCAGCACGCCCGCCCAGGCGCACCCTGTCACCAGGGCCGCCCAACTCGCCGCCAAGGGAACCCAGTCGGCGGGAACTCCGGCGAGCTCCTCTCCGTATACGAGGTGAAGCAGCGCGGCGTCGGTACCGGCCGTGAGTGCGCCCATCAGCAGCGCGGTGGCGGCGGCGACGACCAGTTTGGCGACGAGGAGCCCCAGTCGGCGCGGGACGGTGCCGCGGTCGGCGGCGAGGGCGGGGTGCCGGAACTCGTCCCCGAAGGCCAGAGCGCCGAGCAGTCCGGCCCCCAGGGCCGCGGGGGGCAGCGGCAAATCCTCGGGCCACGCGGCGAGCAGGCGGGGCTGGGGGGTGTGCCCGGCCCGCGCAAGGAAGACGCAGATCAGGGCGGAGGCGGCAAGAACGGCGGCCAGCGTGAGGTAACCGGTCCCCACGCCGGTGAGGCGCCGCAGCTCGTACCGCAGCGGACGGAGGGGGCTGCGGCCCGGGCGCACGGTGATGGGCGGCGGCAGGGACGAGACGGATGCCTGGGTGGCGAGTGAGGCGGGGGCGGCAGCGGAAGCAGGAGAGGCGGGTGAGGCAGCAGTGGCGGGGGCAGGTGAGGTGGCGTCGGCGCGCGTTCCCTCGTCGCTCGCGAGCAGGCCCGTGTCGTCTGCCCCCGGCGGGCTCGGCGCCGGGGGGTGGTGCCCTTCTGCTCGGACTTCAGGGGGCGCGTCAAGGGTGGCCTCGCCTTCGAGGAGGGTGATCGGCCGAGGTCTCGGCGGCTCCGGTCGCTCCCCGGTCCCGGGCGGCCGTGTGGGCCCGGCGGCACCGACCTCGTCGGCGAGTTGATGGATGAGGATGCCGTGCCGGTAGGCGGTCTCCCCCACCTCGGCGCAGTTGCTGCCGTAGACGGAGAGCCGGTTGCCGCCCTCGCTGACCGCCTCGATGGAACGCTGCCGCGCGCGGGCCTCCTTGGCGAGGAGCGCGCCGAGACGGGCCGCGTAGGGGCTCAGGACGGCGACCCGGGGCCGCAGCCTGGTCCGGGCGAAGTCCGCGGCGTCCTGGTCCGCGACGAGCCGCCCCGCCTCCAGCGTGACGACGCGGTCGGCGGTCCGTGCCGCTTCCTTGGGGTCGTCCGTGGTGAACAGGACCGTGCCGCCCTGGCTCGTGTGCGCGCGCAGGATCTCGTGCAGCCAGGCCCCCTCCCGGTGCGAGAGCCCGTCGGTCGGCCCGTCCAGGACGAGCGTGTGCGGGTCGGCCAGCAGGGCGCAGGCCAGCCCGAGGCGGCGGTCCATGCCGCGCGAGAGGGTGCCGAGGCGCTGGTCCCGGAGGCTGACGAGCCCCACGGCCTCCAGGACGTCGTCGGCGCGCTGGACGGGCACACCGGCGGCGGCACACAGCATGCGCAGATGTCCGCGGACCGTGCGGGCCGGGTGCCCGGGGACATCGCCCAGGAGGACGCCCACCTCACGCGACGGATGGGCGATGCGGTGCAGGGGGCGGCCTCTGAAGTACGTGACGCCCCGGCCCTGTTGGAGTTCGAGCATCAGCCGCAGCGCCGTGGTCTTGCCGGCGTCCTTAGCGCCGAGCAGCGCCGTGACACGGCCGGTGCGCGCCTCGAAGGACACGTCGTCGACGGCGGGCGGGAGCTCCTGGCGGGGGTTGCTGGTCAGTCCGATGGCCTGGATCATCGCTTCTCTCGCAGGATGTGCGACCGCTCGACGGCCGGGACCGTCCGCCGGTTCAGGGACGGGCGAACCCCGTGGGTACTCCAGCAAGATAACGCGATATTTCCCGCTTTTCGGGCAGGAGGTGGGCCGCTGGTGTCCTCCGGGCGCCGCACGGCGCAGGAAGGGGACGACCTGTGGTGCTCAGACTTCGGGGCGCAGCATCGGCGGGTTGAGGAGCGTCGCCCCTCCCGCGCGGAAGAGCTGGGCGGGGCGACCGCCCTGCCGGGTGGTGGTGCCGCCCGTGGGCACGAGGAAACCGGGGGTGCCGGTCACCTTGCGGTGGAAGTTGCGCGGGTCGAGGACGACGCCCCAGACCGCCTCGTACACGCGTCGCAGCTCTCCGACGGTGAACTCCGGTGGGCAGAAGGCCGTGGCCAGTGACGAGTATTCGATTTTGGAACGGGCGCGCTCCACGCCGTCCGCGAGGATCTGTGTGTGATCGAAGGCGAGCGGCGCGGCCGGCTCGCCGTCACGCCCGAACGCCGCTTCGCCGAGCAGGGACTCCACCGGCGCCCAGCGTGCGCTGTGCGCGTCGCCGCCCGCCCGGGGAGCGGGCAGGTCGGGAGCGAGCGCGAGATGCGCGACGCTCACCACCCGCATCCGCGGATCCCGCTCGGGGTCGCCGTAGGTGGCGAGCTGTTCCAGGTGCGCTCCGTTGGCCTGCGCCGGAGCCTGGGGGTCGTGGGCGCACAGACCCGTCTCCTCGACGAGTTCGCGCGCCGCCGCGGCCGAGAGGTCCTCGTCGGGACGTACGAATCCTCCGGGGAGCGCCCAACGCCCCTGGAACGGCTGCTCACCGCGCCGCACGGCCAGCGCGCAGAGGGCGTCGCGGCGCACGGTCAGCACGACCAGGTCGACGGTGACGGCGAAGGGCGGGAAGGCCGACGGGTCGTAGGGGGGCATGCCGCGATCATAGTCGTCTGCCTGACGATAAACATCTCCTTCGCCCAGGCCCTCCGGTCCGATTCTTCGCGCCGTCGCCCCGGGCCTGCCTCCGCCCTCGCCCCGGACCCGAGCTGAGGGCCTGCCGTTTCAGACGCCCAACTGGAGGCCTTCGGCCGCCTCCTCGACCATGGCGAGGCCCAGTCGGCTCACGCGTACGGAGAACGGGGCGCCCGCGACGCTCAGTGCGGTCAGCCCCAGCTCGCCCAGAGGGACGCTGCGCACCGGACCGAGCGTCACCGTGCCGGCCGGTGCGTCGGGACGGATCCCGACGAGCGCCGTGAGGGCATGCACCCCGGCGGCCGCGGCGGTCGCCGCCGGACGGCAGGCGGTCGGGTGCGGCAGCGGAGCCCCGCCCTCGGAGCGCTGCTCCCCCGCGTACATCTCGGGCAGCCGGTGACCGAAGCACTCGGATGCCGCGAGCATCCCCCGCAGCAGGGAACCGGCCTCCTTCTCGTACCCGGCCGACGCGAGACCCGAGACGGCGACCACCGTCTCCTGCACCCGGACCGCACCGCCCCGGTGCCCGAACGGGTTGTACGCGGCCTCTTGGGACCCCAGACTGCGCAGGCCCCACCCGGAGTCCATGGCGGGCCCGCCGAGCAGCCGGGCCAGCTGTTCGGTCTGCACCTTGTCGAGCAGCCCTGGGGCGAGCGTCCCGGACCCGAGCAGGCCGGTGTCCAGGAGGTGGGCCGCTCCCCCGGCGAGGTGCGGCACGAGGCGGCCGTCGCCCAGGCGGGCCATGGCCGGTCGGCCTCCTGCCCGGTCCTCCACCCAGAACTCCGCCCGGAAGGCGGACCGCAGCCGGTTGGCCCACTGCCGCAGAGCCGCACCGCCCTCGACGCCGTACGCTTCCAGCAGGTCGGCGCCGAGCAGCGCGGCCCGGTGCGCGTGCGCCTGGGTCTCACAGCGTGCCGGCCCGTCCGGGTCGGCATCCGGCAAGAACGTGCCGTCGCCGACCGCGGTGCGCAGCCACCGCAGGCATCCCTGCGCCGCGGGCAGCAGTTCCTCCACCTCCTGCTCGGGCAGTCCCCAGCGTCGCGCCTCGGCGAGGAGCACGGGGAAGAGCAGCGTGGCTTCGGTGCCGGTGCAGCCGGGCGGCAGATGCGGGCCCGCGTCCCTCAGCGGCCCGGGAATCATGCCGGACCGCGTTCCCGGGCCCGTGAGTTGGCTTCGGGCGAGGGTGCGCAGAGTACCGGCGGCGACTCGGGTGCCGAGGGGCAGGGCCATGCGGGCGGCGGCCAGTGCCTCGGCGGGTGCCAGTCCGCAGCGCCAGGGAGCGCCCGCCGCCGGGTACATGTCGGTGGGATGGTCGGGGTCCCGCAGCAACAACGCCCGTAGGTCCTCGACGGACCGGGCGAGCAGTGGCTGGACCCTGGGGTCGTCCCCGGTGGCGCTCGCCGTGGTGAGGGAGCGCTTCATTCCGTGGCCCGTCGCACGGATCGGCCCGGCGCTGTCAGCCCTCACCCGCAGCTCCACACTCCGGGAAGCACCCGGGGGCAGGTCCAGTTCCCACCGCAGCAGCCCTGCCGAGGCCAGGGCGTCCGCGGGCGCCGGGTCCGCGGTGACCGTGCAGCGGGCCGTAGCGGAGGACCATCGCATACCGGAGTCGTGCACGTCGGCGGGCAGTTCGGGGCCGGCTCGGCCGGAGGCGACGAGCCCCAACTCGGCGAGGTCCGTGCCGAGTGAGACCTCTACGGGCAGCCGCAGGGGGCGCTCGGCCGCGCTGTGCAGGGTGATCCGCTCCGTACCGTCCGCGTGACGCACCCGTTCGACGACGATCTCGGGGTCGGGACGGGCATCGGTCGACAGGCGCAGCGTCCCCACGAAACGGGCACTGTCCGCCGAGAGCATGCGGGCCTGTACGGCGACCGGCTCTCGTCCCGCCACCCGTAGCCGACAACGCGACAGGACGCGGCGGCCCGAGCGGTAGAAGCCCTCCAGGCCACGGCCCGTCAGCTGCCCCTGGTCCGTCGAGATCGCGAAGGCGGGCAGGGCCACGCAGATCAGGGCCGTGTGGGCGGGCGGAAGCTCGGCCGCGGGGCGCAGCGCCAGAGCGGGTGCGCCGGGCGGACGTGGGGCGCCGGGACGGAACGCGGGGGCCGGCGCGACCCGCCGGGGCCCCTCTCTGTCGGACGCGGGAGACGCAGCGGAAGCGGGAGCAGGAGATGGAGCGGGAGACGGAGCGGAAAGGGACATGGGGCGGCTTCTTCGGCGTTGTCTGCGCTACGGAAGGTCGGAGGCGGTGCCACGGCGGCGCGACCCTGCCGCACGTACCGCCACTCAGGTGAACGGGCCCGCCCCGCCGCAAGTCACGCTTCCTCGGCGGGAAGTCGACCACCTGGAGCCAACTTCGTACGGACGCCACTGCCGTGCGCAGCCACGCCGCCCTTCCTGACCACCCGGCCCACCGCCGGGGGGACGCGCTCATCGGCCGGGCCTCGCACCGCGCCTGACCACCCGCCGATTCCGGGGTCCTGCGCCGGGGGCGCCGGAGGGGCGAAGGTTGCCGGGCCCGCCTGGGGTGCCGGGGCCGGCGGCACTCCGCAAATCGCTGCCGCTTCCCGGCAGGCGCGGCAATCGGCGGCGACGACGGCGGGAAGCACCTTCCTGTGCCCTTCCCGTCCGATCTACCGAGGCGTCTGCCTCCAACAGGCGGTTGGTGTCCGGCGCTTCGGGCGTGCCGCTCGGGGAGGCCGTGCCCTGTGCCCCTGCCGCCGGCTCGAAGGCCACGCCCGGATCGAGCTCGTCATCCGGCTCCTCGCGCTTTCCGCGCAGGCAGCGACGGATCGGCTCCGGGTCCGTGTCCTCACCACACGCCTGGAGCAGGAGCAGGGCGAACATGTACTCGGAGTCGGCGCACACTGCCATGGTCAGGGCCTCCCGGCCTTCCGTGAGGTCGCCGAGGGACCAGGCGACCCAACCGGCGAGGGAGAGGGGCGCCGCCGCGTGTTCCCCGTACGCGCCGACGCAGCGTCGGGCCAGGGCTCGCCAGAGCCGCAGGGCGGAGGGTGCCTCGTCGCCTTCCATCCACTCCGCGGCCCGGTCGCGTGTCGTGCGGTCCTGGAGGCCGATGATCAGTGCGGCCGCCTCGTCGTGCGCGATCAGTTCGTCGTCCCTGACGTCCGCCTCGCGCGCCCCGGAGGCAGGTGGTGCGGCGGCCAGCCGCCCCATGACCCGGCGGGCCAGGTCGAGCGTGTCGGCTGCGACGACGCGGGCCTCCTGAGTCAGCATCCTCGGGATGAGCGTGAGGCCGGCCGCGTCCAGCGCGCGTTCCTGCTCGACCGCCGCGGCGGTTCCCCAGGGGGTGAGCCGTGCCCTGATGTCTCCCTGCGCCGCGACCGGCCGCATTCCCGCGTAGGTCGCGGCGGCCGCCAGGACCGAGGTGCCCGGCCGCAGCAGAGGAATGCCCTGGGGCGGACAGCACCGGACGTCCGGGCAGCAGTAGGTCCAGAAGCGGTCTCCCGAGATGCACACCACTTCGAACACCGGGACGTCGAGGGCACCGCATGCGGTGCGCAGCACCTGCGCGAGCGGCCGCAGGCGTTCCACCACCTGTTGCCCGGTCTCCGCCGCGCCCGGCTCCTGGCAGAGGAAGGCGACGATGCCATCGGGGCGGGCCCCCCGTCGCTCGCAACCGCCCACCAGGCAGTGGGCCAGCTGCTCCGCGACGGAGGGCCAGTCCTCCGGGCGCTCGGGGATGCCCAGCCGCACGCGGCCACCGAAGCGGCCGCGTTCGCCGTGCAGGGCGATGAGCACGACGCTCTCCTCCGGCTTGAAGCCGAGCAAGTACGGCAGGGCATCGGCCAGTTCGGCGGGGGTGCGCAAGGTGACGACGGGCTCGCCGAACGGGTCGCCGGCCGGGCCACCGCCGTCCGGCTCGATGGCGGGGTCCTCGGAACGGGACGCGTCGTCCGGCTCGATCGGGCCGATTGCTTCGCTGTGATTCGTCATGCGCCGACTGTCCCGCAGAACGCGGCATTCCGGTTGGACCTGTGGATAACTCTGATCAGGGGCACGCCAAGGGGGTGCCGGGCCCGGTCCAGAGTTATCCACAGCCTCCCCGAATATCCCGCGCGGCGGTCAGAATGTGAGCTGCGGGCGGCGCTGGCGCGTGTACGTACCGAGCACGAAAGGGGGCCGGGGCAGCGGTTCAGCCCGCTGCCGCGAGGACCAGCGGAAGCACCTGTTCGCTGCCCGACTGGCGCAGCAGACGGGCGGCGACGGCGAGGGTCCAGCCGGATTCGGTGTAGTCGTCCACGAGCAGGACGGGGCCCGGGGCGGCCCGCAGCGCGGCGGCCAGCTCCTCGGGGACCGCGAAGGCGCCGGAAAGCGCCCTGAGGCGCTGGGCGGAGTTGCTGCGGCGAGCCGTGTGCGCGCCGTCCGGGCCCGTGTACGCGAGGGTGCCGAGGAAGGGAAGGCGGCCGACGGACGCGATTCCTCGGGCGAGGGAATCGACCAGCTGCGGCCGGGACAAGGACGGCACGGCCACGACGCCCACCGGTCGGGGGGAGGCGTCCGGGACGTTCGGCGCCCAGCCTCCGGCCGAGCGTGCCCAGTCGGCGAGCACGGACACCGCCGCCCGCAGGACGTCCTCGGGGACCGGGCCGTCGGGCGCGTTCTCCGCCAGCAGCGGGCGCAGCCGGTTTCCCCATCCGATGTCCGAGAGCCTCCCGAGGGCCCGTCCGGTGGCGCACTGTTCCTTGGCCGGGATACGCCCCTTGAGGCTGATGCCCAGAGCCGGCATGCCCGTCGGCCACATCCGGCGCGGCTCGATCTCCACTCCGGGTCGGTCCAGCTCCTTCGCCGCACCGGTCAGCGTCTCCCGCGAGACGGAGGCGTCGGCCCACGCGCCGGCGCAGTTGTCGCAACGGCCGCACGGGGCCGCGCCCTCGTCGTCCAGCTGCCGGCGGAGGAACTCCATCCGGCACTCGCCGGTGCTCACGTAGTCGCGCATGGCCTGCTGCTCGGCCGCGCGCTGCCGCGCCACCCAGGCGTACCGCTCCGAGTCGTAGGCCCATGGCCGGCCCGTGGACGTCCAGCCGCCCTTGACCCGCTTGACCGCTCCGTCCACGTCCAGCACCTTCAGCATGGTCTCCAGGCGGGTGCGCCGAAGGTCCACCGCCGCCTCCAGGGCCGGTACGGACAGCGGCCGGTCCGCATCGGCGAGGGTGGCCAGGGTCTGGCGTACCTGGGCCTCGGGCGGAAAGGCCGTATCGGCGAAGTAGCGCCAGATGGCCTCGTCCTCCTGGCCGGGCAGCAACAACACGTCGGCGTGCTCGACACCGCGGCCCGCGCGGCCGACCTGCTGGTAGTAGGCGATCGGGGAGGACGGCGAGCCGAGGTGCACCACGAAGCCCAGGTCCGGCTTGTCGAAGCCCATGCCGAGCGCGGAAGTCGCCACCAGCGCCTTGACCCGGTTCTCCTGGAGGTCGATCTCGGCCTGGAGGCGGTCGGCGTTCTCCGTGCGCCCCGTGTAGGAGGCCACCGGGAAGCCGCGCTGGCGCAGGAAGGCGGTGGCCTCCTCGGCCGCCGCCACGGTGAGGGCGTAGATGATCCCCGAGCCCTGCAGCTCGTCCAGGTGCTCGGCGAGCCAGCCCAGCCGGTGTGCGGCGTCCGGCAGCCGCACCACACCCAGGCGCAGACTCTCCCGCTCCAGCGGACCGCGCAGCACCAGTGCCTCGCCCGCGCCGGTGCCCAACTGCTCGGCCACGTCCGCGGTGACACGCGCGTTGGCAGTCGCGGTGGTGGCCAGCACCGGCACACCGGCGGGCAGCTCGGCGAGCATCGCCCGCAGGCGGCGGTAGTCGGGGCGGAAGTCGTGCCCCCAGTCGGAGATGCAGTGTGCCTCGTCGACGACGAGCAGGCCGGTCGTGGCCGCCAGCTTGGGCAGCACCTGCTCACGGAAGTCCACGGAATTGAGGCGCTCCGGGCTCACGAGGAGCACGTCGGTCTCGCCGCGCTCGACCTCCTCGTAGATGGCCTCCCACTCCTCGGGGTTGGCCGAGTTGATCGTGTGCGCCCGGATGCCCGCCCGCGCGGCCGACTCGACCTGGTTGCGCATGAGGGCGAGCAGCGGCGAAATGATCACCGTGGGGCCGGAGCCACGGCGGCGCAGCAGGGCGGTGGCGACGAAGTACACGGCCGACTTGCCCCAGCCCGTGCGCTGCACCACCAGAGCCCGTCGACGCTCCTCGACCAGGGCCGCCACGGCCTGCCACTGGTCCTCCCGCAGGCGCGCGGAACCCCCCGGATCGCCGACGAGCTCGGCGAGGATGGCATCGGCTTCGGCGCGGAGCGCATGGTTGTCCATGGCCCCATGCAACCCGATGCCACCGACAATCGCCCAACGCGGACGGCAGCGGTGTGGCCCTCGGTCCTGGTCGTGCGGGGCCGAGGGGAGCATCGAAGGGCCGCGAGCTGGGCAGGGATATACACGACGCATCACCTGATACCGGCGTACGGCCCCAATTGCTCGTTGCCGCGAGTCCGCGCGACGGGAAGAATTGGAACCGCATCCCGCGCGGTTCCACGGCCCGGCAGGGCTGTGCCGCGGTGCGCCCCCAGCCCGACCCCCGCCCTCCGTAGGGGCGCGTAGCCGAAGGGAGGACCGTGACCTTCGGATTCACTCCGTCCGATGCGGCTTCGCCGCCGCCGCCTTCGCCGCCGACCGAGATGTCCGCCGATGCCGCCCACCGACTGGCCCGGGTGCTCGAGCCGGCGGAGTGGTCGGCCGCGGGGATCCCCTTGCTGCGCAACCCGCGTGAGATCGTCTGCGGGCTGCACTCTCGACATCGACCCACAGCCGCCACAGCCGTCGTGGCCGTACTGGATCAGGACGAACGGCTGTGCGCGAGCGCCTCGTTCAGCCGTCGCGCGAGTGTCACGGACGGCTGGGTCTTCCGCAACACGCTGCTCTCACAACTGCGCCGGATCATCCCGCACGATCTGCGACGCCGAACACCGGTGCGGACCGCCGTACTGCTCCACTGCCGTGACGGGGACGGGCGTTGGACCCAGGAGGACGGCGCCTGGATGTGGGGCCTGCGGGACGCCTGTACCTTGCACGGGCTGCGCTGCGGCGCGTACATCACGCTGACCCGGGACGGCTGGCAGGTCCTCGGCGAGGGGCGCGGGGGGCGCAGACCGAGCGTCGGATCACAGCCCGAGGCGCTGGCCGGGGCCGATCTGCCGGGACCTCGTACCGGAGGCGCCGCTTCGGATGTGCTCCGGCGCGCGGCGGCACGCTGATCACCCGGCCCGACGTCGCCCCCTGCGCGCGGGCCGACACGGGCCCGACGGCACGGCGGACACCGTACGGCGCCTTGTGCCGCCGTACGGCCCGCACCGACCGACGTACTGCCCCACCGGGCGTCCGATGCCGGGACGCGCGAAGGTGCCGGGACGCTCGGGCGCGCGTCGCCCGAGCGTCAGACGCCCGCGCCCAGCATCGAGTTGATCCGCTGCGGGTCGCCGCACACGATCAACAGAGTCCCCGCCCGGGTCACAGCGGTCGGCAGCGCCGCGAGCGCCGCCTCTTCGCTGCCGCCGTTCACGGCGACGACGACCACCGGCCGGGACGCCGCACGGCTCAGCGCGGCGGAGTCGGCGTAGAAGACGTCGTCGCCCGCGTCGTGCTGCGCCCAGTAGGCGGCTTCACCGAAGGACAGCTCGTGCGTGGCCCACGGATGCGGGTCGCCGGTGGTGACCACCAGGACGTCCCCGGGCGCGCGCCCGGAGTCCAGGAGGAGGTCGACGGCCTCCTCGGCCGCGTCCAGCGCGCCCTCGGCCGAGGCCGGGATCAGCTGGATCTGCGGGACCGAGGACACGGGGACGCGGTCGGCGGGCGCTGCCGGAGCGACCACTCCGGAAGCGCTCGCTCCGGGAGCAGCCACTCCGGAAGCGGTCGCTACGGGGGCGGCCACCGCGGAAGCGGCTGCGGGGGCGGACGGCGCGGGCTTGGCGCCCGGGTCGCGCGGTGTGCGCTGCGCGGGCGGCATCGGCCGGGCAGGACCCGGGCGGCCGGGGCGCGGCGAGGCCGCGGGACGCGGGCCGGGTACGGGGCGGGGGGTCGGCGCGGTGCGGCCACTGGCCGGCGTGACGCGGGGACCCTGGGCACTCTCGTGAATCTGAGGCTCCTCGGGAATGAGAGGCATGATGTGTTGTCTATCAAACGCCGATGCGACTCGCGTCGGCGGGTGGCACATGAGTGCCATCGGACGTGCCGGAAAAGGGTCAGAACTCAAAGCCGAGCTGACCCTCGATTTCCGGAACGCTTCCGTCCGCCCAACTGCGGGCCTTCTTGAGGTGCCGCCACTGGGGCAGCGCATCAAGATACGCCCACGAAAGCCGGTGGTACGGGGTGGGCCCCCGCTCCGCCAGCGCGGCCTTGTGCACCGGCGACGGATAGCCGGCGTTGGCCGCAAAACCGAAGTCTGCATGTTCGATGCCCAGTTCGGCCATCATTTTGTCGCGCCGAACTTTGGCGATCACCGAAGCGGCGGCGACGGCCACACAGGACTGGTCCCCCTTGATCACCGTACGGACCCGCCAGGGAGTGCCGAGGTAGTCGTGCTTGCCGTCGAGGATGACCGCGTCCGGACGGACCGGCAGCCCCTCCAGCGCACGCACCGCGGCGAGCCGCAACGCGGCCGTCATCCCCAGTCGGTCGATCTCCTCGTGCGAGGCGTGTCCGAGGGCGTGCGCCGTGACCCAGCTCTCCAGCTCCGCCGCGAGCGCGGTGCGCCGCTTGGGGGTGATCAGCTTGGAATCGGTGAGCCCTTCGGGCGGCCGGCGCAGTCCGGTGACCGCCGCGCAGACGGTGACGGGGCCCGCCCACGCACCGCGGCCGACCTCGTCGACACCGGCGACGATCTTCGCTCCGGTGGTGGCGCGCAAGGAGCGCTCGACGGTGTGGGTGGGTGCTTCGTACGGCATGGCGCCAGATAGCCTACGCCGCCGGGGGCCGCCCGCGACACCCAGGTCTCCCCCGCTCGTCGCGGGGCCCGCGGCGGCGCGTCGGACCGGCCGCCGTGCCCGCCTTTCAGGGGCGCAGCAATGGCACCATCACCTGGTCGATCAGGGCCTCGAAGTCCTCGTCCCGCCATTCGCTCCCGCACACCTTCGAGCGATACATGAGCATGGCCGGAATGACGTCGCACACATAGTCGGCCGTGCCGTCCGAGCGCACCTCTCCACGCTCGATTCCCCTACGTACGACTTCCTTGATCAGCCTTACGCTCGGTTCGATGAGGCCCCGGAAGATCACGTCATGGAAACGCTCGGCCGTCGCCGTGTCGCATTCGTGAAGCACGGAGCGGAGGGCGAATCCGGGGCGTGAATACATCGCCGCCCGCATTCTCGCGCACAGCGCCAGAAGATCTTCCCGGACGCCGCCGAGGTCCGGTGCGCCGTCGAACCTCGGCAGCGCGGCGCGCAGCGCGTCCGCGACGAGGTCCACTTTGGACGGCCAGCGGCGGTAGACCGCGGCCTTGCCCGTCTGGGCGGCCGCGGCCACGCCCTCCATCGTCAGGCCGCTCCAGCCGACCGTGCCGAGCTGTTCCAGGGCGGCGTCGAGGATCGCCTGTTCCAGGACGGCGCCCCGGCGCCGCGGGGCAGCCGTCCGGGCGGGAGCAGCCGCCGTCCAGCGCGAAGCAACCATCGCCTTCTCTCCGTCGAGCCAGCATGTCGGCGCGCCGACCCCGGGGGCGGCCCGGCGGCACCGCGCCTTCGCCCAGCATGCCAGGCCGGCGGGTGCCCTTCGATGGCCCTGTGTCCGGTAATACCTGTCGGCGATCACCTGGCGGCCGGCGCGGACGGGGTCTCCCGTCGGGCGGGGCGGAGGGAACGGTTCCGTGCCGTTGAGGCGGTTCGGCCTTGAGGCGGTCCGACCTTGGGGTGGCCCGACCTTGAGGCGGCAGCGCACTGAGGTGGCGACCCGCGCTCATCTCAACGGCACGGCGCCGTCGCGGCCCACGGCACAGCCGCCGTGTGAGGGCGCCCACAGAGCGGTCAACTCGCCCTGTCAATGCTTGCGTTCGCGGGAGCGGGCTCGATACCGTCCCTCGTAGTGAACGGCTGCGTTCACTAATTCACTTCCGGGGGAAACGCTCGTGACCCACGAACAGACTCGTACGTACTCATCCGCGCCCGAGCCCCATCGCGACGCACGCCCCGCGCACCCCGGCATCGCCCTCACCGTGATCGCCGCGTGCCAGCTGATGGTCGTGCTCGATGCCACCATCGTCAACATCGCCCTGCCCCAGATTCAGACCGCGCTGGACTTCTCCACCAGCGACCTCACCTGGGTGATCAACGCCTACGCCCTCACCTTCGGCGGACTGCTGCTGCTCGGCGGACGTGCCGGGGACCTGCTCGGCCGCCGCCGCATGTTCATCACGGGCATCGCCCTCTTCACGCTCGCCTCGCTGCTCGGCGGCTTCGCGCAGGAGCCCTGGCAGCTGCTCGCGGCCCGCGCGCTGCAGGGCGTCGGCGGCGCCATCGCCTCGCCGACCTCCCTCGCGCTGATCGCCACCACGTTCCCCGAAGGGCCCGAACGCAACCGCGCCTTCGGTGTCTTCGCCGGCGTCTCCGCGGGCGGTGGCGCCGTCGGCCTCCTCGCGGGCGGTGTCCTCACCGAGTGGCTGGACTGGCGGTGGGTGCTCTTCGTCAACGTACCCATCGGGCTGGTCATCGCCGTCCTCGCGCCGCGCTACATCAGGGAGTCCGAACGCCATCCCGGCCGGTTCGACCTGACCGGCGCGCTCACCTCGACGCTCGGCATGGCCTCTCTCGTCTACGGTTTCATCCGCGCCTCGGAGGAAGGGTGGCGCGACGACCTCACCCTCATCTCCTTCGCCGCCGCGCTGGTGCTGCTCGCCGCCTTCGTCCTCGTCGAGCGGCGCACCTCGCAACCGATCACGCCCTTGCGCCTCTTCGCGGACCGCAACCGCTCCGGCACCTACGCGATCATGCTCAGCCTCTCCGCCGCGATGTTCGGCATGTTCTTCTTCATCGTGCTCTTCGTGCAGAACGTGCTGCACTACAGCCCCGTCGAGGCCGGCCTCGCCTTCCTGCCCGTCGCCGCCGCGATCGCCGTCGGCGCGGGGCTCTCCAGCAGTCTGCTGCCCCGCCTCGGCCCGAAGCCCTTCATGGTGGTGGGCTGCCTGCTCACGGCCACCGGAATGGCCTGGCTCACCCTTCTCGACCCCGGCAGCTCCTACCTCGGCGGTCTGCTGGTCCCGATGCTGCTCTTCGGCATCGGCATGGGCCTGAACTTCGTCACCCTCACCCTGACCGCCGTGTCCGGCGTCTCGGACAGCGAGTCCGGTGCCGCGTCCGGCATGCTCAACGCCACCCAGCAGGTGGGTGGCGCGCTTGGCCTGTCCATTCTCACCACGGTGTTCAGCAACGCGGCCAAGGACGAGGGCAAGACCCAGACCCGGAAGTTCCTCGCCGAGGCCACAGTCGAACAGAAGGCCCGTTTCGCCCAGACCCACAAGCTGCCCGCGCCGTGGGGCGACACGGTCCTCAGCCACGGCATCGGCAGTGCCTTCATCGCCGCCGCCGCGATGGCCGTCGCGGCGGCGCTCGTCTCCCTCTTCGTCATCCAGGTCCGCAAGAGCGACCTGGAAGCGCTGAGCGGCAAGGCGGGTGCGTCAGCTCTCTGAGGGTTACGAGGGGTACGCCGAGAGGCGGCTTGAAGGCTCCGGGAGGCCCCGGAGTCACCCCTGCCCGCCGGGCACCCAGCCCGGCAGGGCCTCGGTCCGCTTCAGCCACTCCACGGGCGGCGCGCCTGCCTCTCCCGCGGCGATCACACCGCCCACGATGGCGCAGGTCGTGTCCATGTCGCCACCGACCTGCGCGGTGTCCCAGATCGCCCGCTCGTACGCGCCGAGCCCGCGAGCGGCCGACCACAGCGCGAACGGCACCGTGTCGTGGGCCGTCGTACGGCGCCCGCATCCGAGGACCGCGGCGACCGTGCCCGGGTCGTCGTAGTCGAGCATGTCCCGCGCCCTGCGCAGCCCGGCCCCGACCGCACTGCGCGGAACCAGCGCGATGACCCCGTCGAGGAGCGCCTGCGGTGTGGGCGGCCCCTGGGGAGAGGCCGTCAGCGCCGCGGCCGCGGCCACCGCCATGGCCCCGACCACGGCCTCCCGGTGCTGATGCGTGGGGTAGGCGGAGATCTCCGCCTGGTGTGTCGCCTGCTCCGGGTCGTCCGCGTACCAGGCGCCGAGCGGGGCGATGCGCATCGCGGCGCCGTTGCCCCAGGAGCCCTGGCCCTTGAAGAGCGCGGAGGCCAGCTCCCGCCAGTCCCCGCCCTCGCGGACCTGCCGCAGCAGACGGTTCACGGCAGGGCCGTAACCCCGGTCGAAGTCGTGGTGCTCGGCGAAGGACCGGGCGAGCGCGTCCTGGTCGATCCGGCGGTGCTCGGCCAGCACGGCCAGCACGGAGCATGCCATCTCGGTGTCGTCGGTCCACTGCCACGGCGCGTCCGGCAACTGCCGGTGCTTGAGCAGTGGGTAGTGCGCGGGAACGAAGAACTGGGAGCCCAGGGCGTCCCCCACCGCCAGTCCGCGCAGGCTGGCCAGTGCGCGCTCCAGGCGCCGGTCGGGAGAGGAGTCAGCGGTCATCGCCCTGCCACTCTATCCGGTGACGCCGTACGGCTCTGGCCGGCGCCAGCGCTCGAACGGTCGGTCCAGCGCGTACTTGCCGTCTTCGCCCAGCACCAGCATCCTCATCTCGCCGTTCCCCGGATTGGACAGGGACTCGAACTCGGCCACCGACCAGTGGAACCACCGCATGCAGAACAGCCGCATGGTGAGCCCGTGCGTGACCAGCAGGACGTTCGGCGGGTGGTCGTGGGCCTCGAAGCTGCGGTAGAGGCTCTCCAGGAAGGCTCCCACCCTGTCGTAGACATCGGCTCCGGACTCGCCCTGCGCGAAGCGGTAGAAGAAGTGCCCGTACGCGTCCCGGTACGCCTTCTGCAGGCGCACGTCGTCGCGGTCCTGCCAGTTGCCCCAGTCCTGCTCCCGCAGCCTGGGCTCCTCGCGCACCCGCACCAGCTCGGGGTCGAGGCGGAACGCCTGGAGCGTCTCGTGGGTGCGGCGGTACGGCGAGACGTACACGCTCACCCGCTCCCGCCCGAGCACTTCCCGGAGCTGTTTGCCTCTCTCCTCCGCCTGCGCCCACCCCGCCTCGGTGAGGGCGAGCGCGTGATCGGGCTCGCGCTCGTACACGGTGTCGTCGGCGTTTCCCGCCGACTCGCCGTGCCGGACCAGGATGATGCGCCGCGGGCGTGCCATGCGGAAACCCTAGATCGCCGTGCCGTCACGTGACTCAGGCGGGTAGCCGTCCGGACTCCATCCGGCGTATTCGACCCGTGAAACGCCGGCGCAGCGCCCGGTCGTGCGAGACGACGACCAGCGCTCCGGTCCACTGATCGAGCGCGGCCTCCAGTTCCTCGACCAGGCCGAGCGCCAGGTGATTGGCCGGCTCGTCGAGGAGCAGCAGATCAGGGGGCCGGGCCAGCAGCCGCGCGAGAGCCAGCCTGCGGCGCTGCCCGGCGGAGAGCGCCCCCACCGGCACGTGCAGGTCGCGCGCCCGGAAGAGACCGAACGAAAGGAGCAGCTCCGTCTGCTCCTCCTCTGTCAGCCCGAGGCCCTGGCCGAACACGGCGAGCACGCTCTCGGCGGGACGCCGTGTCGGTATCTCCTGCGCGAGGTAGCCGATCCGTCCTTTGCGCAGGACGGTGCCCGCGTCGGGTTCCAGTACGCCCGCCATGGTGCGCAGCAGGGTGGTCTTCCCCGCGCCGTTGCCCCCGTGGATCAGCAGCCGCTCGCCGGCCGACACCGTGAGCTCGTCGACGGCCAAGCGGTCGCCCACGCGCACGTTCCGCAAGGCCACCAAGGCCCCTTGGGCGGCGCCTGCCATCGGGCGTGCCGCGAACCGCAGCGGCTCGGGAGGCTTGGGCACCGGCTGCTCCTGGAGCCTGCGGAGCCGCTCCTGGGCGCTGCGCACGCGGCCCGCGACCGATGCCTGAACCCGGCCGCCCGCCCGGTCGTACGCCATTTTGTTGTTGTCCTTCATGGCACGGCCACCGGCGATGGCATGCGCGGTGGTCGCCATGAACTCCTGGAGCCGGTTTCTCCCCTCGCACCACTGCGCGTACTCCTGCTCCCAGCGGGCACGGGCGGCTGCCCGCTCGGCGAGCAGTCCCTGATATCCACCGCCGTGCCGCACGACCGTCCCGCGGTCGGCGTCCACTTCGAGGATGGCCGTGGTGACCCGTTCCAGGAAGGTGCGGTCGTGGGAGACGGCGACCACGGTCCCGCGATGCGCGGACAGGGCGCCCTCCAACCAGTCGAGCGCGCCCTCGTCCAGGTGGTTGGTCGGCTCGTCCAGGAGCATGACCTCCGGCGCGGCCGCGAGGAGGCAGGCCAGGCCCAGCCGCGCCTGTTCGCCGCCGGACAGACTGCCCAGGACCCTGTCCCTGCCGATGTGCCCGAGCCCCAGCCCGTGCATCGCCTTGTCCACGCGCGCGTCGGCCTCATAGCCGCCCCGCGATTCGAACGCGGTCAGGAGGTCTCCGTACTCCCCCAAAACGCGTTCCGAAGCGGAACCCAGCTCCGCCTCCAGAGCGCGCAGCCGCCGCTCCATGGCCCGCAGATCGGCCAGCGCCGCGTCGATCGCGTCACCGACACGGTGATCGGCGGGCAGGCTCGGAGTCTGCGCGAGCAGAGCCGCTCCGCGCTCCGCGACCGTCACGACCTCGCCCTCGTCGGGGCATTCGTCACCGGACATCAGGCGCAGCAGCGTGGACTTGCCCGCGCCGTTCTCCCCCACGACGCCTATGCGCTCGCCCGGCCTGATCGCCAAGGACACCCCGCCGAACAGCAGCCGCTCACCATGGGCCTTGGTCACGCCGTGCAGAGAGATCTGAGTAGGCAAGGGCACCCCCGGGTTTCGTATCCACACCACGCATCCACGCCACACAAACGCAACTCGTGTCGCATTACGACGAGTGTGGCACAGTGTCACTGCTAACGCAACAGAGGTTGCACTTGTTCACCCACGACGATCTCCCCCGGGCGGGGAGCGACGGAGAGGAACGCCATGACGGACAAGGTGGTCGCGACCGGCGAGAAAGAGCCGACGGCCGACGCCGCTCCGGGCACGCGCCGCCCCGGCGGCCGCACCGCCCGCACCCGTGCCGCCGTGCGCGACGCCGTGCTGAGCGGCCTGGCCGATCACGGCTACCCCGGGCTCACCGTCGAGTACGTGGCCGATCACTCGGGGGTGCACAAGACCACCCTCTACCGCCGTTGGGGCGGCCTCGAAGGGCTGGTCGCGGACGCCCTGGACCTGGCGGGCGAGGACACGTGGACACCGCCCGACACCGGGAGCCTGGAGGGTGATCTGCGCGAGCTGGCTCGCGAGGTGGTCGACTCCTTCTCCGACGAGGCGAAGGCCGCGGCGCCCACCGCCTTCGTCGCCGCGGCCTTCCAGTCGGAGCGGGCCGCCGAGGCCCTCCACGCCTTCTACGCCGAGCGGTTCAGGCGCTGCGAGGCAGTCGTGGCGCGGGCCGTGGAGCGCGGCGAGGCGGCCCCCGACACCGACGCGGCGGCGCTCGTGCGCGCCGTGTCCGCGCCCCTTCTGCTCCGCGTGTTCATCACACGGGAGCCCATCGACGCGGCGCTGGCCGACCAGGCGGCGGCAGCGGCGATCGCCGCGACCCGCGAGGGGGCCTTCGCCCGCAGGTGACACCGGACCCGCGAGAGCCGGGGCTCACACGATCCAGGACGGTTCCAGCTGCACGATGTCCCCGGCGAGCGCGGAGACATCCGCCTCCGTCTGCGCGCGCAGCGACAGGCGCTCCACCCGCTCGGCCCGGTACTTCCCGTGCTCGGCGGCGGAATGCCACATGGAGAGGATGAGGAACTCGTGCCCCGGCGCCTCGCCGAAAAGCCCGCGCACCATTCCGGGTGAGCCGGCCATCGCCGGGTTCCAGACCTTCTCCTGCATCAGCGCGAAGTGCTCCACCCGCGCTTCACGGACCCGGCAGTGCGCGACCCGCACGACGTCGGCACCCGTGAACCGCGGCTCGAAGCCCGTCTTCACGTCGAAACGGTGATCGAAGAGCTTGGCCTGAAGGTCCTTGTACGTACCCGTCTGCGCGGCCGCGAGGCGATCGTGCGAACGGGCCATGAAGGAGTCGTAGAAGGCGCGGCTCTCCCAGAAGGTGAAGACATGGGCGACGCCTGGCCGCCCTCGGCTCCACCCCCCGCCCTGCCCCCGGAACCCCGGCTCCCCCAGAAGCCCCGCCCACTTTCGCTGCCCTCGCTCGAACCCCCGACGGTCGACCACGGTGCAGCGAATCCACTTGACCAGCACCGCGCCATCGTACGGCGCGGAGCACGGCCGGGGTCACGCTCCGGCGTAGTGCACCCTGATCAGCTCGGCCGCGTCCGTGTCGTCCAGTTCGATCCCGAACTCTAGATCGAGGACGCTCCTCAATTCGCCCACAGGAACGTCTCGTTCAGTCACCGAGCCGTCCGAGAACGTGACGCTGAATTGGGCGCCCGTCAGTCTGCGGCGTACGTCCGGAGCAACCCTCTGCATCACGGGGCGCCGGACGAAAGGCGACTTGGGGTAGGTCGACGTGTAGTGGTTCATCACTACGTAGTCGACGGGCAGGCGGGGCTCCTGGGTGTAGCCGTACAGGTCGAACCAGCCGTCGGAGCGCCACGTCTGCAGGACCAGCGCCCCGTCGTCCTCCTGCCGGGTCCGAAAACGCCACTCTCCTTGTCGCACCTCCACCCCGCCACGCATGGGGATCGGTTCGAGCAGGCCGTCGCCGCCGAACCCGACGTCGCAGTGCCACTGTTCGCCGTCCGCCTCGACCCTCAGGAGCATGTGCGTCACCGCGCGCGTGGCGGACGCTCCCGCCCTGACACGCGCGCCCAGTCCCGTGACGTCGAAGCCGATGCGTTCGAGGGCCGCCGCGAAGAGGAGGTTCTGTTCGTAGCAGTAGCCGCCCCGCCGCCCGCGCACCATCTTGTCCTGCAACGCGGCCAGGTCCAGCGGTACGGGACGGCCGAGCATCATCTCCAGATTCTCGAAGGGAATCGCCGTCACGTGCGCTCGGTGGAGCGCGCGCAAGGTGTCCAGATCCGGCTTCGTCCCGCCCGTGTGCCCGAGTCTCGCCAAGTAGGCGTCGACGTCGAGCTCTTCCCCGTTCCATGTCATGGCGCAATGATCTCCGGGGGTGGGCCCGGATGCCAACCAGCCGGGGCGGCCGCTCCGTTGGACGTGCCTGACCAGGGACGCTACGCCGTTGTCAGTCCCGCGTCGTAGCGTGTGGGTGGGACATGCCCGGCGTCCCGCAGCGCCCAGGTCACGAGGAGGGGGAAGTCCAGTGAGCAGTGTCAGCAAGGGACTCAGGAAGGTCGAGATCGGTCTGAAGTGGGACCCGAGCCCGGCCGGCTCGTCGCCCAACGATCTCGACCTCATCGCGGCGACGTACACGTCGGACGACCCGTACGGAGCCCCGGACTACCTCGTGCACTTCGACAGCCGCTCACCGGACGGCACCATCGCGCTCAACCGCGACAGCCGGACGGGGCAGGGCTTCGGCTTCGACGAGGTCATGGTCCTGGAACTGGACCGCCTCGCGCCGAGGTACTCCCGCGTCGTGGTGGGGGTCGCGATCCAGCAGCAGGAAGATCCCAAGGTCTTCGGCGACATCCCGAACACGGCGGTGCGGATCCGCGAGGGCTACACGGAGCTGGCGCAGAGCGATCTGGCCGACGTCGCCGCGTGCACGGCCACGACGGTGGCCGAGTTCACCCGGGACGAAGCCGGGGCGTGGGCGTTCCGCGAGGCCGTCCACGGCTTCGACGGAGACCTGGCGACGTTTACCGCCGCCATGGGAGGCAAGCGCTGACGGCCTGGGGCAAGCCCCCCGCGCACGCCGGAGGGGACCGACGCATCGCGTCGATCCCCTCCGTGGAGCCTTCAGCCGGTAGCCGCCACCGGTGAGCGGCGGCCGCCGTCCGTCAGCGGGCCGCCGACCGCCGGCAGGCCCCTGGCGTCAGCTGCAGCCGCTGGTGGAGCCGCAGCCCTCGCAGATGTAGCAGGAGCCGGCCCGCTGCATCTTCGTGCCGCAGGAGAAGCACAGCGGGGCGTCTGCCTGGATGCCCAGCTGCATCTCGACCAGCTCGGCGCTGGTGTGCGCCTGCTGCGGGGCGGGCTTGGCCGCCTCGGCCTCCGCCTTCGGCGTGGCGACGGCCTTCAGGGACTCGGTCGCGCGCGGAGCCGACTGGGCCAGCCCCTCGACGTCCACCTCGGAGTCCTCCAGCGACGGCTCGTAGGAGCCCGTCTCCAGGTGACGCTGACGCTCCTCGGCGGAGTGGATGCCGAGCGCGGAGCGCGTCTCGAAGGGCAGGAAGTCCAGCGCCAGGCGGCGGAAGATGTAGTCGACGATCGACTGCGCCATCCGCACGTCCGGGTCGTCCGTCATGCCGGCCGGCTCGAAGCGCATGTTCGTGAACTTGGAGACGTACGTCTCCAGGGGCACGCCGTACTGCAGGCCGACGGAGACCGCGATGGAGAAGGCGTCCATCATGCCCGCGAGGGTCGAGCCCTGCTTGGACATCTTCAGGAAGACCTCGCCGAGACCGTCGTCCGGGTAGGAGTTCGCGGTCATGTAACCCTCGGCGCCACCCACCGTGAAGGAGGTGGTGATGCCGGGACGGCCCTTCGGGAGGCGCTTGCGGACCGGGCGGTACTCGACCACCTTCTCGACCGCGGCCCGGATCGTCTCCTCGGCCTTCTCGGTGATCTCGGTCTTCTCCGCCTCCTTCTTCTTGGCGGAGAGCGGCTGGCCGACCTTGCAGTTGTCGCGGTAGATGGCGAGCGCCTTGACGCCCATCTTCCACGCCTCGAAGTAGACCTCTTCGACGTCCTCGACGGTGGCGGTCTCCGGAAGGTTGACCGTCTTGGAGAGGGCGCCCGAGATCCACGGCTGGATCGCGGCCATCATGCGGACGTGGCCCATCGCGGAGATGGAACGCTCACCCATGGCGCAGTCGAAGACCTCGTAGTGCTCGGTCTTCAGGCTCGGGGCGTCGATCACATTGCCGTTCTCGGCGATGTGGGCGACGATCGCCTCGATCTGCTCCTCCTGGTAGCCCAGGCGACGCAGGGCCTGCGGCACGGTGCCGTTGACGATCTGCATCGAGCCGCCGCCGACGAGCTTCTTGAACTTCACCAGCGCGAGGTCGGGCTCCAGGCCCGTGGTGTCGCAGGACATCGCGAGACCGATGGTGCCGGTCGGCGCGATGACGGACGCCTGGGAGTTACGGAAACCGTTCTTCTCGCCGAGGCGGATCACGTCCTGCCAGGCCTCCGTGGCGGCGGCCCAGATCGGCGTGTCCAGGTCGTCCACGCGGATCGCGGCGGCGTTGGCGTCGGCGTGCTGCTTCATGACGCGCTTGTGCGGCGTGGCGTTGCGGGCGTAGCCGTCGTAGGGCCCGACGACCGCGGCCAGCTCGGCGGAGCGCTTGTACGACGTACCGGTCATCAGCGACGTGATGGCGCCGGCGAGGGCACGGCCGCCGTCGGAGTCGTACGCGTGGCCGGTCGCCATCAGGAGGGCGCCGAGGTTGGCGTAGCCGATGCCGAGCTGGCGGAAGGCGCGGGTGTTCTCGCCGATCTTCTGCGTCGGGAAGTCCGCGAAGCAGATCGAGATGTCCATCGCGGTGATGACCAGCTCGACGACCTTCGAGAAGCGCTCGACGTCGAAGGACTGGGTGCCCTTGTCGTCGTCCTTCAGGAACTTCATCAGGTTCAGCGAGGCGAGGTTGCAGGACGTGTTGTCCAGGTGCATGTACTCGCTGCACGGGTTCGAGCCGTTGATCCGGCCGGACTCCGGGCAGGTGTGCCAGGCGTTGATCGTATCGTCGTACTGGATGCCGGGGTCGGCGCAGGCCCAGGCGGCCTCGGCCATCTTGCGGAAGAGCGACTTGGCGTCGACCTCCTCGATGACGTCACCGGTCATCCGGGCACGCAGGCCGAACTTGGAGCCGGACTCCACGGCCTTCATGAACTCGTCGTTCACGCGGACCGAGTTGTTGGCGTTCTGGTACTGGACGGACGTGATGTCGTCGCCGCCCAGGTCCATGTCGAAGCCCGCGTCGCGCAGGGCGCGGATCTTCTCCTCTTCCTTCACCTTGGTCTCGATGAAGCCCTCGATGTCGGGGTGGTCGACGTCGAGGATGACCATCTTGGCCGCGCGGCGCGTGGCGCCACCGGACTTGATGGTTCCCGCGGAGGCGTCGGCACCGCGCATGAAGGAGACGGGGCCCGAGGCGTTGCCTCCGGAGGAGAGCAGTTCCTTGGAGGAACGGATCCGGGAGAGGTTCAGGCCGGCGCCGGAGCCGCCCTTGAAGATCATGCCCTCTTCCTTGTACCAGTCGAGGATCGACTCCATGGAGTCGTCGACGGCCAGGATGAAGCAGGCGGACACCTGCTGCGGCTGGGGCGTTCCGACGTTGAACCAGACCGGCGAGTTGAAGCTGAAGATCTGGTGCAGGAGGGCGTACGCCAGCTCGTGCTCGAAGATCTCGGCATCGGCGGGCGAGGCGAAGTAGTCGTAGTCCTCGCCGGCCTTGCGGTAGGTCTTCACGATGCGGTCGATCAGCTGCTTGAGGCCGGTCTCGCGCTGCGGGGTACCGACGGCCCCGCGGAAGTACTTGCTGGTGACGATGTTGACCGCGTTCACCGACCAGAAGTCGGGGAACTCGACGCCACGCTGCTCGAAGTTGATCGAGCCGTCGCGCCAGTTGGTCATGACGACGTCACGGCGCTCCCAGACCACCTCGTCGTACGGATGCACGCCGGGGGTCGTGTGGATGCGCTCGATGCGCAGACCCTTGGCCTTGGATCCCTTGGCGCGGGAACCTCGTGCCGGGCCGCTCGTCGTCTCGGTCATGCCGCCTCCCTGTTTCAGGCTAAAACGCCCTGAAGTACCACGTTCTTCCCGTGGCACGGATGTGTATCTGGCGTCGCGGGCATCGCAAAGGAAACCCACGACAGGTCTGTGTTCGCCGCCGGCCGGTCGGTCAGCCGGTCAGTCGGCGGCGGTGGCGGGCACCGGGACTTCGACAGTCCCTCCGGCCCCGCGGTCATCCACGACGCGCTCCGCGCCCGCTTCGCGCGGCTCCGCGTCGAGCCGCTGTTCCCTCAGCTCCCCGATGGCGGCCTCGAAGTCCTCGAGCGAGTCGAACGCCCGGTACACGGACGCGAAGCGCAGGTAGGCGACGAGGTCGAGTTCCTGCAGCGGACCGAGTATGGCCAGTCCGACGTCATGAGTGGTCAGCTCGGCGCTTCCGGTGGCGCGCACCGCCTCCTCGACCCGCTGGCCGAGCAGGGCGAGAGCGTCCTCGGTGACCGGCCGCCCCTGGCACGCCTTGCGGACGCCGTTGATGACCTTGGTACGACTGAAGGGCTCGGTGACGCCGCTGCGCTTGATCACCATCAGTGAGCACGTCTCCACGGTCGTGAAACGACGGGAGCAGTCAGGGCACTGGCGGCGCCTTCGGATCGACGTGCCGTCGTCGGTGGTACGGCTGTCGACCACGCGGCTGTCGGGGTGCCTGCAGAAGGGGCAGTGCATGGAACTTCCAACCCTCCTTGACGGCACGACTCATAAGCCTCAGTGGGCCCTCGGGGCCCCTCGAAGCAGCCCCCAGCATAGGCGATCCCTGCACCTCTGGAGGACCAGGGACCACAACTTCTGGGCTGCTGCCGCAATCCAACCACTAGATCTGGGGTTGAGCCGCTTTTTCGGCCCCTAGCGTGTCGCACCGCCCCGAAGCGTGTCAGACCTACGAAGTCGCCCACCGCGACACCCCGGGCCGGGCGGGACCGGGGGCCGGGGGCGGGCCGGAACGGGGGTCGGTGCGGGTCCGACGAGGCACCGGGTGGCAGTATGGGAGCGCCACCGAGGGGCTCCTGGGCCCGGCGGTGAATCGTACCGTAATGAACCGAATTGCCGTTCTGCCCGGTCGCGGGCCATACACCTGCATGCCTGATCACGTCAGGTAATCGCTGGTTTTTCACTCGAACGTGTGTTTGGCGCAACCTTTCGAAAGCAACTACCGTTGGCTAGCTAGGGAGAGAACATCTCGAGAGGGGCCGACCGACGTGACCACCACCGCAGACAGCGCCACCATCACTGCCCAGGACCGCTCCCAGAGCCGACTCGAGCCGGTGCATGCCATGAATGACGCAGCCACGAACCAGGAGGGGCCCAAGCCCGCTCGCTCCCTGCCGGGCCGACCTCCAGGCATCCGTGCCGACAGCTCGGGACTCACGGACCGGCAGCGACGCGTGATCGAGGTCATCAGGGACTCGGTGCAGCGGCGTGGTTACCCACCGTCGATGCGTGAGATCGGGCAGGCGGTGGGTCTCTCCAGCACCTCGTCGGTCGCGCATCAGCTGATGGCCCTGGAGCGCAAGGGCTTCCTCCGCCGCGACCCCCACCGCCCCCGGGCGTACGAGGTGCGCGGCTCCGACCAGCCGAGCAGCCAGCCCACCGACACCACCGGCAAGCCGGCCGCCTCGTACGTCCCGCTCGTCGGCCGCATCGCGGCCGGTGGCCCGATCCTCGCCGAGGAGTCGGTGGAGGACGTCTTCCCTCTCCCCCGCCAGCTCGTGGGCGACGGCGAGCTCTTCGTGCTGAAGGTCGTCGGTGACTCGATGATCGAGGCCGCCATCTGCGACGGCGACTGGGTCACGGTCCGCCGCCAGCCCGTCGCGGAGAACGGCGACATCGTGGCCGCCATGCTGGACGGCGAGGCGACGGTCAAGCGGTTCAAGCGGGAGGACGGGCACGTCTGGCTGCTTCCGCACAACTCCGCGTACCAGCCGATCCCCGGCGACGAGGCGACGATCCTCGGCAAGGTCGTGGCGGTGCTGCGGCGGGTGTGAGCCACCGCCCCTGACCGGGCCCCGGAACCAACTGCGCCGGTTCCGGGGCCCTGCTGTGTCCGGCACCTCGCTGGGACCGGGGCCAGCCGCAGGGCTACGCCTCGGCCGCCTTCGCGGCCGCGTCGATCGCGGCCAGGGACCTACGGGCCTGATTGCGGTCCGTCGTGTACCAGAAGTCGGGCAGCGAGGCCCGCAGATAGCTGCCGTAGCGAGCGGTCGCCAGGCGGGGATCCAGTACGGCGACCACCCCACGGTCCCCGGACGCTCGGACGAGGCGACCGGCGCCCTGGGCCATCAGCAGGGCCGCGTGCGTGGCGGCGACCGCCATGAACCCATTGCCCCCGGCCTCGTCGACCGCCTTCTGGCGAGCGCTCATCAGCGGGTCGTCGGGACGCGGGAAGGGGATCTTGTCCATGATCACCAATTGGCAGCTGGGGCCCGGCACGTCCACGCCCTGCCAGAGCGAAAGGGTCCCGAACAGACAGGTGCGCGCGTCCGCCGCGAAGCCCTTGATCAGCTCGCCCAGGGTCTCCTCACCCTGCAGCAGGATCGGCATGTCGAGGCGGCCCCGCAGCTCCTCGGCCGCGCCCTGGGCGGCCCGCATGGAGGAGAACAGCCCCAGCGTGCGGCCGCCCGCCGCCTCGATCAGCTCGGCCAGCTCATCGAGCATGTCGTCGCGCGTGCCCTCGCGGCCCGGGCGGGCCAGGTGCTTGGCGACGTACAGGATCCCCTGCTTGCCGTACTCGAAGGGCGAGCCGACGTCCAGGCCCTTCCACTGGGGCGCGTCCTCGGACTCGGTGCCCTCCGGGGCCAGGCCGAGGGAGGCACCGACCCCGTTGAAGTCGCCGCCCAGCTTGAGCGTCGCCGAGGTGAGGATCACCGAGCGGTCGGCGAACAGCTTCTCCCGCAAAAGGCCCGACACGGACATGGGGGCCACGCGCAGGGAGGCGCCGAAGCGGTCATGGCGCTCGTACCAGACGACGTCCCACTCGGAGCCGTTGGTGATGCGCTCCGCCACGTCGTGGATCGACTCCACGGAGGCCAGCGCCTGCTTGCGGACGGCGTCCTCGTCCTGGACCGACTTGTCGCGGGTGGAGCCGAGCGCCGTGATCACCGAGCGGGCCGCGTCCCGCAGAGCCATCAGCGCGTACCCCAGGTCCTCGGGAATCTCCTCCAGGCGGCCCGGCAGAGCCAGCTCCATCAGCCGCTCGAAGCCCTCGGCGGCGGTCTGGAGCTGATCGGCCGCCTTTTCGTTGACGAGCTTGGCCGCGCGGCGGACGGCGCGGTTGACCTGCCCGGGGGTCAGCTCGCCGGTGGCGACGCCGGTGACGCGGGAGACCAGCTCGTGGGCCTCGTCCACGATCAGCACCTCGTGCTGGGGAAGGACGGGGGCGCCCTCGATGGCGTCGATGGCGAGCAGCGCGTGGTTCGTGACGACGACGTCGGCGAGCTTGGCGCGCTCGCGGGCCGCCTCGGCGAAGCACTCCGCCCCGTACGCGCACTTCGAGGCCCCGAGGCACTCCCTGGAGGAGACGGAGATCTGCGCCCACGCGCGGTCGGACACCCCGGGGGTGAGATCGTCGCGGTCGCCCGTCTCGGTCTCGTCCGCCCAGTCCCGCATCCGCAGCAGGTCCTGGCCCAGCTTGCTGGTGGGCGCGGCCGCCTCGAACTGGTCGAAGAGCCCCTCCTCCTCGTCCTGGGGCATGCCCTCATGGAGGCGGTGCAGGCACAGGTAGTTCGAGCGGCCCTTGAGCATCGCGAACTGGGGGCGGCGGCGCATCAGCGGGTGCAGCGCCTCCACCGTGCGCGGCAGGTCCCGCTCCACGAGCTGGCGCTGCAGGGCGAGGGTGGCCGTGGCGACCACCACGCGCTCCCCGTGCGCCAGGGCCGGCACGAGGTAGCCGAGGGACTTGCCCGTGCCGGTGCCGGCCTGGACCAGCAGATGGGAGCCGTCGTCGATCGCCTCGGCGACGGACTCGGCCATGGCCACCTGGCCAGGGCGTTCCGTGCCGCCGACGGCGGTGACGGCGGCGTGCAGGAGCTCGGGGAGGGAGGGCTTCGTCATAGCGCGACCACCCTACGGTGCCCCACTGACAATCCCGCGATCACGGCTGGTGCAGAGGGTTGGGGACCGTCCCGTGCACGGCTGCGTGGGGGCGCTGCGGGCGGTCCCGGTACCCGTCGAGGAGGAGCCGGTTCCGGTTGAGGCACAGCCGCTCGATACGGGGTGTGAGCAGGTCGAACATCTCGTATCGCTCCTTGAGCTCCGGGGCGCGCGCCTGGTGCCGCAGGATCTCGGCGCGTACGGCGGACCAGAAGTCGCCCTCTCGAACGCCCAGTTGTTCCTCGCACAGCGGCGCGAGGTAGCGGAAGACCCCCACGAAGAGTCCGGAGTGGATGAACTGGGTGAGGAAGTCGGGCGGCTCGGTGAGCAGTACGTCCCGCACGTCGGCCGGCATGGAGTCGTGCTCGGGCAGCGGCGTGGCGCTGACGTTCACGTCGTCCACGAAGTCCTTCACGGCGAGCCGGACGGGCACGTCCTGGTCGTCGAAGACGACGATGGCGTTCTCCCCGTGGGGGGAGAAGACGGTTCCGTAGCGGTAGAGGAAGTGCAGCAGCGGGGGCAGCAGGGCGGCGAACAGCCGGCGCAGCCAGACGGCGGGGGCGAGCCCGGAGCGTGCCACGAGTTCCGCGACGAACGCCTTGCCGTCCGGGTCGACGTGCAGCAGTGAGGCGAGGGTGCGCGCGCGTTCATCGGGGGCGAGGTAGCGGGTGATCGGCTCGCGCCAGATGGCTCCGAGCAGCTCCCTGTACTGGTAGGGGACCTCGGGCAGCCCGTCGTACACCGGGTGCTCGACGGCCACGGAGGCCACCTCGCCGAGCAGGATCACCCCGCACTCGTCGCGCAGGAAGGGGTCGGCGTCGCGCAGCGCGTGCATCCACGCCGTGACGGCGGGCGCGGCGACGGTGCGTTCTGTCGGCAGGCCCCGCCACACCAGTGTGTTGAGGACCGACAGCGGCAGCTTCACGGTGTGCCGGTCGGGGCGGGACGCGTTGAGGAACGTACGGATGGACTGCTGCGGGAGACGCAGGTCGCCGTCGCTCCCGAGCGGGATGACGGCGTTCGCGGCGACGGAGGGCGCGAAGAGCGGCAGGACGATCTCGTCCCACTGCCAGGGGTGCACGGGGAGGTAGAGGTACTCCTCCGGGTCGACCCCGCGCGCGCGGAGTAACTCCGCGAACTCTTCTCGGGTGGCCGCGGTCAGCTCGCGCGCGTAGAGCTGGTGAGCGGTGTCCAGCCCGCGTACGCCCCGGTACACGGCGAGGTCGGTGTGGACGGCGATCCACGGCAGCGTCGTGGAACGGCGGCACTCCGGGGCCCAGCGGGCGGTGTCGCCGGCGGAGAAGCCGATGCGCCCTTTGTTGAGGACGAGCCAGGGGTGGCCGGTCTGGTGCCCTTCGAGCTCCGCGTACCCGAGGTCGGCGAGCTGGGCCGCGCCGAGCGCGGTGTGGTCGATACGGGCGTCGGCGCTGAGCGTGACGCTCAGCTCGCGGATGAGGTGGCCGAGGGTGGCGCCGTCGAGTCCGAGGGTCCGGCGGGCCAGCGCGAGGAAGCGCAGGGGGTCGTGGAAGGGGACGGCGGGCGCGCCGCCCTCGGACAGGGCCAGGCCGGCTGGGCTCACCTGCCAGCCGCCGTAAGCGCCCCGGCGGGCACGGAAGGTGAGGAGGGCGCCGCTGCGGCTGGCGCCGGGGGCGGCGGCGGGGCCTTTCGCAGGGGTGGTGCTCACGCCGGGGGCGGTGGTGACGTTGCCCCCGGGGGTGATGCGTCGGGCCGGGGCGAGCGGTCCGTCGGGGTCCGCCGGTTCCGCCGGTTCGAGGTACAGGCGGTAGAGGCGGTACTCGGCGGGCCCGGCCTCTCCCCCGGACGCGCCCCCTGCGTAAGGGCTCGCGCTGTCGCCGGGTCCGGCCCCTTCGGCGGACGCGTCACGGCCGTCCGCCCCGTTCTCTATGACCGGCACGGGTCGGATGAGCTCCTCGTACGCGAACTCGGCGATCATCTTGGCGAGCAGTCGGCGTCCGGCCGCGTGCCATCTGGTCTCGGTCAGCTCGGGCGGGTCGTAGAGCGCGGCAGAGGGCCGGGGGGACGGGTGTGCGGACGGATGCGGCACAGGGACTCCTCCGTGAGGGAACCGGGTCGGGGCGGGTGGTGCGGCAGGAGTGATCAGGTCAGAGCACCGCGCGCAGGGCGCGGTCACGGACCATGAGCGCCGCCCTTTTGTCGGGCAGCTCCACTTCGGCGGAGAACCGGAAGCCGGCGCTCAGGAACGCGGAGACGGAAGGGCTGTTGCGCAGATCGGGTTCGGCGATGACGCGCGCGCACGCGGGCCGGTGGTCGAACACGAGATCGGCGACGGCTCTCAGCAACGCCGTCCCGAGGCCGCGGCCCCGGTGGACGACGCCGCCGATGAGGAGGTGGATTCCGGTGTCGTGCGGGCGCGCGGGGTAGTGCCGGGCCAGCGGATCGAGGTCGGCCCGGTAGATCTCCCAGTAGCTCATCGGCACGCCCTCCAGCACGCCGAGACAGGGCACGCTGCGCCCGTCGCCGTCGAGCTGGGGGCTGAGATGGGCCTTGGTGACGGACTCGGGACCGGCGAGTTCCCAGAAGGCGGCCACGGCGGGGTCGTTCATCCACCGGCTGATCAGCGGGAGGTCACGTTCGAGGCGGACGGGTACGAGTTGGAAGACGCCGACCGGGGTGGTGACCGGGCCCCAGCCGGCGATGTTGTCCAGGAGGTCCTCGACCACCGTGCCCGGAGCGGGGCCCCGCGCCCGCTCCGACCGGTCGATGGGTGCCGCGCGCGCAGGGCGTTCCTCGCCCTCGGCCAGGAGCGCGATGAGTTCGTCGGGCAGGCGCAGGTCCAGAGTGTCTGCGCCGTCGGCACCGTCGGCACCCGCGGCCAAGTCCGAGTCCGCGGCCGCGGACTCGGTTCCGGCATCGGCTTCGGCGTCGGTGCTCGCATCGGTGGGAGGCACGGCGTCGCTCCTGTCAGGAGTCGGAGGAGGTGGGCATGTTCCTCAGGAATGGAGGGGGTTGGCGATGGTGACGTAGACGGACTGGGTGTCGACCGGGCCGACGAGCTCGTCGAGACCGTGCAGCCGGGTGAGGAGGTTGGCCTTGCACCGCAGCACGGGTGAGTCGAGCAGCGTGGCGGGCAGAGAGGTGCGCAGCTTGTCGGGGCCGGTCGCGACGTCACGCAGGAAGCGCCGGAAGGCGGCGAGCAAGAGCCGTTCGTCCGCGAGCCGTTCGGCGCCGAGGGCGCCGATCAGTCCCAGGATGTTGTTGATGCCGAGGTAGTAGGCGAGCCGTTCGTCCGTCACCTCGTCGGAGACGAAGGTGTCGCTGTGCTCGCCGATCCCGGGGAGCCGCCGGTCGAGTTCGACGCGGCGGGACTCGCGGAAGTAGTAGCCCTGGTTGTCGCGGTAGCGGCCGCCGATGGGCCAGCCGTCCGGGTCGAGCAGCAGGAGGGTGTTCTGCTGATGGGCCTCCAGGGCGACGCCCGCCTCGCTGTCCAGCCACAGGATGGGGCGGACGACGCTCTCCAGGTAGCGCAGGAACCACTCGGCGGCGACGGCCCCTCGGGGGCGGCCCGTGCGGCCGGCCAGCCTGGTGACGATCTCGCCGAGCCGGGAGCGCATGAGGTGGAGGTCCTGGCCGGCGGGCCGCGCCGAGGGCCTCGGCGAGACGAGCCCCGCGACGCAAGTGGCATCGTCGCCGGGGCCGAAGGGGTTGTGCCGGATCATGACGTCGAGGCCGGCGACGGGAGCGCCGTCGGGGCCGTCGACGGCCAGCCACGCCGGGTCGCGGACGACGTCGAAGCAGGGGTGGATCGCCTGCCACCGGTCTCCGAGGCCGCTGCGCAGCAGCCGGTGCACCTCGACGCCCCGGTGGAGTTCCTTGCGGAGGTTCTCGCGCCGGGAGTTGGTGATGCGCAGGCCCAGCGAGAGCTTCAGCATGGCGGCCGCGCCGGAACGGTACAGCGTGCGGACGGAGGAGGTGGGGTGCCAGGGCGCGCCGTGCGGGCCGAGGTCCCGCAGGAGCCCGGCGTCGAGGAGTTCGGCCGCCGCGGGGCGGTGTCGCAGTTCGCGGATCTGCCAGGGGTGGACGGGCAGGGCGGCGCAGCCGTCCGGCAGTGGCAGTTCCGCTTCCGCCAGGCGGGCGGTGAGCTGCTCGGCGGGGATCGCGCGGCCGCGCTCGGTCCAGGCCGAGTCCGTGGCGAGGACGGAGCGGTCGACGGCCAGCCAGTGCAGCGGGAAGGCGCCGCGCAACTCCGGTGAGTAGAGCCGGGATTCGGCGTCGGAGAGCCCTTCGCGGCTCTTGGGGGTCGGGTGCAGGGGGTGCCCGAGGAGGAGGGACTGTTCGGCGGCGAGGAAGAGGTCGGGCTCGTCCTGCGGGTCGGCGCGGCGGTCCGCGAGGAACTCGGCGGTGCGTCGGACGGAGTCGGCGACCCGGCCGACCAGGTCGGCGCCGTCTCCGGTGCGTGCGGGGTGCGCCGCTTCGGAAGCGGCGGTGGGTTCGGCGCCGGTGTCCCTCGGGGCGCTCGCCGGTTCCTCGCCGCGGCGGGCGGTTTCGCGGCCGAGGAGGGCGGCGACCGTCACGGCGTCGACGGGGGGCGCGCCGGGTGGGCCGTCCTCCAGGTAGGGGAGGCCGAAGCGGTGCCAGCCGGTGACCGACCAGTAGTGCACGGGGACGATCAGGGCGGTGCCGCTGGCGTGGAGGGGGACGCGCAGGGCGCCGTGGTCCGGTGCCGGGAGGTCGTTCTCCCTGACCCAGCAGCGCAGGAGGTTCTCCACGGCCGCCGCCTGCGCGGCGATGTGCGGATCGGGGTGCTCGAGCAGGTCGGTGGATGTGCCGCACAGGTGCTCGGCCTCGTGGCCGCCACCCTTCTGCCGGGGCACCGTGCCGGACTCCGTCACCCGTGAGGGTTGCGTGACGCACGCGCCGGGGGCGTCGGGGTGGGGGCGGCCTTCGGGTGTGGGGGTGGCGTTCAAGAGGGGTTCCTTGTGGTTGTTCGGGCTCCGTGTGGCGGCGGTGGCCGGGGCGGGCCCGGCGTCTCGTGGCCGCGGGGGCGGCCCGGGTCCGTCCTTGCTATCCGTGGTGGGCGTGCGCCGCGGTGGCCAGCGCGTCGGCGAGGCGGTCCAGGACCGCGGCCGCCTGTTCGTCGGTGATGGTCAGGGGCGGGAGGAGTCGTACGACGCTGGAGTGGCGGCCGCCGAGTTCGACGATCAGGCCGCGGCGCAGACACTCGCGCTGCACGGCGGCGGCCAGCCGGGGTGCCGGCGGGCGCGGACGGGCGGCGGCCGGCAGGGCGATGAGCGCGGTTCGGGTGGACAGGTCGTACGCGGTGGTGGAGGGGCCGTCCGACGCGTTCCCGGCGTTGTCACCCCGGGCCCCGGCGCCGTCGGGCGCTTCCTCGGGGTCGACGAGTTCGACGCCCAGCATCAGGCCCCGGCCCCGCACCTCCCCTACGCAGGTGTGCGCGTCGGCCAGTGAGCGGAGCTGCGTGAGCATGTGCTCGCCCAAGGAGGCGGCACGCTCGGCGAGGCCGTTCGCCCGGACGTACGCGAGGGTCGCCGTGCCCGCGGCCATGGCGAGCTGGTTGCCCCGGAAGGTGCCCGCGTAGGCGCCGGGCGGCCAGACGTCCAGGTCGTCCCGGTAGATCACGACGGCGAGCGGAAGGCTGCCGCCGATGGCCTTGGACAGCACCATCACGTCCGGTACGACGCCGCTGTGCTCGACGGCCCAGAAGGCGCCGGTACGTCCGACTCCGGTCTGCACCTCGTCCGCGATGAGCGGGATGCCGCGGGCCGCGGTGATCTCCCGCATCCGGCGCAGCCACGCGTCGGGCGCCGGGAGGACGCCTCCCTCGCCCTGGACCGGTTCGAGGATCATGGCCCCCGGAAGCGGTACGCCGGATTTCGTGTCGTCCAGGAGGCTCTCGGTCCAGCGGGCGGAGAGTTCGGCCCCGCTCGGGCCGCCGAGGCCGAAGGGGCAGCGGTAGTCCTGCGGGTAGGGCAGGCGCGCGACGCGTACGTCCTGCGCGCCGCCGGAGGCGGCCAGCGCCCCGGCCGTCATGCCGTGGTAGGCGCCGGTGAACGCCAGTACGCCGTCGCGGCCGGTGGCGGCGCGGACCAGTTTCAGCGCGGCCTCCACGGCGTCGGTCCCGGCTGGCCCGCAGAACTGGATCCGGGCGCGCTCCGCGAGAGCGGGCGGCAGGGTGGCGAACAGTTCGGTGGTGAAGTCGTCCTTGACGGGTGTGGCCAGGTCGAGGACGTGCAGCGGTGCTCCGGAGTCGAGGACCTTCCTGATGGCTTCCAGCACGACCGGGTGGTTGTGGCCGAGGGCCAGGGTCCCGGCGCCCGAGAGGCAGTCGAGGTAGCGGCTTCCGTCCGCGCCTTCGATGGTCATGCCGCGCGCCCGCACGGGCACGATCGGCAGCGCTCGCGCGTAGGTGCGGGCCGCCGATTCACGCGCGGCCTGCCGCCTGAGGATGCCCTCTTGTACGGAGGGAGCGGAGGACCCGGACGGCGCGGGTGGAACAGAAGGCGCAGACGGCGCAGAAGGTACAAATGCCGCATACACCTCGTACGGCACGGACGGCGCAGATGCCCCTGACGGCGCGGACTGCGTTGCGGAGCGTGCCGCGGACGCCGCCGCGGACGCAGGCTCGGTCACGGCCACGACTGTTGGTCCTCCCGCTGTGGACGAGCACGTCCGGTCCGGGGCGATCCCGGGGAGCCCATGTGGCCGGACGCGCGGGCAAGTTGGCAGGGGAGATGAACGCAGGCCGCGACTCCCCCGTACGTACCAACGACGGCGACCCCGCGGGATCACGGGTCATCGGAAGATCCTTGCCGTGACGGAACCGTTGCCCTTCCGTCGGCCGTCCCCAACGGCACCGGCATAGTGTGGGGTGCCGTTCACCAGGGACAGGTGCGCCGCCCGTCGAGTCACGGAAGGGGGCGCGCCGGTGTGCGACGGGTGCCGCGCGCCCGGATGTCCGGCACTTTGGAAAGATTTCGAGGCCCAGGGGGAATCTCACGATGCGACCCATACGTCCGCTCTTCACTGCCCGCGAGGGGAGGAGGACGCGCACCAGAACCTCCCCCGTGGCGGCCGCGGTGGTGCTCGGCGCGGCGCTCGCACTGACCGCCACGGCCTGTGGCCCCGGCGAGGACAACGCCGGCGGTGACGCGTCGTCGACGCAGCCCGGTGACAGCGCCGGCGACGGCAAGGTCCAGATACCGGGCGACCTCCGGGACCGGCTCAAGGAGCACGGGATCGACCTGGACAAGTGGCGGAACGGCGCCTGGAAGAACTGGGACAAGGACGACTGGCTGCGCGAGGCCGGCGAGTTCGTCAACCCGATCATCGAGGACCTCTGGGACTCGGACCGGATGCGGGACGCCGACAAGAATCCGGACCGGAGGGTCGACGACAGCGACATCTCCGGTGACCAGGGCGTCACCGACCCGGCACCGGCCCCCGTGAAGGCGGCCGCCGTGCAGGCGCCGTACCACGGCCGGGCCGCCGAGTCGGGCAAGCTCTTCTTCGACGGGCCCGAGGGCTCGATGGTCTGCTCCGCGACCGTCGTCAAGGACCCCGCCCACCCGGGCAAGTCCAACATGGTGTGGACCGCCGGCCACTGTGTGCACGCGGGCGCCAAGGGCGGCTGGTACCGCAACATGGTCTTCGTCCCCTCGTACAACGACAGCGGCAAGTCGGCCGAGGAACTGCGGAACGCCCCGAAGGAAGAGGTCGCTCCGTACGGCGTCTGGTGGGGCGACTGGGCGCAGACCTCCGACCAGTGGATCGAGCAGGGTGGTCCGACGGGCGGAAAGGGCGCGCCGTACGACTTCGCCGTCATGCACGTGAAGCCCGAGAAGGGCAGCGAGGGCAAGTCGCTCGAGGAGACCGTCGGTTCGGCGCTCCCCGTGGACTTCAACGCCCCGGCGGTGCCCGAGATCAAGTCCATGACGGCGACCGGGTACCCGGCGGCGCCGCCGTACGACGGCCAGAAGCTGTTCCAGTGCGCCGACGAGCCGGGCCGGCTCTCGCTCGCCAAGTCCGACCCGACGATGTACCGCGTCGGCTGCACCATGACGGGCGGTTCGTCCGGTGGCGGCTGGGTGGCGCAGGGCCGGGACGGCGAGCCCGCCCTGGTGTCGAACACCTCCATCGGCCCGGTGACGGCGGGCTGGCTGGCCGGCCCGCGCCTGGGCAAGGAGGCCAAGGGCGTCTACAGCGCGGTCAGCAAGAAGTTCGCCGGCCACTGACGGTGTGCGGCGGGGTCGCCGGAAACCTTCACGACCCCGCCGCCGTTCGTCCCCAACCTCATGGGCATAGTGGGGTGTTGTGTCAAGGCGGAGCCGCGCGGTCTCGCAGGGGCGTACAGGTGACACGCGCATGACAACATCTCGGCACCCGCACCCGCACCCGCACCCGCACCCGCACCCGCACCCGCACCCGCACCCGCACCTACGATTCCGAATTCCGCGAGGCCGCGCCGCCACGCGCGCGCTCTCGCACCCACACGTTCTCTCGGGGGTAACAGCACCATGCGTTCCACTCCTGCGCCCTTCGCCCGCCGTCGCGGGCGGCGCGTCGCGCTCGCCACGACCGGGCTCGCCGCGGCCCTTGCGCTCACCGCCACCGCTTGCGGCCCGAACGACGACAAGGCGGGCGACCGGTCCGACGCGGCCGCCTCCCAGGGCGCCGACAACTCGGGGGCCGCTTCCGGGGGTTCCGACTCCAAGCTGCCGGGCGAGCTCGCCGACAAGCTGAAGAAGCACGGCATCGACCCGGACAAGTGGAAGAACGGCGCCTGGAAGAACTGGGACAAGGACGACTGGCTGCGCGAGTCCAAGGACTTCGTCAACCCGGTCATCGCCGGGCTCTGGAAGCCCGAGCGGATGCGGGAGGCCAAGGACCCCGACAAGACGATCGCCGCGAAGGACGCGGCCGCCGACCAGGGCGCGACCGACCCCGAGCCGACGCCGGTCCCGGCCAAGGCCGAGAAGACGCCGTACCACGAGAACGCCGCCCCGGTCGGCAAGATCTTCTTCGACTCCCCCGAGGGCTCGATGGTCTGCTCCGGCACGGTCGTGAAGGACCCGCGCAACCCCGGCAGGTCCAACCTCGTGTGGACCGCCGGCCACTGCGTGCACGCCGGGCGGAACGGCGGCTGGTACCGCAACATCGCGTTCGTGCCCTCGTACAACGACCTCGGCAAGTCCGAGGCCGAGCTGGGCCGCGCGACCTCGCAGGAGATGGCGCCCTACGGCCAGTACTGGGCGGACTGGGTCTCGACCTCCAACGAGTGGATCAACGAGGGCGGTCCGACGGGCGGCGCCGGCGCGACGCACGACTACGCCGTCATGCACGTCAAGCCGGAGCAGGGCGGAAAGTCCCTGGAGGAGACCGTCGGCAACGCTCTCGACGTCGACTTCTCGGCCCCCGCGACGCGGAGCGTCGGCTCGATGGGCGCCTGGGGCTACCCGGCCGCTCCCCCGTTCAACGGTCTGATCATGCACAAGTGCGTCGACAGGCCGGGGCGCCTTTCGCTCTCGCCGTCGCTGCCGACCATGTACCGCATCGGCTGCACCATGACCGGCGGCTCCTCCGGCGGCGGCTGGTTCCGTGCGGTGGGCGGCAAGACGAAGCTCGTGTCGAACACGTCCATCGGCCCGGCCGAGAACACCTGGCTGGCCGGACCGCAGCTGGGCGAGGGCGCCGAGCGGGTCTACGACATGATGAGCAAGAAGTACGGCTCCCAGTAGCCGTACGGCACGCCTGAACGCCACACGCGACACGGCGAAGGCCCGCCCCCTGAGGAAGGGAGCGGGCCTTCGCCGTGTGTGCGCCGCCGTGTGTGCGCCGCCGTCAGTGCGTGGCCGGCACGTACGGGCCGAGCTCCGCGGCGAGCTCTTCGTGCACCCGCGCCTTGAGCAGCGTGCCGTCACCGGTGTGCTCCTCGGAGAGCACCTCGCCCTCGGCGTGGGCACGCGAGATGAGCTGGCCCTCCGTGTACGGGACGAGGGCCTCGATCTCGACCTCGGGCCGCGGCAGTTCGGTGTCGATGAGCCCGAGCAGCTCCTCGATGCCGGCGCCGGTGCGGGCCGAGACCGCGATCGCGTGCTTCTCGTTGCGCAGCAGGCGCTGGAGGACCAGCGGGTCCGCCGCGTCCGCCTTGTTGATCACCACGATCTCGCGGACGTCGGTCGCGCCCACGTCCCGGATGACCTCGCGCACGGCGGCCAGCTGCTCCTCCGGCACCGGGTGCGAGCCGTCCACCACGTGCAGGATCAGGTCGGAGTCGCCGACCTCCTCCATGGTGGAGCGGAACGCCTCGACGAGGTGGTGCGGCAGGTGCCGCACGAACCCGACGGTGTCGGCCAGGGTGTACACCCGGCCGCTCGGCGTCTCGGCCCGGCGCACGGTCGGGTCGAGGGTGGCGAACAGCGAGTTCTCCACCAGGACGCCCGCGCCCGTCAGGCGGTTGAGCAGCGAGGACTTGCCGGCGTTCGTGTACCCGGCGATGGCGACCGAGGGCACCTTGTTGCGCCGGCGCTCCTGCCGCTTGACGTCGCGGCCCGTCTTCATCTCCACGATCTCACGGCGCATCTTCGCCATCTTCTCGCGGATCCGACGCCGGTCCGTCTCGATCTTGGTCTCACCGGGACCACGGGTGGCCATGCCGCCACCGCCGCCGCCACCCATCTGACGGGAGAGCGACTGACCCCAGCCGCGGAGCCTCGGCAGCATGTACTGCATCTGCGCCAGGGCGACCTGCGCCTTGCCCTCTCGGGACTTGGCGTGCTGGGCGAAGATGTCGAGGATCAGCGCGGTCCTGTCGACCACCTTGACCTTGACGACGTCTTCGAGGTGGATCAGCTGGCCGGGGCTCAGCTCACCGTCGCAGACGACCGTGTCGGCGCCGGTCTCCAGCACGATGTCGCGCAGCTCCAGGGCCTTGCCGGAGCCGATGTAGGTCGCCGGGTCGGGCTTGTCGCGGCGCTGGATGACGCCGTCGAGGACGAGCGCGCCCGCGGTCTCCGCGAGGGCGGCGAGCTCGGCGAGGGAGTTCTCCGCATCGTCGACCGTCCCGGAGGTCCACACGCCGACGAGGACCACGCGCTCCAGGCGGAGCTGGCGGTACTCGACTTCGGTGACGTCCTCGAGTTCGGTGGAGAGGCCGGCGACACGGCGCAGGGCCGCGCGCTCGGAGCGGTCGAGCTGGTCGCCGTCCCGCGCTCCGTCGATCTCGTGGCTCCAGGCGACGTCCTCTTCCATCAGGGCATCGGCCCGAAGACCTTCGGGGTAGTTCTGCGCGAAGCGCTGTGCGTCCTGGGAAGGGGAAGAAGAGGAGGTCATTGGATCCTTACGTCGATGCTTCGATGGGAATGCGGCCGGATCCGGGGACCCGCCCTCGACGGATGCGTCATCCGTCACTGTCGACAACGCCCGGTACGGCCCGGAGATTCCCGTGACCTGCCCGGACCGGAAGGGCCGTGCCGTGCCGTCGTCGACCTGACGATGGTCGCACGGCACGGCCCGTCTCGTCACCCGTGTTTTCCCCTACGGGGGTTCCCCGCCCCCGTCTTCTCGTCCGCCGGCCTTTCCCGGAGCTACCCGGCCTTCCCCGGAGCCTTCGCCTCCGGCGCCGTCGTGTGCCAGTCCGGATGACCCGGCATCGGCGGGGTCTTCTTGCCGTAAAGCCAGGCGTCGAAGAATCCGCGCAGGTCACGCCCGGCGTGGTAGGAGGCCAGCCGGATGAAGTCGGCGGTCTCCGCGTTGCCGTCGCGGTGGATGTGGACCCACTGCCGCTCCAGGCTCTCGAAGGCGCGCTGCCCGATCTCCTGGCGCAAGGCGTACAGGACCAGGGCGCTGCCGTCGTAGACGACCGGCCTGAAGAGGCTGATCTTCTGTCCCGGAGCGGGCTCCTTGGGCTTGGCGGGCGGGCCACCGGTGGCGCGCCAGGCGTCCGACCGGCCGTAGGCCGCCCGCATCCGGTCCTTCAGGGGCCGCTTCGCCTTCTCCTCGGCGAAGAGCGCCTCGTACCAGGTGGCGTGGCCCTCGTTGAGCCATACGTCCGACCAGTTCCGGGGGCTGACGCTGTCGCCGAACCACTGGTGGGCCAGTTCGTGCACCATGATCGCGTCGACGTACCACTCGGGGATCCCGGGGTGGACGAACAGCTCCCTCTCGAAGAGCGAGAGCGTCTGCGTCTCCAGTTCGAAGCCGGTGCGGGCGCCCGCCACCAGGACGCCGTAGGCCTCGAAGGGGTAGCGGCCGACCTTCTTCTCCATCCAGTCGATCTGGCCGGGTGTCCTCTTCAGCCAGCGCTCCAGGACCTTGCGGTCCTTGGTGGGCACCACATCGCGTACGACGAGGCCGTGCGGGCCCTCGCGGTGCAGGACGGTGGAGCGGCCGATGGACACCTGTGCCAGCTCGGTCGCCATGGGGTGGTGGGTGCGGTACTCCCAGGTGGTGGTCTTCGCGGTGTGCCGGGGCTCGGCGCTCGGCAGGCCGTTGGCGACGGCGGTGAGCCCCTTGGGGGTGGTCACGCGGAACGTGAACACCGCCTTGTCCGACGGGTGGTCGTTGCAGGGGAAGACCAGGTGGGCCGCGTCCGCCTGATTGGCCATGGCGAGCCCGTCGTCGGTGGGCAGCCAGCCGCTCTGGGCCTCCTTGGTGGAGACGGGGTCACTGGTGTGCCGGACGGCGATGCGCAGCGCTTCGCCGGGCCAGAGCGGTTCGGACGGCGTGAGGACCAGGTCCTCTCCGGAGCTGTCGAACCGGGCGGCCTGGCCGTTGATCTCGACGGAGCGCACCTTGCCGTGGGTGAAGTCCAGGTTCACCTGCTCCAGCGGAGCCGTGACCCGGGCGTCGATCTTGGTGATGGCGTCCAGCGGCTTGCGGTTGTCACCGTGATAGGTGAAGTCGATGTCGTACGACTCCACGTCGTACCCGGGGTTGCCCAGGTGCGGGAAGAGCGGGTCGCCGATGCCGAGGGGGGCGGCCGGCGACGGCGCGCTCGCCGCGACGAGGGCCGCGGAGGCGGTCGCCGCGATCAGTGCCACGGCGAGGCGGTGGGTGCGAAGGGCCTTGGGCCGCGGGGCCGAGGTCCGAGGGGTGAGCAGCATGGACTTACCGCTATCAGCGCGCGCCCGTCCCCGTGCGACGCCGCGCGCCATGCCACTCGAACGTGTCGCTCCGGGGCCCTCCTGATGGGCCGGGCCGCCTCGGTGGCGGGCCTGCGCGTGTCAGTGGGCGGCGGCCGCCGGGTGCTGGGCGCGGCTCACGTCGTACACGCCCGGCACGGCCCGCATGGCCCGCATCAGCCCCGGGAGGTGCGCCGCGTCGGGCAGTTGGAGCGTGTACGTGTGGCGTACGCGCTGCTGGGTCGGTGGCTCCACGGTCGCGGAGACGATGGCGACGCCCTCCAGGGCGATCGCCTCGGTGAGGTCGGCGAGGAGGTGCGCGCGGCCGAACGATTCGGCGGTGAGGGTGACGCGGCACTCGGCGCTGTCGCCCCAGCGCACACCCACCTCCGCGCGCCCGACCTCCTTCATGCGCTCCACCGAGTGGCAGCCGGCGCGGTGGACGGTCACGGCGCCGCCGCGGACGGCGAAGGCGGTGATGGCGTCGGGCGGCACCGGCGTACAACACCCCGCGAGCCGAACGGTGGCACCCTCGCGGTCCACCACGGCGGTCGCGGCGGCGGGGCGGGAGGCGTCGGGTGCCTCGGGGGCCTCGGGGCGTGGCGCGGCCGCCGGCGCCTGCTCGGGCGGGCGCGGCGGGGTGGCCGCGGGGGCGGACGCCGCGGTGGCGGGGTGGGTGGTGAGCCAGCGCCGGATGGCGATGCGCGCGGCCGGCGTGCGGGCGTGCTCCAGCCACTCGCGGGAGGGGCCCGAGGTGGCGTCCTGACTCAGGAGCAGCTGCACGGTGTCGCCGTCCCGCAGGACCGTGCTGAGCGTCGCGAGGCGGCCGTTGACGCGGGCGCCGATGCAGGCGTGCGCGTCCTCGCCGTACTGGGCGTAGGCGGCGTCCACGCAGCTGGCGCCGGCGGGCAGGCCGAGGGTGCCGCCGTCGGACCGGAAGACGGTGATTTCGCGGTCCTGGGCGAGGTCCTCGCGCAGCGTCGACCAGAACGTGTCGGGGTCGGGGGCGGCCTGCTGCCAGTCGAGGAGCCGGGAGAGCCAGCCGGGCCTGGTCGGGTCCACGCGCTCGTCGTCGGCCCCGGAGTGCTCCTCCGGAGCAGGCGCGTAAGGGTTGCGGAGGGCGACGACGCCCGCCTCGGCGACCTGGTGCATCTGGTGCGTGCGGATGAGGACTTCGGCCACCTCGCCGTCGGGCCGGGCGACGGCTGTGTGCAGCGACTGGTAGAGGTTGAACTTCGGTACGGCGATGAAGTCCTTGAACTCCGAGACGACGGGCGTGAAGCAGGTGTGCAGTTCGCCGAGGACTCCGTAGCAGTCCGCGTCCTCGCCGACGAGCACCAGGAGGCGGCCGTAGTCGGAGGCGCGCAGCTCGCCGCGTTTGCGGTGCACCCGGTGGACGGAGAGGAAGTGGCGCGGCCTGATGAGCACTTCGGCCGTGATGCCGGCCTCGCGCAGCACGCCGCGCACCTCGTTCGCGATGTCCCCGAGCGGGTCGCCCTCGCGCTGGGCGTCGGCGGTGATGAGGGCCTGGACCTCGGCGTACTCCTGCGGGTGCAGGATCGCGAAGACGAGGTCCTCCAGCTCGGTCTTGAGCGCCTGGACGCCGAGGCGCTCGGCGAGCGGGATGAGCACGTCCCGGGTCACCTTGGCGATGCGGGCCTGCTTCTCGGGGCGCATGACGCCGAGCGTGCGCATGTTGTGCAGCCGGTCGGCGAGCTTGATCGACATGACGCGCACGTCGTTGCCGGTGGCGACGAGCATCTTGCGGAAGGTCTCCGGCTCGGCCGCCGCTCCGTAGTCGACCTTCTCCAGTTTGGTGACGCCGTCGACGAGATAGCAGACGTCGTCGCCGAACTCGGCCCGCACCTGGTCCAGCGTGACGTCCGTGTCCTCGACGGTGTCGTGGAGCAGGGAGGCGGTCAGCGTGGTGATCTCGGCGCCGAGCTGGGCGAGGATCAGGGTCACGGCGAGGGGGTGCGTGATGTACGGTTCGCCGCTCTTGCGCGTCTGGCCGCGGTGCGAGGACTCCGCGAGGACGTACGCCCGGCGCAGCGGGTCGGGGTCGGCGTCGGGGTAGTGGGCGCGGTGGGCCTCCACCACGTGGCCGATCGCGTCGGGGAGGCGGTCGCGGGCGCCGGGCCCCAGCAGGGCGGCCCTGCCGAGCCTGCGCAGGTCGAGACGGGCGCGGCCGCGCCTGCGCAGCCCCCCGGTCGTCAGGGGGACGGGCGTGGCAGGGTTCGTGGCCTCCGCGCTCATGGGCACCTCCGGCTGCGTCGACCGGCGGTGAACGGACGGTGACGTACTCCGTCCGGGCCGGTGCTTGATGCTACCGAGCCCATCACGCGGCACTGACCGCCTCTCGCCGAGCGTGAAACGGATCACCCATTCGAGCGACACTTCATGCGATTGCCGTTTCGAGCCATTCGGACGCGAACTCGCCTTCGGCGACGATGACGGCGGGGCCGGTCATCTCGATCTCGCCGTCGGGGTGCTCGGTGATCACCAGGCGGCCGCCGAGGACCTCGACGGTGTACGTCACCGGGGCCCCGGTGACGGCCGGGTCCAGCGCGTCTCTGCGGGCCGCGGCGACGGCCACGGCGCACGTGCCCGTGCCGCAGGAGCGGGTCTCGCCCGCGCCGCGCTCGTGCACGCGCATGGCGACGTGGCGCGGGCCGCGGTCGACGACGAATTCGACGTTCACCCCGTCCGGGTAGGCGGAGGCGGGGCTGAAGAGCGGGGCTTCGTAGAGGGTGCCCGCTTCGGAGAGGTCGTCCACGAAGGCGACCGCGTGCGGATTGCCCATGTTCACGTTGAGCGCGGGCCACCGGTGCTCGGAGACGGAGACGGTGACGTCCCCGCCGGGGAGCAGCGCCTTGCCCATCCCGACGGTGATCTCGCCGCCGGATTCCGCCTTGGCGATGTGCACGCTCTTCACGCCGCCGCGGGTGGCCACCGTCAGGTCGCCCTCGCCGACGTGGCCGGCGTGCTGGAGGTAGCGGGCGAAGACGCGCACTCCATTGCCGCACATCTCGGCGATCGAGCCGTCGCCGTTGCGGTAGTCCATGAACCACTCGGCGCGGTCGGCGAGATGGCGGGCCTCGGGGTGGGCGGCGGAGCGCACGACGTGCAGGACGCCGTCGGCGCCGATGCCCGCGCGGCGGTCGCACAGGGCGGCCACGGCGGCCGGGGACAGCTCGACGGCGTTGTCCGGGTCCGGGATGATCACGAAGTCGTTCTCGGTCCCGTGCCCCTTGAGGAAGGCGATCCGCGTGCTCATTCCTCGATCGTACGGGGTGGGTACGACAGGCGGTCCGCGCGGTGCCGCGAAGGCGCCGGCGGAGTGGTCCCGACAGCGGCGCGACGCCGGCCGGTGTCAGCGGAGGCGGGCCACCCGCCACACGGCGAGGACAGCGGCGCCGAGGAACAGCAGGGCGTAGCCGCAGACGACCCGCCAGTCCGGGCGGCGCCCCGAGCCCCGCTCGGGCAGTCCGGGCCAGGTGTGTCCGACGCGGCGGGCGGCCATCATGCCCCAGCCGGCCGCGCAGCAGCTGATCAGCAGCCCGAGCATGGCGACCACCGCGCCGCCGTCGCCGAACTCGAAGGCCAGCGGGAAGGCGAACATCAGGGAGCCGACCGCGGCGAGGATCACGATGGGCGCGAGCTGCCAGACGCGCAGCCGCCGCTGCGGGCGCAGCTCGACCTCGACCTCGTCCTGCGCGGACATCTCGTCCGCCCCGGGTCCGTCGTCCGTCACGCCGCTCCCGCTCTCGTCGGGACCGTCGGGACTCAGCTGCTCTCCGCCGTCATGCGCGGTGTCACGAGGGCCGGCCTCCATCGCCACGCGCCCTCCCACTCCGGACTCCACCTGTCGATCGATGGTCGATGATGGCACGGCGTCAGGTGCGCGGATGACCCGCGGGGCGTCCCGATGCCATCACGTGATCAGGCTGTGACCGGTCGTTCGACCAACGCGAGGGCACGGGAAGGAAGTTCCCCCCGGTCGGCCACGGCGCCGCTCAGCCAGTGCACCCGGGGGTCGCGCCGGAACCACGAGTCCTGACGGCGCGCGAAGCGTTTGGTGGCGCGCACGGTCTCGGCGCGCGCCTCGTCCTCGGTGCACTCCCCCGCGAGGGCTGCGAGCACCTGCTGGTAGCCGAGGGCCCGGGACGCCGTGCGTCCCTCGCGCAGCCCCCGCGCCTCCAGCGCGCGTACCTCGTCGACCAGGCCGGCGTCCCACATGCGGTCCACGCGCGTGGCGATGCGTTCGTCGAGTTCGGGGCGCGCCACGTCGACGCCGATCTGGACCGTGTCGTACACGGAGTCGTGGCCGGGGAGGTTGGCGGTGAAGGGCTTGCCGGTGATCTCGATGACCTCAAGGGCGCGCACGATCCGGCGGCCGTTGCCGGGCAGGATCGCCTGGGCCGCCCCGGGGTCGGCGGCGGCGAGGCGGGCGTGCAGGGCGCCGGGGCCGCGCAGGGTGAGCTCCTCCTCCAGGCGGGCCCGTACGGCGGGGTCGGTGCCGGGGAACTCCAGGCGGTCGACGGCCCCCCTGACGTACAGCCCGGAGCCACCGACGAGGATCGGCCAGCGGCCCTCGGCGAGGAGGCGGTCGATCTGCGCGCGGGCCAGTCGCTGGTACTCGGCGACGCTGGCCGCCTCCGTGACGTCCCAGATGTCGAGCAGCTGGTGGGGCACGCCACCGCGCTCCTCGGGCGTCAGCTTGGCGGTGCCGATGTCCATCCCCCGGTAGAGCTGCATGGAGTCCGCGTTGACGACTTCGCCGCCAAGGCGCTGGGCGAGGAAAACGCCCAGATCGGACTTTCCTGCCGCGGTGGGACCGACGACGGCGATGACCCGCGGGGCGGGAGCTGCACTACTCACCGCACCAGTCTCGCAAACACCCGCAAGTCTTCCCGAACGAGCTACGTGACGGCACGCCTCCCAGGTCGTTGCCTGTTGCGAGGTCTCGGCCGCCGGTTTCGAGGACCGATGCCCCGGGCGACGCAATGGGCGCACCGGGTGGGGCGGGGTTTCGCCCACACGAGTAACGTATGGAGTAGATATGGGCGTTTTTGCAAGGTTCCGCCGGAAGGCCAAGGACAGCGAGGAGGCGGCGCCGGCCGAGGTGTCCGCCGACGCGCAGACGCCCGAGGCGACCGAGGCCGCCGGGGAGTCCTCCGAGGCCGAGGGGTCCGCCGAGCGCGAGGGAGCCGCCGAGTGCCCTGCCGACGCCGAGGCCAAGGCCGAGCCGGCCGTCAAGACCGATGCGGACACCGAGAGCGCCGGCGAGGACAAGCCCGCGGAGTCCGCCGAGGCGGCGGACGGCGTGGACATCCCGAAGCAGCAGTCGGCCGGCGAAGCGGCCGACAACGAAGCCGGTGAGGGCGCCCGGAAGTAGCACCCCGGCGCACTCCCGGCGAGGGAAGGTGAATGCATGGGCTTCCTGGACCGCCTGAAGGACAAGCTGGCCCCTGCCAAGGGCAAGGTCTCCGACCTCGCACAGCAGCACGGGGACAAGATCGACCAGGGGCTGGACAAGGCCGCGAAGGTCGTCGACGCGAAGACCAAGGGCAAGTACAGCGACAAGATCCACACGGGAACGGGAAAGGCGAAGGACGCCGTCGACCGTCTCGCCGGCCCTGCGCACGGCACGGACGGGCACGGCGGGGGCACGGGCGGCAGCGCCACTCCTCCCCCGCCCCCGACACCCCCCGCGGCTCCCTGAACCGCATCGGCGGACGGCCGTGAAGCATCCTGCTTCGCGGCCGTCGCCGCGTGTGGGGGCTGTTCCCCGGAAGGCCGTCCGGGCCCGGCGCGGGCCGCCGGCGGGGCCCTCAGGACCAGGCGGCCACGAGGTACCCGACGCCGTAGGGCGCGTCCTCGTAGAGCAGCTCTCCGCTCAGCGCCGCCCCGTCGGCCGCCCCGGCGAGCACCTGCCAGGGTGCGCGGCCCGCCGCCTTCAGTTCGTGCGCCAGATCCGCGTCCAGTGCCTTCAGCGCGCCGACGTCCGCCGTGCCGAGGGCGCGGCCGGCCGCCGCGTCGAAACCGGCCGCCCGCTCATCGAGATAGCCGGGGGCCTTCAGCGTGCGGCACGCGCTGGCGTCGCCCATCACCAGCAGGGCCACCCGGTCGGCCCGGGCCCCGATCTCCGCCCCCGCTGCGAGGCAGCGCTCGGCGGCGAGGGTCTCCCCGACGGCCAGGCCTGCCAGCGGGGCGGTGGACCACCCGGTGCGCGCGAGCAGCCAGGCGGCCACGGCGAGCGAGGGCGGCAGCTCGCGCCCGGCCTGCGCACCATCGCCGGTGCCTGGCCCGAGCCGTACGTCGAGGTCCACCCCGAAGCCACGGAAGGAGCCGCGGGCGCCCTGCGGATACGGCTCGCTTTCGCCCGGTCCGTCGGCGGGCCCGACCACGACGAGGCGATCGGGCCGGGACGCGGCGAGCACCCCTAGGGCGTCGGTGCACGCCGCGCGCGCGGCGTCCAGTTCCGGGGCGGCTCCCGCGGCGACGGCGGGGACGAGCAGGGGCGCGCTGGGGCAGACGGCTGCGGCGACAAGCATGATCCGCAGACTAACGCGCACCCGGTGGGCGACCGGCCCGAAGGTCAGTCACAGCCGCAGCCGCTCCCCGTGGCCACCGGCAGCGGGGCCGGGGCGCCGATCTTCGGCAGGCCCAGCATGACGCCCGCGGGCTTCGCGGCCGCCTCGGTGTTGCGCTTCTGCCACGCGTCACCCGCGCGCGTGGGGCGTACGTTCAGCACGGCGCCCTCGGCGAGCAGGTGGTGCGGGGCGGCGTAGGTGATCTCGACCGTCACGACGTCGCCGGGGCGCACCTCGGTGTCCGGCTTGGTGAAGTGCACCAGGCGGTTGTCGGGAGCGCGGCCGGAGAGGCGGTGCGTGGCGCCGTCCTTGCGGCCCTCGCCCTCGGCGACCATCAGGTCCAGGGTGCGGCCGACCTGCTTCTTGTTCTCCTCCCAGGAGATCTCCTCCTGGAGGGCCACCAGACGCTCGTAGCGCGCCTGGACGACCTCCTTGGGGATCTGGTCCTCCATGGTCGCGGCCGGGGTCCCGGGGCGCTTGGAGTACTGGAAGGTGAAGGCGTTGGCGAAGCGGGCCTCGCGGACGACGTGCATGGTCTGCTCGAAGTCCTCCTCGGTCTCGCCGGGGAAGCCCACGATGATGTCGGTGGAGATGGCCGCGTCCGGCATGGCCGCGCGGACCTTCTCGATGATCCCCAGGAAGCGGTCCTGGCGGTAGGAGCGGCGCATCGCCTTGAGGATCGGGTCGGAGCCGGACTGCAGCGGCATGTGCAGCTGCGGCATCACGTTGGGCGTCTCGGCCATGGCGGCGATGACGTCGTCGGTGAAGTCGCGGGGGTGCGGGGAGGTGAAGCGCACGCGCTCCAGGCCCTCGATCCCGCCGCAGGCGCGCAGCAGCTTGCTGAAGGCCTCGCGGTCGCCGATGTCCGAGCCGTACGCGTTCACGTTCTGCCCGAGGAGGGTGATCTCGCTGACGCCTTCGCCGACGAGCGCATCGATCTCGGCGAGGATGTCGCCGGTCCTGCGGTCCTTCTCCTTGCCGCGCAGGGCGGGGACGATGCAGAAGGTGCAGGTGTTGTTGCAGCCCACGGAGATGGAGACCCACGCGGCGTACGCGCTCTCGCGGCGCGTGGGCAGCGTCGAGGGGAACGCCTCCAAGGACTCCGCGATCTCGACCTGCGCCTCTTCCTGGACGCGGGCGCGCTCCAGGAGGACCGGCAGCTTGCCGATGTTGTGCGTGCCGAAGACGACGTCGACCCAGGGCGCCTTCTTGACGATGGTGTCGCGGTCCTTCTGGGCGAGACAGCCGCCGACGGCGATCTGCATCCCGGGCCGCTTGGTCTTCATCGGGGCCAGGCGGCCGAGATTGCCGTACAGGCGGTTGTCGGCGTTCTCCCGCACGGCGCACGTGTTGAAGACGACGACGTCGGCGTCGCCGTCGGCTCCTTCGGGCGCACGTTCGTAGCCGGCGTCCTCCAGCAGCCCGGAGAGCCGCTCGGAGTCATGGACGTTCATCTGGCACCCGTAGGTGCGCACCTCGTAAGTCTTCGCGCTCATCTCGCCCCCAGGGTACGGGGTCGCCACGCGCGCGTGGCCGGGGACGGCGGCCGAGGCTCCCCCGGGGCGGCCGTCAGGGCCCCGAGGTGTGACCTCGCCCCTGGTCATCCCGGTGAGGGTGCTGGCAGGATCGCGCGCATGCTCCAGGCACTCCCCCGCATCGGCAGGCGCCGCGCCCTCCAGGGCGCGGCCGCCGCGCTCGTGGTGTTCGGGCTGCTGGTGTGGTGGCTGATGCCCATGGGCGAGAGCTCCCCGAGCGGCCGGATCACGTTCAGCACGGGCGTGCGCAACGGCGTCTACGAGCGGTACGGCAAGCTCCTGCGCTCGGCGATCTCGCAGGACATGCCGGAGGTGGACGTCGATCTGCGCAACAGCCAGGGGTCGCCGCAGAACGTCGAGCGGGTGGCCACGGGTGAGGCCGACTTCACCATCGCGGCCGCCGACGCCGTGGAGAAGTACCGCCTCGAGGGCGCGCCCGGGGCGGACCGCCTGCGCGGCTGCGCGCGCCTCTACGACGACTACGTCCAGCTCGTGGTGCCCCGGGGTTCCGACATCCACTCCGTGGCGGATCTGCGGGGCAAGCGGGTGGCGGTGGGGCAGGACCGCTCCGGCGTGCGGCTGATAGCGGACCGGGTGCTGGACGCCGCGGGGCTCGACCCGCGGGCGGACATCGAGCCGGTGTCGGCGGGCATCGACACCATGCCCGACCTGCTGCGGAGGGGTTCGATCGACGCCTTCTTCTGGTCGGGCGGGCTGCCCACGACCTCGGTGCGGGTGCTTTCGAAGAAGACGGACATTCGCCTCGTCGGACTCGGCTACCTCGTCGACAAGCTGCACGAGCAGGGCGGCGCCTCGCGCTACTACCGGGCCGCGACCATGCCGGCCGACGCCTATCCGCATGCCCAGCAGGGCTCCGCCGTGCCGACCCTGGCGGTGGCCAACCTCCTGGTCACCACCGACCGGGCCGACGCCGACCTCACCGCCGGGCTGACCCGGACCGTCATCGACAGCCGGGACCACATCGGCGACCAGGTGCACGCGGCCCAGCTGGTGGACCTGCGCACCGCACTGTTCACCGACCCCCTGCCGCTGCACGACGGGGCGCGCCGCTACTACCGCTCGGTCAAGCCGTGAGCGGGTGGCTCCGGCAGGGCCGCGGAACGGCCCTCAGGGGCCCGTCGACGGCTCGCTGCGGGGGACGCTGACGCTCACCCTCAGTCCGTGCGGTTCGTTCCGCGCGTACGCGATGGAGCCGCCGCCCGCCGCGAGCAGGGCCCGCGAGATGGACAGGCCGAGGCCCGAGCCCTTGACGTTCTGGTGGCGGTTGCTGCGCCAGAAGCGGTCGCCGACGCGGGCCAGCTCGTCGTCGGTGAGCCCGGGGCCGCCATCGGTGACCACGACGGTCGTCGAGCCGTTGCCCGAGGAGACCGCCACGTGGACCGGTCCGCCTTCGGGGGTGAACTTCAGGGCGTTGTCGATCACCGCGTCCAGTGCGCTGGAGAGGGCGACCGGGTCGGCCCAGCCGGTGGTCGCCGGGCACTCGCCCGTCAGCCGTACCCCCCGCTGCTCGGCGAGCGGGCGCCAGGAGGCGACGCGCTCGGCGGCCAGTTCACCGATGTCGATGAGGCACAGGTCCGCCGCGGCGTGCTCGGCCAGCGCCAGGTCGAGCAGGTCGTCCAGGACCTGGGCGAGGCGCTTGCCCTCGGTGCGGACCGAGGCGATCTCCTCGTTGCCCTCGGGCAGTTCGAGGGCGAGCAGTTCGATGCGCAGCAGCAGGGCGGAGAGGGGGTTGCGCAGTTGGTGGGAGGCGTCGGCGACGAAGGCGCGCTGCTGTTCGAGCACGTCCTCGACGTGGTCCGCCATCTCGTTGAACGAGCGGGCGAGGCGCCTGAGTTCCGGTGGCCCGCCGGCCGCCGCGACGCGCGATTTGAGGCGTCCGGTGGCTATGTCGTGCGTGGTGGCGTCCAGGACGCGCACGGGGCGCAGCACCCAGCCCGTGAGCCGCAGGGCGGCTCCGACGGCCAGGAGCATCGCCGCGAACTCCCCGGCGGCGATCAGCAGCCAGCCGTACAGCGTCTTGGAGCGCATGCGTCCGGTCGGCGAGTCGGTGACGACGACGGCGATGACGTCCCCGTCCCTGATCACCGGGGACGCGACGGCGAGGCGGCCGCGCCGCCACGGCCACACCTGCTCGGGGTCGTGGCTGCCACGGGAGCGCAGGGCTTCCCGGAAGGCGCCGCGGACGTCTCCCTCGGTGGGCAGGTACCAGGTGGCGGGGGCGTGGGCCATGGGGCTGTCGTCGCGGTAGAAGACGCCTGCCCTGATGCCGTAGACCTCGTAGTAGTCGTCGAGTTCCTTCTGCAGGGTCTCGCGGCGCTCGTCGGTGTCGCCCTTGACGCGGGAGCCCGAGGGCCGCTTGGTGACGAACTGCGCGAGGGAGGCGAAGCGGGCCGTGTCGTCGATCCGGTCGACGACCACCTTCTGCTGCTGCGCCGCCGCGACACTGACGGCCAGCGGGAAGCCGAGCGCGAGCAGGACGCCCGCCATGAGGACGATCAGCAGCGGGAGGAGGCGTGAGCGCACCGGTCCTCGCTCTTGCTACGTGGCCGGGGCGACGAGGCGGTAGCCGACGCCGCGCACCGTCTCGATCAGCGCCGGCATGTGCAGCTTGGCCCGCAGGGACGCCACGTGTACTTCCAGGGTGCGTCCCGTCCCTTCCCAACTGGTGCGCCAGACTTCGCTGATGATCTGCTCGCGGCGGAACACCACTCCGGGGCGCTGGGCGAGGAGGGCGAGGAGGTCGAACTCCTTGCGGGTCAGTTGGACGACCGAACCGTCCACGCTGACCTGCCGGGTGGGCAGTTCGATGTGCACGGCTCCCAGCCGCAGCTCGCTGTCGCCCGGTACCGCCGCGCCGCCGGGGGTGGGTCGCCGGATGACCGCGTGGATGCGGGCGATGAGTTCTCCGGTGTCGTACGGCTTCACCACGTAGTCGTCGGCTCCGAGGTTGAGGCCGTGGATCCGGGAGCGTACGTCCGAGCGCGCCGTCACCATGATCACCGGTGTGGAACCGCGCTTGCGGATCTTGCCGCAGACCTCGTAGCCGTCCTGGTCGGGCAGGCCGAGGTCGAGGAGGACCACTCCGAAGGGGGGCGCCTGCGCGGGGAGCAGGGCCTGCAGCGCCTCCTCGCCGCTGCGGGCGTGCACGACGTCGAAGCCGTGCCGGGCCAGGATCGCGGACAGGGCGGCGGCCACGTGATCGTCGTCCTCGACAAGAAGCAGTCTCATACGGGCCCCCTCCAATTCATCCGTGGTTCGACCGTGGCCGGTACTCGCGCGAGCGCACCAAGGCATCCACGCCGATGGATAAGGACCGCGTCAAGAGGGTTCGGGTCACGGACACGTTCCGTTATCCAGCCGGTACGGACATCGTGGGCCCTCTTCACACGGAGTGTCCGGTTGCGGCCGGATCGTTATGCTCAATTTCCCCTCAGATGTAATGACGCTGGTCGCACTGGGTGATTACTGTCCTCCCCAACCGAGGAGGATGGAGCAACAAGCCGTGACCGAAGTATCGGTGACCAAGGACGCCATACCGCCCGGGGCGGACGACCTGGTCGTGCTGAAGAACGTCAACAAGCACTTCGGCGCTCTGCACGTCCTCCAGGACATCGACCTGACCATCGCCCGCGGCGAGGTCGTCGTGGTGATCGGCCCCTCCGGGTCGGGCAAGTCGACCCTGTGCCGCACCATCAACCGCCTGGAGACGGTCGACTCGGGAGACATCTCGATCGACGGCAAGCCGCTGCCCCAGGAGGGCAAGGAGCTGGCCCGTCTCCGTGCGGACGTGGGCATGGTCTTCCAGTCGTTCAACCTTTTCGCGCACAAGACGGTGCTCGAGAACGTGACGCTGGGCCAGACCAAGGTGCGCAGGACCGGCAAGGCGGAGGCCGAGACGAAGGCCCGCGCCCTGCTGGACCGCGTGGGGGTCGCCTCACAGGCCGACAAGTACCCCGCGCAGCTCTCCGGCGGTCAGCAGCAACGTGTCGCCATCGCACGCGCGTTGGCGATGGACCCCAAGGTGATGCTCTTCGACGAGCCCACGTCGGCGCTCGACCCGGAGATGATCAACGAGGTCCTCGAGGTGATGCAGCAGCTCGCCCGCGACGGGATGACGATGATCGTCGTCACCCACGAGATGGGCTTCGCCCGGTCGGCGGCGAACCGTGTCGTCTTCATGGCGGACGGCCGGATCGTCGAAGAGGCCACGCCGGACCAGTTCTTCAGCAACCCGCGCAGCGACCGGGCCAAGGACTTCCTGTCGAAGATCCTTAAACACTGAGGCTTCACGCCGTCTCAACTCCAGTCGAATCAGAGGATGTTCCCCATGAAGCTCCGTAAGTCCGTTGCCGTGGCGGCGGCCGTCGCCGCGCTCTCGCTGACCGCCACCGCCTGCGGCGGCAAGGAGGGCTCCGCCGGCGACAAGCCGCAGGGCCCGGACAGCAAGGACACCAAGGCCCTCAGCTACACGGTCAAGAAGGACGTGTCGCTCGACTCGTCCGTCTTCAAGGCGGCCAAGAAGCGCGGCAAGCTGATCGTCGGCGCCAAGGCCGACCAGCCGTACCTGGGCTTCGAGGACCAGTCGACCAAGGAGCGGTCCGGCTTCGACATCGAGATCGCGAAGATGATCGCGGCGGACCTGGGCTTCTCGGCGAAGCAGATCGAGTACAAGACGGTCGACTCCGGCGCCCGGGAGACCGCGGTCTCCAAGGGCGACGTCGATCTGATGATCGGCACGTACACGATGAACGACGAGCGCAAGAAGCAGATCGACTTCGCCGGGCCGTACTACCACGCCGGCGCCTCCCTGCTCGTCCGCAAGGACGAGAAGGACATCAAGGGCCCGGAGACCGTCCGCGGCAAGAAGGTCTGTTCCATCGTCGGCTCCACGCCGCTGCAGAACATCAAGAAGCCGAAGTACGGCGCCAAGGTGACCGAGCTGTCCAAGTACTCCGAGTGCGTGGCGCAGATGCTCAACGACCAGGTCGACGCCGTCACCACCGACGACGCCATCCTGATGGGCTACGCGGCGCAGAACCCGAAGAAGCTCAAGGTCGTCGGCAAGCCCTTCTCCGACGAGCCCTACGGCGTCGGCCTCAAGAAGGGCGACAAGGCCCTGCAGAAGGCCGTCGCGGACGCCATCAAGGCGCACCAGGAGAACGGCGACTACAAGAAGGCCTTCGAGGCCACCCTCGGCAAGTCCGGCTCCGAGTACAAGGACCCGCCGGCCTTCACCGACCCCAAGTAGGACCCCCGCGCCCCGCTTCGTACGGCCGACACGTCCGTACGGGGCGGGGCGTCCTGTGAGCCCATCGCCGCCCGACCGCCCTCTCGCGGAGAATTCATGAACGTACTGACCGACAACCTGTCGCTGTTCCGCGAGGGGTTCATCGGCACCGTGGAGCTGACCGCGGTCAGCGGGGTCATCGCCATGGTGCTCGGCGTGATCATCGCCGCATTCCGCGTCTCCCCGGTGCCGCCGCTGCGCGTCTTCGGCACCCTGTGGGTGAACATCCTCCGGAACACCCCGCTGACGCTGCTGTTCCTGGTGGCCTTCTTCATCCTCCCGAAGATCCTCTTCCCGGACATGGACTCCTTCGTGCTCGGCGTCGTGGCGCTGGGGTTCTACACCTCGTCGTTCGTGGCCGAGGCACTGCGCTCCGGCATCAACACCGTGCCGATGGGCCAGGCCGAGGCGGCCCGCGCGATCGGCATGAGCTTCACGCAGGTCATGCGGGTGGTGGTGCTCCCGCAGGCCACCCGTGCGGTGGTCGCCCCGATGGGGTCGATCTTCATCGCCCTGACGAAGAACTCCGCCATCGCGGGCAGCTTCGACAACGTCGACCTGTTCAACGTCGCCAAGACCCTCAGCAACGAGGGCTACGACATAGCCATGATCTTCGTCTGGATCACGGTCGCGTACCTGATCATCACGTACGCCATCAACGGCGCCTTCCGGCTGTTGGAGCACCGCATGGAGGTCGCCCGATGAGTGCCAGTGTCCTCTTCGACGCACCCGGGCCCAAGGCCAAGGTCCGCAACCGGATCTACTCCATCGCCGGCACCGCGGCGGTCCTCGGCCTGATCGTCTGGGCCGTCCTGCGGCTCAACGAGAAGGGCGAGTTCGAAGGCGCCCTGTGGGACATCTTCAATTACTCCGGCATCCGCGAGAACATCTTCGAAGCGCTCCTGGCCACGCTCAAGGCCTTCGCGCTCGCCGCGGTGCTCTCGCTGGCCTTCGCGGTCGTGCTGTGTGTCGGCAGGCTGTCCGAGCACCGGGTGGTGCGCTGGGCCTCGGTGATCTTCATCGACCTCTTCCGGTCGATCCCGCTGCTGATCACGATCTTCGCCCTGTGGGTCGGCATCGTCGGCGACGTGACGCCGTTCTGGGCGCTGGTCCTCGGCCTGTCGATCTACAACGGCTGCGTCCAGGCCGAGGTCCTGCGCGCGGGCGTGAACGCCGTGCCGAAGGGCCAGCGGGAGGCCGCCTACGCCCTGGGCATGAGCAAGACGCAGGTGACGGCCGGCATCCTGTTCCCGCAGGCCGTGCGCTCCATGCTGCCGACGATCATCAGCCAGCTCGTGGTGACGCTCAAGGACACCTCGCTCGGCTACATCATCCTCTACCCCGAGCTGCTGTACTCGGCGCGGCTGATCGCCAACAACACCCCCGTGAACGGCACGTACCCCTTCGTCCAGACGGTCGCGGTCGTCGGTGCCATCTACATCGGGCTCTGCCTGGCGCTCTCCTCGCTGGCCACCTGGATCGAGAAGCGCGGGCGCCGCACCAAGACCGGCATCGTGGTGGCCGCCGCGGCGGAGCCCGCGGAGACGCCCGCCGTACTGGACGCGGCCACGCCGCTCGGCCCGACGGTGGCCACGGAGGCGGACAAGGGCCCGACCGACGACACCAACGGATCGGTTGGGAAATCCAACTGACGTAGCGTCGACATAGTGTGGGGGGTGGCCACCGAGCCGCCCCCCACACGCGTCTCCCTGGGCCCGCCTCCCCCTCCCGGCAGGCCGCTCCGCCGTTACTTCCTGGTGAACGCCACTGCCGTCGTCACTTGACGCAAGCACCGGCAATGGGTTGCATACGTTCTGTGATCGTGCACCGGGCTCCAACTGCCAGCTCCTACAGGTACGTCCAGCGCTTCCGAGCAGCCCGGACCCTCGGCTCCCGACGGGCCGGAGGGTGTGTGCCGTGGACCCGGTGATCGTCGTCGGCGCGGGACCCGTCGGCCTCGCCCTGGCTCTCGCCCTCGCCCGCCACTCGGTGCCCACGGTGGTCCTGGACGACGGTCCCGGCAAGGACGAGCAGCGCCTGGCGCGGACGGTCGTGCTCCGGGAGGACACCGCCGGCTTCGTGGAACGGCTGGTGGGCCACTCGCTCGGTGATCCGCGGTCGGGTGCGCGCTGGACCAATTGGCGGTCCCTTCGGCGCAAGCAGGTGATGCGGGAGCTCTCCTTCGGGGACGAGGTGCCCGCCCCGCTGCACGTGCCGCAGCACGTGCTGACCGGTGCGCTGCGCGACGCCATCGCCCACGAGCGCCTGGTCGAGATGGCGGTGGGGAGCAAGCTCGACGCCCTGGAACAGGACTCCTCCGGAGTGACCGCCCACACGCGCGGGCCGAAGGACACGTGGTGGCGAGGCAGTTACCTGGTGGGGTGCGACGGGTCCCGCTCGACGGTGCGCAAGCTGCTCGACATCCGCTTCCCCGGCCGTACGGCCGTCGAGCGACACGCCGTGGCAGCACTGCGTACGGAACTTCCCTGGCCCGGTGAGGCGTTGCTGCACCGGATGCCTCCGTGGCGCGGCGCGGGCGCCGAGGTGACCGGGCGCCCGCTGGCGGACGGGGTGTGGCGCCTCGACTGGCTGCTGCCGCCGCGCGGCGAGCTGGTGACCCCCGACGCCCTCGTCCAGCGGATCCGGGAGACCCTTGCCGGCTGGTGCGGGGGTGCCACACCGCCGTACGAACTGCTCGACACCGGTGTCCACCTCGTCCACCACCGCCTCGCCCGCCGGTGGCGGGTCGGCCGCTCCTTCCTCGCCGGGGACGCCGCGCATCTGCTCGGCGCGCTCGGCACGCAGGGACTCGACGAGGGGCTGCGGGACGCCGACAACCTCGCGTGGAAGCTGGCGTTCGCCTGGCACCACGGCGAGCGCGACGCGCTGCTCGACAGCTACCAGGCCGAGCGGCGGGCCGGCGTGGCCGCGCGCCTGCGCGCCGCCGACCAGTCGCTGCCGGTCCTGCGGGGCGGCAAGGGCCTGCGCTCCTACGTGCCCGGGTCCGCGCGCGGGCACGACGCGCTCCTCACGGACGGCCACGTGGGGCGCGGGCCGCTCGGCGCGCCCTCGTCGTACGCGCACTCGCCGCTGGCGCCCGCGCCCTCGGAGTCCGAGGTGGCGGTGGGCACGGAGGTGGGCGCGCCCGTGGCCGATGTGCGGGTGACGGCGCCCGACGGCTCGTTCGTCCAGCTGCGGGAACGGCTCGGGTTCGGCCGGCTCCTCGTCCTCCTGGTCGCGCCGGGCACCGTGGTGTGGGAGCGGCGGCACTGGGTGACGGCCGGGATCATGCCGCGCCTCGCCGCCGCCGTCACGGCGCTGCCGCACCCCGCCGAACTGCTCGTCGCGGAGAGCTACCCCGGGGCCGCCGCGCACTCGGTCCTGCTCATCCGCCCCGACGGCCACCTGGTCACCGCGCTCTCCGGAGTGCGCCCCGCCGAGCTGTACGCGGCGGCCGAGGCGGCGGTGGGCGGCGCGAAGCCGGTGAGGCGCGCCGCCAAGGACGGGGCCGGTGAAGCGGCGGACGCCGGTGACGACGCCCAGCGGGACGGTGGCGGTGACGGTGGCGGGGAGACCCGAGTGAGCGCGGAGGGGAGCAGCGGGGCCAAGGCGCGGGCGGGGCGGCCGGCGAAGTGAGGGGCGGTGGCGCGGGCGGGGCAGTTGGCGGTGTGCGGGAGGCGGAGCCAGAGGCGGGGCGGCCGGCTTCGTTGCGGGCGAGGCGCCTGGCGTCGTTGCGGGCGGGGGGCCGGTGTGGTTGCGGGCGGGGCACCCGGCGTCGTCGCGGGCGGGCGGCCGGCGTCGTTGCGGGCGAGGCGGCCGGTGTGGTTGCGGGCGGGGCGGTGACCGATCGCCGGGACCCTGGCGACCGCATGCTGAGCAGCAGTTGACCGCCTCCCACCTCCATGGTCTACTCCGGATCGTGACCGACACCGATGTGCGCCTGTGGCGGAGGGTCCACATGGACCTCGTCCGCTACGCGGGCTGCGTGTGTCTCCCGTCCTGCTGATGCCGCGTCTGTCATCCGCGCGCTGAGCGCCTTCCCGCGGCCTGCTCGCGCGCTCTTCAGCGAACTTCCTGGACGGTACCCGTGTCTGTTTCCGCCATCACTCCCTCGCGCACGCCCGCGCGCCCGACGGCTCCCACCGCCGCCGAACTCCTCGACTTCGTACGCCGCAGCGCGGCCGACGCCCGGCTCATCGCCTCCCTGCCGCTGGACCCCGAGGGCCGCACCTGGGTGCGCCTCGCGGGGCCGGGCGGCAGCGAGGCCTGGCTGATCGGCTGGCCGCCGGGCAGCGGCACCGGCTGGCACGATCACGCGGAGTCGGTCGGCGCGTTCCTCACCGCGGCCGGCACGCTCAAGGAGAACTCCCTGGCCGTACGTCTGCCCACCGACGGCTGGAAGACCCTGGAGCTCTCCGAGGACGTCGACCGGGAACGAGAACTGGCGCGCGGTCAGGGCCGTGCCTTCGGCCGCAACCACGTACACGAGGTGCTCAACGAGTCGACCACCGAGCACGCCATCTCCGTACACGCGTACTACCCGCCCCTGCCCCGGATCCGCCGCTACAGCCGCACCGGCGAAGTGCTCCGCCTGGAGTCCGTGGAGCGCCCGGAGGACTGGCAGTGAGCGAACAGCCGCTCGGCATCGACGCGTTGCTGGAGCGCGTACGGCGCGACCTCGACCGGGTCACCCCCCAGGAGGCGTACGCGCTCTCCGAGGACGGTGGTCTGCTCGTCGACATCAGGTACGCGGCCCTGCGGGAACGGGACGGGCTGATCCCCGGGGCGCTGGTCGTCGAACGCAACGAACTGGAGTGGCGCCTCGACCCCCAGGGCTCCCACCGCGCTCCGGAGGCCACCGGCCACGACCTGCGAGCCGTCGTGATCTGCAACGAGGGGTACGCGTCGAGCCTCGCGGCGGCATCGTTGCGGCAGCTGGGGCTGCGGCACGCGACCGATCTGATCGGCGGCTTCCAGGCGTGGCGAGCGTCGGGTCTCCCGGTCACACCGTGAACGCGACGGGTGGGCGCACCCGGCCCTCGTCGGCCGGATGCGCCCACCCCTGCGTACTGCCTGGGGCGCGCTACTCCTTGGCCGTCGCCACCGTGACCGGGAGCGGCCGCAGGGCGGCGCGGCCGGGCAGCGCGGTCGCCACCAGGGCGAGCAGCCCGGCGACCGCGATCACGGACAGGTACACCAGCGGTGTGACCGTCGGCGCCGCACTGCCCGTCATGCCCACGCTGAACGCGGTCAGGACGGCGAGGGCCACCCCGCTGCCGAGGGCCGTGCCGATGAGCAGCACCGCCAGCGCCTCCGTGCGCAGCATCCGCAGCACCTGGCGGCGCGTGGCGCCCGCGAGCCGGAGCATCGCGAACTCGCGGACGCGCTCGGACACCGACATCGCGAGGGTGTTGACGACCGCGATGGCGGTGAAGGCCAGGACGAGACCCATGGCGATCAGGTTCACGTCGGCGTTGGCCTGCCGGCGCTCCGCCCGAAGGCTGTCGGCGGCAGCCGGGTCCAGCACGTCGATCCCCGGGAACTTCCGCACGGCTCCCGCGAGTTGTTCCCGCGTACGGTCGCTCTTGACGAGGGCCGTGATGGCGAGCGGGTTGTCGACGTGGCGGGCGACCAGGTCGTGCGCCATGGTCAGATCGCCGAACCCGAGCCCGCGGGCGTACACGGCGCGGACGGTCAGTTCGGCCTTCGTGCCGTCTCCGAGCGTGAACTTGAGCCTGCTGCCCGGCTTCAGTCCCAGGCGGTCGGCGGCCAGTTCGCTGACGGCGGCGCTGCCCTCGCCGAAGCCCTGCAGGGAGCCGGCGGTGACGTCGGGATCCCAGGTCCTCCGGAGGCCTTCGGGCGTGACGCCCTGGGCCGGGTACTTGTCGAGCCCCACGCGCACGGTGGTGCGGACGACCTCGGTGACGGCCTCGACGCCTTCGGTCCTACGAAGTTCCCGCGCGGCCTGCGCCGGGATGCCCGGCCCCTGCGCGGCGAGCACCCAGTTCGCGCGGGTGCCCTCGCGGGCCTCGGCGCCGGCCGCGGTGTCCAGGGTGGGCTGGATGAAGAGGACGGTGCAGGTCATGCCGGTGAGGAGGGCGAGCGGGGTGACGGCGGCGGCCAGCCGGGCCGCGTTGCCGCGCAGGTTGGCGTGCGCGAGCTTGCCCGCGGGGCCCGTCAGCCGGAGGGGACCGCGCAGCAGGGCGGCGGCCGCCCGGACGGCGAACGGGCCGAGGAGCGCGATGGCGCAGGCGAAGACGACGACGGCAAGGAAGGTCACGGGAGTCGAGGCGGCCTCGGTGCGCAGCATGCTCAGCACGACGACCAGGACGGTGCCGCCGACGAGCAGGAGCAGACCGGCGATGATCCGGCTCCAGGCCGGCCGTGCCGGCTCGGTGCGGGCCTCGGCGAGGGCTTCGGCGGGCCGGATGCGGACGATCCGGCGCCCGGCGACGCGGGCGGCGGCCCAGGCGCCGAGCAGGGTCGCGCCGATGGCGGCGAAGGGCGGCAGGACGCTGACGGTGTGTTCGAGGGTGGCGGGCACGGTCCCCGTCTCCACGAACCGCAGGTACAGCCAGCCGCCGAGCGGAAGCCCGGCGAGCGATCCGATGACGCCCGCCACGGCTCCGATGAGCAGCGCCTCGCGCCCGAGAAGCCTGCGGATCTGCTTCGGCGTCGCGGCGACGGCACGCAGCAGGGCGAGTTCGCGGTGGCGCTGCTGGACGGAGAGGGCGAAGGTGCCGACGACCACGAGGACGGCGACCAGCAGGGACGTGCCGCCCATGGCACCGCCCATGCTGACGAGCTTGACGCGGGCTCCGGCCGCGTCGAGGAATTCGACGGGGCCGCGGTCGTCGCCCATGTTGACCCGCGCGGTCGTGCCGTCCAGAGCGTGCTGGAGGGACTCCTTGAGATCGGCGGCGTCAGTGCCCCTGGCCGGGACGACACCGAACGCGGTGACCTTGCCGGGGTGCGCCGCGAGCCGCTCCGCCTCCGCGGAGGAGAAGAAGAGCGAGGTCTGGTGGGCGAGGACGCCGTCCTTGGGGGCGGCGATGCCCGTCACGCGGTAGCTGCGGGGGCTTCGCGTCGACTGGACGGTGAGCCGGTCGCCGGGCGTCAGCCCCGCGCGGTCGGCGAGAGCACGGTCGATGACGAGGTCACCGGCCGCCCGCGGGGCGCCGCCCGCGACGAGACGGAAGGGGGTGAGCGCGGCGGAACTCCAGGCGTGCCCGTACGCGGGTCTGTCACCGCCTCTCGCCGCGGCGGGCGCCAACGGCTGGGCGAGGAAGGTCAGTTCGGGTATGACCCTTTTGACTCCCGGGGTCTTCTCGATCCTGTCCCCGATGGCGGCGGCCGGCAGCCACGCCCGTTCCGCGAGGGGTTTCGCCTTGTGCTTGACCTTCGTCTTGCCCTTCTTGTGCTTGACCGTGGTCCGGTGGACGTTCTGATCGGCGGAGACGAGCACGGGGGCGGCGGCGTAGCGCTCGGTCTTGATGGTGCCGCGCAGGCCGGTCTCCAGAAGGGTGCCGCAGGCCGTGATCAGTGCGGCCGCGCACATCAGCGCGAGAAAGGCGCCCAGAAATCCGCCTTTGCGGTCTCTGACGGTCTGCAAGGCGTAGCGCAGCATCATGAGGGTTCGGTCTCTCTTCGGTTGTCGCGGGAGGCGGCGGGCACGGCGGCGGCGGCTGGCGCAGGTGCGGGCGCGGGTGCGGGGAAGGCCAGGAAGCGGGTGAGCACCGTGCGGGCGCGGTCCGGGGTGTCGGCGTCGGGCCGCTTGTAGCGGTTGAGCAGCGCGATGTACTCCTCGAAGAACTCGCGGAGTTCGGGGAAAGTCAGCCGGATCGTGCCGCGTGCGTAGGGGAACGCGTCGACCCACTCGCCCGGTTCGGTGTCCGCGTCCCGCTGCGCCTGTTCGAAGAGGTCGAGGTCGGCGGCGTACGAGTGGCGGTTGAGTTCGTCCATGACGAGCCGTGTCTCGCCGCTCTGCCGGCTCCGCGGCGGAAAGCGGCGGTCGCCCGGGAGAGCCCGCCACCAGCGCTCGCGTCCGTGCCCGGAGCCCGGTGTCTCCTCGACGAAGCCGTAGCGTGCCAGCTCGCGCAGGTGGTAGCTGGTGGCGCCGGTGTTGAGGCCGAGGGCCCTGGCGAGCGTCGCCGAGGTGGCCGGGCCATGCACGGTGAGGTGGTGCAGCATCTGCTGCCGCCGCGGCTGTGCGAGCGCCTTGAGCACGCGGAGGTCGGACAGTTCTTCCGGGGGCGGGGGCCGCCCCGGGACGGGCGACGAGGCCGGGGCGGAGGCCGGGGCCGGGGCGGACGCCGGGACCCGGGCCGGGGCGGGAGCCATCGGAACCCGGTCGGAGGCCGTGTCCGTGGCCGAGCCGGAGTCCGCGCCGGGGGCCGTGTCGGGGGCCTGCGCCGTGTCTGTGGTGCCGGGTGCCTGTGCCATGCGTACACAGTCGCTTGTGCACAGGTTCCTGTGCACTGCGGTGGCCCGGCGTCTCCGCAGGGGGGTTAACCCCACCCCGCGGAGCGCTGGTCGGGGTACGTGGATCGTTCCGGTTGCCGCTCCACCCCCGTGGGAGCGGCCCGCTCAGAACGTCTCGTGCCCCAAGTCCTCCGTGTCCTCGCCCTCTTCCTCCAGGGCCTGCCGGACCACTCTGAGCGCCATGCCCTCGCCGTAGCCCTTGCGGGCGAGCATGCCCGCAAGGCGACGCAGCCGCTTGTCCCGGTCGAGGCCGCGCGTGGAACGAAGCTTGCGGGCGACGAGCTCGCGCGCGGTCGCCTCCTCCTGCTCCGCGTCGAGCTGTCCCACGGCCTCGTCGATCAGCGTGGATTCCACGCCCTTGGTGCGCAGCTCCCTGGCGAGCGCGCGGCGGGCCAGGCCCCGGCCGTGGTGCCGGGACTCCACCCAGGCGTCCGCGAAGGCGCTGTCGTCGATCAGACCGACCTCTTCGAAGCGGGAGAGGACTTCTTCCGCCACGTCGTCGGGGATCTCCCGCTTGCGCAGCGCGTCGGCGAGCTGCTTGCGGGTGCGAGCGGTACCGGTGAGCAGGCGCAGACAGATCGCCCGCGCCCGCTCGGCCGGGTCCCCCGTGGGCGGCTCCCCCTTCTCGGCCCTCGACGAGGAAGGGGAGCCGCTGTCCTGGTGGTCACCGAAGCCGCCACGGCGTCGACGGCGCCCGCCGCGCCGGCCGGTGCCGTCCTCCTGGTGAGCGTCACCGCCCCAGAAGCCGGTGCCGTCCCCCTCATGGAAGTCACGGTCGGCGCCCCGCCCGGCGCCGTCCTGCTCCACACCGTCCCCGTGGCCCCGCCCCGCCGCGCCGGGGCGGCTTTCGGGGGCGGTGTGGTCCGCCCAGTCGGTTCGTCGCGTCACGGGCTAGCTCTTGGCTGTCGCGGCCTTGGACTTGGTGGCCTTGGCCGCCGGCGCGGGCACCGTCTTGGCGGCGTCCTCGACCGGGGTCACAGCCGCCGCGTCCACGCCCGGCTCGACGGCCGGGGCCTCGGGCCGCACGCCGACGCCCAGCTTCTCCTTGATCTTCTTCTCGATCTCGTTGGCGAGGTCGGGGTTGTCCTTCAGGAAGTTGCGGGCGTTCTCCTTGCCCTGGCCGAGCTGGTCGCCCTCGTACGTGTACCAGGCGCCGGCCTTGCGGACGAAGCCGTGCTCCACGCCCATGTCGATCAGACCGCCCTCGCGGCTGATGCCCTGGCCGTAGAGGATGTCGAACTCGGCCTGCTTGAAGGGCGGCGCGACCTTGTTCTTGACGACCTTGACGCGGGTGCGGTTGCCCACCGCGTCCGTGCCGTCCTTCAGGGTCTCGATACGGCGGATGTCCATGCGCACCGAGGCGTAGAACTTCAGCGCCCGGCCACCGGTCGTGGTCTCCGGGGAGCCGAACATCACGCCGATCTTCTCGCGGAGCTGGTTGATGAAGATCGCGGTGGTCTTGGACTGGTTGAGCGCGCTGGTGATCTTCCGGAGCGCCTGGCTCATCAGACGGGCCTGCAGACCCACGTGCGAGTCGCCCATCTCGCCCTCGATCTCCGCGCGCGGCACCAGCGCGGCGACGGAGTCGATGACGATGAGGTCGAGGGCGCCGGAGCGGACCAGCATGTCGACGATCTCGAGAGCCTGCTCGCCGTTGTCCGGCTGGGACAGGATGAGGTTGTCGATGTCGACGCCGAGCTTCTTCGCGTACTCGGGGTCGAGGGCGTGCTCCGCGTCGATGAACGCCACCGAGCCGCCGGCCTTCTGCGCGTTCGCCACCGCGTGCAGCGTGAGGGTCGTCTTACCGGAGGACTCCGGTCCGTACACCTCCACCACACGGCCGCGCGGGATGCCGCCGACGCCGAGCGCGACGTCGAGCGCGGTCGATCCCGTGGGGATGACCTCGATGGGCTCGTTCGGCCGCTCGCCCATGCGCATCACTGCGCCCTTGCCGAATTGCCGTTCAATCTGTGCGAGCGCGGCGTCGAGCGCCTTCTCGCGGTCGGTTCCTGCCATGGGTTCCACCCGATTTGCTTGTGTCGATCGCTTCACGTCAAAGACGCTAACGCCTGCCACTGACAATCCGCCTCGACGCCCGTCCAGCCTGTGGATAACTCGAGGCCATCCCTCACCGAAATCCTCCGGAGCGTGCCAGGGATCCCCCTCGCACCCCCGGAAAATCGCCGCCGGACACCCCATGAGAATGGATGTTCGATTTCAGTGTCAAGCGGGGCTCGCCGCCCCAGCGGCGGGTGCACTCGTGCGGGGCCGCGAGGCAGCCCGACCCCTGGCCCGGGCGAGGTGCGCCGGGCAGAATCCAGCGCTGTGGTGATCACCGGGGACGAACTCAACCGGGCCACCCTCAGCCACCAGCTGCTGCTGGAACGTGAGCCGCTGACCGTCCAGGCCGGCCTACGGCGTGTGGTCGCACTCGTGGCGGCCGGAGCAGGTCCGCTGCCCGCGGGAGGGGCAGACGGGTCTACGGCCGACATCACCACTGGTGGGCCACGTTCCCCGCAGCCCGCCTCGACGACGCCGAGGTCCGCCTGCTGCCCCTGTGAGCAGTGGTTCCTCCCGTCACCGGTGGCTCCTTCGAGACCCCGCGCAGGCCGCGGGACCTACGGTCGCCCGCCCGGTTCCGGACGGGTCTCGGACTCCGCCGCCGCCCCCGGGTCGTTCGGCCCGCGCAAGGCGCGCCGCACGCGCGCGAGGAGGGGTGGCCCGACCCGGCGCCGGTGGCCGTGCACCCTGGGGTCGTCCGTGACGTCGTACCTCTTCACGTACGCCCCAAGGAAGGCCTGCAGGGTCGCGACGGCGGGGATGGCGATGAGCGCGCCGACCGCGCCGAGGAGCGCCGTCCCCGCGATGACCGAGCCGAAGGCGACCGCGGGGTGGATGTCCACGCTCTTGGCGGTGAGCTTGGGCTGGAGCACGTAGTTCTCGAACTGCTGGTAGATCACCACGAAGATCAGCACCCAGAGCGCGTACCAGGGTTCGACCGTGAAGGAGATCAGCATCGGCAGGGCGCCCGCCAGATACGTGCCGATCGTGGGGATGAACTGGGAGACCAGGCCCACCCACACGGCGAGCACGGGCGCGTAGGGGACGTCGAGCGCCTGGAGCAGGATGTAGTGGGCGATCCCGGAGATCAGGGCCATCAGGCCGCGGGAGTAGAGGTAGCCGCCCGTCTTGTCGACCGCGATCTCCCAGGCGCGCAGCACTTCGGCCTGCTTGGCCGGCGGCAGCACCGAGCACAGGGCGCGCCGCAGCCGCGGCCCGTCGGCCGCGAAGTAGAACGAGAACAGCAGGATCGTCAGGAGCTGGAAGAGGCCGCCGAGAACCTGCGCGGAGACGTCCAGGACGCCGCTGGCGCTGTTCTGGACGTACTTCTGCAGCCAGTCGGAGTGGACCAGGCTGTCCTGCACCTCGACGCGCGACAGCTCAGTGTGGAACGTCTGGTTGATCCAGCTGATGACCTTGTCCAGGTAGTCGGGGAAGTCCTCGACCATGTCCACGATCTGGCCCGCGAGCATCGAGCCCATCAGCGTCACGAAGCCCGCGCCCGCGATCACGACGCTCATGAAGACGATGAACGTGGCGAAGCCCCTGCGCAGGCCCCGCGCGGCCATCCAGCTCACCGCCGGCTCGACGGCCAGCGCCAGGAAGAACGCGATCAGAACGTTGATCAGCAGTCCGGTCAGCTGGTGGAAGGCCCAACTGCCCAGCTGGAAGCATGCGATGAGGGCGAGGGCGAACACCATGGCGCGCGGCAGCCACCGCGGCATGCGGGCGCCGCTCCCCGCCTGTGCCCCGGAGGGGGGCTGAGCGGGCGGCCTCGTGCCGGGCGGGGCGGTGTCCTGGGTGACCTGCGCGGTCTCGTCTGTGGGTGCCACGGGGCCAGTCTCGCCCACTCCGGCGCCAATCGGTCGCCGCCCCTGTGTCTTGTGACGGCCCGCGCACCCCCCGAGGAGTACTCACGCGCGCGTGGCGTCACCCGGCGGCAGCCGTGCCCTCCGTGGCCGACGCTTCGGTGAGCCGCCTGGGGTCAGCGTTTTTCGGGCGGTACGTCCATGGCCGCGCAGACCGCACGCCAGACGTCCTTGGCCTCCCAGCCGGCGTCCAGCGCCTCATGGACCGTCCGGCCGCCCAGTTCCGCCATCACGTGATCGCGCGCGAAGGAGTCGGCGTACCCCGCTCCGAAGTGGGCCGCCATCCGCTGCCAGAAGACCGTCAACCGCATGCCTCCAGTATCGCGCCCCTGAGAGTGCAGCCCCGCGCAGGGGGCTCGGCGAGGGCCCATTCCGCCCTACGGTCGGGACATGGCCGAAACCGGAGCATCCCCCGACCCCGTGCCCTCCCTTGACCGCGTGCCGTCCCTGGACCCCGTGCCGTCCCTCGGCACAGGGGCCTCCCCCGACACCGGGCCCTCCCCCGCGGCGGCCTCCTCGCCGCTCGCCCGCGCCGAGCGCTTCGTCTGGCTCACCGCGCGTGTCCTGGAGCAGCGGCGGTTCACGTACCACTTCCACGACGGCGGCGACCGGGCCGCGGACGCCGTGGAGAGTGCCCTCGCCGCGTACGCCACCGAGGACGGGGGGTACGGCTACGGACTCGAACCCGATCTGCGCGGCCCCGTGAGCCAGCCGCTGCACACCGGACACGCGCTCCGGGTCCTGGACTCGATCCGGCGCTGCGGCGGGCAGCGGGTGGAGCGCGTCTGCCGCTGCCTGACGTCCCTTTCGACGTCGGAGGGTGCTCTTCCCGCGATCCATCCCAGCCAGCGCGGCTACCCTTCGGCGCCGTTCGCGCCTGTCGTGGACGATCCTCCCGGCGAGCTGCTCTCCACCGGTCCCGTGGTCGGGTTGCTGCACCGCAACGAGGTGTGGCACGCCTGGCTCTTCCGGGCCACCGACTTCTGCTGGGCCGCCGTCGAAGCGCTGGAGAAGTCACACCCGTACGAGGTGCAGGCAGCCGTCGCCTTCCTCGACGGCGCACCCGACCGCCCGCGCGCCGAGGCCGCCGCCGACCGCCTCGGCCGCCTCGTGCGCGAGCAGCGGCTGGCCGCGCTGGACCCCGACGACCTGGCCGCGTACCCCGTGTCGCCGGGGTACGCGCCCGGCGAGCACCACTTCGCGCACGACTTCGCGAGGGTCCCCGAGTCGCTCGCCCGCGCCTGGTTCACCGACACCGAGATGGAGCGCTCGCTGGACTTCCTGGCGCGGGAACAGCAGGAGGACGGCGGCTGGCCCGTCCGGTGGCGGCAGTGGGCGCCGACCACGGCCCTGGAATCCCGGCCGATCGTGACCATCGAGGCGCTGCGCACGCTACGGGCCCACGGGCGGTCCATCGGCTGAGGAGCGACTTGCGCACCGTGCCGGGAAGCGGGACCCCCGTGATCGCCGCGCGGGCGCCACCCCCTCCGGATCCATTCCGCAACCCGCCCGCGACACCGTTTGCGCAGGTCGACGCCGTTGTCAGTGGCGGGGTGCACGATGGGGGCATGGTCAGCTCCGCGTCCGGTGCCCACGGCGCCCTCGACGAGTTCTCCCCCGCGACCCGCGGCTGGTTCACGGGGGCCTTTTCCGCGCCCACCTCCGCCCAGGCCGGCGCCTGGCGGGCGATCGCCGAGGGTTCCGACGTGCTGGTCGTCGCGCCGACCGGCTCCGGCAAGACGCTGGCCGCGTTCCTGGCCGCACTCGACCAGCTCGCCTCGACCCCGCCGCCGGCGGACCCGAAGAAGCGCTGCCGGGTGCTGTACGTCTCACCGCTGAAGGCCCTCGCCGTCGACGTGGAGCGCAATCTGCGCAGCCCGCTCACCGGCATCCGTCAGGAGGCCGTGCGCCTGGGCATGCCCGAGCCCGAGGTGCGCGTGGGCATCCGTTCGGGCGACACCCCCGCCGCCGAGCGGCGCGCCCTGTCCACCCGCCCGCCGGACATCCTGATCACGACCCCCGAGTCGCTCTTCCTGATGCTCACCTCGGCCACCAGGGAGGCGCTCACCGGCATCGAGACGGTGATCCTCGACGAGGTGCACGCCGTCGCGGGCACCAAGCGCGGCGCCCATCTCGCGCTGTCCCTGGAGCGGCTCGACGAGCTGCTGCCCAAGCCCGCGCGCCGCATCGGCCTGTCGGCGACCGTGCGGCCGGTGGACGAGGTGGCGCGCTATCTCTCCCCCAAGCGCAAGGTGGAGATCGTCCAGCCGCCGTCCGGCAAGAAGTTCGACCTCTCGGTGGTCGTCCCCGTCGAGGACCTGGGGGAGCTGGGCGGCTCCCCGGTCGCCGACTCCGGGGACGGCACGGGTGCGGCGGCCGAGCGCCCCTCCATCTGGCCGCACGTCGAGGAGCGCATCACCGACCTGGTCCAGGCACACCGCTCGACAATCGTCTTCGCCAACTCCCGCCGCCTGGCGGAGCGCCTGTGCAACCGCCTCAACGAGATCGCGTACGAGCGGGCGACCGGCGAGGCCCTCCCCGAGGACCACTCGCCCGCCGAGCTGATGGCCGAGTCCGGCGCCGCCAAGGGCGCCCCGCCCATCCTGGCCCGCGCCCACCACGGCTCGGTCTCCAAGGAGCAGCGCGCGCAGGTCGAGGAGGACCTGAAGGCGGGCAGGCTGCCGGCCGTGGTCGCCACGTCCAGCCTGGAGCTGGGCATCGACATGGGAGCGGTCGACCTGGTCGTGCAGGTCGAGTCGCCGCCGTCCGTCGCCTCCGGGTTGCAGCGCGTGGGCCGCGCGGGCCATCAGGTGGGCGCGGTCTCGACCGGCGTCGTCTTCCCGAAGTACCGGGGAGACCTCGTCCAGGCCGCCGTGGTCACGGAGCGGATGCGGACCGGTGCCATCGAGTCGCTGCGCGTTCCGGCCAACCCGCTGGATGTGCTGGCGCAGCAGCTGGTGGCGATGGTCGCGCTCGACACCTGGCAGGTCGACGACCTCCTCACGGTGGTCCGCAGGGCCGCCTCCTTCGCCTCGCTCCCGGAGTCCGCGTTCACGGCCGTCCTGGACATGCTCGCGGGCCGCTATCCCTCCGACGCCTTCGCCGAGCTGCGTCCCCGCGTGGTCTGGGACCGCGTGGCGGGCACGATCACCGGACGGCCGGGCGCCCAGCGGCTGGCGGTCACCTCCGGAGGCACGATCCCCGACCGCGGCCTCTTCGGGGTCTTCCTCGCCGGCGCCGACCCCAAGAAGGGCGGCGGCCGCGTCGGCGAGCTGGACGAGGAGATGGTCTACGAGTCGCGGATCGGTGACGTCTTCACGCTCGGCACCAGCTCCTGGCGCATCGAGGACATCACCCGTGACCGTGTGCTCGTCTCCCCCGCCCCCGGCGTCCCGGGCCGCCTGCCCTTCTGGAAGGGCGACCAGCTGGGCCGCCCGCTCGAACTGGGCCGCGCGCTCGGCGCCTTCCTCAGGGAGGTCGGCGCCCTGTCACCGGGGGCCGCGCGCGAGCGGCTGCTCGCCGCGGGCCTCGACTCCTGGGCCGCCGACAACGTGTTGACGTACCTCGCGGAGCAGCGCGAGGCCTGCGGGCACATCCCGGACGACCGCACGATCGTGGTCGAGCGGTTCCGCGACGAGCTGGGGGACTGGCGGGTCGTCGTGCACTCCCCCTTCGGGGCCCAGGTGCACGCCCCGTGGGCGCTCGCCCTGGGCGCGCGCCTGACCGAGCGGTACGGCATGGACGCGCAGGTCATGCACGCCGACGACGGCATCGTGCTGCGCCTGCCGGACGCCGACCTGATGGGCCTGGACCTGCTCGACCAGAACCCCGCCGAGCCCGCCGTCGAGTACGACGCGGAGAAGGCGCCCATCGGGGCCGGTGACGTCGCCTTCGACAAGGGCGAGGTCAACCAGATCGTCACCGACCAGGTGGGCGGCTCGGCCCTGTTCGCCTCCCGCTTCCGGGAGTGCGCCGCCCGCGCCCTGCTGCTGCCGCGCCGCAGCCCCGGCAAGCGCACCCCGTTGTGGCAGCAGCGTCAGCGGGCCGCGCAACTGCTCGAAGTGGCGAGCGAGTTCGGTTCGTTCCCCATCGTCCTGGAGGCCGTCAGGGAATGCCTCCAAGACGTCTTCGACGTGCCGGGCCTCACCGAGCTGATGGGTGACATCGAGTCCCGCAGCGTGCGCCTCGTCGAGGTCACGACCCCCGAGCCCTCCCCCTTCGCCCGCTCCCTCCTTTTCGGGTACGTCGCCCAGTTCCTGTACGAGGGTGACTCCCCGCTGGCCGAGCGGCGCGCGGCGGCCCTCTCCCTGGACTCCCACCTGCTCGCCGAACTGCTGGGCCAGGCCGAGCTGCGCGAGCTGCTCGACGCGGACGTCCTGGCCGAGCTGGAGCAGGAGCTGCAATGGCGCACGGGGGACCGCCGGGTCAAGGACCGCGAAGGCGTGGCCGACCTGCTGCGGCTGCTCGGACCGCTCACGGAGGCCGAGCTGGCCGAGCGCGGCGCGGAGCCCGAGTGGGCCGCCGAGCTGGCGTCAGCGCGCCGCGCCATCCGCGTGCGGATCGCCGGGGCCGACCACTGGGCGGCGATCGAGGACGCGGGCCGCCTGCGCGACGCCCTCGGCACCGCCCTGCCCGTGGGCGTACCCGAGGCGTTCACCGAGCCGGTCAAGGACCCCCTCGGCGACCTCCTGGCCCGCTTCGCCCGCACACACGGCCCGTTCACGTCCGCCACGGCCGCCGCGCGCTTCGGTCTCGGAGCGGCGGTCACCGACGGCGCGCTGCAACGCCTCGCGGCGAACGGCCGGGTCGTCCAGGGAGAGTTCCACCCCGCGGGCATCGGCCAGGAGTGGTGTGACGCCGCGGTCCTGCGCCGCCTGCGCCGCCGCTCCCTGGCGGCCCTGCGCCATGAGCTGGAGCCGGTGCCTCCCTCGGCACTCGCCCAGTTCCTTCCGCAGTGGCAGCACTTGAACGGCCACGGCCTGCGCGGCGTCGACGGCCTCGCGCGGGCCATCGAGCAGTTGCAGGGGGCCACGGTCCCAGCGTCCGCGCTCGAAAAGCTCGTCCTGCCCGCACGCGTCTCCGGCTACACCCCGGCCATGCTCGACGAACTGACCGCGGCCGGGGAAGTGGTCTGGGCCGGCGCCGGGTCCCTGCCCGGAAAGGACGGCTGGGTCTCCCTCTACCTCGCCGACACCGCGCCCCTGCTCCTGCCTCCCCCGCACCCCCTGGAACTCACCGCGCTGCACCAGTCCGTCCTGGACACCCTCTCCGGGGGGTACGGCCTCTTCTTCCGGCAGATCGCCGACCAGGTCCGCGCCACCACCCACCCCGAGTCCTCCGACCCGCAACTGGCCGACGCCCTCTGGGACCTGGCCTGGTCGGGGCGGCTCACCAACGACACGCTCGCCCCGATGCGCTCGCTCCTGGGCTCGGGCCGCACCGCGGGCGCCACCGCCCACCGGGCCAGACGAGGCATCCCGCGCGGGCGCTACGGCACGCTGACCGCCGCCGCGCGCACCGCCTCCCGCACCGGCCCGCCGACCGTGGCGGGCCGCTGGTCGCTGCTCCCGCCGCGCGAGCCCGACCCGACGCTGCGCGCGCATGCCCTGGCCCGCTCGCTCCTGGACCGGCACGGCGTGGTCACGCGGGGCGCGGTGGCGGCCGAGGGCGTGGAGGGCGGCTTCTCGGCGACGTACCGCGTCCTGTCGGCCTTCGAGGACAGCGGCCAGGCCCGGCGGGGCTACGTCGTGGAAGGGCTCGGCGCGGCCCAGTTCGCGATGGACGGCGCGGTGGACCGCCTGCGGGCCACGGCGAACTCCCGGGAGCGCACGGAGGGCGCGCGCTCCTCCGACGCGCAGGCCGCCGTCGTCCTCGCCGCCGCCGACCCCGCCAACGCGTACGGCGCGGCGCTGCCCTGGCCCGAGCCGCCGACCGGCGCGAGCCACAAGCCGGGCCGTAAGGCGGGCTCCCTCGTCGTCCTGGTCGACGGCGAACTGACGCTGTACATGGAGCGCGGCGGCAAGACCCTGCTGGCCTGGCCCGCCTCCCCCGGGGAGCCGGCCGCGGAGGACCCCCGGCTGCCCGCGGCCGCCGGCGCCCTGGCCGCTGCCGCCCGAGCGGGCTCCCTCGGCACGGTCACCGTGGAGCGGGTCAACGGCGCCGCCGCCCTGACCTCCCCCTTCGCCCCCCTCCTGGAAGGAGCCGGCTTCCTGGCCACACCCCGGGGTCTACGACTGCGGGCCTGACGGCGCCTTCCACCGGGCTTGGTCGTGCTGCTCGGGGTGGCGCCGGGCACGCTCCACCCCGCCCGGCGGGGCAGCCAGGCCCGCGTCTCCCCACCCTGCGAGGCCGGGCAGCCAAGCCTGCGTACCTCTACGCCGCCCGGCGGGGCAGCCAGACCGGCACATCCCCACCCCGCCTGCCCATGCGGCCTAGCAGCCAGACCCGCGTACCCCTACCCCGCCAGGCCGAGCAGCCAGACCTGCACATCCCCACCCCGCCTGCCCAGTCAACCGGGCAGCCAGGCGACGTACCCCTACCCCACCCGGCCGAGCAGCCAGGCCTGGCACATCCCCACCCCGCCCGACCAGGCAACCGGGCAGCCAGACCCCCGCACCGCCCACCCCGTGCCACCCTGGAGCCATGCCCGAAGGAGATACCGTCCACCAGGCAGCCCGGCGGCTGCACAGCGCCCTCGCGGGGCACGCCCTCACGCGCTCCGATCTGCGCGTGCCCAAGCTCGCGACGGTCGACCTCACCGGCCGCACCGTCCTGGACGTGACCCCGAGGGGAAAGCACCTGCTCACGCGGATCGAGGGCGGGCTCACCCTGCACTCCCACCTCCGCATGGACGGCGCCTGGCGGATCTACGCCCCCGGCGAGCCCTGGCGCGGCGGCCCGGGCCACCAGATCCGGGCCATCCTCGGCACCGCCGAGCGCACCGCCGTCGGATACCGCCTGCCCGTCCTAGAACTGCTCCGCACCGCCGACGAGGACAAGGCCGTGGGCCACCTGGGCCCCGACCTCCTCGGCCCGGACTGGGACCCCGAACGCGCGCTGACCAACCTGCGGGCCACACCGGAACGCGCCCTCGGTGAGGCCCTCTTGGACCAGCGGAATCTCGCCGGCATCGGCAACGTCTACAAGAGCGAGCTCTGCTTCCTCCTGGGAGTCACTCCCTGGCTCCCCGTCGGCGAGCTATCCGAGGACCTGACGGCCCGTCTCCCCGTCCTCTCCAAGAAGCTTTTGGAGGCGAACCGCCACCGCCCCTCCCGTACCACCACGGGCCACGACCGCCCCGGCCGCCGCCTGTACGTGTACGGCCGCGCGCGTCAACCCTGCCTGCGCTGCGGCACCCCGGTCCGGGTGGCGGAACAGGGCGACGGCACGCGCAGCCGCCCAACCTACTGGTGCCCGACCTGCCAACAGGGCCCGACCCCCTGACCCGACGGCCGACCCCCGCACCCGCACGCGCACCCGCACCCGCACCCGCACCCACGTACACACACGCGCCACGCACACCCAGTTGACGCACCGTCAGATCCGGTCGTACCGTCCCGTCATGCCCCTCAAGGCGTACGACCTCACGGGACGCACCGCGTTCGTCACGGGTGCCGCCGGCGGTATCGGCCGGGCGTCGGCCCTGCTCCTGGCCGAGGCGGGCGCCACTGTCCACTGCGCCGACCGCGACACCCATGGGCTCGACCAGACCGCGACGCTCATCAAGAAGAAGGTCGGCGGCGAAGCCCATGCGCACCCGCTGGACGTCACCGACAAAGACCAGGTCGACCGAGCCGTCGCGGCCGCCGCGGCCACCGCGCCCCACGGCCGGCTGGACGTCATGGCGGCCATCGCCGGAATCATGCACAGCAGCCCGGTCCTGGAGACGCGCGACGAGGACCTCGACCGGGTCATGAACATCAACTTCAAGGGCGTGCTGTACGCATGTCAGGCGGCAGCCCGCACCATGATCCACGCGAACCGGGACCCTGCACCGGAAGCGAACCCAGCCGCGGTCACCGCGAGCCCCGCAGGCGGCAGCATCATCACCATGGCCTCGGGGGCGGTGGGCACCGGCGCCCCCGGCCTCCTCTGCTACGGCGCGGCGAAAGCCGCCGTCGTCCAGCTCACCAGGACCCTGGCGACAGAAGTGGGCCCCCACGGCATCCGGGTCAACGCCATCGCGCCGGGGTGGATCCGCACCCCGATGACCGAGCGCCACGACGCGCGGGCCCAGGCACACACCGAGGGGATCATGGCGCGGATGTCGCCCCTGGGCCGCGTCGGCGAACCGGACGAGATCGCGCACACCGTGCTGCACCTGGCCTCCGACGCCTCTTCCTTCACGACGGGCCAGATTTTCCGCCCCAACGGCGGCGTCGCCATGCCCTGGTGACCCGCGCCTCCCGCGCCCCGGTCGGCCCCGACCGCCGCGCGGCCCGCGCCCGCGCTCGGGCCCTCGCCGGCCCCAGTGCCCGGGATTCCGGCACACAGTGGACGGGAAGGAGGCTCAGCCCCCACCCCCCGATCGCGGCAGCCCCCTCCAGGGCCCCCGCGTCGGACGTGAAGGCGAGCCTCAGCATTCCCCACCACCACAGCGCCCCGAGACCAAGGGCAGGCACCCAGCGCACGATCCGCCACGCCACGGCTGTCACGCTCACGGCTATCACGGCTGCCACCTCCCGCCGACGCGAGATCGACGCTAAACGCCCTGGTTCACCCCTCGGGAGGGCGTACCACCGGCAACGGAAGCACTACGCGGCGCACGGAGCGCCAAACCGAGGCACCGCCCCGCACAAGCGCCGGCTCAGCCGTTCTCCGCTTGGAACATCCAGTGGTGCTTCTCCAGGTCGGCCGTGATGCCGATGAAGATGTCCTGGCTGACCGGGTCGGCCTCACCGGTCGCGTCGATCCGCTCACGGAACCGCGTGATCACCGCGCCGAGCGCGTCCACGAGGACGCCGATCGCGTCCGAGTCCTTGATCCAACCCTCGGGGGTCTTGCCGATGCCGGTGCTCTGCGCGACGGTCGCCGCCCGCCCGTCGGGCGAGACACCCAGCGTCGAGGCGCGCTCCGCCACCGTGTCGGAGTGCTGCCTGGCGGTGTCCACGACCTCGTCGAGCTGCAGATGTACGGAGCGGAAGCGCGGGCCGATCACGTTCCAGTGGACCTGCTTGGCCACCAGGGAGAGGTCGACCAGGTCCACCAGCGCGCCCTGCAGCGCCTCCGAGACCGTCTTCTGATCCGCGTCGGACAGCGGGCTCTTGGCGACGTACATCTGTCTCCTCCAACTCATCGACGATCGAGAGAAATCCTCATCAACCATGGCATAAGTACGCCAATATGGCCGATCAAGAGGTCTTCTATCCCCTTCGGGAGCTTCTACACAGGACGTCCGTCCCACCGCGCAGGACGTTTCACCCCCGGGAGAACGCCGAAGGTCCCGACCGGATACCCGGTCGGGACCTTCCGCAAGCAGGGCGCTCAGCCGCTCGGCGACGCCATCACGCCGCGACGACGTCCACCGCCTCGGCCGGAGCCTTGATCGTGACTCGGTCGGGCGGCACACCGGCCACCGAGACGGAATTGAGCATCGGGCGAACCGGCGCACGCACCGGCTCCGTGACAGTTGCAGACTCAGCCAGCTCGGCGAGCGACAGTTCGTCGCTCACTTCACGCATCAGCTCGGACATCCGTACGTCAAGCGCGTCGCAGATCGCGGAAAGCAGCTCGGAGGAAGCCTCCTTCTGCCCCCGCTCCACCTCGGAGAGATAGCCGAGCGAGACTCGGGCGGACGAGGAGACTTCGCGCAGAGTACGGCCCTGGCGCTGGCGCTGCCGACGCAGCACGTCACCCAGCAGGCGACGGAGCAGAATCATCGGTGGCTCCCTCCTCGGACCGCGTAGCCGCATCCTTCACGCCCCACCGTACCGCCTCGCGCGGCGGCCGTGCGGGGAGCGATGTCGTGTTCACTCAGGGCTGCAAACATCAGTACCCCCCGTTCTGTTCCGTATCCTGTGCCCCTCTGTTCCCGGCGGCTTCGCCCGAGAGCTGCTTGAGCAGCAGCGTGAGCACGCTCCGTACACTCTCCATACGGATTTCCGTACGGTCTCCGTTCAACCGCAGGGCGGAGACTTTCCCCTCGGCTCCGCCATCGGCGTAACCCCGCACACCGTCCTGGCCGGGCCCCGCGACCGCCACGAAAACGGTGCCGACGGGCTTGCCGTCCTGGGGCTCGGGCCCCGCCACACCGGTGGTCGCAATGCCCCAGTCGGCGCCGAGCGCCTTGCGGACGCCGACCGCCATCTGGCGCGCGACCTCGGGATCCACGGCCCCGCGTTCGTCCAGCAGAGTGCCGTCGACGCCGAGCACGTCCCGCTTCAGCTCGGTGGCGTACGCCGTCACGGAGCCCCGGAAGACCATCGAGGCCCCGGGCGCCGCCGTCACCTCGGCGGCCACCAGACCCCCCGTGAGCGACTCGGCGACCGCCAGCGTCTCGCCGCGCGCGGCGAGGAGCCGCAGCAGCCTGCTCGCCGTCACCGCGGAAGCGGAGAGTCCGGGGGATGTCACTTCGCGGCCTCCCGGGCGGATGCGATCTCCGCCGCACGTTCCTCGGCCATGCCCTGCCTGCGCAGCACCACGGCCTGCTTCACATAGTCGAGTCCGGTCACCACCGTCAGCACGACGGCGACCGCCATCATCCAGAACCGCAGCGTCGCGAGCGGTCCCGTCAGGGCGAGAACGTACATCCCGACCGCCGTGCCCTGCGCCAGCGTCTTCATCTTGCCGCCGCGGCTGGCCGGAATGACTCCGTAACGGATCACCCAGAACCGCAACAGCGTGATGCCCAGCTCACGTCCCAGGATCACCCCGGTGACCCACCACGGCAGGTCGCCGAGCCAGGACAGGCAGATCAGCGCGGACCCCATGATCGCCTTGTCGGCGATCGGGTCCGCGATCTTCCCGAAGTCCGTGACCAGGTTGTACGTCCGGGCCAGGTGGCCGTCGAAGAGATCGGTGATCATGGCGACCGCGAAGGCGGCCCAGGCGAACGACCGCCAGGCCGGGTCATGGCCGCCGTTGCCGAGCAACAGCATCACAAAGCCCGGGACGAGCAGCAACCGGACCATGGTGAGGAGGTTGGCGACGTTCCACAGGCTGGCCTGATTGACCGCCGCAGCACCCAGCTTCCCGCCACGCGCCGGCTTGGCGCCCGGGGCGCCGTGCGTGCCGGGACCGCCTGGCGCGGATGCCGGGACGCCGGTCATCTGCCGGCCTCCTCGAGACACTCAGCCACCAAGTCCACGCCCTCCGTGCCGACGACCTTTGCCACGACCATACGGCCGACCCGCAGGCCGTCCCCACCGGTGGTGCCCGTCAGACGGATCTGGCCGTCCGTCTCCGGGGCCTGGTGCGCGGCGCGGCCCAGCGGCCCTTCTTCCTCGTCCAGGGACTCGACGAGGACCTCGACGCTCTCGCCGAGCCGCTCCTCGGCGCGCTGCGAGGTCAGGTCCTCCGCGAGCCGGGCGATGTGGGCAAGCCGCTCGTCGACGACGTCCTGGTCCAGCTTCTGGTCGTACGTCGCCGCCTCGGTGCCCTCCTCGTCGGAGTAGCCGAAGACGCCGATGGCGTCCAGGCGCGCGCCGGTGAGGAAACGCTCCAGCTCCGCGAGGTCGGACTCGGTCTCGCCGGGGAAGCCGACGATGAAGTTGGAGCGGACACCGGCCTGCGGCGCCTTGGACCGGATGGTCTCCAGCAGCTCCAGGAAGCGGTCGGTGTCACCGAAGCGCCGCATCGCGCGCAGCACGCCGGGCGCGGAGTGCTGGAAGGACAGGTCGAAGTAGGGGGCGACCTTCTCCGTCGAGGTGAGGACGTCGATGAGGCCGGGCCGCATCTCGGCGGGCTGCAGGTAGCTGACCCGCACCCGCTCGATCCCGTCGACGGCGGCCAGCTCGGGCAGCAGCGTCTCCAGGAGGCGGATGTCGCCGAGGTCCTTGCCGTACGAGGTGTTGTTCTCCGAGACGAGCATGACCTCCTTGACGCCCTGCTCGGCGAGCCAGCGGGTCTCGCCGAGGACGTCGGAGGGGCGGCGCGAGATGAAGGAGCCGCGGAAGGACGGAATGGCGCAGAACGAGCAGCGCCGGTCGCAGCCCGAGGCCAGCTTCACGGAGGCGACGGGGCTGGTGCCGAGGCGGCGGCGCAGCGGGGCACGCGGCCCCGACGCCGGCGCGACCCCCTCGGGCAGGTCCTGGGGGGCCGCCACGGGGGCGTGCCCGGGCAGGGCGACACCGGCCCCGGCGTCCTGGCGCTCCGCGGGGCTGATCGGCAGCAGCTTGCGCCGGTCGCGTGGGGTGTGCGCCTCGACGCTGCCGCCGCTCAGGATGGTCTGCAGCCGGTTGGAGATGTCGGAGTAGTCGTCGAACCCGAGCACACCGTCGGCCTCGGGGAGCGCGTCGGCGAGTTCCTTGCCGTACCGCTCGGCCATGCAGCCGACCGCGACGACGGCCTGGGTCTTGCCGTGGCCCTTGAGGTCATTGGCTTCGAGCAGGGCGTCGACGGAGTCCTTCTTGGCGGCTTCGACGAAGCCACAGGTGTTGACGACGGCGACATCCGCGTCCTGGGCGTCCTCGACGAGCTGCCAGCCGTCCGCCTCCAAGCGGCCTGCGAGCTCCTCCGAGTCCACCTCGTTACGGGCGCAGCCAAGAGTGACAAGGGCGACGGTGCGGCGTTCGGGCATGCTCTCAAGACTACTTCGTCCCCGCCTCGGCACCCGCCGCCAGGGTTACCCGGCGGTCGGCTCATGGTCCTCGGCACGTCACCCGCAGGTCACCGCGGTCCCGGCCGCGGTGCAGGTCAGGGCCTGTACGGCGCCGGTCAGCCGACTTCCGGGTCGCCCTTGGTGTACGTGAGGCGCTCCACCTGGCCGGGCTCGAATTCGTTCTGGACCGGCTTGCCGTTCACGAACAGGTCGATCGCGCCGGCGTCGCCGAGGACGAGGTCGATCTTCTGCTTGTCCTGGAAGGTCTTGGCCTGGCCCTGCTCCAGGACGCCGTCGAAGAGGGTGCGGCCGCTGTGGTCCTTCGCCGAGATCCAGCTGCGGCCGTCGGCGGCGTCGACCCTGACGGTGACCTTGTCCCGGGGCACCCCGGCGATGGCGCTGTCCGAGGGGTCGGGCTTGGGGTCGGCGGGCTTGGCGGCCTTGGGCTTGGGGGCGGGCTTGGTGCCGCCGGCCGAGGTGCCCTCGGCGACCGACTTCGATCCGTCGCTCTCGTCGCCGCCGTTGAACGCGGTGAAGCCGACGAAGCCGATCACCGCGACGATCGCGGCGACCATGGCGGCGGTCCAGTTCGGCCGGCGCGGGTCGGAGCGGATGCGCTCGGCCTCGAAGAGGGGCGCCGCGGGTGTGGGCGCGGGCGGTCGGCCGCCGTGGCCCTCGTCGTACTGGGCCAGCAGCGGGGCCGGTTCGAGCCCCACGGCGCGCGCCAGCGTCCTGATGTGACCGCGCGCGTACACGTCGCCGCCGCAGCGGGAGAAGTCGTCCTGTTCGATCGCGTGCACGATGGGGATCCGCACCCGGGTGGAGGTGCTGATCTCGTCCACGGTCAGGCCGGCGGCGACGCGGGCCTGGCGCAGGGCGGTGCCGATCGAGGGCCGGTCGTCGTCCCGGAGGTCACCTGCCGGGGTGTCGTCCGCCGGGCCGTCGGGTGCGGGGCCGGCGATTCGGTCGAGGCGGTCGTCCGAAGGTCGGTCGTCTTCAGGGGAGTTGCCGATGGACACGGGGGCGCCTTTCGCGTGTAGCCACCTGCCGGAGGTTCAGTTTACGGGGGCCGAGAAAGGGTGGGGCAACCGGACGGACGGACTTTGTACGCCATCGGAATGGCCGGACATCCCGATGGCGGGACACTGTGCTGTCCCCTTCCTCAACTTGACGTATGCCCGGGGGAAACGGTTGCCTCGCGACCCTTACGGGTGAGCCTCCCCGCGGATCACGGCGAGCACGCCGTCCAGCTCGTCGGGCTTGACCAGGACGTCACGCGCCTTGGAGCCCTCGCTGGGGCCCACGATGGAGCGCGACTCCATGAGGTCCATCAGCCGGCCGGCCTTGGCGAAGCCGACGCGCAGCTTGCGCTGGAGCATCGACGTGGACCCGAACTGGGTGGATACGACCAGCTCAGCGGCCTGGCACAGCAGGTCGAGGTCGTCGCCGATGTCCTCGTCGATCTCCTTCTTCTGCTTGCTGCCGACGGTCACGTCGTCGCGGAAGACGGGCGCCATCTGGTCCTTGCAGTGCTGGACCACCGCGTGGATCTCGTCCTCGGTGACGAACGCGCCCTGCATGCGGGTGGGCTTGTTGGCCCCCATCGGCAGGAAGAGACCGTCACCCTTTCCGATGAGTTTCTCGGCACCCGGTTGGTCGAGGATGACGCGGCTGTCCGCCAGCGAAGAGGTCGCGAAGGCGAGCCGGGACGGTACGTTCGCCTTGATCAGGCCGGTCACGACGTCCACCGAGGGCCGCTGTGTGGCGAGCACCAGGTGGATGCCGGCCGCGCGCGCGAGCTGCGTGATGCGCACGATCGAGTCCTCGACGTCGCGCGGCGCGACCATCATCAGGTCGGCCAGCTCGTCCACGATCACCAGCAGATACGGGTAGGGCTGCAGCTCCCGCTCGCTGCCCTCGGGCGTCTTGAGCTTGCCCTCGCGCACGGCCCGGTTGAAGTCGTCGATGTGGCGGTAGCCGAAGGCGGCGAGGTCGTCGTAGCGCAGGTCCATCTCGCGTACGACCCACTGGAGGGCCTCGGCGGCCTTCTTCGGGTTGGTGATGATGGGCGTGATCAGGTGCGGGATGCCCTCGTACGCCGTGAGCTCGACGCGCTTGGGGTCGACGAGGACCATCCGCACGTCCTCGGGCGTCGCTCTTATCATGATCGAAGTGATCAGGCAGTTGATGCACGACGACTTGCCCGAGCCAGTGGCTCCGGCGACCAGGATGTGCGGCATCTTCGCCATGTTGGCCATGACGTAGCCGCCCTCGACGTCCTTGCCGAGCGCCACCAGCATCGGGTGGTCGTCCTCGGCGGCGTCCGCGAGGCGCAGAACGTCGCCGACGTTGACCATCTCGCGGTCGGTGTTGGGGATCTCGATGCCGACCGCGGACTTGCCGGGGATCGGCGAGATGATCCGCACGTCAGGGGAGGCGACCGCGTACGCGATGTTCTTGGCCAGCGCCGTGATCTTCTCGACCTTCACGGCGGGGCCGAGCTCGATCTCGTAGCGCGTGACCGTCGGGCCGCGCGTGAAGCCGGTGACGACGGCGTCCACCTTGAACTCCGTGAACACGTTCGTCAGCGAGGCCACGACGGCGTCGTTGGCGGCGCTGCGGGTCTTGCCGGGTCCGCCGCGCTCAAGGAGGTCGAGCGAGGGCAGCGCGTACGTGATGTCGCCGGCGAGCTGGAGCTGCTCGGCGCGCGGCGGCAGCTCGCGCGGGGTCTCGGGAGCGGACTTGGTGAGGTCCGGCACGACACTGCGCGCCGGCTCCCCCAGGTTCCGGGCGGACTCCTGCGGCTTCTTCTTCAGCTCGCCGGGCACGGGGGCGCCGGTGGCCCGCGCCGGCGGTACCGGAGCCGTGCGCGCGCGCTCCTCCTGCTCCCCGGAGACGCCCTGCGTCAGATCCGCGACCAGCGGTGAGGGCGGCATGCCGTGCAGGACGGCACCGTCCAGATCGGCGGCGGCGGCCGCCGCCACGTCCACGGCGTCCGGGTGTACGGGGCTCTTGCGCGGCCTGCGCCGTTTGGTGAGCGCCTCCTCCTCGGCGAGGTCGGGCGCGTACGCGTCGGGCGCGGGGGCGCGGCGCCGCGCGGAGCGGGCGGGCGGCGCCTGACGCCACTGCTCGTCGTAGCCGGCGTCGTAGTCGTAGTCGTAGTCGTCGTCGGCGAAGTCCTCCGCCCCGGGTTCCGGTTGGATCACGCCGAGCTTGACGCCGAGCAGCCGCAACCGCTGCGGGATGGCGTTGACGGGGGTGGCCGTGACGACCAGCAGTCCGAAGACGGTGAGCAGCACCAGCAGCGGCACCGCGAGGATGTCGCCCATGGTGAAGGTCAGCGGCGTGGCGGCACCCCAGCCGATCAGCCCTCCGGCGTCCCTTATCGCCTGCATGCCGTCGCTGCGGGCCGGTGCGCCGCACGCGACGTGGACCTGCCCGAGGACCCCGATGACCAGGGCGGACAGGCCGATCACGATGCGGCCGTTGGCCTCGGGCCGCTCGGGGTGTCGGATGAGGCGTACGGCGATGGCGCCGACCAGGAGCGGCACGAGCAGGTCCAGGCGGCCGAAGGCGCCGGTCACCAGGACCTCGACCAGTTCGCCGACCGGGCCCCGCAGGTTGGACCAGGTGCCCGCGGCGACGATCAGGGCGATGCCGAGCAGCAGCAGCGCGAGGCCGTCCTTGCGGTGCGCCGGGTCGAGTCCCTTCGCGCCGCGCCCTATGCCGCGGAACATCGCGCCGACCGCGTGGGCGACACCCAGCCACACGGCACGCACCAGGCGGTACAGGCCGCTGGTGGCGCTGGGGGCGGGCACGGGAGCCGGCCTCCGCGCCGCGACCTTCTTGGCCGGGGCCTTCCGCGCGGGCGCCTTCCTCGGCGCGGCCCTTTTCACGGGCGGCTTGGCGGCGGCCTTCCTCACCGGAGCCTTCGTCGGCGCGACCGCCTTCTTCGCGGGCGTCTTCTTGGCTGCGGACTGACGTGAGGCCATGGGTGTGAGGTTACCGCTGCCGACCATTGCGGACACGTGTGCCCACTGCTTCACCCGTTCGTGTCGCCCCTGCGGAGGCGGCGAACTGACGGACGTTCACCGGGTCCGCGGGGCGGCACGGCCCGTCAGTTCTGCGAGGGGACCGAGGGGGTGCTGGTGCCGGTGCCCGGTTCCAGGGCGTCGAGAGCCCGCCGCAGGCCGGTCAGTTTGCGTTCGAGATGGGCGGCGGTGGCCACCGCCGCCGTGTCCGCCGACTCGTCGTCGAGCTGCTTGGAGAGCGCCTCGGCCTGCTCCTCGACGGCCGCGAGCCGCGCCGAGAGCTCGGCGAGCAGGCCCGCCGGCTCCTTCGGCTCGCCGGGCGCCGACTTGCCGCCGCCTTCGAGCTGGAGGCGCAGCAGGGCCGCCTGCTCCCGCAGTTGGCAGTTCTTCATGTACAGCTCGACGAAGACCGAGACCTTCGCGCGCAGCACCCACGGGTCGAACGGCTTGCTGATGTAGTCCACCGCGCCCGCCGCGTAGCCCCGGAAGGTGTGGTGCGGCCCGTGGTTGATGGCGGTGAGGAAAATGATCGGGATGTCCCGGGTCCGCTCCCGCCGCTTGATGTGCGCGGCGGTTTCGAAACCGTCCATTCCTGGCATCTGAACATCCAGCAGGATGACCGCGAAGTCGTCCGTGAGTAGTGCTTTGAGCGCTTCCTCCCCGGAAGATGCCCGCACCAGTGTCTGATCGAGCGCAGAGAGGATGGCCTCCAGCGCCAGCAGATTCTCCGGCCGGTCATCGACCAGGAGGATCTTGGCCTTCTGCACCATGGCCCGCCCTCCTCGCCCCGGCGAAACACCGGGCGCCGCCCCAGAGGACGACTCCCTTGCGCCGCCCGTCCTTGTGCCGGTCATCGTAGCCGCACCCCGCCTGTCGCCACACCCTGTCACCGCGATGTCACTGTGCACGTAGCAGAAACGCGATGGGAGACCAGAAGGTTCCCCGCATACCGTCGTTCTACACGACCTCGGCCACACTCTGTCGGCAACTCCGTGTGACGAAGCCGGTTCTCGGTCACTGACCGCGCATCCACTGCTCCATCACCGACAACAGGTGATCGGGATCGACCGGCTTGGTGACGTAGTCGGAAGCTCCGGACTCGATCGCCTTCTCCCGGTCGCCCTTCATGGCCTTCGCCGTGAGCGCGATGATCGGGAGCCCGGCGAACTGCGGCATCCTGCGGATCGCCGTCGTCGTCGCGTACCCGTCCATCTCGGGCATCATGATGTCCATCAGAACGACCGTCACATCATCGTGCTGCTCCAGCACTTCGATGCCCTCGCGGCCGTTCTCCGCGTACAGCACCGAGAGGCCGTGCTGCTCCAGGACGCTGGTGAGCGCGAAGACGTTGCGGATGTCGTCGTCGACGATCAGAACCTTCTCGCCGTCGAAGTGGAAGCCGCGCCGCGCGGGCTGCGCCTCCTGCGCCGGGGCGGCGGGCCACTGCTCCGGCCGGCGCTGGTCCTGCGCCCCGGCCGCCTGCTGCCCCGGTGTCATGGACGGCTGCTCCGGCGGGGACACCGACCGGCGGCGGCGCCGGAAGAGCGCCGCGGGACCCGCCGGCGTCTCCTGCCGTGCCGCTCCGCCCTCGTCCGGGGCCGTGGAATCGGCCGCCACAGCGCCCTCGGCCGCGGGCAGCTCCGCCGTCGAAGGGGCGGGCGTCAGCTGCGCGTAGCCCTGGGGCGGCAGTTCGCTGGCGTGCAGGGGCAAATAGAGCGTGAAGGTCGAACCGCGGCCCGGCTCGCTCTGGGCGTGGATCTCACCGCCGAGCAGGCGCGCGATCTCCCGGCTGATGGACAGACCGAGACCGGTGCCGCCGTACTTGCGGCTGGTCGTCCCGTCAGCCTGCTTGAAGGCCTCGAAGATGACCCGCATCTTGCTCGCCGCGATGCCGATGCCGGTGTCCGTCACGGAGAAGGCGATCAGGTCGGCTCCCGCGTCCCGCAGCGAGCCCGCCTCCAGGAGCTGCTCCCTGATCGCGTCGGGCACGTCGTTGTTGGCGTGCCGGATCACCAGCTCGACCGCTCCGGTGTCGGTGAACTTCACCGCGTTGGACAGGAGGTTGCGCAGCACCTGGAGCAGACGCTGCTCGTCGGTGTGCAAGGTGGCGGGCAGCTCGGGGGACACGCGTACGGAGAAGTCGAGTCCCTTCTCGGCGGTCAGCGGCCGGAAAGTGGCCTCTACGTAGTCGACGAGTTGCACAAGGGCGATGCGTGTCGGGGAGACGTCCATCTTGCCCGCCTCGACCTTGGAGAGGTCGAGGATGTCGTTGATGAGCTGGAGCAGGTCGGAGCCCGCGCCGTGGATCGTCTCGGCGAACTCCACCTGCTTGGGGGTGAGGTTGGAGTCCGCGTTGTCGGCGAGCAACTTGGCGAGGATCAGCAGGGAGTTGAGCGGCGTGCGCAGCTCGTGCGACATGTTCGCGAGGAACTCCGACTTGTAGCGCATGGAGACCGCGAGCTGTTCGGCCCGCTCCTCCAGGACCTGCCTGGCCTCTTCGATCTCGGTGTTCTTGACCTCGATGTCGCGGTTCTGCCGGGCCAGCAGCTCCGCCTTCTCCTCCAGCTCCGCGTTGGAGTCCTGGAGCGCCTTTTGGCGGTTCTCCAACTCGGCCGACCGCTCGCGCAGTTGCTCGGTCAGCTCCTGCGACTGCTTGAGCAGCACCTCGGTCTTCGTGTTGACGCTGATGGTGTTGACGCTCGTCGCGATCATCTCGGCGATCTGGCTGAGGAAGTCTTTCTGGATCTGGGTGAAGGGCTGGAACGAGGCCAGCTCGATCACGCCGAGGACGGTCCCCTCGAAGAGCACCGGCAACACGATGACCTGCGCGGGCGGCGCCTCACCGAGCCCGGAGGCGATCCGCAGGTAACCGGTGGGGGCGTTCTCCACGAGGATCGTGCGCCGCTCCTTGGCGGCCGTGCCGATCAGTGTCTCGCCGGGCCGGAAGGACGTCGGCATCGACCCCATGGAGTAGCCGTAGCTGCCGAGCATGCGCAGTTCGTACGCGTCCTCGCCGGCGCCCCCGACATCCGTGCCGTCGTCGGTGGGCATCGCCAGGAAGAACGCGCCGTGCTGCGCGGAGACCACCGGCGTCAGCTCGCTCATGATCAGCGAGGCGACGTCCTCCAGGTCGCGGCGGCCCTGCATCAGGCCCGAGATCCGCGCGAGGTTGCCCTTGAGCCAGTCCTGTTCCTTGTTGGCGAGGGTGGTGTCGCGAAGGTTCGCGATCATCGTGTTGATGTTGTCCTGGAGGACCTGGATCTCGCCGGCCGCGTCGACCTCGATCTTCAGGTTGAGGTCGCCGCGGGTCACCGCGGTGGCGACCTTGGCGATGGCGCGCACCTGACGGGTGAGGTTTCCGGCCATCTCGTTCACGGACTCGGTCAGGTCCCGCCAGGTGCCGTCGACGTCCCGCACGCGTGCCTGGCCGCCCAGCTGCCCCTCCGTGCCCACCTCGCGGGCGACCCGGGTGACCTGCTCGGCGAACGACGACAGCTGGTCCACCATGGTGTTGATGGTGGTCTTGAGCTCCAGGATCTCGCCCCGGGCGTCGATGTCGATCTTCTTGGTGAGGTCGCCCTTGGCGATCGCGGTGGTGACCATCGCGATGTTGCGGACCTGTCCGGTCAGGTTGGACGCCATCGAGTTCACGGACTCGGTGAGGTCCTTCCACGTACCCGAGACGCCCGGCACCCGCGCCTGGCCGCCCAGGATGCCGTCCGTGCCCACCTCACGGGCCACCCGCGTGACCTCGTCGGCGAACGAACTCAGCGTCGTCACCATGGTGTTGACCGTGTCGGCGAGCTGCGCGACCTCGCCGCGCGCCTCGACCGTGACCTTCTTGGTCAGGTCGCCGTTGGCGACCGCCGCGGAGACCTGGGAGATGTTGCGGACCTGGCTGGTCAGGTTGTTGGCCATCAGGTTGACGTTGTCGCTCAGGTCCTTCCAGATGCCGGTGACACCCGGCACCCGCGCCTGACCGCCCAACTGGCCCTCGGTGCCCACCTCACGGGCCACGCGCGTGACCTGCTCGGCGAACGAGGAGAGCTGGTCGACCATGGTGTTGACGGTCGTGACGAGTTCGAGGATCTCGCCCTTGGCGTCGACGGTGATCTTCTTGGAGAGGTCGCCCATGGCGACGGCCGTGGTGACCTCGGCGATGTTCCGCACCTGGAGGGTGAGGTTGTTCGCCATGCCGTTCACGGACTGCGTGAGGTCCTTCCAGGTGCCCGAGACGCCCTGGACCTCGGCCTGGCCGCCCAGGATGCCGTCGGTACCCACCTCGCGGGAGACCCGCGTGACCTGCTCCGCGAAGGCCGAGAGCTGGTCGACCATCGTGTTCAGGGTGTTCTTCAGCTCCAGGATCTCGCCGCGCGCGTCCACGTCGATCTTCTGGGACAGGTCACCGCGGGCCACCGCCGTCGCGACCTGCGCGATGTTGCGCACCTGGGCGGTGAGGTTGCCGGCCATGCCGTTCACGGAGTCCGTCAGGTCGCGCCACACACCGGCGACGCCCGGCACCTGCGCCTGCCCGCCGAGCCGCCCCTCGGTGCCCACCTCCCGGGCCACCCGGGTCACCTGGTCGGCGAAGGCGGAGAGCTGGTCGACCATCGTGTTGATGGTGTTCTTCAGCTCCAGGATCTCGCCCCGCGCGTCGACCTCGATCTTCTGCGACAGGTCACCGCGCGCCACGGCCGTCGTCACCTGCGCGATCTGACGCACCTGCGAGGTCAGGTTCCCCGCCATGAAGTTGACGGAGTCGGTGAGGTCCTTCCACGTACCGCTGACGCCGTCCACGCGCGCCTGACCGCCGAGACGGCCCTCGGTGCCCACGTCCCGCGCCATCCGCGTGACCTGGTCGGCGAAGGACGACAGCTGGTCCACCATCGTGTTCACGGTGTTCTTCAGCTGGAGCATCTCACCGGACACGTCGACGGTGACCTTCTGCGACAGGTCGCCGTTGGCCACCGCCGTCGTCACCTGCGCGATGTTGCGCACCTGCCCGGTGAGGTTGCGGAAGGCGGTGTTCACCGAGTCGGTGAGGTCCTTCCAGGTGCCGGCCGCGCCCTGTACCTGCGCCTGACCGCCCAGCTCACCCTCGACGCCGATCTCCCGCGCCACCCGCGTGACCTCGGAACCGAAGGCGGAGAGCTGGTCCACCATCGTGTTCACGGTGTTCTTCAGCTCGAGCATCTCGCCCGCGACGTCCACGGTGACCTTCTGCGACAGGTCGCCGTTCGCCACCGCCGTCGTCACCTGCGCGATGTCCCGCACCTGGGTCGTGAGGTTGCGGAAGACCGTGTTGACCGAGTCGGTCAGGTCCTTCCACGTGCCCGCCGCGCCCGGCACATTGGCCTGGCCGCCCAGCTGACCCTCGGCACCGACCTCGTTGGCCACGCGCGTGACCTCGTCCGCGAACGTGCGCAGGGTCTCGGTCATCTGGTTGATCGTCTCGGCGAGCTGGGCCACCTCGCCGCGCGCGCTCACCGTGACCTTCCGCGACAGATCGCCGTTCGCGACCGCCGTCGTCACCTCGGCGATGCCGCGAACCTGGGCGGTGAGGTTGCCGGCCATCAGGTTCACCGAATCGGTGAGGTCCTTCCACACGCCCGCCACACCCGGCACCTGCGCCTGGCCGCCGAGCTCGCCCTCCGTGCCGACCTCGCGGGCCACGCGGGTCACCTCGGAGGAGAACGAGGAGAGCTGGTCCACCATCGTGTTGACGGTGTTCTTCAGCTCCAGCATCTCGCCGGCGACGTGCACCGTGACCTTGCGGGACAGGTCACCCTTCGCCACGGCCGTCGTCACCAGCGCGATGTCCCGCACCTGCGCCGTCAGGCGGTACGCCATGGTGTTGACCGAGTCCGTGAGGTCCTTCCACGAACCGGACATCCCGCGCACCTTGGCCTGCCCGCCGAGCTTGCCCTCGGTACCGACCTCGCTGGCCACCCGCGTGACCTCGTCGGTGAAGGTGGACAGCTGGTCGACGAGGTTGTTGACCGTCCGCCCGACCTTCAGGAACTCCCCGCGCAGCGGATGGCCGTTCCCGTCCGCGCCCTGCGCCCGCAGCTCCATGCGCTGCTCCAGGTCGCCCTCCGCCACCGCGGACAGGACACGGCCGACCTCGGAGACCGGACGTACGAGATCGTCGACCAGGGCGTTGGACGCGTCGATCGCGGCGGCCCAGGAGCCCTCGCTCGCCCCGCCCTCGAGCCGTTCCGTGAGTTTCCCCTCACGCCCGACCATGCGCCGCACCCGCGAGAGCTCCCCCGTCAGGTGCAGATTCCGGTCGGCGACCTCGTTGAAGACGGCGGCGATCTGCGACATGACGTCGTCGCCGGAGACCGTCAGCCGCTTCCGGAAATTGCCGTCCCGCATCGCCACCAGCGCGGCGAGCAGCCGATTGAGCGCCGCCGCGTCCACTGCGGCGGTCGTCCCGTGACGCGGTTTGCGCTGTTTGTTCAGGGACTGTCCGTCTTTCGCGCGCGTGTCAGTGCCCCGCGTCGCTGCGCCAGACTCCACTGTGTCCCTCCCGCAAGGGTCGACCTACTGCTTGGCTGCTCGGGCTGTCCCCATGAAGCCTGCCCAGTGTTTCACCATGGCCGAACCAGGCCATAACAGTTCGGCAGCTTCGCACACCGGCCGCACACCCTCCGGGCGGAAACACCGACGACCGGCATCAGCATGGACGGCGAAGGTAAGTAACCTTGCATCCGGCTGTCCAACCACCCCGGTCCTGCCCGGCCAGGGCGGTGGTACACGAACAAGCGGGCATCGGAGGGGCGGCCGCACCATGAGTACGGGAGAACTGGGCGTCGATACAGTCGACACCGTCGATACTCATACGAGGAGTGCTGTGATCACCGCGCGTGCGGCTGCGACCTTCGAGCCCGTCGGGCGTTCCGTCGCCACGGCCCGCTCCTTCGTACGCGACACCCTTCAGGGCTGGGGGTTCTCCGACATCGTCGACGACGCGGTGGTCCTCACCAGCGAGCTGGTGACCAACGCGGTGGTGCACGCCGGCACGGCCGCCGACGTCCTGTGCCTGCGCAGCGAGGACGCCGTGCGCATCGAGGTCTCCGACCGCTATCCCGAGCGCGAGATCCCGCTCCAGCAGTCCGCCGCCACCATGGGCGGCCCGGACCGCGAGGGCGGCCGCGGCCTCCAGCTCTGCGCCGCGCTCGCCACCCGCTGGGGCGTCGACTACACCCCCACGAACAAGCAGGTCTGGTTCCAACTCGACCTCCCCCACCGCCCGGTGGGCACCCGCACCGCCGGCCCCTCGCTCCCCGCCGACCTGCTGCCCCTCGCCGACGGCAGGGTCCGCGTCGCCGTCATCCAGATCGACCGGGTGGGCGCCATCTGCGCCTGGAACGAAGACGCGGAGGAGCTGTTCGGCTACGCCGCCGAGCAGGTCATGGGCAAGCCCCTCAACGACCTGGCGGCATGGCCGCACACCCCCGGCACCAGTACGGGCATCGCCGAGGCCCTGCAACTGTCCCGCTGGGAGGGCAGCTACGGCATCCGCGGCTCCCACGGCCGCGTGATCCCCGTCTACGCCTCGCACCTGCGTGTCCGCGACAACGACGGCGAGCCCTCCACGGTCTGCCTGCTCGTCCGGGACGAGGAGCGCGCCGTGCTCCAGACCCCGCTGCGCGGCGCGACACCCGAGCAGGCCACCCGCAGCGAGCCGAACGCCGCCGACCCCTTCGAGATCTTCATCGGCTCCCCCGCCCCCGACGACCTCGACGGCCTGCTCCAGCGCACCGTGGAACGCGCCCGCGACATGCTCGACGGCGACGCGGCGTTCCTCCTCCTGGCCACCGACGACGAGACGGAGCTGGAGGTCCGCGCCTCCACCGGCCTGCCCTCGGCCCGCCAGCGCTTCGCCCGCGTCCCCGTCGAGGCGGGCCCCGGCCGCTACGGCTCGGCCCGCATGCCGGCCGTCCACGAGGACCTCACGGTCGTCCCCGGCGCCGTCCCGCTCCTGGGCGGTACGGGCATGCGCTCCGTCGTCACGGTCCCCCTCAAGGTCGAGGGCCGCCTCACCGGCTCCCTGGGCGTCGCCGCCGAGGCCCCCGACCGGTACTCGAACGAGGAGGCCCTGCGCCTGCAGTTCGCCGCCGACCGGATCGCCCTCGCCGTGGAGTCCGCGCGCCTCGGTGAGCTGGAGAGGCTCCGCCGCGGCTCGCTCTCCTTCCTCGTCGAGGCCTCCGACCTCCTCGCGGGCACGCTGGACCGCGACCAGACACTGGCGCTCATGGCCCAGATGACCGTCCCCACGCTCGCCACCTGGTGCGCCGTCTACACCATCGCCGACCAGTCCGCCGAGCCCTACCTCTCGTACGTCCTGCACGAGGACGAGGAGCGCATCGACGGGCTGAAGGCGCTGCTGTCCAAGATCTCCCCGCCCGACCCGGTCCCCACCCCGGGCGCACGCATCTGGTCCGCCCCTTCCGAGGCGGCGCATCAGGCGGCCCTGCGCACCTCCATGCGGAGCCTGGGCCTCGGCGAATCGCCGACGCTTGGCTCCGGCATCGGTACGACGCTCTCCACCGCCTCCGCGGTGGGCGGCGAGACGGTGGTCCTGCCCCTGGTCGCGCGCAACCGCGTCATCGGCATGCTCACTCTCGGTAAGCCGTCCGACGAGCACTTCCGCCAAGAGATCCTGGAATTGGCCGAAGATCTCTCCCGCCGAGCCGCCCTGGCCCTGGACAACGCCCGCCTGTACTCCGAGCGCACGGCCATCAGCCAGTCCCTCCAGCGCAGCCTGCTGCCGCCCGGCCTCCCCCAGATCCCGGGCGTGGAGGTCGAGGTCATCTACCGCGCGGCCGGCGAGGGCAACGAGGTCGGCGGCGACTTCTACGACCTCTTCCCGATCCGCGACGGCGCGTACGGCTTCGCGATCGGCGACGTCTGCGGCACGGGCCCCGAGGCCGCGGCCGTCACGGGCCTGGCCCGGCACGCCCTGCGCCTGCTCGCCCGCGAGGGCTTCGGCGGCCCCGCCGTCCTGGAGCGCCTGAACGCGGCGATCCTCGACGAGGGCGCCCGCAGCCGCTTCCTGACCCTGCTGTACGGCGAGCTGTGGCCGCAGGAGGACGGTTCGGCGGTCCTGAAGATCGTCTGTGCCGGTCACCCGCTGCCGCTGCGTCTGCGCCAGGACGGCACGGTCGAACCGTTCGCGGAACCGCAGCCGCTGCTCGGCGTCATGGACGACCTCGAACTGTACGAGGAGACGATGACGCTCGACCCCGGTGACGTCCTGCTGTGCGTGACGGACGGCGTCACCGAGCGCCGTGAGGGCACCCGCATGCTCGGCGACGACGGCCTCGCGGATGTCCTGACGACCTGCACGGGCCTTACGGCGGGCGCGGTGGCGGCCCGCATCATGCGCGCGGTGGAGCGCTTCGCCTCGGACGCGCCCTCGGACGACATGGCGATCCTCGCGATGCGCGTCCCTGGTCTCCAGAAGGACTGAACACGTCCCCAGAAGGACCGAACACAAAGAAGGCCTCCGTCCCACAGGACGGAGGCCTTCTTTATCTGAGCCCCCAAGCGGAATCGAACCGCTGACCTTCTCCTTACCATGGAGACGCTCTACCGACTGAGCTATAGGGGCCTGCTGCGCTTTGGGGGTTTTCCCCGCGGCAACGGAATAGATCATACCTGAAAACGAGGGTGCTCCGAACCGCCGCTTCCTTCTTCTGACTCCTGTCAGAAGGCGGGCTGCAGAAGGCCGCCCAACGCATTGCACGCGGAGACGACGCGCTGGAGGTCGCGCCGGGTCATCGACGCGTCGACCGGCAGTGCCAGGGTCTCGTCCGCGGCCCGCTCCGTCTCGGGCAGGCACACGTCGCGCCGGAACCGCGGCAGCCGGTGCGCCGGCGTCTTCACGGGCACCCAGCAGTTGACTCCCCTGGCGCGTACGGCGTGTGCGAACGCGTCCCGGTCGGGCCGCCCGTTGCCGGGCACGCGCACCACGTACTGCTGGTAACTGTGCCCGTCCGCGCCGTCCGGCGTCACGACTCCACTGAGCCGCCCGCTGAGGTACGCGGCGTGGGCCCGCCGGCGCTCGACGCCGTCGTCCGCGGCCTGCGCCTCACCGTGCTCCAGGACGAGCAGCCCGTGCCGCTGCCCCACGTCGCGAAGTCGCCGTACGTCGGCCTGGTGGCCGAAGCGGTGTACGACGATGACGGCGGCTGTCCGCGGGGTCACCGCGGCGGCGACGGCGTCCGGGGCGAGGCAGTACGACGCCGGCTCTATGTCGGCGAAGACCGGCAGCGCTCCGGCGAGGATCACCGCTTCGGCCACCTCGGTGTTCCCGTAGGCGGGCACGACGACCTCGTCGCCGGTACCGACGCCGGCGGCGCGCAACATTCCAACTGTCCCCATGTCTGCGGATGTTGGTCGCACAACGTGAACAGCAAGTTACGCGAAACAAAAAAGAGCTGGTCCCTGAACCGAAGTTCAGGGACCAGCTCTATCAAAAGGAGTTCGGCGGCGTCCTACTCTCCCACAGGGTCCCCCCTGCAGTACCATCGGCGCTGTGAGGCTTAGCTTCCGGGTTCGGAATGTAACCG
>NZ_JBVISC010000012.1:0-214363 GCF_055575715.1 Streptomyces sp. NPDC034037 | reverse complement strand
TACTACGCCGCCGAACGCGGCCTGGTCGACGACGTCATCGACCCCGCCGAGACCCGCGAGGTCCTCATCAACTCCCTCGCGATGCTCGCCAACAAACACGCCGACCGCCCGGCCCGCAAACACGGCAACCCCCCGCAATGACGCACCCGCGCTGACCCGGACAGGCACGCGGTGACGCCCACGACCGGAGGTCCCATGCCCGCAGCAGCCGACATCCGCATAGAAAAAGGCGAGGTCACGGACGCCGAACTGGCAGCCCTGACCGTCCTGCTCCTCTCCCTCACCACCCCCCGCCCCACCACCCCCTTCACCCCCACACCCCCCACCACAGCCTGGCGCCGAGACAACTACCGGCCCCCCCACAGCTGGCAGACCTGACTCCCCCACAAGCAACAAAAAGGGATCGGCTCCCCCAGGAGCCGATCCCTTCCCTTTTGCGGCGGCACCGGATGCTGGTCATGGCACAGGAAGACGCGACCTGGACAAGTTCGCGCCTCCCCGAAGCAGCTGAGAAGTCAGTGAAGGGGTGCAGCGCCGCTTGGTCTTCGGCCGAGGCAAGCACGGCGTTGCCGTTCCCGGCTCAGTCGGCGGTGCCGGGCTCCGCGACCCACTCGGCTCGCAGCCCGCTCACCGAGGCGATCATGTCGAAGTCGCCGTCGTAGTGCAGGAGCGTGGCCCGGTGCCGTTCGGCGGTTGCCGCGATGAGGACGTCGGCCAGCGACAGCGTCCGGTGAAAGCCGGCGTTCAGCGCCAGAGCCTGGATCGCGAGCGCCCGCTCGAACTCCTCGTCATTGCAGGGCATGTAGTCGAAACCACGGAGCAGCGTACGCAGGCGCAGCGCCTCGGGCTTTCCGCGCGCCGAGTACAGCACCTCGTACTCGGTCGGGGCGCAGACCGCCAGGAGCCCATCACGGTCCAGCGCATCCAGCCGCGCCCGCACCGCCGGCTTGCCTCGGCGGGCCAGCGCGGACTTGTCGATGAGGTAGCGCCCCTTCACGCCGCCGAAGCCCCGCCTTCGCGCTTCAACGAGCCGTCCGGATTCCGCGGCCCCGTCTGCGACCGGATCTCCGCGAACGCGTCCTCGAACTCACCCTCGTCGATGGCATCGAACAGCTCCCGGCGCAGCCTCAGCCGCACCCCCTCCTCCACGGCCGCCCGCACCGCGGCGGCCTTGGTCCATCCAGCACATCCAGCACCACACGGCCGGACAAATTGTGTACACATGGAACACTCGGTACGCTTGAGCGCATGACGCAGCCGCTGCCCATAGAGTCCATCCGCGACGTGCGCGCCCACCTGGCGGAAGTCGTGGAGCGCGCGGACCGCGACGACGTACCCACGGTCATCACGCGCCGGGGCAAGGAGGTCGCCGCCGTCGTCTCCATCGAGGTGTTGCGCAAGTACCAGGAGTGGGAAGAACGCGAGATCAACCGGATCATCGACGAGCGCATGGCGAACCCCGCGCCCGGCATCCCGATCGAGGACATCATGAGGGAGACGCTGGCACGCGGTGAGTGAGTACCGAACCGTCTTCCGCCCCGAGGCGCAGGCCGAGCTTCGGAAGATCCCTCGCGACATGGCGCTGCGCATCCTGGCCAAGCTGACCGAGCTGGAGAGCGATCCCCTCGGGTTCAACACCACCGCGCTCGTGTCGCAGCCGGAACGCCGCCGGCTGCGAGTCGGCGACTACCGGGTCGTCTACACGATCGACAACGGAGAGCTCGTGGTGTGGGTCGTCCATGTCGGACACCGGTCCACCGTTTACGAGACCTGATCGCCGCTGACCCCGCGTCAGAATATCCAGCACCCATCCAGCACGGTGACGGCGAAGGGATCGGACTCGACAGAGTCCGACCCCTTCTGACCTGCATGTTTGCCACGTCAGCGACGTGGTGTTAATTCATCCGCTCAGACGTTGAAGCGGAACTCCACCACATCCCCGTCCTGCATCACATACTCCTTGCCCTCCATGCGGGCCTTGCCCGCCGCGCGGGCCTCGGCTACCGAGCCTGTTTCGACCAGGTCGGCGAAGGAGATGACCTCGGCCTTGATGAAGCCCTTCTGGAAGTCCGTGTGGATGACGCCGGCCGCCTCGGGGGCCGTCGCGCCGCGCTTGATCGTCCAGGCGCGGGATTCCTTGGGGCCGGCCGTCAGGTACGTCTGGAGGCCCAGCGTGCGGAAGCCGACGTGGGCCAAGGTGGCGAGGCCCGGCTCCTCCTGGCCCACCGACTGGAGGAGTTCGAGGGCCTCGTCGTCGTCCAGTTCGGCGAGGTCCGCCTCCAGCTTGGCGTTGAGGAAGATCGCCTCCGCGGGGGCGACCAGCGCGCGCTGCTCGGCCTTGAAGTCGTCGTCCGTCAGCTCGTCCTCGTCGACGTTGAAGACGTAGAGGAAGGGCTTGGTGGTGAGGAGGTGGAGGTCGTGGAGGAGCTCCGAGCGCTCCGAGCCCTGGACGACGCCCTGGGAGAAGAGCGTGTCGCCGCGCTCCAGGATCTCCTTGGCCTCCTCCACCGCCTTGACCTTCGGCGCGACGTCCTTCTTGATGCGCGATTCCTTCTGGAGGCGCGGCAGGACCTTCTCGATGGTCTGGAGGTCGGCGAGGATCAGCTCGGTGTTGATCGTCTCGATGTCGTCCTTGGGCGAGACCTTGCCGTCGACGTGCACGACGTTCTCGTCCTTGAAGGCGCGGATGACCTGGCAGATCGCGTCCGACTCGCGGATGTTCGCGAGGAACTTGTTGCCGAGGCCCTCACCCTCGCTCGCGCCGCGCACGATACCGGCGATGTCGACGAAGTCGACCGTCGCGGGGAGGACCTTCTGCGAGGAGAAGATCTCGGCCAGCTTCGTCAGGCGGGGGTCGGGGACGCCGACGACGCCCACGTTCGGCTCGATCGTGGCGAACGGGTAGTTGGCCGCCAGCACGTCGTTCTTGGTCAGGGCGTTGAACAGGGTCGACTTGCCGACATTGGGCAGACCGACGATTCCGATCGTGAGCGACACGTTGCGACTTCCCGTACGTCAGGGCTGGGTGGGGCGGCCCTTCGTACCCGCGCCTGGTGCGTGCGCTTCGTACGGGGGCCGATCCACCAGTCTACGGCGTGCCGCCGGCTGCCCCTCCGGACGGCCGCCCGCCCGGCCCCCGCCCGGTCCTCTGCCCGTCCTGTCCCGGCCGCTCCCCGTCGAACGCATGGCCAAGGTCACTCAAAGGGCGTGTCCCGCGCCTGATTCCGCGCGGGAGCCGACCTAGGTTGGTCCAGTGGAGCAACACAGGACGCGTCCCCCTCAGCCCGACCCGAAGGCCGCCCCGGCGGCCCGGTCCCGACGGACCGCGCCCCTGCCCCCGCAGGGCAGGGCCGCGCGGCCCGGCACGGTGTACCGGGCCGCGGCCCGGTCGCGCCGTCCCGTCCCGCCGTTCGTCGAGGCGCTGCGCCGCGCCCCGCTGTACCGCAGGCTGCGGCAGCTGCCGAACCCGCGGCTGACCGGGCTCGGCAGCGGGCTGTTCTGCGCGACCGTGATGTTCCTGTTCGCCTGCCTGCTGCGGCTGCTCTTCGGCGGTTCCCTCGTCGCGTACGGCGTGCTGTTCCTGCCCGTGGCCGCGCTCACCGCGTTCTGGGTGCGCCCGGCCGACCTGGTCACCGCGCCGGTGGTGGTGCCGATCGCCTTCGCCGCGGGCGTCCTGCCGATCTCCGGCGGCAGCGGGGGGTTCGGCGGCCAGTTCATGGGGCTCGTGACGTCGCTGGCCCTGCACGCCGGCTGGCTGTACGGGGGCACCCTCGTCACCGGGGTCATCGTGACCGTGCGCAAGGCGCGGCTGATGACCGAGCGGCGCAGGACTCCCCGTCCGGCGCCCCGGCGGCCCGACGGCAAGGGCGTGCCCGCCGCCTGACCTCCCGGGACGCCTTCCCGGACGTCGGCCCGCGGCTACGCCTCGCCGGCCGCCGCCATCGCCGCTCCGACGATGCCCGCGTTGTTCTGGAGCTGGGCGGGGACGATCTCCGCCTCGATGCCCTCGATCAGCGGCAGGAACTTGTGCGCCTTGCGGCTGACACCGCCGCCGATGATGAACAGCTCCGGCGAGAACAGCATCTCCACGTGCGCGAGGTACTTCTGGACGCGCCGCGCCCAGTGCTCCCAGCTCAGGTCCTCGTCCTCGCGCGCCTTGGAGGAGGCCTTCTTCTCCGCGTCGTGGCCGTGCAGTTCGAGATGGCCCAGCTCGGTGTTGGGCACCAGCCGGCCGCCTGTGAACAGGGCGCTGCCGATGCCCGTGCCGAGGGTGAGCATCAGGACCGTGCCCGTGCGCCCCTTGCCCGCGCCGAAGTGCATCTCCGCGACGCCCGCCGCGTCCGCGTCGTTCAGGACGGTCACGGGGGCCCCGCCGAGCCGGTCGGAGACCAGCTTGCTGATGTCCTTGCCGATCCAGCTCTTGTCGACGTTCGCGGCCGTGCGCGCCGTGCCGTCGGTGATCACGCCGGGGAACGTGGCACCGACGGGCCCCGTCCAGCCGAAGTGCTCCACCACCTCGCACACGCCCTTCACCACCGCGTCCGGCGTCGCCGGATGCGGGGTCAGCACCTTGTGCCGCTCTTGCGCCAGGTCTCCGCGCTCCAGGTCCACGGGCGCGCCCTTGATCCCTGATCCGCCGATGTCCACACCGAAGATCTGCATGGCCCCCACGTTACGGCGAGGGTCGGCGCCGTGACAGCTCGGCCGGCACGATCAGCCCCGCGACAGCTCCGCCGCCTCGGCGCGCAGGTCCCTGCGGAGCTCCTTGGGCAGCGAGAAGGTGATGGACTCCTCGGCCGTCTTCACCGTCTCCACGTCGGCGTAGCCCCGCTCGGCGAGCCATTCGATGACGCCGTCCACCAGGACGTCCGGCACGGACGCGCCCGACGTCAGACCGACCGTGGTGACGCCCTCCAGCCAGGCCTCGTCGATCTCGCCGGCGTTGTCGACGAGGTAGGAGGCGGCGGCGCCCGCGTCCAGGGCGACCTCGACCATGCGGATGGAGTTCGAGGAGTTCTTGGAGCCGACGACGATGACCAGCTCGGCGTCCTCGGCGAGCTTCTTGACCGCGGTCTGGCGGTTCTGCGTGGCGTAGCAGATGTCGTCGCTGGGCGGCGACAGCAGGTTCGGGAACTTGCCCTTGAGGGCGTCGACCGTCTCCATCGTCTCGTCGACGGAGAGCGTGGTCTGGGAGAGCCAGACGACCTTGTCGGGGTCGCGGACCTCGACGTTCGCCACGTCCTCGGGGCCGTCGACCAGCGTGATGTGGTCGGGCGCCTCGCCGGAGGTGCCGATGACCTCCTCGTGGCCCTCGTGCCCGATCAGGAGGATGTCGTAGTCCTCCTTGGCGAACCGGACCGCTTCCTTGTGCACCTTGGTGACCAGCGGGCACGTCGCGTCGATCGTCGCGAGCTTGCGCTCGGCGGCCTCCGCGTGGACGGTCGGGGCGACGCCGTGCGCGGAGAACATGACGATGGAGCCCTCGGGCACCTCCGCCGTCTGGTCGACGAAGATCGCGCCCTTCTTCTCCAGGGTCTGCACCACGTACTTGTTGTGGACGATCTCGTGGCGGACGTAGATCGGGGCCCCGTACTGCTCCAGGGCCTTCTCGACGGCGATCACGGCACGGTCCACGCCCGCGCAGTAGCCACGGGGAGCGGCGAGCAGGACACGGCGGGAGCCAGGCGTTGCAGTCATGCCCCCCATCGTAAGGCCGCGTCCAGCGCGTCAAAGATCGCCGCGTTGGAGAGACTGGAGCCCTGCGTCGAGCTACGGAGGCACGATGTCCCGACAGTCCGCCAGTACGGGAGCCCACTCCGCGGGCGCCGACCCCGCCAAAGCCCCCGGGCCCGCCGAGGGTACGGGGCTGCGGCGCAGCCTCGGCTTCCGGGATCTCGTCGTCTACGGGCTGCTCTTCATCGCCCCCATGGCGCCGGTCGGAGTCTTCGGCACGCTCGACGCGAAGTCGCACGGCGCCGTCGCCCTCGTCTACCTGATCGCCACGGTCGCGATGGCGTTCACCGCTTTCAGCTACGCCCAGATGGTGCGGGTCGTCCCCCAGGCGGGGTCCGTCTTCGCGTACGCGCGCGTGGCGCTCGGCAAGGGCCCCGGGTTCATCGCCGGCTGGATGGCGATGCTGGACTACCTGCTGATCCCCGCGGTCGCCTACCTCTTCTCCGGGATCGCGATGAACTCGCTGGTCCCCTCGGTGTCCCGGTGGGTGTGGACGGCGATCGCGGTGCTCGTCACGACCGCGCTGAACCTGTGGGGCGTGCGGACGGCGGCACGGGTCGGCTTCGCGGTGCTCGCCATGGAAGTCGTGGTGCTGCTGGTCTTCGTCGTGGCCGCCGTGGTGGTCCTCGTGCAGGACGGGGCACGGCGGGACTGGCTGTCGCCGCTGACCGGGGACGGCTCGCAGGGGGCGTTCGCGCTGTCGGCGGTGGTGGGGGCGGTGTCCATCGCCGTCCTGTCGTATCTCGGCTTCGACGCGATCGCCTCCTTCGCGGAGGAGGTCACCGGCGGCTCCGCCAAGGTCGCGCGGGCGGTGCTGTTCTGCCTGGCGCTCGCGGGCGTGCTGTTCGTCGCCCAGACGTACCTGGTGGCGCTCCTGGAGCCGCTGTCCTCCGCCGAGCTGGCCGCCGAGCCCGGCAAGCAGGGGACGGCCTTCTACGACGCCGTGAACTCGGCGGCCGGGACGTGGCTGCACGATCTGGTGGCCGTCAGCAAGGCGATCGGCGCGGCGTTCGCGGCGCTGGCCGGGCAGGCGGCGGCGGGGCGGCTGCTCTTCGCGATGGCGCGGGAGCGGCGGCTGCCGAAGGCCCTGTCCCGGACGGACTCCGGCACTCCCCGGGTCGCGCTGCTGTGCGCGGCCGTGGTGACGCTGGTCGCCGCGGTGTGGGCGGCTCGGCGGGACGACGGGATGGATCACCTGGTGTCGGTGGTGGACATCGGGGCGCTGACGGCGTTCCTGCTGCTGCACGCGAGTGTCGTCGGGTGGTTCGCGGTGCGGCACCGGGAGGACGGGTTCAGCTGGTGGCGGCATCTGCTGGTGCCCGTGCTGGGGGCGGTGATCGTGGTGGCGGTCATCTGGGAGGCGTCCGGGGCGGCGCAGGTGGTGGGGGCGGTGTGGTTGGGGGTGGGGCTTGTCGTGCTTTTCGCACAGCGGGGCCGTTGGGGGGTGCTTTGAGCCGCCGCTTCGCGGCGGGTGTCTCCACCCACCCACCCGTTTACCCGGGGTCGTGCCCGTGCCGTAGGGACGCCCGGTTGCCCCGGGTCGCGTCCGTGCCGTAGGGGCGCTTTCGGTCCGCCCTGGGTGTCATACCCTCCGACTACGCTCGGCGCATGGCTCTCAACACGTCCGCGGACGCGCCGCTCCCCGTGGGGCAGGTGTCGCGGCTCATCGGTGGGTGGATCGACCGGCTCGGCGCCGTCTGGGTCGAGGGGCAGATCACCCAGCTGTCCCGCAGACCGGGCGCCGGCGTGGTCTTCCTGACGCTGCGCGACCCCTCGCACGACATCTCGGTGAGCGTCACCTGCTACCGCCAGGTGTTCGACGCCGTGGCGGACGTCGTCTCCGAGGGCGCCCGTGTCGTCGTCCACGCCAAGCCGGAGTGGTACGCGCCGCGCGGGCAGCTGTCCCTGCGGGCCGCCGAGATAAGGCCGGTCGGCGTCGGTGAGCTGCTGGCGCGGATCGAGCAGCTGAAGAAGAGCCTCGCCGCGGAGGGCCTGTTCGCGCCCGGGTGCAAGAAGCCGCTGCCGTTCCTGCCGCAGCTCATCGGCCTCGTCACGGGCCGCGCCTCGGCCGCCGAGCGGGACGTCCTGGAGAACGCCCGGCACCGCTGGCCCGCCGTCCGCTTCGAGGTGCGCGCCGTGCCCGTCCAGGGCGTGCACGCGGTGCCGCAGGTCGTCCGGGCCGTGCAGGAGCTGGACGCGCTCGACGAGGTCGACGTGATCATCGTGGCGCGGGGCGGCGGCAGCGTAGAGGACCTGCTGCCGTTCTCCGACGAGCAGCTGATCAGGGCGGTGGCGGCCTGCCGTACGCCGGTGGTCTCGGCGATCGGGCACGAGCCGGACAGTCCGCTGCTCGATCTCGTGGCGGACCTGCGGGCCTCCACGCCCACGGACGCCGCCAAGAAGGTCGTGCCGGACGTCGGCGAGGAGTACGAGCGCGTACGGGGTCTGAGCGAGCGCGCCCGGCGCTGCGTGGACGCCTTCCTCGACCGGGAGGAGCGCGGCCTCGCGCACGCCCTGGCCCGCCCCGCCATGGAGCACCCGCACCGGATGGTCGAGGAGCGCGAGGAGCAGGTCTCGGCGCTCGTCGACCGGGCCCGGCGCACGCTCGGGCACCTGTTGGACCGGGCGTCCTCGGAGCTGACGCACACGCACGCACGCGTGGTGGCCCTCTCCCCCGCCGCGACCCTCCAGCGGGGGTACGCGGTGCTGCAGAAGGCGGACGGCGCGGTCGTCCGGGCCCCGCAGGAGGTGGACGCCGGCGAGGAGTTGCGGGCCCGCGTCGCCGAGGGCGAGTTCACCGTACGAGCCGAACGGGCCGAACAGGCCGAACAGGCCGAGCCAGCCGAAGCAACCGCGCCGACCGAACCAACCGCACGAGCCGGACGAACCGCACGGAACGAGAATTAGGGTGACCGCATGACCAGCAAGACGGACGAGGCCGTGGGCCCGGCGGACGCGCTCGGGTACGAGCAGGCGCGGGACGAGCTGATCGAGGTCGTACGCCGCCTGGAGACCGGCGGCACGACCCTGGAGGAGTCACTCGCCCTGTGGGAGCGGGGCGAGAAGCTGGCGACGGTGTGCCGCCGCTGGCTGGACGGCGCGCGCGCCCGCCTGGACGCGGCGCTCGCGGGTGAGGGCGGGGAGGGGACCGGGGCCACCGAGGACGTCGACGACCCCGAGGACCCCCGCGACGGCGCGGACGTCTGAACGGGCGAGGCTTGTGAGGCGAATCACGACCCACCTCATTTGGTTGAAACTTAAACGTTGCGGTCGTACTATCGTCCATGCCTGTTGATATCCCGCCGTAACGAGAAGGTTGATCATGTCTCTCGCCCTTGACCCCGCCGCCCAGGACCTGCTCTTCCGCGAGGCCCGCACCGCGAACACCTTCACCGACGAGCCGGTCACCGAGGAGCAGGTCCAGGCGATCTACGACCTGGTCAAGTACGGCCCGACCGCCTTCAACCAGTCGCCGCTGCGCGTCACCCTGGTGCGCTCCCCCGAGGCCCGCGAGCGCCTGGTCGCGCACATGGCCGAGGGCAACCGCCCGAAGACGGCGACGGCCCCGCTGGTCGCGATCCTCTCCGCGGACAACGAGTTCCACGAGGAGCTCCCGGCGCTTTTCCCGCACTTCCCGCAGGCCAAGGACGTCTTCTTCGCCGAGCGCCCGGCCCGTGAGCAGGCCGCGCTGGTGAACGCCACGCTCCAGGCCGGCTACTTCATCGTGGGCGTGCGCGCCGCCGGTCTGGCCGCGGGCCCGATGACCGGCTTCGACTTCGCGGGCGTCCAGAAGGAGTTCCTGGACGACGACCACACCCCGCTGATGATCGTCAACATCGGCAAGCCGGGCGAGGACGCCTGGTTCCCGCGCTCCCCGCGGCTGGCCTACGAGGACGTCGTCACCACGGTCTGATCCGCACGGTCTGATCCGCGCCGTCTGATCGGCACGGTCTGATCGGCGGGCGCCCTCAGCGCCCGAACCGGCACGCGAAGGGCCCCCGGCACGCCGCCGGGGGCCCTTCGCGTGCCCGCGCACCCGCCCGCCCGGGCGGGTCAGCCGGTCCGCAGCGACTGCGCCATCTTCGTGAGCTGTCCGAACGACGCCGTGCCGGTGACGACGGTCGTCGCGCCCTTCTCGGTGCTCACCAGGGCGTCGTACGTCGAGCCCTCGTAGCGCTGCCACGTCCGGCCGCCGATCTTCTCGGTGGCGTCCGTCCTGCGGGCCTCCTGCGTGGCGCCCTCGATGAACCTGGCCGGCTTGGCGGTGGACTGCTTGATCGCCACGTACTCGCCGTCGGGGTCGAGGAAGCCCAGGTGCCACGCGTCGTGGTCGGCGCCGTCGAACCGCACGGACGTCGGCTTCCACTCCTTGGACAGGCCCTCGGGCGCCGCCACCGGATAGGCCGCGGCCCGCCGGGCCGTCAGAAGCTCCACGCGGTAGTCGACCCGCTTGACGGGGGTCTCGGACTCGTCATGCGGGACGAAGATGTAGATCACGCCCGCGACCAGGGCGATCACCACCAACGACCACAGCATGTTCTTGACGGTCTGGTTGCCTTGTCTGCCTGCCACGCCCCCATGGTCTCAGGCGCCGGCCGCGCCCCGTCGCCCGGTGCCCGGTCCGCTCATGCGTGGGGCCCACTGCTCATTTTGTCGGCCTACGGATAGAGTCGTTCACAATCCCTCATCCGGCCGTCGTCGTATCAGCAGAGAGGTGCGTCCCGATGACCGAGCATCATCTTCCGTCCGAGCTCGAGGTTTCCCCCGAGGCTCCCGACCGCAACCTCGCCCTGGAGCTCGTCCGGGTCACCGAGGCGGCCGCCATGGCCGCGGGCCGCTGGGTCGGCCGCGGCGACAAGAACGGCGCGGACGGCGCCGCGGTCAGGGCCATGCGGACCCTGGTCCACACCGTCTCGATGAACGGCGTCGTGGTCATCGGGGAGGGCGAGAAGGACGAGGCCCCGATGCTCTTCAACGGAGAGCGCATCGGTGACGGCACCGGCGCCGAGGTCGACATCGCCGTCGACCCGATCGACGGCACGACGCTGACCGCGAAGGGCATGCCCAACGCGATCGCCGTCCTGGCCGCCGCCGACCGCGGCGCGATGTTCGACCCCTCCGCCGTGTTCTACATGGACAAGCTGGTCACCGGCCCCGAGGCCGCGGACTACGTCGACATCAACGCGCCCGCGTCGGTCAACATCCGCCGGGTCGCCAAGGCCAAGAACTCCTCGCCCGAGGACGTCACGGTGATGATCCTGGACCGCCCCCGCCACGAGGGCATCGTCAAGGAGATCCGCGAGACCGGCGCCCGCATCAAGTTCATCTCCGACGGCGACGTCGCCGGCTCGGTCATGGCCGTGCGCGAGGGCACCGGCGTCGACCTCCTGATGGGCATCGGCGGCACCCCCGAGGGCATCATCTCGGCCTGCGCGATCAAGTGCCTGGGCGGCGTGATCCAGGGCAAGCTGTGGCCGAAGGACGACGCGGAGCGCCAGCGCGCCCTCGACGCCGGTCACGACCTGGACCGCACGCTCTCCACGGACGACCTGGTCAAGGGCGACAACGTCTTCTTCGTCGCGACCGGCATCACCGACGGCGAGCTGCTCCAGGGCGTGCGCTACCGCGCGGCGACCGCCTCGACGTCGTCCCTGGTCATGCGGTCCAAGTCGGGCACCATCCGCAAGATCGACTCCGACCACCGGCTCTCGAAGCTGCGGGCGTACAGCGCGATCGACTTCGACCGCGCGAAGTAGTCCCACCGCGCGAAGCGGCGCGTACGACGAAGGGGGCGTCCCGTGCGGGGGACGCCCCCTTCGGCATGGGCCAGCAGGGGGTCTGCCGCGCCGGGGCTAGCCGGCCGCGGCGATCCCCGTCGCGGCGGCCGCCTTCTTCAGTTCCACGTCCCGCCTGCGGCGGCGGGCCAGGACCACGCGGCGCTCGGCGGCGGTCAGGCCGCCCCACACGCCGTACGGCTCGGGCTGGAGCAGAGCGTGTTCGCGGCACTCGACCATCACCGGGCAGCGGCCGCAGACCCGCTTGGCCGCCTCCTCGCGCGAGAGTCTGGCCGCGGTCGGCTCCTTGGACGGGGCGAAGAACAGTCCGGCTTCGTCGCGGCGGCACACCGCCTCCGTGTGCCAGGGCGCGTCATCGGTCCGATCACGCGCGGGCCCCCGCTGAGCCGGGACAGCGGCGACCTGCAGGGACTGACGCGAGGGTTGCAGCACGGTCTACTCCTGACGACGGCTTCGCGAGCGAGAGACGATGCAGCAAGCTCTACCCGCTGTGTGCGCGCCTATGCACTGAGTTCCGACGCGCGGAAGTGCGGCCTCCCCTCGCGGCGCGCGGACCGTCAGTGCCCGAGGTGCTTGCGCAGCCTCTGATGCAGGTCACGGACGAACTTGCCGCGCTTGGGCCGCGCCTCGATGCTGCCGAGGATCGCCATGCCGTCCACGAAGACGACCGGGGCGTCCTGGTCGGGCGAGTCGAGGGTGTCCACCTCGAAGCTGCCGAGGACGCCCGTGCCGCTGCCGCGCAGCGAGACGTTCTCCGGGAGGCGGATCTCGACCGAGCCGAAGATCGCGATCGCCTTGATGACGACCTGGCGCTGCTCGAAGATCGCCTCGCTCAGGTCTATCTCGACGCTGCCGAAGACGGCGTACGCGTGGGTGCGCCGGGCCACCCGCCAGCGGCCCTTGCGGACGGAGCCGCTGAGGACGGCCACCAGGTTCTCGTCCGCGACCGGCGGGATCGCTCCGGGGGACGGCCTGGAGGGGACGGGGCCGGGGGTGGGCCCGGACGGGGTCCTGGGGTGGGCGGCGGAATCCTGGGCGGCGGGCAAGTCCCGTACCAGTGGCTGCAGCTCGGCCATCGTCTTGGCGCGATAGACGCCCTCGACGCGGTCCGCGTGCTCGTCGGCGGTGAGGCGGCCCTCGGCCAGGGCCTCGCGGAGGATGTCCGCGGTGCGGTCCCGGTCGGCGTCGGAGGCGCGGAGGGATCCCGGCTCCTCGGCTGGGGCGGGAGCGGGCTGCGGGAGACGCTTTTCGAGGTCCACGTCGGCAGCGTACCCAAACGCGATAGATCGCGACTACCCCTGTGGACGACCGGGCGCGGCGCCCCGGATCCTCTACTGAGCCTTACCTCACAGACTCCGCCCGCCGGGTGCGTTCTACGCTGGTTGGCGCGTCGCCAATGGAGGCCGCGCCGCTGTCTGCCGAGTGAGGAATGGCCGCAATGTCCGTTAGCCCCCGCCCGCCCATCCCGGCGTTCGAGTACTCCGACCTGCTCCCCCTGGGAGAGGACACCACCCCCTACCGGCTGGTGACCTCCGAGGGTGTCTCCACCTTCGAGGCCGACGGGCGGACGTTCCTCAAGGTCGAGCCGGAGGCGCTGCGCACGCTCGCCGCCGAGGCGATCCACGACATCCAGCACTATCTGCGCCCCGCGCACCTGGCGCAGCTGCGGCGCATCGTGGACGACCCCGAGGCGTCGTCCAACGACAAGTTCGTGGCGCTCGACCTGCTGAAGAACGCGAACATCGCGGCGGCGGGCGTGCTGCCCATGTGCCAGGACACCGGCACCGCGATCGTCATGGGCAAGCGCGGACAGAACGTCCTGACCGAGGGCGAGGACGAGAAGGCGCTCTCCAAGGGCGTCTTCGACGCCTACACGAAGCTGAACCTGCGCTACTCCCAGATGGCCCCGCTGACCATGTGGGAGGAGAAGAACACCGGCTCCAACCTGCCGGCGCAGATCGAGCTGTACGCGACCGACGGCGGCGCCTACAAGTTCCTGTTCATGGCCAAGGGCGGCGGCTCCGCCAACAAGAGCTTCCTCTACCAGGAGACGAAGGCCGTCCTGAACGAGGCCTCCATGATGAAGTTCCTGGAGGAGAAGATCCGCTCCCTGGGGACGGCCGCCTGCCCGCCGTACCACCTGGCGATCGTCGTCGGCGGCACGAGCGCCGAGTTCGCCCTGAAGACCGCGAAGTACGCCTCCGCGCACTACCTGGACGAGCTGCCGTCCGAGGGCTCCCCGACCGGGCACGGCTTCCGGGACAAGGAGCTGGAGGAGAAGGTCTTCGAGCTGACGCAGAAGATCGGCATCGGCGCGCAGTTCGGCGGCAAGTACTTCTGCCACGACGTGCGCGTGGTGCGCCTGCCCCGGCACGGCGCCTCGCTGCCCGTCGCCATCGCCGTCTCCTGCTCGGCCGACCGCCAGGCCACCGCGAAGATCACCGCTGAGGGCGTCTTCCTGGAGGAGCTGGAGCGGGACCCGGCGCGCTTCCTGCCGGAGACGACGGAGGAGACCCTCAACGACGACGCCGAGTCGGCGGACGTGGTCGAGATCGACCTCAACCAGCCGATGGACGCGATCCTCGCCGAGCTGACCAAGCACCCGGTCAAGACCCGCCTGTCGCTCACCGGCCCGCTCGTCGTGGCCCGTGACATCGCGCACGCCAAGATCAAGGAGCGGCTCGACGCGGGCGAGGAGATGCCGCAGTACCTCAAGGACCACCCGGTGTACTACGCCGGTCCCGCGAAGACCCCCGAGGGCTACGCCTCCGGCTCGTTCGGGCCGACGACGGCCGGGCGCATGGACTCCTACGTGGAGCAGTTCCAGGCGGCGGGCGGCTCCAAGGTGATGCTCGCCAAGGGCAACCGCAGCAAGCAGGTCACCGACGCGTGCGACGCGCACGGCGGCTTCTACCTCGGCTCGATCGGCGGCCCGGCCGCGCGGCTGGCCCAGGACTGCATCAAGAAGGTCGAGGTCGTCGAGTACGAGGAGCTCGGCATGGAGGCGGTCTGGAAGATCGAGGTCGAGGACTTCCCGGCCTTCATCGTCGTGGACGACAAGGGCAACGACTTCTTCCAGGACCCGGCCCCCGAGCCAACGTTCACGCACATCCCGGTCCGGGGCCCGGGCCTGGCGTAGCGCGGGAAACCGGCGGGTGCGCCCCATGAGGGCGCACCCGCCAGGGGCGCGGGGCGCGGCGCGGCCAGCCGCGACGCGCCCGCGGAAGGACGGCCCCTCAGGCGAACCGCTGATTCGCCGTCCCCGCACACTTCTGCAGCCGCAACGGCTCCTTGGCCCCCGCCAGGGTCAGACAGAGCCCGCTCGCGGCAGCGGCCCGCACGGTCCCGGCCTCACGGACGAACTTCTGGTTGCCGCCCCCGTGGCAGTTCCACAGGACGACGGCGGCGCCCTCCTTGTAGGCGCCGTCGGGCACGTCGAGGCACCGGTCCTGGGTCAGCCCGGTGTGCAGGGACTGCCGGTCGCCGTCGTACCACCAGGTCTGGTTGCGGTTGCCGGTGCAGTCCCAGCCCTGGACCTTGGTGCCGTTGCGGCTCTTCGAGGCGTCGACGTCCACGCACGTCCCCGTGCCCTCGTTCCTCAGCGGCTTGTACGCGTCGTCCCAGGCGCCCTTGTACAGCTTCGGGCCGCCCGTGCTCGCCGGGTCGGCGCAGCCCGCCTCGCGGTAGCCCGACTCCTGGAGCTGCGTCAGGCAGGAGGCGAAGGCGGCGTGGCCGCGGGCGTTGGGGTGGAAGGACTGGCGCACGGAGTTGGAGTCCGGCGGGAAGGGGTGGGTGACGTCCACGAAGAGGCCGCGCGCCCAGGTGTCCTCCATGCAGACCTCGTGGCCGTGGAAGAGGCGGGAGTTGTCGAGGTAGGTGGCGCCCGCCCGCCTCGCCGCCTCGCGCATGCCCGTCGCGAAGGTCGGCACCGCGTGGTTGCGGCCCCACTCGGTGTCCGAGTCGTAGCCGAGCCCGCCGCAGGCGAGCTTGCCCGGGAACGCGGGGTTGTCGCGGAAGTCCGGGCCGATCGGGCTCGGGTAGCCCATGGCGACGAGCCGGTAGTCGCCCTCCTGGTAGCCCGCGTCCCGCATGACCGTCCTCAGGTCGCGCAGGGACTGCTCGACCTTGGGCACGAGGGCGTCCACACGCGCCTGCCAGCCGTCGTGGTACTTGCCGGCGCACGGCCCCTGGCTCAGCAGGTAGCGGGTCACGCAGTCGGTCATCACCGGTGAGAACTGCAGGTCGTCGTTGGCGCCGACGACGAGCAGGATCGTCTTGATCCTGGTGTTGCGCGCCTTGATGGCGAGGTTGTCGCTCTGCACCAGCTCGTCGGCGTACTGCTTCTGGCCGCCGATCCTGATGTTGACCGTCTGGGCCCCGGAACAGGCCACGTTGTATGTCACGTCGGCGGGGATGCCGGTGCGGTGTATCGCGGCGTCCGGCGAGCGGTGGCACCAGTTGTCCGGGCCGTCGGTGCCCGGTTCGTACGTGCCGACGCCCTCCCCGGAGATCTCGCTGTCGCCGAGCGAGATCAGGCCCGTCTTGCGCTCCGCCATGGGGCGTTCGGCCGGGCCGCCGTACAGCTCGGTGGCCTCGGCCGCCCGGATCTTCTCCAGTTCGGGCGGAAGGGGCACCGCCGCCGACGTCCGGGCCCCGCCCCCGTCCGCCGCCTGCGCGGGTACGGCGGCCGCCGCGCCGAGCACGGTCGCCATCGCGGCGGCCGCCGCGAACGTCCCTCGCAGCCGGGCCCGTCCGCTGCGTCTGATGCGCTTCATCGCGCCTCCCCGGGTTGGTGTTACCCAGGGTTTTTACTGGTGGGTAGAGGTCTTGGGAATACCTGGAACAAGACAAGTGCTCAACTTTTCCGGGGCTTTCGACGGCCTCGGAGCGGAGAGGTAGGTTCACGGCATGACCAGCGACGCCAGCGACAGCGAGAACGGCACCGGCACCGGCGAGTACCGGATCGAGCACGACTCCATGGGCGAGGTGCGGGTCCCCGCCGGCGCCAAGTGGCGGGCGCAGACCCAGCGCGCGGTGGAGAACTTCCCCATCTCCGGGCAGCGCATCGAGCGCGCCCACATCGCCGCCCTCGCCCGGATCAAGGCGGCCGCGGCCAAGGTCAACGCGGGGCTCGGGGTGCTGGACGAGGACGTCGCCGAGGCCATCGTGGCGGCGGCGGAAGAGGTCGCCGAGGGGCGCTGGGACGCGCACTTCCCCGTCGACGTCTTCCAGACCGGCTCGGGCACCTCGTCCAACATGAACACCAACGAGGTCCTCGCCACGCTCGCCACCGAGCGGCTCGGGCGCCCCGTCCACCCCAACGACCACGTGAACGCCTCGCAGTCCTCCAACGACGTCTTCCCGTCCTCGATCCACATCGCGGCGACGGGCGCGGTCACCGGCGAGCTGATCCCGGCCCTCGACCACCTCGCCGCCGCCCTGGAGCGCAAGGCCGAGGAGTTCGCGGACGTCGTCAAGTCCGGGCGCACGCACCTGATGGACGCCACCCCGGTCACGCTCGGCCAGGAGTTCGGCGGCTACGCGGCGCAGGTGCGGTACGGCATCGAGCGCCTGGAGGCCTCGCTGCCGCGCCTGGCCGAACTGCCGCTCGGCGGCACGGCGGTGGGCACCGGCATCAACACCCCGCCCGGCTTCTCCGCGGCCGTCATCGCCGAGGTGGCGCGGGCCACCGGCCTGCCGCTGACCGAGGCGCGCGACCACTTCGAGGCACAGGGCGCCCGGGACGGCATCGTAGAGACCAGCGGGCAGCTGCGGACCATCGGCGTGGGCCTGACGAAGATCGCCAACGACCTGCGGTGGATGGCCTCGGGCCCGCGCACCGGCCTCGCCGAGATCAACCTCCCCGACCTCCAGCCCGGTTCGTCGATCATGCCGGGCAAGGTGAACCCGGTCATCCCGGAGGCCGCGCTGATGGTCGCCGCCCAGGTCACCGGCAACGACGCGACGGTCGCCGCGGCGGGTGCCGCCGGCAACTTCGAGCTGAACGTCATGCTTCCGGTCATCGCCAAGAACGTCCTGGAGTCGATCCGGCTGCTGGCCAACGTCTCCCGGCTGCTCGCCGACCGGACCATCGACGGCATCACCGCCAACCGCGAACGCGCCCGCGAGTACGCCGAGTCCTCGCCCTCCGTCGTGACGCCGCTGAACAAGTACATCGGCTACGAGGAGGCGGCCAAGGTCGCCAAGAAGTCCCTGGCCGAGCGCAAGACGATCCGCGAGGTCGTCCTGGAGGCCGGCTACGTCGACCGGGGCGACCTCACCAAGGAGCAACTGGACGAGGCCCTGGACGTGTTGCGCATGACCCGTCCTCAGGCGTGAAGGCTGTCGAGGGGCTCGGGACCGGCACCGAAGAGGCGTCTAATATCTGTCCATGACAGACCTCGACGGGAAGACGACGGACGGTGACGGTGCGGCGGCCCGGTGGGCCCCCGGCGACCACATCCTGTGGCGCTACCGGGAGAACGCCGGGGACCGCGTGCACATCTGCCGCCCCGTCACCGTCGTCCAGGACAGCCCGGACCTGCTCGCCGTGTGGATGGCGCCCGGCACCGAGTGCGTCAAGCCCGTGCTGGCCGACGGGACCCCGCTGCACCACGAGCCCCTCGCGACCCGCTACACCAAGCCGCGCGCGATCCGCAGGGACCGCTGGTTCGGCACCGGCGTCCTGAAGCTGGCGCGCCCCGGCGAGCCGTGGTCGGTCTGGCTGTTCTGGGACCAGGGCTGGCAGTTCAAGAACTGGTACGTGAACCTGGAGGAGCCCCGCGTCCGGTGGGCGGGCGGCGTCGACTCCGAGGATCACTTTCTGGACATCTCCGTGCGCCCGGACGGCAGCTGGCGCTGGCACGACGAGGACGAGTTCGCCGAGGCGCTGCGGGTGGGCCTGATGGACGCGGGAAAGGCCGCCGACGTGCGTGCGGCCGGGCGGGCCGCGCTTGACGTGATCCACGCGTGGGGGCCGCCGTTTTCGGACGGCTGGCAGCACTGGCGCCCCGATCCGTCCTGGGGCGTACCGCCCCTGCCGGATGACTGGGACCGTACGCCCGCGCGCGTGTCCTCATGAGACCCTTGATGCGCCCCCGTGGTTCAAACGTAGGATCGTCCTCCGCAAGGGCGCACAGTAACAACTCCGTGGGTTTGCGCGCTGTCTGACAGGAAGTCATCGAGGGGCGGCAGAACGTGAGCGAGGACCGCAGAGGCCAGGCCGAGGCCTTTGACGCCATCGGGCAGCAGTACGACGACGCCTTCGCGCGCAAGGAGGGCCAGCTCGCCGCCGGACGCGCTCTGGCCGACGCGCTGGCGCCCGGTTCCCGCGTCCTGGACGTGGGCTGCGGCACCGGTCTGCCCACTGCCCGGCAATTGGCCGAGAAGGGCCACTCGGTCCTCGGCACGGACATCTCCTCGGGCATGCTCGCCCTGGCCGAAAAGAACGTACCGGCCGCCGAGTTCCGGCAGATCGACATCGCGGACCTCACGGCCGAGGGGCCCGACGGCGTCGGCCGGTTCGACGGCATCACCTGCTTCTTCGCCCTGCTGATGCTGCCGCGCCGGGAGATCCCCGGGGCGCTGCGGCGGCTGCACGGCCTGCTGCGGCCGCGAGGCCTGATGGAGCTGTCCATGGTCGAGGCCGATCTGGACGACGCACCGATCCCGTTCCTGGGGCACACGATCCGGGTATCGGGATACCTGCGGGACGAACTGCGGCAGGTCGTGCGGGACGCGGGCTTCGAGATCACCGGCGAGGACACGTACTCGTACACTCCCGAGAGCACCGACGCCTCCCCGGGCCCGCAGTCCCGTGCGAGCAGGGAAGGCCCCAATCCGGAACATCAGATCTTTCTGCACTGCCGACGCGGCTGAGCGACGTGCAACGCTGGACGGCGCGCACGGCGCGCAGCCCCGGACGGACGGATTCAAGACGCGTGACGGAGCACCTCACCCCCCACGAGGGTCGCAAGGCACCAGCTGCCCGGCCGACCGCCCCCGCGGAGCCCCGCGGGGCGCTGCTGCGTTCCCGCGAGTCGCCACAGGGTGCGCGTGACACATCCCCGGGAGCATCGGTGCCGCCGACCAGTGAGCATTCCCAGCCGTCCGCCTCCGAGCCGGACCCGGGCCGGCCGCGGCCCGCCCCCGACGGCGTGCCGGCGCAGCCCGGTCCCGCGGGCCCGCCGGACGGCACGGAGCGCCGCACCGGTCAGCCGCGGCCCCCGGGCACCGGCCCGGCGGCGATGCGGCGCGACGGCGACCGGCTGCGCTTCGTGGGCGCCGCGACCCGGCGCATCGCCCGCGGCATCGACCTGGACGAGATCGTGATGGGCCTGTGCCGCGCCACGGTCCCCACGTTCTCCGACGCGATCCTCGTCTACCTGCGCGACCCGCTGCCCGTCGGCGACGAGCGGCCCACGGGCCCGCTGGTGCTGCGCCTGCGCCGCACCGACCGGCTGCGTTCCCTGGAGGAGGGCACCGAGGAGCAGCCCGGCGCCGAGGGCGGCACGCTGCCCACGCTCCAGGTGGTGCGGCCCGACGTCACCGATGTGACGGGCACCGCCGAGCTGTGCGAGGTGCGGCACGGCGGCGCGCTCGCCGAGGTGCTGCGCGGGGTGCGGCCGGTCTTCGCGGACTCGGCGGCGGCCCGGGCGGCGCTGCCCGAACTGCTCGGCGAGGGGCGGACCGTGCCGACCGGTCGGCGGGCCATCCTCGCGCCGCTGCGGGGCCGCCGCAGGGTGATCGGCGCGGCCGTGTTCCTGCGCCGCCCGGACCGCCCCGCGTTCGAGGCGGACGACCTGCTGGTCGCCGCCCAGCTGGCCACGCACAGCGCGCTCGGCATCGACAAGGCGGTCCTGTACGGCCGCGAGGCGTACATCGCCGACGAGTTGCAGCGCACGATGCTGCCCGAGACGCTGCCGCGCCCGACCGGGGTGCGGCTCGCCTCGCGCTATCTGCCGGCCGCCGAGACCGCCCGCGTCGGCGGCGACTGGTACGACGCGATCCCGCTGCCCGGCAGCCGGGTCGCCCTGGTCGTCGGCGATGTCATGGGGCACTCCATGACATCGGCGGCGATCATGGGCCAGCTGCGGACGACCGCGCAGACCCTCGCGGGGCTCGACCTGCCGCCCCAGGAGGTCCTGCACCACCTGGACGAGCAGGCGCAGCGGCTCGGCTCGGACCGGATGGCCACCTGCCTCTACGCGGTCTACGACCCGGTCTCGCACCGCATCACCATCGCCAACGCCGGACATCCGCCGCCGGTGCTGCTGCACCTGGGCGGGCGTGCCGAGGTGCTGCGGGTGCCGCCGGGCGCGCCCATCGGGGTGGGCGGGGTGGACTTCGAGGCCGTGGAGCTGGACGCCCCGGCGGGCGCGACGCTGCTGCTGTACACGGACGGCCTCGTCGAGTCCCGGCTGCGGGACGTGTGGACCGGCATAGAGCAGCTGCGCGAACGTCTCGCGGCGACCGCCCAGCTGACGGGCCCGGACCATCCGCCGCCCCTGGAGGCGCTCTGCGACGAGGTGCTCGACATGCTCGGGCCGGGCGACCGGGACGACGACATCGCGCTGCTCGCCGCCCGCTTCGACGGCATCGCGCCGAGCGACGTCGCGTACTGGTTCCTGGAACCGGAGAACGCGACACCGGCCCGCGCCCGCAGGCTGGCCCGCAGCGCGCTGGTCCGCTGGGGCCTCGAGGAGCTGACCGACTCGGTGGAGCTGCTGGTCAGCGAGGTCGTGACGAACGCCGTGCGGTACGCGTCGCGGCCGATCACGCTGCGGCTGCTCCGTACGGACGTACTGCGCTGCGAGGTCGGCGACGACGTCCCGCAGCTGCCCCGGCTGCGCCAGGCACGCGCCACCGACGAGGGCGGCCGCGGCCTTTACCTGGTCAACAAGATGGCGCGGCGCTGGGGCGCCACGCGGCTGAGCACCGGAAAGGTGGTCTGGTTCGAAGTGAACCGGAGCTAGCGCGCACAGTGCCTCCGTACAGGGCACAGCGCCCGTACGGGGAAGGCGCCCGGAACCTCGAAGGTTCCGGGCGCCTTTCCTTTCGCCGTGCGCGGGGCGGCCGTCAGTCCCTGCGGGGCCCGCGGTCGTCGGGATCGTCGGGGATCTCGATCGTCTCCGTGGGAAGCGGCTCGTGCGTGGGCGGCTTGGACGACGGGCTCTGCGACGGCGGCTTGGACGACGGGCTCTGCGACGGCGGCTTGGAGGACGGGCTCTGCGTCGGAGGCTTGGACGTGGGGTCCTTCTCCGGCTTCGTCGGCGTGCTCGACGGCTTGGCCGGCTCCTTGGACGGCGTGGGCTCGGGGGGCGGCGCGATGGCCGCGCCCATGTTCGTGTCGAGGTCGAACTCGCTCGGCGAGCCCATCGCGTCGAACGTGTACGCCGCCCAGATCTCGGCCGGGAAGCTGCCGCCGTCGACGCGCGGCCGGCCGCCGGCGCCCTTCATGGAGACCTGCTTGTTCTTCTCGGGGGTGCCGGGGGCGCCCTCGCCGAACAGGCCGACGGAGGTGACCAGCTTCGGCGTGTAGCCGGTGAACCAGGCCGACTTGTTGTCGTCGGAGGTACCGGTCTTGCCGGCGACGTCCTGCGCGGGGTTGCGCACCGCGTGGCCCGTGCCGTCGTCGACCACGCCGGTCAGCACGGAGGTCAGCGAGTCGGCGGTGCCGCGCTTGACCACCTCCTCGCCGATCGGGTCGGGCAGGTCGATCGTGCGGTCCTTGTGCTCGACGGAGCCGACGAGGGCCGGGGTGACCTTCTTGCCGTGGTTGTCGAGCGTGGCGTAGACGCCCGCCATCTCCAGCGGGCTCGCGCCCATGGAGCCGAGGGTCTGGGCGGGTACGGCGGGCAGGCCCTTGACGTCCATGCCGAGCTTGCCGGCCGTCTCCATGACCTTCGGCATGCCGACGTCCACGCCCATCTGCGCGAAGACCGAGTTGATGGACTTGTTCATCGCCTTCTGCACGGTGACGGGACCGTAGTCGACGTGGTCCTCGTTGGGCGGTGCGAAGGCGACGTCGCTGCCCCGGACCGGGCGCCCGCTGGTGCCGTCGTAGACGGTGCTCGCCGTGATCGGCGTGCCGTCCCGGGTGGTGGCGCCCTCCTCCAGGGCCGCGGCGAGGATCAGCGGCTTGAAGGTGGAGGCGGGCTGGTAGTCGCGGCGGGTGGCGTTGTTCGTGAAGTGCTTCACGTAGTCCTCGCCGCCGTACATGGCGAGCACCTTGCCGGTCTTCGGGTCGACGGACGCCGCGCCCGCCTGGACGCGGGCGTCGGCCTTGTTGTGCTTCCGGTCGAGCTTGTCGTTCAGCTTCCTGTCGACGGCCTGTTCGAGCTGCTTCTGCTTCTTGGGGTCGATGTTCAGCGTCACGGTGTAGCCGCCGGCCTCGAACTCGGCCTCGCTGAGGCCGCTGTTGCGCAGGACCTCCCGCTTGGCCTCCTCCACGAGGTAGCCGATCTGTCCCTCGCGGCCGGGCGGGGGCTTGGGCGGCTCGGGCGTGGGGAAGACGAGTTTCGCCCGCTTGCCCGCGTCGAGCCAGCCCTCCTCGACCATGTTGTCCAGGACGTAGTTCCAGCGCTGCTTGACGAGCTTCCTGCCGGTCGGCGTGGCGGAGGTCCAGTCGTACTGGCTCGGGGCCTGCAGGAGGGCGGCGAGATAGGCGCCCTGGTCCACGTCCAGCTTCTTGGCGTCGATGCCGTAGTACGCCTGGGCGGCGGCCTGGATGCCGTAGGCGCCGCGGCCGTAGTAGCTGGTGTTGATGTAACCCGCGAGGATGTAGTCCTTGCTCTTCTCGCGGTCCACCTTCAGCGAGATGACCAGCTCCTGCAGCTTGCGGCTAACGGTCTGGTCCTGGCTGAGGTAGTAGTTCTTCACGTACTGCTGGGTGATCGTCGAGCCGCCCTGCTTGCCCTTGCCGGTCACCGTGTTGAGCACACCGCGGGCGGTGCCCTTGAAGTCGACGCCCTCGTCCTTGTAGAAGGACTTGTTCTCGGCGGCGACGAAGGCCTTCTGGACCGGCTTCGGGACCTTGGACAGGTCGACGATCTCGCGGTTCACGTCACCGGTGCGGGCGATGACGTCGCCGTTGCTGTACCGGTACACGTTGCTCTGCATCTTCGCCGCGGCATTCCCCTGGGGAATGTCGACGACCATGTACAGGATCACGAAACCGAGTATGCCGAGCAGGCAGAACCCGAGGAACGTCCCGAGGAGCTTCTTCCAGGTGAAGAAGCGGCGTATGCCGGTGCGCTTGCCGCCGGACGGGCGCCCGCGCGCTGCCCTGCGGGCACCGCGCGTCCGCGCTTGTCGTTCTTCGGCTCGGCCCATGACTGAGAGTGCTCCGCTTCCGTCTCGTACGAGCCGTACGCCTCGTACGTCCCGTCTTCTCACTGGCAAGTCAGCTTGTCTTTGGTCAGCTCATGAAGCTAACACCGCACCTGGGGACAAAGGTCATCCGATCCGGTCTTTTGCGGACGTGACAATGAGCACCCGCCCTTAGGAACCGACGTTTTCCGGCCCCGGAAGGTTGCCCTCTTCTCGCACTCGTGATCTCCGGGAGAAATGCGGGAGCCCGCTCTACACGGGGCGTATACATCGCACGTATACACACGATGTAGAGTGCTCGGCATGTCCATTGGCCACACCCTTCTGGGTCTTCTGGAGTCCGGTCCCCGGCACGGCTACGACCTCAAGCGCACCTTCGACGCGAAGTTCGGGCACGACAAGCCGCTGCACTACGGGCAGGTCTACTCGACCATGTCCCGCCTGCTGAAGAACGGCCTCGTCGAGGTCGACGGCATCGAGGCGGGCGGCGGTCCCGAGCGCAAGCGGTACGCGATCACCGAGGCCGGCATCACCGATGTCCAGCGCTGGCTCGCCACCCCCGAGAAGCCGGAGCCCTACCTCCAGTCGACCCTCTACACCAAGGTCGTCCTCGCGCTCCTCACCGACCGCGACGCCGCCGAACTCCTCGACGTGCAGCGCGCCGAACACCTGCGCCTGATGCGCGCCCTCACCGACCGCAAGCGCAAGGGCGACCTCGCCGACCAGCTCATCTGCGACCACGCGCTCTTCCATCTCGAAGCCGATCTGCGCTGGCTGGAACTGGCCGCCGCGCGTCTCGGCAGGCTCGCCCAGGAGGTGCGCCCCGCATGACCCCCGCAGGTTCCCTTCTCACGGCGCGCGCACTGCGCAAGGCCTACGGACCCACGACCGCCCTCGACGGCGCCGCCTTCTCCATCCACCCCGGCGAGGTCGTCGCCGTCATGGGCCCCTCGGGCTCCGGCAAGTCGACCCTGCTGCACTGTCTCGCCGGGATCGTCCGCCCCGACGAGGGCTCCATCACCTACGACGGCCGCGAACTGACCGGCATGCCGGACGCGGCGCTCAGCGCGCTGCGCCGCGGCGAGTTCGGCTTCGTCTTCCAGTTCGGGCAGCTCGTGCCGGAGCTGACCTGCGTCGAGAACGTCGCCCTGCCGCTGCGGCTCAACGGCGTGAAGCGCAAGGACGCCGAGGCGGCCGCCCGCACGTGGCTGGAGCGCCTGGAGGTCGACGACGTCGCCGCCAAGCGCCCCGGCGAGGTCTCCGGCGGCCAGGGCCAACGCGTCGCCGTCGCCCGCGCGCTCGCCCCCGGCCCGCGCGTCGTCTTCGCCGACGAACCGACCGGCGCCCTCGACTCGCTCAACGGCGAGCGCGTCATGGAACTGCTGACCGACGCCGCCCGCTCGACCAACGCCGCCGTCGTCCTGGTCACCCACGAGACCCGGGTCGCCGCCTACTCCGACCGCGAGGTCGTCGTGCGCGACGGCAGGTCGCGCGACATGGAGCCCGCCCTATGAGCCGGGCCACCCGCGCCGGGGCACGCACCGCGCCCCCTCCGCCGGCCGCCCCGGCGGGCAGCCGCGGCGTGCTCCACGACCTCGCCCTGGGCATACGTTTCGCCGTCGGCGGCGGCCGTGAGGGCTGGACCCGCACGATCCTGACCGCCGTCGGCGTCGGCCTCGGCGTGGCCCTGCTGCTCGGCGCGTCCTCCGTGCCGAACCTGCTGCAGAACCGTGAGAACCACACGGCGGCCCGCTCCGGCGACGACTTCTCCGGCAGGCCCACCGAACGGAGCGACTCCACCGTCCTCCAGCGGGACGCCCCGACCGACTTCCGCGACTCCACGGTGGGCGGCCGCGTCCTGCGCGCCGAGGGCCGGCACCCGGTCCTGCCGCCCGGCCTGAAGAAGATCCCGGCGGACGGCGAGATGGTCGTCTCGCCCGCCCTGCGCGACCTCCTCGACAGCCCCGAGGGCGCCCTGCTGAAGGAGCGCTTCAGCGCCTACCGCGTCGTCGGCACCATCGGCGACGCCGGCCTGGTCCACCCCCAGGAGCGCTACTTCTACGCGGGCTCCGCCGCCCTGACCCAGGCCAAGGGCGGCCACCGCGTCGCCGAGTTCGGCCACCAGGAGCCCGCCGAACCCTTCGACCCGCTGCTGGTCGTCCTCGTCGTCCTGATGTGCGTGGTCCTGCTGACCCCGGTCGTCATCTTCATCGGCACCGCCGTCCGCTTCGGCGGCGAGCGGCGCGACCGGCGCCTCGCCGCGCTGCGCCTGGTCGGCGCCGACGCCCGCACGGTGCGGTGGATCGCGGCGGGCGAGGCCCTGTGCGGCGCGCTGCTCGGTCTCGCCGTGGGCGGTGTGCTGTTCCTCGCCTCGCGGCAGCTGGTCGGCACGGTCGACATGTGGCAGATCAGCGCCTTCCCCTCCGACCTGACGCCGGTGCCCGCGCTCGCCGCGCTGGTCCTCGCGGCGGTCCCGGTCACCGCCGTCGCCGTCACGCTGATCTCGCTGCGGGCGGTGTCCATCGAGCCGCTGGGCGTGGTCCGCAGCGCCAAGGTCCGCAGGCGCCGGCTGTGGTGGCGCGTGCTGATCCCGGTCCTCGGGCTCGGCATCCTGCTGGCCTCGGGACGCGCCGGGGGCGACTACGCGCCACCGGTCCTCGGCATCGGCGCGGGGGCGACCCTGACGCTGGTGGGCCTCGCGGCGCTGCTGCCCTGGCTCGTCGAGGCGAGCGTGTCCCGGCTGCGCGGCGGCCCGGTGCCCTGGCAACTGGCCGTACGACGGCTTCAGTTGAGCAGTGGCACGGCGGCCCGCGCGGTGAGCGGCATCACGGTCGCGGTGGCCGGCGCGGTCGCCCTGCAGATGCTGTTCGGCGCGATGCACGACGACTTCAACCGGGTGACCGGGGTGGACACCGCCCGCGCCAAGATCTCCGTGCGCGCGGACGTCGGCGACGCCGCGCTCGCCGACGAGATGATCGAGGGGTTCCGTGCGACCAAGGGTGTCAGGCGGGTCATCGCCACGGTGAGCACGTACGCGGTCAAGCCCGGCAAGCTCGCCGGCGAGAACCCCATGCGGCCCACCACGGAGCTGACCGTCGGCACCTGCGCGAACCTGCGCGAGCTGGCCCGTATCGGCGACTGCCGGGACGGCGACACCTTCGTCGTGCACACCGGGGACAAGGAGATGAACCGGTGGGTGGACCAGTCGGCCCGCCCCGGCAAGCAGCTCGACCTGAACCCCGTGAGCTGGGACGAGCCCGGCCACCGGCACCAGCTGTGGACGCTGCCCGCCGACGCGCGCGAGGTCCGCGCCCGGCCCGACCCGGGCGGCGAACTCCACGACGGCGTCTACGCCACTCCGGGCGCCGTCGAGCGGGCCAAGCTGGTCGACGCCTCGACGAGCGCCATGATCCAGATCGACCCGGACGTCCCGGACGCCGAGGAGTACGTCCGCAACACCGCGGCCCGCCTCGACCCGTTCCTCGGCGTGATGACGCTGCGCGAGGTCGAGCGCGACCAGCAGTACGCGACCGTGCACACCGGCCTCCAGGTCGGCGCGCTGGCGACGATGACGCTCATCGCGGCCTCGATGCTGGTGTCGATGCTGGAGCAACTGCGCGAGCGCAGGCGCCTGCTGGCGGTGCTCAGCGCCTTCGGCACGCGGCGCGGTTCGATGGCGTGGTCGGTGCTGTGGCAGACGGCGATCCCGGTCGTGGTGGGCCTCGCGCTCGCCGTCGTGGGCGGCCTGAGCCTCGGTCATGTGATGGTCCGCATGATCCGGAAGTCGGTCACCGACTGGTGGCTGTTCGTGCCCCTGACCGCGGCGGGCGCCGTGCTGGTCGCCCTGGTGACGCTGCTCAGCCTGCCGCCGCTGTGGCGGATGATGCGGCCCGAGGGCCTGCGCTCGGAGTAGCCCCGTGCGGCAGGCGGCTGTCGCCGGTGCGGGTCACACCACCCGCACCGGCAACGGCCGCACCGCCCCCCGCAGGGCCTGCGCCAGCTCCTCGTACTCGGCGGCCCGCGCGGCGCCCGTCCGCATGGCGAGCGCGATCCGCCGGGTCGGCGCCGGGTCGGCGAAGTACCCGGTGAGCAGCTGGTTGCTGCGGCTGGTCTCCACGCGCACGGCGGTGCGCGGCAGCAGCGTCACCCCGAGTCCGCCGGCGACGAGCTGGACGAGCGTGGAGAGCCCGGCGGCGGTCGTGGTCACGGGGGCGTCCGCGCGGCCCGCCTCCCGGCAGATGTCCAGCGCCTGGTCGCGCAGGCAGTGCCCCTCGTCGAGCAGCAGCAGGTGCAGCTCCTTCAGCGCCTCGCGGGGGATGCCCTCGCGGCCGCCGAGCCAGTGGTCGAGCGGCGTGACGAGCACGAAGTCCTCGTCGAAGAGGGGCAGCTCCGTCACCCCCGGGACACCGAGCGGCACCGCGAGCAACAGCAGGTCGAGCCGTCCGGCCGTGAGCCCGTCGAGCAGCGAGGAGGTCTGCTCCTCGTGCACCTGGAGGTCCAGGTCCGGGTAGGTCTCGTGGACGAGCGCGATCACCGTCGGCAGCAGGTACGGCGCGACGGTCGGGATCACGCCGAGGCGCAGCGCCCCGGTGAAGGGCGCCTTGACGGCGTCCGCCTCCTCCAGGAGCGCCTCGACCTCGCCGAGGACGGCCCTGACCCGTACGGCCAGGCGTTCCCCCGCCGAGGAGAGCAGTACCTTGCGGGTGGTGCGCTCCAGGAGCTGGACCCCCAGGGCCTCCTCCAGGGCGGCCACGGCGCCGGAGAGCGCGGGCTGGCTCATCCCGATCGCGGCGGCCGCGTCCCTGAAGTGCAGATGTTCGGCCACCGCGGCGAAGGCGCGCAGCTGCGCCAGGCTGGGCTGCCTGCCGCCGTTCTGCCTGCCCCTATTTATGGCTCTCACTGATAGCCACCTCCGATCAACACGACCCACTCTAGCTATTTCCCTAATCAATGCCCCCTGTGCCACCATCGGCATCAGTCCAACCCCCCAGGAAACTCCTCAAAAGGGCGTTTCTCTGTCGCAAGGAGTACGTGTGCTCACTGTCGGTGACAAGTTCCCCGAGTTCGACCTGACCGCCTGTGTCTCCCTGGAGAAGGGCGCGGAGTTCGAGCAGATCAACCACAAGACCTACGAGGGCAAGTGGAAGATCGTGTTCGCGTGGCCCAAGGACTTCACCTTCGTGTGCCCGACCGAGATCGCCGCGTTCGGCAAGCTGAACGACGAGTTCGCCGACCGTGACGCCCAGATCCTCGGCTTCTCCGGTGACTCCGAGTTCGTGCACCACGCCTGGCGCAAGGACCACCCGGACCTGACCGACCTGCCCTTCCCCATGCTGGCCGACTCCAAGCACGAGCTCATGCGTGCCCTCGGCATCGAGGGCGAGGACGGCTTCGCGCAGCGCGCCGTCTTCATCGTCGACCAGAACAACGAGATCCAGTTCACGATGGTGACCGCCGGTTCCGTGGGCCGTAACCCCAAGGAGGTCCTGCGGGTCCTCGACGCCCTGCAGACCGACGAGCTGTGCCCCTGCAACTGGAGCAAGGGCGACGAGACCCTCGACCCGGTCGCGCTGCTCTCGGGCGAGTGAACGGGAGCTACTGACATGGCACTCGACGAACTGAAGTCCGCCGTACCGGACTACGCCAAGGACCTGAAGCTCAACCTCGGCTCGGTCATCGGCAACAGCGACCTGCCGCAGCAGCAGCTGTGGGGCACCGTGCTGGCCTGCGCCATCGCGTCCCGCTCCCCGCGGGTGCTGCGCGAGCTGGAGCCCGAGGCGAAGGCGAACCTCTCCCCCGAGGCGTTCACCGCCGCCAAGTCGGCCGCCGCCATCATGGCGATGAACAACGTCTTCTACCGCACGCGCCACCTGCTCTCCGACCCGGAGTACGGGACCATGCGCGCCGGTCTGCGGATGAACGTCATCGGCAACCCGGGCGTGGAGAAGGTCGACTTCGAGCTGTGGTCCCTCGCGGTCTCCGCGATCAACGGCTGCGGCCAGTGCCTGGACTCGCACGAGCAGGTCCTGCGCAAGGCCGGCGTCGACCGCGAGACCATCCAGGAAGCCTTCAAGATCGCCGCCGTCATCCAGGCGGTCGGCGTCACGCTGGACTCCGAGGCCCACCTCGCCTGATCACCAGGCACAGTCGGCCCAGAACACGGAAAGGGGCCCGGAACCTATGGTTCCGGGCCCCTTTCCGTGCGCCTTCGTCCTATTGCTGCGGCGGCGGGTCGGAGGCGGAGACCTCCGTGGCCGTGGCGCCCCGGGGCCGCGGCGCCTGCTTCAGCGCGGCCTCGCGGGAGTACGCGCGCAGATAGCCGACGACCGTGTTCGTGACGGCGACCAGCGGGACCGCCACGACCGCTCCGCCGATCCCGGCGACCATGCCGCCCGCGGCGACGGAGAGGATCACCGCCAGCGGATGCACCCGCACCGCGCGGCCGAGGATGAACGGCTGCAGGATGTGCCCCTCGATCTGCTGCACCGCCAGGACCACCAGCAGCGCCATCACCGCGGTGAACACGCCCTGCGTCACGAGCGCGACGACGACCGCGAGGGCGCCGGAGACCACGGCGCCGACCAGCGGCACGAACGAGGCCAGGAAGATGATGACGGCCAGCGGGACCGCCATCGGCACCCCGAGGAAGTAGATGCCGAGGCCGATGAAGATGGCGTCGATCATGGCCACTATCACCGTGCCGCGCACATAGGCGGTGAGCGTGCGCCACGCCCTCGGGCCCGCGCCGGCGATGCCCGGCCGCGCCTGGGCCGGCACCAGCTTGAGGAACCACTGCCAGATGCGCCGGCCGTCGTACAGCAGGAACAGCGTCGAGAACATCGCGAGCAGGATGCCGGTCAGCGCCTCGACGATGACCGTGACGCCTTCGAGGCCCGCGGAGGTCAGCTCCTCGGTGTTGGCGCCGACCGCGTCACGCAGACTCGTGGCGATGTCGTTGATCTGGTCCTCGGTCACGTGGAAGGGGCTGTTGAGCAGCCACTTGCGCAAGTCCTCGATGCCGTCCTGGACCTGCCCGGACAGCTTGTCGGCGTTCTCCATGACCTGCCAGACCACGAACCAGCCGACCAGGCCCATGATGACGAAGCCGAGGATCGCCGTGACCGCGGTCGCCAGGCCGCGCGGCAGACCGATCCGGCGCAGCCGGGCCACCGTGGGCTGGAGCAACGCGGTGATCAGCAGCGCGGCCACGAAGGCCAGCACCACGAGCTGCACCGCGCTGATGACCTTCATCAGGACCCAGAGCGTGCCCGCGAGGACCAGCAGCCGCCAGCCGGCCTCGGCGGCGACCCGCATCCCCCACGGCACGGCCGCCGCGGGGTCGGGTCTGGCCGCCACGTCCGGTGCGTACGCGGGCGGCGGCGGCACCTGCTCGTGCTCCGCGCCCGGCACGTCGTCGGACTCGTCGGTGTCCTTGTCGCGCTGCTCGTTCAACTTCTGGCCCACCTCGCTCAGTCCGGCTCCCAGCCGGCCGAGCCACCCTGGCATTCGCGACATGATCCGTCCTCTACCCCCGTCTTTCCCCACCACTCCCCCCGCGGCTGTCCGCACCGACCGTACACGGGAGAGACCCCCCACCGAAGGACGGTGGAGGGTCTCCCGAGTCGAGCGCGGTACGGCCGCCGATCGTGGCCTAGTACCAGTGGTTGTTCTGCCAGAAGCCCCAGGCGCCGCACGGGCTGCCGTAGCGGTCGTTCATGTAGTTCAGGCCCCACTTGATCTGCGTGGCCGGGTTGGTCTGCCAGTCGGCGCCCGCCGAGGCCATCTTGGAACCGGGCAGCGCCTGGACGAGGCCGTAGGCGCCCGAGGAGGCGTTGGACGCCTTGTAGTTCCACGTGGACTCGTGGTTGACGATGTTGCTGAAGCACTGGAACTGGTCGCCGGGGACCATCTGCCGTGCCATCGCCTGGACCTGGGCGACCGTGTAGGAGCCCTGCGGCGAGAAGTCACCGGCGTCGCGGGTGGAGGAACGGCTGGCCTTGGTCTCGGCCTTCTCCTCGCGCTCCTTCTCCTTCTTCGCGGCGGCCTTCTGCGCCTTCTCGGCCGCCTCCGCCTTCTCCGCGGCCTTCTGCTTCTCGATCGCCGAGGCGGCGGCCTGCTTGCGGGCCTCCTCCGCGGCGGTCTTCTTGGCGGCGGTGTCGGCGGCCATGGCCTGCGCGTCGGCCTGCTGCGTCAGGGACGCGGTCTGAACCTGGGCCTGCTGGCCCGAGGGGATCTCTGCGAGGAGGGTCGCGTCGCTCGCCGCTGCCTCGAAGTCGTTCGAGTTCGAGGGCTGGGTGTTGCCCGAGGCGACACCCACGACGGCTCCGACGGTGGTGACCGCGGTGGCGGACGCCACGGCGAATCCCCGGACCGAAATCCGGCTCACACGGTTTCCTTCCAGCATCGCCCGCATAGGTGACCTCGCGGACGCAATCGTGCCCCTGGCGCTGGCCTCCGCTTGCGATCGGTCACGGGAGGCGCGGGCCCGGTGGACAACTCCCCCAAGGGGAGCGCCGCGTGGTGCTCGGGCGGCATGCGACGGCCACTATGAAGTTCTGGGGTTCAGTACCGCTGGGGGTACAGGTGTGTCGCATGCGGGGCCTGACAGGACTGAGACTCTGCCCCAGCCGGACACCGCAAGGCAATTCTCCGTTGCGTGGGAAAGCTCACACCCCGTTTGCCCCAGGAGTTTTTCGGAAAGAGGCGCGCACGACAACGCCGCCCGGCTAGGCTCCTTGGCTTCACCGGACGGCGTCAATTGCCGGGCATACAGCGTGAACTGACTCAGATGTGACCGTCCTCCAGCATTTCGGTCACCAGGGCCGCGATCTGCGAGCGCTCCGAACGGGTGAGGGTCACGTGTGCGAAGAGCGGATGCCCTTTCAGTTTCTCCACGACGGCCACCACGCCGTCGTAGCGCCCCACTCGGAGGTTGTCGCGCTGGGCGACGTCATGGGTGAGGACGACCCGGGAGTTCGCCCCGATGCGGGACAACACCGTCAGCAGGACGTTCCGCTCCAGGGATTGGGCCTCGTCGACGATCACGAACGCGTCGTGCAGCGAGCGGCCGCGGATGTGGGTGAGCGGCAGCACCTCCAGCATGCCGCGCGCGGTGACCTCTTCGATGACCTCCTTGCCGGCCACCGAACCGAGCGTGTCGAAGACCGCCTGCGCCCAGGGGCCCATCTTCTCGGCCTCGGTGCCGGGCAGATAGCCCAGTTCCTGGCCGCCGACCGCGTACAGCGGGCGGAAGACCATCACCTTCTGGTGCTGTCTGCGCTCCAGGACGGCCTCCAGGCCCGCGCAGAGCGCGAGCGCCGACTTGCCGGTGCCGGCGCGGCCGCCCATCGAGACGATCCCGATGTCGGGGTCCAGGAGCAGATCGAGCGCGATCCGCTGCTCGGCGCTCCTGCCCTTGATGCCGAAGACCTCCCGGTCGCCGCGCACGAGCCGGACGTTGCCCTCGGCGGTGACGCGGCCGAGGGCCTTGCCCCGCTCGGACTGGATGGTCAGGCCGGTGTGGACGGGCAGGTCGGCGGCCTCGGGCACGTACAGGTGGTCCTCCTCGAAGAGGAGGTCCACCTGCTCCGCCGTCAGGGCCAGTTCGGACATGCCGGTCCAGCCGGAGTCCGTGATGGCCAGTTCCGCGCGGTACTCCTCGGCGAGGAGCCCGACGGAGGACGCCTTGATCCGCAGCGGCAGGTCCTTGGAGACGACCGTGACGTCGTATCCCTCCGCCTGGAGGTTGCGCGCGACGGCGAGGATCCGGGAGTCGTTGTCCCCCAACCGGTAGCCGGCCGGGAGCACGCCGGGATCGGAGTGGTTGAGCTCGACGCGCAGCGAGCCGCCCAGGTCCCCGAGGGGGATCGGGGCGTCCAGGCGGCCGTGCCGGACGCGGAAGTCGTCCAGCAGGCGCAGGGCCTGCCGGGCGAAGTAGCCGAGCTCCGGATGGTGCCGCTTGGCCTCCAGCTCCGTCACCACGACGACGGGCAGCACGACTTCGTGCTCGTCGAAGCGGGTCAGGGCGTTCGGGTCGGCCAGCAGGACGCTGGTGTCGAGAACATAGGTGCGCCTGTCGGGCATGCGGCGCTTTGTGCTGGTCACCACGGAAGGACGTACCCCCTCGGATGAGGTCGGGGAGCGACGGGAGGGAATCCGGGCGGACTGGCGGGTGTGATCCAGGCCGGACGCGGCCGCGATGCGCGGGCCGAGCGCCGGCCCTCCACGTCGCCCGCGCTGTTCACACGGTCGTCCTGGTGCAAGGGGCCTCCCGGGCGGACGGCTGTTCGCCGTCCGCTGAGATACGACGTCCCTTTCGGACACTGCGCGGACGTCGACCTGGAAGGCTTATTCCCTCGAACAAGCGCGGCCATGCCAAGGCATATGACGACGCGTTGGTTAACTCCGGGTTACCCCGACCTCAGGGGCGTACGCGGGTCAGCCGCCGTAGCGGCGGTGGCGGGCGGCGTAATCGCGCAGCGCACGCAGGAAGTCGACCTTCCGGAAGGCCGGCCAGAAGACTTCGCAGAAGTAGTACTCGGAGTGAGCGGACTGCCAGAGCATGAAGCCCGACAGGCGCTGCTCGCCGCTGGTGCGGATCACCAGGTCGGGGTCCGGCTGGCCGCTGGTGTAAAGGTGCTTGGAGATGAGGTCGATGTCGACGCTCTCCGCGACCTCCTCCAGGCTCGTGCCCTTGTCGGCGTGGTCCAGGAGCAGCGAGCGCACGGCGTCGGCGATCTCCTGGCGGCCGCCGTAGCCCACCGCGACGTTGACGAGTATCCCGGTGTTGTCGTGGGTGGCCTGTTCGGCTTCCTTCATGACGGCCTGCGTGCGGGCGGGCAGCAGGTCGAGCGCGCCGACGTGGTGCACACGCCAGCGGCCGTCCGCGACGAGGGAGCGGACCGTGGCCTCGATGATGCCGAGGAGCGGGGTCAGCTCCTCCTCGGGCCGGTCGAAGTTGTCGGTGGAGAGCATCCACAGCGTGACGACCTCGACGTCGGTCTCCGCGCACCAGCCGAGGAACTCCTCGATCTTGTACGCGCCCGCCTGGTGGCCCTGAGCGGTGGTCCCGCCGGACGCCTTCGCCCAGCGGCGGTTGCCGTCGAGGATGACCCCGATGTGCTTGGGCACCTGGTCGTGGTCGAGGCGGCCTTCCACCCGGCGTGCGTAAAGTCCGTACACCAGGTCGCGCAGGTTCACGTGTGTCAGCCCCTCCAGCAGATGGTGGTCCCAAGGGGTGTGCGTAGGGCAGTCCCCGAGGGCGACACCCTACCGCTGCGCGGGCCGCCCTCCGAAGTCGGGTGCCCGCCGCTGAAGTAGCTTCATCCTCATGAACGACACCTTCGTGTACCGCCCGGCCCCGGACCGCTACGACACCATGGAGTACCGGCGCACGGGCCGCAGCGGCCTGAAGCTGCCCGCGGTCTCCCTCGGCCTCTGGCACAACTTCGGTGACGACAAGGCCCTGGACACGCAGCGCGCGATCCTGCGCCGCGCCTTCGACCTGGGCGTCACGCACTTCGACCTGGCGAACAACTACGGGCCGCCCGCCGGTTCGGCCGAGCTGAACTTCGGCAAGCTCTTCGCGCAGGATTTCGCCCCCTACCGCGACGAACTGGTCATCTCGACCAAGGCCGGGTACCTCATGCACCCCGGCCCGTACGGCGAGTGGGGCAGCCGCAAGTACCTGCTGTCCTCGCTGGACGCCTCGCTGAAGCGGATGGGCCTCGACTACGTCGACATCTTCTACTCCCACCGCTTCGACCCGGACACCCCGCTGGAGGAGACGATGGGCGCGCTCGCGTCCGCCGTCCGGCAGGGCAAGGCGCTCTACGTGGGCGTGTCCTCGTACAACAGCGAGCAGACCGCCGAAGCGGCGCGGCTGCTGCGGGAGATGGGGGTGCCGGCGCTCATCCACCAGCCGTCGTACTCGATGATCAACCGCTGGACGGAGGAGGACGGCCTCCTGGACACGCTGGAGCGGGCCGGGATGGGCTGCATCTCCTTCGTGCCGCTCGCGCAGGGGCTGCTCACGAACAAGTACCTGAAGGGCATCCCGGAGGGGTCGCGCGCCACGCAGGGCAAGTCCCTGGACCCCGAGCTGCTGAGCGAGGAGGTCGTGCGCCGGCTGAACGGGCTCAACGACATCGCGGCGGGCCGCGGCCAGTCGCTCGCCCAGCTCGCCCTGAACTGGGTGCTGCGGGACGAGCGGATGACGTCGGCGCTGATCGGCGCCTCCAGCGTCGCGCAGCTGGAGGAGAACGTGGCGGCGCTCGCGGGCCCGAAGCTGACGGAGACGGAACTGGCCGCCATCGACACCTTCGCGGTGTCGACGCCCGGCACCAACATCTGGGCCGGGCGCGGCTGACACCGGCCGGTCAGTTCCCGGGGCGCGGGCGGTCGAACCAGGCACCCGCGTCCCCCCGGGCCAGCAGGACGATCACCGCGATGGCGCCGAGCAGCGGCAGGAGACCGCCGGGGTTGCCGTTGGCCGCGCCGCCGAGCGCGCTCAGCGTCTGCAGCGCCATCAGGACGATGCACGCCACGCGGGTGCCGCCGCCGGCCCGCTGGAACCGCAGGGCCAGGCCCGCGGCCACCATGACCAGCACGTTCACTCCGACGGCGGCGCCCGCCGTCTCGGCGTCGCCGGTGGCGGCGATGACGACGGAGCCGAGCAGGACGAGCCCGGCGAGGACCCAGAGCACGATCTGCGCGGCGCGCACGGAGCCGGGCATCCGCTGCGGGGCCGTGGGGCCGTAGGCGTACGCGGGGTCCTGGGCGGGGCCGGGGTAGGCGGGCAGGCCCGCCTGGGGGTGCTGCTGCGGGGTGCTGGGGGGCGGCTGCGGCGGGGGAAAGTCGTTCGACATGTCCCTGACGATAACGAGGTGCGGCGACCTTGATCGTCGGGTTCCGGGGCCGTCATCGCCCGGCGATCGTCGGGTTCCGGGGCCTTGATCGTCCGGCGCCGGGACGCGGGCACAAAAAACGGGCCGGTCCGTGGGGGGGAGACGGACCGGCCCGAGGGGGGGTTTCCACCATAACCCTTCGTAAGTGATTCTGCGTGCATTGGCGCGCCGCAACTACTCTCCGACACCGGACGGCGACTGCGAGAGGCCGTTCTGCCTGCGGAATCCGGGGTTCGGGGGCTGGTTTCGGCCGGGCGGTGCCGTACTCCGCACGGGGGACCCCGGGAACGTTCGCAGACTTGACGTGGTGCGGGGTGACGGCTCGCGGTGCCGTGCGGCCCCCTCCACCGCACGGCACCGCCCACGGAGCTTTGCTCACGCGAATTAGCCTTGGTCTGAACTTACGGGACGGCGAGGAGCAGATCGAGCCAGTATTGATAACGATGCGGAATCAAGGCTTCGATTTAGGGGCCCGCGGGGGCCCGTTCGGGACCCTCGTGGGCCTACCTGACGGTGTGACGCGTAGGCGAACTTTGCCCGGATGGGCCGTCAGCTCTCCTTTCGCGCCTTGCCGGCCACGATCTCCTCTATGTGCTGCTCGCCCCACGCCCCGAGGGGGCCCAGGGCCGCGTTGAGGGACTGGCCGAGGTCGGTCAGGGAGTACTCGACCTTCGGCGGCACCTGGCGGTAGACCTCGCGGTGCACGATGCCGTCCGACTCCAGCTCCCGCAGCTGCTGGATCAGCATCTTCTCGCTGACGCCGGGGACGCCGCGCCGCAGCTCGCCGAAGCGCAGCGTCCGGCCCGCGTGCAGCGCCCACAGGATCATGGGCTTCCATTTCCCGCCGACGACGTCCACCGCCGCGTCCAGCCCGCACGCGTACGACTTCCCTGCCTTCAGCACGGCAACTCCTCGGCTCACCAGGACACTTACCGGACCGACAGTACCGACCGCGCGCGGCCGGCCCTACGGGTCCAGAGGCTTGCGGAGTTCGAAGAGGTGGCGGGTGCTGTGGGCGACGAAGGGGCCCTCGGCCTCGATCCGCTCGTGTAGTTCGCGCAGCCGCGGCCGGTAGGCCTCCACGCTGAAGCCGGGGACCATCCACACCACCTTGCGCAGGAAGTGGACGACGGCCCCGACGTCGAAGAACTCCATCCGCAACCGCTCGGCCCGCAGGTCCACGACCTCCAGGCCCGCCGCCTCGGCCTCGGCGCGCTCCCGGTCGGGGTGGCGGGCCGCGCGCACCTCGGGCGGCTGCGGCCCGAGGAAGTACTCGACGACCTCGAAGGCGCTGGCGGGGCCGACGTGCTGCGCGAAGTACGTGCCGCCGGGGCGCAGCACGCGGGCGATCTCGCCGAAGCGGGCCCGCACCGGGTGGCGGCTGGTCACCAGGTCGAAGGCGCCGTCGGCGAACGGCAGCGGGGCGTCCTCCGGGGACGCGACGACCGCGACGCCGCGCGGGTGCAGCAGCGCGGTCGCCTTGGCCACGTTCGCGGGCCAGCCCTCCGTGGCGACGGCGAGCGGCGGCAGGGTGGTGGCGGAGGCGAGCACTTCGCCACCGCCGGTCTGGACGTCGAGCGAGGCCCGCGCCCGCGCGAGGCGGCGTGCCATCGCCTCGGCGTACCGCCAGGAGGGGCGCGCCTCGGTGGCCCTCCCCTCGAACCAGGAGAAGTCCCATCCCTCGGTGGGCGCGGCCTGCGCCTCGGCGACGAGGGCCTCGAAGGCGGTGGGGTCGGGTCGGTCACTGGGGGCGGTGGGGCCGTTGTTCATGGGAGAAGCCTGGCATTACGGGCTCACGGCGGGGCCGCCGACCCGCGGCGGGGGTGCCGCGTCCCCGCACCCCCGCCCCGCCTCGCTCAGCCCGTGCCGGTCGCTCAACCCGAACCGGTCGCTCAACCCGAACCGGTCGGTCCGCCCGTGCCGGTCGCTCCGCGTGGGAAGGAGACCTCGACGCGGCGGTTCTTCTTGCGGCCCTCCTCCGAGCCGTTGTCCGCGATGGGGTAGTCCTCGCTGTATCCGCGTACGGAGAAGGTGACCTGGGGGCCGAGGTGGCCCGCCAGCTCGTCGTGCACGGCTTCGGCGCGGCGCTTGGAGAGCTTCTTGCCGTGGCCGTAGGAGCCGAGGTTGTCCGTGAAGCCGAACACCCGGACGTCCGTGGCCTTCTGCGCCTTGGCCTCCTCGGCGATCGCCTTGATGCGGGCGCTCGCCTCGGGGTTCAGCTCCGCGCTGTCCTTGGGGAAGAGGACCTCCGCCTGGAGCGCGAACTTCACGTCCGTGTTGGTGTCCTCACGGCGCTCCTCACCGCCGAGGTCCTCGACGACGGACTTGATGTCCAACACCTTCGCGGGCGCGAGCGTGGCGCCGTCGGCGAGCTTCAGCCCCGGGCTGTTGGCGTCGACCTCGGGGGGCGGGGAGGTGGTGGTGCTGCCGGGGGGCGTGCTGGGGCCGCCGTCGGCCCATGCGGGGACCGGGGTGAGGCAGAGGAGGGCCAGCGCGAGGGTTGCGGCGGCGCTTGCGCGGTGGGGGTGGCGGGTCATGGGTCACTCGCCGTCGGAGATTTCGAGGGGGGCGGGGGGCATGGCGCCTACTTGGAAATCGACCTTGGTCGTGCCTTCCGGGGGGGCGGGGAATTGGGCGTACCAGTCGGCGGTGTCTCCCCGCTTCACCCGGCCATCGAACTTGGTGCACAGGCACCGCCCTGACGTGTCCCTGAGAACGAGGTACTTCTTCTTCCCCTCGTTGTCGACCAGACTGGCTCCCGAGAGAGATCCACCGTTGGATCTCAATTCGCGCTCGTCACTGGCCCAGTTGGCACCCAACCATGACCGGTCTCCGTTGTTCTTCACCGTGCCGGAGACCGTGACAAAGCCACCTCCGTCCCGGACAGCCGAATGGATGGTGATGCTGACCTCGCCGTCCTTGGACTCCGCCAATACGCTGTCGGTCGAAGAAGCATCGTTCGGCTTCCCCTCATCACCTCCGTGACTTCCACCAGTTTTTGATGAAGAAGGGCTCGACTTCTCCGAACTGACTTCACCGTCATCCCCACCGCCGCAGCCGGCGACCGTGAGGACCAGCCCGGTGGTGATCGCCACAGCGGTCATTGCCCTGCGGGCCATCATGGTGCGCCGAACACTCATTGCTACCGCTTCCTTCTTTCGTCGATCTCCGGTCAGTCGACCAAGTGGACAGAGAAGAGCACGGACGGGTCAGGAAGGTCATCCGGGTCGAATTCCTCCGGGTCGATCTCGAAGGACCCTTCACCGTCGCAGAGGAACTTCACGTCCTTCTTCGGATTCGCCGAGGGATCCACATGACAGCGTGGCTTGACGACAGCGGTCGCATCGGCCTTGGCGTGCTGCGTCTCGGTGCCGGGGATGATCGAATCACCCACCGTGTAATTGGTCTCGATCGCTACACGGAACCCGGGGTATCCCTTCACCTCGACCGGCTCGACACCCCGGGTCCGGGAATCGTTCTCCGCCGCGAGGGCGTCGGCCGCCGCCTGGGCCGTGCCCATGCCGGTGATCTCGTACCCCGTCAGCCAGTCGAGCCAGTCGTCTCCCTGCCCGATGGACAGGCCCAGCCCCTCGACCAGATCGTCCCTCGACTCCTGGGCCGCCGCCAGAGCGGCCGCGTCAGCGGCGGACTGGGCGCCATTGCGCGCGGAGGCCGCCTGAGCGAAAGCGAAGAAGGCGAATGCGACGAAGAGCAGAATCCCCGTCAACCAGATGCAGATGAGAAGGCTCTGCCCTTGGTCACTTCGAAGGCGGCCTGTCAGCCACCACCGACCACGTCGTCGACCGCGTCCCCAATGGCTCCGGAGATCGTTCCATCCAGCCCGAGCTGGTCGATCAACGTGAAGATCCCCGCAATAAGAATCATGAGACCCGCATACTCCACGAACCCCGCCCCCGCGTCCCGATCCCTCCCTCGGATGCGGGATGTCACCGTCACCGTCCAGTCGACCCAGACTTCGAGCACGCGTTCCTTCAGCACGACGGCTCCTTCTCTCCCACCCGATACCGCGCCCTTTGTGGTCAGAGGCAACGTACGCCACACGGCGTACGTCGGCAGCAACTCCGCGCGACGTATGCGGTTTCCGGGGTGCCCGGCCCGCAAGTTGGCGGATTACCTTCCCCCTCGGTGAGATCACCATGCACGAAGTCCCCTCCCGCGAACCGTGAGCTCAGCTCCGACTGTCCCACATCGCATTGCAGCCGCGAAGGGGTTTCGCACAGTTGACGGCAGTTGAGGAAACCCGCTCATCAGCGCCCCAGAATCGAACCGAAGTCCGAGCCCGAGCCGAGGAACATTCCCGCCGCGATAAGGATCATCGTGGCGGGCAGCATGAAGACCAGGGTGACCATCGTCGCCTTGGGGATCGTTTTCGCCGCCCGGCGCCGGGAGTTCTGGGCGTCGGTGCGCCGCATGTCCGTGGCGATCTGGATCAGGGTGTCCGCGATGGGGGAACCCAGTTCCTCGCCCTGCTGCAGCGCGGAGACGAACTGCGCGACCTGCTCGGAGGCGTTGCGGCGGCGCAGCTCGTCGAAGGCCTGGCGGCGGCCGACGCCCATGTCCATCTGGCGCAGGGTGATGCGCAGTTCGTCCGCCCACGGACCCTCGTACCGCTCCGCCACCCGGTCCAGCGCCTGGCGGAAGCCGAGGCCGGCCGAGACGACGACCGCCAGGACGTCCAGGAAGTCCGGCAGGGTGCGGTCGATGACCTCGCGGCGTTCGCGGACGGCCTGCCAGATCAGGGCGTCCGCCGCCGTCGCCCCGAAGGCGAAGGTCAGCAGGCCGAGGAGCGGGGAGCCGTTGGTGAGGAAGACCAGGCCGAGGACGACGCCGAAGATGCCGTAGACCGCGCGCCGCGCCGCGTAGCGGTCGATCGTGAGGCCCCCGGGGTTGCCCGCCATGTCGATCCGGCGGCGTTTGGCGTCGACCCGTTTTCGGCCCATGAGGCGCAGGACGAGCGGTGCGAAGCGCATGCCGAGGCGGTCCACCGCCGAGCCCGCCGCCGAGACGCGGGTCCCGCCGACCTCCAGGGCGAGGGCCAGGTCGGACGGCAGTTTGGCGTCCGCGCGGTACATCCGGACGCCCTGGCAGGCGCCGGCCACGGCGAGGCCCATGACCACGGCTAACAGCAGGCCCAGCACGGCAACCCCCTTGTCGCGTACGGCATCTCAGACCTCGATCTTGCCGAGGCGTCTGATCACGAAGAAGCCGATCCCGTACAGCCCGAGGGAGATCAGGATCAGCGTCTGGCCCACCGGGGAGCCGGTCACCCGGGCCAGGGCGCCCTCGTTGGAGGAGTTGATCAACAGCAGCGAGCCCAGGCCGAGCAGCGGGACCGTGAACGCCGTCGCGTTGACCTCCGACAGCATCGTGCGGACCTCGCGCCGCGTCTCCTTGCGGTCCTCCAGGGTCTGCGTGAGGTTGCGCAGGGAGTTGACCACCGTGCCGCCCGCCTTGTTGGACAGGACGAGCGTCGTCACGAGGACGATCAGCTCGCGGGAGGGCAGGCGTTCGGCCAGTTCGCCGAGGGTGTCGTCGATGGACCGACCCAGCGCCAACTGGTGCGCGACGTGCGAGAGTTCCTCACCGGCCGGGGCCTCCAACTCCTCCGCCGCCATGGCCAGCGACGTACGCAGGGCCAGTCCCGCCGCCGTCGCGTTGGCCAGGATGCGGGCCACGTCGGGGAGCTGGTTGATGAACGCCTCGATGCGTTTCTGGCGCTGCCAGTTGAGGAAGGCGACCGCGCCCCATATCGCCACCACCCCCGCGATCGGGCCGAAGAAGGGCGCGAGGGTCGCCGCCGCCATCAGCCAGAGCGCGGCGACGACGGCCACGACGTAGGTGAAGAACTCACCGGCGGTCACGTCCAGGCCCGTCGAGGAGAGGCGCAGGTGGATGTCCCGGCCGAGGCGCGTGCGGCGCAGCCTGCGGTCGACGGCGGCGAAGCGGCGCGCGCGGCCCGTCGGACCGCCGTCCCCGCCGCCGGGGCCGAGCGCCAGCCGGTCGATGAGGGCCTGGCGCTGGGCGCGCCCGGACGCGTACGCGTGGATGCCCGCGACGGCCAGCGTGCCGGTCAGGATCGTGGCGCCGAGGGCGAGCGTCGCGGGATCGGTCATCGGTCGGCTCCCCGTTTGGTCATCGGCCGGCTTCCCACCTGGTCATCGGTCGGTTCCCCGTCTCGTCCTCGGTCGGCTCCCCACCTGGTCATCGGTCGGCTCCCGATCTGGTCATCGGCCGGCTTGCCCACCTGGTCGTCGGGGCGGTCATCCGATCGCTTCCCTCGTGTCCAGTACGTCGATCGCCTCCGCCACGCCGTACGCCGGGGGCACCGGTTCGCCCGCGCCGTACAGCTTGTCGGCGATCTCGCGGGGCAGCGGCAGGTGCTCGAACCAGCCGCGCACGACGCGGTCGGCGCCGATCGGCTGCGCCACGAAACGGGTGACCGGCGCGATGCGGAACTGCTGGCGGCCGTGCGAGACGAGCAGGACGATCTCGGAGACCTTGCGGGAGCCGTCGCTGTGCCGGGCGAGCTGGACGACCACGTCGACGGCCGAGTTGATCTGGTCCCTCAGGGCCTCGAAGGGAATCTGGACCTCCGACATGGAGCCGAGGGTCTGCAGGCGCATCAACGCGTCCTCGGCGGTGTTCGCGTGCACGGTGGCCAGCGAGCCGTCGTGGCCGGTGGACATGGCCTGGAGCATGTCGAGGGTCTCGCCGCCGCGGACCTCCCCGACGATGATGCGGTCGGGGCGCATGCGCAGGCTGTTGCGCACGAGGTCGCGGATGGTGATCTGGCCCTTGCCCTCGACGTTGGCGGGGCGCGATTCGAGCCGGATCACGTGGTCCTGCTGGAGTTGCAGCTCCGCCGAGTCCTCGATGGTGATGATGCGCTCGTGGGCCGGGATCAGGCCGGAGAGCGCGTTGAGGAGGGTCGTCTTGCCGCTGCCCGTGCCGCCGCTGACGATGAGGTTGAAACGGGCCCGCACGAACGCCGCGAGCAGCATCAGCATGTGCTCGTCGAGGGAGCCGAGGCCGATGAGTTCGGGCAGCGTGTACGCGCGCGGGAAGCGGCGGATGGTGAGGGTGGCGCCGGTCAGGGCGAGCGGCGGGATGATGACGTTGACGCGCTCGCCGGTGGGCAGCCGGGCGTCGACCATGGGGTTCGACTCGTCGACGCGCCTGTTGACCGTGGAGACGATGCGTTCGATGGTCTGCATCAGCTGGTCGTTGGAGGCGAAGCGCAGGGGCAGTTGCTCGACGCGGCCGGCCCGTTCGACGAAGACCGAGTCGGGGCCGTTGACCATGATCTCCGTGATGGAGGTGTCGGCGAGCAGCGGTTCGAGGACGCCGAGGCCGAGCGCCTCGTCCACGACGCGGCGGATCAGCTGGGCGCGTTCGGAGGTGGAGAGGACGGGGCCCTCGCGGCTGATGATGTGGCCGAGGACCCGCTCCAGGCGGACGCGGCGGTCCGCGGCGGCGAGCGAGGACATCTCGGCGAGGTCGATCTCCTCCAGGAGCTTGGAGCGGTAGACGGCGACGAGGTTGTCGTCGCGGCTCGGTTCGCTCTGCTGGGTGGGGGCCACGCGGTCGCGCAGGCTCATGGCGTCCTTCAACTTCCCTCAGGGGTACGGGTCTCGGTGGGTCGCATCAGGTCTCGGTGGTCGGCTGGTCTCGGTGAGTCGCACCAGGTCTCGGTGGTATGCGGGTCTCCGTGGTCGGCGGGTCTCAGTACTCGGCGTCGTCGTCGTTGGGCATCGTGGCCTCCTTGGTGACGCTCCAGCCCGCGTCCACGAAGGGCAGCAGTGTCGGTACCTGGACTTCGACCGTGGCGGTCGTCGTGTCGCCGCCCGAGCCGACCGCGATGGAAGAGCTGAGACCGCCGTCCATGGCCGCCGCGCCCGCCGCCTGCCCCGAGTCGCCCTGGGACGCCGCGCGGGCCGCCGCGCGGGCGCCGGAGCCGGCCTGGTTGGCGGCGTAGCCCACCAGACCCAGCTGGATGGCGGCGAGGCCGACGAGCAGCAGGACCGGCAGGAACCCGGCGAACTCCAGGATGGAGACCCCCTGGTCGTCGTACCGGCGACGCCACGGTCCCCCGCCGAAGCCACCGCCCGGGCCCCGGCCCGGGTCACACCGCCGACGGCGCAGGCCCCCGCCGAAGCCACCACCCCGGCCCCGGCCCCGGTCCGGGTCACACCACCGACGGTGCAGGCCCCAGCCCGAGCCACCGCGCCGGTCCCGGCGTGGGTCACACCCCCCACGCCGCAGCCCCCCGCCCGAGCCCCCGTCCCGGAGCCGGTCCGGCCCCCGGAGACGCCCCCGCCCAAAGGAACGCCCCCGCCCCCGTGAACGCCCCGGCGCCCTCATCCCTCATCCCCCTCCTTCGCCGCGCCCGCTTCCCCGTCCACGCGCCATCCCGCGTCGAAGCCGGGGAAGAACACCGGTACGTCCACCGAGACGCGGGCCTTCCAGACCGTGCCCTCGTCCGTGCAGGTGATCGCCGCGTCCTGCCAGGCGCCGGGCAGATGCTCCTGGCCCGCGGCGGAGCAGGCGGCGGCCTCGCCCTCCCCCGCCGCGTGCGCCGCGGTGGCAGCCCGCGCCGCCTCGTCCGCCGCGTTGCCGGCGAGGGAGTACGTGTAGCCGTACAGCGCGCACTGCCACAGGATCGTCATGACGACGAGCAGCAGGGGGAACATCCCGGCGAACTCCAGCGTGACGGCGCCCCGGTCGCCGCCCGCCGCCTTCCTGCGCAGGGCGATCCCGCTCCGCTTCCCGCCGCCCGCGGGCGCCCCTTCGACGATCCCCAGTTCGCCCGCGAGCCCCCACAGCGCCTGTTTGACCGTGGAGCGGCTCTCCAGGTCCTGCATGCGGCCCGCGTCGACCGCGGCCCGCAGTTCCTTGAAGGCGGCCGGCACGGTGGTGCGGGCCACCCGGGTGCCGGTGACGCGCTCCACCAGGGAGGGCTGGATCTCCGTGCCCTTGCCGTGGCGGTTGACGACGGTGAGGGTCTCCTCGGCCTTGCGGATCTGGAGGCGGTCCCACAGCCGCACCATGCGTTTGGCGGCGCGTACGGCGACGACGTCCGGGGTGAGGAGCAGCAGGGCGTGGTCGGCGAGCTCGACGGCGACGGCGCCCGCGGCGGTGACGTAGGCCCCGCAGTCGATGACGACGACGTCGTAGCGGGCGCGCAGGGCGGCGAGGATCTGCCGGGCGACGCGGTCGGTGACCTCCTCGCCCCGCTCGCCCTCGGCGGGGGCGAGGAGCAGGCCGACGCCGCTCTCGTGGGTGTAGACGGCGTCCTGGAGGATGCGGGGCGTGATGTCGCTGATGGCGGCGAGGTCGGTGACCGAGCGGCGGAACTGCACGTCCAGGTAGGAGGCGACGTCCCCGGACTGGAGGTCGAGGTCGAGGAGCGCGGTGGTGCGGCCCGACGCCTGGGCGGCGAGGGCGAGTTGCACGGCGGTCACGGTGGTGCCGACGCCGCCCTTCGCCCCGCTGACGGCGACGACGGTGCCCGCGCCGGGCGCCCCGGGGCCGGCCGTGCCGCCGTACAGTTCGAGCCCGCCGCCGCTGCCGAGGTGGCGGCGCATGCCGGCGGACCAGGCGGCGGCGGCCTGGACCCGTTCGGCGAGGGCCTCGTAGGCGAGCGGGAAGCCGACGATGCCGCGTGCCCCGGAGTCCATGGCTGCCGTGAGGGTGCCCGGGCTGGTGTCGGCGGCGAGCAGAACGACGCCGACGGCGGGGAAGCGCAGCACGAGGTCGCGGATGAGGTCGAGCGCCGGGACCGGCCCGATCCGCTCGTGGACGAGGACGACCTCCGGCAGCTCGTCGACCGACTCGGCGGCGAGCCGGGCGAGGGTGTCGAGCAGCGCGGTCGAGTCCCCGACGGGCAGGGCGGGTTCGGCGTCGGGCAGCTGCCCGGTGAGCGTGGACAGGGCGCGGGCGGCCTCGATGTCCCCGACGGCCGGCAGGATCCGAGTGGCCATGAGACCTCCTACTTGTCCTCGTCGAGGGTGTACGTGCGATCGCGCGGCGGCACGGTCGGGTCGCCGCCCGCGCCGATGAGGGCGAGGCGGACGTGCGTGGCGAACGACTCGGCGTACGCGACGCGCTGCGCGTCCGCCGTGCCGAGGGCGAAGGTGATCGGGACGGCCTCGGACGCCCGGCGGCGCGTACGGTCGTCCTGGTCGGGTTCGAGCGGGGTCAGCTTGCCGACGTCGAGCACCTTGGCGCCTTCCACGATGACTTTGGACTGGTCCTTCGCCTTGTCGCTCTCGCCCTTGAAGGTGGCGTAGATGTTGACCGTCGAACCGGGCGTGATCTTGCCCGCGACGCCGGTGGCCGCGTCGATCATGATGGCGATCTCCTGCTGGCCCGGGCCGAGCTCGGGGCGCTTGACGATCATGTCGGACTGGAGGAGCGAGCCCTCGCGCAGCTGGGTGACGGCGATCTTGCCGCGGATCTGGCGCAGGTCGGTGACGGCGTTGTCGGAGAGCCACCGCTTCGGCATCTCGACCTTCTCGAACTGCTCGGCGCTCAGCTCCTTGTAGGGCGCGATGTCCCCCTTGAGCTTGTACGCGGCGACCTCGGGGCCCACCTTCGAGTTCACGTCGCGGATCACCGACAGGACGCCCGCGAACGCGCCGAACGCGCACAGGACCGACAGGACCAGCAGGATGACGCCGCGGCGCTGGCGTGAGTTCATGGGCCGGACTACCTCGATCGAGTGCGAGTGGCTACGGACAGTGAGCGGGGTGGCGCGTAAACGGTCGTAGGTCGCGGACGGGGCGGGCGGGGTGCGGCTGGAGCGGAGACGCGGACGGGGCAGGCGGGCTCGGGCGCGGCGGGGTGCGGCTAGGGGGCGCCGCGGGGCAGGAGGGCACGGGCGGGCCGGTCGGGGCGTTCCTCGGGCGGCGGCAGCGGGGCGGCGCAGAACGCGCAGCGGTCGCCGATGATTTCGAGTCCGCACCAGTGGCAGTCCTCGCGTCGCACGGACGACACCAGTTGGTACAGGACGGAGATGTCGGGGATGGCGGCGGCGAACTCGACGAGCCTGCCGGTGGCCCACCAGCGCGTGGACTCGGCCGGCAGGCGGACTTCCTCGACGCCCTGGGCGTGCCAGGCGGGGGCCAGGGTGCCGGTGACCCAGGCGGGTGCCAGCTGCCCCGGGGCGTACAGCATCTTCGTACCGAAGCCGGGGCCGGGCAGGCTGGTGCGCGGGCCGGTGCCCGAGACCTTCACCAGCTCGGGCCGGGGTGTGGCGAGGACCGCGAACTGGGCGCCGGGCAGCCAGGACTTGGCGTGCGACTGGAGGGAGACGGGGACGCGGTCGAGGCGGGCGACGGAGCCGAGCAGGGCGCCCGCGTAGATGTAGTGGGACAGCAGGCGGGCGGCGGAGGCGAGGACGCCGGGGCTGAAGTCGCAGCTCGACAGCTGGCGCAGCTGGAGGGCGAGCACGGCGAGGCCCAGCGGCGGCAGCTCCGGGCGCAGCAAGGCGATCCGGTCGCTCTCCAGGATGGAGCGGACCGCGTACAGGCGCCGGGTGACGGACGCGGGCGTGGAGGCGGGGCACAGGACGATCACATAGCCGTGGTGCTCGACGAGCGTGTCCATCTCGGTGAGCGCCTGGTCCAGCGAGTACGTCCGCGGGGACCGCACGGCGGACTGCAGGACGGCGGCCGAGGGGGTGTGCCGGTCGGGCGAGGGCAGCACGAGGTCGGGGCCGGTGACGGCTACGGCGGTCGGCATGCGCGCCCCCCTGAGGCTCCCCCTGCACTTCTCCTCGGCCTCAGCACCATATCCAGGCGGGGCCCGCCCCGACACCCAACTTCCCAGTGTTCACGTGGAGGTGACGGTCGCGTACCGGGAAGCGGGGTGTCCGGGGTGAGGTGTTCGAGCGGGATGTACGAGGGGCGTGCGGGGGGATGTACGGAGGGGTGTACCGGGGGTGCGCAGGGGCGTACGGGGTTAGAAGAAGCTGCTCCAGTCCTGGTCGGCGATCTGCTTGACGCACAGCACGAGAAACAGCAGCCCCGCGATGGCCAGCATGCCGTTGCTGAGCCGGCCGTTGCGCCATTCCCGCGGTGTGCGGCTGGAGTTGAGCAGCCAGACCAGCGTGAGCGACAGGAACGGCATGAAGGCCGCGCCGAGGACGCCGTAGAGGATGATGAGCCGGAACGGCTGCCCCTGGAAGAGCAGGATCATCGGCGGGAAGGTCAACCAGAGCAGGTAGGCGCGGAACGGCACCGACTTCTCGCGGGCGCCCGAGGCCACCTCCTGGCCACTGAGCGCGGTGGAGTCGGCGCCCGCCCGCTGCTTGCGGTAGCGCTCGACGAAGTCCGCGAACATCAGGCTCACGCCGTGCCACACGCCGATCAGCGAGGTGAACGACGTGGCGAAGAAGCCGACGAGGAACAGCTTGGCGGTGCCCTGGCCGTACTCCTTCTCCAGGATGTCGGAGAGCTGTACGAGCCCCTTGTCGCCGCTGGCGATGGCGACGTTCGCGGAGTGCAGCATCTCGGCGCCGACGAAGAGCATGGCGACGACGAAGATGCCGGTGGTGATGTAGGCGACGCGGTTGTCGAGCCGCATCACCTTCATCCATCGGGTGTCGGTCCACCCCTTGGCGTTGACCCAGTAGCCGTACGCCGCGAGGGTGATGGTGCCGCCGACGCCGCCGATCAGGCCGAGCGTGTTGAGGATCGAGTCCTTCTCGTCGGGCAGGACGGGCAGCAGGCCGGCGAAGGCGTCGCCCAGGTGCGGGGTGACGCGGACTGCGAGATAGACGGTGACGACGAACATGATGCCGACGAGGACCGTCATGACCTTCTCGAAGACGGCGTACTTGTTGAACCAGACGAAGACGAGCCCGACGATGCCGGTCAGGATCGCCCACCATTTCAATGCCATGACGTCGGGGAAGAGCGCCTGGAGGGGCAGCCCGGAGGAGGACATGGCGGCCGCTCCGTAGACATACCCCCAGATCACGACGTAGGCGACGAAGAACCACGTCGTCCAGCGGCCGAGGCTCGCCCAGCCGTCGAAGAGGGTGCGTCCGGTGGCCAGGTGCCAGCGGCCGGCGGCCTCGGCGAGGGAGATCTTCACGACGCAGCCGATCACCGCGGCCCACAACAGGGTGTAGCCGAAGTTGCTGCCCGCGATGAGGGTGGCGACGAGGTCGCCCGCGCCCACTCCGGTCGCGGCGACGACGATGCCGGGGCCGATGTACTTCCAGCTCGACTTGCGCGGCTGGGGTGCCGTCGCGTCGGCGGTGGTGCCACTGTCTGTGGTTTCAGCCATGCCGATCAAGAAAGCGCATCGCGGCGCGCGGCACAAGTGGGTTGGCCGAAGACAGTGTTGACGGGGGCATGCCACGCATTGACGATGGGGCGGCGCACCCCGCATCACAGCCCGCATCACACCCGGCGCACGCTCCGGCACGCGCCACCGCACCCGGCGCACGCTTCCGCCCGCGCCACCGCACCCCGCATCCCGCACTCCCCCACCGCACACGTCGCACTGAATCACCCCCCACCCCTGAGGAGACTTCATGCGGCTCCGCATACGCGGCAGAAGATCCGCGACCCTCGCGGCCCTTCTCGCCCTCGCCGTGGCCCCCCTCACCGCCACCGCCGCGCCCGCCGACCCCGCCGACCCCGGCGCGAAGAGCACGGGGTCGGACGACGAGGCGATACGCCAGTACGAGATCCCCCTGACCGACGGCCGTGCCGCGCGGACCGCGCTGGCCCGTACCGGGGTCGCCGTCGACGAGGTCCACGCCCGCTCGGTGGTCGTCTCCGCCGACGGCCGCGAGGCGGCCCGGCTCAGGGAGTCCGGCTACGCCCTCAAGGCCCTGGCCGGACCCCCGAAGCGTACGGACGGCAAGGCGGTGGAGCCCATGGACTTCCCGCCCGCCGACGCGAAGTACCACAACTACGCCGAGATGAACGCCGCGATCGACCAGTACATCGCGGCCCACCCCGACCTGATCAGCAAGCGGGTCATCGGCAGGTCCTACGCGGGCCGCGACATCGTCGCCATCAAGATCAGCGACAACGTCGCCACCGACGAGGCCGAGCCCGAGGTCCTCTTCACCCACCACCAGCACGCCCGTGAGCACCTCACGGTCGAGATGGCGCTCTACCTGATGCGCGAGCTGGGCGACGACTACGCCACGGACGCCCGCGTCAAGAAGATGGTCGACTCCCGCGAGATCTGGGTCGTGCCGGACGTGAACCCGGACGGCGGCGAGTACGACATCGCCACCGGCTCGTACCGCAGCTGGCGCAAGAACCGCCAGCCCAACGCCGGCTCGTCCAGCGTCGGCACGGACCTGAACCGCAACTGGGGCTACAAGTGGGGCTGCTGCGGCGGTTCCTCCGGCTCCACCGGCTCGGACACCTACCGGGGCAGTGCCGCCGAGTCGGCGCCCGAGGTGAAGGTCGTCGCGGACTTCGTGCGCACCCGGGTCGTGGGCGGCAAGCAGCAGATCAGGGCCGGCATCGACTTCCACACCTACAGCGAGCTGGTGCTGTGGCCCTACGGCTACACGTACGCCGACACCGCCGCGGGCCTGACCCAGGACGACCGGGACGCGCACGCCGCCGTCGGCAGGAAGATGGCCGCGAGCAACGGCTACACGCCCGAGCAGTCCAGCGACCTGTACATCACGGACGGTTCGATCGACGACTGGCTGTGGGGCAGCCAGAAGATCTTCAGCTACACCTTCGAGATGTACCCGTCGTCGGGCGGCGGCGGCTTCTACCCGCCCGACGAGGTGATCGAACGCGAGACCTCGCGCAACCGCGACGCGGTCCTGCAACTCCTGGAGAACGCGGACTGCATGTACCGGTCCATCGGCAAGGAGCAGCAGTACTGCACTAGTTGACACCGTGGACGGACCCGCCCGAACGCTTCGGTGACGCTTCCTCACCGGGCGTTCGGGCCCATCGGGGCGGCCCGACCGTTCTCAGGCGGCTCGGCCGAGGTCCAGTCGTTCGGACGACGGCTCGTATCCGGCGGCCCTGTAGGCGGCGACGGCGGCAGCGTTCGAGGTCGGGGTGCTGACGAGTGCGCTTGAGGCACCCAGTTCACGCAGCGCCGCCGCGGCGGCGACGCTGATCGCCGTCCCGTGTCCGCGACCGCGGTGGTCGGCGTGCACGCCCACCGGCTCCAGCAGGCCGGGCCTGCCGGGCCCGGCCGACCAGACCGTCGCCGCGGCCACCGCGTTGCCCTGGTCGTCGTAGCCGATCAGGCAGCGGGCGTCGGCATAGACCGGCCCGGCCGCGAGGACGTGCCAGATCTCCTCGGTGAACGCCGGGCTGCCGAACGCCGAGCGATGCACCGCGGTCCGCACCCCCGCCGTCCGCGGACCGGCCACCTCGATCCGCAGGCCGCAGTCCCGCACCGGCTCGGCGAGGTCGCGGCGCAGCGGCGTCCACGGCTCGTCCGGAAGCCAGCCCGCCGCCAGGAGGACCTCGCGGAGCAGGGCGCCGTCGGGGACCTCGATGCCGACCTTCCCGGCGGGCAGGACCCCGCGCCCCGGATCATCGAGGTCCGCCAGCAGCCGGCGCGCCAGCTCACCGTCCTGTCGCAGATCCGGCGCGGTCGTCAGGCGCAGCACATCAGGGCCGTCCAGGTATCCGACGGCGATGATCCGTCCGTCCACGCTCCAGGTACGGACGGCCGCGGCCAGCCTCTCCGCCCCCAGCGCCCAGGCCCAGCCGAGGTCTCCCGGATGGAGCTGCAACGGCGCGCGGTCGTCCTGCCACCCGCGAAGGACATCCACGACCCGGCTCAGCCCGTCGACACCGGTCTCGCCCAGAACGATCCTCATGCCCCGCATCCCACAACATCGCAACACCCGCCCGCACCCGATTTTCCTCGGCCGGCCAGCGCGACGGGACGCCCTGCCGTGACGCCGACGTCAACATCCACGGCCGGTCGCGGGCGCCGCTCGGAACTACACGAAGACGCTCACGACCGCCGCCGCCGCGAAGCCCGCCAGGGACAGGACCGATTCCAGGATCGTCCACGTCTTGAGGGTGTCCCGTTCCGAGATGCCGAAGTACTTCGCGACCATCCAGAAGCCGCCGTCGTTCACGTGCGAGGCGAAGATGGAGCCCGCCGAGATCGCCATGATGACCAGTGCGACGAAGGCCTGCGAGTAGTCGCCCTCCGCGAGCAGCGGGGCCACGATGCCCGCCGTCGTGACGATCGCCACCGTCGCCGAGCCCTGGGCGACGCGCAGGACGAGGGAGAGCAGGTAGGCGAGGACGATGACCGGCAGGCCCACGTCCTGGAAGGTGTCCGAGAGGGCCTTCGCGACGCCGCCCGCCTTCAGGACCGCGCCGAAGACACCGCCCGCGCCGACCACCAGCAGGATGTTGCCGACCGGCTTCAGGGACGAGGTCGACACCCGTTCCAGGGACTTGCGGGACCAGCCGCGCCGGATGCCCAGCAAGTAGTAGGCCATGAACAGGGCGATGGTCAGGGCCACGAACGGGCTGCCGAAGAACTCGATGACCGAGCGGGGCGTCGAGGGGTCGAAGGCTATGGAGGAGAAGGTCGCCAGGAGGATCAGGACGAGCGGTGTGCCGATGATCGCGAAGACGGTGCCCAGCGGCACCGGCTTCTCCTGCGGGCTCACCCCGGCCGCACGCTGCTCGGCGGCCACCGCCGCCTTCGCCTCCTCGGCGGCCTCGACCATGTCCTGCGGGACCGGCACGAAGATGCGCCTGCCGATCCACGCGGCGTACGCCCAGGCGGCGAGCACCGCCGGCAGGCCGCAGACGACGCCCATCAGGATGACCCAGCCGAGGTCCACCTTCAGCAGTCCGGCGGCGGCCACCGGGCCCGGGTGCGGGGGCAGGAAGGCATGGGTCATGGACAGGCCCGCGAGGAGCGGCAGGCAGTAGAGCAGGATCGACTTGCCGCTGCGCTTGGCGGCGGCGTAGACGAGGGGGGCCAGGACGAAGATGCCCACGTCGAAGAAGACCGGGACGCCGAAGATCAGCCCGGTCAGGCCCATGGCCAGCGGGGCGCGCTTCTCGCCGAACAGGCCCAGCAGGCGCGACGCCAGCACCTCCGCGCCGCCCGACACCTCGAGGATCGCGCCGAGCATCGTGCCGAGGCCGATGATGATCGCCACATGCCCGAGGATGCCGCCCATGCCCGACTCGACGACCGAGACGGCGTCGGACCTCTGGACCGTGCCGAAGAGTTCGGTGACGGAGAGGCCGGCCGCGAGGCCGACGGCCACGGAGACCGCGAGCAGCGCCACGAAGGGCTGGAGCCGGACCTTGATGATCAGGAAGAGCAGCAGGGCGATGCCGAGCGCGGCGACGGTCAGCAGGCCCGCCGTGCCGTCGATCAGGGCGAGGAGGCCACCGGTGTGGGGTGGTGTCTGCGCGGCGGGGGCGGCCGCGAGCACGGCGGTGTGGGACGGGGACATCGTGGACCTCGTAAGGGCATAAGGCTTTCGGGGCAGGGGGGATCGCGGCACGGCGCCCCGTGCGGACGGGGCGCCGTGCCGTGACGACGTACGGCTTGCAGGAGGGGGAGGGGGATGCGGGTCAGCCGAGGACGGCGAGCGCGTCGATCTCGATGAGCAGGCCCTTGGGCAGACCCACGTAGACGGTGGTGCGGGCCGCGGCGGGAGCCGTGAGGCCCTGCTGCTCGAAGTACTCGTTGTAGATGTCGTTCATCTCCGCGAAGTGGTCCACGTCCGTGAGGTAGACGCGCATCATCATCACGTCGTCCCAGGTGGCGCCGCCCTCCTCGAGGATCGCCCTGACGTTGGCGAAGGTCTGGAGGGTCTGCTCGCGCAGGGTGGGGCCCGCCGGGGTGGGGGCCTTGCCCTCCTCGGCCGGCAGGAAGCCGACCTGGCCGGCGACCTGGAGGATGTTGCCCTTCTTGACGCCGTGGGAGAACTTCGCGGGCGGGGTGGTGTGGGTGGCCGGGGTGAGGGCTGTCTTCACGGTGGGCTCGCTCATGGACGTTCAGGCTTCCTTCAGGGGTGACTTGCCGGAGTACTCCCGGCTGATGGCGTCCGCCGTGCGGCGCACCAGCGGGAGCAGGGCGAGGAGTTCCTCGGCGGTGACGACGACGTTCGGCGCGGAGACCGACATGGCGGCGACGACGCGGCCGTCCGCGCCGCGGATGGGGGCCCCGACGCAGTTGATGGACTCCTCGTGGCCACCGAGGTCGGTGGCCCAGCCCTGTTCGCGCACCTTGTCCAGCTCGCGCAGGAACGCGCCGGCGTTGGGTGTCGAACGGGACGTGTAGGTGGGGTAGTCGAGCTTCTCCGCGAGGGCGCGGCGCTCGGCCTCGGGGAAGTCGGCGAGCAGGAGCTTGGCGACGGCGGCGACCGTGATGGCCACCGGTTTGCCGATACGGGAGTACATCCGCACCGGGTAGCGGCTCTCGACCTTGTCGATGTAGAGGACCTCGCCGTCCTCGTGGACGGCGAGGTGGACCGTGTGGCCGCACTTCTCGTTGAGGGCGAGGAGGTGGGGGTGGGCGATCTCGCGTACGTCGAGGTTCTCGACGGCCTCCTGGGCGAGGGCGAACAGGCGCGCGCCGAGGCGGTAGCGCTGGTCGGACTGGCGGAAGACCAGGCCGTGTTCGTGGAGGGTGCGCAGCAGCCGCAGCGCCGTGGACTTGTGGACGCCGAGCCGGTCGGCGACCTGGCCGAGGTCGGCGGGGCCCTCGGCGAGCAGCGGCAGGATCGACAGCGCGCGGTCGACGGTCTGGCTCATGGGGTACGTACCTCCTCCTCGGCCCCGGGCTCCTCCGGAGCGTCGGCACCGGGCTCCTCCGGAGCGGCGCCGCCGGTCTCCTCCGGCGCGTTCGCCGTCCAGCCGGGTCCGAGTCGCAGTGTCTCCCAGGCGGCGTCGTCGAGGGCGGCGAGGCGGTCGGCGTGTGCGCGGGCGCAGGGCCGGGCGAGGTCGCCGGGGACGGTGAGGGCGGCGGCGGCCATCAGGTGGCCGTGCCGCAGCCGCCGGGCGGCGCCCAGGCCGCGCAGGGTGGCGGAGAGGAAGCCGGCGGCGAAGGCGTCACCGGCGCCGACGGACGCGACGACGTCCACGCGCGGGGCGGCCTGGAAGACGGGCTCCTCGCCGTGCCGGAAGAGGGTGGCTCCGCGGCCGCCCTGTTTGACGACCAGGGTGGCGGGTTCGGGCAGGGCGGCGCGCAGGGCCTCGGGGCCGCCGGTGATGCCCCAGGCGGCCGCGGCCTCGTCCTCGCCGACGAAGACGAGATCCGCACCCCGGGCGAGGCCGAGGAGGACGTCCGCTCCGGCGCCGGAACGGTTCCGCCACAGCCCGGGGCGGTGGTTGACGTCGAAGGAGACGAGCGGGGCCCGATCCTCGCGCCGGGCGCACAGGTGGCGCACCAGGTCGAGGCAGTCGGCGGAGAGGGCGGGCGTGATGCCCGTCAGGTGCAGCACGCGGCCCGAGGCGAGCGCGCCCTCGTCGACGGAGCCCCGCGCCATGGCGGAGGCGGCCGAGCCCGCGCGGTAGTAGACGACCTCGTGGGTGTCGCAGTCGCGGTCGTCGGCGGTGCGGAAGTAGACGCCGGTGGGGCGGTGCGGGTCGCGGCCGACGGCGGAGGTGTCGACGCCGTAGCGGGCGACGGCCGCCACGAGGTGGTCGCCGAAGCCGTCGGCGCCGACGCGGCTGACCCAGCGGGTGGTGTGCCCGGCCGCGGCGAGGGCGCACAGGACGTTGGACTCGGCGCCGCCGATCCCGCGGTCGAAGGAGGGCACGTCGGCGAGGCGGCCGGGGCGCGCGGGCAGGAAGGTGACCATGGACTCGCCGAGCGCCACGACGTCCACGGCCGGCGGTGCGGACGCCTTCGCGGCTGCCTGTGCGGTCACGTTCTCCAGCTCCTCAACCGGCTCCCCGGACCCGTTGACCCGGCGTTGGCTCGGATGTTAGACAGCAGTACGCGACATACGCAATGAACGTTGCACATAATGCAACGCACCTCTGGAGGAGGCGCCCATGGCCGCCGACCACGCCGCCGACCACACCGTCGGACGTCCCGTCGATCCGCTGGCCGCGCTCGCGGACGAGCGGGTCGACCACCGCTTCAAGGGGCTTCCCCCGGACGCGACGGGCCGCACCGTCGGCGAGCTGGCGGCCGAGCGCCGGAACCTGTTCACCGGCGGCTTCACCACCCCCGTCCTCGCCCTGTCCGCCGAGCGCCTGGAGCACAACCTCGCGCTCATGGAGACGTACGCGAAGCGGCACGGCCTCGCCTTCGCGCCGCACGGCAAGACGTCGATGGCCCCGCAGCTGTTCGCCCGGCAGATCGAGCACGGGGCGTGGGGCATCACCCTGGCCGTGCCCCACCAGGTGCACGTGGCACGGGCGTTCGGCATCTCGCGGATCTTCCTCGCGAACGAACTGGTCGACGCGGCGGCACTGCGCCGCCTCGCGGGCGAACTGGACGCCGACCCCTCCTTCCGCTTCCTCTGCTACGTCGACTCCGTACGCGGTGTGGAGCTGATGCACGCCGCCCTGAGCGAGGCGGGCGCGACCCGGCCCGTGGACGTCGTGCTCGAACTGGCGGCGGGCGACGAGGCGCGCACCGGCGTGCGGACCGAGGCCGAGTGCCTGGAGATCGCGAACGCCGTCGCGGGCGCGGACACGCTGCGTCTCGTCGGCGTCGCCGGTTACGAGGGCGAGGTGCCGCAGCCCTCCACGGAGCGGGTCACGGCCTGGCTGCGGCGGCTCGTCGGCCTGCTCGTCGAGCTGGACGCGGCGGGGCGGTTCACCGACCTGCCCGAGGTCGTGGTCAGCGCCGGCGGCAGCGCCTGGTTCGACGCGGTGGCCTCGGTGTTCGCCGAGATCCCGGAACTGTCCGCGCCGGTCCTGAAGTTGCTGCGCTCGGGCGCGTACGTCTCCCACGACGACGGCCACTACCAGCGGCTGACGCCGTTCAACCGCGTCCCCGACGAGGGCGGTCTCGAGCCGGCGTTCCGGCTCTGGGCGCAGGTGGTGTCGCGGCCCTCGGTCGAGCAGGCGTTCATCAACGCGGGCAAGCGGGACGCGGCGTACGACCTCGATCTGCCCTCGGCGCGGGTCGTGCGCCGGGACGGCGTGGAGCGCCCCGCGGCCGGCATCACGGTCACGGGCCTGTCCGACCAGCACGGCTGGCTGCGGACCTCCCCGGAGGCCGACCTCGCCGTGGGCGACTGGGTGGGCCTCGGGCTCTCGCACCCGTGCACGGCCTTCGACAAGTGGCAGCTGATTCCGGTGGTGACCGACGGGGGGACGGTCGTGGACTACGTCCGCACGTTCTTCTGAGCCGACGCCGGGGCCCCCGGACACCTCACAGGCACCGCGCAGGCACCTCACAGGCACTTCGCAGGCGCCGCGCGGACGAGAGAGAGACACCCCATGGACCTGGTGATCCGGGACGTACGCGTCATCGACGGCACCGGCGGTGCCTCGTACCGCGCCGACATCGGCGTACGCGAGGGCAGGATCGCCGAGATCCGCGAGGAGCGGGCAGGCCCCGGCCCCCGCCCGACGGCGCGCCGGACCCTGGACGCCGAGGGCCTCGCGCTGGCGCCCGGCTTCATCGACATGCACGCCCACAGCGATCTCGCCCTGCTCCGGGACCCCGCGCACACCGCGAAGGCCGCCCAGGGCGTCACGCTGGAGGTCATCGGCCAGGACGGCTTGAGCTACGCCCCCGTCGACGACCGCACGCTCGCCGGGGTCCGCCGCGCCATCACCGGCTGGAACGGCGACGGCGGCGACATCGACTTCACGTGGCGCACCGTCGGCGGCTACCTCGACGCGCTCGACACCGCGCACGGCGGGGACGGCATCGCGGTGAACGCCGCGTACCTCGTCCCGCAGGGCACCGTCCGGATGTACGCGCTGGGCTGGGACGACCGCCCCGCGACCCCCGCCGAGCTGGACCGGATGCGGCAGCTCGTCGCCGAGGGGATGCGCCAGGGCGCCGTGGGCATGTCGTCGGGGCTCACGTACACGCCCGGCATGTACGCCGACGACTCCGAACTGACCGAGCTGTGCCGGGTGGTGGCCGCCCACAAGGGCTACTACTGCCCCCATCACCGCAGTTACGGCGCGGGCGCCCTCCAGGCGTACGAGGAGATGGTGACCCTCGCCCGCACCGCGCGCTGCCCCCTCCACCTCGCGCACGCCACCATGAACTTCGGCGTGAACAAGGGCAAGGCGCCCGATCTGCTCGCCCTCCTGGACGAGGCCCTCGCGCAGGGGGCGGACATCACCCTGGACACGTATCCCTACACCCCCGGCTGCACCACGCTCGTCGCGCTGCTGCCCAGCTGGGCGGGGGAAGGCGGGCCCGACGCGATCCTCGCCCGGCTGCGGGACGACGCGACCGCCGAGAAGATCCGCCACCACATGGAGGTCGTGGGCGCCGACGGCTGCCACGGGGTGCCCGTCGAGTGGGACACGATCGAGATATCCGGGGTCAACGACCCGGCGCTCGCCTCCTGTGTCGGCCAGACGGTCCGGAGCCTCGCCGACGCGCGGGGCGAGGGCCCTTGGGCGACCGCGCGGCGCCTGCTGATCGACGACAGGCTGGGCTCGACCATCCTCCAGCACGTCGGCCACGAGGAGAACGTACGAGCGATCATGCGGCATCGCGTGCACACGGGCGGCAGCGACGGCATCCTGCGGGGCGTCAAGCCGCACCCGCGCGCGTACGGCACGTTCCCGCGGTATCTCGGGCGCTACGCGCGGGAGTTGGGCGTCATGTCGCTCGAAGAGACGGTCGCCCACCTCACCGCGCGGCCCGCCGCCCGCCTCCGCCTGCCCGACCGGGGCCTGGTCCGCGAGGGGTACCGGGCCGACCTGGTGCTCTTCGACCCGGAGACGGTCGCGGCGGGCTCCACCTTCGCGGCACCGCGCACGCTGCCGACCGGCATCCCGCACGTGTTGATCGACGGCAGGTTCGTCATGCGGGACGGCCGGCGCACGGCCACCCTCGCGGGTCGCGCCGTACGCCGGACACCCTGACCGCGGGCGTCCTAGGGCGTGTTTCGAAAGTAGCGTCGTCCGCCCGCAGGGCGGGCCTGGCGGCGTCTGGTGCGTGCGATCGCAAGGCGGAGGGTCGCCCCGATACTGGTGGTATCGGGGCGATCCCGACAACGCGGCGAGCGTGCGTGCCAGGCGTCGCCAGGCAGACGGGACTTTCGAAACACGCCCTAGACCACCGAGGTGGGCCAGGTCTCCGACACGACGGGCTCGGGCACGACGGGCGCGGGCGCGGGGCGGCAGGTGAAGCCGAGGCCGCTCAGCGCCCGGGTGACCTCCTGCGCGGAGAAGTCGCGCCGGTCCTGCCGGGTGATCGCCTCCCCCACCTGCTTGACGGGGTAGTGACGACGCCCGATGATCACGGATTCACCGGTGACGGGCTCGGGCTTGACGCCCTTCATGGTCTGCTCGACCTCGCTCTTGAAGAGGTCGAAGGGGAAACGGGCGATGACACAGCGCATGGTGCCTCACAGGTGGGGAGGGGGGAGAGGGAGAGCCGGACGGGGGCGGTGACCGCCGGTGTCAGGCGGCCTTGCTCTGCGAGGGGCCCTGCGCGGCGCCACCCGAACGGGAGGCGTAGGCGCGGCGGGCACGCCCGTCGCGCGGGCGCCGGCCACGGGAGGGGGAGCCCGGGCGTCCGGAGCTCTCCCTCGGCGGGGCGGCGATGGTCACGGGGACGCCCGAGGGGGTCCGGGCACCGGTGATGCGGGTCAGCTCGGCCTCGCCGGAACGCACCTGCGCGGTCTGCGGGGTGATGCCCGCCGCGGCCATCAGCCGGCTCATGTCGCGCCGCTGCGCCGAGGTGACCAGCGTGACGACGCTGCCGGAACCACCGGCGCGCGCGGTGCGGCCGCCGCGGTGCAGGTAGTCCTTGTGGTCGGCCGGCGGGTCGACGTTGACGACGAGGTCGAGGTCGTCGACGTGGATGCCGCGCGCCGCGACGTTCGTGGCGACGAGCGCGGTGACCTGGCCGGACTTGAACTGGGCGAGCGTCCGCGTGCGCTGCGGCTGGGACTTGCCGCCGTGCAGCGCCGCCGCCCGCACCCCGCTGTTGAGCAGATGGGTGGTGAGCCGGTCGACGGCGTGCTTGGTGTCGAGGAAGAGGATGACCCGCCCGTCGCGCGCGGCGATCTCGGTCGTCGCGGCGTACTTGTCGGCGCCGTGGATGTGCAGCACGTGGTGCTCCATCGTGGTGACGGCGCCCGCCGACGGGTCGACCGAGTGGACGACCGGGTCGCTCAGGTAGCGGCGGACCAGGAGGTCGACGTTGCGGTCCAGGGTGGCGGAGAACAGCATCCGCTGACCGCCGGGGCGCACCTGGTCGAGCAGCTCGGTGACCTGGGGCAGGAAGCCCATGTCGGCCATCTGGTCGGCCTCGTCCAGGACGGTGACGGCGACCTGGTCGAGCTGGCAGTCGCGGCGCTCGATGAGGTCCTTGAGCCGGCCGGGGGTCGCGACGACGACCTCGGCACCGGCGCGCAGGGCACCGGCCTGCCTGCCGATCGACATGCCGCCGACGACGGTGGCCAGCCGCAGCCGCACCGCCTTGGCGTACGGGGTGAGCGCGTCGGTCACCTGCTGGGCCAGTTCCCGGGTGGGCACGAGGATCAGGGCGAGGGGGCGGCGCGGCTCGGCGCGCTGACCCGCGGTGCGGGCGAGCACGGCGAGGCCGAACGCGAGGGTCTTGCCGGAACCGGTGCGCCCGCGGCCGAGGACGTCACGGCCCGCGAGCGAGTTGGGCAGCGTGGCCGCCTGGATCGGGAACGGCGCGGTGACACCCAGCCGGGTGAGGGTCTGCACCACCGTGTCCGGCAGCCCGAGCGCGCCGAAGTCCTCGACGGGGGGCAGGGCGGGGGTGACGGTGACCGGGAGGGCGAATTCTCCCTGGAGCGCGGCGGGGCGCCGGGAGGAGCCGCCGCCCCTGGAGTAGGACCGGCCGGCGGACGCGGGTCGGGCGCCGCCCGCGTATCGGCTGTTCGTGCGACTTGAGCGGTTCATGAAGAACCTTCCTCGATGCGGCGCGTATCGAGGAATTCTCACGACGCGGAACAGCGTCGAGAATTGCAGGAACGGCCGGGGGGATTAAACATAATTCCGGCCGCCGGATTTATTCCGGGAGCGGCCGGTCAAGAAAGAAAGAGGGACACGCTCCGGGCAGAACCACCGGGGTGTCGCATCAGGTCATCGGGGAGTGCTCTCCCCGGAAACAGAACGAGCTGGGGCCCGCACCCAAGGTGCGGGCCCCAGCTACGAAGTGCGCGTCAGCGTCAGGCGGGAACGATGTTCTCGGCCTGCGGGCCCTTCTGGCCCTGCGTGACGTCGAAGTTCACCTTCTGGCCCTCCTGGAGCTCACGGAAGCCCTGGGTGGCGATGTTCGAGTAGTGAGCGAAGACGTCGGCGCCGCCGCCGTCCTGCTCGATGAAGCCGAAGCCCTTTTCCGCGTTGAACCACTTCACGGTGCCAGTAGCCATGTCATATCTCCTTCGGGGCAGTGCCCGTGGAATCCACACTGTGCGAACTCCGCGTCGCCGCAATGATTTCCCCGTCCGGAAATAACCGGCAATACAAAGTGCCCCGCCGACACATAACGCCGACTGAGCACTTGAAGTCTCTTGGGAACCACAACTGCAACTGATAACGACAGTAGCACGCTCTCGCCGCTCGTGCAGAGGTTTCTATAGCGTTCAGCCGCTCGGCGGATAAACCCTCATCGCGCATCACGCGAAATTCTGCATTTGCCGCCGTAGATATCCGGTGGCGCCGACGCGAGACCCGTGCCCACGGCGGGCTTTTTCAGGACGACTTGGCCCCCTCGGACTCGGAGTGGCGCAACTGCTCGTTGAGGCGCAGGGCCTCCTCCAGCTGGTCCTCCAGGATGACGATGCGGCAGGCCGCCTCGATCGGCGTGCCCTGGTCGACGAGCTCCCGGGCGCGCGCGGCGACGCGCAGCTGGTAGCGGGAGTAGCGGCGGTGGCCGCCCTCGGAGCGCAGCGGGGTGATCAGGCGAGCGTCACCGACCGCCCGGAGGAAGCCCGGCGTGGCGCCGATCATCTCGGCGGCCCGGCCCATGGTGTAGGCCGGGTAGTCGTCGTCGTCGAACCGGTCGGGACCTTGCTGATGAGTCTCTGGGGGCATCTGCACCTTTTCTGGAACGCGTCGAGGGGCCTGGTGCCGTACGACACCAGGCCCCGAGGGGTTTCAACACCATCTACCGGCCGTGTGTGCCGGCTCTCTGTATCCGCACGGCCGCCCGGCGGGGCGGGGATGCGGGGATCGCGGTTGCTTGACCGGGGACCACCTTCCAATCCGGGGCCTGCGCTACCCGGGCGAGATCGGACTCCGCCCAGGCGATCCTGATGGCGTCCCACTCCTCTCGTACTGCTGGAACTGCTGGTACTCGGTACTGCTGGAACGTCCTGTGTCGAACGTCTGTGACTACACGAAGAACTCTAGCCACGTCGGTTGCGCATGTCTACCGTAGCCACGACAGATTTTCGGGAGCGGAGGGAGAGGTATCCGGGCACCCACGCGCCCCTCCGCCTCGGTAGGCTCACCAGTCATGTCGAAGCCTGACGAACTGCTCGTCGACATCGCCTCCCTGGTCGAGTCCGAGCGCAGCAATCAGATGTCCCTCACCGTGGTCGCGGCCGGCGCCGTCATCACCGGACGGCTGGCCCCCGAAGCCCTGTGGCGGCGGCGCGTCGCCGAAGTCCTCAAGGACTCCGACCAGCTGCGCCCGTTCGCCGCCGCGTTCGAGAGCGAGGCCGACGAGGCGCCCGCCGCCCCGGCGCGGGAGACCGCGCCGCCCACCCATCTGCACTTCCATCTGGCCCGGATCCTCCAGGGCACCCTCGGCCTGCCGGAGACCGGGGGCATGTACCGCATCGCCCTCCAGGACGTGAGCGCCTGGACGGTGGGAGACCTCAGCTACTCGGACCACTGACCGCCCGGACTCGGGTCCGGGGCCGGCTCCCGCGAGAGCTCCCGCGCCGGACCTGAGTCCCACCTTGTCAATTTTCCTTCCTTGGGCTATATAGAAAAACGTAGGGCATCGCACCCAGTACCTGAGGAAGGGAGTGACCCGTGATGCTCATGCGCACCGACCCGTTCCGCGAGTTGGACCGCCTCACCCAGCAGGTCTTCAACAGCGCGCGTCCGGCCGGAATGCAGATGGACGCCTACCGCGAGGGCGACGAGTTCGTGGTCCACTTCGACCTGCCGGGCGTCGACCCGGAGTCGATCGACCTGGACGTGGAACGCCACGTGCTGAACGTGCGCGCCGAGCGCCGCTCCCCCGCCCGCGAGGGCGTGGAGATGATCGCGGCCGAGCGCCCCACCGGCAGCTTCTCCCGCCAGCTGTTCCTCGGCGACACCCTGGACACCGAGCGCATCGACGCCTCGTACGACGCGGGCGTGCTGACCCTGCGCATCCCGGTGGCCGAGCAGGCGAAGCCGCGCAAGATCCAGATCAGTGGTGGCGACAGCGGTCGCCGGCAGATCAGCGGCTGACGCCCTCGCGCGAGCAGCCGCGCGGCCACGCGGGGAGCGCGGCCGATCGACCAGATGAAACGGAGGAGAACGGCACGATGAGATGGAGCGAACTCATCGAGGCGGTCCGGGAATGCGGCCAGTACCCCACCGCCGCGCAGGCCGAGCGCGTGACGCGCACCGTCCTGGCCGCCCTCGGCGGCCACGTCGTCGGGGACGAACGCGTGGAACTGGCGGGGCAGTTGCCGGCCGAGGCGGCGAAGGTGATCGCCGACCAGGTTCCCGTGGCCCGACAGCTCACGGCCGCGGAGTTCGTCGAGAGCGTGGCGCAGCGCCTGGAGGGCGCCACGCCGGCCACCGCCCGATGGGACGTCAGCTCCGTCCTCACCGCCCTGGCGCGGGCGGTCGACAGCTCGCTCGTCGACCGCCTGCTGAGCCTGCTGCCGCCGGGCTACGCCCTGCTGTTCGGCCGGGCCGAGCTCGTGGCGGCGGCCTGAGGACCTGAGGGGCGGGTGCCGCCCGGGCCCCGGACAGGGGGCTCGGACGGCACCCGCCCTCGCGTTCGCTTCCCTGCCCGGCCGCCCGGGGGCCCCGCTACTTGGGCAGGGTGCAGCCGGGACGGTTCAGGTCGATCTTGTTGCCGGCGCCGACGCACGGCACGATCGTGTAGGTCTGCTGGCCGTAGTTGACGCCTTGGCGCACGGTGACCCGGCCGCTCTCGTCGACCTCGCAGGGGTTGTTGTCCGTGCACCGGCCGCCGTCGTCGTTGCCGGTGTTGTGGACGGCGACGACCTTGCCGGTCGCGTCATCGATCACCGGGGAGCCCGAGGTCCCGCCGATCGTCCGGCAGGCGGAGGTGTAGCGCAGGGAGTCCTTCCAGGTCCACTCCCCCTCCTTGAGGCGGTACGCGAAGCCGTCGATGGCGCAGCTGTAGGTCTTCTTCCAGTAGCCGGAGGCGATGGTGATCGCCCGGCCCCGCTCGGGGCGCGCCGCGCTCAGCTCCAGCGCCTTGATCCCGTACCTGCTCTCGATGTCGCGGTAGGTGCTGGTCAGCTGGTAGAGCGAGACGTCCGTGTCGGTCATCGTGCCGTACGCGATCTTGCTCGCCCTGACCTTGCCGAGGTTGCCGCCCGTGGCGTTCAGGAGCGTGAAGGTGCGCGAGGAGGGCTGGTCGACGACGACCTCGCCGGCCCCGGGGAAGCCGGTCTCCAGGCAGTGGCCGTTGGACATGACGAGCGCGGGGTCGCCGGGCTGCGAGGCGGGTACGCGGACGAGGGAGCCGGAGCAGTTGCTGAGCGCCACGGTCCCGGCGAAGCCGACGGCCTTGACCGCCGGCTGGACGGGGCGTTCCTCGCTGACGGCCGCCGCGGGCGCCGCCGTCGCTCCCAGGAGCAGCACGGCGGAGCAGGCACCGACGAGAGGCTTCTTCATGTGGGGGGTCCCCTCCGATGGCAGAGTTGTCATGCGCATTGTTGGGCCAGAGAACTCGCGGGACAAGACCGCCTCCGGGGCCCGCGCCCGCCGGGCGGGAGGCGAAATCCGCTCCGCCGCCCGCCGGAACACCCCGTAAGCTCACCGCCATGCAGGTCATCCAGTCGACGAAGCTCGCCAATGTCTGTTACGAGATCCGGGGCCCCGTGCTCGAGGAGGCCATGCGGCTGGAAGCGGCGGGCCACCGCATCCTCAAGCTGAACACCGGCAACCCCGCCGCCTTCGGCTTCGAGTGCCCGCCCGAGATCCTGGAGGACATCCTCCGCAACGTCGGCACCGCGCACGGCTACGGCGACGCGAAGGGGCTCCTGGCGGCCCGCCGCGCGGTCGTCATGCACAACCAGACGCTCGGCATCGAGACCGACGTCGAGCACGTCTTCATCGGCAACGGCGTCTCCGAGCTGATCGTGATGGCCATGCAGGGCCTGCTCGACGACGGCGACGAGGTCCTCGTACCGGCGCCGGACTACCCCCTGTGGACCGCGGCCGTCTCGCTGTCCGGCGGCACCGCCGTGCACTACCGCTGCGACGAGCAGGCCGACTGGATGCCGGACCTCGCCGACATCGAGCGCAAGGTGACCGACCGCACCAAGGCGCTCGTCATCATCAACCCGAACAACCCGACCGGCGCCGTCTACAGCGACGAGATGCTGCGCGGCCTGACCGACATCGCGCGCCGGCACAATCTGCTGGTCTGCTCGGACGAGATCTACGACAAGATCCTCTACGACGGGGCGACGCACACGCCGACCGCCGCCGTCGCGCCGGACCTGCTGACCCTCACCTTCAACGGCATGTCCAAGGCGTACCGGGTGGCGGGCTACCGCGTCGGCTGGATGGCGGTCTCGGGGCCGAAGGCGCACGCCTCCTCGTACATCGAGGGCCTGACGATCCTCGCCAACATGCGCCTGTGCGCGAACATGCCGGGTCAGCACGGCGTCGTGGCGGCGCTCGCCGGACGCCAGACGATCAACGACCTGGTGCTGCCGGGCGGGCGGCTCCTCGAACAGCGGGACACGGCGTACGACCTGCTCACGCAGATTCCCGGGGTGAGCTGCGTGAAGCCCAAGGGGTCGCTCTACCTCTTCCCGCGGCTCGACCCGAAGGTGTTCAAGATCAAGGACGACCGGCAGCTGGTCCTGGACCTGCTGCGGGCGGAGAAGATCATGGTCGTCCACGGTACGGGCTTCAACTGGCCGGAACCGGATCACTTCCGTGTCGTCACCCTGCCGACGGCGACGGACCTCGCGGAGGCCGTCCGGCGGATCGGGAACTTCCTGGACGGCTACAGCCAGCCCTGAGGCGTACGCCACCTGGGGCAGGCATAACTTTAGACAGAATCCAAGCTAGGATGGTGTCAAGCAACCCGCTTGGAGGCCATCCCGTGTACGAGCCGATCCGCACCAAGTCGGTCCATTCGACGGCCGACGACGCGAGCTTCCCCCACCGCTCCCGCGAGGAGGAGCTGGACATCCAGCTCGCCGGGCACCTCGCGGCGCTCCTCGCCGCCACCGACGAGCTGCGCGCCCTGGCCCCGGCCGCCGAGCTGGACGCCGCCGCCGAGCGGCTGGCGCGCGAGGTGGCGCGGCTGCGCCGCGGCGCGCAGCCGGTGCGGACCTCCGTCGCCGCCGGCCGGGCCCCCGGCCCGGCGCGCGGGAGCCACCCCCTGACCCCGCTCGCCGCCCTGCACCAGCGCGCCCACGCCCTCGCGGGCCGCGCCCTGGTCGTGGCGGCTTCCCGCGCCGACACCGCGGCGGCGATCCTGGCCGCCGAGCGCATGGACGCCCACGCGGACGCCGCGCGCCTGGTCGGCACCCCCTGAAACGGCCCCGGTCCGCGGCCGGTGAGGCCGCGGACCGGGTGCCACCAGCGGTGGCGACGGCACTGGGGGTGCCCTTGGCCCCGCCGATGAGCCTCGTCATTGAAGCACGCGGGGACCGCGCAGGTGAGGGCCGTGTGCCGAAAGCGTGAAGGACGCGTGCCTCCGCACAAGGACGCGTGCCCACGCATACGGGAGGGCCCCGCACGCCGTTGTGCGGGGCCCTTTCCGTGGCGCTGGAGCGTCAGCCGAGGCGCTGCACGAGCGCGCGGTACTCGTCCCACAGTTCCTGCGGCGTGTGGTCGCCAAAGGTGTTGAGGTGCTCGGGGACCAGCGCGGCCTCCTCGCGCCAGACCTCCTTGTCGACCGTGAGCAGGAACTCCAGGTCGGACGCGGGCAGGTCCAGGCCCTCGGTGTCGAGCGAGTCGACCGTCGGGAGGATGCCGATGGGGGTCTCGACGCCCTCGGCGCGGCCGTCGAGGCGCTCCACGATCCACTTCAGGACGCGGGAGTTCTCACCGAAGCCCGGCCACACGAAGCGGCCCTTGTCGTCCTTGCGGAACCAGTTCACGTAGTAGATCTTGGGGAGCTTCGCCTGGTCCTTGTCCTTGGCCACGTCGACCCAGTGGGCCATGTAGTCGCCCATGTTGTAGCCGCAGAAGGGCAGCATGGCGAAGGGGTCGCGGCGCAGCTCGCCCACCTTGCCCTCGGCGGCGGCGGTCTTCTCGGAGGCGACGTTCGCGCCGAGGAAGACGCCGTGCTGCCAGTCGAAGGACTCGGTGACCAGCGGGACCGCGCTCGCGCGGCGGCCGCCGAAGAGGATCGCCGAGATCGGCACGCCCTTGGGGTCCTCCCACTCGGGCGCGATGATCGGGCACTGGGAGGCGGGGGTGGTGAAGCGGGCGTTGGGGTGGGCGGCCGGGACGCCGGAGTCCGGGGTCCAGTCGTTGCCCTTCCAGTCGGTGAGGTGGGCGGGGGTCTCCTCCGTCATGCCCTCCCACCAGACGTCGCCGTCGTCGGTGAGCGCGACGTTCGTGAAGACGGAGTTGCCCCACAGCGTCTTCATGGCGTTGGCGTTGGTGTGCTCGCCGGTGCCGGGCGCGACGCCGAAGAAGCCGGCCTCGGGGTTGATCGCGTACAGGCGGCCGTCCTCGCCGAAGCGCATCCAGGCGATGTCGTCGCCGATCGTCTCGACGGTCCAGCCGGAGATCGTCGGCTCCAGCATGGCGAGGTTCGTCTTGCCGCAGGCGGAGGGGAAGGCGGCGGCGACGTACTTGCTCTCGCCCTGCGGGGGCGTCAGCTTCAGGATCAGCATGTGCTCGGCCAGCCAGCCCTCGTCACGCGCCATGACGGAGGCGATGCGCAGGGCGTAGCACTTCTTGCCGAGCAGGGCGTTGCCGCCGTAGCCCGAGCCGTAGGACCAGATCTCGCGGTCCTCGGGGAAGTGCGAGATGTACTTCGTGGAGTTGCAGGGCCAGGGCACGTCGGCCTCGCCCTCGGCCAGCGGGGCGCCGAGGGTGTGGACGGCCTTGACGAAGAAGCCGTCCTCGCCCAGCTCGTCCAGGACGGCCTGGCCCATCCGGGTCATGGTGCGCATGGAGACGGCGACGTACGCGGAGTCGGTGATCTCGACGCCGATCGCGGACAGCGGCGAGCCGACCGGGCCCATGCAGAAGGGCACGACGTACATCGTGCGGCCCTTCATGGAGCCGCGGAAGACACCGCCCTTGCCGTCGGTGCCGCGGAAGATCTCCCGCATCTCGGCGGGGGCCTTCCAGTGGTTGGTCGGGCCCGCGTCCTCCTCCTTCTCGGAGCAGATGAAGGTGCGGTCCTCGACGCGCGCGACGTCGGTCGGGTCGGAGGCCGCGTAGTAGGAGTTCGGGCGCAGAGTCGGGTCGAGCTTCTTGAACGTGCCCTTGGCGACGAGCTCCTCGCACAGGCGCTCGTACTCGGCCTCGGAGCCGTCACACCAGACCACCCTGTCCGGCTGCGTCAGTTCGGCGATCTCGTCGACCCAGGAGGCGAGCTCCTTGTGACGGGTCGGGACGGTGTTGGTCGGGACGGTGCTGGGAGCCGCGATGTCGCGCGCCACGATTGCTCCTAATCGAGGGGTTTTTGGGATGTATGCCCCGTGGGGGCTGCGACCCGGACGCTTCACGTGTACTTCCTTTGGCGCTCATCCGGTGCCGACCGCACTCATTTGATCATCCGACGCGTCCGCGCATCTGTCCAGAGGGCCTCACACCTGAGCGGCGTGAGGCTCGCCACTTGTACGGCTTCGGGTACGAGGGCGGGGTTCCGTCCGTTTTGATGGGGGGCTTTGGGTGCGGGGTGCCCGGGGCGGGCGGGGCGGGGGCGGGGTGGGGTCCGCCACTGGCTGATGACCGACTTACGGGCCCGTAGGTACGATGCGGACCATGACCGCCTCCGCCTCCGAACCGATCCCGGAACCCGGGGACGCCCCCTCCCTCGTCCCGTCCCCGCAGGACATGCCGCTGCCCGTCAAGCCGAAGATGCGCGGCTGGTTGCACGCCGGCATGTTCCCCGCGGTGGTCGTCGCCGGCCTGGTGCTGACCGCCCTCGCGGACACCACCCGCGGCCGGATCGCCTGCGGCGTCTTCGCCCTGACCGCCTGTCTGCTCTTCGGCGTGAGCGCGCTGTACCACCGGGGGAACTGGAGTCCGCGGGCGGACGGCGTCCTGCGCAGGCTGGACCACTCCAACATCTTCCTGATCATCGCGGGCACCTACACCCCGCTGACGATGCTGCTGCTCCCCGACGCGAAGGGGCGGTGGCTCCTGTGGGGCATCTGGGGCGCGGCCGTCGCGGGCATCGCCTTCCGCGTGTTCTGGGTCGGCGCCCCGCGCTGGCTGTACACGCCGTGCTACATCGCGATGGGCTGGGCCGCCGTCTTCTTCCTGCCCGACTTCATGCACACGGGCGGCGTCGCCGTGCTCGTCCTGGTGGTCGTCGGCGGACTGCTCTACAGCGCGGGCGGCGTGATCTACGGCATCAAGCGCCCCAACCCCTCCCCCCGCTACTTCGGCTTCCACGAGGTCTTCCACTCGCTGACGCTGGCCGCCTTCGCCGTCCACTACATCGGCATCTCCCTGGTGGCCTACCGACACGGCTGACCCCCGCCCCACCGCACACGCCCAGTGGCCCCGGCTCTTTGTCCGGGGTCACTTTTTCGTGCCCGGCCGTGTGCTCCCGGACGCCGGACCAGTCGCGGCCGGTCGCAGCCGGGTCGGTCGCAGCCGGACGGTCGCAGTCGGCCGGCGCCTGAAAATCCCCGGTGGCGGGCCGGCGCGCCGTGCCATCCTGACCCTATGAACGGTCCGGAGATCCTCGTAGGTTTCGCCCCTGAGCTGGGCGTTTTCGTCCCGCAGGAGCGAAGGGGCGGTCCCACGAGGGCTGTTACGGACGGTGCGTCCACGCTCGGGCACGTGGTCGAGTCCCTCGGTGTCCCCCTCACCGAGGTCGGCGCGCTCGTCGTGGACGGGCGCGAGGTCGCCGCCGGACACATCCCGGCGGCCGGCGAGAGCGTCCGCGTCCGCGCGGTACGCCGCCCCCAACCGGTGCCGGGCGCCCCCTTGCGGTTCCTCCTCGACGTGCATCTCGGCACGCTGGCGCGGCGCTTGCGGCTCCTCGGCGTCGACGCGGCGTACGAGAGCACGGACATCGGCGACCCGGCCCTCGCCGCGCGCTCGGCGGCCGAGCGGCGCGTTTTGCTGAGCCGCGACCGGGGCCTGCTGCGGCGCCGCGAGCTGTGGGCCGGAGCGTACGTCTACAGCGACCGCCCGGAGGAGCAACTCCGGGACGTGCTCGGCAGGTTCGCGCCTCGACTGCGGCCCTGGACGCGGTGCACAGCCTGCAACGGCACGCTCCGGGCGGCCACCAAGGAGGAGGTCGCGGACGTCCTCGAAGGCGGCACCCGGGGGACGTACGACGTCTTCGCCCAGTGCGGTGAGTGCTCCCGCGTGTACTGGCGGGGCGCCCACCACGACCGGCTGGAGGCGATCGTGGCGGGGGCCATGGAGGAGTTCGGCGGAGCCCAAGCCCTCGCCTGAGGCCGGCGGAGCCCTCACCCCATGTCGGCGGGGCCCTCACCTCATGCCGGGCTCACTTCCACGGGTCGGTGAACGACCGGCCCGGCACCGGCTTGGCGATGAGCGCCACGGCGGCGAAGAAGTTGACCTGGCCGATGGCGAACATCAGCGTGGCGAGCGCCTTGGGCTCGTAGTGCTCGGCCGCCTGCGCGTACAGCTCGTCGGGGACCCGCTCGCCCTGCGTGGCCGGCTGGAGCACCGCCTCCACCAGCGCCAGCGCGGCCCGCTCGGGGCCGGTGAAGTACGGCGAGTCCTGCCAGGAGGCCACCGAGGTGATCCGCTCCTGCGTCTCCCCCATCTTGTTCAGGAAGCCCGTGTGCAGCACGGTCAGGTAGGTGCTGCCGAGGATCTGCCCGGCACGCAGTTGCACCAGGCTGATCGTCGGGCGCGGCAGCGAGCCGTTGCCGACGACCTTGAACAGCGCCGCCGACACCTCCGCCAGCTCGGGCACGAGGGCCGCCGGGTCATCGGACATCCTCGGCGCCATCGGGATCTCCGCCGTGATCGAACGCGTTTCCATCGCCGTCTCCCTCGGGTTGCTGTGGTGCTTTCACTGCACTGACGGAGCGCGAGGAGAAAGTGTGACCGGGGGAGCCACACGCGTTTGGGCGGACCCCGCACGCGTTCCGGCGGGACCCCGGCCGGGTCCGCCTCAGGAGACGGGTCGGGTGGGCCTCAGGAGACGGACCGGGCAGGCGTTCGGAGACGGGTCAGGCAGGCGTTCGGAGACGGACCGGGGTGGGCCTCAGGAGAGCAGACCGGCCAGCGCGGCCGCGTCCGTCGTCGGGGCGTCACAGACGAAGCCCCGGCAGACGTACGCGGCGGGCAGCCCGCCGATCAGGCCCCGGCCCGCGAGCAGCGGCAGCTCCTCGGAGCCCTCCGGGCCCGCCGCGACGACCGCGCCGGGCGCGGCCCCGAGCAGTGCCGTGCGGTGCAGGTCCCCGAGGACGTCGCCCACCACGGCCACTTCGAGGGGCCCGGAGAGCGCCGCCTCGGCGACCGCGAGGCCGTGTCCGATGAACCGGGGCACGCGCGGCCCGAGCGCCTTGACGACGCCGAGGGCCCGCTCCGCCGCCGTGCGGTGCGGTGCGGCGCCGGTGTGCGCCGCGTACGACAGGAGCGCGCCGGCCGCCGCCGTCCACCCGGAGGGCGCGGCGTTGTCGGTGGGGTCCTGCGGGCGCCGGATGAGCCGCTCGGCGTCCTGCGCCGTGTCGTACAGCGCGCCGCTCTCCGGGTCCACGAACCGGGTGAGGACGTGGTCGAGCAGGAATCCGGCGAACTCCAGCCACACCCCCTCCCCCGTCACGGACGCCAGCGCGAGGAAGCCCTCGGCGACATCGGCGTAGTCCTCCAGGACACCCGCGTTGGCGCCGGCCCTGCCGTCCTTCGAGGTGCGGGCGAGCCGCGCGCGGGGGTCCATGTGCAGACGTACGAGGAGATCGCCGGCGCCGACGGCCGCCGCGATCAGGTCGGGCCGGTCGAAGTACGCGCCGACCTCGGCGAGCGCGGCGACGGCCAGGCCGTTCCAGGCGGCGACCACCTTGTCGTCCCGGCCGGGCGCGGGGCGCCGGTCGCGGGCCGCCAGCAGCCGCTCACGGATCGAGGCGAGCCGCGCGGCGTCCGCCACGGGCCCTTCCCGCAGCGGGAGTTGGAGGACGGAGGCGCCTTCCTCGAAGGTGCCCTCGCGGGTGACGCCGTAGCAGGACATCGCCAGTTCGGCGTCGGCGTCCCCGAGGACCTCCCGGAGCTGCTCGGGCGTCCATACGTAGTACGCACCCTCGACGTGCTTGCCGGTGGCCGGGTCCTCGCTGTCGGCGTCGAGCGCGGAGGCGAACCCGCCTTCGTTGGTGCGCAGTTCGCGGACCATGAAGTCGGCGGTCTCCAGGGCGACGCGGCGGGCGAGGTCCGAGCCGGTGGCGCGCCACAGATGGGCGTACGCCCGGCAGAGCAGGGCATTGTCGTACAGCATCTTCTCGAAGTGCGGCACGACCCACTCGCTGTCGACGGAGTAGCGGGCGAAGCCGCCGCCGAGCTGGTCGTAGATGCCGCCGCGCGCCATCCGCTCGCAGGTCTCGGCGGCCATTTGGAGGGCACCCTCGGAGCCGGTGCGGGCGTAGTGCCGCAGCAGGAACTCGATCACCATGGACGGCGGGAACTTGGGCGCGCCGCCGAAGCCGCCGTGCGAGGCGTCGTAGTCGCGGGTCAGCCCGAGCAGCGCCTGCGCCAGCTCGTCCTCGCCGGGCTTCTCGCCGGAGCCGTGGGTGAGCTGCCGCTCCCCCAGCTCGCGCACGATCTTGCCGGCGACCTCGGCGACCTCGCCGCGCCGGTCCGTCCACGCCCGGTGCACGCCGTCCAGGACCTGAGCGAAGGACGGCATGCCGTGCCGCGGCTCGGGCGGGAAGTACGTGCCGAAGTAGAAGGGCTCGGCGTCGGCGGTGAGGAAGACGGTCATGGGCCAGCCGCCCTGCCCCGTCGCGGCCTGCACGGCCTCCATATAGACGGCGTCGACATCGGGCCGCTCCTCGCGGTCCACCTTGATGTTCACGAACTTCTCGTTCATGAGCGCGGCCGTCGCCTCGTCCTCGAAGGACTCGTGCGCCATGACGTGACACCAGTGACACGCCGAGTACCCGACCGACAACAGTACGGGTACATCACGCCGTTTCGCCTCCGCGAACGCCTCGGGTCCCCACGGCCACCAGTCGACCGGATTGTCGGCGTGCTGAAGCAGATACGGCGAGGTCATACCAGCCAACCGGTTCATGAGACCCAGCCTCTCACAGCGCCTGGCACGGCCGGCGAAACCTTCGCGGGGTCGTTTGGCTCGGCTGAATTTGCGCCTGTGGACCGGCACGCGGTGGGTGACCCCCATCCCCATCTGGCCGGGCGGCCGGACATCTCGGAACAGTGGGCTTGGCGCAGCAGCGCCAGACCTGCCGAGGCTCCTCGAAGGAGGTCCACCATGGGAGCCGAGATGGTGGCGCCCGCGTGATGCATTCGCAGATCAGCGTGGAGCAGTACGACTCCTGGTCCGAGGAGCAGTGCGCCGGCATCGAGATCGTGGATGGGTTGGTCGTCGTGCGCCCGAGCGCCTCGAAGCGGCACAACCGACTGGCGCGGGTCTTGGCCAATGCCCTGGACGCTGCCGCAGGCCCCGACTGGAACGCGGACACGGACTTCGATGTCCGTCTCCAGGACGTTCCGCTCACCAACCGCCGTCCGGCCGTCATCGTCTACCGGGCGGAGACCATCGACCTCACACCCACCCGCCCCGAGCACGTACTCCTGGTCGTCGAGGTGGTGTCGCCCGGTTCGGAGACCACTGACCGGATCGTGAAGGTGGACCAGTACGCCAAGGCAGGCATCCCCTTCTACTGGCGCATCGAGCAGGCCGCCACCGGCGTCCCGATCGTCTACACCTACGTCCTCGACCCCGCGACCAAGGCCTACCGGGACGGCGAGATGTTCACCGGCACGGTAGAGACCACGGCACCGTTCCCCATCGCGGTCGATCTTGGGGACATGTAGAGAACGGAAAGGTCGTCCAGATACCGGGCCGATCCCGACCGCTCCGGATCGGGCCGCCAAGGGGACAGGCCGCACCCGGCGAGGCAATCGTCTGAATCCGCTCCGATGACGGAGACGGCTCTGCGATGATCCCAGCATTCCGAGGCAGGCCGAGCGGGGGAAACCAGTGACTGATGACGCGGCAGACGGCAGTGCGGACGAGCCTCTGGGGCGAGCCTCCTACCTGATAGAAGGGCGGCGGGTACTGGTTTCCGACCTCGTCCGCGCCGGTCTGCTGAGCCCGGGGACGCGCCTCACTTTCCGGCAGCGGCGGTCCGGGCAGGAGCACCGAGCACAGGTATCCGCGGACGGCAGAATCGAGTTGAGTGACGGCCGGCGGTTCAGATCCCCGTCGGCGGCCGCAGCCGCCGCCACCGGGCGAGGCCCATACGACGGGTGGACCGCCTGGGCACTGGACGACGGCACCCTGCTGGACCAGGTGAGGCAGAGTCTCCTGGACACGGCGGCGGAGCTGCCGCCTTCCGGCGACATCACGGCGAAGGACTCCGCGTTCCGGCACACGCGGCTGAAAGAGGCCCGGAGGCAGGCGGACGCCAAGGCCCCGGTCACACTCACCGTCCGCGATCTGCTCGGTTGGTGGGGGGCATCCCGGCGCGGCTACGTGGTCACCGAGCGGGTAGCCGCCGAGCTGGCCAACCACGGCCTGTCCACAGTGCCGGACTTCGCAGCCGTGGGGATCGACGACCGGGTCACCCTGGCCATCACCTCCGGGGACGCCGAGGACGAGGAGGACACGACCGAGCAGGGGCCGGTGGCGGGGCAGGAGGAGCCAGGGGAATCCGACATCCCAAGGCTTGCCACCCCCTCCGACAACGAGGAGGACAAGGGGGAACCGATCCAAGGTCAGACGGTCGGCAACCTGCCCTCAGCGCTCAAGGGCGTCGTGTCGGTGTCCTCCTCGGCGAGCTTCGAGGAGGTGTTCACCAAAATGCGGCTCAACGGGTACTCGCAACTGCCGGTACTGGGCGGAACTCGGAACCTGCGGGGCGCCGTCACGTGGGAGTCCATCGCCCGAGCGCGCTACGCGAACTCCGAGGCTCCCTTCTCCGATGCCATCGTCGCCGCTCACGCGGTCAGCTATGCCGACCACCTGATCGACGTCCTGCCCGATCTGGAACGGTTCGGCTTCCTCCTGGTCAAGGACCAGACGAATCAGATCGCCGGCATCATCACCATCGCCGACGTGGCCGCGGAATACGGTGCCACCGCCCGGCCCTTCCTGCTCATCGGTGACCTCGACCGGCAACTACGCCGTGTCATCTCGGAAGGCCTGGACCTCGCAGAGGTGGTCGCGCTCTGTGATCCGGACGGACGCCGGAAGCTCGCCGCCTTCGATCAGCTGTCCTATGGGGATTACCAACAGATCTTGGGCAATCAGCTGCAGTGGGACAAGCTGGGCTGGCCGTTGGACCGCAAGTCCTTCATCGCCCGCCTCGACGAGCTCCGCGAAATCCGCAACGAGCTGATGCATTTCAACGACAAGGACAAGGTCGGTGACTCGGCGATACCGATGCTCCGCAACATGATCGAACTTCTGCGCGAGCACGGCGGCTGAAGCGAGCGGCCACTCAGGTCCGGCCCGGGCCGATCTCCCGGCCGGGCCCCGCAGGCAACCGCAGAACACTCGCCATGGACGGGCTCGGTGAGCCGAATTGTGCTGGTGAGCCATCCCGCGGTGGGCAGTTCCATCCCTCTCCGAGCTGTGCGGCGGCTTCCCCTTCCCCCCTTCTTGTGCAAGTGACAGTAACTGAAGTAGCGTGCCCGGCATGCAAGTTGATGCCTGGTCCCCACCCCCTGTCCTGCTGACGGTCGATCTCGTGATCCTGACGCTGCGGGAGCATCGTCTGCACGTCCTCCTGGTGGAGCGGGGTGAAGATCCCTTCCAGGGCATGCTCGCGCTGCCCGGCGGATTCCTGAGCCACGAGGGCGAGGAGATCCTGGACGCCGCCCACCGCGAACTCAGTGAGGAAACGGCCCTGACCTCCGGCTGCGTGCACCTGGAGCAGCTGGCCGTGTACGGAAGCTCGGGCCGCGACCCGCGGGGCCGCGTCGTCTCCGTGGCTCACCTGGCGATCGCACCGGGGCTGCCCGACCCTGTCGCGGGGACGGATGCCGCCGATGCCGCGTGGGTCCCCGCGGAAGCCGTCCTGTCCGGCGAGGCCGCCCTCGCCTTCGACCACCGTCGCATCGCCGCGGACGGGATCGAACGGGCGCGCACCAAGATTGAGTTCTCGGCGCTGGCCACCGCGTTCTGCGGGGAGAGCTTCACCATCGCGGAGCTGCAGCAGGTGTACGAGGCCGTCTGGGGCACCCCGCTCGACACCCGCAATTTCTATCGGAAGGTCCAGGCCGCGAAGGGCTTCATCGTCCCCGCCGGCACGGACCGCAGGTCCACGGGAGGGCGGCCCGCGCGGCTGTACCGGGCCGGTCCGAACACCGTGCTGTTTCCACCGCTGATCCGACCCACGCCGGCTGCCAAGGAAGAGAACGCGAAAGGGGAAGAGGAGTAGATGCCGAAAGGCCCGGTGGTGATCCTCACCGCCCTCAATCTGGAATATCAGTCCGTGCGCCGACGGCTGGCGGATCTTCAGGTGCACCGCCATGAGCGCGGCACCCGGTTCGAAACGGGCACCGTCCGGGGCACCTCGTGCCGTGTCGCGCTCGGTCTGACGAATAAGGGGAACCACTCCGCCGCGGTGATCGCAGAACGCGCGATCCAGGAGTTCTCGCCGGTGGCCGTGCTGTTCGTCGGAGTCGCCGGCGCCCTGTGGGACGCCACCAGGCTGGGTGACGTCGTAGTGGCGTCCCATGTGTACGCCTACCACGGCGGGACCAGCGAGGACGACGGGCTCAAAGCCCGTCCCCGGGCGTGGGAAGCGCCGCACGGCATCAGCCAGCTCGCCTCGTACCTGGCCCGTTCGGACGACTGGGCGGACCCCACCCCCGGGGACGAGGACGGACCGCAGGTGCGTTTCGGGGCGATCGCCGCCGGTGAGATCGTCCAGAACTCAAGGATCTCGGCTGAGGCGAAGTGGATCCGGCAGCACTACAACGACGCGCTCGCCATCGAGATGGAAGCGGCCGGTGTGGCCCAGGCCGGCCATCTCAGCGGGGCGCCGGTGGCCATCGTCCGGGGGATCAGCGATCGGGCGGACGGCACGAAGAACAGTGCGGGGGACCGCAACTGGCAACCGCGGGCCGCGGCGAACGCGTCGGCGTTCGCCATCCGGTTGGCAGTGGAACTGATGGGCGAGCAGGAGGAGGCCGCGATGCCCGAGGACGACAGGGCCCGTTCGGCCGACCGGTTCGCCCGGCGCGTCAGCAACACGGTCCACAACAGCACCGTCGGCATCATGGCCGACTCGGTCACGGGCAGCAGTGTCCACATGAACGCGGCCCCGAAAGCGTCCGGCCCGACCGACCTGATCACGGAACTGCACGGTTTCCGCGAGCAGCTGGGCCGGCACCGCACCGAGGGCGCTCTCGACGAGGACAGCTACCGGGAGGCCCTGACCGATCTGGACTCCGCTCTCCGGTCGGCCGGGGAGCACACCCCTGGTTCGTCGAAACGGACGGTCATGACGCTCAAGAGGCTGCGCGGACTGGTCGCGGAGTGCCCCGCGCTGGTGGCCGCGTTGGCGCCCCTCGTTGCCGCGGCCGGTGACCTGGCATGAACCCCGCCGACGATGCCGCGTACAGCTCGGCCGCGTACAACTCCAACGTCGGGATCCAGGCCCAGGTCGTACACGAGTCCACCGTCAACTTCGTCCACCCGGACGCCTCGCCGCAGGAGAAGTACCGGGTCGGCGTGCAGCTCCTGGAGGACGGCGTCCCCAGCCGGGCCCGCGAAATGATCACTGATGCGATCGCCCACGGGTACGACGGCGCGGAGGTTCGTTTCCACTGGGTGCTGGCCATGCTCAGCGCACGCACCCACCACGACCTGACCACCGAAGAGGTCCAGCGGCTGCGCTACACCTCCAGGCTCGTACGGACCTTCCCCGAGGACGGGTGGAAGGAAGCCCTGTGCGTCACCTTCGACCTGTTGGCGGTGCTCAGCACCACCGGCAGCGAGACCGGCCCCGTGCTCAAGCAACTGCAGGGCCTGCCGCGCCACCAGCACGACGCGATCCTCCGCCACCTCGACCTCATGCTCACCGGAGGGCTGAAGGACGAGCTGTGGGCGGACACCCTCGGACGGGCCAGGGCAGAGCGCTTCGGCAACGACCGGAGCCGCCGGGTCTGGGCCTACTTCGCACCGATTCCCATCGGGGCGCGGGCCGCTGCGCCCCGGCCGAGCACCGCTGACGCCGTCAAGGCGGCCCTCCCTGTCCGGGCGGCCCTGTTCGTCGTCAGCAGTGCGTTCCTCTGGGGCCTGGCCCTGGTCGCGGATCCGGCGCGGGCGATCGTCGAGTTGCCGGTGGCGCTCGGCGCGGGCCTGACAGCGGCCCGCTTCGGTGTCCGGTGGTGGGGCCGGTCCCGGCCGACTCTCGCCGCCGGGGCCCCCGCGCCGCACCCGCACGACCCCGACTCCACCGCCACCACCGGCACCGCCACCGAGAGCGGTTTCACCAAGGGCGTCCGCCGTTCGTTCGATCACTACTTCAGCGTTCGCCGGTCCCACGGGTTCACCTCGGACGCCTGGCTCGCCCACACGGATCAGATCCGCGGCAGTCTCGCCGCCGAGATCGCGGACCTCTACCGGGAGTCCCGGATTCCCGTGAATCGGGTCGACTGGCTGATCCGGTACCTCGCCGAGGACGCCCGGAACCGCTACAACAACGGCACCTTGTTCGATCGGTACCGCCAGGACCAGGCTTCGGCCAGGACGAAGGCCCTGACCGTGGCGGCCCTCGCCACTCTCGCCGCGGCGGCTCTGTCCGCGTTTGGCACGGCGGTCTCCGGTGCCGGGCAACAGCGGGTGCTGTGGGCGTTCCTGGCCGTGCTCGGTGCGGTCTGGTCCGGGCACGCGACCGCCTCCCGATGGCTGGAGGTCCGGCGTGAGGAGCACCGGCTGGTCCGGGAGACCCGGGAGTACCAGGAAGACCTGACCGACCGACAGATCGCCTACCAGCGCTGGAAGTCGTTCCTGGATGAGACGCGCCCCAGCGAACTGGAGATGGAGACCTGGCTCACCTGCGACAAGACGTCGTTCGTCGACGAGGCACTCCGGTACCACCGGCTCACCTGGCGCGACCTGATCACCCACACCATCCTGGTGGCCCCCGCCCCCTCCTACAAACGGGGCCGGGTGCGAGGCGGCCCCTGGCGGTACTCGCACTACGTCTTCCGCCTGTTCCTGTTCACCCAGGACGGCATCCGCGAGATCAGCTCCGAGTTCAACTTCTCCGACGCGACGCGCAGGAACGAGCAGCGGAGCAACTACCGGTTCGACGCGTTGACCTCCGTACAGGTGACGGAGAACGCCGACATCGGCTACGACCTGGAGCTCCTCCTCGCCAACGGACCGGCCAGGAAGATCCGCGTCAAGGACGCCGACGCGCATCAACTGGCACCGACCGAGAATGCCCGGGAGATCTCCGAGATCAACCTCAGCGCGGCCGGCTCCACCCACACCTTCCGCCTCCTGGAGGGGATAGCCGCGGACGGGAAGAGCTGGATCGAACGGCACGGCCCCGACAGCCTGGCGCCCTTCCAGATGGCCGGCTGACCCTGGACTCAGCAGAGGAGCGCCTGTGACCTCCACGGATGACGTCACCGAGAGCAAAATCCTGCTGGCCGAGTACGACCGGCTCAAGGAGGAACAGAAGACCCGCATAGGGTTCCGCGACAACTTGCTCTACTTCACGCTCGCCGCCGCCACCGCGATCGTGGCCATCACCGCCCAGAGCGGCCGGTCCCGGCTGCTGCTCTCCGTCCCCGCGATCTGTCTGATCCTGGGCTGGACCTACCTGGTCAACGACGAGAAGATCTCGGTGATCGGCCACTACGTCCGCGACCGGCTGGGCCCCCGCCTGGGGGAACTCACCTCGGCCCAGGGTGCTTTGTTCGAGTGGGAGGTCTACCACCGCAGCGTCGCGGGCCGCGCCGTGCGCAAGCGGCTGCAGACCGCGGTGGACCTGTTCACGTACCTGGTCCTGCCCATGGTCTGCACGACCGCGTTCTGGTGCTCCGCCGTCGTTCAGCCCCTGCTCGTGCTCGCTTCGCTCGGGCAGACGCTGGCCCTGGCCGTACTGGGCTGGCGGTTCCTGCGCCGTACGGACGGGTAGCACCCGGCCCCGTCAGGCGCGTGCACCGGACGCCCGGTCAGCGTGCGCCGGGCCCTGATCCGCCGACTCCCTCGCGCCGGAGGCGTGTACGCACGACACTTGTGACCGCTGGTGACCGTTGCTCTCGGAGGGGGACCCATATGCGGGACAGCCATCGGGCCGAGGCCGAGCGGCTGTTGGCTCGGGCCGTGGAGGAGGAGGTGCGGCGTTCGGGCGGGCGCGTCGACGGGGGCGTCCTGCTCGCGCGGGCGCGCGGGTCGCTCGACGCCATGGCGCGTACGGCCGCCGAGGAGTACGAGACGTACACCCGGGCGCTCGACGAGGCCGACGCCGGGCAGCTCACCTTCGGGCAGCGCTACGCCCGCGAGGGCGCCGGGACGCCGCTGCTGGTGGCGGTGGTCGCCGCCGTCGCCGCCGGGGTCTGCGACCTGTCGTTCGGCACGGGCGCCGGCACGGCTTTGGGCACCGGCGCGATCGTCGCCGTGGCGGGCGCGGCGGCCACCGTCCTGAAGGTGACGGCCTCCCACGTGCCGGCCGCCGGCCGCCGCGCCGGGGCGCTCAGCCGGCCCGGCGGCGCCGAGCAGCTGCGGCTCCAGTGGCTGACCGCGCTGGAGGTGCGGGGCATCCGGCCCTTCCTCGACCAGCAGCGGCTCCTCGCCGCCGCCACGGGCACCCGTACGACGAAGAAGGCGACGCCCCAGCTGCGCGGCACGGACAAGAGCGCGGCGGCGCGCAGGCGTTCCGTGCTGGAGCAGTCCTTCGCCCAACTCCCCGAGGTCGCCGGGCCTTTCGCCGGGCGCAGGGCCGAGCTGGCGCAGATCGCCCGCTGGGTGCACGCGGCGCGGGCCAGCACCGACACCCGGCCCACGGTCGTCGTGCTGCACGGCGCGCCGGGCTCGGGCAGGTCCTCGCTGGCGGTGCGGGCGGCGCACGATCTGCGGGACCAGTTCCGGGGCGCGTGCGTGGTGGACCTGCGCGGCGACGCCCCCGGGGAGAGTCCGCTGTCCACGCGTGACGCGCTGCTGCACCTGCTGAACCGGTTGGGGGCCCCGCGCGATCAGCTTCTCTTCCGGATCGGCGTCCCCCCTGCCCGGGCGCAGGCGGCAGCGGCGGGCGGCTCCTCCCAGGAGCAGCAGGTCAAACGGCTGAGCGAGCTGTACCACCAGTATCTGACGGGCCTCGCGGTCACGGTCGTCCTGGACGACGCCGCCGACGCCGAACAGGTCCGCACCCTCATACCCGAGCGCTCCGACAGCCTGGTCCTGATCACCGCCCGCGAGCCGCTGGAGCTGCCCGCGGACCTGCCCGCCTGGGTGCACCGGCTCCCCGTCGAGGCGCTGGACGAGGCGGGCGCCGAGGAACTGCTGCGCGAGTCCGCCGAGGATCTGTCCGGACCCTACGACGCCGAATCAGCCGAAGCCGTACGGGAGTTGTGTGGCGGCCTGCCGCTCGCGCTGCGCGCCGCGGGCTCCTCGCTCGGACCCCGCTCCCCGCGTCGGCTGGCCGCCGATCTGGCCGCGTACGGGCCCGTCGGCAAGGTCGGTCCCGTCGAGCGCGTCCTGTGGCTGCGCTACACCGACCAGCCCGAGCAGGCCCAGCGGCTGCTGCGGCGGCTCGCGCTCGCCGGGCGCGCCTCGCTGGGACCGGCCGCCGCGGCGGCGCTGCTCGCCACCGACGAGCAGGAGGCGGGCCGCCGGCTGACCTCGCTCTCCGACGCGGGCCTGGTCGACCGGCTCCGGGGCGGCCGCTACCGTCTGCACGATCTCGTACGTTCCTTCGCCCTGGCCCGTCTCCTGGACGAGGAGGAGCCCGCCGAGCGCACGGCCGCGCAGGAGCGGCTCATCGTCAGCTACGGCGAGCTGGCCGACACGGTGATCCGCCTGGTCGACGGCAAGACGTCCACCAGGGCGGACCACTTCGGGCAGCACGGTTTCGCCTCCCTCGACGCGGCGCTGCGCTGGCTGGACGACGAGTCGACGTTCATCACCGCCGCGCTGCGGCACGCCGAGGGCGTCGACCAGCGGGCCGTGCTCAATCTCCTGGGCGCCCTGTGCGACTACTGCCTGCTGCGCGGCGACCTCTACCGCCTCGGCGAGATCAACGAACTCACCCAGTCCATCGACCAGGGCCCGCTCGGCCGCAGCGTGCAGTGGCGCACGGGCATCGCGGCCCGCCAGCTCGGCGAACTGGACCAGTCGCGCACCACGTTGAACTCCGTCGTCGACCTCTACTTCGAGGCCCACCAGGACGCGGCCGCCGCCCGCGCGCTCGGCTCCCTCGGCATCACGCTGCACCACCAGGGCAACCTCACGGAGGCCGCGGCCCGGCTCACCGAGGCGCTGGACCTCCAGGCCGCCGACGAACTGGCGGGCGACCGCGCCTGGACCCTGCACGCGCTCGCGGCCGTCGAGCGCGACCGCGCCCACCTCGCACACGCGCTCGACATGCTGGAGCGGGCGCTCACGCTGCACCGCGCCGGCGGCTCCGTGCACGGCGAGGCGTGGACGCACTTCCAGCTCGGCCAGCTGCGGCTGCGCATGGGCGACGTACCGAGCGCGGAGAGCGAGCTGCGCGCCGCCCTCGAACTGTACGGACGCACCCGCGACCAGCGGGGCGAGGCGTGGGCCATGACGCAGCTCGCGCGGGCCCGGCTGGTGGACGGCGACCCCTCACCCGCCGTGGACGGCCTGCGCCAGGCGGTCTCCCGGCACCGCGAGAACGAGGACGCGCGCGGGGAGGCGTGGACCCTGTACTACCTCGGCCAGGCCCTGGAGGAGACCGGCAGCCTCGATCAGGCGGTACGGGAGCTGGAGCGGGCCCGCACGATGTTCTCGCGGATGCGGGACGTGTACGGGCTGGCGTGCGCCCGGCACCACTCCGCGCGCGTCACCCGCGACCAGCGTGCCGCCCAGACCGGCTCGCTGCGCAACTCCGGCTTCGCGCGCCAGCTCCTGGTGGACGCCCGCGCCGACTTCCAGCGGATCGGCGTCGCGCACGGCGAGGCGTGGACGTGCCTGGAGCTGGCGGTCGTGGACGCGGGCAACAACCGTACGCAGCAGGCGCTCGCCCTCTGCGACGAGGCGGCGGAGCTGTTCGCCTCGTACGGCGACCGGCGCGGCGGCGACTGGGCCGGCTTCCTGCGCTGCACCCTGCTGCCGTACGCCTCGCCGGGCGGCTGGGAGATCGGCACGGCGGTCGCCCAGGAGGAGCTGAACCGCCTCGCCCGCGCCGACCACCCCACGCGGGACGGCAAGCTCGCCGACTACTTCCAGGCCTACGCCCTGCTCCTGGAGCGCGGCGCGGACCTGGAGACGGGCTGGCAGGCCTGGCGCCTCGGCATGGTCCCGAACCGCCACGCGCGGGAGGTCATGGGGGTGGAGGTGCCGGCAACGGGGTCGGGCTCGGAGGTGTCGGGGGCGGAGGTGCCAGGGGCGGCCGGGTGAGGGGGCGCGGGTGGGCGTGTGTTGGCGCCGGGGGGCGCATGGTCGCTGACCGGGGACGCCGTCCCTCCGCGCCGACCGGAGACGCCGCTCCCCCACGCCCACCGGCAACGGCGACGCCACTCACCCGCGACGCCGCTCCTCCGGCCACGGCCGCAGCCGCCTACGACCGTACTCCGCCCCCCACTCGATCATCCGGCGGCGCAGCCACGCCGCCCACAGGGTCAGGGGCGTCACCACGAGGCCGAACAGCAGCGCCGTCCACCAACTCGTACCGCCGTCGGCAAACCGCACGACCAGCACGGCGAACACATACAGCGCCGCCACACCCAACGCGTTCTTCGTCCGCTTCGAGAGCTCCACCGCCTCCCGCTACCCCGGTCACGGGACCCCGCGCACGGGACGTAGAAGATCTACGTCATCGTCTGCGGGGCCCTTCATCCGGCGCAAGGCCGGGTCCCTCGTACGGAGGCGGCGAACGGTTGTGCCGCTCAGGCGCGGCGAGGAGCGGGAAAGGATCACCGGCTCCCCCGGTTCCGGGCCCGCCCGCCACTCGAAGGTGCACAGCCGTGATCCTCGTCATCGTCGTCGCCGTGCTCGCCCTGCTCGTCGGGCTCGCCGCCAACCAGTTCCTGCGGCCCCGGCTGCTCAGCGAGGACGACGACACCGGTATGGCCGTGAAGGACCTCGTCGGCCCCCTGTTGACGCTGACCGTCCTGCTGCTGGCCTTCGTCCTGGTCACCGCCAACGGCTCCTACGGCAAGGCGGAAGTCTCCTCCCGCGGCGAGGCCCGCGCCCTGGACCAGCTCGTGGAGACCGCCGAGTACACGCCCGAGCCCCAGCGGGGGCGGATCCACGCCGACGCCGTCTGCTACGCCCGCGCGGTGCGCACGCAGGAGTGGCCCGCCATGGCCGACGGCAAGGGTTCGCGCGCGCCCAGCGTGTGGTCGACGGACCTCCGGCAGACGTTCCGCACCCTCCAGGGCAAGCCCGCCTTCGGCATGCTGGTCGGCGCCGACCACAAACGCTCCGACGAGCGCGAGGAACGCCTCACGCAGGCGACCGCCAGCATCCCCGGCGCCATCCTCTGGTTCCTGCTGGCCACCCTCGCCATCACCGTGATCGCACTCGGCATCTGCATCCCCCGCAGGAACAGCCGCGGCCAGCTGACCACGCTCGTTGTGATCACCGCGCTGCTCACCACCACGCTGTGCATCATCCGTGACGTGGACCGGCCCTTCGGCGGCATCATCGACGTCGAGCCCACCGCGATCACCGAGGTCGAACACCAGGCGCAGCGCGACTTCCTCGCCCACCACACCGCCGCCGAACTGCCCTGCGACGCCAAGGGCAACCGCCGCACGACCTGACCTGCGCAGACACCACCAGCCACCCTCGACCCCGGACCCTTGGCCCTCGGTCCTTACTGGGGCTAGCCCCACCGGAAGTCGGGCGGCAGCAGGATCGTGGTGGACCCTCGCGGCCGGACATCCTGATGGGGCCCGGCGCGGACGCCGCCGGTCTCCCCTCGATCTCCAGGAGTTGGCGCGATGCGTGAGCAGGCGTGGCAGAAGTTCCGTACCCCCGGCCGGCCGAACGGCGGACGGAACGGCCGGCGCGTGACCGCGACGGCCGCGCTGGCCCTCGGCGTGCTGACGCTCGGCGCCCTGGCCCAGCCCGCGGCGTCCGCCGCACCCGCCGCACCCGCCGCTCACGCGGAGCCCGCCACCGCCCGGCAGGACCCCGTCCAGCGGAGCCTGGACGCGCTGGTGCGCGACGGCGCCGTGCCGGCCGCACTGGCGAGCGTCAAGGAGCGCGAGGGCCACACCCGTACCTACACCGCGGGCGTCGGGGACCTGGCCACCGGTGCGAAGGTGCCGAGGGACGGTCAGGTGCGGATCGGCAGCAACACCAAGGCGTTCACCGCGGTGGTCGTGCTGCAACTGGTCGGCGAGGGCCGGATCCGCCTGGACGACCCGGTCGACACCTACCTGCCGGGCCTGGTCCGCGGCGAGGACATCGACGGGAGCCGCATCACCGTCCGCCACCTCCTGCAGCACACCAGCGGCCTCCCCGACTACGTCCCCCACCTCGACGACGAGATACGGCCCTACGAGCCCCGCGAACTGCTCGACCGGGCCCTGGCGCACAAGGGCGAGTCCGAGCCCGGCAAGAAGTGGCACTACAGCAACACGAACTACGTACTGGCCGGCCTGATCGTCCAAAAGGTCACCGGGCACTCCCTCGCCGAGGAGATCGACCGGCGCGTCATCGAGAAGCTCGGGCTGCGCCACACCTACTTCCCCGCGCCCGGTGACGTGACCCTCCACGAACGCCACCCCAAGGGCTACCACCAGAACGCCCCAGGTACGCCGCTGCTCGACGCCACCGAATGGGACCCCTCCTGGGCCTGGGCCGCCGGCCAGCTGGTGTCCACCAACTCCGACCTGAACCGCTTCTTCACCGCGCTCCTGGACGGCCGCCTCCTGCCGGACGCCCAGCTCGCCCAGATGCGCACCACCGTCCCGGCCGGCCACCCCTTCGCCGCCGGCGCCCGCTACGGCCTCGGCCTCGTGAGCACCCCGCTGTCGTGCGGGGGCGTCTACTGGGGCCACGGCGGCAGCATGACGGGTTACGAGACGCGGGGCGGCGTCACCGAGGGCGGCCGCGCCGCGAACATAGCGGTGACCACCCAGCCGACCGACCCGACGACGATGGGCCGGGTCGAGAAGGCGGTGGACACGGCCCTGTGCCGCTGACCGACCACCGCAGGGCGCCGGCGGGGCCGCGCACGGGGGTCAGGCCTACGCCCGGTGGATCTTCCGAGGCCGACGTCGGGACCCTCACCCGGCGAAGACCCCGCTAGTCGAAGGCGTTCGTCCCCGGATCGACGATCTCGTCCAGCACCTTCCTGACGGCCTCGTACGCGACGACGCAGACCTCCGCGTCCGCCGCCCCGCCCGGCCCCTGACTCCCCCCGTCACCGGCCCGCGCCCGCCAGCGCCCCTCCTCCTGCCGGGCCCAGTCCCGGGCCCTGCGAATCCTGCGCAACAGTTCGTCGGAGTCCACGACATCACTCATGCGCGAAAGCTACCCACGAACACCGTGCGGCTAGCCCGGGCGCACGAGTTTCTCCCGCTCCACGAGCATGAGGCGGCGTGAAGCGGCGCGCGACCGTGTGAGGCCGCACCAGCCCGGCCCCTTCTCTGAGCGGCCGGGCCCTTCACGCCGCGCGGGGAGCGGGCGCGCCGGGCAACCGGACCGCGGCTACTTCCCCGCGCCGGGGAGCTTCTTCTCGGGTGCGGCGACCTCGCCGGCCACCGCGCCGACCGGCTGCTTGCCCGATCCCGCCTGGGGCTCCGGCTCCGGCTCCTCGAAGTCGACCTTCCGCATGTGCCGGTTCATCGACTTCATCAGGCCCCACACCGCCAGGGCCATCACCGCGAAGACGATGAAGCCGAGGACGCCGGGGGTCACCTTGTCGTCGTCGACCTCCTTGGCAAGAGGGACGAGATGCGTCATTGCCAGATGTGCGTTCACGCTAGGCATTGTCGCGGATGCCCGCAAAGAGGTCGTCCTCGGGGAGGGACGTATCGACGAGCGACTTCGCCAGCTCGTACTCCTCCGTGGGCCAGACCTCCTTCTGGAGTTCCATCGGGACGCGGAACCAGCCGCCGTCGGGGTCGATCTGCGTGGCGTGCGCGATCAGCGCCTTGTCGCGGATCTCGTAGAACTCCGCGCACGGCACGTGCGTGGTCAGCGTGCGCTCGACGCGCTCGAACTCGTCCCACCGCTTGAGCCAGTCCCCGTACGGCGACTCCAGGCCGCGGTCGAGCATCGCCTGGTGCAGCGCCTCGGTGCGCGGGCGGTTGAAGCCCTGGTTGTAGTAGAGCTTCTGCGGCTGGAAGGCCGGGCCGTACTCGCTCTCCGGGTACTTCTCCGGGTCGGCCGCGCCGTCGAACGCCACCATCGTGATCTTGTGGGTCATGATGTGGTCGGGGTGCGGATACCCGCCGTTCTCGTCGTACGTCGTGATGACCTGCGGACGGAAGGAGCGGATCTGGCGCACCAGCTCGCCGGCGGCCTTGTCGACGTCCTCCAGCGCGAAGCAGCCCTCGGGCAGCGGCGGCAGCGGGTCGCCCTCGGGCAGCCCCGAGTCGACGAAGCCGAGCCACTCCTGCTTGACGCCGAGGATCTCGCGCGCCTCGTCCATCTCCTTCTTGCGCACCTCGTGGATGTGCTCCTGGATGTAGGTGTCACCCTGGAGCTTCGGGTTGAGGATGTCGCCGCGCTCCCCGCCCGTACAGGTCACGACGAGCACGTCCACCCCCTCGGACACGTACTTGGCCATGGTGGCCGCGCCCTTGCTCGACTCGTCGTCGGGGTGGGCGTGCACGGCCATCAATCGAAGCTGCTCAGTCAAGACTCGATCCTCAAGTTTTTGGGCGCCCTCGGTGATCCGGCGCAACGACCGGCTTCTATAGTGACGGAACCGGGGGGCGGAAAATTCCGGCATCCCCTGTTCCTGGAGGACGATCATGGCGGCGGTGGGTTCGAAGCCTTCCGAGGGCCCTTCCGAGGTCCCTGCCGACGGTTCGGCCGAGGGCCCGGCCGAGGGGCTCCCCCAAGGCCGGTACGGCCGCTCGCGCACGGCCGACGAGGCCGCCGACCGCAAGCTGAAGATCGTCGGCTCCGTGCTCGGCGTCGTCCTGCTCGGCGTCATCGGCTGGTTCGGCTACGACTACATCAACGGTACGAAGCTCAGCGCCGAGGTCATCAAGTTCGACGTCGTCTCGGCCACGACCGTCGAGGCGCACCTGGAGGTGCGCAAGGACGCCGACGCCAAGGGCTACTGCACCCTGCGCTCACAGGCCGAGTCCGGCACCGAGGTCGGCCGCGCCGACTTCCGCTTCGACCAGCACCGGGGCCGTATCGACAAGGTCGTCACGCTGCGTACGACCCAGAAGGCGACCAGCGTCGAGCTGCTGGGCTGCCACTCCGACTGAGAGACCGGGGTTTGGGTCGCTCACCTGCGTGGACGCATTTCTGGGGGGTTATGTCCTCCCCATGGAGCGCCTGAATTGTTAGGCTCGTGGTTTCGCCCACCCGTGAAGGAACATGCTTCTGGGTAGGGCGATGCTTTGTATTCCCAGTACCTACGAGGAGCACCTGTGACCCAGACCAGCGAGAACGTCACCTGGCTGACCCAGGAGGCGTACAACCAGCTCAAGGCCGAGCTGGAGCACCTGTCTGGTCCCGCGCGCACCGAGATCGCGGCCAAGATCGCGGCAGCACGCGAGGAGGGGGACCTGCGCGAGAACGGCGGGTACCACGCGGCGAAGGAGGAGCAGGGCAAGCAGGAGCTCCGCGTCCGCCAGCTGACCCAGCTCCTGGAGACCGCCAAGGTCGGCGAGGCCCCGGCCGCCGACGGTGTGGTGGCGCCCGGCATGGTCGTGACCATCGCCTTCGACGGCGACGAGGACGACACCCTGACGTTCCTGCTCGCCTCCCGGGAGTACGCGAGCGACGAGATCGAGACGTACTCGCCGCAGTCCCCCCTGGGCAGCGGGGTGAACGGCAAGAAGGTCGGCGAGAACGCGCAGTACGAACTGCCGAACGGCAAGCGCGCCGCCGTCAAGATCCTGGAAGCCAAGCCGTACCAGGCCTGAGCCGCACCGCAGAGCCAAGCAGCAGACAGGACACGGGCCCCCGCACCTCGGTCAGGTACGGGGGCCCGTGCTGTGTCCGGCCCTCGCCGGGGCAGCCGGACCCGGTCCTCGCCGAAGGGCGCCTGGGTCCGCCTTGACGCACCGTGGGGAATTCCTTCCAAACGCCCTCAGCGAAAGCGGGTGACTCAGGGGTTGCCCGGCCCCGCGCGGTACCCGGCCAGCTCGTCCAGGAGTACTGTCACCCGCGCCGTCATGCGTTTCGCATCGTCCAGCGTGATCCGGCCCAATGCGATCCGGTATTCGTCCACCGCGCAGCACCGGGGTCGCGGCTTCGCCCTACAGTCGATGGGCGGCTCCAGGCCGATGTCATCGAAGTCGACGCCCATGCGGCGAAAGGCGTTCACAAATGCGGTGCCTACGTCCTCCGCGGCTTCGCGGTCAGCGAGGGCCCAGTGGGAGCGGCCTACGAGTGGGTAGTCGTACTCCATGCATGCGCCTTCCACGGTGCGGTCCAAGTGGTGAGTGTGAAGCCGATTGCCTGGCCGTTCGAGCAGCGCGGGGCCGCCGGCGCGGCGAGCCGGACGCAGACGCGTGAGCAGTCCCGTGGCTGTCTGCCTCATCGCATGGAGACAGCCGCGATGAAGAACCCGATGGCGGCCAGGATCAGGGCGGTGCCCGCCACGGCCACCCGGCGGCCGTTCACAGGGGCCTCGGGGTTCGGGCGAGGAGTACCAGCAAGCGCACGTACTCGGCCGTCCTGCACGCGTGTTGGTGGAGCGTCTCGTCGTCGGTCTGTGCGGAGTACCTCGACGCCTCGACCTCGGCCTCGGCGCGCTTCGCGGCGATGATGGGCGTCTCGTACTGACCGATGTCCATCCTGAGCAGGTGGATCAGATCGTCGTGCACCTGATGGGCCAGGGCCGCCAGCTGATCGCTCCCCCGGGGGAGATCCTGCACTCTTTGGGCGTTCTCCACGAAGGTTTCCAGGTAGGCGTCATACCTGTCCCCGAGGATCTGGCGGGGGTCTCGCGTCTGGAACGGCCTCGGGTGACTCATGAGACCGGTACCACCGGGCGGTGTGCTGTTCTGGGGCCCGTGATGACCCACAGGCCGTGGTCTGTGAGGGTGAGCACCCGTCCGCCCAGGGATGTGCCCGGTCGTTTGGCCTCGACCCGGCGGTACGCCCCGGCCACCCAGATGTAGTCGCCCTCCTGGACGCTGTCCCCGTCCACCGTCGTGGGGACGGTGCCGCTGGGCGCGGCGTGCACCGCAGCGGCATGTGCCGGTGCGCAGCGGCCCGCCGGCACGTCACGGCTACGCCCGTCCCTGTCCTGGATGCGGAGTGTGTCGCCGTGGCAGCTGATCACCCTGGCGAACACCCCGCGCCCCGAGTCCCAGATCTCCTCGTCCGGCGCGAACTTCCGCACCCGCGGCGGAACATACGTTTCGCTCAGCCGCCGGCCCAGGGTGTGCGCCTGCGCCAGGCTGACCGACCCCAGCACGATGCGGGGCTCCTCGCTCAGCCAGTCCACGCGAATTTCCGGCAGGGGGGTACCGCCGTCAAGGAGCACCTTTCTCAGCGCTTCCAGGGTCGCCTGGGCCACGTTCGCGTCCTCGCTGATGGCGAACCGCGTGGGACACGTCTCCCGAGGGGAATCCATCGCCACTCCTCTCCGTAGCCGTTCCGCTACTCAGGTGGCTCAGCGTGGCCTACCCTTGCCATGTCCTCAACTTGCAGGCTTCGCACGGGTAGTTGGGCGGGAAGCAGTGAACCGAAAAGATCTGAACCCCGAGGAATCGCCCATCGCGGCGTTCGGTGAACGCCTGCGCAGGTCGCGGGATGAGCGGGGCTGGACGCAGGATGACCTCGGCGCCCGCATGGGTTACTCCGGGACGCACATCTCCGCCGTGGAAACTGGTCGGCGCCCCCCAACTCCCCGCTTCTCGGCAAGAGCCGACAAGGTGTTCGGTACGGGGGACAAGTTCGAACGGCAGGGCCGGGCCGCGCGGGACACGGCACTGCTGGAGGGTTTTCCCGAGTACCTCGGCTACGAGCGGCAAGCCGCGGAGATCCGGCTGTACGAAGTGGGCGTCATCCCTGGTCTCCTGCAGACACCGGAATACGCCGAGGCGTTGGCCGCCAGCGCGGTCAAAAGGGGTGCGATCACCGACGATCAGGCGCACGAACGGGTCTCGCTCATCACGGAGCGTCAGGCGTCGCTCATCAGGACGCCGCCACCTCTGGTCCTGGCCGTCCTCGACGAGAGCTGCCTTCGCCGTCCCATCGGCAACTCGGCGCTCATGGATGAGCAGCTGGCCCAGCTGCTGGAGTTCGCCGAGCTGCCGCACACCGCGCTGCAAGTCGCCCCGTTCACCATGGGGGCACGGCGTCCGTTCAATCTCCCCATCACCGTCCTCACGCTGGCCGACCGCTCCCTCCTGTCCTATGCCGAATCCGCCCAGCACAGCCACCTGGAGCGGGAAAGCACGTTCGTACTGCCAAGGCTTACGGCCTACCATCAGTTGCAGACCGAAGCGCTCTCGCAGAGGGCTTCCGTGGCCATGATCGAAGAACTTCGAAGGGGCACCTCGTGACCGACAACCCGCAGTGGTTCACGTCTTCGTACAGCGACAACGGCGGCCAGTGCGTTGAGGTCGCCGTCAATCTGGTCGCCTCGCGCGGCATCGTCCCCGTCCGGGACAGCAAGAACCCCGAAGGCCCCGCTCTGGCGATCTCCGACACCGCGTGGAACGTCTTCGTGGGCGCTGTGGGCGGCACCACGCGCTGACCCCATACGCCCAAAGCAAGAGCCCCCGTCCATATCCGTGACGGGGGCTCTCGTCGTCCGGCGCTGCCCGTCAGGCCGTCAGGCCGTCGCCGAGCGGTACTTGCGGACCGCCAGCGTGCGGAAGAGCAGGATGATCAGGATCGAGTAGAGCGCCGAGGCCCAGACCGGGTGCTGCATGGGCCAGGCCGTGGACGTCGAGACGCCCGGGTTGCCGAACAGTTCGCGGCAGGCCTGGACGGTCGCGCTGAAGGGGTTCCAGTCGGCGACATGGCGCAACCATGGCGTCATCTGGCGGGAGTCCACGAACGCGTTCGAGATGAATGTGACCGGGAAGAGCCAGATCAGGCCGCCCGAGGTGGCCGCCTCCGGGGTGCGCACGGTCAGGCCGATGAGCGCGCCGACCCAGGTGAAGGCGTAGCCGAGCAGGAGCAGCAGCCCGAACGCGCCGAGCGCCTTCGCGATCCCCTCGTGGGCGCGCCAGCCGACGAGCAGCGCCACGACCGCGAGGACCAGCAGTGTCAGCGCGGTCTGCACGAGGTCGGCGATGGTGCGGCCGGTGAGGACCGCGCCGCGCGCCATGGGCAGCGATCGGAAGCGGTCGACGAGGCCCTTGTGCATGTCGTCGGCGATGCCCGCGCCGGCGCCCGCGGTGGCGAAGGTGACGGTCTGCGCGAAGATGCCCGCCATCAGGAAGTTGCGGTAGACGGACGGGTCGGTGCTGGTGCCGATCTTCATGGAGCCGCCGAAGACGTAGCTGAACAGCACCACGAACATGACCGGCTGGATGAGCCCGAAAAGGATCATTTCGGGGATTCGGGACATGCGGATCAGGTTCCGCTTGGCCAAGACCAGGGAGTCCCTGATGGACTGGCCGATGCCCCCCGCGGGCCGGGGGCCCGTCGTGCGCATGGCGTCGGTGACGGTGCTCATGAGCCGCCCTCCGTGTTCTGGGTGTTCTCGGCGCCCTCCGCGACATGGCCGGTGAGGGAGATGAAGACGTCGTCCAGGGTGGGGCGGCGCAGACCGATGTCGTCTATCTCGACGCCCCGGACGTCCAGCTCGCGGATGACCTCGGCGAGCAGCTTGGCGCCACCCGTGACGGGCACGGTCAGCTTGCGCGTGTGCTCGGCGACGGTCACCTCGCCCTTGCCGAAGGCGCGCAGGACCTCGGAGGCGTCCGCCATGCGCTCACGCTCGTGCACCACGACCTCGACGCGCTCGCCGCCGGTCCTGGCCTTGAGCTCGTCGGAGGTGCCGCGGGCGATGACGCGGCCGTGGTCGACGACGCAGATGTCGTGCGCGAGGTGGTCGGCCTCTTCGAGGTACTGGGTGGTCAGCAGCAGCGTCGTACCGCCCGCGACGAGTTCCTGGATGACCTCCCAGAGCTGCTGGCGGTTGCGCGGGTCCAGGCCGGTGGTGGGCTCGTCCATGAACATCACGGGCGGTGAGACGACGAGCGCGGCGGCCAGGTCCAGGCGGCGGCGCATACCGCCGGAGTACGTCTTCGAGGGGCGGTCGGCGGCGTCGGCGAGGTGGAACCGGTCGAGCAGCTCGGCCGCCCGCGCCTTGGCCTCCTTGGCCTTCATCTGATAGAGCCGGCCCACCATCTGGAGGTTCTCACGGCCCGTCAGATACTCGTCCACGGCCGCGAATTGGCCGGACAGGCCGATGGACCTGCGCACCTCGTTCGGATGCTTGAGGACGTCGATCCCCGCGACGACGGCCTTGCCGCTGTCGGGTGTCAGAAGCGTCGTCAGGCAGCGGACCGCGGTGGTCTTCCCCGCGCCGTTCGGCCCGAGGAGTCCGAGCACGGTGCCTTCCGGGACATCCAGATCGACGCCGTCCAGTGCCCTTACGTCGCCGAACGTCTTCACCAGACCTTCGGCATAGATGGCGCCTGGCATGTGGGTTCTCCCAGTGGTGTGGGTGACTTCCTGGGGAAAAGCTTAGGTTTGCCGGACACCTCGCGCCCGGCGATCAGTGACGTGAGACACACCATAACGCGATACATCGCGAGTCCGCAGCTGTTTTCCCGAAAGTTCACCCCCTCCTTCTCCCCCGCGCTCTCCCCCGCCGGGCGGCGACGGCCGACCCGGCCCGGCCCTGGACTGCTCAGCCGATGATCGTGTAACCGGCCTCCCGGAGCGCCGAACCGACCTCCGCGCAGTGCTCGGGGCCCTTCGTCTCCAGGTGCAGCTCCACCTCCGCCTCCGTCAGACGCAGGCGCGGATCGGTGCGTACGTGGCTCACGTCCAGGACGTTGGCATCCATCACGGTCAGCACGCCGAGGAGCGTGGCCAGAGCGCCGGGGCGGTCGGTCAGGCGCAGCCGCAGCGAGAGGTAGCGGCCCGCCGCCGCCATGCCCTGGCGCAGGATGCGCTGCATCAGGAGCGGGTCCACGTTGCCACCCGAGAGCAGCGCGACCACCGGGCCCTCGAACGACTCCGGCCGGCTCAGCAGGGCCGCGACCGGACTGGCGCCGGCCGGCTCCACGACCATCTTGGCGCGCTCCAGGCAGAGCAGCAAGGCGCTGGACAGCTCGTCCTCGGAGACCGTCACGATGTCGTCGACCAGGTCCGCGATCAGCCGGAACGGCACGTCCCCGGGGCGTCCGACCTTGATGCCGTCGGCCATGGTCGCGGGGTGGGACATCGACACCGGGTGCCCGGCGGCGAGCGAGGGCGGGTAGGAAGCGGCGCCCGCCGCCTGCACGCCGACCACCCGCACGTCCGGGCGCAGCGCCTTGACGGCCACCGCGAGACCGGCCGCGAGACCGCCGCCTCCGACGCCGACGACGACGGTGCGCACCTCGGGGCACTGCTCCAGGATCTCCAGGCCGACCGTGCCCTGCCCCGCGACGATGTCGGGGTGGTCGAAGGGGTGGATGAACACCGCGCCCGTCGCGCGCGCGTACTCCTGCGCGGCGGCCAGCGTCTCGTCGACGACCTGGCCGTGCAGGCGCACCTCGGCGCCGTAGTCCCTGGTCGCCGCGGTCTTGGGCAGCGGCGCCCCGACCGGCATGAACACCGTGGAGCGCACACCGAGCAGCGAGGACGCGAGGGCCACTCCCTGGGCGTGGTTGCCCGCGCTGGCGGCGACGACACCGGCCGCGCGCTCCTCGGGGAGCAGTCCGGCGATGCGCACGTACGCCCCGCGCAGCTTGAACGAACCGGTCCGCTGGAGGTTCTCGCACTTGAGGTGCACCGGGGCGCCCACCAGCCGCGTCAAGTGCCGGCTGCCCTCCATCGCCGTCATCCGGGCGACTCCGGAGAGCATCTTCCGCGCGCCGTGCACGTCATCGAGGGTGACCGTCGGCAGGGACTGGGGCAAGCGGTGACTCATGTCGGCAAGTCTGGCAGCCGTCGCCCGGGGCCTCTCGCGGTGACCAAGGGTCGAGACCGTTGTGGGCGTAGGTTTGCGCAGCGCAGGTACGGTCCGCGCCGTGTCCGCGTACCCTGTCCCCCAACCCACCGCCCTCGCATGAAGTGAGCCCCCGGCCATGCCCACAACTCCGGACATGACGACCGCCAGCGAACCCGGTCTTCTCGACAGCCTGCAGCACCAGGTGGCGGTCTTCGCCCGCCGTGCCGAGCAGACCCGCCTCGGCGGCGTAGGCCAGGTCCGCAACTCCATGGACCGCGCCGCGTATCTGCTGCTCAACCGCCTCGACAAGGAAGGCCCGATGGGCGTCAAGGCGCTGGCCGCGAGCATGGGGATCGACTCCTCGACGGTCACCCGGCAGGTCGCCCCGCTGGTCGACACCGGGCTCGTCAAGCGCACCTCGCACCCGGAGGACGGCCGTGCCGTCGTGCTCCAGCTGTCGCCGCGCGGCCAGGCCAGGCTGGACGAGGTGCGCTCCTCGCGGCGCGAGCTGATGGCCGAGCTGACGCAGGACTGGGCCCCGGAGGAGCGGGAGAGCTTCTGCGCGCTCCTCACCCGCTTCAATGGCGCCCTCTCGGCGCGCCAGATGTCCCACGCGGCGCCCGGCGCGGAGGTTTCGGCCACTCCGGAGTCTTGACCCCGGCCCCGCGCCTGGCCTCATATGAGACCGGGACACTCCCTCGCCGGGGGTTGCCCTCTTCCCTGTGACCGGGAGGCGCGGTGCGAGGACGGCAGGCGCTCCAGGAAGCCCGCCGGGCCCGGGAGTTCGAGGCGTTCGTCGCGGGCGCGGCAGGCAGACTCTTGCATGCCGCGACGCTGCTCACCGCCGAACGCCCCGACGACAACCCACGCGCGCGTGCCCTGCTGACCGGCGCCCTCGCGCACACGTACGCCACGTGGGACCGCCCGCGCGGCGAGGACCCCTACGACCGCGCGCGCCGGCAGGTCGCCCTGCGCTTCGTGCGGGGCGCCTGGCGCCACCACCGCGGCCACGGCGGCGTACTGGAGCGGCTCGGCCCCCAGGAACGGCTGATTCTCGTGCTGCGGATGTACGAGGGGGTGGCCGAGGAGCAGACGGCGGCACTGCTCGGGCTGACCACCGAGCGGGTCCGGGTCACCTGCGCCCGCGCGATCGCGAGGACCCTGCACCCGCCCCGCGGGCCCGCCCCGGAGCTGAGCGGGGCCGCGCCCTCATGAGCCGGTACGAGCGCAAGGAGAGCGCCGTGCGGCGCCTCCTGGAGGGCGCGCAGCCGCCGGTCCCGCCCGAGCTGTGCGCGCAGGCGGTGCGGCGGGGCGGGCGGATGCTGCGGCGGCGCAGGGTCGTGCGGCGCCTGCTGTGGCTCGTCCTGCTGGCCGGTGCCGTCGCGTTCGCCGTGTGGGCGTCCGTGGCCCAGCCGTGGGCGCCGCCGCCGGCCGACACGACCCCGCCGCTCACCCGCTGGTGACCGGTGGCCTACCGGCCGGTGCCGAGGGCCTGCTGGAGGTCGGCCAGCAGGTCGTCGGCCGACTCGATGCCCACCGACAGGCGCACCAGGTCCGCCGGGACCTCCAGGGCCGAGCCGGCGACCGAGGCGTGGGTCATGCGGCCCGGGTGCTCGATCAGGGACTCGACGCCGCCGAGGGACTCCCCGAGCGTGAAGAGCTTGGCGCGGTTGCAGACCTCGACGGCCGCCTCCTCGCCGCCCTCGACGCGGAACGACACCATGCCGCCGAACGCCTTCATCTGCTTGGCGGCGATCTCGTGACCGGGGTGCTCCGGAAGGCCCGGGTAGAGGACCTGCGTCACGCGCGGGTGCCGGGTCAGCATCTCGGTGACCTTGGTGGCGTTCTCGCTGTGCCGGTCCATGCGCACCGCGAGGGTCTTGATGCCGCGCAGCACCAGCCAGGCGTCGAAGGGCCCGGCGACGGCGCCCATCGCGTTCTGGTGGTACGCCAGCTCCTCGCCCAGCGCGTCGTCGTTGACCACGAGGGCGCCGCCGACGACGTCCGAGTGACCGCCCATGTACTTCGTCATGGAGTGCACGATCACGTCCGCGCCGAGCGCGAGCGGCTGCTGGAGGTAGGGGCTGGCGAAGGTGTTGTCGACGACGAGGCGCGCGCCGGCGTCCCGGGCGATCTGCGCGACCGCGGGGATGTCGGTGATGCCGAGCAGCGGGTTGGAGGGGGTCTCCACCCAGATGACCTTCGTACGGTCGGTCAGCGCGGCCCGCACGGCCTCCGGGTCGGAGGTGTCGGCCACGGACCACTCGACGCCCCAGCGCGAGACGACCTTGGCGAAGAGGCGGAACGTGCCGCCGTAGGCGTCGTTCGGGATGACGACGTGGTCCCCGGGGGAGAGCAGCGCGCGCAGGAGGCAGTCCTCGGCGGCCAGACCGGAGGCGAAGGCGAGTCCGCGGCGGCCGCCCTCCAGTGCGGCCAGGTTCTCCTCCAGGGCGGTCCGCGTCGGGTTGGCGCTGCGGCTGTACTCGTAGCCGCCGCGCAGGCCGCCGACGCCGTCCTGCTTGTAGGTCGACACCTGGTAGATGGGCGGGACGACGGCGCCGGTGAGGGGGTCGGCCGTGTTGCCCGCGTGGATCGCCACGGTCTCGAAGCTCGGGGCGGTGGGCGTGCTGTGCAAATCACTCATGCGGCCTGAGCGTAATGCGCGGGAGGGACCTTTGGCGGCCCGGGCGCGGGGGTCGCCCTTCGGTGGGGGCGTCCGTCGGACATCCGGTGGGGACGGCCGCCGGACCATCCACCGGAACGTCCGCCGGGAGGTACGCCGGGAGGTCCGGTCGGTGCCGGTACGTCCCGGCAGGTTGGCCAATTGTCGGACCCGTCTGGTTCGCTTGTGCCATGGAGATTCTCTGGTTCCTGTTCGCGGTGATCATGATCGGTGCGGTCCTCGGGCCCGTGCTGCTGCGCAGGCGCGGCGGAATCAGGCAGGTGGAGCCGGGCTCCCCGGACGCCGCCGACCCGGCGGACTACGGCTTCGCGCGTCAGGAGGAGCTGGACATCCGCATGCCCGGCCCGGACGCCGACCTCGTCCAGGTCCTCGACCTCGTGCAGCGCACGCAGGAGTGGAAGGCCGCCTCGCAGTTGCTCGCGGGCACGGAGACGCACGGCGAGCTGCGCTGGCAGCGGGTGCAGGCCTTCGCGGGGGCGGCCTCCCTGGAGCTTCAGCACCGGCCCGGCGGCGTGAGCGACACCCCCGGCGGCCAGTGGCTGCGGGTGTGGCGGGCCGAGGCGCCCAAGGACGCGGGGGGCGCCGCGGTGCACGCGGAGTTCCTGGTGCAGCAGGCGTGGCGGACGGCGGTGCGGGGCACCGACGAGTTCCGGATCATCCTGGAGGAGGCCAAGGAGGCGTGCGCGCAGGCGGCGCTGCTCGCCCCCGGCGACCCCATCCCGTACATCATCGAGCTGTCCATCGCGCGTGGCCTCGCCTATCCGCGCGCGGAGTTCGAGCAGCTGTGGCTGAAGATCCTGGACCGCGCGCCCGCGCACATGGGGGCGCATTTGTCGGCGCTGCACTACTGGTGCGAGAAGTGGCACGGCTCGCGCGAGCTGGCGTACGCCTTCGCGGAGGCGGCCGCCGCGCGTGCCCCCCGGGCCTCCCTGCTCGCGGCGCTCCCGCTCTTCGCCGTCTACGAGCACATGCCCGAGGTCAATCTGGTCCGCGGCTTCTACGAGAGCGAGGTCGTCACCAAGGCCCTGGAGGGCGCCCTCTTCGCGGTGCACGCCGCGCGCCCGGACGACCCGATGCTGGCGCACGTCCGCCATCTCCTGGTGTTCTTCCTGGTCCGCTGCGAGCGCTGGGCGGAGGCGATGAACCAGCTGGTGCACGTGGACGGCCACGTCGGCGCCCTGCCCTGGACGCTCACCTCCGACCCCGCCGAGAGCTACGCGGTGTACCGCGCGCTGGCGGTGGCGGGCTACGAGGCGAACGGCGGCAGCCCGGCGACGCTGCCGCACTGACCCCGAGGAATGCCGGGGGCCGCCCGCACGTTCCCCTGATGCGTCCCCCGCACCCCTGTCAGGTCCCGTACGAGGAGAGACCCCCATGATCTTCGGCCGCACGCCCGAGCTCCCCACCCCCGAGCAGGCCCTGAAGGGCCGGGCGACCCCGGAATTCGAGGTCCCCTCCCGCCACACGGTCCTCGGCAACCCGCTGCTGGGCCCCTACCCCGAGGGCCTGGAGGTCGCGGACTTCGCGCTCGGCTGCTTCTGGGGCGCGGAGCGCAAGTTCTGGCAGACGGAGGGCGTCTGGACGACGTACGTCGGCTACCAGGGCGGCTACACCGAGAACCCCTCCTACGAAGAGGTCTGCTCCGGTCTGACGGGCCACACGGAGGCGGTCCGCGTCGTGTTCGACCCCACGCGCGTGTCGTACGCGGCGCTCCTGAAGCTGTTCTGGGAGTCGCACAACCCCACGCAGGGCTTCCGCCAGGGCAACGACGTCGGCACGCAGTACCGCTCGGCGATCTACACCCACTCCGCCGAGCAGGAGGCGGGCGCCAAGGCGTCCCTGGAGGCCTACCAGCGGGTCCTCACCGCCGCGGGCCACGGCACGATCACGACGACGGTGCTCCCCGCCGACCACAAGCCGTTCTGGCCCGCCGAGCCGTACCACCAGCAGTACCTGGACAAGAACCCCGACGGCTACTGCGGCATCGGCGGCACGGGCGTCCGCCTGGAGGACCCGTTCGAGACCAACTGGGGAGCGTCCTGCCCCACCGGCGTCGCTCCCGCACCGGAGGCGGCGGACCAGTAGATCCGCCGCAGCGGGCGCTCCGGCAGCGGCGGTTACCACAGGAGTCCTCACTCGGAACCCGTTTCCCGGCGGGTCACCACTCAAAGGGGGACCCCGTCGTCAGCATGGACGTTTCTCCACCCCCGGCTTTCCTTAAGATGTTTGCGTTGCCCCAGTCCCTGGTGACGGTCCCACGACCGTGAACTCCCGCCTCGCGGGAGCCTTTCCGCGAGGAACCCCATGGACAGCCACGATCCGTACGCAGCGACAGGCCAGGGCCCCGACCGCCCGGTCCCGGGAAGGCCGCCGCGCGCGAGTCGGCCTGTGCGCAGCTTCCTCACCCACGGCGTCACCGTGATCGAGATCCACGGTGACGTCGACGTGAGCACCGCCGCCGAGATCCAGGCGCACACCGATGCCGCCTCCGCCCCGCGAGGCGCCCGGCTGATCGTGGACCTGCGGCCGGTGACCTTCCTCGACTGCGCCACCCTCAACCTCCTCTGCCGCGCCCGGCACAGGGTCCTGCGGCGGGACGGACGTATGGCACTGGTCTGCGCGCACCCCTGGCACCTGCGGATCCTCGACACCGTGGGGCTCACCAAGCTCTTCGAACCCTTCGCCACCGTCCAGGACGCCCTGTCGGCGCACGGCCCGCCTCACCGGCACGTCAGTCCAGGGTGTGATGGGTGAGCACGTGGTCGGCGGTCTGGTGCAGGGGCTGGCCGTGGCGGAAGGCGTGCGCCCGCATCCGGGCCAGGGCGTCGTCCGGGGGCAGCCGGAACATCTCGGCGAGCGCGCCTGCGGCCATGTGGACGCTGGGCGGGTAGCCCTGCGGGCCGGGCCGGGTGGGGCGGTGCTCGGCGGTCAGCAGGTGGGGGTGCTCGTCGAGGGCGAGCAGGGCGAGGATGCGCGCGTAGGAGCGGGCCCGGGATTTCTGCCCGGCGGTGAGCAGGCCGGGCCTGGCACGGCACAGGTCTACCGCGCCGACGCACAGGTGGCCGGTGGCCAGGGGCAGCGCGGTGACGGAGCGCACCTGCTGCTCCGCGGCGGCCTGGGTGTACGCCGGCCACCGGGCGAACGCCTCGTACAGGTCCGCCTCTTCGACCGGCGCGCGCCGCACGTACGCGTCGGTGCAGGGGCCTTCGCCCGTGGTGAGCTGGGCGTCCTCCAGCCGCCGGGCGCGTTCGTCGGTGGCGTGGGCCATGAAGCGCAGCTCCCCGGCGACGACCAGGCTCAGCCCGAGGCAGTCGACCTCCAGGTCCGCCACGCAGGCCCGGGCGGCCGCGGCGAGGCAGACGCCGTCCTCGTCGGCGGCGATCCGGCGCCAGGCGGCGGCGGGGTCATCCATGGTGTGCCCAACGGTGGAGGGGTCAGGGACGCGGTACGGCTTCGGTGTCGAGCCGGCCCTCGATGAGCAGACGGCACACCTGGGACAGCCCGAGCTGCTGGGAGCGGGCGTAGCGGCGCAGGGCGTCGAAGGCCTCGTCCACGCCGGTGTTCCAGCGTTCGGCGAGGATGCCCTTGGCCTGTTCGATGACGATGCGGCTGGTCAGGGCCGCGTGCATCTGCGCGCGTTGCTGGTTGGCGTGGGCGACGGTGCGGTGCTGCAGGATGGCGATGGTCGCCACGTCCGCGAGCGACTGTGCGACCCGCGCGTCGACGGCCGAGAGGTTCTGCGCGCGGGCGTCGAAGAGGCTCAGCCCGCCGATGACCTGCTCGCGCAGCCGCATGGGCAGCGCGTGCGTGACGAGAAAGCCGCCTTCGCGGGCCCGGGCCGCGAAGACCGGGAAGGGGGCGGTCTGCGCGGACGAGAGGAGGTCGATGTTCAGCCGGGCCGTGCCGGTCCGGTGGCACTCCACGCACGGGCCCTGCTCGTGCTGGAGGGCGAAGAGTTCCAGCAGGCGGGTGTGCTCGTCGGAGGCGGCGATGAGCTGGAGCCTGCCTCCGGGATCCTCCAGGAGGACGCCCGCCGCCGACACGTCGAGCAGCTCGGTGCAGCGGGCGCACAGCGTGTGCAGGAAGTCGATCAGGTCGAAGTCGTCGACGAGTGTGTCGACCGCGTCGATGACGGCCGCCAGCAGGCGTTCTTCTCGAGTCATGGCCCTCAGTCCCTCCGCCGGCCACGAACGCCCGGCTCATCTCCGTCATCATGGTCAAAACGCACCCGCCGGGCCACCACGTCTTCGGCGACCTCGTTCAACGGCCGGCCGTGGCGGAAGGCGTACGCGCGCAGGCGGATCAGCGCCTCGGCCAGTGCCACGCCCGCCTGGACGCTGATCATCCCGGCGGCCTGGTGCACGGCGGCCCGGTAGAAGTGCGAGGTGTCCGCCGCGGCGGCGAACGCCGCCCACGGCTCGGTGTCCTGGACGAGCGCGGCGGTCAGCGCGTTCGTCACGATCCACGCGTCCGCCAGGGGTGTCTCCGCCGGCGGTCCCGCCGCGGCGCGCTGCAAGGTCAGGACGCCCAGGCAGGCCCCGCCGAGGTCGAGCGGGAGGCAGAACACCGCCCGGATGCCCAGCTCCAGGGCCTCGGGCAGCAGGGCGGGCCATCGGTCCGCCGGTTCGCGCGACAGGTCGGGCACCGAGACCGCCGTGCCCGACGCGGCGACCTGCGGGCCCGGTCCCTGGCCCAGCGTGTACTGGAGGTCCTCCAGGCGGGTGCTGGGGCCGCGGGTGGCCCAGAGCAGTTCGCTGAGCCCGCCGCCGAGGGTCACCGACACGGCGACCCCGTCGACGCCCAGCGCGCGGGCGCACAGGTCGGGGTCGGCCCCGACGAGCCCGGCGCTGCCGGGGGCCGGGCGCAGGCTCTCCAGTACGGCGGCGAGGTCGCTCCCGGCCACTGCCCGCACCCCCTTGCCCGAGCGGATCCGCTCGGAAATCGGCTCTGTCACTCTATGCCCGGCCGGGGCCCTGCCGGGGCGGACGCGGGCCACGCGGGGCCGGGAACGGGCGGCTTCGCGGATGCGGGTCCGCCGGGAGCGTACGGTGGAGGGGCAGGATGCCCGCACCCCAGCAGATGATTCGCCGCGTACGCGGGGAGTTCCGCCGGCTACGCGGAGGGTTCCACCGTGTACGCGGAGGGTTCCGCCGCGTACGGCAATCCTGACATTGGCTTCCGATCATGGGCGGCATCGGCGGTGAGTGCCAAAGATCGGAAGCACGGTCATGTACACACGCCCGGGCCCGCCCGCGGGTGCCCTCCCCTTCGTCCCTCTCCCGTGACGGCCTTCCGGGCGGCAGCCACCGAGCTGGCCGCCCTCCACGCGAACCGCCCCGACCCGTCGAGCAGTCTCGTCCGCGCGTGCCGGCGGGAACTGAGTCACGCCGGCTCGGTCGGGCTGACGCTGGCGGCGGACGCGGCGCTGGCTCAGCGGGTCTCCCTGGCCGCCGCGGGCCCACTCGCCGTCCGGGGCGAAGCCCTGCAGATCAACCTGGGCGAAGGGCCGTGCGCCGAGGCTCTGCGCCGTGGGCAGGCGGTGCTCGCCCCCGACCTGCACGACCCGGACCACACCGGCGACTGGCCGGTGTACGCCCAGCAGGCCCGCGCGCACGGCATCCGCACGGCCTTCGCGTTCCCGGTCGCCCACCCGCCGGAAGCCGATCCCCGGCCCGGCCTCGTCCTGTCCGTCTACCGCGACCGGCGCGGTGCGCTGTCCGACGCGGATCTGGCCACGGCCCGTACCCATGTCCACGCGGCCGAGCTTCTTCTCCTGAGCGTTCCGGTGCCCGGTGAGGACGACGTGACGGACGGCTGGCTCCTGCCTGCCGAGGCGGTCGTCCACCAGGCCACCGGCATGATCAGCTACCGCCACGCCGTCACCGCCGGCCAGGCCCTGGCCCTGCTCCGCGCCCACGCCCACGCCCGCCAGACCGACCTGGCCGACCTGGCCCACGCCGTCGTCCACCACGGCCTGCACCTACCGGCCCCACCACCCACCAATCCGTGACGACGGCTGGGGCCTGGCGCCGTCAGTCGACTCCGAGGTCCCGCCGCATCACGTGGCGCAGTTCGGCGATGGTCGCGTCGTTCGCGGCCTCCGCCTCGGCGTAGGCCGCGCTGTCGGCCGTCGCCCCTTCAAGGATGCGGTCCCGCGTCGTGCGCAAGGCGATGAACGCCGACCTCGCCGCCTCGACGACCTCCGACGGGGCGATGATGGCCAGCTGGTGGCGGATCTCGTAGGCGCCGGGCGCGAGGAAACCGTCGCGGACCTCGCGCGCGTACTCCTCGCTTCCGCGGGCCGCGCCGTCGGTGGTCCGCGCGCATTCGTGGAGTGCCGTACGGACGCGGGAGAGCGCCGCCGTGTACTCCGCGTACAACTGGCGTCGTGTCGTCGTCGCGCGGTCCTCGCTCTCCCGCCGCCACCGGATCCGGTCGGCCAGGAGTGTCGCGCCGACACCGATCCCCGCGCCCAGCAGCGTACTCACCGGCGAAATCCACTCCATGGGAACGCGACTCTAACGGCCCTCCCCCGCCCCTCCACCGCCGGCGAATCCGTCTCCGGCCGAGATTTCCGAGGCCGGGGGCGGCGAGGGGCAACAGCGGGCGTACCGCGCGATGTTGGTCAGGCGACGCTCGCCTTCACGCGGCCAGTCGTACCTCGCCCCAGGAAGACGTCCTGGACGGCCTCGCGGTGGGGAGGGCGGTCAGTTGGCGGTGGGCCAGGGAGAGGAGGTCGGAGAGGCCGAGGCCCAGGGCGTGGGCGGCGGCCGCGAGGACCTCGGAGGAGCCTTCCTTGCGGCCGCGCTCCAGCTCGGAGAGGTAGGGCATGGAGATCTGCGCGGCGTCGGCCACGTCCTTGAGCGTGCGCTCCTGCGCCAGGCGCTCGCGGCGCAGGACGTCACCCACGACGTCCCGCCAGAGAGGTTCCTTGGGGCGCTCCTCGACCGGTCGCAGGGGGATCACACGGGCTTCGTTCGGCTTCCGCCGCTCCTGGCTGCTCATCCTCCCAGCCTAGGAGCCAACCGCCCGGCGAGTCGCGCGGGGTGTTCCGCCACCCGCGAAATCCCGCCGACCGCGCCGCGTCGGGCCCCGCGCTACTTCGCCGCCGAGCCCACCGACGTCGCGTCCCGGCCCCAACTGGCCAGCAGCCGCAGGCCCTGCGCCGACGCCGAGTCCGGCTCCGCGTGGTACATGACCAGGGACTGGTCGCAGTCGTCCGGCAGCCGCAGCGTCTCGTACGCCAGTGTCAGCTCGCCCACCAGCGCGTGCCGCATCCGCTTGACGCCGTGGCCCTTCTCCCGCACGTCGTGCGTGGCCCACAGGTTCCTGAACTCCTCGCTCTTCACGGAGAGTTCACCGACGAGGGCGGACAGCTGCGGGTCGTCGGGATAGCAGCCCGCGTCCATGCGCAGGAAGCTCACGATGTCGGACGCCTTGTGCTCCCAGTCCACGAAGAGCTCCCGCGAACGTACGTCCAGGAAACAGATACGTGCCCAGTTGCGGTCCTTCGGCGCCAGCTCGCCCCAGTCGCCGAAGAGCGCCGCGGCCAGCGTGTTCCAGCCGAGGATGTCCGTCCTGCGCCCCACGACGTACGCGGGCACGCCGTCCAGGGAGTCCAGGAGCCGGCTCAGCGCGGGCCGCAGATACTGCTGGCGGGTGGCCCGCTTCTTCTTCGCCGCCTTCGGCTTCGCGAGCCGCGTGAGGTGCGCGTGCTCGGCGTCGCTGAGCCGCAGGGCACGCGCGATGGCGTCGAGCACCTCGCCCGAGACATTGCGGCCGTTGCCCTGCTCCAGGCGCGTGTAGTACGCGACGGAGACCCCCGCGAGCTGCGCCAGCTCCTCGCGGCGCAGCCCCGGCACCCTGCGGTGCCGCCCGAAGCTGGGCAGCCCGACGTCCTGCGGCTGGAGCCGCGCCCTGCGGGTGCGCAGGAACTCGCTCAGCTCGGCGCGGCCGTCCAGGGACACGGCCTCGGCGCCCCGGGGGTGCCCGGCGGTGGCCTCGGGGTTGTCGTCCATGCCTTCCATTGTCCCAGGCCGTGTGCGCGTGTCACCGGTCGTAGGCCCAGGAGCCTGACCCCGTCAGTAGTAGGACCGCTGGACGTAGGCAGAACGGGTGGCTGGGTGATGTCGCAGGTCAAGGGCAGTGTCATAGGTATGACTGAGCAGATCACCACCGTTTCCGCCTACGCCGCCCCCGCCCCCGACGCACCCCTGGAGCGCACCACCGTGCCGCGCCGCGCCGTCGGCGAGTTCGACGTCCTGATCGACATCAAGTACGCCGGTATCTGCCACTCGGACATCCACCAGGCCCGGGACGGCTGGGGCGAGGGCATCTTCCCGATGGTGCCCGGCCACGAGATCGCCGGCGTCGTCGCCGAGGTCGGCCCCGGGGTCACCAGGTTCGCCGTCGGCGACCGCGTCGGTGTCGGCTGCATGGTCGACTCCTGCCGCGAGTGCGAGAACTGCCGGGCGGGCCTGGAGCAGTACTGCGCCAAGGGCAACGTCCAGACGTACAACGCGCTGGACAGGAACGGCGAGCCGACCTACGGCGGCTACTCCACGCACATCGTCGTGGCCGAGGCGTTCACCCTGCGCATCCCCGACGGGCTCTCCCTGGACGTCGCCGCGCCGCTGCTGTGCGCCGGCATCACCACGTACTCCCCGCTCAGGCGCTGGGAGGCGGGCCCCGGCAAGAAGATCGCCGTCGTGGGCCTCGGCGGGCTCGGCCACATGGCCGTCAAGATCGCGCACGCGATGGGCGCCGAGGTGACCGTCCTCTCGCAGTCCCTGCGCAAGAAGGCCGACGGCGAGCGGCTGGGCGCCGACCACTACTACGCGACCAGCGACGACGCCACCTTCGAGCGGCTCGCGGGGTCGTTCGACATGATCCTGTCCACCGTCTCCGCGCCGCTGCCGCTGGACAAGTACCTGGGGCTGCTGCGCCCGGAGGGTGCCTTCGTGAACGTCGGCGCCCCGGAGGAGCCGGTCTCCCTCAACCTGTTCTCCGTCATCGGCGGCGGCAAGACCCTCGCCGGCTCCATGATCGGCGGCATCCGCGAGACCCAGGAGATGCTGGACTTCTGCGCCGAGCACGGGCTCGGCTCGGAGATCGAGCTGATCCGCGCCGACCAGATCAACGAGGCGTACGAGCGGGTCCTGGCCAGCGATGTCCGCTACCGCTTCGTGATCGACGCGGCGACGATCTGACGGCCTCCGTGGCCTGACGACCCCCGTGGCCTGACGGCCGCGTGGCCTGAAGACGCCTCGGTCGCGGGACCTGGTCCGCTGGGCGCGGCGGAACCGGGACCCGTGACCGATACGGGCGCCGGGTGCCCCGGCCTAGCGTGGGCCGTGTCCGCGCGGGGTCCGCGTCCGCGCGGGAGCACGCGGGTTTCCGGCACACGAGGAGGTCACACGATGTCCATCGAGTTGAACCACACGATCGTCCCGGCCATGGACAAGAAGGCGTCGGCACGGTTCCTCGCCGACATCCTGGGCCTCGAAGTGGGCCCACCGCTCGGCCCGTTCCTGCCGGTGGAGATCCCCGGCGGGGTCACCCTCGACTTCTACGAGAGCGACGGCGGCCCGATCACCCCGCACCACTACGCCTTCCTGGTGTCCGAGGACGAGTTCGACGCGATCTTCGGGCGCGTCAAGGAGCGGGGCCTGCCCTACGCGGCCGACCCGCACGGCCACCACCCGGGTGAGATCAACACGAAGGACGGCGGCCGGGGCGTCTACTGGGACGACCCGAACGGCCACCGCCTGGAGATCATCACGAAGCCGTACGGCAGCGGAAGCTGAGCCGGCACGAAACGGCGCCGACGGATACCGGCGATACGTGATCGCCGGTTCCGTCGGCGCCGCGCCGCGGGAACCGCGCCGACCGGGGTCGACGCGTCAACGGGGCAAGATCACTTGCCGTAGTACGCGTTGAGGATCGACACCGTCGACTTGTTCCCCTTCTTGTCCGTGATCTTGGCGTGGAAGGAGATCCCCTCGCCCTTCGCGGGGTTCTTCACGCTGACCTTCCCGGACCTGACCTTCACTTCCTTCCACGTCTGGCCGTAGTCGTAGGACACGTAGACGTAGAGGGTCTTGAGGTTCGAGCCCGCCGCCGCGCCCTGGACCGTGACCGGCACGGACTGGGTCCTGCCGGCCTCCGCCCTGCTGCGCAGGTCGACCGCCGGGCTGAACCGCGCCGTGGAGACGGGCAGGCTCGCGCCCTCCACCTTCTTGGAGCGGAACTTGAAGCTCGCGTCGACCCGCGTGGTGGCGGCCGCCACCTTCACGGAGCGCTTCACGGACGTCTTCAGCTCGTACGCGGCATCGCCCGCGGGCACCTTGAACGGCTGCGCGCCGACCAGCGGGTCCTCGTTCTCGCCGACCTTGGTGCCGTTGCGGTACAGCGTCGTCTTCGCGGACGTGTAGAGCGACGAGCCCACGTGGTTGGCCCCGTCCGCGAACAGCGGCAGGGAGCCGAAGATCTCGTTGCCCTGGCGGAAGACACCGAGGTCGCCACCGATCCGCGGCCCGAACACGGCCGTGTTGAACGTCTTCTCGTAGCTCTGGCCGGCCTTGAAGGTCTGCGCGGCACCGAGCGTGTAACCCGCGTCGACGATGGGCCAGCCGTCGGCGTCGAGTCCGGCGTGCTGCTCCATGGTCATGCCCCACTTCACCTTGTCCGCGGTGGACAGGTAGAGCGTCCGGGTGGTGGGCAGCGGCCGGGGAATGCCGATCGACGAGCCGCTCGAGCTGCCCGGGATGGCGCCCAGGGCATTGAGCGCGCCCTTCTTGCCGCTGGACGACGCGCCGAGGCGCGCCGTCACCTTGGCCAGCTCGTTCGCCTTGAAGTGCCGGGTGTACCCGGTCGCGAGCTGCTTGACCTTGCCGCCGGTGACGACGTCGTACTCGGTGTCCTCACCCTGGGTCCAGTGCCCGTCCCACTGCTGGAACAGCGAACCGTCGGTGATCTGCGGGCCGAGATGGGCGGTGCGGAAGTTCGCGTACGAGTCGAGGAACCAGCCGAAGCCGTAACCCGCCTCCGCGGTCTCGATGTTGAAGTCCGGCGCGGCGAACTGCATCTTCGCGCCCGCCGCCGGCACCGTGACGTCCACCGGCTTCGTCGTCCGCGCGTCCAGCGTCACCGTGGTGTTCCTGGTGATGCTCAGCTTGGGCTGGGCGATCCAGTCGGCGCCCTTGGCGAAGTCCGCCGGGTCCACGGTCATCCCGGAGTTCAGGATGTAACCACCCTTGGGCACGCGCACCTTGATGGTGCCCGACGCGTCGAACGGGTCGTACGACTCGTCCTTGGCGAGCCCGCTGACGCCTTCGAGGTCGACGTCGTAGTCCTTGGCCGGAGCGCCGTCGCGGCCGATCAGCTTCAGCGTCAGGTCGTAGGACTCGACCTCGTTGTCCACCACGGCGGCAGTCCGCACGGACTGCCCGTCGCCGGTCGCGACGACGTACGCGGAGTACGTGCCGTCCAGGGCGGCGCCCCGCTTGGGGTCGGCGGTCAGGTCGACCGCGGCCGTGCCGCCCGCGGGGACGGTCACCTTCTTCGCGCCGAGGGCGAAGAAGCCGGACGGGGCCGGGCGGCCCTTGGGGTCGCTGCCGGAGACCGTGACGTCGAGGGTGACGTCCTTCTTGCCGACGTTCCTGTACGTCACCTTCTTGGTGACCGACTTGTCGTCGGCGTGCGGCCACCGCTGCGTGCCGAAGCCGACCGACACCGGCTCGGCGAACACGCTCTGCTTGATGGCCCTGTCGACGGCGATACGGCCCGAACCCTGCTGGAACGGCGTGTACTTGCCGCCCTTCGTGGACGCCGTCAGGGCGCCCTTCAGCTCGGCGTACTTCCAGTCGGGGTGCTGCTGCTTCAGCAGGGCGGCGGCGCCCGCGACGTGCGGGGTCGCCATCGACGTACCGGAGATCGTCAGATAGCCCTCGGGCTGCTGGCCGACCTCCTTGTCGAGGACGCTGCCCGACGCGGCGGCCGCGGTGATGTCCACGCCCGGAGCCGTCACGTCCGGCTTGATGGCGCCGTCGCCGAGGCGCGGGCCCTGGCTGGAGAAGTCCGCCAGCTTGTCGTCGCCGTCGACCGCGCCGACGGTGAGCGCGGAGTCCGCGCTGCCGGGCGAGCCGACCGAGCCGGGAGCGCCGTCGTTGCCGGCGGCGATCGCGAACAGGATGCCCTTGTCCGCGGAGAGCTTGTCGACCTGCGCTTCGAGCGGGTCGACGCCCGGGGTGTCGCCGCCGCCGAGGCTGAGGTTGACGATGTCGGCGCCCTCGGCCGCCGCCCAGTCCATGGCGGCGATGACGCCGGAGTCCTCGCCGTAGCCGTCGTCGCCGAGGACCTTGCCGTTCAGGAGCTTGGCGCCGGGCGCCACGCCCTTGAATTTGCCGCCCGACTTGGCGCCCGTGCCGGCCGCGGTGGACGCGACGTGCGTGCCGTGGCCGTAGCGGTCCTTGGCGTCCGGCGAGGGCGTGAAGTTCTTCTCGGCGACCACCTGGCCCGCGAGATCCTGGTGAGTGGTGTCGATACCCGTGTCCAGGACGGCGATCTTCACGCCCTTGCCGTCGAACCCGGCGGCCCAGGCCTTGTCGGCGCCGATCTGCTTGACGCTCTTGTCCAGGCTCGCCTTGCGGACGCCGTCCAGCCACACGTGGCGGACACCGGCGGCGGCGGTACGGGTGTCGCCCTTGCCGCTGGTGAGCGCGGCCCACAGGTCGGCGGCGTCCCGCCGGGGCGTGGTGAGCGCGTCGGCGTTCAGCGACTTCAGGGTCCTGCGGACCGTGGTGTCACCGGCGGAGCGCACCTCGGCCCGGGCGCCGGTCGCGGCTCCCCGGTAGCCGACGATGACCTTCAGGCCCTTCTTCTGGGCCGCGCGGTTGCGCTTCTTGTTCAGCTCGGTGACGTCGAACAGCCGCTGGTCGATCCGGCCGTCGGCTATCAGGCGGCGCGCGTCGGCGGGTATCAGCAGCGTGTGTCCGCCACTGCGCCGGACCTGTACGGGGATGTGCTCGCGCCCCTTGGCCCGGTCGAGTCCGACCACGCGGCCCTCGGCGTCCAGGACGGCCCGGTCGCCGGTGATCAGCGTGAGGTGGGTGCCGGCCCCGGCGCTCGCGCCCCGGGCCTGGTAGGCGGGCCCGCCCGGCGTCGGCGCCGCGGTGGCCGGGCTGGTCATGCCCGCCGCCAGTGCCACGGCCGCCGCCGCGGCGACGGTGGCCCCGCCCGCTCTCTTCACTTGTCTGTGCAAGTCTCCCCCTGGAGGTTAAGGAGCTGTCGCCCCTCGGAGAGAGAAGTATGCCGATGGTCGAACATCTGCTCAACAGTGGGGCGAAAGGGGAGAGTTGGCGCCCCTGGTACGGGTGTGGACACAGGCGCGGCCCGCACCCCTCCTCGGAGTGCGGGCCGCGACCGTGCCGTGCCGATGGGACGGCACCGCGGGTGGAATCAGACGGCGGAGCCGGCCTTCCACTGCGCCCAGTCCATGTTCCAGCCGTTGAGGCCGTTGTCCGGGGCGATGACCTTGTCGCCGGTGTTGCGCACGTCGACCACGTCACCGGTGATGGTGTTGTCGAAGAACCAGGCGCCGGGCTTGCTCTTGTCGCCCGCACCCTTGGCGTCCTCGAGGCCGATGCAGCCGTGGCTGGTGTTGGCCTGGCCGAAGATCGACGGCGAACCCCAGTAGTTGCCGTGGATGAACGTGCCGGAGGAGGACAGGCGCATGGCGTGCGGCACGTCCTTGATGTCGTACTCGCCCTTGCCGTCGCCGTCCTTGAAGCCGACGGTCGCGCCGTCCATGCGGGTCTCCTTGAACTTCTCGGAGATCACCATCTTGCCGTTGTACGTCTTGTTCTCGGGCGAGCCGGCGGAGATCGGGATGGTCTTGACGACCTTGCCGTCCCGCGTCACCTTCATCGTCTTGGTCTTCGCGTCGACGATGGAGACCTGATTGCGCCCGATCTTGAACTGGACGGTCTTCTGCTGCACGCCGTAGACCCCGTCGGCGCCCTCGACGCCGTCCAGGTTCAGCTTCAGCGTGACCGTGGAGTTGCCCTTCCAGTACTGCTCGGGGCGGAAGTCCAGGCGGTTGTTGCCGAACCAGTGGCCGACGACTTCCTGACCGCTGGTGGACGACACCTTGATCGCGGACTGGACTTCCTTCTTGTGCGTGATGCCCTTGTCGAAGCTGATCGACACGGGCATGCCGACGCCGACCGTCGAGCCGTTCTCCGGCGTGAAGTTGCCGATGAAGCTGTTGGCCGGCGAGACGGTCGTGAACGTCGAGTTCTCGTGCGCCTTGCGGCCCTCGGAGTCCTCGGCGGTCGCCGAGATCCGGTACTTCGTGGCGCGTTCGAGCTGGGCGGTGGGCTTCCAGCTCGTCTTGTCGGCCGATATCTGACCGGCCACGGCATGGCCGTCGGCGGTCTTCATGGTCACCGAGCTGAGCGTGCCCTCGCTGACCGTGACCTTCGCCGCGCTGTTGATACTGGCGTTGTCGGAGCCGTCCTTCGGCGCGATCTTGATCTGGGCGGCGGAGGTCTTCTTGGCCGCCGCCTCGTCGACCTGGTTCTGCGACTCCTTGCCGCCGGAGGCCTTGTCGCCGTCGTCGCCGTTGCACGCCGAGAGCACCAGCACGCCGCCCACGAGAGCGGACACGGCCGCCAGGCCCCTGCGTCCACGTACTCGTCCGCGGCGCCTACTGTCCGTCATCACACGCATCTCCATAGTTGCCGAATCCCCGAATGCCGCCGAAATCCCGACCCGCCCCGGGAGTCCCTCGTAACCCCGCATAACGTCCTGCCCGGTTCGTCCCGTGCCACTACCGGGCGGACTGTGGGGAACACCACGTCCGCGGTACTGGAACCGTCCCGTGCCTCCACTGTGCGGCATGGGACGGCTCACACGAAAACGATCACCGTGCGGGGGCGGGACGACGGGACCCCGGACGGCGGTCGCTGTCCGGGGTCCCCGATTCCGGATCTTCCAATCCGGTAATCGCCGCCGAGCACTTCAGTCACGCGTCCGACCACACCGGTGACTACACCAGCTCGTCGTCCTCGTCGTCATCATCCTCGTCCGCCTCCCAGTCGGGCGAATCGGGGTCGTAGTCGATCAGCTCGCTGCTCCACGAGGCCTGCGTCAGCTCGATCCCGGGAACCTCGTCGACCAGGTCGAACGGATCCACCAGATAGGCGAGCGCCTCCGCCACGTCCTCCTTGACGGCGGCCTGCGCGTGCGCGCGCTCCTCGGCGGGCATCCGCTCGTCCTGTGCGACGCGGTCCAGCGCGGCACCCGTCAGCTTCCGGGCGTCATCGACCTCCACCACCATTTCAACCCGCAGTCGCACAAACCGTGATGTCTCGTCTCCAGTCATATGACGGAGCGTACGGCCCGGGCGCCCCGCGACTTTCCCGCGACCCGCGCCTTTCACTACCATCGCCCCACACGGCCAATTCGCCAGCACCACAAGGGGGATCCGATTCCGTGTCCGCACGTCGATCCATGCTGACCGCCACCGCCGCCGGAGCCCTCCTCGGCGCCCTGTGGTTCGTCCCCTCCGCGAACGCGACACCCACCCCCGCGCACGAGAGCGCCCAGGGCGAGCGGCCCGCGGCCTCGCCGGCCCGGCCCCACGAGGCGACCCCGACCACGACCACGGCGACGACCACCGCGGCCGGCAACCTCGCCGACACCGGCGCCTTCGACACCACCCCGTACGTGATCGGGGGTACGGCCTTCCTCGGTCTCGGGGCGGGCTTCGTCGCCTACTCCGTACGCCGGGAGCGCACGGGCGGCGCCCGGGGCGCGGCCTACTGACCGGCGGCGCCCCCGGGCGCCGGCGAGAGTTCGCCTAGGCGAGCGGTCCGGTGACCGGCTCCACCGCCGCGAGCAGCGCGCCGGAGCGTACGAACGCGTCGGCCGCCGCCAGATCGGGGGCGAGGAAGCGGTCCGGGCCCGGGCCCTCGACGCCCGCCTCGCGGATGGCCTCGACGACCGCCCGCGTGGCGGGGGCCGGAGTGAGGCCCTCGCGCAGCTCGACGGCGCGGGTGGCGGCGTACAGCTCGATGGCCACGACGCGGGTGAGGTTGTCCACGGCCGTACGCAGCTTGCGCGCCGCCGACCAGCCCATGGAGACGTGGTCCTCCTGCATGGCGGAGGAGGGGATGGAGTCCGCCGAGGCGGGCACGGCGAGCCGCTTCAACTCGCTGACCAGGGCCGCCTGCGTGTACTGGGCGATCATCAGCCCGGAGTCGACGCCCGCGTCGTCCGCGAGGAAGGGCGGCAGGCCGTGCGAGCGGTTCTTGTCGAGCAGCCGGTCGGTGCGGCGCTCGGCGATCGAGGCGAGGTCGGCGGCGGCGATCGCGAGGAAGTCCAGGACGTAGGCGACGGGGGCGCCGTGGAAGTTGCCGTTGGACTCGACGCGCCCGTCGGGCAGGACGACGGGGTTGTCGACGGCGGCGGCCAGCTCGCGTTCGGCGACGGTGCGGGCGTGCGCCATGGTGTCGCGGCCGGCGCCCGCGACCTGCGGGGCGCAGCGCACCGAGTACGCGTCCTGCACGCGCGGCGCGTCGTCCTGGTGGTGGCCGGTGAGCTGCGAACCGGCGAGGACGGCCAGCATGTTGGCGGCGGAGGCGGCCTGGCCCGGGTGCGGGCGGATGGCGTGCAGCTCGGGGGCGAGGACCTTGTCCGTGCCGAGCAGGGCCTCCAGGGTGAGGGCCGCGGTGACGTCGGCGGACTTGTAGAGCTTCTCCAGGTCGGCGAGGGCCATGATCAGCATGCCGAGCATGCCGTCGGTGCCGTTGAGGAGGGCCAGGCCCTCCTTCTCGCGCAGCTCGACGGGGGTGATGCCGTGTGCGGCGAGCAGTTCACCGGCGGGCTTCAGCTCGCCGTCGGGGCCCTCGGCATCGCCCTCGCCCATGAGGGTCAGCGCGCAGTGGCTGAGGGGGGCGAGGTCGCCGGAGCAGCCGAGGGAGCCGTACTCGTGGACGACGGGCGTGATGCGGGCGTTGAGGACGTCCGCCATGGTCTGCGCGACCTCGGGGCGTACGCCGGTGTGGCCGGAGCAGACCGTCTTCAGGCGCAGGAACATCAGGGCGCGGACCACTTCGCGCTCCACGCGCGGGCCCATGCCGGCCGCGTGCGAGCGGACGATGTTGCGCTGGAGCTGGGCGCGCAGGTCGGGGCCGATGTGGCGGCTGGCAAGGGCTCCGAAGCCGGTCGAGACGCCGTAGACGGGTTCGGGCTTGGCCGCGAGCGCGTCGACGATCTCCCGCGAGGCGGCGAGGGCGGCGCGCGCCTCGTCGGTCAGCTCGATCCGCGCGTTCCCGCGCGCGACGGCGATGACGTCCGCCGCGGTCGTCCCGGACGTCCCAAGGGCCACGGTGCCCACGCTGTGCATATCCATATTCAGCAGCGTACGTATTGAATCGCCAGGTGTCACGGGCGGATCCCACCCGGGCCGCTTACCGCCCTCCGGGGCGCGGCGCCTTACGGGCGGGGGTCGCGTCCCCGGAAGCGGCGGCGCTCCTGGGGGCCGCCCTCGCGCGGGGGCGTGTCGGCGAGGCGGACCACCGCGTCGGGGCCGCTCGCGCCGCCCTCGCGGCCCGCGACCACCGGCTTCGCCGAGCGCGCCGCCTTGGCGCGGTACTGGGCCGCGTCCGCGAGGCGGAACAGGCGCCGGGCCGAGCGCACCGGGCCGATCGGGTCCCCGGTGGACGCGACCCCGCAGGCGACCCCCTCCCCCAGCTCCAACTCCGCCGCCCGTAGGCACAGTTCGTCGGCGACCCGCACCACCTCGTCGGCACTCGGCCCGAGGGAGAGCAGGCAGAACTCGTCCCCGCCGAGCCGCGCGGCCAGTGTCCCGGGGAGCATCGCACCGCAGAGCGAGAGGATCGAGCCGAAGCGTTCCAGGAGGCGGTCGCCGACCGCGTGGCCCCGGGTGTCGTTGACCCGCTTGAGCCCGTTCAGGTCGCAGACGACGAGGCTCACCACGGCGCCCTCGACGCGGTGCCGCTCCACCGCCTCGTCGAGCCCGAGGTCCACCGCCCGGCGGTTGGCGAGGCCGGTCAGCGCGTCCGTGAAGGCCAGCCGGCGGACCTCCTCCAGGCGCTCGGTCTGGGCGATCCCGGCGGCGGCGACCGCCGCGAGGACGGTGGCGAAGTCGGCGTCGGCGCGGCCGAAGACGGGCGCCCCCACCGGCCGGGCCACATACAGCTCGCCCCAGGCCCGTCCGTGCAGCACGATCGGCGCGACCACGCAGCAGCCCCGGCCGCGCCGGCGCAGCGCCGTGACGCGCTGGTGGCAGTAGCCCGCCGTGCGGCCGCCCCGGGGCCCCTCGGCGGTCTCCACCCACGCGTTCGGCTCGCCGCCGCCCACCCAGCGCTCGTGCAGGAACTCGGTGATTTCCGGGAACTGGTGGACGGGGTAGGCCTCCCGCTCCGGGAACTCCTCCTCGCCCTCGGCGCGTTCGCCCGCGTTCACGAGCACGCGCAGCCGGCCGAGGTCGCGCTCCCACACGGACAGCGCCGCGAAGCTGCCGCTCAGCGCGCGGCAGGCACCGAGGGCGGCCGCCCGCCAGGACTCACGCGGAGTCTGCGCGGCGGCCATCCCCTGCGCCAGCTCCACCACGGCCCGCAGCCGGACATCCTCACCCATCACTCCAGGTTATGACGTTTACGGCAATGTGGAACTTCGGGGCACAAAGCCGTGTATATCCCGGGAAGGCGCTCACCCGCCGGGAAGGCGTTCACTCCCCGGGCCACTGGGGCGCGCGCTTCTCGTTGAACGCCGCGACGCCCTCCGCCCGGTCGCCGGAGAACGCCACCGTGCGCCACGCGGCGTCCTCCACCTCCAGGCCCGCCCGCAGGTCGAGGCCGTGCCCCAGGCGCAGGGCGCGCTTGGCGGCGCGCAGGCCGACCGGCGAGTTGGCGGCCATCCGGGCACCCAGCGCGAGCGCTTCGGCACGGGCCTCGCCGTCCCGCACCAGTACGTCGACGAGCCCCAACTCCCGCGCCTCGGGCGCCTCCACGCGCCGCGCCGAGAAGATCAGCTCGGCGGCGCGCGCGGCGCCGACACGGCGGGGCAGGAGCTGGGTGCCGCCGCCGCCCGGGATGACGCCGACGGACACCTCGGGGAGCCCGACGACGGCCGTCGGGTCGGCGACGATCACGTCGCAGGAGAGCGCCAGCTCGAACCCGCCGCCGAGGGCGAAGCCGCGGACGGCGGCGATGGTGGGCATGGGCAGCTCCAGCACGCCGGTGTAGCAGGCCCGGGAGATGGGCCGCTGGCGCAGCAGCTCGGCGTCGCTGAGGGAGTTGCGCTCCTTCAGGTCGGCGCCGACACAGAAGGCCCGCTCGTGGGTGGACGTCACGACGACGACCCGGGCGGCCGGGTCGTCGGACAGGGCGGCGCAGGCGGCGGTGATGGAGCGGGCCATCTCCAGGGAGACGGCGTTCATGGCCTTCGGGCGGTCCAGGACCAGCTCCACGACATGGCCGTGCCGCCTGACCGCCACGTACTGCCCGTACCGCTGCTCGTCGCCCATGACCGACGCCTCCTGTGGTTAACGACCGTTACCCCGGGATCATGTCAGCCGGGCGCCGCACCGGAAAGAGGCTCCGGGCCGCGAAGAGGACGCCGCACCGGAAAGAGGCTCCGCGCCCGGAAACGGGCCCGGCAGCGGGTCACCTCACGTACGGCGCGCCAGCAGCCACGGCTCGACGACACCGAGGCCGCGCACGGGCCGCTGCCACATCGGCTGGAGGGCGAAGCGGTACGAGGGCGGCTCCTCGCCCTCCTTCTCCGCCGCGGCAACCGCCTCCGCGGCCTGCGCCTCGGAGGCCGGCGCGTCACCGGTGCGCGTCAGCTCCTCCGCGAACGCCCCGTCCACGAGGACCGCGTCCCGGGGCGCTATCGAGGTGAGCCGGCTCGCGAGGTTCACGGTCGTGCCGAAGACGTCGCCCATGCGGGTCGTCACGGTCCCGAAGGCGATGCCGACGCGCAGCTCGGGCATCGTCTCGTCGTTGGCCATGGTCTCGATGAGCCGCAGCGAGATCTCCGCGGCGACGCCCGCGTCGTCGGCCGCGTACAGGACCTCGTCGCCCAGCGTCTTGATGAGCCGCCCGCCGTGCGCGGCCACGAGGTCCGCGGCGGTGGTCTCGAAGGCCTCGACCAGCTCGCCCAGCTCCTCTTCCTCCATGCGGCGGGTGAGCCGTGTGAAGCCGACCAGGTCGGCGAAGCCGACGGCCAGGCGCCGGTCGACCATCTCCTCGTCGTCCGCCGCCTGCACGACCCGGCCCGTGGCGGCGGCCAGCTGGCGGCGCCACACGTAGACGAGGAACTCCTCCAGCTCGGGAAGGAGCAGCTCGATCAGCGGGTACGTGACCTCGGTGCGGGTCATGCCCGGCTCCGGCGGTTCGGTGAGCCCCTCCAGGAAGGAGTCGATCTGCCACTCGGCGAGCCGCGCGGTGGTCTGGCCCGTGGAGCGGGCCACCTGCACCGCCATGGCCTCGCTCAGCAGCCCCGCCTCGACCAGACCGGCCAGCCGCCGCAGGGCCAGCACGTCGGCCTCCGTCAGCGCCTTGGCCTGGCCGATGTCGGGGAAGCCCATGGCCCGCCAGAAGCGGGACGCCAGCTCCATCGAGACGCCCGCGCTGCGCGCCGCCTGGAACGGGGTGTAGCGGCGGTCCGCGCCGAGGATGAGCTGTTCCAGCTGGAGGGCGAGGGGGTTCCTCGCGGGCCCGCCGTCCGCCTTGTCGTCCTTCTCGTCCACTTCGGGAATCCCGGAGGCGCCGGCCCCGGCGTCGGGACCGCGCCGTGCGCCCGCGCCCGAGCCCGTGTCGTCGACGCTCACGCCTGCTGCCCTTCCGATCTGCCGCGGTCAGGTATCGACCCGCGCCAACTTTACGGCAGGTGTGCCGCAGCTCACTCCCGACTCCCCGTGACCTCGCGCGCGGGCCCCTTCCGGCGGCCTGTGGTGTCCGTGCCGTTCCCGCGCCCCGCGGCCCCCCGGCGCTCCTCAGCCCGCCGGCCGCAGATGCACGATGTCGCCCGCCCCGACCGGCTCCTGCACGCCGTCCTCGGTGGCCAGGACCAGGCGGCCGTCGCCGTCCACCGCCACCGCCTCCCCCACAAGGGCCCGGTCGCCGGGGAGTTCCGCGCGCACCCGGCGCCCGAGCGTCGCGCAGCCCGCCGCGTACGCCTCCTGGAGCCGGGAGGCGCCCGGGTCGCCGTCCGCGTCCCGCCACAGCCCGTACCAGTGCTCCAGGGACCGCAGCACGGCCCGCAGCAGTGTGTCCCGGTCCGTGGTGGAGGCCCCGGCCAGGGCGAGCGATCCGGCCGTGGGCACCGGCAGCTCGTCCTCACGCAGCGTGACGTTGAGCCCGATGCCGATGACGACTCCGCCGCCGGACCCGACGGGGCCCCCGGCGCGCTCCACGAGGATGCCTCCCGCCTTGCGCTCCTGCTCACCGACCGTGACCAGGAGGTCGTTGGGCCACTTGAGTGCCGTGTCCACGCCGGCCACCCGGGAGAGGCCCGAGGCGACGGCGACGCCGGTGAGCAGCGGCAGCCACCCCCACCGCTCGACGGGCACCTCGGCGGGCTTGAGCAGCACGGAGAAGAAGAGCCCGGAGCGGGCGGGCGCCGACCACCGGCGGTCCAGGCGGCCACGCGCCGCGCTCTGCTCCTCGGCGACCAGCACGGCCCCCTCGGCCAGGTCCCCGGCCCGGGCCGCGAGGTCGGTGTTGGTGGACCCGGTGGTGGGCACCACGTCCAGGGAGGTCCACAGCCCGCCCTCCCGCAGCAGGGTCCGCCGCAGGGAGGCGGCGTTCAGGGGCGGTCGTGCGAGGTCGGACCAGCGGTTGTCTTCAGCATCTGGCGGCGTCATGCAAGCCACCCTAGGTGTGGTAAACGCCGCACTGCCGAACGGTATCCGCGCCGATACGCTACGGGTCAGTAGCCAGCCGCAAGCCGCCATACGCACCTTTGAGCAGGCAGGGAGCCGCATCCCTATGTCCGAGATCGACATCCACACGACCGCCGGAAAGCTCGCGGACCTCCAGCGCCGCATCGAGGAGGCGACGCACGCGGGATCGGCCCGCGCGGTCGAGAAGCAGCACGCCAAGGGGAAGTTGACGGCGCGTGAACGGGTCGGGCTGCTGCTCGACGAGGGCTCCTTCGTGGAGTTCGACGAGTTCGCCCAGCACCGCTCGACGCAGTTCGGCCTGGAGAAGAACAGGCCCTACGGCGACGGCGTGGTGACCGGTTACGGCACCGTCGACGGCCGCCCCGTGGCGGTGTTCTCGCAGGACTTCACCGTCTTCGGCGGTGCGCTCGGCGAGGTCTTCGGCCAGAAGATCGTCAAGGTCATGGACTTCGCGCTGAAGACCGGCTGCCCGGTCATCGGCATCAACGACTCCGGCGGCGCCCGCATCCAGGAGGGCGTCATGGCTCTTGGCATGTACGGCGAGATCTTCCGCCGCAACACCCACGCCTCCGGCGTGATCCCGCAGATCTCCCTGGTCGTCGGGCCGTGCGCGGGCGGCGCGGTCTACTCCCCCGCCATCACCGACTTCACGGTCATGGTCGACCAGACCTCGCACATGTTCATCACCGGGCCCGACGTCATCAAGACCGTCACCGGGGAGGACGTCGGCTTCGAGGAGCTGGGCGGCGCCCGCACCCACAACGCCACCTCGGGCGTGGCGCACCACATGGCGGGCGACGAGAAGGACGCCATCGAGTACGTCAAGTCGCTCCTGTCGTACCTGCCCTCGAACAACCTCAGCGAGCCCCCGGCCTTCCCCGAGGAGGCGGACCTGGCGCTCACCGACGAGGACCGCGAGCTGGACACGCTGATCCCGGACAGCGCGAACCAGCCGTACGACATGCACGGCGTGATCGAACACGTCCTGGACGACAGCGAGTTCTTCGAGACGCAGCCGCTGTTCGCGCCGAACATCCTCACCGGCTTCGGCCGCGTCGAGGGCCATCCGGTGGGCATCGTCGCCAACCAGCCGATGCAGTTCGCCGGCTGCCTGGACATCGACGCCTCCGAGAAGGCCGCGCGGTTCGTGCGCACCTGCGACGCGTTCAACGTGCCGGTCCTGACCTTCGTGGACGTCCCCGGCTTCCTGCCGGGCGTCGAGCAGGAGCACACGGGCATCATCCGCCGCGGCGCGAAGCTGATCTACGCCTACGCCGAGGCCACCGTCCCGCTCATCACGATCATCACCCGCAAGGCCTTCGGCGGCGCGTACGACGTCATGGGCTCCAAGCACCTGGGCGCCGACCTGAACCTCGCCTGGCCCACCGCGCAGATCGCGGTGATGGGCGCGCAGGGCGCGGTCAACGTCCTGCACCGGCGCACCATCGCGGCGGCCGGTGACGAGGAGGCCCAGGAGGCGGCGCGGGCGAAGCTGATCCAGGAGTACGAGGACGCGCTGCTCAACCCGTACACGGCCGCCGAGCGCGGCTACATCGACGCGGTGATCATGCCGTCGGAGACCCGCTCGCACCTCGTGCGGGGCCTGCGGCAGCTGCGGACGAAGCGGGAATCCCTGCCCCCGAAGAAGCACGGCAACATCCCCCTCTAGTCCCCCTAGTCCCCACCAGTCCCCCAATCCCCCAATCCCCCCAGGGAGCGGTCATGATCAAGGTCGTACGGGGCAACCCGACCCCGGAGGAGCTGGCCGCCGCGCTCGCGGTGGTCCAGGCGCGCGCCGCGGCGGTGGCGGACCAGCCGTCCGGCGCGCCCGCGCCGCCCGCCGCGTGGGCCGACCCGGCCCGGGTGGCCCGCGACCGCCTGCCGGCCCCCGGCCCCACGGCATGGGGCCGCACGTACTGGCCCGCCTAGGCGGAGCGGGCCGGGGGAACCTGAGTACGCGTACTCAGGCGTCCCCGGCCCGCGCGGGCGCAGTATCGGAGTCATGCTGTGGTCGGATCCGGAGAACAACCCGCCCGAGGACATGCGGGACATGCAGGCGAAGATGCGCCGCGCGGGATTCGTCCTCGCCCTGGCCATGGTGATCGCGATGATCGTCCTCGGCATCCACTGAGGGCGGGCCCGCCGCATCCGTACGCTCGCTACGCTGACCGGCATGAACGATCAGCCGCGCCGTCTCGTCCTCGCCTCGCAGTCCCCCGCCCGGCTCGCCCTGCTCCGGCAGGCGGGCCTCGCCCCCGAGGTGATCGTGAGCGGGGTCGACGAGGACAAGGTCTCCGCGCCCACCCCCGCCGAACTGGCCCTCGCGCTCGCCGAGGCGAAGGCCTCCGTCGTCGCCGCGCGGCCCGAGGCCAAGGGCGCCCTGGTGATCGGCTGCGACTCCGTCCTGGAGCTGGACGGCCGAGCCCTCGGCAAGCCCGCCGACGCCGCGGAGGCGACCGCCCGCTGGCAGGCCATGCGCGGCCGCGCGGGCGTCCTGCAGACGGGCCACTGCGTCCACGACACCCTCACGGGGAAGTACGCCTCGGCGACGGCGTCGACCGTCGTGCGCTTCGGCGAGCCCTCCGACGAGGAGATCGCCGCGTATGTCGCGAGCGGCGAACCGCTGCACGTGGCGGGCGCGTTCACGCTGGACGGCCGCTCGGCGCCGTTCATCGACGGCATCGAGGGCGACCACGGCAACGTCATCGGCCTCTCGCTGCCGCTGCTGCGCCGTCTGCTCGGTCAACTGGGCGTGGGCATCACGCGGTTGTGGGCGTAGGGCGGGCCGCCCTGTCGTAGGTTACGAGCGGCAGGACGATCAGGGCGAGCACGACCATCATGAACACGAAGGCGGGCCAGCCCACCGGGCCGACGCAGAAGGCGCCGAGCACGCCGTGCACGACCGCGCAGCCGATCAGCAGCAGGCGCCCGAGGCGGCCCGGCGCGCGGTCGCGGAGGCCGACGAGCGCCAGCAGGACGCCGCACAGCGCCAGATAGCCGCCGAAGAGGGCGCCGCCGATCCAGGCCGCGACGGTCATCGCGTGCGGGTCGAGGCCGGCCAGGGACATCTTCTGGTTGTCGACGACAAGGCCGAGGAACCAGTTGAGGAGCACGATCCCGACCGCCTCCACGAGGAGAACGATCGCGCCCACCCAGGCCACCGGTCTGCGCGCCACGGCACCCACCTCTTTCCGCCCCGCTGTTACCGCCAGTACGATCGAACATCGCGCACGCTACACGGACCCGCGTCGGGCCGCGGGCAAAGAATCATTGGGCCATTCGTAGGGACTCCACAAAGAATGAGTCCGTGCCGCGGTGCGGCTTCACAGAGACCTTGACCACACCGGAGGGCTAGGCTGCCGGGCAGGAACCCCGCGTACCGTGGTGGGACAAGGGTTTTCGCGGTTCGAGCGCGCCTCGCATCACACTCCGTGTGGGCAAGCTCACCCTTGGGGACGGGTCGTACAGCCGTGTCGGCAGTCCCTAAACTCGGCTTGTTTCAAGGAGGGAGCCATCGTGCGCAAGGTGCTCATCGCCAACCGTGGCGAAATCGCTGTCCGCGTTGCTCGGGCATGCCGGGACGCTGGGATCGCGAGCGTAGCCGTCTACGCAGATCCTGACCGGGACGCCCTGCATGTCCGGGCGGCCGATGAGGCGTTCGCGCTGGGCGGTGACACTCCGGCCACCAGCTACCTGGACATCTCCAAGGTGCTGGCCGCGGCCAAGGATTCGGGGGCGGACGCGATCCACCCCGGTTACGGCTTCCTTTCGGAGAACGCCGACTTCGCGCAGGCCGTCATCGACGCGGGCCTGAACTGGATCGGCCCGCCCCCGCAGGCCATCCGCGACCTGGGCGACAAGGTCGCCGCCCGGCACATCGCGCAGCGCGCCGGCGCCCCGCTGGTGGCGGGCACGCCGGACCCGGTCTCCGGTGCCGAGGAGGTCGTCGCCTTCGCGGAGGAGCACGGCCTGCCCATCGCCATCAAGGCGGCGTTCGGCGGTGGCGGGCGCGGCCTGAAGGTCGCCCGCACCCTCGAAGAGGTCCCGGAGCTGTACGACTCCGCGGTGCGCGAGGCGGTGGCCGCCTTCGGCCGCGGCGAGTGCTTCGTGGAGCGCTACCTCGACAAGCCGCGGCACGTGGAGACCCAGTGCCTGGCCGACAAGCACGGCAACGTGGTCGTCGTCTCCACCCGTGACTGCTCGCTCCAGCGCCGCCACCAGAAGCTGGTGGAGGAGGCCCCGGCGCCCTTCCTCTCCGAGGCGCAGGTCGCCGAGTTGTACGCCTCGTCCAAGGCGATCCTCAAGGAGGCCGGCTACGTCGGCGCGGGCACCGTCGAGTTCCTCGTCGGCGTGGACGGCACGATCTCCTTCCTGGAGGTCAACACCCGTCTCCAGGTGGAGCACCCGGTCACCGAGGAGGTCGCCGGCATCGACCTGGTGCGGGAGATGTTCCGCATCGCCGACGGCGAGGAGCTCGGCTACGGCGACCCCGAACTGCGCGGCCACTCCTTCGAGTTCCGCATCAACGGCGAGGACCCGGGCCGCAACTTCCTGCCCGCGCCGGGCACGGTGACGAAGTTCGAGGGCCCCTCCGGTCCCGGTGTCCGCCTGGACGCGGGCGTGGAGTCCGGCTCCGTCATCGGCCCGGCCTGGGACTCGCTCCTGGCCAAGCTGGTCGTCACCGGCGCCACCCGTGAGCAGGCCCTGCAGCGCGCGGCCCGCGCGCTGGAGGAGTTCACCGTGGAGGGCATGGCCACCGCCATCCCCTTCCACCGCGCCGTCGTCAAGGACCCGGCGTTCGCCCCCGAACTGACCGGCTCCAGCGACCCGTTCACGGTCCACACCCGGTGGATCGAGACCGAGTTCGTCAACGAGATCCCGGCCTTCACCGCGCCCGCCACGGACGCCGAGGCCGACGAGGAGCCGGGCCGCGAGACGGTCGTCGTCGAGGTCGGCGGCAAGCGTCTGGAGGTCTCCCTGCCCTCCTCGCTGGGCATGACCATCGCGCGCACCGCGGCCGCGGGCGGGGCCCGCCCCAAGCGGCGCGCCGCCAAGAAGTCCGGCCCGGCCGCCTCCGGCGACACCCTGGCCTCGCCCATGCAGGGCACCATCGTCAAGATCGCGGTCGAGGAGGGGCAAGAGGTCAACGAGGGCGACCTCATCGTCGTCCTGGAGGCGATGAAGATGGAGCAGCCCCTGAACGCGCACCGCTCGGGCACGATCAAGGGCCTCACCGCGGAGGTGGGCGCCAGCCTGACCTCCGGCGCGGTGATCTGCGAGATCAAGGACTGATCCTGGTCCTCGGACGCCGGACGGGCTGAATTTCCGGGTATACCAAGCCCGTCCGGTGTTCGAGGACCGACTCGGCGGAGCCCATGACCGACCGGGCCGCGCTGCGGGGCACCCCCGCAACCGGCCCGCCCCCGCCCCGCGTCCTCCCCCACGCAGAACCGAGGACCACGGGGGGCTTCAGTGACACGCACAGGGGAATTACTGGCGCTGCTGACCACCGCGGGCGCCCTCAGCGGCACCGGGTGGCTCGCGGCGACCGCCGACACCGGGCAGCGCTACGAGGCGGGGCTCGTCCTCGGCCTCACCGCGGGGCTCGCCGTGGCACTCCTGCGGCGCTTCACCGGGCTGCCACCGGCCCGGCGCCGCCCCTACACCTACGCCCTGCCGTGCCCCGCGCCCGACTGGCGCGCCCCGCTGCCCGACCCGGCCGGCGACCCCGACACCCTGCGCCCGTACGCCGAGCGGCGAGCGCGGCTCCTGAGCGACGCGTCCGCGCTCGGCGGCTCGCTGCGGCACAGCTGCGCGCTGGCGCCCCGGCTGCGGGACGAGCTGGCCGCCTTCGCCACCACGGCCTCCATCCAGGCGAGCAACTGCGTGCTGTACCCCGCGGGCGACGGGCCGAGCAGCCCCGACCCCGCGTACGACGCCGCGTACGCCCTGGGGGAGCTGGTGGCCGCCGTGGAGTTCAGCCGGATCGGGCTGCGGGCCGTGGAGGCCCTGGTGACCGAGCGGCCGCTGCGCGCCGACCCGCCCTGCTACTTCAATCCGCTGCACGAGCGCGGCCACGCCCGCCTGGCGATCGGGGACGCCGAGGAGGCCGCCGTCTGCCACGGCTGCGCCCGGCGGCCGGCGCCGCTGCTCGTGCCGTCGGCGGCCGGGCCCGTGCCCTACCACGACAGTGACGCCGTCGACCCGCGCTGGCGGCTGCTCGGTTACGGCGCGCTCGTCCCGGACAGCGGCGCCGCGATGATCGCCGCCGCCCAGGACGGCTGCCACGCGCCGCCGCGCGGTCGCGGCCCGCGCCGGGACCGGGCCAAGGCGCTCCGCGCGAAGGTGAGTTGATGATCATGGAAGAGCTGGTGGCCGGGGTGCTGAGCGGGCTCGCCGTCGGCACCTGTGTGACGTACCCGCTGGTGCTGTGGCTGATCCGGAACCTGCGCGGGGGCGCTCTGCCGCCGCACCGGCGCGAACGCAGGGCGCGAGCGGAGCTGGAGGCCTTCTTCGGGCCCGGGGAGGCATGAGCGCGGCCGCGCGGGGCGCGACCTCCGCCGATTCGCCCGAGGCGGCAGTGGCATCCTTGAAGGACGCGTACGTTCACGAAGGGTGCGGGGATGACGACCGGCATGGACCAGCAGGCGGGTGCGGCTCAGCAGTCCACGCGGGCCATGCGGGCCGACGCGCGCCGGAACTACGACCGGCTGCTCGCACAGGCGCGGGCTGCCTTCGCCGAGCACGGCACGGGCACGTCGCTGGAGGACGTGGCGCGCCGCGCGGGCGTCGGCATCGGCACGCTCTACCGGCACTTCCCCAACCGGCACGCGCTGATGAGCGCGGTCTGGGAGGACGCGGTCAGCGATCTCCTGGCCCGCTCGCGGGCGCTGCTCGACGATCCGCAGCCCTGTTCGGCGCTGGTGACGTGGCTGCGCGCCATCGTCACCCACGCGGGTGAGTACCGCGGTCTGTCCAGCGCCCTCATGTCGGCCTCGCAGGACGACAGTTCGGCGCTGGCCCGGTGCAGCGCGCCCATGCGGCAGGCGGGCGCGGCGCTGCTCGCCCGCGCGCAGGAGGCGGGGGCCGTGCGGCCCGACGTCTCCATCTCCGACCTGTTGCAGCTGACCAACGCGATCTCCCTGGCGGCGGAGGAGACCCCGGACGATCCGGAGCTGGCCGACCGGCTGCTCACGCTGACCCTGCGGGGCCTGAAGGCCGACGGCCGCGCGGCGGCGTGAGCACCGCGCCGCGCCGGCCGTACTCGGCCGTCCCGGTCCCGCCCCTCGGTCAGCGGCGGCGCAGGTCCGCGACGCGCGCGGTCCGCTCCCCCGGCTGTTCCGCCAGGAGGGCGTTGCGCAGCTGCTGACCGGGGCCCGCCGCGTGGTTGCGGCGCTGGCCCGGCAGGGGCACGTCCCGGCGCGGCGGGCGGCCCGCCTGGGCGGCATCGGCGCCGGGCCCGGTGCCGGGGCCGGCGGCGCCGCCCGTCACCGCGATCTGGACGCCCTGGTCGGCCAGGGCCTGCAGTTCCGTGCCCGCCCGGTCGTCGTGCGCCGGGGGCTCGTCGGTGACCAGGCGGGTGATGACATCCGTCGGCACCGTCTGGAACATCGTGTCGGTGCCGAGCTTGGTGTGATCGGCGAGGACCACGACCTCGGAGGCCGCCTGCACCAGCGCCCGGTCCACGCTCGCGGAGAGCATGTTGGACGTGGACAGGCCGCGCTCGGCGGTCAGACCACTGCCCGACAGGAACGCGCGGGACACCCGCAGCCCCTGCAGGGACTGCTCCGCCCCGCTGCCCACGAGGGCGTAGTTGGAGCCGCGCAGGGTGCCGCCGGTCATGACGACCTCCACCCGGTTGGCGTGGGCCAACGCCTGGGCCACCAGCAGCGAGTTGGTGACGACGGTCAGACCGGGGACCCGCGCGAGCCGTCGGGCCAGCTCCTGCGTGGTCGTCCCCGCTCCGACGACGATGGCCTCGCCTTCTTCGACGAGTCCCGCCGCGAGGTCGGCGATGGCCGTCTTCTCGGCGGTCGCGAGATGTGATTTCTGCGGAAAGCCGGACTCCCGCGTGAATCCGCCCGGCAATACCGCACCGCCATGCCGGCGGTCGAGGAGTCCTTCTGCCTCCAGCGCGCGCACGTCCCGCCGTACGGTCACTTCGGAGGTCTGGACGACGCGGGCGAGCTCGCGGAGCGATACCGCTCCGTTGGCCCGCACCATTTCGAGGATCAATTGGCGACGTTCTGCAGCGAACACGAAACTGACAGTAACCCCAACGACCGTCTGCTTTCAGCAGTATGCGCCGAATAACAGAAGTTGTTCGCACGGCCGCACAGGAAGTGGTATAGCTGCCCATCTCCCCGGCCCATGCCGCGCGCATGGGTGACAACAGCGCGTGACCTGCGGCGCGTTGGGCCAAGGGCCGCGCCGGTCAGCCCTCGCCCGCCGTCTTGCGCGTGTGGAGCTGGCGCGCCACCTCCGCGATCGACCCCGAAAGCGAGGGGTACACGGTGAACGCGTTCGCGATCTGCTCGACCGTCAGATTGTTGTCGACCGCGATCGAGATGGGGTGGATCAGTTCCGAGGCGCGCGGTGCGACGACCACACCGCCGACCACGATGCCCGTACCCGGCCGGCAGAAGATCTTGACGAAGCCGTCGCGGATGCCCTGCATCTTCGCGCGCGGGTTGCGCAGCAGCGGGAGCTTGACGACGCGGGCGTCGATCTTGCCCGCGTCGACGTCGGCCTGGCTGTAGCCGACGGTGGCGATCTCCGGGTCGGTGAAGACGTTCGCCGAGACGGTCTTCAGGTTCAGCGGCGTCACCGCGTCGCCCAGGAAGTGGTACATCGCGATGCGCCCCTGCATGGCGGCGACGGAGGCGAGCGCGAAGACCCCGGTGACGTCACCGGCCGCGTAGACGCCCGGGGCGGACGTCCTGGAGACCTTGTCGGTCCAGATGTGCCCGGAGTCCTTGAGCTTGACCCCGGCCTCCTCCAGGCCCATGCCGCTGCTGTTGGGGATGGCGCCGACGGCCATCAGGCAGTGCGTGCCGGAGATGACGCGCCCGTCGGCCAGCGTGACCTCCACCCGGTCGCCCACGCGCTTGGCGGAGGCGGCGCGGGAGCGGGACATGACGTTCATGCCGCGGCGCCGGAAGACGTCCTCCAGGACGGCGGCGGCGTCGGGGTCCTCACCGGGCAGCACGCGGTCGCGGCTGGACACCAGGGTGACGTTCGAACCGAGCGCCTGGTAGGCGCCGGCGAACTCGGCGCCCGTGACGCCCGAACCGACCACGATGAGCTCCTCGGGCAGCTCGTCGAGGTCGTAGACCTGGGTCCAGTTCAGAATCCGCTCGCCGTCGGGCAGGGCGTCCGGGACCTCGCGCGGGTGGCCGCCGGTCGCGATGAGCACGGCGTCGGCGACGAGGGTCTCCTCGCTGCCGTCGGCGGCCCGCACGACGACCTTGCGGGAGCCGTCGGACTCCTGCTGGCCCTCCAGGCGGCCGCGGCCGCGCAGCACGCGTGCGCCCGCCCGCGTGACGGACGCGGTGATGTCGTGGGACTGCGCGAGCGCGAGGCGCTTCACCCGGCGGTTGACCTTGCCGAGGTCCACGCCGACCACGCGCGCGGGCGTGTCGATGTGCGGGGTGTCGTCCGCGACGATGATCCCCAGCTCCTCGTACGAGGAGTCGAAGGTGGTCATCACCTCGGCCGTCGCGATCAGGGTCTTCGACGGCACGCAGTCGGTGAGCACCGACGCCCCGCCCAGACCGTCGCAGTCGACGACGGTCACCTCCGCGCCGAGCTGGGCGGCCACCAGGGCCGCCTCGTATCCGCCGGGTCCGCCGCCAATGATCACGATCCGAGTCACGTCCTCCATTGTCCCGCACGCTCGCGGACGGGGACGCGCCGGGGCCACCGTCCGGGCGAGCCCCTCCCGCGCGGGCGGTACTCCCGCCGCGGGACCTGCGTCCTTGATTGCTGCCGTACCCTCGACCACATGTCGCTCTACGCCGCGTACGCCGGCAATCTGGATCCGCGGCTCATGTCACGCCGCGCCCCGCACTCACCGCTGCGCGCGACCGGCTGGCTGACCGGCTGGCGGCTCACCTTCGGCGGGGAGCACATGGGGTGGGAGGGTGCCCTCGCGACGATCGTCGAGGCACCCCGCTCACAGGTCTTCGTCAGCCTCTACGACATCGCACCCATGGACGAGGAGTCCATGGACCGGTGGGAGGGCGTGGGCCTGGACATCTACCGGCGCATGCGGGTCCGCGTGGACACCCTGGAGGGCAAGGAGTCCGCCTGGGTCTACGTCCTCAACGGCTACGAGGGCGGCCTTCCGTCGGCGCGCTACCTCGGTGAGCTGGCCGACGCGGCGGAGTCGGCCGGGGCGCCCCACGACTACGTGATGGAGCTGCGCAAGAGGCCCTGCTAGGGCGTGTTTCGAAATAGCGTCGTCCGCCCGCAGGGCGGGCCTGGCGGCGTCTGGTGCGTGCGATCGCAAGGCGGAGGGTCGCCCCGATACTGGTTGTATCGGGGCGATCCCGACAACGCGGCGAGCGTGCGTGCCAGGCGCCGCCAGGTAGACGGGACTTTCGAAACATGCCCCAGCGGCCTCGGCGGGTCCTTGTCGGAAACGACAAGACAACGATCGGAATCCCGTGACCATCGTCATCTACGCGCGTAGGCCTTGACCGGCTACTCTCGTCGGCGTGAACGCTTCAGTTATTCCGGACGACATCCAGGGCGACCCCTACGCCGCCGCCGACGCCGCCGCCGCGCGGCTGCGCGAGCTGACGGGCGCCGAGACCCACGACGTCGCCCTCGTGATGGGCTCCGGCTGGGCGCCGGCCGTCGACGCGCTGGGCGAGCCCGAGGCCGACTTCGCCGTCACCGAGCTGCCCGGCTTCCCGCCGCCGGCGGTCGAGGGGCACGGCGGGCGCATCCGCTCCTTCCAGATCGGCGACAAGCGCGCCCTGGTCTTCCTGGGCCGCACCCACTACTACGAGGGCCGCGGCGTGGCCGCCGTCTCGCACGGCGTGCGCACCGCGGTGGCCGCCGGCTGCAAGACGATCGTGCTGACCAACGGCTGCGGCGGTCTGCGCGAGGGCATGCGTCCCGGGCAGCCGGTGCTGATCAGCGACCACCTCAACCTCACGGCGACCTCCCCGATCGTCGGCGCGAACTTCGTCGACCTGACGGACCTGTACTCGCCCCGGCTGCGCACCCTGTGCAAGGAGATCGACCCCTCCCTGGAGGAGGGCGTCTACGCGCAGTTCCCCGGCCCGCACTACGAGACGCCGGCGGAGATCCGCATGGCCCGCGCGATCGGCGCGGACCTGGTGGGCATGTCCACCGTCCTGGAGGCCATCGCCGCGCGCGAGGCCGGGGCGGAGGTGCTGGGCATCTCCCTGGTCACGAACCTGGCCGCGGGCATGACGGGGGAGCCGCTGAACCACGAAGAGGTGCTTCAGGCGGGGCGGGACAGTGCTACGCGCATGGGTGAGCTGCTCGGCAAGGTCCTCAACCGGATCTGACGGGGGCGTCTTGGGCGACGTCTTTGTCGTTGCCCCGGGTCCCGGCTCGCTCTCCGGCGCTCCGCGCCGGGTCTCCCACCCACCCACCCGTTTACCCCGCACACACCGGCGAGGTAGGGGCGTTCGCCCCCGCGCGGGTGGGTGGGCGGGGCCGTTTGCCCCGTGCCAACCGGCGAGGTAGGGGCATGGCCCCTGCTCGGGTGGGCGGACGGAACCGTTTAACCCGTACCACCCGGCGGGGTGGGGGCGTGACCTCCGCGCGGGTGGGTGGGACCGTTTGCTCCGCCGACCCCCATCCCATCCCCAGGACACACCGCCGACCGCTACAGCGACCGCCGCAACGAGAGGCTGACGACCCCGTGCAGGACAACCCCGTGCAGGAAAACTCCGAACTCATCGCGCGAGCCCGGACCTGGCTGGCCGAGGACCCGGACCCCGAGACCCGCGACGAGCTGGCCAAGCTCATCGACGCGCAGGACACCACCGAGCTGACCGCACGTTTCGCCGGCACCCTCCAGTTCGGCACGGCGGGCCTGCGCGGCGAGCTGGGCGCGGGCCCGATGCGGATGAACCGCTCCGTGGTCATCCGCGCAGCCGCGGGCCTCGCCGCGTACCTGAAGGCCGAGGGCCACACGGACGGCCTGGTCGTCGTCGGCTACGACGCCCGCCACAAGTCCGCGGACTTCGCCCGCGACACCGCCGCCGTGATGACCGGCGCCGGCCTGCGCGCGGCCGTCCTGCCCCGCCCGCTGCCGACCCCGGTCCTGGCCTTCGCCATACGGCACCTCGGCGCGGTCGCGGGCGTGGAGGTCACCGCCAGCCACAACCCGCCGCGCGACAACGGCTACAAGGTCTACCTGGGCGACGGCTCGCAGATCGTGCCGCCCGCCGACGCGGAGATCGCCGCGCACATCGACGCGGTCGCGAGCCTGCACGACGTGCCCCGCCCGGAGTCCGGCTGGCAGACCCTCGCCGAGGACGTCCTGGAGGCCTACCTGGCCCGTACGGACGCCGTCCTGTCCCCGGAGTCCCCCCGCACCGCCCGCACCGTCTACACGGCGATGCACGGCGTCGGCAAGGAGACCCTCCTCGCCGCCTTCGACCGGGCGGGCTTCCCCGCCCCCACGCTCGTCGCCGAGCAGGCCGAGCCGGACCCGGACTTCCCGACGGTCGCGTTCCCGAACCCGGAGGAGCCGGGCGCGATGGACCTGGCCTTCGCGACGGCGGCCCGCACCACCCCCGCCCCGGACCTGATCATCGCCAACGACCCGGACGCGGACCGCTGCGCCGCGGCCGTGGTGGACGGCGGCGCGTGGCGGATGCTGCGGGGCGACGAGGTGGGCGCGCTGCTCGCCGCGCACCTCGTGAAGCGCGGCGCCCGCGGCACCTTCGCCGAGTCGATCGTCTCCTCCTCCCTCCTCGGCCGCATCGCCGAGAAGGCGGGCCTGCCGTACGAGGAGACGCTGACCGGCTTCAAGTGGATCGCCCGCGTCGAGGGCCTGCGCTACGGCTACGAGGAGGCGCTCGGCTACTGCGTGGACCCCGAGGGCGTACGCGACAAGGACGGCATCACCGCGGCCCTCCTCCTCACGGAGCTGGCGTCCGAGCTGAAGGAGGAGGGCCGCACCTTCCTCGACCTCCTGGACGACCTCGCCCTCCAGCACGGCCTGCACGCCACCGACCAGCTGTCGGTCCGCGTGGAGGACCTCTCCCTGATCGCGGACGCCATGCGCCGCCTGCGCGAGCAGCCGCCGGCCGCGCTCGCGGGCCTGCCCGTGACGAAGGCCGAGGACCTGACGCGGGGCACGGAGACGCTGCCGCCCACGGACGGCCTGCGCTACACGCTGGACGGCGCCCGCGTCATCGTGCGGCCGAGCGGCACGGAGCCGAAGCTCAAGTGCTACCTCGAAGTGGTGGTCCCGCTGTCGGCCACGTCCGAGCTGCCGGCGGCCCGCGCGCGGGCGGCGGAGCTGCTCGCCGCGATCAAGCGGGACCTGTCGGCGGCCGCGGGCATCTGACCCGGGACGGGTGGCTCCGCCCCGGGAGCCACCCGTCCGAGTGATTCCGCTCCCGCAGCTGCCGCAGCGGAACGCTGCGCCGCCGGTCCCCCAGGAAGGGAGGACCGGTAGCGCACGTTCACCTCCGGGAGCCGCCGCAGTGCCGTACGGACCGATTCCCTCGACCGCCGCTCCCTCCCGGGTCCCGGCGTCGCGGCGCCCCCCGGGTGCCGCGCGGCCGCTGCCGGGCCTGCGCCGGCGCGCGGCCCGTGCCCTGCGCCACGCCCTGCCCGCGCTCCTGGCGTACGCGGCGGTCCGCGGGCTCGGCCTGCTGGTCTTCGCGCCCTGGGCGCACAGCGAACGCCGGAGCGTGCGGCATCTGCTCATGGCGTCCTGGGACTGCGACTGGTACCTGCGGATCGCCTCGCAGGGGTACACGCAGACGCTGGGCAGCGCGTACGACGCGAACAACCTCGCGTTCTTCCCGCTCTACCCCCTGCTGATCAGGGCGGGCGACACCCTGGTCCCCGGCCTGCCGCGCGGCGCGGCCGGCCTCGGCGTGTCGCTGCTCTGCTCGTTCCTCGCGGCGTGGGGGATCTTCGCGGTGGGCGACCGGCTGTACGGCCGCCGCACGGGGGTCGTCCTCGCGTTCCTGTGGGGCAGCCTCCCGGTGGCCCTCGTGCAGTGGATGGGCTACACCGAGTCCCTGTTCACGGCCCTCACCGCGTGGTCGCTGTACGCGCTGCTGACCGGGCGCTGGCTGTGGGCGGGCTCCCTGGCCGCGCTGGCCGGCCTGACCCGGCCCACGGGCGTGGCGCTGGCGGCGGCGGTCTGCGTGACGGCGCTGCTCACCCTGCGGCGCGGGCTCTCGGCACGCCCGCTCCTGGGCGCCCTCCTGGCGCCCCTGGGCTGGCTCTCGTACGTCGCCTGGGTGGGCCTGCGTCTCGGCCGCTGGGACGGCTATTTCGCCGTACAGAAGCTGTGGCACAACAAGTGGGACGGCGGCGTGGAGACGGTCCGGCGCATGCAGGCGCTGTTCATGACCGAGCGGCCCGCGCTGTTCTACGCGATGGTGACGGCGGTGCTGCTCGGCGCGGTCGTGCTCTACGCGCTCGGCGTCGCCGACCGGCAGCCGCTCCCGCTGCTGGTCTTCACCGGCCTGCTCCTGCTGATCGTGGTCGGCAGCAGCGGCGTGTACTTCCCCCGGGCCCGCTTCCTGCTACCCGGCTTCCCCCTGCTGCTGCCGCTCGCCGCGGCCCTGGCACGGGCGCGGACGCCGGTCGCGGTGACGCTGCTGACGGCGGCGGCGTTCGCGTCGGCCGTGTGCGGCGGCCACATGCTCCTGGGGTGGCACGGCCCGCCGTAAGACACGCCGCGCCGGATCAGATCAGGTCGGTCAGGCCGCGCCGGATCAGATCAGGTTGGTCAGGTCGCGTCAGATGAGATGAGTCAGATCAGGTCAGATCGCGTCAGGTCACCGCGAGGAGCACCGCGAGCAGCACCGCTCCCGCCACGGCCGGCGCGAGGATCTCGTAGGCCCAGCGCACCTCGGCCTCACCCCGCGCGGACTCGGCGTCGGCCTGGCGCTCGGCCAGCTCGCGCAGGTCGTCCATGGCCAGGTCGCCGCCGGAGCGCGTGGGCGGGGCGGACGGGTCGAGGAAGGGGCGACCGCCCGTCGGGTCACCGGCCGCGGCGGCCTGGGACCGGCTGCGGGCGGCCTTCTTGCGGCCGCGCAGCGAGACGGGGATGGCCCACAGCTGGTACTTGGCGCCCGAGCGGGTCAGGACCTCGTTGGAGTAGCCGGAGCGCAGCGCCGCGACGGACGCCCACGGCAGCGTGATGGTCCGGAAGGGGTTGCGCACGCGCAGCCTGTCGTCGTTGGCGAACACGACGGGCCGCACGGTGTACGCGACGACCAGCGGCACCGCGAGGAGCAGCCCGGCGAGCGCGATCCAGGGGGTGCGGCCCTCGCCGCGGATGACGGCGTCGAGGCCGAGCCACAGCCCCAGGGCGAGCAGCAGGACGCCGCCGGCGATGCCGGCGGGGGACCGGAAGGCGCGGTCCTGGTACGCGGGCTCCGCCACGGGCTTCTGGGGGTCGCTCATACCCTGATTCTGCCTGACGCGCGGCGCGGGCCCCGCGGGCCCACCCCTGTACAGCAGCTACGCGCGTAGATATGCTCCCCTCGTGACCATGCCCACTGCATTCGCTGACGTGACCGCGTCCGACAGCACGCTCCGCCGCTTCCTCCACGGGCTGCCCGGCGTCGACGCGGTCGGCCTGGAGGCGCGCGCCGCCTCGCTCGGAACCCGTTCGATCAAGACCACGGCGAAGGCGTACGCCATCGACCTGGCCATCTCGATGATCGACCTGACGACGCTGGAGGGCGCCGACACGCCGGGCAAGGTCCGCGCGCTCGGCGCGAAGGCCGTCCATCCGGACCCGACGGACCGGGGGGCGCCGCGCACGGCGGCCGTCTGCGTCTATCCGGACATGGTCGCCACCGCCAAGGAGGCCGTCGCGGGCAGCGGCGTCAAGGTCGCCTCCGTCGCGACCGCCTTCCCGGCGGGCCGCGCCGCGATCGAGGTGAAGCTGGGCGACGTGCGCGAGGCCGTGGCCGCGGGCGCCGACGAGATCGACATGGTCATCGACCGCGGAGCCTTCCTCTCCGGGGACTACATGACGGTGTTCGAGCAGATCCGCGCCGTGAAGGAGGCCTGCGGCACCGCCCGCCTGAAGGTCATCTTCGAGACGGGCGAGCTGTCGACGTACGACAACATCAAGCGCGCCAGCTGGATCGGCATGATCGCGGGCGCCGACTTCATCAAGACCTCGACCGGCAAGGTCGGCGTCAACGCCACCCCGGCCAACACCCTCCTGATGCTGGAGGCCGTGCGCGACTTCCGCGCGCAGACCGGGGTGCAGATCGGGGTGAAGCCCGCGGGCGGCATCCGCTCCACCAAGGACGCGGTGAAGTTCCTCGTCCTGGTGAACGAGACGGCGGGCCCGGACTGGCTGGACAACCACTGGTTCCGCTTCGGCGCCTCGTCGCTCCTCAACGACCTGCTGATGCAGCGCCAGAAGCTGGCCACCGGCCGCTACTCCGGCCCCGACTACGTGACGGTGGACTGACCCATGACTTCCACTCCCTTCGAGTACGCACCCGCGCCCGAGTCCCGCTCGGTCGTCGACATCGCGCCGAGTTACGGCCTGTTCATCGACGGCGAGTTCGTGGAGGCCGCCGACGGCAAGGTCTTCAAGACGGTCTCCCCCGCCACCGAAGAGGTCCTCTCCGAGGTCGCGCAGGCCGGCTCCGAGGACGTCGACCGCGCCGTGAAGGCGGCCCGCAAGGCCTTCGAGAAGTGGTCCGCGCTGCCGGGCGCCGAGCGCGCCAAGTACCTCTTCCGCATCGCCCGGATCATCCAGGAGCGCAGCCGCGAGCTGGCCGTCCTGGAGACCCTGGACAACGGCAAGCCGATCAAGGAGACCCGCGACGCGGACCTCCCCCTGGTCGCCGCGCACTTCTTCTACTACGCGGGCTGGGCCGACAAGCTCGACCACGCGGGCTACGGACCGAACCCGGCGCCGCTGGGCGTCGCGGGCCAGGTCATCCCCTGGAACTTCCCGCTCCTGATGCTGGCGTGGAAGATCGCCCCGGCGCTCGCGACCGGCAACACCGTCGTCCTGAAGCCCGCCGAGACCACTCCGCTGAGCGCGCTGTTCTTCGCGGACATCTGCCGCCAGGCGGGCCTGCCCAAGGGCGTCGTCAACATCCTTCCCGGGTACGGCGACGCGGGCGCGGCCCTGACGGCGCACCCGGACGTGGACAAGGTCGCGTTCACGGGCTCCACGGCCGTCGGCAAGGCCATCGCCCGCCAGGTCGCGGGCACGGACAAGAAGGTCACGCTCGAACTGGGCGGCAAGGGCGCGAACATCGTCTTCGACGACGCCCCCATCGACCAGGCCGTCGAGGGCATCGTCACCGGCATCTTCTTCAACCAGGGCCAGGTCTGCTGCGCCGGGTCGCGCCTCCTCGTGCAGGAGTCGATCCAGGAGGAGCTGCTGGACTCGCTCAAGCGGCGGCTGTCCACCCTGCGCCTGGGCGACCCGCTCGACAAGAACACCGACATCGGCGCGATCAACTCCGCCGAGCAGCTGGCCCGCATCACCGCGCTCGCCGACACCGGTGAGGCGGAGGGCGCCGAGCGCTGGTCGCCCGCGTGCGAGCTGCCCTCGTCCGGCTACTGGTTCGCCCCGACGCTCTTCACGAACGTCACGCAGGCGCACACCATCGCCCGCGACGAGATCTTCGGCCCGGTCCTGTCGGTGCTGAGCTTCCGCACGCCGGACGAGGCCGTCGCCAAGGCCAACAACACCCAGTACGGGCTCTCCGCCGGCATCTGGACGGAGAAGGGCTCGCGCATCCTGGCGGTCGCGAACAAGCTCCGGGCGGGCGTCGTGTGGGCCAACACATTCAACAAGTTCGACCCGACCTCGCCGTTCGGCGGCTACAAGGAGTCGGGCTTCGGCCGCGAAGGCGGCCGCCACGGTCTGGAGGCGTACCTCGATGTCTGACGCGCGACTTGACGTCTTCAAGACCTACAAGCTGTACGTGGGGGGCAAGTTCCCCCGCAGCGAGAGCGGCCGGGTGTACGAAGTGACCGACGCAAAGGGCAAGTGGCTGGCGAACGCGCCCCTCTCCTCCCGCAAGGACGCCCGGGACGCGGTCGTCGCGGCGCGCAAGGCGTTCGGCGGCTGGTCGGGCGCGACCGCGTACAACCGCGGCCAGGTCCTCTACCGCATCGCCGAGATGCTTGAGGGGCGCCGCGAGCAGTTCGTCCGCGAGGTCGCGGACGCGGAGGGCCTGTCGAAGTCCAAGGCCGCCGCCGTCGTGGACGCCGCGGTCGACCGCTGGGTCTGGTACGCGGGCTGGACCGACAAGATCGGCCAGGTCGTGGGCGGGGCGAACCCGGTCGCGGGCCCGTACTTCAACCTCTCGACGCCCGAGCCGACCGGTGTGGTCGCCGTCCTCGCGCCGCAGGACTCGTCCTTCCTCGGCCTCGTCTCGGTCCTCGCCCCGGTGATCGCCACGGGCAACACCGCCGTCGTGATCGCCGCCGAGCAGGCGCCGCTCCCGGCGCTCTCGCTGGGCGAGGTCCTCGCGACCTCCGACGTGCCCGGCGGCGTGGTCAACATCCTCACCGGCGGGACCGCCGAGATCGCGGCGCCGCTCGCCGCGCACCAGGACGTCAACGCGATCGACCTGACGGGCGCGGACGCCGATCTGGCCCGCGAGCTGCAGATCGCGGCGGCGGACAACCTCAAGCGCGTCCTGCGTCCACAGCCTGTGGACACGGACTGGACCGCCGACCCCGGCACGCGCCGCCTGACGGCCTTCCTGGAGACCAAGACGGTCTGGCACCCCACGGGCTCCCTGGGCGCCTCGGGCTCGGCCTACTAGCCGCCCGTCCCGCACCCGACGAGGCCCCGGTTTCCTCCGTCCAGGAGGCCGGGGCCTCTTCGTGCCATCGTCGTGCCACCGCCCCAGGTCGCGGCCTAGCCGGGCAGCAGGCCCGCCGCGTGGCCGACCAGTGGGAGGTCGGCCGCCGACGCGCCCTGGGCGAGCGGGCCGGTGGCGACAGCCGTGGTGACCGGCTTGAAGTCCCCGATCTGGGTGCCGAGGGAGTTGTCGAGCGGGTCGACGCCGGTGCCCGCGAGCGGGTCGAGCTGGAGGTTCTTGGCCGGTGCGAGGCCGCCCGCCGTCGCGTCGCGCACCGCCCCGGTGAGGGCCCCCACCGCCGAGGCGCCGTCGAGGTCGCCGAGCGGCGTGGGGATCCCGGCCGCGCGCGCCGCCTGGACGGGCTCGGCCGCACTCGCGCCCGCGCCCCCGGCGCCCAGCGCCGCGCCCGCCGCGCCGATGACCAGCCCGGCGCGCACCAGCGCCCGGGAGCCGGCGCGCAGAGACCTGGATGCCGCGTGTCGTGTCATGAGTACCGCCCATATCCGTGCGTCGTCAGTAATCGCGCGAGCACGTAGCGTAGTTGACAGGTGACGTGGCCGCCAATGCCGACCCGCGGGGGCGGTCGCGGGGCGCGATGCCGCACACTGTTCTCTCGTGACTTCCCATCCGCCGATACCCACCCGCGTCGTGCTGCTCTGCGGCCCCTCGGGCTCGGGCAAGTCGTCCTTCGCCGCCCGCTCGGGACTGCCCGTCCTGTGTCTGGACGACTTCTACAAAGAAGGCGACGACCCTACGTTGCCGCAGGTCCCCGGCAGTTCGGACATCGACTGGGACTCCCCCGCGTCCTGGGACGCGGACGTGGCGGTCGCCGCCATCGAGGAGCTGTGCCGCACCGGCCGCACCCGCGTCCCGGTGTACGACATCTCGACCAGCGCGCGGGTGGGCCAGGAGGACCTGGAGATCGAGCGCACGCCCGTGTTCATCGCGGAGGGGATCTTCGCGGCGGACATCGTGGAGCGGTGCCGGGAGATCGGCGTGCTCGCCGACGCGATCTGTCTGCGGGGGCGGCCCGCCACCACGTTCCGGCGGCGGCTTGTCCGGGATCTGCGGGAGGGGCGCAAGTCCGTGCCGTTTCTCCTTCGGAGGGGGTGGCGGCTCATGCGGGCGGAGCGGGCGATTGTGGCGCGGCAGGCCGCGCTCGGGGCGTATCCCTGCGGGGGGCAGGAAGCGGTGGGGCGGGTTGCCGCCGCGGCTGTTTCTGTGCCGGGGGGTCTGGACCGCCGCTTCGCGGCGGATTCTCTCCCACCCACCCGCCCGTTTGCCCCGCGTTGAGCCCGTACCGGACGAGCAGTTCGTTTGCCCCGCGTTGAGCCCGTACCGAACAAGCAGTTCGTTTGCCGGGTAAACAGAAGGACCGGAAAGGCCCCCCCGGCCTTCCGGTCCCGCTGTTTCCCCCGTGCCCCCGTGCTTCCGCCGCTTCCCCCCGGAGCGGCGGCCCCCGTTCCCCCCCAATCCTCAGGCGACCAACTCGCCGAAGGACTCCTCCTGGTCGCGGCCAAAGCTGAGGACCTCGTCCTCGCGCAGCCGGCGCAGGGAGCGCCAGATGCTGGACTTGACCGTGCCCACGCTGATGTCGAGGATGTCCGCGATCTCCGGGTCGGTGCGGCCCTCGTAGTAGCGAAGGACCAGCATCGTGCGCTGGAGTTCGGGCAGCCGGGCCAGGGCCTGCCACAGGACCGCGCGCAGCTCGGTGCCGCGCATCGCGTCCGTGTCGCCCACCGTCTCCGGCAGCTCCTCGGTCGGGTACTCGTTCAGCTTGCGGCGGCGCCACGCGCTGATGTGCAGGTTGGTCATGGTGCGGCGGAGGTAGCCCCCGACCGCCGCCTTGTCGCTGATCCTGTCCCAGGCCCGGTACGTCGAGAAGAGGGCGCTCTGCAGCAGGTCCTCGGCCTCGAAGCGGTCCCCGGTCAGGTGGTAGGCCGTCGCGTACAGGGAGGCGCGGCGCTCCTGGACGTAGGCGGTGAACTCCGCCTCCGACAAGGTCTTCCGCTCCCCCGAGCCCTCCCCGCACACGCTTGTCCCGCGCGGCGCGTCAACCACCGTCATGTACGTGGTGTGCTGACGCCCGGCGCCGCGAGCGCACCCCCGCCCGCTCACGGCACCGGACTTCTCAGAGCCCCGCCCGACGTCGTGGAGACGCGTGACAACTGCGCTTGAGCTGGTGCTGTGCAGCGTGTTCATCTCGCGCCCCCCGTCGGTGGAGTCCGGCTTGTTCCGTCTGGCTTCTGTACTTCTTGCGTGTGACCAGAACTCTGCCGGACCCACTTCATGACGGTGTCCGCCGACTGTCACAGGCCTGTCACAGGGCGCGGGGTCTCTCCTTCCGCGCGTGAGGGTGCGGTGAGGGAGCACGCCAACAGTCGAACTGGGGCCGAGCATGGGACAGAATGACCTCCGTGCCTTCCCTGTTGCTGATCGAGGACGATGACGCCATCCGGACGGCCCTGGAGCTCTCGCTGACGCGCCAGGGGCACCGGGTGGCCACTGCTGCCACCGGCGAGGACGGCCTGAAACTGCTCGGTGAGCAGCGGCCCGACCTGATCGTGCTGGACGTGATGCTGCCGGGCATCGACGGGTTCGAGGTGTGCCGCCGCATCCGGCGCACCGACCAGCTGCCGATCATCCTGCTGACGGCGCGCAGCGATGACATCGACGTGGTCGTGGGCCTGGAGTCCGGCGCCGACGACTACGTGGTCAAGCCCGTGCAGGGGCGGGTCCTGGACGCCCGGATCCGGGCCGTGCTGCGGCGCGGCGAGCGGGAGGCCAACGACGCGGCGACGTTCGGTTCGCTCGTCATCGACCGGGCCGCGATGACCGTGACGAAGAACGGCGAGGACCTCCAGCTCACGCCGACCGAGCTGCGGCTGCTCCTGGAGCTGAGCCGCAGGCCGGGGCAGGCCCTGTCGCGGCAGCAGTTGCTGCGCCTGGTGTGGGAGCACGACTACCTCGGCGACTCGCGGCTGGTCGACGCGTGTGTGCAGCGGCTGCGCGCCAAGGTCGAGGACGTCCCGTCCTCGCCGACGCTGATCCGCACGGTGCGCGGGGTCGGATACCGGCTGGACTCGCCTCAGTGACCACACCGCACGACGAGCTCCGCGGGCTGCCCGCGGCGCGCAAGGCCCTGCTGGCGGGGTGGCGCTTCACGAGTCTGCGGCTGCGGCTCGTGGTGGTGTTCGGCCTCGTCGCGCTCACCGCCGCCGTCACCGCGTCCGGCATCGCGTACTGGCTCAACCGCGAGGCCGTGCTGACGCGCGCCCAGGACGCGGCGCTCAAGGACTTCCGGCAGCAGATGCAGACCCGCGCGGGCGCGCTGCGGGCCGACGCCACCCAGGAGGAACTGCAGACGGCGGCCGGACAGATGGCCAACAGCGGCCAGCGCTACAGCGTGCTCCTGGTCGCGGAGAAGAAGGGCGGCGGCCGGATCGTCGGCTACTCCGACCTGGACGCGTTCACCCTCGCCAAGGTGCCGCACCCGCTGCGGCAGGCCGTGGCCAAGAAACAGGAGCTGACCTCCGGCAACGACAGCCCCTACCACCTGTACTGGCAGCGGACCGTGGACCACGGTACGCCGTACCTGGTGGGTGGGGCCACGGTGATCGGCGGCGGCCCGACCGGTTACATGCTCAAGTCTTTGGAGCCCGAGGCGAAGGACCTCAGCTCGCTCGGCTGGTCGCTGGCCATCGCCACGGCCCTCGCGCTGATCGGCTCGGCGCTGCTCGCGCAGGCCGCCGCCACGACCGTACTCAAGCCCGTGCACCGCCTCGGTGTCGCCGCGCGCAGGCTCGGGGAGGGCAAGCTCGACACCCGGCTGCGGGTGTCCGGCACCGATGAACTGGCCGATCTGTCGCGGACGTTCAACCGGACGGCCGAGAACCTGGAGAAGAAGGTCGCCGACATGAGCGCCCGCGACGAGGCGTCCCGGCGCTTCGTCGCCGACATGTCGCACGAGCTGCGGACGCCGTTGACGGCGATCACCGCGGTGACCGAGGTCCTGGAGGAGGAGCTGGACGCGCAGACCGGTTCCGTCGACCCGATGATCGAGCCCGCGGTGCGGCTCGTGGTGAGCGAGACGCGGCGCCTGAACGACCTCGTGGAGAACCTCATGGAGGTCACCCGCTTCGACGCGGGCACCGCGCGCCTCGTCCTGGACGACGTCGACATCGCCGACCAGATCACCGCGTGCATCGACGCCCGCGCCTGGCTGGACGCGGTGGAGCTGGACGCCGAGCGCGGCATCACCGCCCGGCTCGACCCGCGCCGCCTGGACGTCATCCTGGCCAACCTGATCGGCAACGCCCTCAAGCACGGCGGTTCCCCGGTGGAGGTGGCGGTGCGCCTGGAGGACCAGAAGCTCGTCATCTCCGTACGCGACCACGGGCCGGGCATCCCGCAGGACGTGCTGCCGCACGTCTTCGACCGCTTCTACAAGGCGAGCGCGTCCCGGCCCCGGTCCGAGGGCAGCGGCCTCGGCCTGTCCATCGCCCTGGAGAACGCGCACATCCACGGCGGTGACATCTCCGCGGCCAACTGCCCCGACGGCGGCGCCGTCTTCACGCTGTGGCTGCCGTGCGAGAGCGAGAGCGAGACCGGCTGCGGGGGCGCCGGCGAGGCAGCCGAGGGAGGCCAGGCATGACCGGTCGCAGGACGCGGGCGGCGGTGGCCGCCGTCGCGCTCGCCGCGGCGCTCGCGGGGTGCGGGATCAGGTCGACGGAGGTGCCCACCGACTTCGGGCCCGCGCCGTCGCGGGTGCCGTGCGTGATGTCGGGCCCCGACATCGCCTCGCAGTCGAGCGGCGGGGTGCCCGTGCAGGTCTTCCTGGTGTGCGCGGCGCAGCTGGTGTCCGTCGACCGGACGGTGCGCGTGCCGCAGGACAAGGCCGACACGGCGGCCACGGACCGGGTGCGCATCGCGCAGGCCCTCCTGGACGAGCTGGCCGTCTCCCCCTCGCAGGCCGAGAAGCAGGCGGGTCTCGCCACGGACGTGCGGGGCGGGACGCGGGTCCTCGGCCCCGCCGAGGGCGACCCCGAGGAGGCGCTGCGCTTCAGTACGCCGCCGGAGAACCTGTCCGCCTTCGCGCTCGCCCAGATCGTGTGCACGCTGGCCGACAGCGCCGCGGCGGCGGACGGGCCCTCGGTCGTGATGGGCGGCCCCGGGCACGGCCCGCCGCGGCGTTACACGTGCACCCCGGAGGTCCGCTCCCGGCCCGGCACGGTGGCGCCGCCCACCAAGACCCTGGAGTAACCGGCGCGCCGGTACGCGGAACCGATCCTGCCGCCTGAGGCGTCTTGGGGGGCGTGCGTCAAGGCTCGGGCGGCCGTACTGCCGCCATCCGCTTCCGTGCGGCAGGGGGATTCCTCCTCGTCGCACATCTTCTGCTCGTCGGATGGATCACGCTGCGTCCGCTGAACGTGCCCTGGGTGAGCGCCGCGAACCTGCGGCCGCTGGCCGGGATCAAGGCGGATCTGGCGCTCGGCGGCCTCCAGGCGGCCCGCCGGCTCGGTGAGGCGGTGCTGCTGCTCGCCCCGCTCGGGGTGCTGCTGCCCCTGGCCGGCGGGCGGCTCGTCGTCTCGCCGTGGGGTTCGCTGGTGCGCACGGTCGCCGCGGGGGCGCTGCTCTCGCTCGGCATCGAGCTGTTGCAGACCGGTGTGCCGGGGCAGGTCGTCGACATCGACTCGCTGCTCCTGAACACCCTCGGGGTCGCCGTCGCGCATGTCGCCGTGGTGCCCTGCGCCCGGGCGTGGCTGCGCCGCCGGACGGATCCCGCGCATGTCACGGCCCTCCTGCGGGAGGAGGCGTCTCAGGGGTCGACCCCGACGATTCCCAGGGTCGGGATCGCACCGTAGAGCGATGTTTTGGGGTACTTGGCAACCGTAGCTTCGAGGTATCGGGGTACACAGAGAGCCTCGGTCCCGACGGTTTGTGAAGGAGCCCGACATGAGTGCCCTTGCCCGCCCCACCCACGGCCGGATGATCGGCGGCGTGTGCGCCTCCCTGGCCCGGCGATTCGGCATGTCCGCGGCCAAGATGCGGGTGATCTTCGTGGTCTCCTGCCTGCTGCCGGGCCCGCAGTTCCTGCTCTACATCGCCCTGTGGATCCTGCTGCCCTCCGAGGACAAGGTCCGCCAGGCCTGGTGACGCGCGCGAAGGGCGCCCCTCCTGCCGGGAGGGGCGCCCTTCGGTGCGTCGCGCGGGGCGGGGGCTCAGCCGAGCGGCAGGCCGTTGAGGCCGGTGCCGCCGAGGGGCACGCCGCCGAGCAGGCCGGAGAGCGGGGAGGCGGGGCCGCCGGGGCCCTTGCCGTGGGGCGCCAGGCTCTGGGGGGCGGCCTTGTCGAGGGCGGGCTGCGTGGCGGTCAGGCCGCCCGCGACGGCGTTCTGGGCGGCGGCCAGGGACTGGGGGGCGCCGGCGGGGAGCGTCTTGGCGGCCTGCTCCAACGGAAGGACCGAGCTGACCGGACCCAGGGCCGAGGTCGCGTCCGGGAGACCGGCGGCGGCGCTCGCGGCGCCGGCACCGGCGGCGGCGATGGCGGCACCGAGCGCGGCGACACCGAGGGTCTTGGCGGCAGACTGCTTCATCTTGAATGCGTCCTTGCGAATTCGATGACGGGGATCTGCGGGGTTCAACGACCGCGCGCGGCCCGGATCACGGGCAGGGGACCGCGAAAAGCGGCCGGGTGACACGCACCCGGCCGCCCTATCGTCGCGACAGACGCGAAAAGGCCCGCTAACCCGCCACAGACGCGCTGGTCGGGACGGTCTGGCGGAACAGCCATTCGGACTTCAGCTCGGCGTAACCGGGCTTGATCACCTCGCTGATCATGGCGAGGCGTTCATCGAAAGGAATGAACGCTGATTTCATCGCATTGACTGTGAACCACTGCATGTCGTCGAGCGTGTAGCCGAAGGTGTCGACCAGGTGCTCGAATTCGCGGCTCATGCTGGTGCCCGACATCAGGCGGTTGTCGGTGTTCACCGTGGCCCGGAAATGCAGCTTCCGCAGCAGTCCGATGGGGTGCTCGGCGTAGGAGCTTGCGGCGGCCGTCTGGAGGTTGGACGTCGGGCACAGCTCCAGCGGGATGCGCTTGTCCCGTACGTAGGAGGCGAGGCGGCCGAGCTTGACGGTGCCGTCGTCGGCGATCTCGATGTCGTCGATGATCCGCACGCCGTGGCCCAGGCGGTCGGCGCCGCACCACTGGAGGGCCTGCCAGATCGAGGGCAGGCCGAAGGCCTCGCCCGCGTGGATCGTGAAGTGGTTGTTCTCCCGCTTGAGGAACTCGAAGGCGTCCAGGTGGCGGGTGGGAGGGAAGCCCGCCTCGGCGCCCGCGATGTCGAAGCCGACGACCCCGAGGTCGCGGTAGCGGTTGGCCAGCTCGGCGATCTCCAGCGCGCGGGCGGCGTGCCGCATGGCGGTCAGCAGGGCGCCGACGCGGATGCGGTGGCCGTTGTCCTTCGCCCGGCGCTCGCCCTCGCGGAAGCCCTCGTTGACCGCCTCGACGACCTCTTCGAGGGTGAGGCCGGCCTCCAGGTGCTGCTCGGGGGCGTAGCGGATCTCGGCGTAGACCACGCCGTCCTCGGCGAGGTCCTCGGCGCACTCGGCGGCCACGCGCCGCAGGGCGTCCTTGGTCTGCATCACCGCGCAGGTGTGGGCGAAGGTCTCCAGGTAGCGCTCCAGGGAGCCGGAGTCGGCCGCCTCGCGGAACCAGATCCCGAGCTTGTCGGGGTCGGTCTCGGGCAGGCCCTCGTACCCGCAGGCGCGGGCGAGGTCGACGACCGTGCCGGGGCGCAGGCCGCCGTCGAGGTGGTCGTGGAGGAGCACCTTGGGGGCGCGGCGGATCTGTTCGGCGCTGGGCGTTTCGCGGTCCGTGTGACCGCCCTTGATGGTCTGGCTCGTCATTTCGGCACTCTAACGCCTACGCGCGTAGAACTCACTGGTCGATACGTAACAGTGACCCTGCGGACGGGTGGCGTACACCGGGCCTTCTGACACTGTTCTGTCATGGCACACCAAGGGACGGCGCGGTCCGCGGACGCGCCGCGGCTCGGGCGCGCGATCGGCACGGCACCTTCCGCGGTGGGCGGCGCGGTGCTGCTGCTGCCCGGCGGCTGCGAGACCTCCACCCGCAGACCGTCGCCGCTCGCGGCGGGCGCCGTGCGCGCGCTCGGGCGCCGCCTCGCGCGGGACGGGCGCGCGGCGGGCCTCGCCACGCATGTCGTGCGCTACCGCTGCCGGGGCTGGAACGGCGTGCGGGCCCAGCCGGCCGAGGACGCCGCCTGGGCCGCGGACGAGATCGTACGGCGGTACGGCGACGTCCCCGTCTGTCTCGCCGGGGTGGACATGGGCGGCCGGGCCGCGCTGCGCGCGGCGGGGCACCCGGCGGTCAACTCCGTGCTGGCGCTGGCCCCTTGGCTGCCCGAGGACGATGTGGCGGCGCCGCCGGAGCCGGTGCGGCAGCTCGCGGGGCGGCAGGTTCTGATCGTGCACGGCACGAACGACGAGCGGACCGACCCCGAGCTGTCGTTCCGGCTCGCGGCGCGGGCGAAGAAGGCCAACCGTGACGTGTGCCGGTTCGAGGTGCACTCCGACGGGCACCGGCTGCAGCAGCATCACGCGGAGGTCCTGGCGCTGGCCTCCGACTTCGTACGGGGCGCGCTCTTCGGGGAGGACTTCGCGCGGCCCCTGCGGGACGCCCTCGCGGCGCCGCCGCCCCTGGGGTTGCGGATGCCGCTCGCCTCGGGGTTCGGACGGTCGCTGCGGCGGTGAGCCCGCGGGTGTGAGGTGCGGTCGATCGCCGGCTCCGCCGGGTTCGTCCTCAAGCGCCGGACAGGCTGTGACCCACTTCCGGCAGCAGTTTTCCCTTTCTGCTCAGCAGGAACTGCTTGAACGCCGCCACCGGCGGTGTGTCCGGGTGGCCGTCCAGCCAGGCCACGCCGATCTCCCGGACCGCCCGCTGGCCGGTCACCGTCAGCTCCACCACTCCGGGGCGGGGCACGGCGGGCGGCGGCAGCAGGGCGACGCCGAGGCCGGCCGCGACGAGGCCGCGCAGGGTCTCCGCCTCCTCGCCCTCGAAGGCCACGCGAGGCTTGAAGCCCGCTTCCTGGCAGAGGTCGTCCGTGATGCGGCGCAGGCCGTAGCCGGGCTCCAGGGTCACGAAGGCCTCGTCGGCGGCCTCGGCCAGACGCACGCGCTTGCGCGCCGCGAGGCGGTGGTCGTCGGGGACGACCAGGCGCAGCCGCTGCTCGTCGAGGCGGCGGGCGACCAGGTCCGGGGCGTCGGGCACGGGCGAGGTGAGGCAGAGGTCCAGCTCCCCCGCCCGCAGGCGCTCCAGCATCGCCTCGCCGTAGTTCTGCACGAGGCTGAAGCGCACCCTCGGGTGGTCCGCGCGGAAGGCGCGGATCAGGCCGGGCACGGTCTCCGAGCCCATGGTGTGCAGGAACCCGAAGGCGACCTTGCCCGAGGCCGGGTCGGCGTCGGCGCGCACCGACTCGGCGGCGCGCTCCACCTCGCCGAGCGCCCGCTCGACCGAGGCGAGGAAGGCGCGGCCGGAAGGGGTGAGCGAGACGGTGCGGCCCCGGCGGGCGAACAGGTCGACGCCGAGGTCGCGTTCGAGCCTCACGAGGGCGCGGGAGAGCGTCGACTGGGGGATCTGCATCTCCTGCGCGGCGCGGGTGACGTGCTCGGTGCGGGCGACGCCCGCGAAGTACGCGAGACGCGGCGCGAGCAGCGTCACGATGTCCTCCACGTCACTGTCGCGTGACAGGCGCTGCTGTGACCTCTGCTGATGCGGCATGGGAACGATTATGGCGATTCCATGCATTGGACGCATCAAAATGCGGGTCGTACGTTCATGGCATGCCTCCCGCCAGTAGCGGGGCGTCCGCCCTCCACGCGGACGCCCTCACCCCGTCGTCCCCCGCCGCCGATTCCCGACTGTTCCCGGGCGGTCCCGGCTACCGCCGGATGAGCTTCGCCCTCTTCCTCGCGGGCGTCGCCACCTTCGCCCTCCTCTACTCCACGCAGGCCCTGCTCCCCCTGCTCTCCGCCGACTTCGGCGCGAGCGCGAGCACGGCGAGCTGGACGGTCTCGGCGGCCACGGGCGCACTGGCTCTCCTCGTCCTGCCGCTGAGCGCGCTCAGCGAGCGCTTCGGGCGGCGCACGATGATGACCGCGTCGCTGGGCGTCGCGGTGGCGGTCGCGCTCCTGGTCCCCTTGGCCCCGTCGGTCGAGGTGCTCATCGCGCTGCGGGCCGTGCAGGGCGCGGCCCTCGCGGGGCTCCCGGCGTCCGCGATGGCGTTCCTGGCCGAGGAGGTGCGGCCCAAGGCGCTGGTCGGCGCGATCGGCATGTTCGTGGCGGGCAACTCCATCGGCGGGATGAGCGGCCGCATCGTCACCGGCTGGGTCGCGCAGGCCTGGGGCTGGCGTGCGGCGCTGGCCGTGGTGGGCGTCGTGGCGGTGCTCTGCGCGGTGGCCTTCCGCGCGCTGCTGCCCGCGCCGAGGCACTTCACACCGGGCTCGCCGACCCCCGGGTCGCTGGCGCGGACGGTCCGCACCCATCTGTCGGACCCGCTGCTGTGCAGGCTGTATGCGATCGGGGCGCTGTTCATGACCGTGTTCGGCGCGGTCTACACGGTGATCGGCTACCGGCTCACCGAGGCGCCGTTCTCGCTCCCCCAGGGTGTCATCGGCTCGATCTTCCTGGTCTACCTCGTCGGCACAATCTCCTCGGCGGCCGCCGGGAAGCTGGTGGCCCGGCTCGGGCGGCGCGGGGCGCTGTACCTGGCGGTGGGCACCACGGCGGGCGGGCTGCTGATGTCCCTGTCCTCGTCGCTGGTCCTGGTGCTGCTGGGACTCGTGCTGATCACCGCCGGGTTCTTCGCGGGGCACGCGGTGGCGTCCTCCTCGGTGAGCCGTACGGCCACCACGGGCCGCGCGCAGGCCTCCGCGCTCTACCAGTCGGCGTACTACCTGGGCTCCAGCGCGGGCGGCACGCTCGGCGCCGTCGCCTTCCACTCGGGCGGCTGGGCGGGGACCGTCGTGCTCGGGCTGTTCGCGGTGCTCGGCGTCGTGTCGGTCACCGTGTGGGGCTCGCACGCGGCGCGGGCGGAGCGCCGGCGCGGCCTCGTCGCCCGCTCCTGCTGATTCCACCTGCGGGTTTTCTCACTCCGCGGGCCGTTGTCAGTGGGCTGCGGTAGCTTCCGTTGTGTCGGGCCTCGAAGTGGTCCGGCGCCGGTAGCCGCAGGGGTGGGTGGGGATGGGCGACATCGCAGGGACGACGACCGATCTGGACGTCACGCTGGAGAAGTACCGGGTCGAACTGACCGGGTACTGCTATCGGATGCTCGGTTCCGCGTTCGAGGCCGAGGACGCCGTGCAGGACACGATGGTCCGCGCCTGGCGCAGCTTCGAGAAGTTCGAGGGCCGCTCCAGCGTCCGCTCCTGGCTGTACCGCATCGCGACGAACGTCTGCCTGGACATGCTGAACGCCGGCAACCGCCGCGCCCGTCCCATGGACCTGACGGCCGCCGCCCCGCTGGCCCAGGCGGCGCTCACCCCCCGCCCGGACAACACCTGGCTGGAGCCGATGCCGGACGCCCGTGTGCTGCCCACGCCCAGCGACCCCGCCGAGGCCGCCGTCGCCAAGGAGTCGGTGCGCCTGGCGTTCGTCGCCGCCCTGCAGAGCCTGCCGCCCAAGCAGCGCGCGGTGCTGATCCTGCGGGAGGTCCTCGCCTGGAAGGCCAGTGAGGTCGCCGAGCTGATCGACACCTCGGTCGCCTCGGTGAACAGCGCGCTCCAGCGGGCCCGCGCCACGCTCGCGGAGCGGCCGCAGGACGACACGGCCGTCTCCGATCCGCTGGACGAGGAGCAGCAGAAGCTCCTGGAGCGCTATGTCGCCGCCTTCGAGGGGTACGACATGGTGGCGCTGACCGCGCTGCTCGCCGAGGACGCCGTCATGACGATGCCGCCGTTCGACCTGTGGCTGCGGGGCACGGCGGACATCACCGGCTTCATGGCCACGATGGGCGCCAGCTGTGCCGACGGCCGCCTGATCCCGGTGGACGTGAACGGCTCGCCGGGCTTCGCCCAGTACAAGCCCGACCCGGACAACGGCGGCTTCATGCCGTGGTCGATCCAGGTCATCGAGATCTCACAGGGCCGTATCGCCGGCTTCCACTGCTTCCTGGACACCGAGCGGTGGTTCCCGCTGTTCGGGGTGCCCTCGCATCTCGACGGCTAGCCCGAGCAGTTCGGCCAGGCCGACGAGCCCGAGGAGGGACAGCAGCGCGGGGGCGGGGTTCCGCAGGCGGACCCGGGCCCCGGCCCTGCGGGCGGCGAGGTGCAGCCGGGCGAGGGCGTCGACGGTGGCGAGGTCGGCGGTGGTGACGCCGGAGACATCGCAGACGACGTCCCTGCTCGCGCCGTCGCCCGGCCCGTGCCGGGCGGCGGCGACCCGCTCGCACAGGGACGGGACGTCGGCCGGGCGCAGGGGGCCCGTGACATGGATGAGGTTCGCTTCGGAATCGGCCACGCAGGGTGGACCGGCGCGGCGGACGGAACTCATCGGTCCCCGCCCCCGCGATGGGCATGCCCGCGTCAGTCCCCGGGGAACGCGCTGGTGTCGATCGGCAGGCCGAATGGGGCGGGCAGCTTGATGCTCTCGCCGAACTTGCAGGCGCTCAGGAGGCGGTAGACGCCGCCTCGGGGCTCGCCGTAGAGGGTGACGGTGGGGCCGCCGGGGGCCCAGCGGTCGATGAGGAGGTAGAGGGGGATGCCGGCGGCGGCGTAGGCGGCGGGCTTGCTGACGCGGTCGTGGCGGGCGTTGGAGGGGGACGTCACCTCGACCACCAGTTCGGCGGCGCCGGCCGGAACGTACGTCTCCGGCCCGTCGATGTCGGCCAGCGGGACCACGACCAGGTCGGGGACGAACATGCCGGCTTTCGACGGCACCGCGAGGGACAGCGTCTGGTAGACGCCCCAGTCATCCGGAAGCACGGAGTACAGCAGGCGGTGCACTTTCTCCGCGATGAGATTGTGGTAATTGGCAGGACTGGGCGACACGGTGATGACCCCTTCGATGATCTCCACCTTGCTGCCCTCGGGCCACTCCATCTCCTCCCAGAGCCGGACGAGGTCGTCCCAGTCCTGGCCGGATCCGTGGCCCACGGTGAGTGCGCTCATGGCGGTCTCCTCTATCGGTGCGTCACCGATCCCAGCATGCCGAACGGGACCGGCGGCGGTCCACCGATCCCGTTCACCCGTACGAGTAAGCCCTGGCCAGAGCGGCGCGGGCCCAGCTGTCAGCCGATCCGGTCCAGCACGATCGGCGGCGCCGAGAAGTCCGTCCCCGGGGCGGCGATGTCGTACGCCCCTTCCACCGACTCCAGCGCGTACGCGAACCGCTCCGGGGTGTCCGTGTGCAGGGTCATCAGGGGTGCGCCCGCCTCGACGGAGTCGCCCGGCTTGGCGTGCAGCTCGACGCCCGCGCCGGCCTGGACGACGTCCTCCTTGCGGGCGCGGCCGGCGCCCAGGCGCCAGGCGGCGACGCCGACGTCGTACGCGTCGAGCCGGGTCAGGACGCCGGACGTCGGGGCCTTGACCACGTGCGTCTCGCGGGCCACCGGCAGCTCCGCGTCGGGGTCGCCGCCCTGGGCCGCGATCATCCGGCGCCACACGTCCATCGCCGAGCCGTCGGCCAGCGCCTTCGCCGGGTCGGCGTCCTTCAGGCCGGCCGCGTCCAGCATCTCGCGGGCGAGGGCCAGGGTCAGCTCGACGACGTCCGCCGGGCCGCCGCCCGCGAGGACCTCCACGGACTCGCGGACCTCGAGGGCGTTGCCCGCCGTCAGGCCGAGCGGGGTCGACATGTCGGTGAGCAGGGCGACGGTGCGCACGCCGCTGTCGGTGCCGAGCCCGACCATCGTGGACGCCAGCTCCCGCGCGTCCTCGATGTTCTTCATGAAGGCGCCGGTGCCGACCTTCACGTCCAGGACGAGCGAGCCCGTGCCCTCGGCGATCTTCTTCGACATGATGGACGAGGCGATCAGCGGGATGGCCTCCACCGTGCCGGTGACGTCGCGCAGGGCGTAGAGCTTCTTGTCGGCGGGGGCGAGGCCGTCGCCCGCCGCGCAGATGACCGAGCCGACGGAGTCGAGGACGTGCAGCATCTCCTCGTTGGAGAGCAGCGCGCGCCAGCCGGGGATGGCCTCCAGCTTGTCCAGGGTGCCACCGGTGTGGCCGAGGCCCCGGCCGGACAGCTGCGGGACGGCCGCGCCGCACGCGGCGACCAGCGGGGCGAGCGGCAGCGTGATCTTGTCGCCGACACCGCCCGTGGAGTGCTTGTCGGCGGTCGGGCGGGAGAGCGAGGAGAAGTCCATGCGCTCGCCGGACGCGATCATCGCGGCGGTCCAGCGGGCGATCTCCGCGCGGTTCATGCCGTTGAGGAGGATCGCCATCGCCAGGGCCGACATCTGCTCGTCGGCGACCGCGCCGCGGGTGTACGCGTCGATGACCCAGTCGATCTGTTCGTCGCTCAGCTCGCCCCGGTCGCGCTTGGTGCGGATGACGGAGATGACGTCCATGGCGGTCCTTCCAGCAGTACAGCGGCGTACGTAGACAGGGAGCCGACTCTACGCGCATAGAGCCGTCAGCTGAAGGTGGCCCCGCGGCCAAGATCGGGGCCGAGGGTCAGCTCGCCACGGTGGCGTCGGCCGGGGCGAGCATGCCCAACTGGTACGTCAGGATGGCGGCACGGACACGGTTGGGTGTGCCGAGTTTGAGGTAGATGGCCCTTGTGTGGTCCTTCACCGTCGCCGCACTGAGGTGTAGGCGCAGGGCGATCTCCGTGTTGGAGAGGCCCTCCGCCAGCAGGGCGCAGACCTCGATCTCCCTCGGCGTCAGGGTTCCGGCACGCTCGCGGATCGCGGGCGCGATTCCTCCCCGGTTGAGCAGACTGACGACCGTCGGCGACGCCGGGTTCGCCAGCACCTGGCCACCGGTGGCAGCGACGCGTATGGCACTCACGAGCATCTCCGGGGTGGAGTCCTGCTCAAGAACCCCGGAGGCGCCCTTCATCAGGGCGTCCGCTGTGAGGGAATCGTCGAGACGGCTGGCGAGCAGGACGACCTTGGGCGGAGTGCGGATGCTGTGCAGCACGTCGATGGACGACAGGGTCCGGGCGCGTGACGCGTGGTCGCCGAGGACAACGACTTCCGGTCGGTGACGTTCAACCGTCTCGGCCACGTCGGATCTTTGGCACGTCGCCACCACCCCGATGTTGAGTTCGTCCCCAAGAACGTTGCGCAACCCTGCTCGTAGCAGCGCTTGATCGTGCGCAATCACCACGTTGATCACGGATCCCCCTCATTCGCGAGAAACACGAGGTCAGCCGTGTCCTCGCCACTTAGCCTGCCCTTGATCAATCAGCAAATCAAGTTGAGCCAACCTTTCCCCCGAGGGCCGTAATGGTCTATTCCATTCGTGCCATGGGGAGGGGGAGACCCCCTCCAATCGGAGGGGTTGGCACCAGCCCGGCAGTGGATGTGTGCGCGTTCCCCCAGGCCTGATCATGTGTGCCGGAACCCGATTCACAAGGAACATCTGGGGGGAATACGTGCGTTCCGGACGTGGCGCCTTTGCGCCACTTGAGCTTCGAAGAGTCCCGGAGGTGAACCACCTCCTCACCGGTCTCGGCCTGGGTGAGCTGCGCTCCGAGGGCGTCGATTCCCTTCTCGGGCGCAATGAGAACTGGGCGGGGACCACGTCGGCCGGCTTCGGTGTGTTCGTGAAGCACCTGGACCGCGGTGGCACGGACGCCATAGAGCGCATCCACCGCTCCAGGGCCTTCGACTCGCTGATCCGTCAGGCCCGACGCCCCGGTCTCAGCACGCCCGAACTCATCGGGTACGACGAGGACGCGCGGATCCTCGTGTTCGACCTGGTCGCGGACGGCCGCACGCTGGCCGAGCACTTCGCGGACGGCGGGGCCGAGGACGAGTGGTCCGGCAGGGCAGGGCACGCCATCGGCACCTTGCACCGCCTCGGCTCCGCCGGCGCGGCCCTTCCGCTGGACACGTCACCGTTCCCGTTTCCCGACCTGCGCCTGCTCCAGGCGCTTCCGCTCCCGTCCTACTTGGGGCTCACGTTCGCCGAGGTGACCCTGTGGAACATCCTGCAAGGAGACGCGGTCCTCGCTGAGGCCCTCGCGGCTCTGCGGAGGAGCGAAGAAGAGGCGCCAAAGGTACCGACCCACTGCGACCTCAGGCTCGATCAGTTCCTCATCGGTGACGGGACGCTGTTCCTGACGGACGGCGAGGAGTTCCGGCTCGCGGACGGGGCCCGGGACGTGGGCGCCATCGCGGGTGAGTGGCTGTACCGGGCCGTCACCGGCATGGCCGGCCGCACCGTGGACGAGAGCGGCGCCGCCCTGGGGGAGGAACCCGACCACGCCGAGATCGTGGCTCGCGGAGTGCGGGAAGTGGACCGGGTGCGCCCCCTGATCGCCTCGTTCTGGTCCGGCTACCGCTCCGCTCGCGGCCGGGCCGACACCGGCCTCGCGACTCGCGCCACCGCATACGCCGGCTGGCACATGATCGACCGGGCCATGGCCACGGCCATGCGGGGCAGCAGGCTGCCGGCCGTGTCCCGCGCGGCCATGGGGATCGGCAGGAACGCGCTCCTGCGACCGGAGAAGTTCGTGTCCACGCTCGGACTGGGGGACGAGGCATGAGCAACGTGCTCAGTGACACGCTGAACAGCGCCCTCGACGCGATCCGGATCGAAGAGACCGAGAACGGCCTCTCCGCGCGTATCGGTGAGCGCACCGTCGAGGCCGACACCGCACTCGCCCTCAGGGATCGGCTCACGATGCTGATCTACGAGTGCCTGCATGCCGGTCGGCCCGAGTTGCCGGGAGGCTTGCCCCGTACGCTGCGCGACGCGGACCTCGAGCGGCTGCTGACCCAGGCCACACCCCACCCGACCACCGTGTGCCGTACCCGCCTGCTCGGCGGTGACGCGGGACAGGCGATCGTGGAGCTGGACGGTCTGCGGGTGCGGGTACCGAGGGAGACCTGCACGGAAGCCGGCCCCGGAGGGGCCGTTGACGTGGCTCTTCAAGCGGTACGCCCCGCGCTGTCCCCGGGCTTCTTCCTCGCCGACGGCTCCGCCGGTCGCCCCGAGGGCAAGGAACTGCTCAGGCTGTACGTCCACGTCACGGACAGCTCATACGCGCCCGATGTCTGGAACACCGTCTTGACGGCGCTCGAAGCCACGGGCGCCCCCTACCGGGCGAAGATCAGCTCCTCACCGTTGCTGTACCCGCGGCGCGACGCCCTGGTCGTCTACCTGGGCAGCGAGGCGCTGCACGTGGCGGACGCCGTCGTCCGGGCCGCTGCCGCGACCCAGGGACTGGGCAGCGCCGTCTCCCCGTTCACGCACGAACTGGCTCCCGGGCTCAGCTGCGCGTGGGAACCGACCGACACTCGTCCGGGCCGGTCGCACATGAGCTTCGGTGAGCACCGTTCGGCCGCCGTGGCCGAGGGACTGCTCAACCACGTCCTCACCCCGACCCGTTGCTCTCGCGCAGAGGCAGTCGCCTCAGCGCTGGCACAGGCGGGCATCGACCCCCGGCGGCCCGCGCGTGACCTCGTCTCCCCCGAGCTGCCCGTCCTCGAAGGGGTGTGAGTCATGGCCCGTCCTCCTGCACTCCCGTCCGAGGAGAAGGTGCGCATCGTGGTCTCCGTCCTCTCCAAGGACCGGACCGTCGCCGAGGCGGCCCGGGAGGCCCAGGTGTCCGAGCAGTCCATCTCGAACTGGCGAAGGCAATTCCTCCAGGGCGGCAGCGCGGCCCTGGGGGGAAACCTGATCAGCCACAGCACGACCCAGCGCGAACAGGCCCTCTCCGAAGAGGTCAGGAAGCTGAAGCAGGCGCTCGGCGAGGCGTATGTGGAACTGATGACCTGGCGCAGAACAGGGGACTACCGGCGGGTCCCTTCTGGTACCTCGAGGTAGTCCGGAATGAAACAGGAGTCAGCATCTCGAGGTTCTGCACCATTCTCGGCATACCCCGCCGCACCTACACCCGACGACTCCAGCAGCACAGAGCGCAGAGCACCACACAGAAGGGGCAGGAAAATTCGGAATCCGTCTGAGGTGGGCACACCTGCGATATCCGTTGCCGACCTGACCATGCGGTACGGGACCAAGGACATCCTTCGCGGGGTGGATCTCACCGTCAACCACGGAGAGGTCCTCGCTCTGCTGGGCCCCAACGGCGCGGGCAAGACGACCACCGTCGAGGTGCTGGAGGGGTTCCGGCGGCGCACCAGCGGTTCCGTCACGGTCTTGGGACGGGACCCGGACGACGGCGACGAGGAGTGGCGGGGGCGGCTCGGCGTCGTGTGCCAGTCCTGGCGCGATCACGCCCGCTGGCGAGTGGGGGAACTGCTGCACCACTTCGCCTCCTACTACGCAAATCCCCGTGAGGTGAGCGAGGTTCTGGAGGCCCTCCAGCTCGGCGACCAGGTCGACCAGCAGTGCCAGAAGCTCTCGGGAGGCCAACGGCGGCGGCTGGACGTCGCCCTCGGCATCATCGGCGACCCGCAGCTGCTGTTCCTCGACGAACCGACGACCGGCTTCGACCCGGTCGTACGGCGCGAGTTCCACGATCTGCTCACGCGTTTGAAGACAGACGGCATGACGATGGTTCTCACCACACATGACCTGCACGAGGCGGAGCGCCTCGCCGACCACATCGCCATCCTCATCGACGGCCGTATCACCGCGTCCGGAACGTCGGAGGAACTGAGTGAACAGGCCCGTTCCCAGGCCCGGGTGATCTGGTCGGCCGACGGCTGCCGACAGGAGGAACGGACCTCTGATCCCTCCGCCTGCGCCTGGCGGCTGCACAACGAATTCGGTGGGCCCGTACCCGACCTGGAGGTCCACCGGCCCACCCTTGAGGACACCTATCTGCGCATGATCGCGGAGGTGAAGTGACCATGACGCGTCCACTGGCCGCCGGAATCGACCGCGGTGTACTGGAGCTCCGGCAACTGCTGCGCAGCCCCCGTGACGTGTTCACCCAGCTGAGCACCCCGCTCATGTTCCTCGTCCTGGGATCGGTCCTCGACGGCGACATCCCCGGAAGCACCGTCCCCATGGCCGAACTCATGGTCGCCGGAGGGGTCGCGACCATGGTCATCCAGGCCGGGCTCCTGACGCTGACCCAAGCTCTGGCCGTGGAGCGGGAGGACGGCACCCTGCTGCGCGTGAAGACGCTTCCCGGTGGCATCCGCGCCTACCTCATCGCCAAGACGTTCGTCATGGTCGTGACCGCGCTGGGCGGCGCGGCCCTGATGCTGCTCGGCGGGACAGTGGTGCTCGGCTCCTCGCTGCCCTCGGATGCCACACGCTGGCTCACGCTGGTCTCGGTGCTCGTACTGGGACTCGTCGCCGTCGCACCGATCGGCGCGATCATCGGGTCGCTCCTGCCGAATTCGCGGGAGGCGCTGGGCACGGTGATGATCCCGCTGTTCGCGCTCATGATGTTCTCGGGCATCTACTTCCCGGTCACGGTCCTCCCGGAACTCGCCCAGGACGTGGTGGGGGCATTCCCGCTGAAGTGGATCGCCCAGGGCGTACGCGCCGCGCTGCTGCCGGACTCGGCACTGGCCGCCGAGGCGACCGACAGCTGGGAACTGGACAAGGTGCACCTGGTCATCGCCGTGTGGGCCGTCATGGGTTTCCTGTTCGCCCCCCGAGTACTGCACCGGATGACCCGCCGGGAGTCCGGCAGCCGACTGAAGAAGAGTGAGTCCGCGCGATGAGCGCCACCATGAATCACATCTCCACCATCTTCCCCATCCAGCCCGACTCGCTCGACCCCATGGTGGAGTTCGGCACCTTCGCCCGTGACCTGGGTGTGCGCCGGATCTGGCTCGGCCAGTCACTGCGCATCGAGACGCACCAGGCTCTCGCGGCCTTCGCGGCGCGTGTGCCGGGAGTTCCCCTGGGCACGAGCGTCGCGCTGACGATGCTGCGTCACCCCTACCAGGCGGCCGTCGAGGCCCGCTCGATCAGCGCGCTGTCGGGGGCCCCGTACGTGGCCGGCTTCGGTCCGGGGGCGCGCGATTTCCAGGCGTCGCTCCTGGGCCGGCCCTATGAGCGCCCGCTGAAGATGGTGGCGGAATACGCCACCCTCGTACGCAAACTGCTGGACAGCGAGGTGCTCTCCCACCAAGGCGATTACTTCACCGCCACTACCGGAATGCTGCACGTGCCGGCACCCGCTGCCGAGGTGGGCCTCGGTGTCCTGCGGCCCGGCATGGCCCGGACCGTGGGGGAGGTCGCCGACGTCGCCATCACCTGGCTCACTCCCCACTGGTACATCGCCGACCAGTTGATCCCGGCGATCGGTGAAGGCGTTCGGCGGGCAGGCCGCACGGGCACCCCGCGTGTCGCCAGCGTCGTGCACGCCGCGGTCACCCGGCCCGGCCGCAACCTGCGGCGGATCGTGTTCGCCGCCGCGGGACCGCACCTCACCTCGGAGCACTACACGGACATGCTGCGGCGTGCCGGAGTGGAGGTCAGCGCCTCGGACCCGCTCAAGGGCGCCGAAGAACTGCTGCGCAGGGAGGTCTTCGCCTCCGGCACGGTGGAGGACATCGCAGACGTCGTCCGGGCGCACCGGGCGAGCGGTGTGGACGAAGTGATCATCAATGTCTGCGGCGTTCACCTGACCGAGGGCACCCAGGCCGGCCTGCGGGACCTGCGGGAGATCCTTGAGGCGGTCGCGGACGATGACTGACCCCGGCGACGAGGCCGACAAGGGCGGACCGCCGCCCTTCGGTGGCCGTCGGCTCCTCTATGTGGTGACGGGTGCCCTCAGCGCGGCGCACACCCCGTTCTGGGTGAACTGGCTGAGCATGAGCTACCCGGAGCTGGAGATCAGGATCGCTGTCACGCGCAGCGCCGAACGATTCGTCACGCGCCAGGCGTTGGCCCCGCTCATCCCTGGGGACGTGTTCACCGACGCGTGGCCTTCGGAGGCAGCCACGGTCGCGCCCCATGTCGAGCTGGCCGAGTGGGCGGACACGGTGGTCGTGAACCCGGCCACCTTGAGCTTCGTCGCGCGGTTGGCCAACGGCCTCGCGGACACTCCCGTCATGCTGGCTCTGCAGTGCACGCGCGCGGCGGTGGCAGTGGCACCCTCGCTGCCGCCCGGTGGGGTGGACTCCACGGCCTTCGCGAAGCACGCGGCGGCGCTGCGCGCGCGCCGCAATGTGGTGCTGGCCCCTCCCGTGATGGGTCTGAGCGTCACCACCGGCCGGAACGATGCCGCGCTGAACGCCCCGCTGCCCGATGTCATCGCGGCGTTGGAGGCGTTGCGGGCCGGCACCGGGAGAGCCGCGTGAGCGCGCACGCCCTCACCCCGGAAACGCCGGAAACCCCAAAAACCCCGGAGCCGCCAGAGACGCCAGGGACGCCAGGGACGCCAGGGACGCCAGAGGCGCCGGAGACGCCGGAGATGCCGGAGACGCCGGTGGCGCACTTCGGCACAGGTTTTCTGACCACGCGGATACTGGGGAACGGCGTCGGCTACCAGTGGACCCGCGTCCCTGGTCCCGACCGCGAGGACCCCTTCACCTCGGTACCGGAGTCCGTCCGTGCGGCCACGGCCGCGCTCGGCCTCTCGGGTGTCCGGGTGGCGCTGGGCCGGGGCGGTCGGGCAGAGCGTCGGTATCCCGCGCCGCTGCCCTACACGCTCGCCCACGTGCTCACCACCTTGCCGGAGTCCCCCGACAGGTGGGCGGCCATGCCCCGACTGCTCCACGGCGTCGGGGTCACGGTGCGACGGGTGCACGACGAGGTACGAACCGGCCCGGTGGTGCGGCGTCCCAGCGGCGGCCTACGCCTGTCCCGGTGGCTGGCCCGGCGTGACGGTCCTGGCGGGGCAGCCCGGCTTTTCGAGGCAGCCGAGCACCGGCTGGGTCGGCTGCGCACGGACCGCGTTCGCCACTGGCTGGGCGAGTGGGAGCAGGAGCGTCCCGATGACGTCCTGGTGCTAGGTGCGGTCGGCCTCGGCGCGGTGATCCCCGCACGTCCACCCCAGGCCGGCGTCCTGCTGGCGGGCGAAGAGCTGGCGCGCGGCCCTCGCGCCCACGACCTGGGATGGCTGCTGGGCGAGCTGGCCGAGTTCCGGCTGCTGCACTTCGCAGGCCCCCGGCACACAGAGGCGGCAGCCCTCTGTGCGGCGGCTGCCCGTGCGGTGCTGCACGGGTACGGCCCCGAGGCGGCGGACACCGAGGCGGTGGAACGCGCCGCGGTACTTCGCGTGCTCCTCCATGCCCACGACTACGCGGCGTACGTCGGCTGGACCGAGCAGCTGCTGGACTACCTGGACCTGCTGGCCGACCTGATCGACACCCCCGCTGCCGCCGGCGCACCCGCCGAAGGCCCCTACGAGCCGACCGACTTGGAGAAGGCATGATCGCGCAGAACGCGCACTACAACGAGAAACTCGCCGGCGTCTACGAACAGATGTATCCGATCGGCTTCGACACCACGGCCGCGGTGGAGTTCCTCGACGGCATGCTCGAGCCCGGCGGCAAAGTGCTGGAGCTGGGCATCGGCACCGGACGGATCGCCCTGCCCCTGGCCGAACGGGGACACGAGGTCCACGGCGTGGACGGTTCCGAGGCGATGTTGGCACGACTCCGGGAGAAGGATCCCCACGGAGCGATCACGGCGGTCCTCGGCGATTTCACCCAACCGCTCACGGACTTCGACGAGTCGTACGACATCGTCACGCTGGTACTGAACACGTTCTTCGTCGCTGTCTCCAAGGAGGCGCAGGTGGCCTGCCTGCGCAACGCCCGCGAACGGCTGGCGCCGGGCGGGCGGTTCGTCCTCGAAGCGTTCGACCCCTCGCCGTACCACGTCATGGAGAAGCCGGACTTCTCCATGCGCTACCTCGACGAGAGCACGGTGATGCTCGACACGCTCACCGTGGACAAGACACAGCAGCTCATGGTGGCGACGCACACCATCATCGACGGAGGCCCGCCTTCGACCACGCACCACGTGCTGCGGTACGCGTTCCCCCTGGAGATAGACCTGCTGGCCGAATTGGCCGGTCTGCGCTTGGTGGAGCGCTGGAGCGGGTGGTACCAGGAGCCGTACTCCGTGACCAGCCCTCGGCACGTATCGGTGTACGAGCGGACAGAGTGAACGGCATTCACTCACCATCGACCCTAGGGAGAGGGAGAAAAATGGACGGTATATCCGTACTCATCGCAGCGGGCGTCACCGGCGCCCTGGGGATTGTCGGGGACCAGGCCGTACGCAAGCGGAAGAAAGCGTTCTGGAATCAGTACGGTTCTTATGAGGGGTTCCGCAGCCAGGTGGACGAGCAGAGGATTCGCTCCGTGCAGCGTGACCGCGGTGACATCGCGGCCGTAAAGGCGGTGCGCGACAACTATCCGCTGGCTTCGATGGCTATCGCCAAGAAGTATGTGGACGGCCTGTAAGGGGCAGTGATGTCGTGCGGGCGGGGGTGGAGCCGAAGGGTTCCATTCTCGCCCGCATTCTGCGCGCACGCCGCTGATCCGGTGCTACCCAAATTTTACCCCTGAAAATTCTGGGCCACTAATCTTTCGAACTAGCAGGTTCCCTTCCCGGCGTGTTAGAAATTCGTGCAGGCGGAGCTGTTCGCCGAATTTCCAAGTATTGAGGAGAATGCAATGAACACCACCGACCAGCTGATCTCCGGGTACGCGGCCTACGCGACGGCCGAGGAGGTCGGCGCCGCCCAGACGACCGGCGCTCCGGAGGCCAGCCCGGTGGCCCTGTCCGCCACCGTCGTGATCACCGAGGGCTCCTACGCCCTGAGCGCCGGCATCAGCATGAGCGCCGGTGTGACCTTCGGCAAGGGCTGCTGAGCCGTCGGCCACGCGCCGGTACCGGCCAGGCCGGTACCGGCATGGCGCCCTTCCCGCCGACGGTAGTACCAGGCAAGCGGACAGGAATATGCGAAGACTGACTCTGGACAACGGGCTTCGCGTGGTGCTCGATCCTCGCCCCATGGCCCCGGCGGTCGGCATGGCGGTGCACTACGCAGTGGGGTTTCGCAACGAGCCGGAAGGCCGTAGTGGATTCGCCCACCTCTTCGAGCACATGATGTTCCAGGGAAGCCGGAACACGGGCCCGAGTGAGCACTTCCGGCACGTCCAAGCCGCGGGCGGCACCTCGGGCGCCTCCACGCACCAGGACTACACCGACTTCTACCAGGTGTGCCCCACCTCCGCGCTGGAGCGGATGCTCTTCCTCGAAGCAGACAGAATGGCCTCGCTGTGGTTGACGCAGAGGAACCTGCGCACTCAGCTCAGCGTCGTCAAGGAAGAGGTCCGCGCGAATGTGACCAACCGCGCGTACGGCGGTTTCCCCTGGACGGTGCTTCCCGCCGTCCTCTACGGGACCTTCCCCAACGCGCACAACGGCTACGGGCACTTCGGGGACCTCGACCGGGCCACCCTCGACGACTGCCAGGCCTTCCACTACCAGCACTATGCGCCGGGCAACGCCGTGCTCACCATTTCGGGCTCCTTCGCTCCTGACCGGGTCACGGACATGATCCAGCGCCATTTCGGCCGGATTCCCGCCCGGCCCGTACCGTCGCAGCCCCCGTTGTGCGAACCGCCGTTGACCGGAGAGCGCCGGGGCACCCACCACGACGCGCACGCCGCGCTGCCCGCCGTCGCCCTCGGATACCGCATGCCCGATCCGGTGACCCGACGCGCCGACTACCTCGCCCACGTCGTGCTCTCGCTCCTCCTGACGGGAGGCGAGAACGCCCGGTTGACTCGAAGGCTCGTACGGGAGGGGGGCGTGGCCGCGTCGGTGCGGACCGGATGCGGATTCTTCGGCCCCCTGCAAGCGCGCCACCCCGATACCTTCCATCTGGTGGCCGCCCACCCCCCGCACACGGCTCTCGACGACGTCCTGGGCGAGACGGACGCCGAACTCGTGGACCTGGCCGCCACCGGACCCGAGGAGCCCGAGCTGGCACGGGCCCTGGCCCGATCGTTCACCGCGGCGGCCCGGGGCTACGACAACCTCCTGGTACGCACCCGCCACACGGGCGCGTTCGAGGTACTCCACGGACGGGCCGAACTGGTCGACGAACTCCCTTACCTGCTGCGGGCGGTGGACGCCGAGCAGGTGGCCCGGGCGGCGGGAGGACTTGCCGCCGACGCCAGGGGTGTGCTTGCCCTGGCGCCCGCGGTCGGAGCGCTGCGATGACACGCTCCGCCCTGCTGCCCGAGCCGGACGGCGACCAGCACTTCACCCTCCCTCCCTTCGTCGACACCTGCCTGAGCAACGGGCTGCGCGTGGTCACCGTGCACGCGCCGTCCGTGCCGATGGCGGAACTACGCCTCGCGATCCCCCTGCCCGCCCACACCGTTGACCCCGCGGCGGCTTCCGTGCTCGCCGCCGCGCTCGGCCGGCGCACGGCCCGGCACACCCCCGAGCAGCTGGACGACATCCTGGGACGTCGGGGTACGACGCTGGACGTCAGCTGGACCGGCTCCCAACTCACCCTGAGCTGCTCGCTTCCACAGCAGTATCTGGTGGACCTGCTCGCGCTGCTCAGCGAGGTCCTGACCGCTCCCGTCTATGGCGGCGCCTCCGGTCACGCGGCAATCCGCAAGGTCGTCGGCCATGTCCGGGCAAGGGCCGCGCAGCCCACCGCGATGGCGCGCGACGCCCTCCAACGGCACTGCTGCCCCGGTCTGAGCACGGGCGGACCGCCCGACGAGGCAGCCGTAGCAGCTGTGACCGCCGAGCAGCTCAGCGCATTGCACCGCGAGGTGGTGCGGCCCGACGGGGCGTACCTCGTCGTCGTCGGCGCGGCCGACCCGGCCGCCACGGCCGGTGCCGCCGCATCCACGCTGGAGGCGTGGCGCCCCCCGCCGTCCCCGCGATCCTTCACGACCCCGCCACCGATGACCAGTGCCGGGCTGCATGTGATCGACCGCCACAACGCCACGCAGACCCACATCACGCTCATGGCGCCGGCGGCCGCCCGCGTCGACCCCGACTTCCCCGCGCTCAGCATCGGCAACTGCGTGCTCGGTGGCTTCTTCTCCTCACGACTGTTCACCCGGCTGCGCGAAGACACCGGACTCGTCTACCAGGTCGAATCCAGCATCGAAGACGTTCTCGGCAGGCAGGTCGGCTTCATCGAATCGGCTACCGCCACCGAATCGGCGCCCAGAGCACTCGGAGAAATAAGCCAAGTGTTGCGCCGACTCTGCGATGACCCCCCGTCGGCCAAGGAGATTCACGCAGCCGGCACCTACATGACCGGAATCACGAGCATAGGTCAGACATCCCAAGCGGGGATGGCGTCCACGCTGGCTGGTGTGATCGGATACAGCCTTCCGCTCACGTGGCTGGTCGAGTTCCCCGAACAGCTCCGCTCCGTTTCCCCCCAGCAGGTGTCCGATGCGGTGCGTCGTCACTACCGGCCGGCAGCTTTCTCCGGCGTCCTGGTAGGGCAGCACAGCGCTTTGGGGGACGAAGTCCGGGCCCTCTGGGACGAAAGCTGGACGTAGCGACGCCTACGCAGCCGCGCACCCCTAAAGAAACAGCCGCCCCCGAGCTGCGCCAATTAAAATTCTTCCGGACGCATGACCGCAGTTGAGGGAGATTCTCCGGAAAGAAATGGGTTGGGCGCCGACGGCGCTATGTGAGAGAAATTCTCCAGTCAGTTCCGCATTACTCACAGGAGCAACAGTGAACACTGCCGACCAGCTGATCTCGGGTTACACCGCCTACACCGACTCCGCCGAGATCGGCGCGGCCTCCTCCGCCGACGCCCCCGCGATCACCCCGACGACCTCGGTCACGGTCGTCTCCGTCGAGAGCATCCTGGCGTCGGCCGGTGGCGCCGCCAGCTTCAGCGCGGGCTTCACGATGGCCAAGGGCTGCTGATCGGGCCCGGTCCGGGGCGTCGCCCGCCGGCGCCCCGGACCACCGCGCACGCCGCCGCACACCACGTCGATCCGGAAAGGGCCTCCCGTGCCGACAGGACCGAAGCCGTCCCCGCAACACCCGAGACGCCTGCGCCTCCTCGGCGAACTGTCCCGCGGCCACATCCTCCAGATCTCGCTCGCGGTGCTGCTGAGCCTGGCGGCGACCGCAGCGACCCTGGCGGTGCCGCTTCTGGTGAGGGAACTCATCGATGCCCTCGCCCGGCGGGAGAGCATCCTGCGGTGGCTCGCCGTCATGGTGCCGCTGGCGCTGACAGGGGCGCTGGCGGCGTCGTTCTCCGGCTACCTCCTGGCCAAGACGGGCGAGCAGTTCATCCTGCGGCTGCGGGGCAGGGTCATGGAGCACACCCTGCGCATGCCGCTCCAGGCCGTGCGCGCGGCCGGAGCCGGAAACCTCGTCGCCCGCATCACCTCCGACGCGGCGCTGCTGCGGTCAGTGATCGACGTCGGCGTCGTCCAGCTGCCCGTCGCCGTCGTGACAGCCCTCGCGACCCTCGTCCTCATGGCCCTGCTGGACTGGACGCTGGTACTTCTGACCCTGGCCGTGTTCGCCGTGGCCGGCTGCGCCATCTGGCTTCTGCTGCGCCGGGTCCGCCAGGGTTTCGAGGGAATCCAGACAGCCACCGGCGCGCTCGCCCAGCGCTTCACCACGGTGCTCTCGTCGCTGGTCACCGTCAAGGCGCACCGTGCCGAGAAGCCCACCAGCGCATCCCTGACCCGTGACGCCGAACACATCACCGACGGCATGATTTCCGCCGCGCGACTCCAGTCCGTCGTCATCCCCGTCATGTCGCTCGGTCAGGAAGTCGCCCTCGCCTGCATCGTGATCGCGGGCGGCGTACGGATCTCGCACGGAGATCTCAGCCTCTCCGACTTCATCGCCTTCCTGCTGTATCTGCTGCAGCTCGTCACCCCCATCACCATCATGGTGATGGGCCTGGGGCGTCTGCAGACGGGCCTGGCCGCGAAGGCACGGTTCGAGGACTTGCTCAGCGCCCCCGTCGAAGCCGCGGGCGAACCCGGCGCGGCCCGGCCCGCCGCCGGTGGTGACGCCGTGGTGTTCGACCGCGTGTCCTTCGGCTACGACGGTGAGCCGGTGCTGCGGGAGGTCTCCCTGCGGGTACCGCGGCGCGGGCTGACCGCTGTCGTCGGACACTCGGGGGCGGGGAAGTCCACCCTTCTCACCCTGATCGAACGGTTCGAGGACGCTGCCAGCGGGTCCATCACGGTGCTGGGGCAGGACGTCCGTGACTGGCCGCTCGACGCACTGCGCTCCCGGATCGGCTACCTCGACCAGTCCTTCACGCTTCTGGAGGGCACCGTCCGCGAGAATCTGCTCCTCGGGCACAGGGACTCGAACACCGACGATGCCGCGCTCATGTCAGCGCTCGCCGATGTCGGCATGGCGGACGTGGTACGCGCCCTTCCGAACGGCCTGGACACCGTCATCGGCCGTGAAGTGGACGTCTCGGGAGGCCAACGGCAGCGCATCGCCCTGGCCCGGGCCCTGCTCCAGTCCTGCGACCTCGTTTTGCTCGACGAGCCCACCTCACAGTTGGACTCTCTCAACGAGATGCGTCTGCGCGACGTGATCGACACCCTCGCACGAGACCGTTCGGTTCTCGTCGTGGCCCATCGCCTGTCCACGGTGATGCATGCCGACCACGTCATCGTGCTGACGGACGGCACTGTCGCGGAAACAGGTACCCACTCCGAACTGATGGCCAACAGCTCCCATTACCGCGACCTCGTCGAGGGCCAGCACTGGGCACAGGCCACAGCTGTATGACGGGGTCCCCGAACAGCGCTGTCCGGGGACCCCGACAAGAATCGCCCACTCCGCGCCGGCGTCAGTTGAGGTGCTGCGGGCCGAACGCGTCGGGGAGCATGTCCGCGAGCGTGCGTACGCCCGAGGCCGTCTCCAGGAGCAGTTCGGGGCCGCCGAACTCGTACAGGAGCTGGCGGCAGCGGCCGCACGGCATCAGGATCTCGCCCTTGCCGTCCACGCAGGTGAAGTGGGTCAGGCGGCCGCCGCCGGTGAGCTGGAGCTGGGAGACCAGGCCGCACTCGGCGCACAGGCCGAGGCCGTAGGAGGCGTTCTCCACGTTGCAGCCGACGACCGTCCTGCCGTCGTCCACCAGCGCCGCGGCGCCGACGGGGAAGCCCGAGTAGGGGGCGTACGCGCGGGACATGGCCTCGCGCGCGGCTTCCCGCAGGGCGTCCCAGTCGGTGTCGGCGGTGGTCGTCACTTGCCCTGTCCCTTTCGGTACGGCATGCCGTCCGCCTTCGGCATCCGAAGGCGCTGGGCGGAGAGCGAGAGCACCAGCAGGGTCACCACGTACGGCGTGGCGGTGACGACCTGGTTGGGCACCTCGTCGGTCAAGCCGTACCACAGGAACATCAGCGCGGAGATGGCCGCAGTGATCACCGCGGGCACGTACCGCTTGTGCCAGGCGAGGTAGACCGCGCCGATGACCAGCAGGATCGCCAGGAGCAGCAGCAGCGCGTGGACGTTGGTGCCGCCGCCCCGCAGCTTCAGGCTGTCGGTGTAACCGAACAGTCCGGCGCCGAGCGCGAGGCCGCCCGGCATCCAGTTGCCGAAGATCATCGCGGCGAGGCCGATGTAGCCGCGGCCGCCGGTCTGGCCCTCCAGGTAGATGTTGGAGGCGACCAGCGAGAGGAAGGCACCGCCGAGGCCGGCGAAGCCGCCGGAGATGATCACTGCCAGGTACTTGTACTTGTAGACGTTCACGCCGAGCGACTCGGCCGCGATGGGGTTCTCGCCGCAGGAGCGCAGCCGCAGGCCGAACGAGGTGCGCCACAGCACCCACCAGCTCAGCGGGACCAGCGCGACGGCGACCACGGTGAGCGGCGAGAGGTTGGTGAACAGCCCGCCGAACAGGCCCGCGAGGTCGGAGACCAGGAACCAGTGCTTGCCGTTGAGGTCCATGAGCCAGTCGGACAGCCCCGGCACGGAGAAGTCGCCGAGGGATTCGACGGGCGGCGACTGCTTCGACGTACCGCCCTCCTCGCCCTCGAAGACGAAGGTGGCGAGGTAGCGGGTGACGCCGAGGGCGAGGATGTTCAGGGCCACACCGGAGACGATGTGGTTGACGTTGAAGGTGACCGTCACGATGGCGTGCAGCAGGCCGCCGAGCGCGCCGCCGAGGACGCCGAACAGGACGCCCGCCCACGGGCCCCACTGGAAGCCGGCCCAGGCACCGAACCAGGTGCCGAGGATCAGCATGCCCTCGAGGCCGATGTTGACGACGCCCGCGCGCTCGGCCCACAGGCCGCCGAGGCCCGCGAGGCCGATCGGCACGGCCAGCTTGAGGGCCGTGGACATCTGGCCGGTGGAGGTGATGCCGTCGGCGCCGGTGATGACGCGCACCAGCGAGGTCAGCACCAGGACGCCCGCGACGCAGAGCAGGAGGACGGGGAGCGAGATGCGGCGGCGGCCCGCTGCGGGCTGCTTGACCGGGGGTTTGGCGACGGATGCCGTGCTCATCGGGCAGCCACCTCCTTCACGGAGTCGTTGTTGCCGTTGTTGGCGTTCGCCCGGGCGGCGGCGGCCAGTTCCTCACCGACGCGCCGCTGCTGGCGGCGCAGGCCCCAGCGGCGGACGGCCTCGGAGGAGACGACGACCGCGATCACGATGAGGCCCTGCATGATCACCGCGATCTCCTTGTCGTACGCGACCGGGGTGGCGTAGTCCAGGGCGGGTGAGGCCTTGTCGAGGAAGGCCCACAGCAGCGCGGCGAACGCGATGCCGACCGGGTTGTTGCGGCCGAGCAGCGCGATGCCGATGGCGGTGAAGCCGAGGCCCGCGGGGAAGCTGAGGCTGTAGGTGTGGGTGTCGCCGAGCAGGATCGGCAGGCCCGCGAGGCCCGCGACGCCGCCGGAGATCAGCATGGCCGTGAGCACCATGCGCTTGGCGTTGACCCCGGAGGCCGCGGCGGCGGACTCGGAGGCGCCGGTGGCACGCAGGTCGAAGCCGAAGCGGGTGCGGTTGAGGACCAGCCAGTACAGGATGCCGGCGAGGACGGCGACGAAGACGAAGCCGTAGACCTCACCGCCCGCCAGCTTGATGCCGGGGAACCAGCCGGACTCCTTCATCACGCCGGTGGTCTGGTTGTTGCCGACCGGGACGCCGAAGTTGTCGGTGAGGGTGAGGTAGCCGATGACGCTCGTCGCGATGGCGTTGAGCATGATCGTGGCGACCACCTCGCTGACCCCGCGCGTGGTCTTGAGCAGGCCCGCGATGCCGGCCCAGGAGGCGCCGGTGAGCATGGCGACCACGATGAGCAGCGGGATCTGCAGGGCGGCCGGCAGCGCGACGTGCGCGCCGACGACGGCGGTCACCACCGCGGCGAGGCGGTACTGCCCGTCCACGCCGATGTTGAACAGGTTCATGCGGAAGCCGATGGCCACCGCGAGCGCCGCCAGGTAGTACATGCCGGCCTGGTTGATGGTCAGGACCTGGACGTCGGAGTAGGAGATCTGCTTCAGCATCAGGGTGTACGGCTCGATCGGGCTCTTGCCCGAGGCGAGCAGCACGACCGAGGTCAGCGCCACGGCCACGACCAGCGCGATGACCGGGGCGGCCACCGCGAGGAGCACGCGCTCCTTGTCGAACTTCTTCATCGGGTCTCGTCCTCCTGTGAGCCGTCACCGGGCTCGATGTGTTCCAGGTGGCCGGAGGCCGCGCCCGTCATCGCCGACCCCAGCTCCTCCGGGGTGACGGTGGCCGGGTCGGCGTCCGCGACGAGCCGGCCGCGGTAGATCACGCGGAGGGTGTCGGAGAGGCCGATCAGCTCGTCCAGGTCCGCGGAGATCAGCAGGACGGCCAGTCCCTCGCGGCGGGCCTCGCGGATCTGGTCCCAGATCTGCGCCTGCGCGCCGACGTCCACACCGCGGGTGGGGTGGGCGGCGATCAGGAAGCGCGGCTTGTGGCTCATCTCGCGGCCGACGATCAGCTTCTGCTGGTTGCCGCCGGACAGCGAGGCGGCCGTCACGTCGATGCCGGGCGTACGGACGTCGTACTCCTCGACGATGCGGCGGGTGTCGGCCTGGGCGGCCTTGGGGTCGAGCCAGAAGCCCCGCGCGTTCGGCCGCTCCGTGACGTGGCCGAGGATGCGGTTCTCCCACAGCGGGGACTCCAGGAGGAGGCCGTGGCGGTGGCGGTCTTCGGGGATGTACCCGATGCCGTCCTCGCGCCGCTTGCGGGTGGGTACGGCGGTGATGTCGTCGCCCGCCATGCGGATCACGCCGGAGTCGGCGTGCTTGAGGCCGATGAGCGCGTCGATCAGTTCGGTCTGGCCGTTGCCCTCGACGCCCGCGATGCCGAGGACCTCGCCCTCGTGGATCGTGAAGGAGATGTCGTCCAGCAGGGCGCGGCCCGAGTCGCCCTCGGCGAGCAGCCTGAGGCCCTCCACCTGGATCATCGGGCGGTCGGTGACCGTGGACTCGGCGGTTTCGGGGGTGGGCAGTTCGCTGCCCACCATCAGCTCGGCGAGTTGGCGCGGCGTCGTCTCGGCGGGGATGGCCGTGCCGACGGTCGTGCCGCGCCGGATGACGGTGATGTCGTCGGCGACGGACAGGACCTCGCCCAGCTTGTGCGAGATGAAGATGACGGACAGGCCCTCGGACTTGAGCTCGCGGAGGTTGTCGAAGAGCGCGTCGACCTCCTGCGGCACGAGCACGGCCGTCGGCTCGTCGAGGATCAGCGTGGTGGCGCCGCGGTAGAGGACCTTGAGGATCTCCACGCGCTGGCGGTCGGCGACGCCGAGGTCCTCCACGTACGCGTCGGGGCGCACCCCGAGGCCGTAGCGGTCGGAGAGGTCGAGGATCGCGCGGCGGGCCGCGCCGCCGATGCCGTGCAGCTTCTCGCTGCCGAGAACGATGTTCTCCAGGACCGTCAGCTGGTCGGCGAGCATGAAGTGCTGGTGCACCATGCCGATGCCGCGGGCGATGGCGTCGGCGGGGCCGGCGAAGGCGACCTGCTCGCCGTCGACGGCGATGGTGCCCTCGTCCGGCTTCTGCATGCCGTAGAGGATCTTCATCAGCGTCGACTTGCCGGCGCCGTTCTCGCCGACCAGGGCGTGCACGGTGCCCTTGCGGACGGTGAGGTGGATGTCGTGGTTGGCCACGACTCCGGGGAACCGCTTGGTGATGCCGGCGAGTTCGACGGCGACGGGCGGAGGGTTGGTGGACGCGTCGATGGCGCACTCTCCTCGGGGGTGCCTGAAGGAAAGGGGCCGCCTACGCGCGCAGTGCCCCTGCTACTGGTGCTGCTGGGTGGTGCTGGTCGGTCCCCCGTACGGGATCACCCCGTACGGGCGGACGTCAGGCGTGGCCCGCGCGAACGGGGCGCGGGTGGACCATCGTCCCCCACACCCCGTCGCACGAGAATCACGCTGCCGTCACGGCGGTGAGCCCGCCGCTGCGGCGGTCACGGCGTCGAGTCGACCTTGATCTTGCCGCTCTTGATGCCCGCCTCGGCCTTCGCGACCGCGGCCCGGACGTCCTTCATCTTCTGGAACTCCGGGTTGGAGTCGGCGAGCGCGACACCGCCCGACTTGAGGTCGGCGCGGACGACGCCGCCCTTGGCCTTGCCGTCCTCGACGGCCTTGGCCAGGTTGTACACCGAGGCCGCGACGTCCTTGGTCGCCGAGGTCAGGATGTACTTCTTGTACTTGGCCAGCGCGTTCTGCTTGTACTGGTCGGAGTCGACGCCGATCGCCCAGATCTTCTTGGCGGCGGCGGCCTCGATGACGCCCTGACCGGAGAGGCCCGCGGCGTGGTAGACCACGTCGGCGCCCTTCTCGATCTGGCCCTGGGCGGCGGTCTTGCCCTTGTCGGGGCTGGTGAAGCCGCCGTCCTCGGCCTTCTCGGTCAGGTACTGCTTGACGACCTTGACCTTGGGGTCGGTGTCCTTGACGCCCTGCGCGAAGCCCGCCTCGAACTTGTGGATGAGGGGGACGTCCACGCCGCCGACGAAGCCGACGGTCTTGGACTTGGTCGCCTTGGCGGCGGTGACGCCCGCGAGGTAGGACGCCTCCTGCTCGCTGAAGACCAGGTCGGAGACGTTGTCGGCCTTGACGGTCTCGTCGTCGACGATGCCGAAGGAAGTCTTCGGGAACTTCGCCGAGACCTCCTTGATGGCCGGGGCGTAGGCGTAGCCGACACCGATGACCGGGTTGTAGCCCTGCTTGGCGAGCTGCGTCAGGCGCTGCGCCTTGTCGGCGTCCGACTCGCCGTCGACCGGCTCGACGGCCTTCTCGCCGGTCTTGAACTCCTTGGCGGCCTTCTTCATGCCCTCGGTCGCGGCGTCGTTGAAGGACTGGTCGCCGGCGCCACCGACGTCGTAGGCGAGGGCGACGCCCTTGTTCTTGTCGTCCTTGGCGGCGTCGCTGGACGTGCCGCCGCAGGCGGAGACGGAGACGGCGAGGGCTGCGGTCGCGGCGCCCGCGACAGCTATTCGAGACACCCGGCGCATAGGAACGAACTCCTTGAGGGAAGCAAGCACAAGCAGGTACGAGCGCCTACCCGGCGCTGATTTCGCCGCAGCGTAACGCGCGTAGACCTCACATAAGAACCCTTCTGTCCGCTCCGTTATCGAGCTGTGGCCACCAGCCGTCCGTGGCCTGAACACGCGGTGGGCGCCCCCCAGATGGGAGGCGCCCAGGCGCCGCAGGACGTACTACGTACAACGGCGGGGAGTGCGCGGGGAAGGTGCTACGTACAACCTTCGCGGGGTCCCCGTGCGGGGCGAAAGCCCCGGGAAGGCACTGGCCCGAGGAGCCGGTGGCCTACGGAGCCGTCCGGACCTTCACCTTGCCGCTGATGATGTCCTTCCTGGCCTTCTCCACGGCGGCGACGACGTCCTTCATCGCCGTGTACCTCGGGTTGGAGTCGGCGAAGCCGACGCGGCCGGACTCCAGGTCGTAGCGCTGCTCACCCTTCATCGGCTTGCCCTCGACGACCGACTTCGTCAGGTCGTACACCGCGCCGCCGACGTCCTTGAAGGCCGAGCCGAGGATGTGGTCCTTGTACTTGGCGAGCGCCTTCTGCTTGTACTGGTCGGAGTCGACGCCGATCGCCCACTTCTTCTGCGAGCCGACCTCCTGGATGACGCCCTGACCGGAGAGCCCGGCCGCGTGGTAGATCACGTCCGCGCCGGCCTCCAGCTGACCGCTGGCCGCGTTCTGGCCCTTGTCGGGGCTGGAGAAACCGCCCTCCTCGGGCTTCTCCGTCAGATAGCGCTTCTCGATCTCGATCCCGGGGTCGACGGACTTCACGCCCTGCACGAATCCGGCCTCGAATTTGTGGATCAGCGGAATGTCCACGCCGCCCACGAATCCGACGTGCTTGACCTTGCTCGCCTTCGCGGCGGCGACGCCCGCGAGATAGGAGCCCTGTTCCTCGTGGAAGACCAGATCGGCGACGTTGTCCGCCTTCACGGTGTTGTCGTCGATGATCCCGAAGGTGGTCTCCGGGAACTTCTTGGCGGCCGCCTCCACGGCGGGCGCGTAGACGAAACCGACGCCGATCACCGGGTCGTACCCCTGCTTGGCGAGCTGTTCGAGGCGCTGGACCTTGTCGGCGCTGGACTCGCCGTCGCCGGGCTCCATGTCCACGCCGCCGAGCTTGAACTCCGCGCGGGCCTTGCGGTAGCCCGCGTAGGCGGCGTCGTTGAAGGACTGGTCGCCCTTCCCGCCGATGTCGTACGCGAGACCGATCCCCTTGCCCTTGTACGAGGACGACGTGCCGGAGCCCTCCTCCTTGCCGCCGTCCTCCCGCGAGGCCTCGCTGCTGGTCTTGCCGCACGCCGAAGCGGCGAGGGCGAGCGACGCCACCGCCACGGCCACTTGGGAAAGTCTTGATACACGACGCACAGGACGCACCCCTCACATTTCCCAACACGCCGTTGACGGCGCGGATTTCGCGGCACATTAACGCGCGTAGAAAGGGAGGGGAACGGGTTTCCGCGGGGCCGTTACCCATTCGTGCCGAAGGCCGCGGACGCCGGCCTCGCTCGTTCTACGCCCCGGCCCGCTCCCGCGCGCCCGCGGTCCCCGGCACGCTCCCGCGCGCCCTCAGTCCTCGGCGCGCGCGTGGTCCAACAGGGCGGCGGCGGTGAACAGTTCGACGCCGACCGCGATGGCCGACTCGTCCACGTCGAAATCCCCCTGGTGGAGGTCGCGGACGGTGCGCTCCCCGGGCCTGCGCACGCCGAGCCGGGCCATGGCGCCGGGCACGTGCTCCAGGTACCAGGAGAAGTCCTCGCCGCCGAGGCTCTGTTCGGTGTCCTCGACCGAGGCGATGCCGCGCCGCTCGACCATGGCGTCGCGCAGCAGGTCGGCGACGCCGCCGTCGTTGACGACGGGCGGGACGCCGCGGACGTAGGTGACGTCGGACGTGGCGCGGTAGAGGCCGGCGATCTCCTGGACGGCGTCGTGCACCAGGTCGGGCGCCTCCCGCCAGGTCTTGAGGTCGAGGCAGCGCACGGTCCCGGACAGCTCGGCGTGCTGCGGGATGACGTTCGCCGCGTGGCCGGACTCGATGCGGCCCCAGGTCAGCGAGAGGCCCGAGCGGGCGTCGGTGCGGCGGGCGACCACGGCGGGGACCTCGGTGGCGACCTTGGCGACGGCCGTGACCAGGTCCGTGGTCAGGTGCGGGCGCGCGGTGTGTCCGCCGGCCCCGTCGAGCGAGACCTCCAGGCGGTCGCAGGCGGAGGTGATCGGGCCGTGCCGCAGGCCGATGCGGCCCGCGTCGACGCGGGGGTCGCAGTGCAGGGCGATGATCTTGCCGACGCCGTCGAGGACGCCTTCCTTGATGGCCTGCGCGGCGCCGCCCGGCAGGACCTCCTCGGCGGGCTGGAAGATCAGCCGCACCGCGAAGGGCAGCGTCCCCTCGCGCGCCATGGCGGCGAGGACCAGGCCGGTGCCGAGGACGACGGTGGTGTGCACGTCGTGGCCGCAGGCGTGGGCGCGGTCGGGCACCGTGGAGCGGTAGGGCACGCCGTGCTTGGTGTCGGGGATCGGCAGGGCGTCGATGTCGGCCCGCAGGGCGAGCATGGGGCGTGCGCCGCTGTGCGCGCCGCTCCCCACGTCGCAGACGAGGCCCGTGCCGCCGCCCAGTACCCGGGGCGCGAGGCCCGCCTCCTCAAGGCGGGCCTTGATCGCCGCGGTGGTGCGGAACTCCTGGTTGCCGAGCTCCGGGTGCATGTGCAGGTCGCGACGGAAGGCGACCAGCTCGGCACGCAGCGCTTCGGGCAGCTCGCCGGGGAGCGTTTCCGTGAGTTCGCACTCCATTGCGGACAAGCCGTCGGACACCTCTTCGGTCGCACAGGACATCAGTTGGTTCACCCTTTGAAGGGTAGGGCGATGCAACGGCCAACTGACCCACGATCAACAAAAGTTCAGCCCGATAGGGGAAGAAACTTTGGCCTCGTGGCGCATGGCCGCTGATCGGGATGGGTACACATTCACGCCGCCACGGGGGCCGCGCGAGCCGTCCGCCGCCGATGACAGGCGAGGGCGACCGCTGCCAGCAGGGGCGGCTAGGCGATCAGCGGTATATAGCAGACCACAAGCAGGGCGGTTTGCGCTGTTCTGTCCGTCACACCCGTTTCGCTCCCCAATCCGGCGATCTGTACATAGCGGGCTCGGCCCGGCAGGCACAAGAGCCCGGCCGCCCGCCCAGCACGGGTACCCAGCCGGGGACGATCTCACCCCACTCACGCACCGGACCGCGCGTGAGCAGCGCGAGCCCCTCGGACACCAGGCTGAGCAGCAGGATGTCCGCGGCCTCGCCGGCCTGTCCCGGGCGGGGGCCTCAGGCCGTGATCTCCCGGGCCGTTCTGGCGAACGCCGCCACCGCCCCCGTGGCGTGGCCGAGGCGCCACACCAGGCCGTAGCCGGTCGGTTCCGGGTCCGCGAAGGGGACGTAGGCGACACCCGGGCGGGCGTAGTAGGTGGCCGTGTGGGCCGGGGCGAGGAGTGCGCCCCGGCCGGCCGCGACCAGGATCAGGCCCTCCTGCAGATTGAGCACGCCTGGGCCCCGCTCGATCGGGCGGCCGCTCGGGGTGCGGGCGGGGACGTGGTGCTCCAGCCAGTAGTCGGGGACCTCGCCCGCGAGGGTGAGGAGCGGGACGTCCGCGAGGTCCTCCCGGGTCACCGTCTCCCGCGCGGCCAGCGGATGGGCGGCGGGCAGGGCGAGGACGCGGTCCTCGGCGAGCAGCTGCGGGCCGCCGTCGAGGTCGTCCTCCCGGACGGGGAACTCGGTGAGCTGCACGTCGAACTCGCCCCTGCGCAGCTGACCGTACGGATCGGCGAGGGGGACCTCGCAGACCTCCACGGCGAGGCCGGGGTGGCTGACGCGCAGCGCTTCCGTCGCCTTCATGACGATCTCGCCGGTCAGCGGGTTGGAGAAGCCGACGTGCAGCACCGCCTCGATGCCGCGCGCGGTGGCGGCGGCCCGGTCCAGGGCGTCCTCGATGGCGCGGTGGTGCGGCGCGAGGTCGACGCGCAGCTGCCGGCCGAGCCCGGTGAGGGCGACGCGGCGGCTGGTGCGGACGAACAGCGGAGCGCCCACCCGGCGTTCGAGCCGCTGCACGAGCTGGGTCACGCGCGCCCTGGACAGCCGCATCCGCTCGGCGGTGCGGCCGAAGTGCAGCTCCTCGGCGAGGAGGAGGAAGCACTCCAGTTCGTCGCGCTCGATCGGCATCGGGCCCCCAGGTCGTCGGATCGTTCAGCGTGCTTGAACGAACGTTGCGATCTTCGGCGTTGTTCCGCTCCGCCGCCCCACCGAAGGTGGTTGAGAAGGCAACAACAGCGATCGATCGCAGGAGAGTTGAGCCGCCATGAGCGCCCATGCCCCCGGCCCCGCCGAAGGACCGCCCCCCTCCTGGACCCCCCGTCAGTGGGGTGTCCTCCTCGTCCTGTGCGGGGCGATCTTCCTGGAGGGCATCGACATCGCCATGCTCAACGTCGCCCTGCCCGCCATCCGCGCCGACCTCGGCCTGTCCACCGGTTCCCTCCAGTGGGTGATGAGTGCCTACGTCCTCGGCTACGGCGGCTTCATGCTGCTCGGTGGGCGCGCCGCCGACCTCTTCGGGCGGCGCCGGATGTTCGTGTCCTGGCTCGCCGTCTTCCTCGCCTTCTCCGGGCTCGGCGGGCTCGCCACCGAGGGGTGGACGCTGATCGCGGCCCGGTTCGTCACCGGGATCGCGGCGGCCTTCATGACGCCCGCCGGCCTCTCGATCATCACCACCGGCTTCGCGCAGGGGGCGCAGCGCAACAAGGCCCTGCTCTTCTACTCCGGCACCGCGGCCGGCGGCTTCTCGGTCGGGCTCGTCGCGGGCGGGCTGCTGGCCTCGGTCGGCTGGCGCTGGGTGTTCTTCGCGCCGGTCGTGCTCTGCGCCCTGATCCTGCCGGCCGCCCTCGCCCTGGTGCCGCGGACTGCGCGTCCGGAGCGGGTGGCGGGCGGGGGTTTCGACCTGCTGGGCGGGCTCACCGTCACCGGCGCCATCGTGCTGCTCGTGCTCGGCGTGGAGCGCGCCCCGCACGCCTCGGCCGGCGGGACCGCGGCCACGGTCGGCGCCGGGCTCGCCCTGCTCGCCGCTTTCGTCGCGGTCGAGCGCCGCGCGGCGGCCCCGCTGGTGCGCCTCGGCATCCTGCGCGGCGGCGACCTCGTGCGCGCCAACCTCGCCGGGCTGCTCTTCGCCGGGGGCTTCTTCGGCTTCCAGTTCCTGGTCGTGCTCTACCTCCAGGAACTGCGCGGCTGGTCGACGCTACGGACCAGCCTCGCGATGCTCGTCATGGGCACCGACGCGATCCTCTCCCCCCTGCTCACGCCCAGACTGGTGGCCCGCTTCGGCAACGCCCGGGTGATCTTCGGCGGGCTGCTCCTGGCCGCGCTCGCGTACGCCCTGTTCCTGCCGGTCGGCGCCGACTGGACGTACGCGATGATGCTCCCGAGCCTGATCGTCGTCGGCCTCGCGTTCTCGCTGGCCTACGGGCCGCTCACCATCGCCGCCACCGAGGGGGTCGCCGAGGAGGAGCAGGGGCTCGCCGGGGCGCTGCTCTACACGTCCTTCCAGTTCGGCGCGGCGCTCGGCCTCTCGGCGGCCACGGCCGTGAACGTCGCCGCCACGGCGTCCGGTGCGCCCGCCGACCTGCTGGACGGCTACCGCGCGGCCCTGTGGGTGCCCCTGGCCGCCGCCCTGCTGGCCGCGCTGGTCAGCGCTTTCGGGCTGCGCGCCCGGCGAAGCGCGCTGCCCGGGCCGGTGGCGGCACCTAGTCTGCGGGCATGAGCGGCAGCGAGAACACGGGTACGGGGTGGCGGGCCGACGGCGCCGGGGTCCTGCGGCTGCCCTCCGGACGGCTCGTCCGGGGGCGGGGGCTCCGGCGCCCCCTTCCCGAAGGGGACGCGCCCGACTTCGGCGTCTACCTCCTCGGCAAGCGGCCGCCCGACGTCCCCTGGGAGGCCCGGTGGCTGCGCTGGCCCGACTTCCGGCTGCCGAGCGACCGCGGCCGGGCGCGGGAGCTGCTGGGCGAGGTGTGGGAGCGGGCGGCCGGGGAGCGCGTGGAGGTGGCGTGCGGGGGCGGGCGCGGGCGCACCGGGACCGCCCTCGCCTGTGTGGCCGTGCTGGACGGGGTGCCCGCCCGGGAGGCCGTGGCCTTCGTACGCGCGCACTACGACCGGCACGCGGTGGAGACGCCCTGGCAGCGGCGGTACGTGGCGCGGTTCGGCGGTTGAGGGCCTTGCTCGGCTCACCCGGCCGCCGGGGACCCCACACCCCTCGGGCCGCCGGCCGAGGTGATGACCGACGTCAGGCGGTGCACGTCCCGGGCCGTGCCCGTCACGCCGGACAGGAAGCCCTGGGCGCGCGGCGAGGCGTTCTCCGTGAGCCAGGCCGGGTCGATGTCGCAGACCGCCACCTTCACCCCGGTGCCCGCGAGGGCCAGCGGCAGGGTGTGGACGACCGTGGAGGGGAAGCTGAGGATCGTCGGGCCTATGGGGCCGCGGCGGGCGATCAGCTCCAGCGGCAGATCGGGGCGCACCACTTGGAGGCCCGTCTCCACCGCGAGCCGGTGGAGCTTCTCGGAGCTCTCCCGGCGGTGGGCGAAATAGCGCCGGGCGCCGTGGGCCAGGGCCAGGGCGCGGACCGCCTCCACGTAGCGGTCGGGGTCCACCACGCCCGTCTCGACGAGGGAGGTGCCGACCAGGTCGGCGCCGCCCGTGATGCGGGGCGGGCCGAAGCGTTCCTTCGTCCAGGCGAAGGCGTTGACGGTGATCTCCACGCCGGGCGGCGCCTGGTCGATCGGCATGGCGGAGAAGACCTCCACCGTGCGAGCCCCGCCGGGCGTGAGGCGGCGCCGGGCCGAGGCGGAGACCGGGGCGAAGACGAGGTCGCGGGGGCCGGGGCGGCCGCCCTTGCGGTGCCAGCGCACCAGGCGCTCGCCGCGGGCCAGCTGGGAGACGAACTCCATCGTCGCCGTGCCGTCGTCCACCACCACCAGGGAGCGGGCGCGGGTGATCGTCAGGAGGAGTTGTACGTAGCGGGAGAACGGGTCGCCTATGACGATCCGGTCCGCCTTGCGCAGCACGCCCGCGAGGCCGCCTATCGTGTGGAAGGGGGCGCTCGTGCCGCCGCGCGCCTCCTCCCAGCGCACTTCCACGCCCTCGTCGCGGACGAGCTGCGCCATGCGGCGCAACTGGCCCCGCGTCATGGGGTCGTTGGGCGACAGGACGACGACGGTGAGGCCCCCGGCCGGGCCGGTCGCGGCCGCGGCGTGCGCCCACTCCAGGACGTTCAGCAGCTGAACAGGGCTCTCCACGAAGGCGAGCGTGGAGGGGGCGGTGGTGTCGGCCGTGCGGCCGGCGCGGGGGCTCATCGTCGTCTGTCCGTCTCCCGGTGCTCGGTGGGCGCTCAGACCGCGACCGGCTCGGCGTCCGCCGACTCGGACTCGGCGACGACGCCCGTGACGCGGCGCAGCTTCTTCATCGGGCCGAGCTCCGACTCGTAGACCTTCTTGACGCCGTCGCCGAGGGAGGCCTCGATGGTGCGGATGTCGCGGACCAGCCGGCTCAGGCCCTGCGGCTCGACGGAGGCGGCCTGGTCGGAGCCCCACATGGCGCGGTCGAGGGTGATGTGGCGCTCGACGAAGGTGGCGCCGAGGGCGACCGCCGCGAGGGTGGTCTGCAGGCCCGTCTCGTGGCCGGAGTAGCCGATCGGGACGTTCGGGTACTCCTGCTGGAGGGTGTTGATGACGCGCAGGTTCAGCTCCTCGGCCTTCGCCGGGTAGGTGGACGTGGCGTGGCAGAGCAGGATGTTGTCCGAGCCGAGGACCTCGACGGCGTGGCGGATCTGCTTCGGCGTCGACATGCCGGTGGACAGGATGACGGTGCGGCCGGTGGCGCGCAGGGCGCGCAGCAGCTCGTCGTCGGTCAGCGAGGCGGAGGCGACCTTGTGGGCGGGCAGGTCGAACTTCTCCAGGAAGGCGACGGCCTCGGTGTCCCACGGGGAGGCGAACCAGTCGATGCCGCGCTTGGCGCAGTGCTCGCTGATGGCCCGGTACTCGGACTCGCCGAACTCCACGCGGTGGCGGTAGTCGATGTACGTCATGCGGCCCCAGGGGGTGTCGCGCTCGATGTCCCACTGGTCGCGCGGGGTGCAGATCTCGGGGGTGCGCTTTTGGAACTTCACCGCGTCGCAGCCGGCGTCGGCGGCCACGTCGATGAGCGCGAGGGCGTTCTCCAGGTCACCGTTGTGGTTGATGCCGATCTCGCCGGTGATGTAGACCGGCTGGCCGGGGCCGGCCGTCTTGGAGCCGAAGCGACGCAGACGGGAGGTGGCGTCGATCGAGGTGGTGGTGCTCATGGTGAGGCGTTCCTTACTTGTCGGGGGAGTCGAGAGAGGGGCCGAGGATCCAGCTGGCGATCTCTCGGATCGCGCCGTCACCGCCGGGCAGGGAGGTGACCGCGCGGGCCGCGCCGCGTACGACGTCATGGGCGCTCGCGACCGCCACGGGCCAGCCCACGAGGGCGAAGCACGGCAGGTCGTTGACGTCGTTGCCGACGTAGAGCACGCGCTCGGGCGCGATGCCCTGTTCCTCGCACCACTGCTTCAGCGCGAGGTCTTTGCGGTCGATGCCGTGCAGGACCGGGAGCCGGAGCTTCCTGGCGCGCGCGGCGACGACCGGGTTCTGTTCCGTGGACAGGATCAGCATGTGCAGGCCGCTCTTGCGCAGCGCCGCGATGCCGAGGCCGTCGCCGCGGTGCACGGAGACGAATTCCCGTCCCTCGGAGTCGACCAGCACCCTGTCGTCGGTCTGGGTGCCGTCGAAGTCGAGGACCACCGCGTCGATGTCGGCGGCGGTGGGGAGCGCGCCCTCGGGGCGTTCCGCGTCGAAGAGCGGGGCCAGGGCGCGGGCACGGGCGAGGTCGTGCGGGTCGTCGACCTCCAGGACGCGGGCCGGGTCGGTGCGGACCGGCTCGGTGTGCCCGAAGAAGCGGTGCTTGTGGGTGCGGAAGCCCGCCGCGTCCATCGCGTAGGCGGCGCCGGTCTCCAGGAGGTCCTGGGGGCGGTCCTGGCGGCGCGGCCGGAAGGACTTGTCGTGGTTGACGCCGTAACCGCCGCGCGTACGGGTGGAGTTGGCGAGGGTCGCCGTGCCGCCCACGGAGTCGGTGCGCCGCGCGGGGACGTCGGCGGGGCCGTCCGCGTCGTCGGCCGCGTCCCGCCAGATGAAGCCGTGGAAGGGGGCGACCGTGACGGCGGTGTCGGCGCCCTTGTCCAGGACGGCGCCAGCCACCCCGTCGACGTCCTCGCGGGTGAGGAAGGGGCTGGTGCACTGCACGAGCAGGACGACGTCGACCCGGGCGCCGTGCAGGGCCTCGTGGGCGTCCATGGCGTGCAGGACGGCGGCCTCGCTGGTCGCGGTGTCCCCGGCGATCGCGGCGGGGCGCAGCACCACCTCGGCGCCGACGGCGCGGGCGGCCTCGCCGATCACGTGGTCGTCGGTGGAGACCACCACGTCCGTGACGTGCCGCGCGGCCAGGCACTCGCGGACGGCGCGCACCACCAGCGGCACGCCGCCGACGGGGGCGAGGTTCTTGGCGGGCACCCCCTTGGAGCCGCCGCGGGCGGGGATGACGGCGAGGACGCGGCGGACCGGCGGCTCCGCTGGGCCGGGGTGGGACATGGGGACTCCTGGGAGTGGGAGGTCGTGGGAGTTCACAGCTCGCCCATCCGCCGGATGACGGGGGCCACGCGCTGTACTCCGTGGCGGTAGGCGCCGCGGGCCGCGCGGCGCACGATCTGCCGTACGGGGCCCGGGTCCTTGTCGGCGGCGGGGGCGCCCGGCAGCGGGGAGCCGTCGGGGCCGAGGTGGTGGCGGGCGAGGATGCCGGGCAGATAGCCGCGGGCGGTGGTGAGGCTGTAGTACGGCTTCAGGGGCGCGATGCGGCCGGCGGCGGCGTCGGCGAGGAGGTCGGCGACCTTGCGCCGCGCCTCGTCGAAGGCCCGTTCGTAGGCGCCGTCGGCGGCGACGCCCTGCCGGGCCAGCCAGCGCTCGTCGGGCACGGGCAGGTGGCCCGCGTCCAGCTGGTCCCAGGAGGCGAGGCACCCGGAGCCGGTGAAGTGGTGGTTGCCGAGCGCCTCGCGCACCCCGAGGTCGGTGAGGACCGCGGTGGGAACGCGCCGGTGCAGGGATTCCAGGGCGGCGGTGGAGCTGACGGTGACCAGCAGGTCGGTGCGGTCGAGGACCTCGCCCATGTGCCCGTAGACGAGGCGGCAGTTGCCGGGCAGGCCGCCCTCCAGCCGCTGGACCAGCTTCTGGTAGGGCAGTTCCTCGATGTGGGTGGTGTGCTCGCCGGGCCTGCTGCGCAGTTTGAGCAGGACTTCGCGCTCGGGGTGCAGGCGGGCGTGTTCGGCGAGCCGGCGCAGCAGGTAGACGCGGTGTGCGGCGCTCTCCGGGACGGAGGGCTGGGCGGCGAAGACGACCGTGTACGGGTCGTGCGCGGTGTAGGGCGCGCCGCCGAGGAAGGGCAGGGCGGCCTCCGTGACCGACGAGGCGTCGGCGCCCACTCCTTCGTACACGGCGCGGAAACGTTCCGCGTCCTGACGGGAGTTGGCGAGGACGACGTCGGCGCCGTGCCGCAGCAGGAGGCCGTCGGCGAGCTTCTCGTAGACGACGCCGACGTAGCCGGTGACGACGACGGGGCGCTTGGCGGGCCGCCCGGTGAGGCGGGCGTCCTCGGTGAGGCGGGCGAGTCCGTGCAGCATCGCCTGGACCGCCCCGCCCACCAGGGCGAGCACGATCACATCGGGCGTGTCCCGCTCCATCTCGCGCAGGAACTCGACGGCGGTGACCTCGCGCAGGCTGTCCGCGCGCACCCCCACCTCGTCGAGCTGCCGGGGCGTCGGGGTGGCCCGGCCTCGGAGCAGGAACCCGCTGAGGCGGTGGCCGTCGGACCCGGACCGGCTGTCCGACGCGATGCGGTGCGCGGTGAGGGCGCCCCACTTCCATCGTGTGTCGGAGTCGGCGAGCACGGCCACCCGCGGCGGGTTCTGGTTACTTGCTGGCACGTCCCAGACGCTAGGAAGCGATTTCGATTCGCGGCCCAACTCAGGTGCAACAAACGGTTAACAGCGTGCCGACGAATGGCGAAGCGGCTCCGGAAACGCCTCTTCGGCGGCCGGGTTAACCATTCCGCCACGCGTCGTTCACCTCGCATCTCCCTGCGGGTCGAGACGAATCACGGGCCGACACCTAACGTCACCCTCGTGGTTAAGCTCTCCGTCATCGTGCCGTTCTACAACGTGCAGCAATACGCGCCCGACACCTTGAGGAGTCTGCGCGCGAACGCGCGTGACGACTTCGAATTCATTCTCGTCGACGACTGTTCGCGCGACGAGACACCGGACATCCTGGAGCGTGCGGCGCGCGAGCTTCCCGGCGCCGTCCACCTCCGACACGAGAAGAACGGCGGGCTCGCGACCGCCCGCAACACCGGCCTCGACGCGGCGCGCGGCGAGTACCTCACGTTCCTGGACGGCGACGACTGGCTCGCCCCCGGGTACTACGAGCAACTCCTGGCGTCCATCGAGGACTTGGGCTGCGACTTCGTACGCACCGACCATGTGCAGTGCACCGCCCGGGCCCGTACGGTGCACCGGGTCCCGCACGGCAGGCGCGGCGAAGTGATGAGCCCGCGGGAGGTGATCCTGCCCGCCGACCGCTCGACGTCCGTCGACTACGCGTACGCCTGGGCGGGCATTTACCACCGCCGGCTCGCCGACGCGGGCCTGCTGCACTTCACCGACGGGCTGCGCACCGCCGAGGACCGGCCCTGGATCTGGCGGCTGCACCGCGAGGCCGAATCCTTCGCCGCAGTCGGCCTGCTCGGGGTGTTCTACCGGCGTGGGGTCGCCTCCTCGCTGACCCAGATCGGCGATGTGCGCCAGCTCGATTTCATCAAGGCATTCGACCAGGTGGTACGGGAAACCGCGGCGGACAGGGACGCCGAAAAACTCCTGCCGAAGGCCGTGCGCACCTATTGCGCGATCATCTCCCATCATCTGGGATCCATCGAAAGGTTCGAGCCGGCCGTGGCACGCAAATTGAAGTCGATGAGTGCGGCCGCGCTGAAGCGGATGCCGCAGGGCGTCCTTGACGACGCGCTGGACTCCATGGACCTCCAGCGGGCGACCCGGCTGCGCAGGCTGCGCCGCCGCCCCGTCTCGGCGGAGGTGGCCGCGTGATGACGACCTCACCCGCCGGCCGGCGCACCACGCAGATCTTCCTGGCCTCCACGCTGTACGGCGTCGCGACGCTCGCCGCCGCCCTGGACGCCGACCTCTTCGGCCCCGCCGACCGCCGCGTCCTGCTCGTCAGCAACAACGCGGCGACCCCGGAGACCACGCCCTCGCTCGACGGGATGCCGGGCTTCGAGCGGCTGCGCGGCCGCTTCGACGACGTACGGTCCTGGAACGAGGCCATCGCCCCCTTCCACCCCGGCGGCTGGTCCCCGCGCGGCGACGACGTCGTCCTGTGGGAGCGGTACGTGCGGCTGCTCTGGGACCTCGGTGACGACCAGGTGGAGCTGGCCGTCGAGTCGATCCAGGTCCATCCCGCGCTCGCGCTCACCCAGATCTTCACCGGCGCCCCCGTGGACGTCTACGCCGACGGCCTGATGAGTTACGGCCCCACCCGCAACAAGCTCGACCCCCTGGTGGGCACCCGCGTGCGGCGGCTGCTCCACCTGGACCTGGTACCGGGGCTCACCCCGCTGCTGCTCACCGAGTTCGGCGTCCGGCCCGAGATCGTGCCGACGGACACCTTCGTCAAGGTGCTCGCGGAACTCGCCGCGGACGGCGACGAGTCGGCAGGCGCCGCGCCGTCCGGTCCCGAGGCGCCCGCCCTCGTCCTCGGCCAGTACCTGTCGGCGCTGTCCATCCTCACCGCCGAGGAAGAGGAGGAGCTGCACATCCGCATGGTGCGCGGCGCCGCCGAACTCGGCCACACCCGCGTGGTGTTCAAGCCGCACCCCACCGCGCCCGCCCGCTGGTCGCGCGCCCTGGAGAAGGAGGCACAGGCGATCGGCGTCGAGCTGACGGTGCTCGACTCCCCCGTGCTCGCCGAGGTCCTCTACCAGCGGATGCGGCCCGCGCTGGTGATCGGCTGCTTCTCCACGGCCCTGCTCACGGCCTCCGCGCTCTACGGCCTGCCCGTCGCCCGCACCGGCACCGATCTGCTGCTGGAGCGCCTCGCGCCCTACCAGAACAGCAACCGCGTCCCCGTCACGATCGTCGACGCGCTGCTGCCCGAGCTGGGCGACCGCGCGGCGGTCGAGGAGCGGCGTCCGGGCCTTGGCACCGGCGAGCTGACCGACCTGCTCAAGGCGGTCGGCTTCGCCATGCAGCCGCAGATCTACCCGGCGCTGCGCCCCGCCGCCGAGCGCTATCTGACCCAGCACCTCGGCGCCGGCACCTGGCGCTACTTCAAGCGGCGCCGCCTGACCGCGCTCGCCCTGCCGGGGGCGCTGCCCTCCCAGCTCGCGTTCATCCCGCGCAACGCGGCGGTGCGGCGCGTGGCCCGCCGGGCCCGTTCGGTGCAGCGCTCCATCAAGCGGACCGCGCTCGGATGACGGCCCCCACCCCCACGCTCCCGGAGCTCTCCCCGGGGGCGGGCGCCGCCCCGCGCGCGGCCACCATCGTGCCCGCGCGCGCGAGACCCCGGCTGCGCGCCCTGGACGGGCTGCGGCTGATCGCCGCGCTCATGGTCGCCGCCTACCACTACGGCGGCCGGGACGGAGAGATATCCAAGGCCTGGGGCAGCTCGCCCAGGCTGCAGTTCCCTACCGCCCACGAGTGGTTCGCCTACGGCTGCCTCGGCGTCCAGATCTTCTTCGTGATCAGCGGTTTCGTCATCTGCATGAGCGGCTGGGGCAGGCCCCTGCGCTCCTTCTTCGCCTCCCGGGCGTCCCGGCTGCTGCCCTCCTACTGGGCGGCGATCGTCCTGGTGACGGCGGTCTTCGCGCTGCCGGCCGTGGCCTGGGACGCGGTCTCCCCCAGCGACACGCTGGTCAACCTCACCATGCTCCAGCAGCCGCTGGGCGCCGACCGGGTGCTCGGCGTGTGCTGGACGCTCTGGGCCGAGCTGCGCTTCTACGCCCTGTTCGCGCTCTGCGTCGTGCTGCCGGGGGCGACCCGCGCCCGGGTGGTGCTGTTCTGCGCGGTGTGGACCCTGGCGGCGGCGATCGCGGCGGGGGCCGACCAGCCGCTCCTCGACATGGTCCTGATGCCGCAGTACGCGCCCTTCTTCGTCGGCGGCATCGGCATGTACCTCCTCCACCGCGACCGCGCCGACCTCACCGCGTGGGGCATCGTGGGCGTGAGCTGGCTGATCGGCCAGCACTTCGCGGTCGCCGGGCTGTGGCACGCGCCGGACCCGGCCTTCTTCTCCCAGCGCTCCTCAGCTGTGATCATCGCGGTCGTCACGGCCGGCTTCGCCGCGGTGCTCCTCATCGCGCTCGGCCACCTGGACCGGGTGAACTGGCGCTGGCTGACGGTCGCGGGCGCCCTGACGTACCCCTTCTACCTCGTGCACGAGCATCTGGGCTGGGTGGCGGTGGAGGCACTGCACCAGGGCCTCGGGCTGCCGTCGCACGCGACCTTCGGGCTGACGATCGCCGGGATGCTGGCCCTCGCGTGGCTCCTGAACCGGTACGTGGAGGAGCGGCTGACGCCGCTGATCCGCACCGGCCTCTCCCGGAACCTCACGCCCCCGAGGTGACGAGCGTCGCCGCGACGCCCGCCACGACCGCGGCGAGCCCCGCCTCGAAGCCGCGGTCGTGGTCGGCGAACATCTCCTCGCCCGCCGCCGCGGCCAGCGGGTACGCGGCCAGGCGCGCGGCGCGCGCCGCGAGGTCGTAGCCGCCCTCGCCGCCGCCGGGGGCGGGGGCCGTGGACTGCTCCTCGATGACGTATCCGATGGTGTAGCTGTACACGGTGAACCAGGCGCGGGCGGCCGCGCCCGGCGTGAAGCCCGCCGCGACGAGCGTGCGCAGGAAGGCCTCCAGGGGGGCCGCGTACGACAGGTCCGTGTAGCGGGTGCCGCTGAACACCTTGGCACCGTCGCGGTGGCGCAGCAGGTGGCCGCGGAGTCCGCGCATCGCGCCGGTGAGGGCCTCGCGCCAGTCGCCGGCGGGCGCGGCCAGGAAGTCGTCGGCCATGCGCCGCATCATCTCCGTCGCCATCTCGTCGAGCAGCGCCTGCTTGTCCTTGAAGTGCCAGTACAGGGCGGGCGCCTGCACGTCCAGGCGCCGGGCGATGGCGCGCAGGGTCAGCCCTTCCAGGCCGGTCTCGTTCAGCAGGTCGAGCGCGGTGCGCGCCACGCGGGTGCGGTCCAGCTTCGTCGTAGCCACCTTGACAATTTAACACCGTTAAGCGCAGGCTCTGCGGCATGGAACTTAACAGCGTTAAGGAGACGTCGGTGCTCGTCGTGGGCGCCGGCCCCACCGGGCTCGCCCTCGCCTGCGACCTGGCGCGGCGCGGCGTGCACGCCCTCGTCGTCGAACGGGCCCCCGCCCTCTTCCCCGGCTCGCGCGGCAAGGGCCTCCAGCCCCGCACCATGGAGGTCTTCGACGACCTCGGCGTGGCCGGCGCGGTCCTCGCGGCGGGCGGCCCGATACCGGTCGGGATGGTGTGGCGGGAGGGCCGACGCCAGGGCGAGCACCGCATGTTCGACGCGCCGGAGCCCACGGAGAGCGCCCCGTACGCCGAGGCCCGCATGCTCCCCCAGTGGCGCACCCAGGAGATCCTCCTGGCACGGCTGCGGGAGCTGGGCGGGGACGTCGCGTTCGGCACGGCCGTGACGGGCCTGACGCAGGACGCCGAGCAGGTCACCGCCGAGTTGTCGACGGGCACGCGGGTGCGGGCGGCGTACGCGGTGGCGGCGGACGGCGGGCGCTCCACCCTGCGCCGGGCCCTCGGCATCACCATGACGGGCGAGACGGTCGACCCGAACCCGATCCTGGTGGCCGACATCCGCGTGTCCGCGCTGGACCGCGACAACTGGCACCTGTTCCCGGCCGCCGACGGCAGCGGCCTGTACACGGCGATCTGCCCGCTGCCCGGCACCGCCGACTTCCAGCTGACCGCGCAGTTCCCCGCGGGCACGGCACCCGACCTCTCCCTGTCGGGCATACGTGACCTCGTCGCCGCCCGCACCCATCTGCGTGCCGACGACGTGACCGAGGTCCGCTGGTCCTCCGACTTCCGGCCGCGCGCGGCACTGGCGGACCGCTTCCGGGAGGGCCGCGTCCTCCTCGCCGGGGACGCGGCGCACGTCCACTCGCCCGCGGGCGGCCAGGGCTTGAACACCAGCGTCCAGGACGCCTACAACCTGGGCTGGAAGCTGGGCGCGGTCCTGCGCCACGGCGCGCCCGAGGCGCTGCTGGACACCTACGAGGAGGAGCGGCGGCCCAACGCCGCGGCGATGCTGGGCCTGTCCACCCGCATCCACCGCGGCGAGGAGCGGCGCGGCGCGGCCACCCGGCAGCTCGGCATCGGCTACCGCGAGGCGTCGCTGGCGGTGGAGACCCGGACGGGCCTGCCGCCGCAGGCGCTGCGGGCGGGCGACCGGGCGCCCGACGGGCCGTGCGGCGCGGGGACCTTGTTCGACGCGTTCCGGGGCCCGCACTTCACCCTGCTCGCGGTGGGCACGGACACCGCGCTGCCGCCGCTGGACGGAGCGGAAGTGCGGGTCCACCGCGTGCCCGCGTACGCGCCGTACGGGACGGGCCTGTTCCTGGTCCGGCCGGACGGGTACGTCGGATGGGCGGGCGAGCGGGCGCGGGACGGGCTGGCGGACTACCTGGCCCGGTGCGGCTTGACCTCAAGTCGACTTGAGGTCCTACGTTCGGGCGCATGACGACCTTCACGTACTCGCACAGCGACGCGGACCTGCTCAACCAGCCCATCGGCTACTGGAGTTCGGCGGCGGGCGCGGCCGTGGTCAACCACATCCGCACCGCCCTCGCCGAACTCGGCCTCACCCAGCCCCAGTGGTGGATCCTCAACCAGCTCCAGGACGCGCCACCGGAGGGCCGCGACCGCGACGAGGTCGTGGCGGTCCTGCGCGGCTACCTCGAAACCGGCGAGAGCGCCCTGCGGCACAACATCGGCGCGCTGCACGACCGCGGCCTGGTCACCGAGGACGCGGCGGGCCGCATCGCCCTCACCGAGGCGGGCCGCGAGCTGCGGGACCGCGTGGCCGCGCGCCAGCGGGACATCCTCGCGGAGATCCGCGAGGGCGTCACGGACGAGGACTACGTCCACACCCTGAAGGTCCTCCAGCGGATGATCCACAACGTGGGCGCCTCGGCCTGGCACCACTGAGCCTGCCCGGCTCCCCTCAGAACGCGTCGACCGGCACATACACGCCCCACACCGCGCGCAGCGCGTCGCACACCTCGCCCACCGTGGCGCGGGCGCGCAGGGCGTCCTTCATCGGAGGGAGGACGTTGGCGTCGCCCTTCGCCGCGTCCGTCAGGGCGGCGAGGGCGGCGTCCACCGCCGCGCGGTCGCGTTCGGCGCGCAGCCGGGCCAGCCGGGCGGTCTGCCGCGCCTCGATGGCGGGGTCCACGCGCAGCGGCTCGTAGGGCTCCTCCTCGTCGAGCCGGAAGCGGTTGACGCCGACGACGACGCGGTCGCCGCTGTCCGTCTCCCGGGCGATGCGGTAGGCGTTGCGCTCGATCTCGTTCTTCTGGAAGCCGCGTTCGATGGCGTGCACCGCGCCGCCCAGCTCCTCGACGCGCTCCATCAGCCGCACCGCCGCCGCCTCCACGTCGTCCGTCATGCTCTCCACGGCGTACGACCCGGCGAAGGGGTCGACGGTCGCCGTCACGTCCGTCTCGTACGCGAGGACCTGCTGGGTGCGCAGCGCCAGCCGGGCGGAGGTGTCGGTGGGCAGGGCGATGGCCTCGTCGAAGGAGTTGGTGTGCAGCGACTGGGTGCCGCCGAGGACCGCGCCGAGGCCCTGGACGGCGACCCGGACGAGGTTCACCTCGGGCTGCTGGGCGGTGAGCTGGACGCCGGCCGTCTGGGTGTGGAAGCGCAGCATCAGCGACCTGGGGTTCCGCGCGCCGAACTCCTCCCGCATGACATGGGCCCAGATCCGCCTGGCGGCGCGGAACTTGGCGACCTCCTCCAGGATCGTCGTGCGCGCCACGAAGAAGAAGGACAGGCGGGGCGCGAAGTCGTCGACGTCCATGCCCGCCTTGATCGCCGTGCGCACGTACGCGATGCCGTCGGCGAGGGTGAAGGCGATCTCCTGCGCGGGCGAGGCGCCCGCCTCGGCCATGTGGTAGCCGGAGATGGAGATGGTGTTCCACTTCGGCATCTCGGCTCCGCAGTACCGGAAGATGTCCGCGGTCAGCCGCAGGGAGGGCTGCGGCGGGAAGATGTACGTGCCGCGCGCGATGTACTCCTTCAGTACGTCGTTCTGGATCGTCCCGGTGAGCCGGGAGGCGGGCACACCCTGTTCCTCGGCGACCAGTTGGTACATGAGGAGCAGCGGCGCGGCGGGCGCGTTGATCGTCATGGAGGTCGAGACCTGGTCCAGCGGGATGCCGTCGAACAGCACCCGCATGTCCTCGATCGAGTCGACGGCGACGCCGACCTTGCCGACCTCGCCGTGCGCGAGGGGCGCGTCGGAGTCGTGGCCCATCTGGGTCGGCAGGTCGAAGGCGACCGACAGGCCGGTCGTGCCGTGCTCGATCAGCCGCCGGTAGCGGGCGTTGGACTCGGCGGCGGTGCCGAAGCCCGCGTACTGGCGCATCGTCCAGGGGCGGCCCGTGTACATCGTCGGATGGACGCCGCGGGTGAAGGGGTACGCGCCGGGGGCGCCGAGCTTGTGGTCCGGGTCCCAGCCCGCGAGGGCCTCGGGGCCGTACACGGGTTCGATGGGCAGTCCGGACTCCGACTCGTGTGTCATGCCTTCAGCTTGCGCCTGCCGCCGGGACGCGTCACGCGCGGCAAACCGGGAAACACTCCCAGAAATGTTGTCCGGAGGCACCGGAGGCGTGATGGGCAGGGTCGCGATATCGGTGGGGGCCGTGGCGGTACTGGCGTTGACCGCGGGGTGCAAGGCGGTCGCGGTCGACGCGGAGGACGGGCGGTCGGGCGGGGCGGGCGCGGTCGGCGCGGACGGGACGCCGCGGGTCTCGGCGGCGGCGCCGCGGGGCCCATCGGCACCCCCCGGTGGTCCGAGCCCGCGGACGCTGCTGCGCGAGGGCGACCGGGGTGCGCAGGTGCGTGAGCTACAGGCGCGGCTCCGGCAGATCGGGTGGTTCCGCCAGGGCCCCTCGGGCACGTACGGCCCGGTCACGGCCGAGGCGGTCCGGGGCTTCCAGGGCAAGCGCGGCCTGCCTCCCACCGGCAGGACCGACACGCTCACGTGGCAGCGGCTCCTCGCGATGACGCGCGAGCCGGCGCGCTCCGAGCTGCACGCGGGTGGGGGCGGGCCGGCGGCGGTGCCCGCGCCCGCGCCCGCGCCGGACAAGCGGTGCCTGACCGGCCGGGTCCTGTGCCTCGCCAAGGGCAGCCGGACGCTGACCTGGATGATCGACGGCAGGGTGGTGTCCACGATGGACGTGCGGTTCGGCTCGCAGTACACGCCGACGCGCGAGGGCACCTTCCGCGTCTACTGGAAGTCGCGGCACCACGTCTCGACGCTCTACGACACGGCCATGCCGTACGCCCTGTTCTTCAGCGGCGGCCAGGCGGTGCACTACTCGGCGGACTTCGCGGCCAGGGGCTACGCGGGCGGTTCGCACGGCTGTGTGAACGTCCGGGACGAGAAGAAGATCGCGGCGCTTTTCGCGCAGGTGCGGGAGGGCGACCGGGTCGTCATCTACAAGTAGCGGGCCTCTCCCGAGAGGCGTCCCCCGGGAGGTGTCCCCGAAGAGGCGTCCCCCGGGAAAAGCGGCGTGGGCGGGATCGGGGGAACAGATCCCGCCCACGCCGATGGCACGGAGCCGAAGGTACGGGGGGAACCCCCGGCTCGTGCCCGGGCCGATGACCAGTCGGCTCACTACTTACTGCGCCGCGCCCCCGAAAAACGTCACACCTGGGGTGGGCGGCTTCTCCGGGGAGGGGTGGGAGGGGGATGAACAGGGGGTGCGAAGGGGGGTGTCCGCTGCTTGTCCGGTGGGTCCGGTCGCGTGGGGTCCGGTCGCACGGGGGGCGGCCGCCTTTCGGCGCGAGAGGGCGGTGCGGCGGGACCTGCGGCGGGGGACGCCGGGGTCCGCACAGGCGGGGGCGGGGCAGGCCGGTGTGCCAGGACCCCCCTGACTCGGGGTGCGGGGCTTGATCCGCCGGGAGGGGGCCGGCGCGGCTGGTGGGGACAGTACGGCAGGGGCGGCTGCCGGGCCCCGCGGCGCGTGACAGAGGCCGCGCTATCTGGGTCATGGGGTAGGGCAGTGTGCCGGGTGCCTTGGCTCGGGGTGCCGGGTGGGGTGCGCCGGGCGGGGGTCAGCGTGGCAGGCGGGGGGTTTGGCAGGCCGCGTGCCGGCCCAGCGGGCCGTGGCGCGGTCCGCCGGGCAGGCAGGGGCTGGTGCGGCAGAGCGGTGGGTCGGGCGCCGTGGGCCGGGGTGCGGGACGCGATTTTGCCGGGCGGGGGTCAGCGCGGCAGGCGGGGAGGCGCGGCAGAGGGGTGTGTCGGGCGCCGTGGCTCGGGGTGCGGGACGCGATTCGTCGGGCGGGGGCCAGCGTGGCAGGGCGGTGTGCCGCGTGCCGGGGCTCGGGGTGTGGTCCGTCCGGGCGGGGGTCAGCGCGAGGGGTGGGGAAAGTGCGGTAGGGCGCTGTAGGCGGTGGTGGGGGTGGGGTGTGGGAGGCCGGGGGCCGGGATGGTGTCGCCGCCCGAGCTGCCACCTGCCTCGCCGCCCGAGCCGCCGCCGGCCCCGCCGCCCGCCTCGCCGCCCGAGCTGCCACCTGCCTCGCCGCCCGAGCTGCCACCGGCCCCGCCGCCCGCCTCGCCGCCCGAGCTGCCGCCGTCTCCGCCGCTTCGGCCGCCGCCGCTCTGGCCGCCACCTTGGGCACCGCCGCCGTGGCGGACGCCGCCGGCCGTGCCGCCGAGGATTCGGCCGCAGAAGTCCTCCACCCGGGAGGAGCCCTTGGCGGCCTCTTCTAGGCGGCGTCGCTTGTCGCCCTGGAGGACGCCGCTGCGGTAGTCGCGGCAGGCGGAGATCACCTTGCGGTGCCACTTTTTGGTGTCGCCGCCGACGGGCGGCGTCCCCTCGGCGTCCGGGAGCGGTGTGGCAGCGCCGGGGTGCTCGCCGCCGGCCTCCGCCTCGGGGGGCGTACGGGTGTGGGGCTCACGCGTGGGTCCCTCACCGGGCGGCGCCGTGCCGTCCGGCAGCAGCTTCTCGGACGGCTCTTCGGGCTCGGCCGACGGTGTGGTCCGGGACGCCTCGGGAGTGGCGGCCGCCGACACGGACGAGGCGGGGGCCGGAGCGTCGTGCCCGCTGAACGGCGACGACAGCACGCCCGTCCCCGCCGCCACGGCGACACCGCCGGCCATGCAGGCCGCGAGCGTCGCGGCGAGCGCGAAACGCACCGGCCTGCCCCAGCGGCTGGGCCGCGGGCGATCGGCGTCCCGGCTCCGGCGTACGGTCTCGACCGCGGCGGCCTCATGGGCGGACGTCGCGTACGCGGCCGAGGCCCGGGCGTCCTTCGCGGAGCCGCTCCGGGCGGCGCGGAACGCGGCCAGCGCGGCGGCCTCGCCCGGGAGTTCGCCGGGCGCGGAGCCACTGCCGCCGGGCGCCGCCGACGGGTCCGTGGCGGCCAGCGCGCCGAGCGCCCGGGCCAGCCGGTCGGCCTGGGCACGTGCGTGAGGGTCGACGGCACCGAGGGGCTCACCGCGCAGCAAACGCTCCGCGGCCTCGCGGTCCAGCCACTTGTCCTGCTCGTCGGCCATCACATGTCCTTCTGCGTCCGCGTACGCGTTTGCGTCACACCGGCGGACGTCCCCGCGCGCTCGCGCGGCTCTCTCTGAGGGGGTACGGCGTCAAGGGCGCTCGCGGGGTCGGCGGGGTCCGCGCCGAGCAGTTCGGCGAGCCGTTTCAGCCCCCGGTGGGCAGCCGTGCGGACGGCTCCGGGGCGCTTGCCGAGGGTCTGGGCGGCGGTCTTGGCGTCGAGGCCGACGACGACCCTGAGCACCACGGCCTCGGCCTGGTCCTGCGGGAGCTTCGCTATCAGGGCCAGCGCCTCGCCGGTGGCGAGGGACTCCATCGCCTCCCCGGCGGTGTCGGCCTCGCCGGGCCTGCCGGTCAGCTCCGACTCGTCGCCGCCTGTCGCGGGGCGGCGGCCCCGCATGCGTATGTGGTCCAGGGCGCGGTTGCGCGCGATGCGGGCCGCCCAGCCCCGGAACCGGTCGGCGTCGCCGCTGAACCGGTCCAGGTCGCGCGCTATCTGCAACCAGGCCTCGGAGGCGACGTCCTCGGCGTCCGCGTCGGCGACCAGCGTGCGTACGTATCCCAGCAGCCGTGGGTGCACGGCGCGGTACACAGTCCGGAACGCGGTCTCGTCCCCGTCCTGCGCCGCAAGCACCGCGGCGGTCAGCTCCGCGTCGTCCCCCAGCACTCTCTCAATCCCGCCCACTCGGAGATCTGCGCCCGGCCGCGGCGCGAAGCAGCACGGTACGGCCTTGTCAGGGCCTAAGTCCATGTTTGTACAACCTGCAACCAGCAGGTGACGGAAAGCGGTGTGACACAAAACGCACGCACGGCGCTGAAGAGAGTACGGACCGCACGCCGGTCCGTGCCGTGCGCCGGCCGAGGCCTCTCCTGTGGGGGGTGGCGGCCTCGGTCGGTCGCTCGCTCCGCCACCCGGACCACCGGTGACGAAGTCCGCTTCCGTGCCGGCGCCCCGTTGTCCGGTGGCACCAGCACCACCACGAAGTCGGATGCTGGTAGGGGCGAATCGGCGCATCCCACCGGCCAGACTCGGGGCGGCACCCGTGCGACGGGCGACGACGGCGGCAGCGGAGGACATCTGCGGTGGACATCTTGCGGAACCAGGAACCTCCCCGTCCCCTCCACCAGAAGTGGGCGGGGCTCGGGGACGCGCCCTGGCTGGTGCGGCTCGGCCCGGCCTCCCTGGGGCGCATCGCCCTGGAGGTGTACGTCGCCGGAGCCCTCGTCGACGTGGTGGTGCCCAGTCCTCTGATGTCCGGCACGCTGCGCGGCGCCTGTTGTGCCACGGGAGGCGGCCGCCGGTTCACCCTGGCCTGGGGCGTGCGCGAAGGCGGCCGGACGGCCCCGCCCGAGGTGGTGTTCCGGCGCGGACGGCTGCGCGGGGCGCTGTACAGGGAAGGGGAGACCCTCTCGTTCGACGACCGGTTCTGGCTCAGCACCGCGCAAGGGCGCTTCACCACCGTCTCCGCCACGGACTCCGAGGGCGTCGAGCAGCGCCAGGGCGTGCCGGTACTGCGCGGCCGCGCCTTCCTCCGCATGGGCGGCCGGGTGGGGGACCCGGACGTATAGGCGCAGGATAGGGACGCCTCCCACACTCGAGCGACATGACGACACAAGATCCCGTACGAGGCGCCCGCATTCTGGGGATCGGCACCTACCGGCCGCGGCGGATTGTCGGGAACGACGAGTTCGAGGCCCGTACGGGCCGCTCCGACGCCTGGATCCGCCGCCGTACCGGCATCGTCGAGCGCCGTTACGCGGATCCCGGTGAGACGGTGATGGACATGGCCGTCGAGGCCGCCCGCAAGGCGCTGGCCGAGTCCGGTCTGACTCCGGGCCGGGTGGACATGGTGCTGCTGACGAGCATGTCCCACGTCCGGCAGAGCCCGGGCGGCGCCCCGGAGGTGGCCCACCGGCTCGGCACCGGGTCGGCGGCGCTCGATCTCGACGCGGCCTGCGCGGGCTTCTGTTACGGGCTGGGCGTGGCCGACGGGCTCGTGCGCAGCGGCACGGCCGAGCACGTGCTCCTGGTGGGCTCCGACAAGATGAGCGACATCGTCGACCCGTGCGACGCCTCCACCGCGTTCCTCTTCGCCGACGGTGCCGGCGCCGTGGTCGTGGGACCGGGCCCCGAGGGCGGCATCGGACCGACGGTGTGGGGCGCGGACGGCGGGCAGCGACAGCTCATCGCGCATTCGGCGACCTGGGTGGAGCACCGCGACGACCCGAGCCTGCCCTGGCCGACGATGCGGATGGCCGGCCCCGAGGTGTTCCGCTGGGTGGTCGAACGGATCCCCGCGGTCGCCGAACAGGCCCTGTCCGCCGCCGGGGTGCACGCGGCCGACCTGGCGGCGTTCGTCCCCCATCAGGCCAATCTGCGGATCACCGACGCGCTGGCCACTCGGCTGGGCCTGCCGCCGCGGGTCGCCGTGGCGCGGGACATCCAGTACGCCGGCAACACCTCCTCCGCCTCCGTTCCCCTGGCCCTCGACCGCCTCCGAGAGACCGGGGCCGTGGCCCCCGGCGGCCGTGCGCTGCTCACGGCGTTCGGTGCGGGGCTCTCCTGGGCGGCTCAGGTCGTGCTGCTGCCGTGACGGCCGGTTCCCGGTCGGCGTGCCGGTGACGGCGGGCCGACCGGGGTGCGGTCAGGCGACCGAGCGGACCGCCGTCGCGGGCGCCGGGAGGGCGCGGGCGAACAGCCGTACCAGCTCGTGGAAGCCGTACTGGGGGCGGCTGCCGGTGCTCACCTCCAGCAACCGGGCCTCGACCAAGTCGTCCAGCACCTGCTCGGCCGGGCCCACCGCGGTGCCCAGGGCCAGAGCGGCGGCCTCGGCCGGGAACCTCGCCACGGGCAGGGCGGCCAGCCTCGGCAGGGCGCCTCTGGCCCGCTGGTCGAGGCCCATGAGCGAGCTCAGCAGCCGTTGCTCCACGTCGAGTTCGCCGAAGCTCAGCTCCTCCAGGCGGTCCCGCGGCACGGACAGGCGGCGGGCCAGTCTGCCCGTGGACCAGTGCGCGTGGGCGGCGAGCCGCATCCCGCAGACCCGCAGCGCGAGCGGCAGGCCGGCACAGGCCTCGATGATCGCCCGGGTGGCGTCGGCGTTCTCCTGGATCCGTTCGGGGCCCGCCAGCGCGCCGAGGAACTCCAGCGCTTCGGTGGCCCCGAGCAGCGGCACGGCCAGCGCCACCCCGCCGGGCAACGCGGCGGGATGCGTCCGGCTGGTGACGATCAGGCCGATCCCGGGATCGCTGGGCAGCAGAGGGGCGATCTGCCGGTCGCCGGCGGCCCGGTCGAGCACCACCAGCAGCCGTTTCCCGACCGTGTGGGTGCGGTAGAGGCCGACCAGTTCATCGAGGTCGGCGGAGTCCGCGGGGGCGGCGCCGAGTGCCCGCAGGAAGCGCGAGAGCACCTCCCACGGGCTCCGCGGGGAACCGTCCGGGCGTCTGAGGTCGGCGTAGAGCTGGCCGTCGGGGAAGTCCGGCCGGCAGACATGTGCGGCCCGAACCGCCAGCGTGCTCTTGCCGATGCCAGGCATGCCGGTCAACAGGACCGTGCCGGATCGACCGGGCCGCCCGGTCAACACCGATCGGATGCGGCTCAGTTCGCTGCGGCGCCCGGCGAAGTCGGCGGGCTGCGGAGGCAGCATGGCGGGCACCGGACGAGGCCGCGGCAAGGTGGCGGGCCAGGCCGGGGCGGCCGCCACCTCTGACAGGAGAGTGCCGCGCAGGATCGCCTGGTACGTGTCGTTGAGCACCGGCCCGGGGTCGACGCCGAGTTCCTCCGCCAGTGTCCGGCGGCCCGCGTGGTAGGCGCCGAGCGCGTCGGCCTGCCGGTCGCAGCGGTACAACGCGGTCATCAGCTGGGACCGCAGCCGCTCGCGCAGCGGGTGCTCGCCGAGCAGGCCGGTCAACTCGGGGACGAGTTCGAGGTGCCGGCCGAGCGCCAGGTCGGCCTCGATGCGGTGCTCCAGCGTGACCAGCCTCGCCTCCTCCATGCTCGGCCGCTCCCGCTCGGCGAGGTGCTCGGTGACATTGGCCAGGGCGGAGCCCCGCCAGAGGGCGAGTGCCGACCGCAGGTGCGTCGAGGCGTCGTAGTAGCGGTGTTGGTCCAGGGCCTCGCGGCCGAGGCGGGCGGCACGGTCGAAGTCCTCCACGTCCAGGCGTGCCGAGCCGATGCGGATGAGGTACCCCTGGGCCAGGCGGACGAGATCGGCTTCCGGGCCGAGGTGTTTGCGCAGCCGTGACGCATAGGTGTAGATCTGGGCGCTCCTGGTCGCCGGCGGGTCACACCCCCACAGCGCGGTGCTCAGCCGGGCATCGGAGACCAGGGTGCCGTGGTTCAGCAGCAGGGCCGCGAGCACCGTGTGGATCTTTGTCCCGGAGAGCGGGACCGGCCCGTCGGCCCGGCGCGCCTCGACGGGACCGAGCAACTGGAATTCCATCGTTCCTCCTGCCACGCACACGCCGCGCGGATCTCGCGGCGTGTGGATGAAGCGGCGAAGGGGGTGAGCTCTCCCCCGTGGATCAGCTCTGACAGCGGGTCTTCGGCGGCCTGACGGCCGTCGGACCTGCGCTCGCAATTGTGCGCCCGGGTGACCGCCCGGACCGCTCCCGACGGGTGTCAAGAGGTTGCATGGGCAACGTCCTGCCATCGCTCCCGCGGGTCCCGCTTCTCCGGCGTCCGCGCAGGTCAGCCGCGTGGCCCCGCCGGTATCAGCCCGGCGGCACCGCTACCGCGCCACACCCGACAACCGCAGGTCGGCGGCGAGATGGCCGGCGACATGGCGCAGGAGGTCCGGCTCCCGGGGTTCGAGGTAGAAGTGGCCACCGGGGAACGTGCGGTACTCGGCTCGGGCCGCAGTCAGTTCGGACCAGGCGGCGAGGCGTTCGGGGGTGCATCCGTGGTCCTGGTCGCCGGAGTACACCACGATCGGGCAGGGCAGCCGCTCGGGGGAGGCCGGGCGGTAGGTCTCGATCAGGCGGAAGTCGGCACGCAGGGCGGGCAGGACGACCTCACGCAGGGCGGGGTGGGAGACCAGGTGGCCCGAGGTGCTGCCGAACCGGTCGATCTCGGCGCACAGCCTCAGGTCGTCGGCGAGGTGCAGCCGGGACGGCGGCACGGTGTGCGGGGCGCCCCGTCCGGAGGCGAACAACCGGGTCGGTCGGACGCCACGGCGCCGGTGCAGCCGCAGCGCGGTCTCATAGGCCACTGCGCTGCCCATGCTGTGGCCGAACAGGGCCAGTGGCCGGTCGAGGAACGGTTCGAGAGCCTCAGTGACCTGGTCGGCCAGCTCGGCCATGTCGGTGATCGGCGGCTCGGCAAGCCGGGTCTGTCGGCCCGGATAGCAGACCGAGAGCAGTTCGACGTCGGCCGGCAGCCTGGGCTGCCAGGTCCGGTAGCAGGTCGGCGACCCACCGGCGTGCGGAAAGCACACCAGGCGCAGCCGCGGTTCGGCCGGGGCGCCGTAGGAGTGGAACCACCTGCCATGCGTCATCTGGTCATCCTCGTCCCGGTCCTTCCTCAGGCCCTCCCGGTTTCTGTCCGGGAGTGCGGGCATCGCCCGTTCAGGCTGCCCGGAGCGTCCATACGCCTGCTATATCCAGGTCCGATATCGAAGCCGTATAGGTGTCTCCCGCACGGTCGCTTCGTGCGGCGGCGAGCCCGTCGCCACGAGCGCGTAAGGAGCACCTATGACGGCACCCGAACTGGCCTGGGCGCCACACGAGATCCGTCCGGCCGACGGCGCCGCACCGGCCGCCGCGGCAGGCCTGGCCGCCTTCCTGAGCGCCGGTCCGGCAGCCCTGGACGCAGAGCTGGTCGAGAACAAGGCGCTCGTCTTCCGGGGCTTCGGGGTCACCGAGGCGGGCCTGGACCCGGTCCTCGACCTGTTGCTGCCCGACCGGCTCTCGTACGTGCACGGCAACTCGCCGCGGACGAAGGTCGGCCAGAACGTCTACACCTCGACCGAGTACCCGGCCGAGTTCACCATTTCAATGCACAACGAGCTGTCTTATAGCACCAGTTGGCCCACCCGCCTGCTGTTCTTCTGCGCCGAGGCGGCCACGTCGGGCGGAGCCACCCCGGTGGTGGACGCCGCGCACTGGTTGAACTCGCTGGACGATGAAGTGCGGGACGCCTACGCCGGTGGCGTGCGCTACACCCAGAACCTGCACAGCGGCCTCGGGCTGGGCAGGAGCTGGCAGGCGACCTTCGAGACCACTGACCGCGACCGGGTGGAGGAGTTCCTCGCCGAGGCCGCGGCCGAGTGGGAGTGGCGCCGGGACGGCGGCCTACGGATCAGCCAGGTCCGGCCGGCCACCACCCGTCACCCCGTGACCGGCGCCGAGGTCTGGTTCAACCAGTCCGACCAGTGGCACCCGGCCGCGCTCGGCGAGGAGGGCGCCGCGCTGGCCCGCATGCTCCCGGCCGACGAGCTGCCGCAGTCGGTCAGCTTCGCCGACGGCCGCCCGATCCCGGACAGGTACGTGCTCCAGGTGCGCGACCGCGGCCTGGCCGGGGCCGTCGACGTCGACTGGCGCCCAGGTGACCTGTTGCTCATCGACAACGTCCTGGTCGCTCACGGCCGCAGACCGTTCACCGGCCACCGTCGGGTGCTCGTCGCGATGTCCGGCTGAGACCGGCCGCCGCGCGGGCGGCCCGCTAGAGAAGGGACCTATTTTCATGACCATGGCCACCCGGGCGGCCCCGGCAGCGGACGCCGACGCCCTCACCATCCGTCTGACTGGGCACGAGCAGCACGAACTGGCGCTTGTAGCCGCGGAGTTGAGCGAGCCGGGGTCCGGTCTCGTGGACGACCCCGACTGGCTGGCGGCGGCACGGCAGCTGACGTGCCGGATACCCCTGCGGCTGCGCGAGACGGTGCGCCGGTACCGATACGACTGCGGCCCGGACGCCGTTCTGCTGATCCGGAACCTGCCGGTGGAGGAGGAGGCGTTGCCGCGGACCCCTGCCGTGCGTGAGTCCGTGGAGCGGCGGGCCACCGGACCGGCCGCCGTGTCGGCTCTGCTGTCGCTACAGCTGGGCGAGGTGATTGCGTTCCGGGACGAGAAATCCGGCGCCCTGGTGCAGAACGTGGTGCCGGTGCCGGGGCTGGAGAGCTCGCAGAGCAACGCCGGGTCGGTGGATCTGGAGATGCACACCGAGAACGCCTTTCATCCGAACCGTCCGGACTACGTCGGTCTGCTGTGCCTGCGCAACGACCACACCGGGACGGCCGGCACCCTCGTCGCCTCGATCCGCCGGGCGCTGCCGCTCGTCCCGGACCGGGCGCGCCGGGTGCTCGGCGAGCCCCGCTTCGTGACCGAGCCGCCCCCCTCCTTCCACGCGGGCGGTACGACCGTGCCGCACCCGGTGCTGGGCGGCGACCCCGCCGACCCGGACATCCGGGTGGACTTCGCGGCCACCGTAGCGCTGGACGACGAGGGCAAGCAGGCCCTGGAGGAGCTGCGGGACGCTCTCGTGCCGGCGTCCGAGGTGGTCGTGCTGCACTCCGGGGACATGGCGTTCATCGACAACCGGCTCGCGCTGCACGGCCGCAGCTCCTTCGTGCCCCGCTACGACGGCCGCGACCGCTGGCTGCACCGCACCTTCGTCCACCTGGACAACCGGCGCAGTCGGCCGGACCGGCCCGGCAACGGAGCCGTGCTGTCCTGACCCGCCTCGGCCGCCGCACACCCCACCGTCCAAGCCCGGTGTGGTGCGCGGCGGCCCGATATAGACGCCCTATAGCGCGCCGTCCGAATCTTTGACCGGCCATCAGGCCGCATCGGCCGCAGGTGGCGTTGGCCCACGCGAGGCCCGCGTGAGGCGCCCTCCCTCGTTTCCCGCTCCGCACCGATCGACCGTCCGCGCCCTTCCCATCCGCGAGGAGCACCCGTTGACCAGCCCCCTGCTTCTGCCCCGTTCCTTCGCGCAGCAGGCAGTCCGGTCACCTGCCGCGACGGCCGTGCTGGACCGGGACCGCGAGCTCAGCTACGAGCAGCTCGCTGTCCGAAGCGGCCGACTGGCCGGCCGGCTGAGGGCCCTCGGCGTCGGCCCGGGCGAGCTGGTCGGTGTTCTCTTGCCCGCGGTGGCCGAGCTGCCGGTCGCGCTGCTCGCCCTCTGGCAGACGGGCGCCGCGCATCTGCTGCTCGACCCGACGCCGGGAGCGCCGTCGACCGCGTTGATCGACGAGGCCGGGATCCAGGTCGTCGTGACCTTCGCGGACTTGGCCGCGCACTGTGGCTCCGCCCGGGCGGTGTGCCTCGACCTGCCGACCGAGGCGGCCGGCGGCGATGAGGAGGCGGCGCCGGCGTTCGCTGTCCGCGAGGAGGCTGTGGCATTCGTTTGCCGCACCGCCGACGGCGCCCTGCTGAGCGTCGACCATGCGAGCGCCGCCCACTACGCGCTGGGCATGGCCGAGCGGCACGGGTTGCGGGCCGGCGACCTGGTGCGTTGCGCGGGGATCCCGGGCCGGCTGCCCTGGGAGGTGTTCGCGGCGCTGTCGGCCGGAGCCACCGTGGCGATGGGCGTCAGCGCCGGCGTGACCGTCATACCGATTGATCCAGGGGACGAAGGGCCCGCCGGTCACGACGCGGTCCGCGTGGTCGTCGCGACGGAGCGGGTACCGGACGAGCTGCTGGCCCGCTGGGCGGAGCACACCGGCGCGGAGGTGTGGCGGTCATACGGCCCGGAGATTTGCGGGGTGGAGTTCGCCGCCGAGCGGTTCGACCCGGCCGGGGCCGGTGGCGCCCTCTTGGCGGAGCAGCCCGAGGTGTGGGTGCTCGACGACTACGGCGACCCGGTGCCGCCGGGCGTCCCCGGTGAACTGCACCTGGGCGGACTTGGGTCCGGCTGCGGCTTCCCGGGGCGGCCCGCGCTGACGGCCGAGCGGTTCGTCCCGGACCCCGACGGCCTCGCGGGAGGCCGCCTCCTGCGGACCGGGGCGCTGGTGCGGCTCCGTCACGACGGCCGGCTGGAGAGCCTCGGCACGGTGGAGCCCTCGGCAGTCTCCACCACGACCGAACGCCCGCCCTACGTCGCTCCGCGCACCCCTGAGGAGCGGCTGGTCGCCGGGATCTGGTCCGAGCTGCTCGGCCAGGAGGACGTCGGCGTCGACGACAACTTCTTTCAGCTGGGCGGCCATTCGCTGCTGCTCACCCGACTGATCGAGCGCCTGCGGACCACCACGGGCCGACAGCTGCGGCTCGCCGATCTGTACGCCGCCCTGACCGTCGCCGACCAGGCGCGGCTCGTCTCACCCGACGGCGGCGACGGATCCGGCGAGAGTGCCGGTTCCGTCGCAAGTGACGCCGACGGTTCCCGCGGCCGTCACGGCGCGGCGTCCGGGCCCCGGGCAATTCCCCGTGACCGTCCGCTGCCGCTGTCCTCCGGGCAGCGTCGGTTGTGGCTGCTGGACCATGTCAGCCCCAGCCCGGAGTGGGTGATCCCGCTCTTCCTCCATCTGCCCGCCGAGGTCACCGACTCCGCCGCGCGACGGGCGCTCGACCTGCTGGCACAGCGCCACGAGTCCCTGCGCACCCGGTACGTCGAGGTGGACGGCGAGCCGATGCAGCTGGTCGGGGACGCCGAGCCGGTCGTCTGGCAGGAGCTCGCGGGGGACGCGCCCGACCGCGAGGCCGTCTTTCGTGAGCAGTTCGCCGCCACCTTCGACCTGGCCTCGGGCCGGCTGTGGCGGGCGCTGCTGGTGCGCGAGCCGGACGGCGAGCGCTGGCTGCTGGTCACCCTGCACCACATCGCCTGCGACGGCTGGTCCGCGACCGTGCTGGAGCAGGAGTTCGCCCGACTGTGCTCGGGCTCTGCCGAGTTGCCGCCGGTCGACGTGCAGTACCCGGACTTCGCCGTCCGGGAGCGGGAGCACACGTCCGAGGAGCGGGTGAAGGACCGTCTCGACTTCTGGCGGCACCGTTTGCGGGACCTGCCTCCCCTGGAGCTGCCGACCGACTTCGCCCGCCCGGCGGAGCGCGATCCCAGCGGCGATCTGGTGCCCTTCACCGTCCCTGCGCCGCTCGCCGAAGCCGTCCGCACGCTCGGACAGCGGCACAGCGCCACACCGTTCATGATCCTGCTGACCGCCTTCGCCACCCTGCTCGCCCGGCACTCCGGGCAGTGGGATGTCCCGGTCGGCGTGCCGACGGCGGGCCGGGAACAGCCCGGCCTCGAACGCACGGTCGGCTTTTTCCTCAACTCCCTGGTTCTGCGCTGCCGGCTGGACGCGGCGCTCGGCTTCACCGAGGCGCTGGAGTCCGTGCGGCAGACCGCGCTGGAGGGTTTCGCCCATCAGGACGTCCCCTTCGAGCGTCTGGTCGAGGAGCTGCGCCCGGAGCGCGACCCCTCGCGTACCCCGCTCTACCAGGTGGCGTTCAACTTCACCGACGGGCCGACCGGCGGTGGCATGCCCGACGAGGGGCACAGCGGGTACCTGTACCACCGGCGGGTCGCCAAGACCGACCTCACACTGTACGTCCGCACCGAGCGGGACGGCAGCTGGAGCGGCGCCCTGGAATACGCCACCGCCCTGTTCGAGCGGCGGACGGTCGAGCGACTGGGTGCCGGTCTCGTGCGGCTGGTCGAGTCCGTCACAGCCGCTCCCGACCGCGCGCTGGGCGCGGTCGAGGTCATGTCGTCCGAGGCCCGCGCAGAAGCACTGACCCGGTGGAACGACACGTGCGCCGACTGGGAGCGCGTCCCGGTCCTCGACCTCGTCGAGCAGCAGACCGTCGCCAACGCCGACGCGGTCGCCGTCCGCTACGGCGACGACGAGCTGACGTACCGCCTACTGGACGAGCGCGCCAACCGGATCGCCCATCACCTGCGGGATCTGGGCACCGGGCCGGGTACGACGGTCGGCGTGCTGCTCCACCGGGGTCTCGATCTGCTGCCCGCGCTGCTGGGCGTGTGGAAGGCGGGCGCCGCATACGTCCCGATGGACCCGGCGGTCCCGGCCGAGCGCATCGAACACATCCTCGCGGACAGCGGGGCCGCGCTGCTGGTCACCGAGTCCGCCTTGGTCCCGGACGGCCACCGGGGGCCGCGGGTGCTGCTGGACGCCGACCGGACGGCCGTGGACGCCCGGCCCGCGACGCCGCTGCCCCGCGCGATCAGCCCGCAGGAGCTGGCATACGTCATCTACACCTCCGGTTCCACCGGCCGCCCCAAGGGTGTGATGGTGACCCACGCGGGCCTGTCCAACCACCTCCAGTGGGCCGTGCGGGACCTCGTGACGACCCCGGGCGGAGCGCCGCTGTTCTCGTCGATCGCCTTCGACCTGCCGGCCACCAACCTCTTCGCCCCGCTGATGGCCGGGCAGCCGGTCCACCTGCTCCCCGCCGACCTGGACCTCGGCGCGCTCGGCAGGACCCTGGCCGCCGGTGGACCGTACAGCTTCATCAAGCTCGCCGCCGGACACCTGGAGCTGCTGGCCCACCAGCTGACCGACGAGCAGATGTCCGCTCTGGCCCAGTGGATCGTGGTCGCCGGGGAGGCGCTCGGCGCCCGGACCGCCAACCGCTGGCGGGAGGCGCTCGGTGACGGCCGGCTGATCAACGAGTACGGCCCGACCGAGAACTCCATCGGCTCCACGACGCACCCGGTCACCCGCCCGCACGACACCACCGTGCCGCTCGGCCTGCCGCTGCCGAACACCACGGCCTACGTGCTGGACGCCGGGGCCAGGCCGGTGCCGCCCGGTGTCGCGGGCGAACTGTGCGTCGGCGGGGAAGGGCTGGCCCGCGGCTACCTGGGCCGCCCCGACCTGACTGCCGAAACGTTCGTGCCCAACCCCTATGGGCCGGCCGGCAGCAGGCTGTATCGCACCGGTGATCTCGCCCGGCGGCTGGCCGACGGCTCGATCGCCTTCCTCGGCCGGATCGACGACCAGGTCAAACTGCGCGGCTACCGCATCGAGCCGGGCGAGATCGAGAGCCGGTTGCTGAGCCTCCCCGCGGTCCGGGCGGCCGCCGTGGTGGTGCGGGAGACCCCGGCCGGGGAGAAGGCGCTGGTCGCCTACCTGGTCCCGGCGGACGGCACGGCGCTGGACACGGACCAGGTCCGTGACCGACTGGCCGCCGCGCTGCCCGACTACATGGTCCCAAGCGGTTTCGTCGCTCTGGACGCGCTGCCGCTCACCTCGAACGGCAAGCTCGACCAGCGGGCACTGCCCGCCCCCGGGGTCATCGACCCCAAGCGGCCGACGGTCGCCCCCGCCTCACCCGCCGAGGAGCGGATCGCGGAGATCTGGTGCGAGGTGCTCGGCCTGGAGCGCGTGAGCGTCGAGGACGGCTTCTTCGAGCTGGGTGGTCACTCGATCCTGGCGATCCGGATGGTGTCGATGGTGCAGGACGCCTTCGACGTCGACATCCCGATCCGGGCCGTCTTCGAGAGCGCCACCGTCCGCCGCCTCGCCCAGGCCGTCGAGGACCTGATCCGCGCAGAGCTGGAGCAGCTGTCCGAGGCCGAGTTGGAGGAGTACTCGACATGAAGCCGTTCGCACTGATCACGGACGAGGACCGGCGGCGGCTGCCCGAGGACGTGACGGACGCGTACCCACTGTCCATGGCTCAGGCCGGGATGCTCGTGGAAATGCGGGCTGCGGACCACGGACCGGTCTACCACGCCCTGCACGCCCTGCATGTCCGGGAAGAATGTCCGTTCGAGCAGACGGTCTTCAGCCGGGCGGTGGCGCTGCTCACCGAGCGCCTCACGCTGCTGCGTACCTCGATGGACCTGACCGGCTACTCCCGCCCCTTGCACCTCGTCCACGCCACGGGCCGGGTCCCCGTGGGCGTGCACGACCTGCGAAAACACGACCAGGACCGGCAGGCGCGGGAACTGGCGGCCTGCACGGCCGCGCGGCGGGCCACCCCGTTCGACCCGGCCGCCGCACCGCTGCTGCGGTTCGACGTCCACGTGGAGTCCGAGTGGGCCTGGCGGCTCACCGTCACCTACTGCGGGGCGCTGATCGACGACGCCGACGCCTTGTGCGAGGCTCTGCTCGCCCTGTACCGCGGCCTGCGCGACAGCGGGCGGCCGCCCGTGCTCCCGCCACCCGGCCCGGACCCTGCCGAGCGGGTCTCGGCCGAACTGGTCGCCGTGGACGACCCCGATGCCCTCGTCCCCTGGCGGCGGCTCACCGCCACACACGCCCCCCTGGTACTGCCGGAGGCCTGGGCCGACCGGAACGGCCCGGTGGAACGGTACCGGCTCGGCGTGACGTTCGAGGACCTGGTGGACGGGTTGCGCGCGCTCGCCGACCGGGCCGACACCTCACTGCGGACGGTACTGCTCGCCGCGCACCTGAAGGTGATGGCTTCGCTCACCGCCGAAGAGGCCTTTCACACGGGCGTGGTCAGCCGCGACACACTCGGTGCGCCGGGCACCGAACGGGTCGTGGGGCCGCCGCCGGACACGCTGCCGTTCCCGCACCGCGGTGCCCCGGCCACCTGGCTGCGGCTGGTCGCGCAGACCGAGGCCCAGGAGCGTGAGCTGCACCGTCACGCCCGCTGCCCGCTGCCCGCGATCCAGCGGGTGGCCGGGGTGAATCGGCTGGTCACGGTCGTCTTCGACCACCTCGACAGGCCCTCTCTCGGGGTCGAACGCCACCTCGCCGACACGGAGTTCGCGCTTCAGGTGACCAGTGTCGACGGCCGCCTTGAGCTGGCCACCCGCACAGACGCCATCGGGCGCGATCACGCGGACCTGCTGACCGCGATGTACCGGCACGTCCTGGAATCGATGGCGGCCGACGCGGAGGGCGACACGGGGACCGCATCCGCCCCGGAGCCGATCCGGCAGCATGCCCTCGTCGGCGCTCCGCTCTGTGTGCACCGAGCCTTCGAAGCGCAGGCCGCCCACACTCCCGACGCGGTCGCTCTGGTCTTCGAGGACGAACAGCTCACCTACCGCGAACTGAACGAGCGGGCCAACCGCATCGCCCACCGCCTGCGTGCCCTGGGTGCCCGCCCCGACACCCTGGTCGGCGTCTGCCTGGAACGCGGCACCCACCTCATCCCCGCCCTCCTGGGCGTCCTCAAGTCCGGCGCCGCCTACCTCCCCCTCGACCCCGCCAACCCCCCCGAGCGCCTCGGCTGGATCCTCCAGGACGCACACGCCACACTGCTCATCGCCGACGACACCACCGCCGCGGTCGTCCCTCCCACCTACCACGGCACTCTCGTGCCCCCGGACGGCGGTGACGAGCACCCGGATGACAGCGATCCGGACCTCCCCGTCTCCCCCGGCAACCTGGCGTACGCCATCTACACCTCCGGCTCCACCGGCCGCCCCAAGGGCGTGGCCGTGCCGCACAGCGCCCTCGCCACCCTTGTCGGGGCCTTCGGCTGGCTGTCCGGCGGGCCCGGGGCCACCTGGCTCGCCTCCACCTCGGTGTCGTTCGACATCTCCCACCTGGAGATCCATCTGCCGCTCACCACCGGCGCCCGGATCGTGCTCGCCTCGCGTGCACAGGCCGGCCGTCCCGACGCCCTGACCGCGCTGGTCGCGGCACATGGCATTACCCACGTCCAGGCGACTCCCTCCGGCTGGCGGGTGCTGCTCGCCGCCGGTTTCGACCGGCCGGGGTTGGTGGCGCTGGCGGGCGGTGAGGAGTTGCCCGTGCGGCTGGCGCAAGAGCTGCGCTCCCGGGTCGGCCGTCTGGTCAACGTGTACGGCCCGACCGAGGCGACCATCTGGGCGTCGGCCTGGGAGGTGCCGGACGCGCCCCTGCCCGGCGTCCCGCTCGGCGCGCCGCTCGCCCACTACCAGCTGCACGTGCTGGACAGCGCCGGCCGTCACACCGTGCCCGGCGTGCCCGGAGAACTGCACATCGGCGGCCCGGGTCTGGCCCGCGGCTATCTACGCCGCCCCGACCTGACCGCCGAGAAGTTCGTCCCCGATCCGTACGGCCCGCCCGGCAGCAGGTTGTACCGCACGGGGGACCTCACCCGGCGCCTGCAGGACGGCACCCTCGAATTCCTCGGCCGGATCGACACCCAGGTCAAGATCCGCGGCTACCGCATCGAACTGGGTGAGATCGAGTCCGCGATCACCAGCCATCCCCGTATCCGCGAGGCCGTGGTCACCCTGCGGGAGAACGGCATGCTGGCCGCCCATGTGGTGGGCGGTGGCCGGATCGACGCGGCCCGATTGCGTCGCTATCTGGGAAGCACCCTGCCGTCGTACATGATCCCCGGCACCTTCGTGCCGGTCGACCGGATCCCACTCACCATCAGCGGCAAGGCCGACCGACGGGCACTGCCCTGGCCGGACAGTCCGGCCGCCGTCTCCCGGCCACCCGAAGGAGAGCTCCAGGAACTGCTCGCGGGCTGCTGGAAGGACGTCCTCGGCAGCGCACCGGCGAGCGTCGACGACGACTTCTTCCAGTCCGGCGGCACTTCCGTACTCGCCGTCCGGCTGGCGGAGCGACTGCACCGCGAACTCGGGTGCGGCATCGGCGTCCGCACCGTCCTGGACCACCCCACCGTCGGCCGACTGGCCGAGGCGGTCGAACGCATTCGTACCAACGTCCTTACCGAGGAGTACACGGCATGAACACCGACGACATGGTTGCCCACCCGCAGGACGCGGCCTCGGTACGTGCCGAACTGCTCCGCCGCCGACTGGCCGGGGAGGGCGGCCGCACCGCGCGCCGCCCCCTGATCGACCGTGCGGACCGCGACGCGCCACTGCCGCTGTCCTTCGGCCAACAGCAGATGTGGTTCCTGAACCGGATGGACCCGGACTCCGTCGAGTACGTGGTGCCGCTCGTGCTGCGGCTGCGCGGCCCGCTGGACGTCGAGGCGCTGGCCGCCGCCTGGGAGCGGATCCTGGAGCGCCACGAGATCCTGCGCACCCGCTACACGCTCGGTACGGACGGCGAGCCGGTACAGCTGATCGACGCGCCGCGGCCGGTCGGCCTGCCGGTGCTCGACGTGCCCGACGAGGCCGGGATGCGGGCCGCGGTGGAGGCCGAGATCGCGCTCCCCATCGACCTGGAACGGGACTGGCCGGTGCGGGCCACGCTGGTCGGGCTGTCCGAACACGAGCACGTCCTCGTCGTCGTCTTCCACCACATCGCCTGCGATGCCTGGTCGATGCGGGTGTTCGCCCACGAACTCAGCACTCTGTACGGGGCTTCGGTCACCGGCGCCACCGCCACACTCGAACCGCTCCCGGTCCAGTACGCCGACTACGCCGCATGGCAGCGCCGGCACCTGACCGGTGAAACGCTTGAGCGTGAACTCTCCTATTGGCGCGCTCAGTTGGCGGACAGCGGCCCGCTCGACCTACCGACCGACCGACCCCGGCCCGCGGTCCGCGCCTGGGCGGGCGACTCCGTGCCGTTCACCGTCCCGGCCGCACTGGCGGACCGGGTTCGCGAACTGAGCCTGGAGCACGGCACCACGCCGTTCGCCTTCCTTCTCGCCGTCTACCAGGTGCTGCTGTCCCGCTACACCGGTACGTCCGACATCCCGGTCGGCGTCACGGTGTCCGGTCGCAACCGCCCGGAACTTCAGCAGGTCATCGGCTACGGCATCAACACTCTGGTCGCCCGCGGCCGCTGGTCCGGCGATCCCGGCTTCAGCGCGCTGCTCACGGCCACCGCCGCGACCGTCCTGGACGCCTTCGAGCACCAGTCGGTGCCCTTCGCCCGTCTCGTCGACGACCTCCAGCCGGAACGCGACCTCGCCCGCACCCCGCTCTTCCAGGCCGACTTCGTCATGCACGAGGACCGGACGACGGCCTTCGACCTGCCCGGCCTGGACGTGGAGCCGGTCCTGGAGGACCGGATCGCCAAGTTCGACCTGACGCTGAATGTGACGCACGCCTCCGAGGGGCAGCCGATGCAGGCCCGACTCGGCTACGCCACCTCGCTGTTCGACCGCGCGACGGTCGAGCGGATGACCGGGCACTACCTCCGGCTCCTGGAGTCGGTCACGGCCCGCCCCAAGGACCCGCTGTCCGCGCAGGCCATGCTGTCTGTCGAGGAGATGGGGCGGTTGCTCGGTGAGTGGAATCGTTGTGTCCCTGAGCCGGTCGATGTCTGTGTGCACCAGGCCTTCGAAGCGCAGGCCGCCCGCACTCCCGACGCGGTCGCTCTGGTCTTCGAGGACGAGCAGCTCACCTACCGCGAACTGAACGAGCGGGCCAACCGCATCGCCCACCGCCTGCGTGCCCTGGGTGCCCGGCCCGACACCCTGGTCGGCGTCTGCCTGGAACGCGGCACCCACCTCATCCCCGCCCTCCTGGGCGTCCTCAAGTCCGGCGCCGCCTACCTCCCCCTCGACCCCGCCAACCCCCCCGAGCGCCTCGGCTGGATCCTCCAGGACGCACACGC
>NZ_JBVISC010000011.1:0-214888 GCF_055575715.1 Streptomyces sp. NPDC034037 | reverse complement strand
TTCCGACTCTATCAGACTCTTTCGTGTCCGATTTCCTCGGTGCCTTTCCGGTTCCCGCTCCGGCCTTTCGGCTTTCGCGTTTCCCTTTCCGGCGGCTCCGACTTTATCAGAAGTTCTGAGTCGGATTTCCCGCCCCGGTCGGAGCAGCTCCTCGCACACAGTGCGCGGTGCTTCCCGGTTGGGCGGAGCCGTAAACCTAACGGAGCGGGGCGCCCCGATGCAAATCGAGGTGCCCCGCTCCGGAGATCACGCGGTCAGGAGGGTCAGACCTCGACGACCACGGGCAGGATCATCGGGCGTCGGCGGTAGTTGTCCGACACCCACTTGCCCAGCGTGCGGCGGATGAGCTGCTGCAGCTGGTGGGGCTCGACGACGCCGTCCTGGGCCGACTTCTCCAGGACCTCCTGGACCTTCGGGATGACGGAGGTGAAGACCCCGTCGTCGATGCCCGAGCCGCGGGCCTGGATGTGCGGACCGCCGGTGATCTTGCCGGTGCTGGAGTCCACCACGACGAAGACCGAGATGATGCCCTCGTCGCCGAGGATCTTGCGGTCCTTCAGCGCGGGCTCACCGACGTCGCCGACGGAGAGGCCGTCGACGTACACGTAGCCGGCCTGGACCTTGCCGACGATCTTCGCCTTGCCCTGGACGAGGTCCACGACGACGCCGTCCTCGGCGATCACGATGCGGTCGTGCGGGACGCCGGTGAGGGCGCCCAGCTCGGCGTTGGCGCGCAGGTGGCGCCATTCGCCGTGGACCGGCATCAGGTTCTTGGGCTTGCAGATGTTGTAGAAGTACAGCAGCTCGCCGGCCGAGGCGTGGCCGGAGACGTGCACCTTCGCGTTGCCCTTGTGGACGACGTTGGCTCCCCAGCGGGTCAGGCCGTTGATCACGCGGTAGACCGCGTTCTCGTTGCCGGGGATGAGCGACGACGCCAGGATCACCGTGTCGCCCTGGACGATGCGGATCTGGTGGTCGCGGTTGGCCATGCGGGAGAGCGCGGCCATCGGCTCGCCCTGAGAACCCGTGCAGACCAGGACGACCTGGCTGTCGGGCAGGTCGTCGAGCGTCTTGACGTCCACCACGAGGCCCGGCGGGACGCGCAGGTAGCCCAGGTCGCGGGCGATGCCCATGTTGCGGACCATCGAGCGGCCGACGAAGGCGACTCTTCGGCCGTACTCGTGCGCGGCGTCCAGGATCTGCTGGATGCGGTGCACATGGCTGGCGAAGCTCGCCACGATGATGCGCTTCTGGGCGCCGGCGAAGACGCCGCGAATCACGCCCGAGATGTCGCGCTCCGGCGGGACGAAGCCCGGCACCTCGGCGTTCGTGGAGTCGGAGAGGAGGAGGTCGATGCCCTCTTCGCTCAGCCGTGCGAACGCGTGCAGGTCGGTCAGGCGGCCGTCCATCGGCAGCTGGTCCATCTTGAAGTCACCGGTGGCGACGACCAGGCCCGCGGGGGTGCGGATGGCGACGGCCAGGGCGTCCGGGATGGAGTGGTTGACCGCGATGAACTCGCAGTCGAACGGGCCCAGGTGCTCGCGGTCGCCCTCGACGACCTCGAGCGTGTACGGACGGATGCGGTGCTCCTGGAGCTTCGCCTCGATCAGCGCGAGGGTCAGCTTGGAGCCGATCAGCGGGATGTCCGGCTTCTCGCGCAGGAGGAAGGGGACACCACCGATGTGGTCCTCGTGACCGTGGGTGAGGACAATGCCCTCGATGTCGTCGAGACGGTCCCTGATGGACGTGAAGTCCGGCAGGATCAGGTCGATCCCGGGCTGCTCCTCCTCGGGGAAGAGCACTCCGCAGTCGACGATCAAGAGGCGACCGTTGTACTCGAATACGGTCATGTTGCGGCCGATCTCGCCGAGGCCGCCGAGCGGGGTGACCCGCAGGCCGCCCTTCGGGAGCTTGGGCGGGGCGCCGAGTTCAGGATGCGGATGACTCAAAAGACTCTCCTCACCACGCGCGCCACGTACCTCCGGGGCACGTGGCGCGTATGACGTTCGTGCAGTAGCAGTTGTTGTTGGGTGGAACGTATTCAGTTGTGAAGTCCGTGGTTACAGCTGTACCCCGCCCGCGGCGAGGTCGATCTTGAGCTGTGCCGTCTCCTCGGCCGTCAGCTCCACCATCGGCAGGCGCAGCGGGCCGGCGGGGCGGCCCTGGAGGGCGAGCGCCGCCTTGGTCGTGATGACACCCTGCGTGCGGAACATGCCCGTGAAGACCGGCAGCAGCTTCTGGTGGATCTCCGTGGCCTTCTGGACGTCACCCGTGAGGTACGCCTCCAGCATCGCGCGCAGTTCGGGGGTGACGACGTGGCCCACGACGGAGACGAAGCCGCACGCGCCGACCGAAAGGAGCGGGAGGTTCAGCATGTCGTCGCCGGAGTACCAGGCCAGGCCGGAGCGGGCGATGGCCCAGCTCGCGCGGCCGAGGTCGCCCTTGGCGTCCTTGTTGGCGACGATCCGGGGGTGCTCCGCGAGGCGGACGATCGTCTCGGTGTTGATCGGTACGCCGCTGCGGCCCGGGATGTCGTAGAGCATGACCGGCAGCTCGGTGCTGTCGGCGATCGCCGTGAAGTGCCGCAGCAGTCCCTCTTGCGGGGGCTTGTTGTAGTACGGCGTGACGGTCAGGAGGCCGTGGGCGCCGGCCTGCTCGGCGGCGTGGGCGAGCTCGATGCTGTGCCGGGTGTCGTTCGTACCGACGCCCGCGACGACGTGGGCGCGGTCTCCGACGGCGTCCAGTACGGCCCGTACGAGCTCGTTTTTCTCCGCGTCACTGACAGTCGGGGACTCGCCGGTGGTGCCGTTGATGATCAGGCCGTCATTGCCTGCGTCCACCAGGTGGGCGGCGAGCTGCTGCGCGCCGTCGAGGTCGAGTGCGCCGTCCGCCTTGAAGGGCGTGACCATGGCGGTGAGGACCCTCCCGAAGGGGGTCTGCGGAGTGGAGGTCGGAGCCATGGGTAACACGCTACTCGCTGCTCAGCACGGGGTCCCCCCTCGGGGGACGTGAGCGGACCTGACAAGTGCGGAGCCCGGCACTGCCTGCTCGGGGGTTCAAGCAGTGCCGGGTCCGTTTGATCAGGCTAGATGAACTTCACGAAGTGCCGCAATACGGACACTTCGCTCCACGTACCCGTACATCAGTGCCTTACGGCGCCACGCGTCCGTTCTTGTTGAAGGCCGCATGGGTGAGAGGCATCAGTTCCGCCCAGTACTTTTCCATCTTCTCGCCGACCATCTCGATCTCCCGCTGCGGGAAGGACGGGACCTTGGCCAGCTCGTGCTGGGTGCGCAGGCCGAGGAAGTGCATCAGCGAACGGGCGTTGCACGTCGCGTACATCGAGGAGTAGAGGCCGACGGGGAGCACGGCGCGGGCGACCTCGCGGGCGACGCCGGCGGCGAGCATCTCCTGGTACGCCTCGTAGGCCTGGCGGTAGGAGTCCTCCATGACGCGGCCGGTCAGCTCCTGCTGGGCCGGGGTGCCCTCCACGAAGACGTACTTCCCGGGGCGGCCCTCCTGGACCAGCTTGCGGGACTCGTCGGGGACGTAGAAGACGGGCTCCAGCTCCCTGTAGCGCCCCGATTCCTCGTTGTACGACCAGCCGACGCGGTGTCGCATGAACTCGCGGAAGACGAAGATGGGGGCGCTGATGAAGAACGTCATCGAGTTGTGCTCGAAGGGGCTGCCGTGGCGGTCCCGCATCAGGTAGTTGATCAGCCCCTTGGAGCGCTCCGGGTCCTTCTGGAGCTCGTCCAGCGACTGCTCGCCCGCCGTGGAGACACGGGCGGCCCACAGGACGTCGGAGTCGGTGGCGGCGTGCTTCACCAGCTCGACGGTGACCTCGCTGCGGAAGCTGGGCTTGAGGTCTTCGGTGGGGGTCTCGCTCACAGGCGGGGGTCCTTCCATGTGCATCACTCGGGCGGCGCCCACTCTATGGCCCGCCGCCGACAATCGGCCGTTCGGTGACCCGCCACGACATTCTTCGACTAATTTGCCGAAACAGGGCACCTTTTGGGCGATACGAGCGTCTGTCCAGATGAGAGAGAAAGTTCGATACCCGTGAGGAGAAGCGCGCCCCATGTTCCGTCGGCGAGAGCCCGTCCCGTTCGCCTTCATCGCCGAAGCCGACAAGTTCCGCAGCAACATCACTCCCCCGCCCCGAGAGCGCGCGTCGGCCGGTCAGATCATGGGCCGCACGCTCATAGGCCTGACCGTGGTGGCCGGTCTCGTAGGCTCCCTGCTCTTCGGGATGCCCGCCATGTCGGCGGACCAGTCGCCCGCCAAGACGCAGCAGTCCGAGGCGTCGAACGGCCGCTGACCTGCCGGGGTCGCCGGCCGGGCGGCTTCTGACCCGCCCCCACTGCCCTGAAGGCGTGGGAGGCACCCCCATGGCCCCCCATGGGTGGTAGCGGGGGGCACGGCTCGATAGCCTCACCGGGCACAGCCCATGTGCGGATTGAGTGAGGATCAGCCCGTGCCCCTGCCTTTCCTGACCGCGGACCGCACTGTCGACGACGTGGCGGACGATGTACCGCTGCCCTTCGACGACCGTGATCAGTGGCGCCGCCCCTACCGCCCCGGCCCCTGGCGGGTCGGCGCCGCCGCGCTCTCGCTGCTGCTCGCCTCGTATCTGCTCTTCGCCGCCGTGATCGTCGCGTTCGCGGACTCGCTCACGGGTGGCGCGATCTGCGCCGCTCTGGCCGTGGGCGTCATCGTCGGCTCCCTGCGCCTGCTGCGCGTGGGCACCTGGGTGAGCGCGCGCGGGGTGCGCCGGGTCGGCTTCCTGCGTACGCGGACCGTGCCGTGGGAGCAGATCTCCGCCGTGCGGACCGCGCAGCAGCCCGTGCGGTGGATGGGGCTGCCCCGCACGGTGCAGGGGCAGGCCCTCATCCTCGTACGCCGTGGTGAGGCGGCCGACGGGCAGCTGCTGATGACCGACCGCAACGCCGACTTCCTGGCCCGGCACGAGGCCTTCAACCAGGCCGCCGACTCCATCGAGGGGTGGGCCGAGGAGTACCGGCCCACGGCCTGATCAGACGTTGACCGGCTTGCCCGCGTGCAGGGCGATCGCCCGCTGCATGGCCTTGCGCGCGCGGGGGGTGTCCCGCGCGTCGTGGTAGGCGACGGCGAGACGGAACCAGCAGCGCCAGTCGTCCGGCGCGTCCTCCGTCTCCGCCTTGCGGCGGGCGAAGACCTCGTCGGCCGAGTCGCGGTCGATGCGGCCGCCCGGGGTGCGCCTCAGCTCGTCGACGGGCAGTCCGCCCTCGGCCTCCAGCTCGGCGGCGAGACGGTTGGCGCGCTGGACGAACTGGGTGTTCTTCCAGAGGAACCAGATGCCGATGAACGGCAGGATCAGCACCGCGACACCGAAGGTGACGGTGAGCACGGTGCCGTGCTGGATCAGGAGCACGCCACGGCTGCCGACCAGGACGAAGTAGACGACGAGGACGGCCGCCGTGACGGCGTAGGTGATCTTCGCTCGCATGGGGTCCGCTTCCGGGTCAGCCGAGGTCCAGGAAGTGTTCCAGGCCGAAGGTCAGGCCAGGAGTGCTCACCACCCGGCGCGCGCCGAGCAGGATGCCCGGCATGAAGCTGCTGTGGTGCAGCGAGTCGTGGCGGACGGTCAGGGTCTCCCCCTCGCCGCCCAGCAGGACCTCCTGGTGCGCGAGGAGCCCCCGCAGGCGCACGGAGTGCACCGGTACCCCGTCGACGTCCGCGCCGCGGGCGCCGTCCAGCGCCGTCGACGTGGCGTCGGGCTGGGCCGGGCTGCCCGCGCGGCGGCGGGCCTCGGCGATGAGCTGGGCGGTGCGGGTAGCGGTGCCGCTGGGGGCGTCCGCCTTGTTCGGGTGGTGCAGCTCGACGACCTCGACGGACTCGAAGTAGGGCGCCGCGAGCTGTGCGAACCTCATCGTCAGGACGGCGCCGATGGAGAAGTTCGGGGCGATCAGCACGCCCGTCTCCGGGGACGCCGCCAGCGACGTACGCAGGTGCGCGAGGCGCTCGTCGGTCCAGCCCGTCGTGCCGACCACGGCGTGGATGCCGTGGCGCACGCAGAAGTCGAGGTTGCCCATCACCGCGTCGGGGTGGGTCAGTTCGACCGCGACCTGGGCGCCGGACTCGGTGAGGGTCTCCAACTGGTCCCCCCGGCCGAGCGCCGCGACCAGTTCCATGTCGTCGGCGGCCTCGACGGCCTTGACGGCCTCGGAGCCGATGCGGCCCCTGGCGCCGATGACCGCCACGCGCAGCTTGCTCATGTCCTTCATTCCTTACGTCGAGCCCTGAGGCGTTGAGCCTTGCGTGTCAGGCGACCACGTCGTGGAGGCGGGCCGCCTGCTTGTCCTTGAGCGGGCCGATGGCCGCGAGGGACGGGCGGCGGCCGAGGACGTCACGGGCCACTTCGCGCACCTCGTCGGGGGTGACCGCGGAGATCTTGGCCAGCATCTCGTCGACCGACATGTGCTCGCCCCAGCACAGCTCGCTCTTGCCGATGCGGTTCATCAGGGCGCCGGTGTCCTCCAGGCCGAGGACGGTGGAGCCCGCGAGCTGGCCGATGGCGCGGCCGATCTCGTCGTCCGACAGGCCGTGCTGCGCGACCTGGTCCAGCTCGTCGCGGCAGATCTTCAGCACGTCGTGCACCTGGCTCGGGCGGCAGCCCGCGTACACGCCGAAGAGGCCGGTGTCCGCGAAGCCCGAGGTGTACGAGTACACGCTGTAGGCCAGGCCCCGCTTCTCCCGCACCTCCTGGAAGAGGCGGGAGGACATGCCGCCGCCGAGCGCGGTGTTCAGGACGCCGAGGGCCCAGCGGCGCTCGTCGGTGCGGGCCAGGCCCGGCATGCCGAGGATGACGTGGGCCTGCTCGGTCTTGCGGTTGATGAGCTCGACGCGGCCCGAGGTGCGCAGGGCGCGGGAGCCCTGGCGCGGGGGCAGGGGGGTGGCGTCGGTGCGCCCGAGGGCGCCGGCCTTCTCGAAGGCGGCGCGGACCTGACGTACGACCTTGGTGTGGTCGATGTTGCCCGCGGCGGCGACCACCAGGTGCGTGGGGTCGTAGTGCTTCTTGTAGAAGCGGCGGATGCGGTCGGCGTCGAGGGCGTTGATGGTCTCCTCGGTGCCGAGGACCGGGCGGCCGAGGGGGGTGTCGCCGAGCATCGTGTGCGCGAACAGGTCGTGCACGCAGTCGCCCGGGTCGTCCTCGGTCATCGCGATCTCTTCGAGGATGACGCCGCGCTCGGCGTCCACGTCCTCCTGGCGGATCAGGGAGCCCGTCAGCATGTCGCAGACGACGTCGATGGCCAGCGGCAGGTCCGTGTCGAGCACGCGCGCGTAGTAGCACGTGTACTCCTTCGCCGTGAAGGCGTTCATCTCGCCGCCGACCGCGTCGAGCGCGGAGGAGATGTCCAGGGCGCTGCGCTTCTTGGTGCCCTTGAAGAGGAGGTGCTCCAGGTAGTGCGTGGCGCCGTTCAGTGACGGGGTCTCGTCGCGTGAGCCGACGTTCGCCCAGATGCCGAAGGTGGCGGAGCGGACGGAGGGCAGGGTCTCGGTGACGACGCGCAGGCCTCCGGGGAGGGTCGTCCTGCGGACGGTGCCGATGCCGTGCTCGCCCTTGATGAGGGTTTGGGTACGGGCGACGGCCCGCGCCTCCGAGGAGGTGCGGGCCGTCGTCGTGGTGCTACGCGACGTCACTTGTCGGTGTCGTCCTTCTGGTCGGCGGCCTGCTCGTCGCCCTCTTCGCCGTCGATGACGGGGATGAGGGAGAGCTTGCCGCGGGAGTCGATCTCGGCGATCTCGACCTGGACCTTCTGGCCCACGCCGACGACGTCCTCGACGTTCTCCACGCGCTTGCCGCCGGCGAGCTTGCGGATCTGCGAGATGTGCAGCAGACCGTCCTTGCCCGGCATGAGCGAGACGAACGCGCCGAAGGTCGTCGTCTTCACGACGGTGCCCAGGTAGCGCTCGCCGACCTCCGGCATGGTCGGGTTGGCGATGCCGTTGATCGTGGCGCGGGCGGCCTCGGCCTGCGAGCCCTGGGCGGCACCGATGTAGATGGTGCCGTCGTCCTCGATCGTGATGTCGGCGCCGGTGTCCTCCTGGATCTGGTTGATCATCTTGCCCTTGGGGCCGATGACCTCACCGATCTTGTCCACGGGGATCTTGACGGTGATGATCCGCGGGGCGTTCGGGGACATCTCGTCCGGGACGTCGATGGCCTCGTTCATGACGTCCAGGATGTGCAGACGCGCGTCACGGGCCTGCTTCAGCGCGGCGGCCAGGACCGAGGCGGGGATGCCGTCGAGCTTGGTGTCGAGCTGGAGCGCGGTCACGAACTGCTTGGTGCCGGCGACCTTGAAGTCCATGTCGCCGAAGGCGTCCTCCGCACCGAGGATGTCGGTGAGGGTGACGTAGTGCGTCTCGCCGTCGATCTCCTGGGAGATCAGGCCCATGGCGATACCGGCGACGGCGGCCTTCAGCGGCACACCGGCGTTCAGCAGCGACATGGTGGAGGCGCAGACGGAGCCCATGGACGTCGAGCCGTTGGAGCCGAGGGCCTCGGAGACCTGACGGATCGCGTAGGGGAACTCCTCGCGCGTCGGCAGCACCGGCACGATCGCGCGCTCGGCGAGCGCGCCGTGGCCGATCTCGCGGCGCTTGGGGGAGCCGACGCGGCCGGTCTCGCCGGTGGAGTACGGCGGGAAGTTGTAGTTGTGCATGTAGCGCTTGCGCGTCACCGGGGACAGCGTGTCGAGCTGCTGCTCCATACGGAGCATGTTCAGCGTGGTGACACCCAGGATCTGGGTCTCGCCGCGCTCGAAGAGCGCCGAGCCGTGCACGCGCGGGATGGCCTCGACCTCGGCGGCGAGGGTGCGGATGTCGGTGACACCGCGACCGTCGATCCGCTTCTTCTCCTTGATGACGCGCTCACGGACCAGGGACTTGGTCAGCGAGCGGTACGCGGCGGAGATCTCCTTCTCGCGGCCCTCGAACTTCGGGAGCAGCTTCTCGCCGGCCAGCGCCTTGACGCGGTCCAGCTCGGCCTCGCGCTCCTGCTTGCCGGCGATGGTGAGCGCCTGGGCCAGCTCGGTCTTGACCGCGGCGGTCAGGGCCTCCAGGACGTCGTCCTCGTAGTCGAGGAAGATCGGGAACTCACCGACGGGCTTGGCGGCCTTGGCGGCGATGTCCGACTGGGCCTTGCACAGGAGCTTGATGAAGGGCTTGGAGGCCTCGAGGCCGGCGGCCACGACCTCCTCGGTGGGCGCCTCGGCGCCGCCCTTGACGAGCTCGATGGTCTTCTCGGTGGCCTCGGCCTCGACCATCATGATCGCGACGTCGCCGTCCTCCAGGACGCGACCGGCGACGACCATGTCGAAGACGGCGTCCTCAAGCTCGGTGTGCGTCGGGAAGGCGACCCACTGGCCCTTGATGAGGGCCACGCGCGTGGCGCCGATCGGGCCCGAGAAGGGCAGGCCGGCCAGCTGCGTGGAGCAGGAGGCGGCGTTGATCGCGACCACGTCGTACAGGTGGTCGGGGTTGAGAGCCATGATCGTCTCGACGACCTGGATCTCGTTGCGCAGGCCCTTCTTGAAGGAAGGGCGCAGCGGGCGGTCGATCAGGCGGCAGGTGAGGATCGCGTCCTCGGAGGGGCGGCCCTCGCGGCGGAAGAAGGAGCCGGGGATCTTTCCGGCCGAGTACATGCGCTCCTCGACGTCCACCGTGAGGGGGAAGAAGTCGAGCTGGTCCTTGGGCTTCTTGGACGCGGTGGTGGCCGAGAGGACCATCGTGTCGTCGTCCAGGTAGGCCACGGCGGAGCCGGCGGCCTGACGGGCCAGACGGCCCGTCTCGAAGCGGATGGTGCGGGTGCCGAAGGTGCCATTGTCGATGACGGCCTCGGCGTAGTGGGTCTCGTTCTCCACTGTTCTCCTACGTGTCTACGTTTCGTCTTCTCGCCGTCCGGGCCCGTGTGGTCCGGAGGCGGCGCCCCGTGGGTCCTTCGTGGACCGGGACTGGGTGGAGAAGCGCGCCGTGGGTGCGGGCCGGTCTTCGATCGAAGCACCCGGGGATGTCTCCCGGGGGCCACTACCGAGGACCGGCGGCGGCGAGGTGCGCCTCTCCCTCATGGGGTCGTGCTCCATGTCCCGGGGGCCGGTGGATCTTCCGTGATCCCTACCCGCGGGGACGTGCTTTCATCACCCACACTACAAAAGCGTCGGTGGCAGCGCGCACGTACGGCAGCGCACGTACGGCAAAGGGAGCGGCCCCCTTCGAGTGCTTCGAGTGGGAACCGCTCCCTCCACGGCGTCTTACTTGGCGCCCGCCGCACCGCGGCGGATGCCGAGGCGCTCGACCAGGGCGCGGAAGCGCTGGATGTCCTTCTTGGCCAGGTACTGCAGCAGGCGGCGACGCTGGCCGACCAGGATCAGCAGACCACGACGGGAGTGGTGGTCGTGCTTGTGCGTCTTGAGGTGCTCGGTCAGGTCCGAGATGCGGCGCGAGAGCATGGCGACCTGGACCTCGGGGGAGCCGGTGTCGCCCTCCTTCTGGCCGAACTCGGTGATGATCTGCTTCTTCGTAGCAGTGTCGAGCGACACGCGTACTCCTCGTGATGTCTTCGAGTGCCTCCGAGTGCCCCTGGTCTACATCTCAGGGGAGCTTCCGTGACTCGGGAGGCGGGGATGAGCCGTCGGGCGCGGATTCCGGTCCCGGGGACCAGGGCGCAGACAGACGGTCGTCAAACAGGGTACCAGTCGGCTTGAGCGCGCTTCGCCTCCGGCGGCGGGGCCGTCAGCTCGTCATGGCTCTGGCCTTGGCGTAGACGTCGAAGACCGCGAGGGTCAGCGGCACCAGGGTCAGGAGGACGAAGCCCTCGGCGATCTCCAGGAAGCGGCCCCAGAAGGGTGTCACACCCGCGCGCGGGCCCGTGCGCGTGCCCGCGCGCGTGACGATCAGGGCGATGCCGGTGGCCAGCGCCGTGGCCGTGGCGATCGCGGCGGCGAGCCAGACGGTACGCAGGTCGAGCGCGGCCGGGTCACCGGCCCGGGCGGCGCGCAGGAGGCCCCGCGGCGGGTCGAGGCACAGCCCCGCGCCGAGCAGGACGAGCGCCGTGAGGCCGGCGGCGAGGGCCGCCGCGACCTGCGCGGTGTAGCGGAAGAGCTGGGCGCGGGTGAGCATCGCGATGCCGGAGGCGAGGGCGAGGAGCTGCGCCCATGCGTCGTCGGAGAAGCCGAGGACGGCCGCGGAGCCCACGACGACCAGGGCGCAGCCGCCCACCAGGCCGATCAGCAGCTCGTGACCGCGGCGGGCCCGGGCGGCGACGCGCTCGACGTCGATGGGTTCCTGTGGGGTGTGCTCCGGTTCGTGGGGGCCGTGGCCGCCGGCCGGGGGCTCGAAGCCGATGGGCAGGCGGGCGAACCGCATGGCGAGCCCGGGGAGGAAGGCGAGGGCTCCCACGGCGAAGGGGGCGCACAGTGCGGCCGTCTCGGCCGGTGTGAGGTGGCGGAGGGTGGCGAGGAAGGTGGCGAGGAGGCCTACCGCCGAGGCGAAGAGGCAGGCGACGAAGGGGCCGTCGCCGCGCGGGGAGATCAGGGTGAGGATCGTGGAGGCGACGAGTACGGCCGTGCAGGCGAGCAGGAACTGAAGGCGGCCGATGCCTTCGCCGTCGGCAGGCGGGAGCAGCCCGGAGCCCGCCACGGCGAGGTTCGGCAGGGCGCCGAGACCGAGCGCGAGTGCGGCGGCACGGTCGTCGTAGACGCGCGCCCGCACCCCGGAGAGCGTCAGCAGCAGGAGCCCTGCGACGGCGGCGAGGATCCCGGGCAGGCCGTTCATGTCGTGGCGCGGGGCGGCGGTCCAGGCGACGAAGGCCAGGAGCACCGAGAACGCCGCGGCGCCGGTGAGCCCGGCGGCCCGCGTCAGGTCGGCGCTCCACAGCATGCGGTCCCGGGTCACGGCGGCCGCGACCGCTTCGGACACGTCGTCGAAGACGGCCGGGGGCAACGACTCCGAGAAGGGGCGCAGCGTCAGCAGCTCCCCTTCGAGGATGCGCTGGGCGGCGAAGGAACGGGCGCTGTCCAGGACGGCCCCGTCACGGCGTACGAGGTGGTAACCGACCGGCGCGCCCGCGGCCGGGCCCTGCCGGGACAGTCGCAGGATCTCGGGGTACAGGTCCGCGACCGGGACGTCGTCGGGCAGTGCCACGTCGATCCGGCTGTCGGGGGCGACGATCGTGACGCGGCAGAAGCCGAATCCCGCGCTGGTCCCCGAAGCCGTCGCGTGACCGGTCCGTCCTGCTCCGCCGGTCGTCGCGGAGGCCGTCATGCCCACCTGGTGTTCCCCCTCGGTCGCCGGCACCGCGCCCGCGGCGCCCCGTACGTGTGTGAGCCGCGCGGGCGCCGGTCCGCACGGTGCCGTGCGACGCGCGCATCGGCACCCTATCGCCCGGACGTCCTCAAGGATGTCAGTAGGATCACCCGTCGGTCGCCGTTCGCCCGACACGGGGTGGCGGACGGAACGCCCCGGCCCGGCAAGGGATTTGGTGCCCAGTGAGCCACATCGTCGTCAAGCGCCCGCCTCGGGCCCTGCCCTCGGCAGTGTCCGGTGAGGAAGTGGTGTTGCGGCCTCCGCCCGAGCTGCCTCGGGACCAGCAGGAGGGCGCACTGATGCAGCTGCTCCCCATGCTCGGCATGGGCGGTTCCGTCGTCTTCTTCTTCATGCCGAACTCGCATCCGTTCATGAAGGTCATGGGCATGGTCATGGTCGCGTCGACGGTGGCCATGTCGGTGGCGATGCTCATCCGCTACCGGCGCGGGGCGCAGGGGCAGTTGGCGGATCTGCGGCGCGACTACTTGCGGTACCTGCAGCACACCCGGCGTGCGGCACGGGACACCGCGAAGGCCCAACGCGACGCGCAGTACTACCTCCACCCCTCCCCCGAGCAGCTGTGGGCGCTGGTCGCCGAGGGCAGCCGGGTGTGGGAGCGCCGCGCCGGGGACGAGGACTTCGGGCAGGTGCGCGTCGGTCTCGGCCCGCAGGAACTCGCCACGCCCCTCGTGCCGCCGCAGACCGCGCCGGTGGACGAGCTGGAGCCACTCACGGCAGACGCGATGCGGCGTTTCCTCGCCGCGCACAGCACCCTCGAAGACCTGCCGATGGCCGTCTCTCTGCGCGCCTTCTACCACGTGACGATCGGCGGAGACCCCGAGACGGCCCGCGGCACGGCCCGCGCTCTCGTCGCGTCCCTCGCCTCGCTCCACTCCCCCCAGGAGCTGGTGATCGCCGTCGGAGCGGGCCGGTCCGCCGCGCCCGCCTGGGAGTGGACCAAGTGGCTGCCGCACAGCCAGTCGCCGGGGGCCGCGGACGGGGCCGGCAGCCGCCGCCTCGTCACCGGTGACCCGACGGAACTGGAAGCCATGCTCGCCGCCCACTTCCAGGGGCGGCCGCGCTTCCACCCCGAGGGCGCGCCGCTGCCCGAAGAGCCGCACATCGTCGTCCTTCTCGACGGCCTGTCGCCGCCCGCGCTGTCGGCGCTCGCCTCGCCCGAGGGGCTCCAGGGCGTGACGGTCGTGGAGTTGGTGCCGGGAGAGCCGGCCGACGGGCGTGGCGGCCTGTCGCTCGCGGTCCGCCCGGGGATGTTGCGGATCGAGTCGGGCCATGGCCTGGTGTACGAGGGCACGCCCGACGTCCTGTCCTACGAGGGGGCCGAGGCGCTGGCCCGCCAACTGGCGCCGCTGCGCGTACCGTCCGGCGGTGACGAGGCCGAACCCCTGCTGGCCAACCTGGAGTTCACCGACCTGCTGAACCTGGGCGACGCGGAGTCGGTGGACACCGGCAGGACGTGGCGCCCGCGCACCCAGGCGGAACGGCTGCGCGTCCCGATCGGGGTCGGTGAGGACGGCCGCCCCGTGATGCTCGACCTCAAGGAGGCCGCGCAGGAGGGCATGGGTCCGCACGGGCTGTGTGTCGGCGCCACCGGTTCCGGCAAGTCGGAGCTGCTGCGGACGCTGGTGCTCGGTCTCGCCGTGACGCACTCGTCGGAGACCCTCAACTTCGTCCTCGCCGACTTCAAGGGCGGCGCCACCTTCGCGGGCATGGCCCAGCTGCCGCACGTCGCGGCGGTCATCACCAACCTCGCCGACGACCTGACGCTGGTCGACCGGATGGGCGACTCGATCCGGGGCGAACTCAACCGCCGCCAGGAACTGCTGCGCGACGCGGGCAACTACGCGAACATCCACGACTACGAGAAGGCGCGGGTGGCGGGGGCCCCGCTCCAGTCGATCCCCTCGCTCGTCCTGGTGATCGACGAGTTCAGCGAGCTGCTCACCGCCAAGCCGGACTTCATCGACATGTTCGTGCAGATCGGCCGCATCGGTCGGTCGCTCGGCGTGCATCTGCTGCTCGCCTCGCAGCGCTTGGAGGAGGGGCGGCTCCGCGGTCTGGAGACCTATCTCTCGTACCGCGTCGGGCTGCGCACGTTCTCCGCCGCCGAGTCGCGGGCGGCACTCGGGGTGCCGGACGCCTACCACCTGCCGAACGTCCCCGGCTCCGGTTATCTGAAGTTCGGCACGGACGAGATGGTGCGGTTCAAGGCGGCCTACGTCTCCGGGGTGTACCGCTCGGGCACCGCGCGGGCCGCCGCGGTCAGTGGGCCGCGCCCCGTCGACCGCCGTCCCGTGCTCTTCACGGCGGCCGAGGTGCCGGTGCGGTATGCGCCGGCGCCGGTTCCGCGTCCGCGCCCGGCGGCGGGTTCCGGCCCGGGGCCCGAGGCGGACGACGCGCTCGCCGACACCGTTCTCGACGTCATCGTGCGCCGCCTGGAGGCACAGGGCCCGGCCGCCCACCAGGTGTGGCTGCCGCCGCTGGAGAGCCCGCCCTCCTTGGACACGCTCCTTCCCGGACTGACGGCCGTCGAGGGCCGCGGGCTCACCCCGGCCGGTTACGCGGGCGCGGGCCGTCTCGTCGTACCGCTGGGACTGGTCGACAAGCCGTTCGAGCAGCGCCGCGAGCCCCTGTGGTGCGACTTCTCCGGCGCGGCGGGCCACATGCAGGTCGTGGGCGGCCCGCAGTCCGGCAAGTCGACCCTGGTGCGCTCGTTGATGGCGGCCTTCTCCCTCACCCACACACCGCACGAGGTGCAGCTCTACGGCCTCGACTTCGGCGGGGGCGGCATGGCGGCCGTCGCCGCGCTCCCCCACGTCGGCGGGGTCGCCTCGCGCCTGGACCCCGAGCGGGTGCGGCGCACCCTCGCCGAGGTGTACGGCGTGCTCACCCGGCGCGAGGAGTACTTCCGTACGGCGGGCATCGCGTCGATCGCCGACTTCCGGGCGCGCCGGGCCCGCGGGGACATCCCGGTGACGGACCAGCCGTGGGGTGACGTCTTCCTGGTCATCGACGGGTGGGGCACGTTCCGGTCCGAGTACGAGGGCCTGGAACCCGCCGTCCTGGACATCGCGGCACGCGGACTTGGCTACGGCGTCCACCTGGTCCTCACCGCGTCCCGGTCCATGGAGGTGCGCGCGAACCTCAAGGACCACCTGATGAACCGGCTCGAACTGCGGCTCGGCGACACCTTGGACTCCGAGTTCGACCGCAAGGTCGCGGCCAACGTCCCCGCCGGGGTTCCCGGCCGGGGCCAGACGCCGCAGAGGCAGCACTTCATGGCGGCCGTGCCCCGTATCGACGGGGTCTCCCGCGACACCGACCTCGCCGACGCGACGGCCGCGCTGGCCGCCGAGGTGTCCCGGCACTGGACGGCCCCGGGCGCACCGGCGGTCCGCCTGCTGCCGCGCGAACTCCCGGCCGACGAGCTGCCACCGGGCCACCTGTTCCCCGACCGGGGCGTCTCCTTCGCTCTGGACGAGAACAACCTCGAACCGGTCTTCGTCGACTTCGAGCAGGACCCGTTCTTCCTCGTGCTCGGGGAGAGCGAGTCGGGCAAGTCCAACCTGCTCAGGCTGCTCGTCCAGCGGCTGACGGAGCGCTACAGCGGTGACGTCTGCAAGCTCTTCGTGGTCGACAACCGCCGCTCGCTCCTCGACGCCACCCCGGCCTCGCACCTGGCCGAGTACATCCCGATGTCGAACGCCATGGACCACCACATGGCGGCGCTGGCCGACCTGATCCAGCGGCGCACCCCGCCCGCCGACGTGACCGCGCGCCAGCTCCGCGAGCGCAGCTGGTGGCGGGGCCCGACGGTGTACGTGGTCGTCGACGACTACGACCTGGTGTCCACCTCCAGCGGCAACCCGCTGGGCGTCCTCACGGAGCTGCTCCCCTTCGCGCGTGACGTGGGCGTCCGCTTCATCATCGCCCGCTCGACGGCAGGCGCGGGGCGGGCCGCGTACGAGCCGTTCATGCAGCGGATGAAGGAACTCGGCGCGCAGGGGGTGATCCTGGCCGGTGACCCCGACGAGGGTGACCTTCTGGGCGGCGTACGACCGCGTCCGATGCCGGCCGGGCGGGGCATCTTCGTGTCCCGGAGACGGGGGAAGCCGATGGTGCAGACGGGGTTGGTGGAGGGAGACGGCTGACGGCCGTCGCGGTGCCGCCGGCGGTTCCCTCCGGAGAGCCGTCCGTTGCGCGATCCGTTGTGCCGTCTGCTGTGCCGTCCGGGGAGCCCGAGCGCGGGCTGCCGCAACGTCTGAACAGGGGAGGATCACCCCAAGTAGGGTGGACGCGCAGCTCTTTCGTCGCTCTTTCGTACGTTGTGAAGGGACCCCTCCGCCATGACCGACGCCCACGACACCGAGGCCCAGGACATCGAGACCAAGGACATCGAGGCCCAGGAGAAGGCGCGTAAGGAACGCGAGAAGGAGGAGCTCTACGCCCTGGACATCTCCGGCGCCGAATGGCACAGCGCGCCGGGCACCGAGGAGCACGAGGAACGGGTGGAGATCACCTACCTCCCCGAGGGCGCCGTGGCGATGCGCTCGTCGCTGGACCCGGAGACGGTGCTGCGGTACACGGAGGCGGAGTGGCGGGCGTTCGTGCTGGGGGCCAGGGACGGGGAGTTCGACCTGGAGCCGTCGCCGCGGAATGGCGGGGTTGCTGCGGAGTGATGTCGGGGCCCCTGCCGGGTGGCGCCGGGGTTTCTGGCGAGTGACGGCAGGGTTCCTGCCGGGTGGCGGCGGGGTCCCTGTCGACGGACGGCGGGGCTTCCGCCGAGGGATGACGGGGACGAGACGGGGTGGGCGCCTCCCGCGTGCGTCCACCCCGTCCGGCCCTCAGCCCTGCGTACGTCCGGGGCAGCACGTCCCGGCGCTCGGGCTCACTGGAAGTAACTGGCGCCCTTGAGGTCGCCGCCGCGGTAGTCGCCGCCGGCCTGGCCGACCTTCTGGCCGATCTCGACGAGAGCCCGGTGGATCGCCTCGACGTGGTTGTCCCATTCCTTCTGCTTCACGGTGTACGCCGTGTGGGCCTCGCCCTCCCAGCCCTCGGCCACCTTGGCCACGGCCCGCTTGATGTCGGCGAGGTCGGCCTCCAGCTGCTTGGCCTGGATGCCGAGTTCGGTGGTGATGGCGTCGAGGCCGCCGTATTTGACCGCGAGTTCGTCCAGGTGAACGTTTGCCATGCCTGCCCCGTTTCTCAGTGGTGGGTTCTCAGTGATGGGTTTCGGTGGGCTTCGCCGACTGATCCGGCGCTCAGTAGCTGCTGATGGCCGAGTGCTTGCCGCCGTACTGGACGTCGATGCTGTTCATCGTCGACTGGACCTGGTCCTCGAGGCCGTCCACGAGCTTCTCGTTGCCGCTGATGCCTTCGAGGAAGTCCACCAGGAGGTTGCCGATCGCCCGCATGTGCTCGTTGATCTCGGTCTGCTTCTTGTCGAAGGCGTGGGCTCCGATGCCCCGCCAGTTGCCCTCCATCATGTCGAGCGTGCCCTGGAGACGCTTGAGCTGCTTCTGGACGGAGTCGTACTTGCCGACGATCTCCTTCTTCAGAAGCGCCACTTGCTGGTTGTTCAACTTCTGGCCGTCAGCCATGGCTGGCCCCCTTCGTCAACCTTCTTGAACTTCCTGGATATGCGCTGATTGGAATGGTGCCGCGGCGAGTTCAGGAGCGGCGTCGCGCTCGCACCGCCGCGAAGGTGCCCCCGGCGATCACAGCGGCTGCGGCGATGCCGCCGAGCACCATCCACAGCTGGTCGATACCTTCGTCGGCACCAGATTCGGCACCGGCAACGGCATCGGAGGGCTGCGAGGAGGCGGCGGGAGCGGAGGCCGAGGCGGACGGAGCGGCGCCGCCGACGGCAGAGCCGGTGACCGGTGTCTTCTTGTTCGTGATCGGGTCGATATCCGCGGGCCCGGGCCTGCCCTCGCCCTTGACGACATTGCGGGCGGGACGGATCAGCCCGTAGCCGAGGTAGTCACTGGGCTCGTCCTTGGGCCAGTCGCGTCCCGCGGTGTCGATGAGGACGCGGAGGACCTGGTTGGCGGTCCAGTCCGGATGCTTGGACCAGACGAGGGCAGCGGAGGCGGAGGCGATGGCAGCGGCGGAGCTGGTGCCGCCGCCTTCTTCGCAGTAGGAGCGGAAGGTGGCGTCGCACCAGCGGGGGATGTCGATGCCAGGGGCGGCGAAATCCACGTAGGGGCCGAATTCCGAATACTTGGCGACCTTGCCGGACCTGTCGGCCGCGGACACCCCCGTGACGTTCGGGTGTGCGGCCGGGTAGTCGATGGTGTTCTTCTTCTCTGCCTCATTGCCGACAGAGGCGAACATCAGCTTCCCTCTCGAGTGCGCGTAGCGCACCGCCTCCTTGACAGAAGGCCTCATAAATTCATCGCCGAAGGACATGTTGATGATCTGAGCCTCACTGTCGGCGGCAGCTCGAATTGCCGCCGGAACACTGTCCGGCTTGTCCGCGAAGCGCTTTCCCATACCCACACGGAAGGAGATGACCTCCGCTCCGGGCGCCAGGCCCTTGAGTCCCCCTCGACCGGACCCGACAATCAGCTCGGCCATAGTGGTCCCATGGCTGCTGTAGTCGTCCAAAGGCCCGCCCGACGCTCGCGTCAGATCCTTGCCGGGCTGCACACGTCCCTTGAGAGAGGGTGTCTCCGAGACGCCCGTGTCGATGACCGCCACCTTGACGCCTTGGCCCGTGCTGGCCTTCCACAGGTCGTCGGCACTCATCGCCTCCAAGTACCACTGCTTCGACACAACGGAGTCGGCAACCGCGCAGGGCGTGAACCCCACGGACAGGAGCGCAACGACACCGACCACTGAACCTATGGATGAGAGACGTCTCCCTGTGCCGCCCCGTGAAGAGGCGTCCCTTCTGCTGTGTCGGCCGAGTCCTGGCTCCATGCCCTGCACGCTCTCGCTCACTGTCAGTCGATCACTGGTGGTACATGGCGACGCTCGCCCGGCAGACGCGTTTCATCCCCCTGGACCTCTTCACCGGGCTTCTGCGTGCTTTCGTCGTTCTCCCGGTCGGAACGTTGCCGCTTGGCCGCGGTACGCCGTGCCAGGCCGGTGCCGCCTGCGGTGAATCCACTGCGGCGGCCTCCTCCGCCAGGCGCACGATCTTTCGGGGTTCCGATCACTCCCGTGGTGCCGCCGGCGGCGCGACTTCGCGGCGCCGAGGCCCCGGGCGGGCCGGAAAGAGTGTTCGACACGGGCCGTCCCCCGACGACCCCTTGGGTTCGCTGAGCACCGGTGGTGTGAGGGGCCCCGGAATGCGGGCTCGGCGCGCCTATGGACCGCGGGGCGCCCCCGGTGACGCTGCGCCCTACGGGCGGTTGCCCGGGCGCCGTCGGCGCATTGCCGCTCCTCCCCTGAGCGATCGGGCCAACAGGAGCCGCCCGCCCGGTCGGCGCTCCAAGAGCGCGTCCAGAGCCTTCGTACACACCCCTCGGGCCGCCCGCGCCTGGTCTTCCCGGCGGCGGCGACGTCGTCGGTCCGGGCTGGACACGGCCGCCGCCCCAAGGCGCGACGAGAGTGCTTTCAGGGGGTACTGGCGGCAACGGCGCCGAAGGGGGCCCGGCTGCCGGGCTCGTGGTCTGCGGGGGCAATGTGCCGACGCTGTCGATCTCCGTACCCACCGGACGACTCGGAGATTCGATGGGCCCACGCACTTCATGGCCGGACGGCAAGGGGTCGTCGGCCGTACTCCTGTCCTCTGCGGCAACGGACGAGCCCTTGGTCTCTGGCGTGCCAGAACCGGGGCCGGAACCGACCGGGTCAAGAGACGAAGCGGGCCCGTGGGGGGCAACTGCCGCAGCCGAGGGCGAGTTCCCTTGCGTCTCCCCCGGCATCCAGGGCTTCCAGCCCGGGGACGGTTCCGGCACCCCCACGTTCGGCATCGCCGAGAACGCGGGCGGCTCCTGCCTCGCCATCCCGTCCTGTGACACCAGATAGAACGACGCCAGCCGATTCATCTGGTTGATCGCCTCTTGGCGATGCTGCTCGGCTTTGACGGCGGCCCTGAAATCCTCGTTGCCGTCGACCCGCTTCCGAGGAGGGATGTCCTTCACCGCCTTGGGGTCCGCCCGGTCGTCGCGAGGTGGCATGGAGGCCCGGACCGATGCCAGCCCCGCGCCCGCCGCGGCCAGGTGCACACTCGCGGCGTCAGCGAAGTCCGACAGCTTGTGGGTGTCCTTGACGAGGTTCTTGCCCCACTTGCGAAACGCCTGCCCCGCCTCGCCTTCCCAGTCGACCCGGTCGATATGTGCGCCCAGCTCCCCGGCGGCGGCAGCGATCGCGTCGCGCGCCTTCTGGAGTGCCTCGCCCGCGCTCTCCAGATCGCTCGGCCTGGCCTGCTCGACCAAGTCGATCATGTCGTTGAGGCTGTGTCCTTCGAAGCCCACTACGACCACCCCGTATCGGACTTGTCGCTGCCATGACCGCCTTGCGCGTCGGGCCTGCCCTCACGTTCGCGCCCGAACGCCGCGTGCTCGCGGTCGACCTTGGTCTGGATCGTCCAGAAGCGCCGGCGCAGATCGTCTTCAAGGTTGTCGAACCCGATGTCCGCGCCGTGCACGGCGATCCCCATGGCCTCGATCTGATGACCCAGCATCTTCGAGAGCGAGGTCAGTCGTTCGTGTACCTGGTCGTACTGCGAGTACAGGCCGTCGGCCTCAGGAAACGCGCTGCCAGTGCCGCTGAACGAGGTGCGGGCGACACGTTGGGAGCCGACCTTCGACGCGCTTCCGGCCGAGCACTCGAACTCGGTGAGCAGCGTATCGATGCGCCTTCGGAACGTCTTCAGCGCTTCCAGACCGCGTCTGACATCAGCACCTGACGACGGCGCGACACCCCCGTGCCCGTCCGTAGGAAGCACTAAGCCTTCCCTCCCCGTTACCCACCCGCCCGACCGCCTCGTGATCGCGCCGGCCGGTGGTCACTTATCGCGCGTGCGCCACTCTAGGCACACTCCGTGGCCGCACCAACTGCGATGTCGAGTCGGAGGGTTGGAAACCGGCCACCGTCGCCCGCGCTGTCAGCCATACGCTGCATGGTGTCGCCCTCGCTCGGCGGGCGCACCGCACCCCCTACTCAATCCGCCTGAGTACACCTACTCAATCCCCAGCAGCCAACTGGCACTACTCTCACGCACGTTCACGACGTCATCCGGAGCGCGGCTGACGTCCACCACATGGGCGCGCGAAGGAGGGAGTCACTTATGGCATGGGACGAGTGGGAGCGGCTCAAGGCCGATGCGGCTGGGCGCCAATCCGCTCAGATGGAGCTCAATCAGGCCCCAACCGCTCCTGGTGACGCGGGGGGTGGAGGCGGCACCGGGACTCTTCGGCACACCAGTAAGCCCTGGAATCGCGCCGCTCAGACGGCACATGACCTGAGGGTCGGTACCGCCCAGGCAAAGAGGGATCTGTCCGCCGGACACGAGGGCGTAGCCAGCGGCGCGGAGGGACTGGCAAGTCTCGGCGCCTTGAAAGCCGTCCTCACTTCGTGGGAGAAGCGTCTGGCCACCGTGCGGGATGAATGTGATGCGCTGGAGCCCAAGCTGCGTGGCGTCGCCAGGGAACTGGGCGAGGTGGACACCAGAGTCGGCATGAAGGCGAACGCGGTCGACTTGCCTGACCCCAGACGAGAGAGGTGAGCCCGTGCTGACTTGGCAGCAGTTACGAGATCTGAAGCTTTCGGAACTCGATGATGCGGGAGACAGCTGGGGGACCGTGTCACGCCAGGCGGACTCAGCACGTACGTCTGTGGAAGGGGGAATGTCGGGCGCATTGTCGAAAACGCAGGAGAGCGAATCGGCACAGGCCGCCGTCCGCCGACTGAAGCGGCTTGAACGCAATTTTCATTACGTCCAGACGGAGTCGGGTCTGATTCGCTCGACACTGCACGGCTTGGCACAGGAATTGGGCGCCCCTCAGCGACAGTTGAAAGACGCCTTGGACGACGCAGCCGCACTGTCTTACACAGTGAACGCGGACGGCAGTATCGATTACCCGGCCGGCGGCGAGAGTCCGGTCACCGGCCAGAAGAACCCGGGCGGAACGGCCGTGGGCCATAACGGGATGCTCACATCAGGCAACAGAGGCCTGTATCCGCCGGACAGAAAAGGCCTGTATCAGCCTGGTGCAGGTCCCGGTGACACCAAGATCCTCGTTCCCAATCCTCACCATGCGAAGGCTCAGGCCATAGCTGATCGTATCGCGCGCGCCCTCAGGGAAGCCCAAGAGATCGACGCACGGTACAGCTCCGCACTGCACAAGCTAAAGGCCGCCCCGGGCCTGAGTGTCGACACCAAGACATGGACTGATGCCGCCGCTGACGCCGATGCAGTCAGAGCAGCAGCGAAATATCTGTCCGATGAAATCCCTTACGACAAGTCCGCCACCGAGCGTATGAAATGGTGGGAGGGGCTGTCCGAGGAGCAGCGCGAAGAATATATGGCCGTATACCCGAACGAGATTGGAAATCTCGACGGGATTCCGTCGGAGGTTAGGGATAAGGCCAACCGCGAGAACTTGCAACTCCTCATGGGGAAACTCGAGGGGCAGGACGATGAAAAGTCTCGGACGCAGCTGGCAGGGCTGAAGGAAATCGACCGGCAGCTCATGTCCGGCAGTAAACCACCCATGTTCCTTCTCGGTATCGGAGACGAAGGGAATGGCCGTGCCATCGTCAGTTTCGGCAACCCTGACACGGCAAGGAATGTCTCCGCCTACGTCCCGGGCCTGGGCACAGCGTTGGACAAGGACTTCGCCAAGAACGACCTCAAACGGGCGCGCGATACGGCCATCGGGGCGCAGGGGTACGACTCGTCCAGCGCTTCGATCGTTTGGCTGGGGTACGACGCGCCGCAACTTCCCGACAAGGAGCATCTGTTGGGCAATGTCGCCGTCATGGGAACGGAGCGGGCGGAGAAGGGGGCTCCGGCCTACAACAGCTTCATGGACGGGTTGGATGCCACGAATCATCACGGGGATCCACATCTCACCGCCATCGGCCACTCGTACGGTTCTCGCACGGTGGGCGCGGCAACTCAAGAGGCCGGCGGCATCCCGGGCGCGGACGACATCATCCTCGTGGGCAGCCCTGGTGTCGGCGTCGACCACGCCGAGGATCTCGGCGTCGGAAAAGATCATGTGTTTGTCGGCGCTGCGGAGAACGACCCGGTGTCGCACCTTCCCTCCAAGAGGCAAGCAGCAGCCGGAACCGCGGGGTTCTTCACCAGCGGGCCGATAGGGTCCTACATCCTTGGTGACTTGGCGGACCAGGGAGACGACGATCTCTGGTTTGGCAAGGATCCGGCCAGCGAAGCATTCGGCGCCAGACGTTTCACCGTGGACGACGGCCCTCGTCCGTTCATTGACGGCCATGGGCCTACGCCCGCGCACTCCAACTACTTCGCGCCAACGAAGGACCACGTGTCAGCAGACGCCATCGCCAGGATCGTCTCCGGAAATTCCGACCAAATCAAAGTGGAGCGCTACCGATGACTCCCTGGCCGCGGCTGGCCGCGACAGTCGCCCTAGGTTGCACCCTGTTGATCGCAGGATGCGGTTCACCTGACCAGAAAGAGCCTTCCGGCGACAAGAAAGCACGGTCCGCCATGAATATGCAAGAGGCCGCCGAACAGGCCGACGCGATGCTCGACGCCACCTTCTCCGCCATCAAACCCGAGGTCAACTGGGCTCACGGCCCTACCACTGCCGGAAGTTGCGAGGTCTCACGGCGACGCACCGTGATGACGGTCATTTCAAAGGAACGACGCGGCAACTTCCTGGGCATCGTCGAACGCCACTGGCGGAGTCGCGATTACCGCATCACCGAGGTGAACAAAAGCAAGGAATTCCCTGCCATTTTCGCCAAGTCGCCGGATGGTTTCGGAATCAGTTTGACCATCGGAGGCGCTGGTCAGGCATTCTTCGAAGTCTCGACCCCATGCGTCACGGAGTCGAAAGTATCAGACCCCACGACCACACCTAATGGGCCGTCATACGATGATGTGTACCCCCTCCCCCGCCCCAATGTTCGTTCAGAATTTTGGTCCTCCACTGCCCCTCTGGGTGAAACCCGTAAGAACCACGGCGGGTGACGCCCGCGTCAGGAGGCACGGCGGGGGCGTCTGCGTCGGGCGTCTCGGGTGACCACTGCCGTTCCGCCGAGTCCCGCGAGCAGCACCGCCGCCCCCAGGACCACATACGTGGCGAGCCGCGCCGTGCGTTCCTGTGAGGTCTCGCCGACACTCAGGTCCGCGGGAGTCGGGGCTTCCGCTCGGGTGAGGCCCTCTGTGGGGGCAGGCGTCTCGCTCGGGTGGTCGTCTTCCGTCAGGGCGCGGACCGGGTCCACGACGCCCCAGCCGACCAGGCGGTCGTGGCCGGCCACAGAGCGTTCCGCGGTCTGCTTGATCTGGGTGGTGATCTGACGTGCCGTCCAGTCCTTGTGCTTGGCCTTGATCAAAGCCGCGACCCCGGCCGCGTACGGGGCGGCGAAGCTGGTCCCGTTGTCGGTGCAATGGCCGCCACCGGGCACGGTGGAGATCATGTCCACGCCGGGCGCCGCCACGCCCACGAACTCGCCGGACTGGGAGAAGGGGGCGCGTTCGTTGTTGCGGTCCGAGGCCGCCACGGCCAACACCCCCTCGTAGGAAGCGGGATACGTCCGCTTGACGTTGCCGCCGAGGCCGTCGTTGCCCGCCGAGGCGACGATCACCCGCTGCCGTCCGAGCGCCCTGTTCACCGCCTCTTCGAGTTCCGGTGCGGGCTTCACCGCGTCGGCCGTGTCCTGGGAGATGTTGATGACGTCCGCCCCCGCGTCGACGGCGTAGTCGATGGCCTGCGCGAGTGTCCGCGCGGTCCCGTGGCCCTCCGCGTCGTTCTGCTGGACCGGAATGATCGTCGCCTTGGGGGCGAGGCCCACGAAGCCCGTGCCCCTGGAGGGGCGTGCCGCGATGATGCCCGCGACCCGCGTGCCGTGGCCGACGAGGTCCGTCGTGCCGTTCGCCTTGCCGCGTTCGACCTTCTTGCCCTCGGCGTCCTTTACCGGGAGGTAGTTGCGGCCGCGTGCGGCGTCCACCGCCCGCGTCAATTGCGGGTTCTTCACGTCCACTCCCGTGTCGATCACCGCGACACGTACGCCTTCCCCTGTGGACTGGCGCCACAGCTCGTCCAGGAGGACGCGTTGCAGCGCCCACGGGCGGCCGGAGTACTTCTTGGACGGAAACGTGCACTGCCCCGCGGCCTCCGGCTCCGCGGCCGCAGGAGGGCACAGGGCCACCGTGCAGAGCAGTGCGGCGGCCACGGAGGCGGCGCCTCTGGCCGCTCCAGGGGCCCACGTGCGTACGTACGTCATGACCATGGCCGGCTTTCCCCGCGAACCTAGGAGCCCTGCGGCTGACGCGCCGCCGCTGTCGACAGTCGGGGCCCGGTCGGCAGCAGGTTCGACCAGGCGGCGGGCACTGGGGTCACCTCCGTGTCCCCGTAGCCGAGGCGGGTCTGGGCCTGCCGCGCTTCCTGCCGCTCCCGCTTCTGCTGCCGGGCGGACGTGCCGATGCCCTCGTCGTCCGTCGCACTGTCGCTGTTGGACTGCATGGCGTAGCGCAGGCCCGTGTCGGTCACCAGGAACACGGTGCCCGCCTCGGTCTCCGATCCCAGGAAGTGTCGGTAGAGCTGGCCCGAACCAGGAGTGACGTACGCGCTCGACGAGCCAGTGGGGAGGTCCGCCGGGAAATCGGAGCCCGCCCACGTGCTCAATGTCGTCCTGCCGCTGTCCGCGTCGACGCGCCGCAGAACGTTGCACACGGTGGTGCGGCCGCCCCTGCCCGGGGAGTCGCCGTCGGCGGACGAGGGCTTCTCCGTCGGCCAGGCGTACCGCGCGTCGAAGTCCTCGGTGGCGGGGGTGAATGCTCCGGCGCTGATGTCCCGGGCCCGGCCCGGCTGTCCCAGATGGGCCAGGCTGCGGCTGCTCAGCAGCAGCGTCGCGGTGAAGTCGGAGACCGGTGCGACCCGCCCCGGCAGGACCACGTAGTGCTGCATCCTGTCGCCGTTGTTCGCCCTCAGGACCATCCCCACCCTGTTCACGGCGGGGTCCCGCAGGCCGGGCACTTCGGCGCTGTCCCCAGGAGTGCCGGGCACCTTCGGGAAGGTGATCGGGTCACCGCGGTGCAGCGTCTCGAGCCACCGTGCGGAGACCCGCTGCGGGGTGTGGTCGGATCCCACGAGCGTGCGTGCCAGGAGTTCGTCCTTCGCGGAGACCCGGTAGGCGGTGCCGCGCGCGTCCACGACGTAACGCATGTGGTCGGGGCCGACGACGTACAGCAGCTCGCCTCCCCGCAGCCGCTCCCGCCCGTCGGTTTTCTTCTCGTCACGGGCGGCCAGCACGAACGCGGCCTTCTGGATGGCCCGGCCTCCCTGGACCTGGCGCTCGCACGCCGCCCAGCGCTTCGCGGTCCCGGCCTCCGATGACGACGGCATCCGGTCGGGGGCGTAGGGAATGCCGATGGTGGCGCCGTGCGGAATCGTGCCGTTGTCCAGCACGGACTCGTCGACGTTGATGACGTCGCCCTTGCCGTCGTCGAGGAGGAGCTTCGCCGACGCCATGTTGAGGACCGGGTGCAACTGCCGATCGCCGTGGGTCCTGAGGACGACGTACCGGGTCGTCGAGTCGCTCGCGATGATCACATGCTCTTTGGGCTTGTCCCAGCCGGGCACGGCCACCGGCTTGAACATTCCCCAGGCGCCGAAGACCGCCAGCACGATCACTCCGACGATCAGACCGGGCAGCACGCCGCGCAGTGGCCGGGGAGCACCTTCCTCCGAGCCGGAGGGAGAGGGCTGGACGAACGCGGCCAGCGTGCGGCGTTTCGCGAAGATGTAGGCGTTGAGTTCGTCTCGCCGTGATGCCATGTGCGCCAGCTTCTCCCCGTGCGATGCCGGGGCGCGTGGCCCCCACCCTTCGCTGTCAGACCGAGCCCCTACTATGCCTGTTGTGTGATCGCGCGTGCGTGGTGGGTGAGGAGTTCGAGACTCCATGGAGCGACAAGACCCCATCACCACTTGCCGGTTCAGGTGACTTACGGGGGATTGGGCTGATGGCTTCCGCACTGCGCAGCAGGGCCCGAGGACGTACGGAGGCGACAAGTCGGTTTCCGGCGAATCGAGTTGCGGACGGTTCCGCGAGCCGGGCGAGGTCTCCCGTGACGTTCCAGTTGCGGGCCCACTCGGGACCCCATGGCGCGACGCGCCTGCGAGGGCTTGTTCTCATCGAGCTCGCGGCCGCCTTGCCGCTGACCGCCTGGGTCGTGGACCCGGTGCTGGTCGCGCCGGCGGCCTTGGCCGCGGCCGTGCTCGTGCTGTTCGCCGTCGTACGTCGCCACAGGCGTCCTTGGCCGGAATGGCTGGTCGCGGCCCAGGGGCTGCGTGCCCGCAGAGACCGCGCCACGAGGTCACCGGTACCTCCGGGCACGGATCCCTCCTTCGCCCCCGCCGTGGAATGCGACCCCGCGCTGCGGACGTACGCCTGCGCCACGCGGGACCGCCGGCAGCTGGGAATGGTCGGGGACGGCACCTTCGTGACGGCGGTGCTGCAGATCGAGTCGGACTCGGCTCCACTGCGGGACGGGCGAGGGCAGCGGCCGTTGCCGCTCGGGCTGGTGCGCGACACCTTGGAGGTGGACGACATCCGGCTCGAGTCGGCCCAGATCGTGCTGCACACGCAACCCGCGCCCGCGCTGCACCTGCCGCGCGAGTCCGTGGCCGTGAGCAACTACGCTCCCCTGCACGCACAATCCGGGGCGCCCGCGGTGCGGATCACCTGGATCGCCCTCAAGCTCGACCCCGAGCTGTGTCCCGAAGCCGTGGCCGCGCGCGGCGGTGGTCTCGTCGGCGCCCAGAGGTGCCTGGTGCGGGCCGTGGACCACTTGGCGAGCCGCCTGTCCGGGGCGGGGTTCCGCGCCACGCCGCTGAGCGAGGAGGGCCTCGCCTCCGCCATCGCCACGTCGGCGTGCGCCAACCCCCTCGTGACGGCGGAGGCCGGCCGGGCCGAGGAACCGCCACGGCGGACCGAGGAGACCCCGCACGCCTGGCGCTGCGACAATCGGCGCCACACGTCGTACTGGGTGCGGCGCTGGCCCCGGCTCGGGGAGACGGGGGACGCCTCGCTCCCCCGCCTGGTGGCCACGCTGACCGCTGTTCCGACCCTGGCCACGACCTTCAGTCTGACGCTGGGCCGTGCCGAGCGGCAGGAAGTCGCGCTGCGCGGGCATGTGCGGGTGACCGGCCGCAGCGAGGCCGAACTCGCCGCCGCGCGGGACGCCGTCGAGCGGGCGGCCCGTCGGACCGGCACGGCCTTGACGCGGCTCGACCGCCAACAACTGCCCGGGATGCTCGCCACGTTGCCGCTGGGAGGCACCCGCTGATGACCGTGCCGCCGACCGCCCCTGCCCGGTCGAACTCCGCCGCCGCCCTGCCGGGCGCGGACCACGGCATTAGGACCGCGCTGCGCCGGGGCTTCGGGCTCCTCGGGCCGCGGCACGGGCGGCATACGCTCCCCGCCGTCGATGTGGACATGCTCGCGTTGCCGCTCGGTGACGACGGGGTGGTGATCGGTGTCGACGCGCAAGGCCGATCCGCCGTGCTCGGCGTCAGCCGGCCCACTCCCTACGACGTACTGCTCATCGGCGGACTCTGGACCGCGCAGGTCATCGCGTTGCGCGCGGCCGCGATCGGGACGCGGGTGGCCGTGGAGACCGGGCGGGCCGAGGCCTGGGGAGAGCTTGCGCAGGCGCTCGGGGTGGGGCCGAGCGGGATGGCCGTGCATGACGTGGGACGGGTGCCGCCTCAGGGGGCCTCGGCCGGGAGTCCCGTGTTGGTGGTGCGGGACTGCGGGATGCGGCCGCCCCGGGGGCGGGTCGTCTCCGGGGCCTGGCAGTCCGTGTTGACCGTGCTGCCCTATCTGAGTCCCGTCGCGCCTCGGCTCATTCGGCAGGCGCGGCTCGTCGGGGTGCAGCGGGTGTCGCCCGACGAGGCGGTGCAGATCGGGCGGTCGGTGGGATTGTCCCGGGAGGACGTGGAGTCGTTGCCGACGCTCTCGGACGGGGTCACGCTGTGGTGTGCCGATCGTGCTCGGCAGTACGTGATGACGCAGGCCACGGACGTCGAGACCGGATTGTTGGGTGCCGCTCGGCGGATCGATTGAGGGCGGGGGCGGGTCGTTCATGCGCTGCGGATTCGGGGCGTTCCGGGCACCGTTGAGTGGTTTGTCCGGCGCCTTTCGTGGCGTGTGGATCACCCCTGCGCCGAGCGGGGCGCGAAGGGCGGCGCGGGCGGGGTGGGCTGCCCTGCCGTGCCGGTGGTTTTGGTGATTAGTCTGGGGCGGGACGCGACGCCGGAAACCCGCCAGCGGGCCGCGGGCGTCCTCAACGGGGAGAGCCAGGCGGATCGGACGACAGGAACGGTCGCCCCCCACCACGGCACGAGGGTGCTCGACCACACCAGGAGGCATTGTGAACAGCGATCGGGACGAGATCCGCGGGGGCTGGGACACACCCGTCGATGATCAGTCCGACGCGGAGTCCGCCGCCGAGACGACGGGCGAGTTCACCATCGACTACGCGCCGCCCGCCTGGTATACGCAGAACGCTTCGGGCAGTACGGAGGAGACGCCCTCGGGGGCGTCCACCAACCCTGTTTCGGGCGGCTCCGACGACTCCGGTTCGGGCGGTTCTGAGGACTCTGGCGCGGGTGACGCCGACGGCTCCGATTCGGGCGGTTCTGACGACTCCGGTTCGGATGGTTCTGGCGGCTCCGGTTCGGGCGGCTCCGGTCCGGCTCTTCCTGCGTCGGACGGCTCTACTCCGGTCGTCTCTGGGGCGGGCGGCTCTGATTCCGAGGGTTCGGCTCCCTCTGCGGGCAGTGAATCCGCGTCGGGTCGTTCCGGCGGCGCGGCGGAGGTGCCGTCGGTTCCTGCCATGCCTTCCTTCGCTCCGCCCGTTGGGCCTGTGCCGCCCGCCCCTGCCGAGGCGCCGGTCGAGGACGCCTCGGACTCCGTGCCCAGCGTCGTGCCGAAGCTTCCGGTGGGGAGTGGGTTCCGGCCTGCCGCTCGGGATGAGGAGCCGGCGGCCGGTGGCGGGGTCACCGACTGGAGCAGCGCCGTTGCCGGGCCCGCCGCCTCCGTTCACGTGACCGGTGTCGTACCCAAGGACGAGGTCGATGCCCTCGCGGAAGCCAAGGCCAAGGCCGAGGCGGAGGCGGAGGCGGAGTCCGAGCCTGAGGCTGAGGCCGTCAAGCCCCTCGACGGGAGTGGCGACCTTGAGAGCGGGGCCACCATGCGGTTCTCCGCTCGCGCCCTCCAGCGGGAGATCGAGAAGCGCGCTGCCGCCTCGGCACCCGAGTCGAGGGAAGCGGCAGGGGCTGAGGCAGAGGCAGAGCCGGCGGTTGCGGTCGTCCCTGTCGCCCGGGGTGAGGCTCAGTCGGAGGCCGATGATGACGCCGTTGCGGGTGGCTCCCCTGCGAGTGACCCCGACGTGAGCACCGGTGGGGTAGCCAGCGGGGTCTCCGGTGGCGCCGAGCCTCCCGTGGGCGATGAATCCGTCGGTTCCCCGGCCTCCACCGGGGAGCACGGTGTGCCGCCTCAGGACTCCGCCCCCGCCGTCAGCGCTGACGACGTGCAGGACTCCGTGCCGCGCTCGTGGGCTCCGCCGCCGCCCGCGCCGCAGAGCGGCATTCCGCCGTTGCCGCCCGCCTACCAGCCCGCGGCCCCGACTTCCGCCCCGCAGTGGCCCGCGCCCACGCACGCCTCACCGCCCGCGGCCCCGGTTCAGGCCGAGCCGGCGCCCGCGCCCGCTCCGCCCGCCCCCGAGCCCGTACAGGCGCAGACTCCGCCTCCCGTCGCGGTGCCTCAGCAGGCGCCGGTCCAGCCCCAACCGCAGCCGCAAGTCCCGGTCCAGCAGCCTCAGGGTGCATACGGTTTTCCGCAGGCGGCGCCCGGCGCGCCCTTCACGCCTGCGCAGCCTCCCGTCCAGGCCCAGCCCCCCGCGCCTACGCCCGCGCCCGCACCGCAGGCCGGATACGGGTTCCCGCAGCAGGGCGCCTCTGCCGCCGCCGGGGCCAACTCGCCCGCACCCGGGGCCGGTTACGGCTTCCCCCAACCGCCCGCCCCGCAGGCACAGCAGCCGCAGGCGCAACCGCCTCAGGTCCCGCACCAACAGGCCCCGCAGCCTCAGCCTCAGCCTCAGCAGGGCCAGCCGCCCGTCGACCCCCGTACCGGCACCGCCTGGCCGCAGCCCGTGCGGCACGATCAGCGGGAGCGGACCAACCCGGGGGCTCCCCTCGGTTACACCGCCGCCGTCGAACTGTCCTCCGACCGGCTGCTGCGCAACACCAAGCCGAAGGCCAAGAGCAGCCGGGCCGGGGGCGGTTCGCGGTTCAAGCTCGGCGGCAAGAAGGAAGAGGCCGAGCGGCAGCGCAAGTTGGAGCTGATCCGCACGCCGGTGCTCTCCTGCTACCGCATCGCCGTCATCAGCCTCAAGGGCGGCGTGGGCAAGACGACCACGACCACCGCGCTGGGCTCGACGCTCGCCACCGAGCGGCAGGACAAGATCCTCGCCATCGACGCCAACCCCGACGCCGGTACGCTCGGGCGGCGCGTGCGGCGCGAGACCGGGGCCACCATCCGTGACCTCGTCCAGGCGATCCCGTACCTCAACTCGTACATGGACATCCGGCGCTTCACCTCGCAGGCGTCGTCCGGTCTCGAGATCATCGCCAATGACGTCGACCCGGCCGTGTCGACCACGTTCAACGACGAGGACTACCGGCGCGCGATCGACGTACTCGGCAAGCAGTACCCGATCATCCTGACGGACTCCGGTACGGGCCTGCTGTACAGCGCCATGCGGGGCGTGCTCGATCTCGCCGATCAGCTGATCATCATCTCGACGCCGTCGGTGGACGGGGCGAGCAGCGCGTCCACGACGCTGGACTGGCTGTCCGCGCACGGGTACGCCGATCTCGTCTCGCGGTCCATCACCGTCATCTCCGGTGTGCGCGAGACCGGCAAGATGATCAAGGTCGATGACATCGTGTCCCACTTCGAGACGCGCTGCCGGGGCGTCGTCGTCGTTCCCTTCGACGAGCATCTCGCCGCCGGCGCGGAGGTCGATCTCGACATGATGCGGCCGAAGGTGCGGGAGGCGTACTTCAACCTGTCGGCGATGGTGGCCGAGGACTTCGTACGGGCGCAGCAGCAGCAAGGGCTCTGGACGTCGGACGGGAATCCGCCGCCGCACGTGGCTCCGCCGCTGCCCGGCCAGCAGGTCGCCTCGCCCGGCGGGCAGCCTCAGCCGTACGCCCCCGCGCCGCAGCCTCAGCCCTACGCTCCTGCCCAGCCGCCGCAAGGACAGCAGCCACACCCGCCGGCACCCCAGCACCAGCAGCCGCCGGCGCCCCAGCAGACGTACCCCCCGCAGCCGGGTGCGCCCCAGGCGTGGCCGTCGCAGGCGCCGCACCAGCCCCAGCAGCCCTACCAACCGCAGCCCCAGCAGCAGCCCTACCAGCCCCAGCCGCATCAGCCCCCCGCCCACGACGGCCAGGCGCCCCCGCCCGCCATCCAGCCCGGGGCACCCTTCCAGCCGCCCCAGCCCCAGCAACCGCAGCCGCAGCCGCCCCAGCAGTAAGCTCCGTCAGCAAGACCCGTCGTCCCCAGTGGGCCCGCGCCATTCCCCGGCGCGGGCCCGTTCCCGTTCCGCCCCTCGCGCGCCGGGCGGAACGCCTGCCCACGGCGTGGCCCGCCGTACCGCCACCCCCTCACCAGCCACGCGTCAGAGGTCTTGACCAATGCGGGTGAAATTCCGGTCAACTCGTTATTTCCGCAGGCCACATGGGGTTCACCTGCCGTTGACTCGCCCAGACCGCCGCTGGTAGACACACACATCAACCCGCTGACGTCCCTTGATCTACCAGCGTGCCACCAGCCATCCCTGCGCGAGCGATGACGCGAGGTCACCGACCCATGGACACACAAGATCAGCACGGCAGACCAGCACCCCCCGACGCATCACCGGCCGCCCCCGCGCCCGCCCTCGCCCCCGGGACCCACCCGCGGAGCGACGGCACGCGCCGTCGCCGCCTGAAGCCCCTCCTCGCCGCGGGCGCCGCCGCGTTCACCCTTACGGCCGGTCTCGCCACGCCTCTCGCCCCCGCCCCGCAGCAGGCCGCGGCCGAGGACGGCGGGGGCAAGAAGGTCCTGACCGTCGCCGTGGCGCAGAGTGTCGACTCGCTCAGCCCCTTCCTCGCCCAGCGGCTGCTCAGCACCAGCGTCCACCGGCTGACGTACGAGTACCTGACGAACTACGACGCCGAGAACAACAAGGCGATCGCCGGGTTCGCCACCGACTGGAAGCCCTCGGCCGACAAGCTGACCTGGACGTACACCATCCGCTCCGACTCCACCTGGTCGGACGGCAAGAAGGCGACGGCCGCGGACGCCGCCTGGACGTTCAACAAGGTGATGTCCAAGGAGGGCACCGCCACCGCGAACTCCAACTTCGTCACCAACTTCCGCAAGGTGACCGCGCCCAGCCCCACCAAGCTCGTCATCGAGCTGAAGAAGCCGCAGGCCACCATGGCCGCGCTCGATGTGCCGATCGTTCCCCGGCACGTGTGGGAGAAGGTCGACGACCTCTCGAAGTTCAACAACGACAAGGACTTCCCCGTCGTCGGCAACGGCCCGTTCGTCCTGACGGACTACAAGGTCGACCAGTACGTGCGGCTCAAGGCCAACAAGCACTTCTGGCGCGGCGCGCCCAAGTTCGACGAACTGGTCTTCAAGACGTACAAGGACCAGGACGCGGCCGTCTCCGCCCTCAGGAAGGGCGAGGTCTCCTTCGTCGCCGGGCAGCCCGCCCTCACGCCGGCGCAGGCCACGTCCCTGGAGAACGAGAAGAACATCAAGGTCAACGAGGGGCCCGGCCGCCGCTTCTTCGCCATCGCCACCAACCCGGGCGCGAAGACGCGGGACGGGAAGAAGTTCGGTGACGGGCACCCCGCGCTGCTGGACAAGCGGGTCCGCAAGGCGCTGTTCCTCTCCGTCGACCGCAAGACCCTCGTGGACAAGGTGTTCCAGGGCAACGCCGTCGAGGGCGCCGGCTACATCCCGCCGCGCTTCTCCGACTACGCCTGGAAGCCCGCCGCCGGCCAGGAGATGACGTACGACCCGAAGAAGGCCGCGCGCCTCCTCGACGAGGCCGGGTACGAGGAGAACGGCGACGGCGAGCGCGTCGGCAAGGACGGCAGGCCGCTCAACCTGCGCATCCTGTGTCACGCCACCGACCCCAACGACAAGGCGGTCGGCAAGTACCTGAAGGAGTGGTGGGGCGACCTCGGGATCGGGCTCAAGGTCAACTGCCTCGACGACGTCTCCGTGCCCTGGTACGCGGGTGAGTACGATCTGGCGTTCGACGGCTGGTCCGTCAACCCCGACCCCGACTTCGTGCTCGGCATCCACACCTGCGCCGCGCTGCCGGTGAAGGCCAAGGAGAGCGCCGCCACCGACAACTTCATCTGCGACAAGAAGTACGACGAGCTGTACGCGCAGCAGCTGGCCGAGTACGACCCCGCCAAGCGGGCAAAGATCGTCAGGCGGATGCAGTCGTGGCTGTACGACTCCGGGTACATGAACGTCCTCGCGTACCCGAACGCCGTCGAGGCCTACCGTACCGACCAGATCAAGTCCATCACCACCATGCCGAAGGCCGCGGGGAACATCTACGGCCAGGACGGATATTGGAGCTGGTGGTCGGCGGTCCCCGCGGAGGGGAAGAGTTCCTCCAAGGACGGCGGCTCGACCGGTGTCATCATCGGTATCGCCGCTGCCGCGGTGGTGCTCGTGGGCGGCGGAGTCCTGTTCGCCCTGCGCCGCCGTTCTACCGCAGAGGACCGCGAGTAACGCATGACCGCTGACAGCAACCCCGCACTGCTCGACACCGAGGGCCCGCTGGGCCCCGGGGCCGGCGGCGGCCCGGCCGATGCCGGGTCGCCGTCGGCCCGCGGGCCACGCGCCCGCACCACCCGCGCCTATCTCCGCTATGTGGCGGGCAAGCTCGGCGGCGCGATCGTCTCGCTGTTCGCCGTGCTCGTCACCAGCTTCTTCCTCTTCCGGCTCATTCCCGGCGACCCCGTCAAGCAGATGACGGGCGGCAAGCGCGTCTCGGCCGAGCAGCTCGCCGCCATGCGCGAGGAGTTCGGCCTCGACCAGCCGGTCATGACCCAGTTCCTCGACTACACCGGCAACGTCCTGACCGGTGATTTCGGCACGTCCTACCAGTTCCACGCGCCCGTCCTCGACAAGATCACGGAGGCGCTGCCCGCCACACTGCTCCTCACCGGAACGGCCTACGTCCTCTACACGCTGCTCGGCATCTGGCTGGGCACGCGCACTGCCTGGCGCAACGGCGGACTCGGCGACCGCCTCAACACCGGGCTCGCGCTGACGCTGTACTCCGTGCCGTCGTTCTGGCTCGGACTGCTGCTGATCATCACCTTCTCGGTGGGGATCGGGCCGATTCCCGGCATGTTCCCCACGGGTGGCCTGGAGTCGGGCGGCGAGACGGGCTTCGCGTACGTCGTCGACGTCGCCCACCACATGGTGCTGCCCGTCATCACGCTGGTCGCCGTCGGATACGCCCAGACGCTGCTCGTGATGCGGTCCTCGCTCCTGGACGAGATGGGCGGCGACTACCTGACGACCGCGCGGGCCAAGGGGCTCCGCGACGACCTCGTGCGCCGCCGGCACGCCGTGCCCAACGCGCTGCTGCCCACCGTCACCCTGATGTTCGTCAATCTCGGCACGGTGGTGGCGGGCGCCATCCTCGTCGAGACCGTCTTCTCCTGGCCGGGGCTCGGCGGGCTGTTCTACTCGGCGCTGAGCGTGCCCGACCTGCCGCTCGTGCAGGGCCTGTTCTTCGTCTTCTCCACCGCGGTGATCCTGATGAACACCCTGGCCGACGTGATCTATCCGCTGCTCGATCCCCGGGTGGGCCGATGACGACCGAATCCGCACCGACCACCCCCGCCGCGCCGGTCAAGAGCGCGCGCTCCCTCGCCCGGACCCGGCGCCGGCACTCCGCGGCACGCTTCTGGCGGGAGTACCGCACGCACCGGGCCGGCCTCGTCGGCCTCGCCGCGCTCGTCGTGATCGCCCTCGCCGCCGTCCTCGCGCCGCTGCTCGTCGGCTCGGACGCGCAGAGCGTGACCGACGCGCCGGGCAGGCCGATGGAGTCGCCGAGCGCCGCGTACCCGCTCGGCACCGACCAGTTCGGGCGCGACCTGCTCGGCCTGCTGGTGTGGGGCGCGCGCATGTCGCTGACCGTGGGGCTGCTCGCCGCCGTGCTCTCGGTGGCCATCGGCACGCTCGTCGGCATCACGGCGGGCCACTTCAAGGGGTGGTACGCCACGGTGATCATGCGTGTCACCGACTGGTTCCTGGTGATGCCGACGCTGGTCCTCGCCATCGCCCTCGCCGCGGTGCTGTCCGGCTCGATCTGGACGATCATCCTGGCGATCGGCGTGACGACCTGGCCGACCACGGCCCGTCTGGTGCGCGCGCAGACGCTCGCGGTCGAGTCCCGGCCCTACATCGAACGGGCCCGGGCGCTCGGCGGCGGCCACGGCCACATCATGACCCGGCACGTCCTGCCCAATGTCATGCCGCTCGTCCTCGCGCAGACCACCCTCGTCATCTCCGGTGCCATCCTCACCGAGGCGACACTGGCCTTCCTCGGCCTCGGCGACCCGACGAGCGTCTCCTGGGGCGGTCTGCTCCAGGACGCCCGTGAGGCCGGGGCGGTCAGCGCCGGCCACTGGTGGTACCTCGCCCCGCCCGGCCTCGCCATCGCGATCGTCGCCCTGGCGTTCACCCTGTGCGGGCGCGCCGTGGAATCCGTGCTCAACCCCAGGCTGGGGGCCACCCGTTGAACGACGTACGAAAGACGCCAGGGGCCCGGCTCCTCGACGTGCGCGACCTGGAGGTGACGTACCCGAACGGCGCCGCCGCCGTGCGTGGCGTGCACCTCCATGTCGACGCGGGCCAGAAGCTCGGTGTCGCCGGCGAGTCGGGCTGCGGCAAGTCCACGCTCGCGCTGGCCCTGCTGCGGCTGCTCCCCGCGGGCACGAAGGTCTCCGGTGAGGTCCTGCTCGACGGGGAGGACGTCCTCACCATGAAGTGGGGGCGGGTCCGCGCGGTGCGCTGGGCGGGCGCCTCGATCGTCTTCCAGGGCGCGATGCACTCGCTGAACGCCGTGCACCGCGTCGGCGACCAGATCGCCGAGCCGATCCTGCTGCACAAGAAGGCGACGCAGGCCGGCGCGCGCAAGAAGGTCGGCGAGCTGCTCGAACACGTGGGGCTGCCCGCCGCCCGCGCGCAGGCCTACCCGCACGAACTGTCCGGCGGCCAGCGGCAGCGCGTGATGATCGCCATGGCGCTGGCCTGCGACCCCCGGCTGATCGTCGCGGACGAGCCGACCACCGCGCTCGACGTGATGATCCAGGCGCAGATCCTGCGCCTGATCCAGCAGCTGGTCCGTGAGCAGGACCTCGGTCTGGTGATGATCAGCCACGACCTGGCGGTGCTCTCCGACACCTGCGACCGGCTCGCGGTGATGTACGCGGGCCGCGTCGTCGAGGAGGGCCCGGCCACACAGGTCTACGAGAGCGCCCGGCACCCCTACGGGCAGGCCCTGTCGGCGGCCTTCCCGAGGATCGGGGACGCGGCGTCCCGGTTCGCGCCGCGCGGTCTGCCGGGCGACCCGCCCGACCCCTCCGCGCTGCCCACCGGCTGCACGTTCCATCCGCGCTGTCCCGTCGCCCTGGACGTCTGCGCGACACAGGACCAGACGCTGCGGGACGCGGGCCCGCACCACCGCGCGGCGTGCGTCCACGCGGGGGCTCCGCTGCCCGCGCAGCCCACCTCGGCGCCCCCGGCCGCGGAGCGCGCGCCGTGACCGAAAGCCTCCGTGACCCCGTGAAGAGGAACCGCGCATGACCACTCGCGAGCCCGGCGGCCCCCTGCTGTCCGCAGCCGATCTGCACATCGCCTTCCCCGGCCGCCGGGGCGCGCCGACCGCGCGGGCGGTGGACGGCGTCGACCTCGACATCCAGGGCGGTGAGATCGTCGCCCTGGTCGGCGAGTCGGGCTGCGGCAAGACGACGCTGGCCCGCTCCCTGCTCGGGCTCGTGCCGCCGACCTCCGGCACGGTGACGTTCGCCGGGCGGCCGCTGGACTACTCGGGGCGCGCCCTCAAGGCGTACCGCAAGCGCGTCCAGCTGGTCCTCCAGGACCCCAGCGGGTCGCTCAACCCCCGGCACACGGTGTACGAGGCCGTCGCCGAGGGGCTGCGCATCCACCGGTACGCGGGCGACGAGCGGGCGGCGGTCGCCGAGGCACTCTCCCGGGCGGGGCTGCGGCCGCCGGAGCGGTTCTTCCTGCGCTACCCGCACGAGCTGTCGGGCGGCCAGCGCCAGCGGGTCGTCATCGCGGGCGCGCTGGTCCTGCAACCGGAACTCATCGTCGCCGACGAGCCGGTGGCGTCCCTGGACGCGTCGGTGCGCGGGGAGATCCTGGCGCTGCTGCTGCGCCTGCGGGCCGAACTGGGCCTGTCCGCGCTGGTGGTGACGCATGACCTGGGCCTCGCGTGGAACATCGCGGACCGCGTCGCGGTGATGTACCTGGGGCGCATCGTCGAGACGGGCACGGTGGAGGAAGTGCTGACGGCGCCTCAACACCCGTACACGCGGGCCCTGTTGTCGGTGCTGCCGGAGGCGCCGGGCTCTCCTGTCGTCCTCAGCGGTGAGCCGCCGGACCCCTCGCGGATTCCCGGGGGGTGCCGGTTCCACGTGCGGTGCCAGGTGCTCGCCTCGGGCGAGGCGGAGGCCGCGGGGGTCGCGAGCCGGTGCCGTACGCAGGACCTGGCCGTGCTGTCCGGCGCCGGGCGGACGCAGGTGGCCTGCCACTGGGCGGCGGCCGGCGGGACATCCCAGGGGGCGCCCCAGACGGCGGCCGGCACCTAGGCGGCGGCCTCCGCGATGAGCTCGCGGGACTTCTTCACGTCGTCCGCGATGGCGACGAGGAGCGCGTCGATGGAGTCGAACTTCGCCTGGCCCCGCACGAAGGCGAGGAAGTCCACGGCGACGTGCAGCCCGTACAGGTCGAGCCCGACGCGGTCGATCGCGTACGCCTCGACGGTCCGCTCGGTGCCGTCGAACTGCGGGTTCGTGCCGACGGAGATCGCCGCCGGCATCGCCTCGCCCTGGGCGTGCAGCCACCCGGCGTAGACGCCGTCGGCGGGGATGGCGGTGTGCGGCAGCGTCTCCACGTTGGCGGTGGGGAAGCCCAGCTCGCGGCCGCGCTGGGCGCCGCGCACGACGACGCCCTCGACGCGGTGCGGTCGTCCGAGGATCTCGGCGGCGCCCGTCACATCGCCCTCGGCGACCAGGCTCCGGGTCAGCGTGGAGGAGAAGGGCCGACCGCCACCGGCCTCTCCGGTGACGTACAGGTCGATGACGTCGACCTCGTAGTCGTACGTCCGGCCGAGCTCGGCCAGGACGTCGACGTTGCCCGCGGCCTTGTGGCCGAAGCGGAAGTTGGGGCCCTCGACGACCACGCGCGCGTGCAGCTTGTCGACGAGGACCTTCACCACGAAGTCGGCGGGCGACAGCTTGGAGAACTCGCTGGTGAAGGGCAGGATCAGCAGCGCGTCCACCCCGAGGTCGGCCATCAGCTCGGCGCGCCGGTGGTGCGGGGCGAGCAGCGGCGGGTGGCTGCCGGGGCGCACGACCTCGCTGGGGTGCGGGTCGAAGGTGACGACCACGGCGGGCACACCCAGATCCCGGGCGCGCCGCACGGCGCGGCCGATGATCAGCTGATGACCGCGGTGCACGCCGTCGTAGGAACCGATGGTGACGACGCTGCGCCCCCAGTCCTGGGGGATGTCCTCCAAGCCACGCCAGCGCTGCACTTCTTTGCTCCTCGCCGAACCCGTGTATGTCACGTACGTCTGTGCGTACCCATTGCCGATTGCGCAGGTCTAAGACTGCCATGCCGACCGGTCCCCTCCGCCATCGGTGTCTCTTCGGAGGGGGTGGCGGGGGTCACTCCGGGCCGGGCCGGCACCCGGGCGCCGCCGGGGGCGAGGCCGAGAATCGTCCGGGAGGCGCTCGGGCCGGCCAGGGCGGCCCACTCCCCGGGTGCGTCGCTGAGCCAGTGCGCCACGAGCGCGGCGAAGCGCGGCTCGCGACGGGCCGCTTCGACCAGGCACCGGTCGAAGCGGGCCGCGCCTTCCAGGGTGCGCCCGAGGAGCAGTCCGACGCGGTGCACACGCGCGCGGGCGCGGACCTCGCCGCCCCGCACCGCCTCCCGGGCGACGGCCCGCAGCACGCTCTCCAGGACCGCCGGCTCGCGCTCCTTGGCGAGCAGTACGTCGAGCAGCTCGTCCCGCAGCTCCCGCGAGGCGGCGGTGCCCCGGGCGGCGAGGACGGGGGCGAGGGCGGCGCGTACCTGAGCGGGGCGGCTCCGCAGCAGACCGGCGATCAGCGGGAGGAGGACGGAGCGCGCTCCGGGACGCTGTTCGAGCAGGTGGTCGAGGTGGGCGGCGGCGGTGGTGGCCGTCTCGGGGCGGGCCTCCAGCAGGTCCCGCACCAGGTCGGCGACGCGGCAGGCGAGGGCGGGCGTGGTGCTGTCGAGGAGGCGGCGCAGCACGTCGTCGGCGTCCGGGCCCGCCGTGTGCAGCCGGGTGCCGAACGCGGCGAGCACCGGCTCGGGGTGGGTGGTCAGGGCTTCGGCGAGGGCGTCGGCGGGCAGGCGCGCGTCGCCGGCGGCGAAGCGGCGAAGGGCGCGGGCCAGGTGGTGCGGGCGGGTCGTCGGGTCGCGGACGAGGAGGGCGAGCGCCGCGCCGTGCAGGGCGTCGTCGCGGGGGCGGGCGAGCAGGGCGAGGGCCGCGTTCCGCAGCCGTGCGCGGTCGGCGTCGGCGGTGGTGTGCCGGGCGGCTCGCGGGCCGTGGGAGGCGGCGGCCGCGCGCCGGTCGGGCCGCGCGTCGCGCGCCCATCGCTCGACGGCGCGGCACAGGGCCGCGGGCTCCTCCTCGGCGAGGGCGGCGAGCAGCTCGTCGGCGCGGGCGTGGCCGCAGTCGACGAGGGTTTCGGTGAGGTCGTCGACGGCCCGGCGCCGGTGGGTGTGGAGCAGTGCCTGGGCGGCGGAGGCCACGGTGGCCTCGGGCGCGGCGTCCAGCGGCCGCGCGTCGGTGAACCAACCCACCAGATGGCGTGGTACGCCGACGGGATCGGCGGCCAGGAGGCGGGCGACGGCGTCGAGGCAGCGGCCCGGGGTGCCGGGCGGCCCGTCGCGGACGATGCGCCGCCGCAGCAGCGCGAAGCGTTCCGCCGGCCCGAGCGGCAGCGCCAGCCAGAAGGCGGCCTCGAACTCCCCGCGCTCGGCCAGCGCTTCGAGCACCGGGAAGTGGGCCGCCGCGTCCGGCACGCGCACCAGTACGCCGCGCAGCAGGTGCGCGGCCCACCACCGGGCGTCAGCGGCGGCGTCCGCCTCGCGGTCCGGCGCCTGTGCCGTGAGGTCGGCCAGCGCGTGCGTCAACTCCCGCAGCCGCTCGTCCAGTTCGGCAGGCCCCCGCTGGCGGCCGAGCGACAGCAGGGCCTGGATCACGGGGCCGACACGGTGGCGCGGCACCGGGATCGGGCGGGTGGCGGCGGGTCCTCGGCCGCGCTGCTCGGGGACCACCGGGGAGCGCGCGGTTCGCCGGTGCCGGTGGACCAGGCAGGCCAGCGCGCCGTCCACGTCCAGGTGGGCGCCCTGAAGCCAGTCGGCCACCTCTTCGTGCGCGAAGCGGTAGCCCGCGCCCGCCGGCACCAGCAGCCCTTCCGTCAGCACGGCCGGGGCCCACCCGGTGCAGCCGTGGGCGCCGGGGAGCGCGCCCCAGGGGAAGAGCGCCTCGAAGGACGCGCGGTCCAGCTCCCCCTGGCCCGGCCCCAGGCAGCGCCGTGCCGCCTCGTGGACCTGCCCGGCCACCTTCGCCGCGAGCCGGCGTACGGCTGTGCCGCGCAGGCCGTTCGGCGCCGCGAGGCGCACGGCGACCCGGAGGCACAGCAGGTCCAGGTAGGCGGCGAAGACCTCTTCCCGGCCGGGGGTGCCGGGCGGTGGCGCGTCGCGCAGGGCGGCCCGCACCTCGGAGAGGAGCCGCAGCGTCAGCGGATGCCGCGCGTCGGCGCCGGTGAGCGCCCCGTCCGGGATGCCGTACCGTGCGCGGGCCCGGCGGGCCCGCGCTTCCGGCAGGTCGTCGAGGCGCACGCACGCAGGGAACGCGGCCGGGCCGGGACCGCGGGCGCCGGGCGCGCGTAGCCCCTCCTCACCCGACGCGCCGTGCAGCAGCGCCCCGTCGAAGTGGGCCCCCGCCTGCTCCCAGTACTCGGCCCGGCAGGCGATCACGAGGCGGGCGCCCGTCTCCCGCAACCACGCTGCCGTGCCCTGGCTCCACGCGGCGAGGCGGTGGGCGAGCGCGGGCGGCATCTCCTCGGGCCCGTCGAGCAGCAACAGCAGGGGCCGCCCCGCGTCCCGCGCGAGCCGTGCCACGCGGTCCGCCGAGACGTCCGCCTGGTGGTCGCCGCCCGGTGCCTCCCGCGCGGCCGCGAGGATGCGGCCGGCCCGGTCCAGGGCCCGCTCCACCGCGTCGCCGATGCCCGTGTCGGTGTGCCGCAGGTCGGCGCCGCGCAGCCACAGGGTGGGGGCCGGCTCGGCGCCCCTGGCCCGTCGGGCGGCGAGCGCGGCCAGCTCCGTCGTACGCCCTGTGCCCGGGTCGCCGACGAGGCCGAGCACGTGCGCCGGGCCGTCGGTGAAGAGGGTGAACTCCCGCGCCACGGCCGGCCGTTCGACGGGGTCGGGCCGGGTGGCGCGGGGCCCGTCGGACCCCGCGGACGTGGCCGTCAGGTGCAAGGCGCCCGCCAGGTTGAGGTCGGCGCCGTACGCGGGCACGGTCGCGGCGTTGCGGGCGACGAGCGCGGCGAGCGGGCCGCCCGGGTCGGCGGCGGCCGCCTCCCGCAGCGGGATCGCGAAGCCGGGCGGGCGGTGGGTGACGGGCGCCTCGCCCAGCGGGCCGGGGGCGGGCTCCTGAGGCAGCAGCGCGGTGCCGAGGACGGCGAGGACCGCGCCGGACGAGGCGTCCACCACCGGTCCGCCCGCGGCCCCGCGGCCGCGCCGCAGCGCGTCGGCGCCCTCCGTGCCGATCGCCAGCCCCAGGGCGGTGCCGAGCAGGTGGAGGCGGTCGGTCGCCGGGTACGTGACCGGGGAGCAGCCGAGGACGCGGGCCTCGCGCCAGCCGAGCGCGGCGATCCGCACATAGGTCCCGGTCGGCACGGTGTCGCGCACGCTCAGGGGCAGGGGACGCAGTCCCAGCCCCTCGGTGCGCACGAGCGCGAGATCGGTGTCGGGCAGCGCCACCACGGCGTCGGCGGCCACCACGCAGGTGCGCCCGCCCGGGGCGTGCAGGACGATTCCGGCGAGTCCGTCGACGGCCTCATGACTGGTGATGACCGTGCCGTGCTCGTCGGCGGCGAATCCGGTGCCTCGGGGGCGGCCCGCCGGGTCGCACACCCGTACTAGGGCACGGTCGAGCGCCGCGGAGGCGCCCCGCTCCCCCGCGCCCGCGGTGTCCCCGGCGCCTGCGGCCCGCGGACCCCGTCCCGCCATGCTCGAACCTCCCGGCTGTTCCCCGTGTCCCGACCGTAGGTCGGCGGTGATCGGCCGGACAGGACGCGGTGCGAACGCGCCCCCTTCCGCTCCCTCGGTTCACTCCGAGCGCCTGTCCGAAGGGGTGAATCGGGGCGGCGCGGTGGATAGACCTTGAGTGGGGGAATGGTGGGGGGAGCGTGGAGCGGCGTACGGAGGTCCGCCGCTCCACGACGAAGCGGGATGCCGGCGCCCCCCGGAGCGAGACGCCGCCGCCGCACGCCGAAGCGGGAGGCCGGCGGACCGGCTCAGGCGAAGACGGCCAGGCTCTTGGCCTTGCCCCGCGACTCCTCCGCCAGGACCAGGAAGCGGCCCTCCTGGTCGAAGACGGCGACGGCGCCCGCCCCCGCGTACTCCTCGGGCATGTCGATCCGCACGCCGTTGAGCAGCAGCCGGCCGCGCTTGTCGTCCACGTCCCAGCGCGGGAAGGCCTGCCGCGCGGCCTCGGCCACCGGCATCACGGTCAGCTCCTCCTGGAGCTGGTCGAGGGTCTTGGCCGTGTCCAGCTTGTACGGGCCGACGCGGGTGCGGCGCAGCGCGGTCAGATGGCCGCCGACGCCGAGGCCGGCACCGAGGTCGCGGGCGAGCGCCCGGATGTAGGTGCCCGAGGAGCAGACGACGGAGACGACCAGGTCGAGGACGGGGGTGCCGTCCTCGGCGACGGCGTCGCGGACGTCGTACACCGTGAAGGCGGAGACGGTCACCGGCCGGGCCGGGATCTCGAAGTCCTCGCCCTTGCGGGCGCGCGCGTACGACCGCTTGCCGTCGATCTTGATGGCGCTGACCTTGGAGGGCACCTGCATGATGTCGCCGGAGAGTTTGGCGATGCCCGCGTCGATCGCCTCGCGGGTGATCTTCGAGGCGTCGGCCGACGAGGTGATCTCGCCCTCGGCGTCGTCGGTGAGGGTGTCCTGGCCGAGGCGGATGGTGCCCAGGTACTCCTTCTCGGTCAGCGCCAGGTGACCGAGGAGCTTGGTGGCGCGCTCGACGCCGAGCACGAGGACACCCGTGGCCATCGGGTCGAGGGTGCCCGCGTGTCCGACGCGGCGGGTTCTGGCGATCCCGCGCATCTTGGCCACCACGTCGTGCGAAGTGAAGCCGGACGGCTTGTCGACGATGACAAGTCCGTCCGGCGTTGTGGTGCTGCTCATGCGCGGGCGTCGCCGTCCGTCTCGTCTGCGTCGTCCTCGGGCTTCTTGTACGGGTCGGCGTCGCCCGCGAACTCGGCGCCCGCGGAGACCTCCCGGACCTTCTCGTCGGACATCCGCGCCTTGTCGAGGAGGTCCTCGATGGCCCGGGCGTTGTCCGGCAGGGCGTCGGCCACGAAGGCCAGCGTCGGCGTGAACTTCACGCCCGCGGCCTGGCCCACCGCCGAACGGAGGACGCCCTTGGCGCTCTCCAGGCCGGCGGCCGCGGCCGCGCGGTCCTCGTCGTCGCCGTAGACCGTGTAGAAGACCGTGGCCTCCCGCAGGTCGCCGGTCACCCGGGTGTCCGTGATCGTCACATGCGTCCCGAGCCGCGGGTCCTTGATCCCGCGCTGCAGCTTCTGGGCAACCACCTCCCGGATGAGGTCCGCCAGCCTTTTCGCCCGCGCGTTGTCGGCCACTGCTCCGTCTCCCTTATCCCCGGGCATTCCCTGGGCTTGTCTTGCTGTTGTTCAGTCGTCGTCGCCGTGCAGCCGCCGTCTGGCCGACAGCAGCTCCACTTCGGGCCGGGCGGCGACCAGGCGCTCGCACCGGTCCAGTACGTCCGTGAGATGGCCCCAGTCGCCCGACACCGCGGCGAGGCCGATCTCGGCCCTGCGGTGCAGGTCGTGACCGCCCACCTCCGCCACGCTCACCGCGTACTTGCGCTGGAGCTCGGCGACGATCGGGCGGACGACGGAGCGTTTCTCCTTCAGCGAATGTACGTCGCCGAGGAGCAGGTCGAAGGACAGAGTCCCCACATACATGTGTGTCCGGATGTCCCGCCGGTACGGGGTCGGCGCCCCGCCAACCACTTGGCGGGGACACCAGAACCGTACACGCAACGGCCGGGGCCGATCGACGGGATTTCCCCCGTCGACCGGCCCCGACACCACCGCGCGCATCGGACTGCGGTGAGGCAGTCGATCAGCCGCGCGGCTTCTCGCGCATCTCGTACGTCGCGATGACGTCGTCGATCTTGATGTCGTTGAAGTTGCCGAGGTTGATACCGCCCTCGAACCCTTCGCGGATCTCGGTGACGTCGTCCTTGAAGCGGCGCAGACCCTCGATGTTGAGGTTCTCCGCGATGACCTTGCCGTCGCGCAGGAGGCGTGCCTTGGTGTTGCGCTTGACCTCGCCCGAGCGGATGAGGACACCGGCGATGTTGCCGAGCTTGGACGAGCGGAAGACCTCGCGGATCTCCGCGGTGCCGAGCTCGACCTCCTCGTACTCCGGCTTGAGCATGCCCTTGAGGGCCGCCTCGATCTCCTCGATGGCCTGGTAGATCACCGAGTAGTAGCGGACGTCGACGCCCTCGCGCTCCGCCATCTGCGCGGCACGGCCGGCCGCGCGGACGTTGAAGCCGATGACGATGGCGTCGGAGCCCATCGCCAGGTCGATGTCCGACTCGGTGACCGCACCCACACCGCGGTGCAGGACGCGGATGTCGACCTCTTCGCCGACGTCGAGCTGGAGCAGCGAGGACTCGAGAGCCTCCACCGAACCGGACGCGTCGCCCTTGATGATGATGTTGAGGTCCTGGACCAGGCCCGCCTTGAGCACCTGGTCGAGGTCCTCGAGGGACACCCGGCGGGTGCGCTTGGCGAACGCGGCGTTGCGCTCACGGGCGGCACGCTTCTCGGCGATCTGACGGGCCGTACGGTCCTCGTCGACGACCAGGAAGTTGTCGCCCGCGCCCGGGACGTTGGTGAGACCGAGCACGAGGACCGGAGTCGACGGGGTCGCCTCCTCCACGTTCTCGCCCTTGTCGTCGAGCATCGCGCGGACTCGGCCGTAGGCGTCACCGGCGACCATCGTGTCGCCGACGCGGAGGGTACCGCGCTGGACGAGGACGGTCGCGACGGCGCCGCGGCCCTTGTCGAGGTGGGCCTCGATGGCGATGCCCTGCGCGTCCTGCTCCGGGTTGGCCCGCAGGTCGAGCGAGGCGTCCGCGGTCAGGACCACGGCTTCGAGCAGCTGCTCGATGTTGAGGCCCTGGCGCGCGGAGATGTCGACGAACATCGTGTCGCCGCCGTACTCCTCGGCCACCAGACCGAACTCGGTGAGCTGACCGCGCACCTTGACCGGGTCGGCACCCTCGACGTCGATCTTGTTGACCGCGACCACGATCGGCACGTCGGCCGCCTTGGCGTGGTTCAGCGCCTCGATCGTCTGCGGCATCACACCGTCGTTCGCCGCGACCACGAGGATCGCGATGTCGGTGGACTTCGCACCACGGGCACGCATGGCGGTGAACGCCTCGTGACCGGGGGTGTCGATGAAGGTGATGGCGCGCTCTTCGCCGTTGACCTCGGTCGCGACCTGGTAGGCACCGATGTGCTGGGTGATGCCACCGGCCTCGCCCGCGACGACGTTCGTCTTGCGGATGGCGTCGAGCAGGCGGGTCTTGCCGTGGTCGACGTGACCCATGACGGTGACGACCGGCGGACGGGAGACGAGCATCTCCTCGCCGCCCTCGTCCTCGCCGAACTCGATGGAGAACGACTCCAGGAGCTCGCGGTCCTCCTCCTCCGGGCTGACGATCTCCAGGACGAAGTTCATCTCGTCCGCGAGGAGCTTCAGCGTCTCGTCGGAGACGGACTGCGTGGCGGTGACCATCTCGCCGAGGTTCATCATCACGCCGACGAGCGACGCCGGGTTGGCGTTGATCTTCTCGGCGAAGTCGGTGAGCGAGGCACCGCGCGACAGGCGGACGGTCTGTCCGTTGCCGCGAGGCAGCATGACGCCGCCGACCGACGGGGCCTGCATGGCCTCGTACTCCTGGCGCCTCTGCCGCTTCGACTTGCGGCCACGACGGGCGGGCCCGCCGGGACGGCCGAACGCGCCCTGCGTGCCACCACGGGCACCGGGGCCACCGGGACGTCCACCGAAGCCGGGACGGCCGCCGAAGCCACCGCCACCGCCGGGACGACCAGCGCCGCCGCCACCGGGACCGCCGGGACGGCCGGCGAAGCCGCCGCCGCCACCACCGGGACCGGCCGGACGGCCGGCGAAGCCGCCGCCACCGGGACGACCGGCGCCGCCACCCGGGCGACCGCCGCCGCCACCGGGACCACGGCCACCGCCGGGGCCACCACCGGGACGCGGGCCCGCGGCGGGACGCTGCGGCATCATGCCCGGGTTCGGACGGTTACCGGCGGGACCGCCGCCGGGACGAGGCGCCTGCGGGCGGGGCATGCCGCCCGGGGTCGGACGGGCGCCGCCCTGACCCTGCGGACGCGGGGCGCCACCGGGGCCGCCCTGGCCCTGCGGGCGCGGGGCGCCGCCGGGGCCACCCTGGCCGCCGGGACGCGGGGCGCCGCCGGGACGGGGCGCCTGGGGGCGCGCCATGCCGGTGGAGCCACCAGAGGTGAACGGGTTGTTGCCCGGACGCGGACCCGCGGGGCGGGCACCGCCGGGACGCGGGGCGCCCTGGCCACCGGGGCGCGGGGAGCGCTCGGGGCGCTCGCCACGACCGCCCTGGCCCTGGGCCTGGCCACCCTGACCGGGGGCCGGACGGCCACCGGGCTTGGGGGCGCCGGGACGGGCCGCGGCCGGACGCGGGGCCTGCGACGCCGCGGGGGCGGCGGGGGCGGCCGGAGCGGCCGGCGCCGCCGGGGCGGCGGGCGGAGCCGTGAACTCCGGGGTGGTCGGCGCCGGGGAAGCCGGGGCCGGCTTGGGAGCCGGGGGCTTCGGGCCGGGGCGCGGGCCCGGAGTCGCCGGAGAAGCCGCGGGCTTCTCGGCCGCGGGCTTGGGGGCCGGCGGCTTGGGCGCGGCCGGACCCGGACGGGCGGCCTGCGCGGGAGAGGGGGACGCCGAGCCCGAGGGGGCCGGCGGCTTGGGGGCGGCCTGCTTGCGCGGCGCGCCGGGCTTGGCGGCGGACTTGCCGCTGCCGCCCTGCTGGAATGCGTCAGTCAGTTTGCGTACCACGGGCGCCTCGATCGTCGAGGACGCCGAACGTACGAATTCACCGAGTTCTTGAAGCTTGGCCATGACGGCCTTGCTCTCTACCCCGAACTCCTTGGCGAGTTCGTATACCCGGACCTTAGCCACTTCGCTCCTTTTAGGTCCGGGTTACGCCGGACCGTCGCTACTTCATGGGCGTACTCATCGCGTGCTCATCGAGTGCTCATCGCAATCTCGACCTACTTCCAACTCGCGGAATACCAAGGCCGCACGGGGTTCCGTGCGACCACGTCTTACGGTGTTGCCTGCTCGGCAACTGTCTCGACGAGGCGGCGCAACGCCTCTGTGCCGAACGGTCCCGGGGCCCGGAAGGCCCTCGGAAACGCCCGGCGGCGGACCGCCAGGTCCAGACAGACCAGGGCGGGGTGCACATAGGCGCCCCGGCCGGGCAGCGTACCGCTTGGGTCGGGGACGCAGGCGCCCTCGATCGCCACGATGCGCAGCAAATCGCTCTTGGCCGCTCGCTCCCGGCACCCCACACAGGTGCGCTCAGGGCATGCGCGGGCATGCGTCCGGCCAGACACGCTTAAGTCTACCTCCCCGCACCGACCTCACCCCTTTGGGGCAAGAATCGAACGGCTACTCGCCACATACTGTCGTGATCCAAGCGGTGCGCGCCCGGATTTATTCCCGCGGCCGTCGGCGGAGCGGGTCCGCCGGTGGCCGTGGTGCCGGTCCGCTACTGGTCGGCGGGCTGCTCGGTGTCGGGCCTGATGTCGATGCGCCAGCCGGTGAGCCGGGCGGCCAGGCGGGCGTTCTGCCCCTCCTTGCCGATGGCCAGCGAGAGCTGGTAGTCCGGCACGGTCACGCGGGCCGAGCGGGCGCCGAGGTCGACGATCTCGACCTTGCTGACGCGGGCCGGGGAGAGCGCGTGGGCGACCATGTCCGCCGGGTCGTCCGACCAGTCGACGATGTCGATCTTCTCGCCGTTCAGCTCGGCCATGACATTGCGCACACGGCTGCCCATCGGGCCGATGCAGGCGCCCTTGGCGTTGAGCCCCGAGCGCGTCGAACGCACGGCGATCTTGGTGCGGTGGCCGGCCTCGCGGGCGATGGCCGAGATCTCGACGGAACCGTCGGCGATCTCGGGCACCTCCAGCGCGAAGAGCTTCTTGACCAGGTTCGGGTGCGTGCGCGACAGCGTCACGGACGGACCGCGGACACCCTTGGCCACCCGGACGACGTAGCTGCGCAGGCGCATCCCGTGGGGGTACTCCTCGCCGGGGACCTGCTCCTGCACCGGCAGGATGGCCTCCAGCTTGCCGATGTCGACCAGCACGTTCTTCGGGTCGCGGCCCTGCTGGACCACGCCGGTGACGATGTCGCCCTCGCGCCCCGCGTACTCGCCGAGCGTCGCGTCGTCCTGGGCGTCGCGCAGCCGCTGCAGGATGACCTGCTTGGCGGTCGTCGCGGCGATGCGGCCGAAGTCGGACGGGGTGTCGTCGAACTCCTTGGCCTCCTGGCCCTCTTCGAGGTCCGCCGGGTCCTCCGTCGCCCACACCGTGACGTGGCCGCTCTCGCGGTCCAGCTTCACCCGGGCACGACGGAAGCTTCCCTCGGTGCGGTGGTAGGCGATGAGGAGGGCCGACTCGATCGCCTCGACGAGGAGGTCGAAGGAGATCTCCTTCTCCCGGACCAGACCCCGCAGGGCACTCATGTCGATGTCCACGGCTACGCCTCCTCTTCCTTCTTGTCCTTGCGGTTGAACTCGACCTGCACACGCGCCTTGTCGATCTCGCCGAAGGCCAGGCGGCGGGAGGTGGCCTTGCGGCCCTTCACGCCGGGCACCTCGAGGTCGAGTCCCTCGTCGTCCACGGTGAGGATGCGGGCGGTCACCTCGCCGCCCTCGGTGAGCTGGAAACGCACCAGGCGGCCGACGGCGCGCACGTAGTGGCGGTGCTCGCTCAGCGCGCGCTCGGCACCGGGGGAACCGACCTCCAGGTCGTACTCGCCCTCGCCCATCGCGTCGGTCTCGTCGAGCTTCGCGGAGAGCAGGCGGCTCACTTCCGCGATCTGGTCCAGATCCACGCCGTCCTCGGAGTCGATCACGACTCTCAGCACACGCTTGCGTCCGACCGAGGCCACTTCGATCTCTTCGAGATCCAGGTCCTGGGAGCTGACGAGCGGTTCCAGTAGTTGCCGCAGCCTCTCGCTCTGGGTGGTGCTCATCCGGGTGACTCCTCGGCCGCGTGTGCTGTTGTGGGTGCGTTGCAAGTCTGCGTGTCAGGTCAAAGGGTATCCGGTCCGAAGGGGTGTCGCCGCCCACCTGGGGGTCGTGCCCCGGTCGGCGCCGAGCCGCTCACACGTACGGACACCGTCCGAAGGTACGGTGATCACCGGGCCCGCGCCCACCTCCTTCCTTCTCGCTCGCGCCTTTTGGCCTTCCTTCCGAGGACGTCTGCCGTGCCGTCGTACCCCACCGCCCCACGGTCCCGCCCGCGACCGCGCCGCAGGAGCCTGCTCGCCGGGGCCGCCGGTGTCGCGTCCGCGGCGCTGCTCACGGGCTGTTCGGACGCCGCGGATCCCGGCGCCGAGGAGCGCTCCGCCGCGCGCCGCCTGCGCGCCGCGGCGGCCAAGGACAGCCGGGAACTGCTCACGCGCTACGACGCCGTACTGGCCGCCCACCCCTCGCTCGCCGGGCGGCTGCGGCCGCTGCGGGCCGAGGTGGACAAGCACGCCGAGGCGTTCGCGGACGGCCGCGCGCCGGCGCCCGCGCCGACCGCGCGCGGTGCCGCCTCCCCCGCGCCCGCGGTCTCCTCGGATCCCAAGAAGGCGGTACGGGAACTCGCCGAGGCCGAGCGGCAGCTGGCCGACCGGCGGGGGGCGGCGCTGGTCGACGCCCCGGCCGAACAGGCGAGGCTGCTCGCCTCGGTGGCCGCCGCGGGGGCCGCCCACGCGTATCTGCTGACGGAGGGGGACAAGTGAGCGAGGCCAAGGACGAGGAGCTGAAGGCCGTCCAGGCCGCCCTGGGCGCCGAGCACGCCGCCGTGTACGGCTACGGCGTCGTCGGCGCCCGGATCGGCGAGGGGCGCAGGGACGAGGCGCGCACGGCGTACGACGCGCATCGCGCACGGCGCGACGCGCTGCAGCGCGCCGTGCGCGACCTGGGCGCCGAGCCGCAGCCCGCGGACGCCGCCTACGCCCTGCCCTTCCCGGTCCCGGACGCCCCCGCCGCCGCCCGGCTCGCCACCGAACTGGAGGACCGCCTCGCCGGCGTCTACTCCGATCTCGTACGCGCCTCCTCGGGCCACCGGCGTGACACCGCCGCCCGGGCGCTGCGCGAGGCGGCGGTCCGGGCGGCGCGCTGGCGGGGCGGGAGCGTAGCCTTCCCTGGGCTCGCCGAGCGGACGTCACCCGCGTCGGCACCGGCGACACCCAAGGCGTAACGCGCTCAGAAGGGAACAACTCGCGCATGGCTTTCGAAACGCCGCGGCGCCTCGTCACCGCACTCCGCGAGACGGCGCAGCCCGGCGACGACTGGCTGGAGCAGCTGCCCGAGGCGGTGGAACGGGCCGTCGCGCTGCGCGAGTTGACCGTCGAGCGAGTCCATGTCCCCGGCGGGCGCAGCGGCCTGGTCGTGCTGGTGCGCCGGGCCGACGGTACGCCCGCCGTGCTCAAGCTGGTGCCGCCCCGCTCCCGCCCGCAGAGCGAGCGGGCCGCCCTCGCGCACTGGGCCGGGCTCGGCGCGGCCCGGCTGCTCGACCCCGAGTCCTCGGACGGCGCGCTGCTCCTCGAACGGCTGCACCGTGACGTCTCGGTGCGGTCGCTGCCCGAGGCCAAGGCGCTGCTGGAGGCCGCGGGGACGCTGCGGCGGCTGTGGGCCGCGCCGCCCACCGGGCACCGTTTCGAGACCGTCGCCGAGCGGACCGGGCGCCAGGCCGAGGCGATGCGGGCCTCCGCCGCCGCGGACGCGGACGTCGCGCCGCTGGTCGACGCGGCGCTCGCGGCGCGGGAGGAGTTGCTCGCCGGGGGCGGGGAGCCGCGGTTGCTGCACGGCACGTTCCGGCAGAGCAAGGTGCTGGCCGGGGAGCGGATGCCGTGGCTGGCCGTGGGGCCCGACCCGGTGGTCGGTGACCCCGCGTTCGACCTGGCGCGGCTCGTCCGGGACCGGGTGGAGGACCTGATCGCCTCGCCGTCCGGCGCGTCGATCACGCGGCGGCGCGTGAAGAAGCTCGCGGAGTCCCTGGAGGTGGACCAGGAGCGGCTGCGGGGGTGGACGCTGTTCCGGGCCGTGGAGTCCGGCGTGCGGGCACTGCGCGTGGGGCGCGGACAGGACGCGGAGCTGCTGCTGGAGTTCGCCGGGTGGTTGTGAGCGGTTGGTCCGGGGGCGTGGGCCGTTGACCCGGAGGGCCTGAGCCGTCGACCCCGGGGGCGTGAGCCGTCGACCCGGAAGGGCTGAGCCGTCGACCCCGGGGGCGTGAGCCGTTGCCCCCCGGGGGCGTGAGCCGTTGGCCCGGGGGTGCGGAGGCTGCGGGACGGGTGTGGCCGGTCGCGCAGTTCCCCGCGCCCCCCAGGGTGCTTTCCCTACGCGGTGAGGCGGGCGACGGCCTCCGCGACCGTCAGTTCCTCGCGCTCGCCCGTGCGGCGGTCCTTCAGTTCCACGACGCCCTCGGCGGAGCGGCGGCCCGCGACGAGGATCTGCGGGACACCGATCAGCTCGGCGTCGGTGAACTTCACGCCCGGGGAGACCCCGGCGCGGTCGTCCACCAGGACGCGGGCGCCCGCGGCGCCGAGCTGCTCGGCGACGTCCAGGGCCAGCTCCGTCTGAAGGGCCTTGCCCGCGGCGACCACGTGGACGTCGGCGGGGGCGACCTCCTTGGGCCAGCACAGGCCCTTGTCGTCGGCGGTCTGCTCGGCGAGCGCCGCCACCGCGCGGGAGACGCCGATGCCGTAGGAGCCCATGGTCACGCGGACCGGCTTGCCCTCCTTGCCGAGGACGTCGAGCTGGAAGGTGTCGGCGTACTTGCGGCCGAGCTGGAAGATGTGGCCGATCTCGATGGCGCGGTCCAGCTTGAGGCCGGTGCCGCAGTTGGGGCACGGGTCGCCCTCTTCGACCACGACGACGTCCAGGTAGTCGTCGACCTCGAAGTCACGGCCGCACACGACGTTCTTGGCGTGGGTGTCCTGCTTGTTGGCGCCGGTGATCCAGGCCGTGCCGGGCGCGATGCGCGGGTCGGCGATGTAGCGGACCTTGCCCAGGCCCTGCGGGCCGACGTAGCCGCGTACGAGGTCGTCGCGGCCCTCGAAGTCCTCGGCGGTGACCAGCTCGACCTCGGCCGGGGCCAGGTGCTCGCCGAGCTTGCCGAGGTCGACCTCGCGGTCGCCGGGGACGCCGACGGCCACGATCTCGCCGTCGACCTTGACCAGGAGGTTCTTCAGGGTCGCCGACGCGGGGACGCCGAGGTGCTCGGCGAGGGTCTCGATGGTCGGGGTGTCGGGGGTGTCCAGCTCCTCGGCGGGGCCGTGCGCGGAGCCGTCGACCGGGGCGAGCGCGAAGGTGACGGCCTCCGTGTTGGCGGCGTAGTCGCACGCCGGGCAGTCCACGAAGGTGTCCTCGCCGGCCGGGGCCGGGGCGAGGAACTCCTCGGACTTCGAGCCGCCCATGGCGCCCGCGACGGCGGACACGATGCGGTAGTCGAGACCGAGGCGCTCGAAGATGCGCTGGTAGGCGCCGCGGTGCAGGGCGTAGGACTCGGCGAGGCCCTCGTCGGTGGTGTCGAAGGAGTACGAGTCCTTCATCTGGAACTCGCGGCCGCGCAGCACGCCGGCGCGGGGGCGGGCCTCGTCGCGGTACTTGGTCTGGATCTGGTAGAGGATCACCGGCAGGTCCTTGTAGGACGAGCACTGGTCCTTGACGACCTGGGTGAAGATCTCCTCGTGGGTCGGGCCGAGGAGGTATTCGGCGCCCTTGCGGTCCTTGAGGCGGAAGAGCAGGTCGCCGTACTCCTCGTAGCGGCCGGACGCCTCGTAGGGCTCCTTGGGCAGCAGCGCCGGGAGGAGCACCTCCTGGCCGCCGATGGCGTCCATCTCCTCGCGCACCACGCGGGCGATGTTCTCGTAGACCTTCTTGCCGAGCGGCAGCCAGGTCCAGATGCCGGCGGCGGTACGGCGGACGTAGCCGGCCCGGACGAGGAGCTTGTGGTTGAGCGTCTCGGCGTCCGCGGGGTCGTCGCGCAGTGTCTTGACCATCAATCGGGACATGCGCTGGACCTGGGCCATGATCAACTCCTGCTACAAGGGGGTCCCCTCTGCTCGGCACGGCCGAGAGCGTGGGGAGGGTAATGAACAGGAGGTTAGCCGGGGCGCGGGCGCGGGCGGAAATCGGTTTGGGTCCGGGCCCCGGCCGGTTCTCCTTCGGACCCCGGCCCTCCTCGTCTCAGACGCGGCGCGGCAGGGGCAGCGGGGCGCCCATCACGGCGTACGGCTTGGCGGCGCTCGGGAAGAGCACGCGGCGCGCCAAGTCCGTGTAGCCGAGGGAGCGGTACAGGCCGCGGGCCGGGCTCTCGACGTCGATCGCGGAGAGGATCGAGCGGGGCTCGGCGACGCCCTCCGTGATGGTGGTGATCAGCGCCCGGCCGATGCCGAGGTTCTGGTGGCCGGGGCGCACGTGGAGTTCGGTGATGACGAAGGAGTCGTCGAGCCAGTCGTCCAGGTCCCGGCCGCGCAGGTAGGGCTCGACGACCGTCGACCACCAGTGGTGGCGGTCGTTGGGCATGCCGTAGACGAAGCCGACGAGCCGGTCGTCGGGCGTGGTCGCGCCGAACGAGCGGGCGCCACGGTAGGTGAGGTGGCGCAGGACGATCTGGCGCCGCACGGCCACCTCCTCGTCGCTCAGCCCGAAGGCGTGGGCCTGGACGTCCAGCGCTTCGTCCACCCGCGCGGCGAGGTCGATCGGCCCGATCACGACGTCGTCAGTCATGGGGCCGACCCTACTTGGCGCTGCCGCGCTTCTGAACAGGGCGCTCGGGCGGCGGCGGGCGGCGTCAGAACAGGACGCTCATGAACGCGCCGACCTCCTGGAAGCCGACGCGTCGGTACGCGGCTCTGGCCGCGGTGTTGAAGTCGTTGACGTACAAGCTCGCGACGGGGGCGATGTCCGCGAGGGCGTAGCGCAGGACGGCCGCCATGCCGGGGGCCGCGAGGCCTTGGCCGCGGTACTCGGGCGCCACCCAGACGCCCTGGACCTGGCAGGCGTGGGGCGTCACGGCGCCGATCTCCGCCTTGAAGACGACCTTGCCGTCGTCGTCGAGGCGGGCGAACGAGCGGCCCGAGCCGACCAGTTCCGCGACGCGCGCCTGGTAGAGCAGGCCGCCGTCGCCGGCCATCGGCGAGACGCCGACCTCCTCGGTGAACATCGCCACGCAGGCGGGCATGATCGTGTCCATCTCGTCCTTGCGGACGCGTCGGACGCGCGGATCGGGGGCGATGTCGTCCGGGAGCCGGTCGGCGACCATCAGGGGCTGGCGGGCGCGGACCTCGCGGGCGGGGCCCCAGGAGGGTTCCAGGAGGCGCCACAGCTGGGCGGTGGGGGTCGCGGGGCCCACGATCGAGGAGCAGCGGCGACCGGCCCTGCGGGCGCGGTCGGCGAAGCCGCGGACGGCTCGCGGGGTCGCGCAGATCGGGACGAGGTTCGCTCCCGCGTAGCACAGGGACGCCAGCATGCCGTCCTCGTACCAGCCCCACATCTCGCCGCCGAGGCGCCAGGGGTCGAGGCCGGCCACCTGGACGCGGGCGGTCACGAAGGCGTTCGTGACCGGCTCGCGGTCGAGCACGGCGAGCGCGGCGTCCAGGTCACTCGGGTCGAGGACCCTGGTGGTGGTCTGAGTCAACACGTGCGGGGGCCTCACCATACGGTTTGCTGATCTCCGCACTGTACCTGGCGGGGGCGCCTTGTGCGGGGCGCCTTTCGTCCGCCCGTAGTGGGGGTGGCTCTCCCTCTGCCTAGGGGCTTTTGCCGCTTCGCGGCGGGTCTCCCACCCACCCACCCGTTTACCCGGGGTCGACTCGGTGCCGTAGGGGCGGGGGGGCTCCCGCTCGTCCGTTTACCCCGGGGCAGCGGGGTGCCGTAGGGGCGGGGGGGGCTGGGGGCGCCGCAGGCGAGAGGGTGGGGTCCTGAGGGGGTGAGGTGGGGAGATGGGGGTGCCCCGGCGCTTGGGGAGCGGCGGGGCAGTGTGGGAAAGGGGCGGGTTGGAACCGTACCGGCGTGGGCCGGGGGGGTCAGCCGGCGATGGCTACTGTGGGTTCGCCGGAGGGGACGCCGTCCTTTTCCATCTGTTCGGCGATCTTCAGCGCCTCTTCGATGAGCGTCTCCACGATCTTCGACTCCGGGACGGTCTTGATGACCTCGCCCTTGACGAAGATCTGGCCCTTGCCGTTGCCGGAGGCGACGCCGAGGTCGGCCTCGCGGGCCTCGCCGGGGCCGTTCACCACGCAGCCCATGACCGCGACGCGCAGCGGGACCTCCATGCCGTCGAGGCCCGCCGTGACCTCCTCGGCCAGCTTGTAGACGTCCACCTGGGCGCGGCCGCAGGAGGGGCAGGAGACGATCTCCAGGCGGCGCTGGCGGAGGTTGAGGGACTCCAGGATCTGGATGCCGACCTTGATCTCCTCCGCCGGGGGAGCCGAGAGGGAGACGCGGATCGTGTCGCCGATGCCCTCGGAGAGCAGCGCGCCGAACGCGACCGCCGACTTGATCGTGCCCTGGAAGGCGGGACCGGCCTCGGTGACGCCGAGGTGCAGGGGGTAGTCGCACTGGGCCGCGAGCTGGCGGTAGGCGTTGACCATGACCACCGGGTCGTTGTGCTTGACCGAGATCTTGATGTCCCGGAAGTCGTGCTCCTCGAAGAGGGACGCCTCCCACAGGGCCGACTCGACGAGGGCCTCGGGGGTCGCCTTGCCGTACTTCTTCAGGAGACGGGCGTCCAGGGAGCCGGCGTTGACGCCGATGCGGATCGGCGTGCCCGCGTCCTTGGCGGCGCGCGCGATCTCCTTGACCTTGTCGTCGAACTGCTTGATGTTGCCCGGGTTCACCCGCACCGCCGCGCAGCCCGCGTCGATCGCCGCGAACACGTACTTCGGCTGGAAGTGGATGTCCGCGATCACCGGGATCTGCGACTTCTTGGCGATGACGGGCAGCGCGTCGGCGTCGTCCTGCGTGGGGCAGGCGACGCGCACGATCTGGCAGCCGGACGCCGTCAGCTCGGCGATCTGCTGGAGCGTGGCCCCGATGTCCGACGTACGCGTGGTCGTCATCGACTGCACCGACACGGGCGCGTCGCCGCCGACGGCCACCGAACCGACCTGGATCTTGCGGCTGACCCTGCGGTCGGCGAGCTTGGTCGGAACGGACGGGATTCCGAGCGATACGGCAGTCATCTGGCGAGCATCCCCAAGAGTGTGGATCACAGAGTGCGGGTCACCGGAGTGTGGATCTCGCTCCCGAGATCGGCGGGCTCCGGGCTTCGAGATTACGGCACCCCGGGGGGCCCGGGCACATCACGTCCGCAAGACCACCCGATGGAAGGCGGCCCGGCACGGTCCGCGCCGGGCCGCCGTGCACCACGTAGGGCTAGGAGATCCGCACCGGATTCACCACGTCCGCGATGAGCACCAGGATCGTGAAGCAGATGAAGATCCCCGCCACCACGTAGGCGACCGGCATCAGCTTCGCCACGTCGAACGGGCCCGGGTCGGGCCGGCGCAGCACCTTCGCCACGTTGCGGCGCACGGACTCCCACAGGGCGCCCGCGATGTGCCCGCCGTCGAGCGGGAGCAGCGGCAGCATGTTGAAGAGGAACAGCGAGAGGTTGAAGCCCGCGATGAGGAACAGCATCATCGCGATCTGGTTCTGCGGCGGGATGTCCAGGGTGAACACGTCACCGCCGACGCGCGCGGCGCCGACCACGCCCATGGGCGAGTCCTGCTTGCGCTCCCCGTCGCCGAACGCCGCGTCCCACAGGTCGGGGATCTTGGACGGCAGGGCGATGATCGACTCGACGCCGCTCTCCATCATGTCGCCCATGCGCTCCACGGAGTCGCCGAAGGACTGCTGGACGATGCCGGTGGCGGGGGTGAAGCCGAGGAAGCCGGCGTAGACGTACTTGCCCTCCACGTAGGCGCCCTCGCCGTCGGTCTTGGTGACCTGGTTCTTGATGAGGTCGGCGTGCATGTCCAGGCGCTTGCCGTCGCGCTCGACCGTGAGGGTGGCCGGGCCGATGGTCCCGCGGATCCGCGACTGGAGCGTGGACCAGTCGTCGACGGGCCGGCCCTGGAAGGCGACGATCTTGTCGCCGGGCTTCAGGCCGGCCGCCTTGGCGGGCGCGGCCTTGTCGCCCTTCTCGCACTTGGCGCGGTTCTCGCTCTGCTGGATGACGCAGTCCGAGACCTTGCCGACCTGGGTGGTCTGGGTGCTGATACCGAACGTCATCATCACGCCGAGGAAGATCGCCACGGCGAGGACGAGGTTCATGAAGGGCCCGGCGAACATCACGATCACGCGCTTCCAGGGCTTGCGCGTGTAGAAGAGGCGGCTCTCGTCGCCCGGCTTCAGCTCCTCGAAGGCCGCCGAGCGGGCGTCCTCGATCATGCCGCGCCAGGGGGACGTCGAGCGGGCCTCTATGCGGCCGTCGGCTCCCGGCGGGAACATGCCGATCATGCGGATGTAGCCGCCGAGGGGGATCGCCTTGATGCCGTACTCGGTGTCGCCCTTCTTGCGCGAGAACAGGGTCGGGCCGAAGCCGACCATGTACTGCGGCACGCGGATGCCGAACATCTTGGCGGTCGACAGGTGCCCCAGCTCGTGCCAGGCGATCGAGAAGAGCAGCCCGATCACGAAGACGACTATCCCGAGGATCATCATCAAGGTCGTCATGCACGAGCCTCCGCGGTCGTCTTGGCTGCCAGTTCGCGTGCCCGGGCGCGCGCCCAGGTCTCCGCTTCGAGGACGTCCGCGACGGTCAGGGAAGTTCCCGACGCCGCCGTGCCGGGGTCGCCGTGTTCGTCCACCACCCGCGTCACCGTCTCCATGATGCCGTTGAAGGGCAGCGCGCCCTTGAGGAACGCGTCCACGCACTCCTCGTTGGCGGCATTGAACACCGCCGGGGCCGTGCCCGCGAGCTGTCCGACGTGCCGGGCGAGGCCGACCGAGGGGAACGCCTCTTCGTCGAGGGGGAAGAACTCCCAGCTCGACGCCTTGGTCCAGTCGAAGGCGGGCGCCGCGTCGGGCACCCGTTCGGGCCAGCCGATGCCGATGGCGATCGGGCCGCGCATGTCGGGTGGGGTGGCCTGGGCGAGGGTCGAGCCGTCGGTGAACTCCACCATGGAGTGCACGTAGGACTGCGGGTGCACGACGACCTCGATGCGGTCGAAGGGGATGTCGTAGAGGAGGTGCGCCTCGATGACCTCCAGGCCCTTGTTGACCAGCGTGGCGCTGTTGACGGTGATCACGGGGCCCATGGCCCAGGTGGGGTGCGCGAGCGCGTCCTCGGGGGTGACGTGCGCGAGGTCGGCCTTGGTGCGTCCCCGGAAGGGGCCGCCGGAGGCGGTGACGACGAGCCTGCGCACATCGGCGCGGGTGCCGGCCGCCAGCGCCTGGAAGAGGGCCGCGTGCTCGGAGTCGACCGGGATGATCTGGCCGGGCGCGGCGATCGCCTTGACGAGCGGGCCGCCGACGATCAGGGATTCCTTGTTGGCGAGCGCGAGGGTGCGGCCCGCTTCGAGAGCGGCGAGCGTCGGCGCGAGGCCGATGGAACCGGTGATGCCGTTGAGGACCGTGTGGCAGGCGGAGGCGGCGACCTGCGTCGCGGCGTCCGGTCCGGCCAGGATCTCGGGGAGCGCCTCCCCCGCCTCGTACTGCCCCGCCAGGGCCTCGCGCAGCGCCGGTACGACGTCCTCGCGGGCGACGGCGACGGTGCGCACCCGCAGCCGGCGGGCCTGCTCGGCGAGGAGGCCGACGCGGCCGCCCGCGGCGGAGAGCGCGGTGACGCGGAACCGGTCGGGGTTGCGCAGGACGAGGTCGATGGCCTGGGTGCCGATCGAACCCGTGGACCCGAGGATGACGATGTCCCGCGGCCCCGTCCCGTCCCTGCCGTCGGTGACGGGGAGGGGGTCGAAGACGCGATGCGGGTCGGCGAGGGGAGATGGGCTGTCGCTCATGCCCCCATTGTGGCCGCTGCGCCTCCCCGCCCGGACCGCGCGCGCCCGGCGGGCGGGGAGGTGTCGGCCTCCGTACGGCTTGCTTCGGGAAATGTCCCGACTTTTCCCGGTCGCCTCAGCGGATGGGACGGTGGACGTTGTCGCGTGTGGAGGGGCCGGGGGCGGCTTCCGCGATCCAGGGGCCTTCGCCGGAGGAGTCGATGACGCCCGCTTCGAGCCAGGTGTAGGTGCCGGACAGGACGCCCTTGACCACCTTGCGGTCGAGGTCGTCGGTGTTGGTCCACAGGCGGGCGAAGAGTTCCTCCACGCGGATGCGGGACTGGCGGCAGAAGGCGTCGGCCAGCTGATAGGCCTCGCGGCCGTGGTCCTCGGTGGTGCGCAGGAGTTCGGCGCGTACGCAGGCCGCGCTCATCGCGAACAGTTCGGCCCCGATGTCGACGATCCGGCCGAGGAAGCCCTGTTTGCTCTCCAGCTTTCCCTGCCAGCGGGACATGGCGTAGAAGGTGGAGCGGGCCAGCTTGCGGGCGCCGCGCTCCACGTAGCGCAGATGGCCGGAGAGGTCGACGTGGCCGGGCGGGTGGAACTCGGCGTAGGAGCGCGGGAGCTGGCCCGGGCCCGCGACCAGCTTCGGCAGCCAGCGCGCGTAGAAGCCGCCGGCCCGCGCGCCCGCCCGCGCCTTGTCGGTGAGGGTCTTGTCGGGGTCGATGAGGTCGCCCGCGACCTTCAGGTGGGCGTCGACGGCCTCGCGGGCGATCAGCAGGTGCATGATCTCCGTGGAGCCCTCGAAGATGCGGTTGATGCGCAGGTCGCGAAGGATCTGCTCGGCCGGCACGGCGCGCTCGCCGCGGGCCGCGAGGGACTCGGCGGTCTCGAAGCCGCGGCCGCCGCGGATCTGGACCAGTTCGTCGGCCATCAGCCAGGCCATCTCGGAGCCGTAGAGCTTGGCGAGGGCGGCCTCGATGCGGATGTCGTTGCGGTCCTCGTCGGCCATCTGCGAGGAGAGGTCGAGGACGGCTTCGAGGGCGAACGTCGTCGCCGCGATGAAGGAGATCTTCGCACCGACCGCCTCGTGGTACGCGACGGGCTTGCCCCACTGCTCGCGGGCCCCGGACCACTCGCGGGCGATCTTCAGGCACCACTTGCCGGCGCCGACGCACATGGCGGGCAGGGAGAGCCGCCCGGTGTTGAGGGTGGTGAGGGCGATCTTCAGGCCCGCGCCTTCGGGGCCGATGCGGTTCGCGGCCGGGACGCGCACCCGGTGGAAGCGGGTCACGCCGTTCTCCAGGCCGCGCAGGCCCATGAACGCGTTGCGGTTCTCCACGGTGACGCCCTCGGCGGTCGCCTCGACGACGAACGCCGTGATGCCGCCCTTGTGACCCTCGGACTTCGGCACTCGCGCCATCACGACGAGCAGGTCCGCGACGACACCGTTGGTGGTCCACAGCTTCACGCCGTCCAGGACGTAGTCGTCGCCGTCCGGCACGGCCGTGGTGGCCAGGCGGGCCGGGTCGGAGCCGACGTCCGGCTCGGTCAGCAGGAACGCCGAGATGTCGGTGGTGGCGCAGCGCGGCAGGAAGGCGTCCTTCTGCTCCTGGGTGCCGAAGATCTTCAGGGGCTGCGGTACGCCGATCGACTGGTGCGCGGAGAGCAGCGCGCCGATCGCGGGGCTCGCGGAGCCGGCGAGGGCGAGGGCCTTGTTGTAGTAGACCTGGGTGAGGCCGAGTCCGCCGTACTTCGTGTCGATCTTCATGCCGAGGGCGCCGAGTTCCTTGAGGCCCTTGACGACCTCGTCGGGGATGCGCGCCTCGCGTTCGATGCGGGCCGAGTCGACCTTCGTCTCGCAGAAGTCGCGGAGCCGGGCGAGGAACTCCTCGCCGCGCCGCGCGTCCTCGTCGGCGGGCAGGGGGTGCGGGTGGACCAGGTCGAGCCGGAAGCGGCCGAGGAAGAGTTCCTTGGCGAAGCTCGGCTTTCGCCAGTCCTGTTCGCGCGCCGCCTCGGCGACCTGCCGGGCCTCGCGTTCGCTCACGGACGGCTTGGGGGTTGGTGCGGTCATGAAGCTCACCTCGCCGCGCAGAGGGGTCGGATGCTGCTTCGGTCTTCGGTTACCGGCTGGTGCTACTGGATCGTTGGTACCCCATTCGTCCCGACCCCACCAGTCCTCGCGCGGCGTTCGTACGAGATGCGCCCGTCCGTACGCCGGGCCCCAACCCCGCGTCCGCACGCGAACGGCCGGAGCCCCCGCACAGTGGGCTCCGGCCGTGTCCTTGGGATGACGTCGCCTACAGGGCGAGGCCCGTCAGCACCATGACGCGCTCGTAGGTGTAGTCCTCCATCGCGTAGCGGACGCCCTCGCGGCCGACGCCGGACTGCTTGACGCCGCCGTAGGGCATCTGGTCGGCGCGGTAGGAGGGGGCGTCGCCGATGACCACGCCGCCGACCTCCAGGGCGCGGTGCGCGCGGAAGGCGGTCTGCAGGTCGTGCGTGAAGACGCCCGCCTGGAGGCCGTACTTGGAGTCGTTGACGGCGGCGAACGCCTCGGCCTCGCCGTTCACCTTCTTGAGGGTGAGGACCGGTCCGAAGACCTCCTCGCGGGCGAGGGTCACCTCGGCCGGCACGTCGGCGAGGACGGTCGGCGCGTACGTGGCGCCGTCGCGCTTGCCGCCGGTGAGCAGCCGCGCGCCCGCCTGGACGGCCTCGTCGACCCAGGACTCCACGCGCTTGGCGGCGTCCTCGTTGACCAGCGGGCCGACCTCGGTCGCCGGGTCGGCGGGGTCGCCGGTGACCTGGGCCTCGACGGCCTTGACGACGCGCTCCACGAGCCGGTCGTAGACGGTGGCGTCGGCGATGACCCGCTGCACGGAGATGCAGGACTGGCCGCCCTGGTAGTTGGAGAAGGTCGCGATCCGCGAGGCGGCCCAGTCCAGGTCCTCGTCCGAGGAGAAGTCGTCGAGGACGACGGCAGCGCCGTTGCCGCCCAGCTCCAGGGTGCAGTGCTTGCGCGGCACCGAGTCCATGATCGCGTAGCCGACCTTGTCGGAGCCGGTGAAGGAGATGACCGGCAGACGCTCGTCCTGGACGAGGGCGGGCATCTTGTCGTTGGCGACCGGCAGGACCGACCAGGAGCCGGCGGGCAGCTCGGTCTCGGCGAGCAGCTCGCCGAGGATCAGGCCGGACAGCGGGGTCGCGGGGGCCGGCTTCAGGATGATCGGCGCGCCGACGGCGATGGCCGGGGCGACCTTGTGCGCGCAGAGGTTCAGCGGGAAGTTGAACGGCGCGATGCCGAGGACGACGCCCTTGGGGAAACGGCGCGTCAGGGCGAGGCGGCCCTGGCCGCCGGCGTCGGTGTCCAGGCGCTGGGCCTCGCCGCCGTTGAAGCGGCGGGCCTCCTCCGCGGCGAACCGGAAGACGGAGACCGCGCGGCCCACCTCGCCGCGGGCCCACTTGATCGGCTTGCCGTTCTCGGCGGAGATGAGCTGCGCGATCTCCTCGGTGCGCTCGACGAGCCGGCGGCTCACGTGGTCGAGGGCGGCGGCGCGGGCGTGGGCCGGGGTCGCGGCGAACTCGTCGCGCACGGCGTACGCGGCGGCCACGGCCTCCTCGACCTGGGCGTCGGTCGGGACGGCCGCCTTGGCGACGAGCCGCCCGTCCCAGGGCGAGGTGACGTCGAACGTGGTCTCGCCGGTGGTCTGGCGACCGGCGAGCCAGAAGGCGTGGATGGAAGTCATGCGAATTCCCGGCCCTTCCGCGGAGCTGTGTCTGGAGGTACGTCCCTCACCGTAGGGGCAGCGGAAGTCCGGAGCGTTTGTCCGACTCGGAGTACTGCCGGGGGGCGTCGCACCGCTTTGGCAGGGGCGGGAGTCCTTGTACGCGGAAGGCGTCCGGCTCAGTCCGATCCCGTCGACGTCGCCTTCAGCGAGAGCCACAGCTCCATGCGGACGTCGGGGTCGTCCAGCGAGCGGCCGAGGATCTCCTCGACCCGGCGCATGCGGTAGCGCAGGGTGTGCCGGTGGACGCCGAGGTCCGCCGCCGCCGCGTCCCACTGGCCGTGCCGCGAGAGCCAGGCCCGCAGCGAGGCCACGAGGTCGCCGCGGCCCGTCGCGTCGTGCTCGCGCAGGGCCCGGAGCAGTCCGTCGGCGAAGGCGCGCACCGCGTCGTCGGCGAGCAGCGGCAGCACCGATCCGGCGGCCAGCTCCTCGTGCTCGACGAGCGCCCGCCCGCGCCTGCGGGCGACGGACAGTGCCTGCTCGGCCTGCTTGTACGCGGTGGCGGCGGCGATCGGCCCGGCCGGCGCGGACAGGCCCATCACCAGCTCGGCCTCCTCGCCGGACGCCGTGGCCTCGCGCCCCGCGGCGCCCCGCCCGGCCTCCAGGGCCGCCGCGTACTGCGCGCAGGCCCGCGCCGCCGCGCCGCCGTCCACGACCAGCAGCACCAGCCGGCGGCCGTAGGGGACGACGAGCAGTGCCTCGCCGGAGCGGGCGGCGGCGGCGTCGACGACGTCGACGAGCGCGGCGAGCGGATCGCCGCCGCCCGAGGCGTCGGCCGCCACGGCGAGGACCGCGGCGGAGGCCGAGGCGGGGGCGGCGGTCTGTGCCGGAGCAGCGCCGCTCTCGGCGCCCTCGCCGGGTGCCGCGCCCGCCCGCACCCGGGCCGCCGAGGCGGAGGCCACCTCGGCGACGACGAGCCGGAAAGGGGCGTCCAGGAGGCTTCCGTAGAGGTCGCCCGCGACGGTCCGCGCGTGGTCGGGCTCCCCCGCGAGCAGCATGCGCAGCACGGCGGCGCCGATGCGCTGCTCGGCGGCGTGCAGGGAGCGGGAGCGCTCGGTGGTCAGGGTGAGCAGGGCGATGGCGGAGTGCACGGCGTAGCGCTCGGCGGTGCCGAGGGTGGAGGCCGTGCCGACGGCGAGGGCGGCGCGCGGTCTGCGGCCGGTGCCCAGCGAGTGCAGCTCGACGCGGTCCTCGGCGCCGGCGACGACCGAGCTGGCGGGCGCGGGCCGCTCCCTGAGGCGCTCGACGTCGGCGGTGAGGCGGGCGGCGCGGCGCGTGGCCCACTCCGGGGCGGTGGCGACGACGGCGCCCGAGGCGTCGTACAGCGCGGCCCAGCCGTCGACCTGTCCGGCGAGCGCGAGCAGCAGGCCCTCGGGGCCGTCGCTGAGCGCCTGTTTGGTCAGCTCGCGCTGGGCGGAGAAGCCGGCGGTGACGGCGCGGTACTGCTCCTCGGCGATGGCGGCGGAGACGGCCTTGCTGATGGCGAGGAACGGGGTGCGCCGGGGCACCTCGATGAGCGGCAGGTTCGCCTCGGTGGCGGCGTCCAGGAGGGCCTTGGGGATGTCCGGGTAGTGGACGCCGACGGCGAAGCCGAGGCCGACGACGCCGGCGCCCGCGAGCCGCTTCACGTAGCGCCGCATGGCCTGCGGGTCCTCCGCGTCCAGCTTGAGCGCGGTGATCAGGAGCAGCTCGCCGCCCTCCATGTAGGGCACCGGATCGGCGAGCTCGCTCGCGTGCGCCCAGCGCACGGGGGTGTCCAGGCGCTCCTCGCCCGCACGCACGGTCAGCTTGAGCGCGGAGTGGTGGACGAGCGAGGCGAGCGTGGGCGGCATGGGACCTTCAGGTCTGCGGCGGTGTGGGGTGGATCTTTTGGCCGGTCCGTATGAACGACCTGTGTCGATTCTGCCTCACCGTACGGTGGGGACAAGACGGAAGCCCGCCGTCCGCACCCGTCCTCACCCGGTCTGGCCGACCGCCGCCCCGCTCCGCAGATCTACGAGCAGCGGTGGCGCGTGCTCGCCGTCCACGGTGGTGAGCGAGAGCACGGCGTGGCCGGGCGGCAGCGCGTGGGCGAGGTCGGAGGCGGACCAGCGCTCCCGCTCGATCTTGCGTACGGTGACCGCGTCCGTGGTCACCGCCTTGCCGGTGACGAGCTTGCGCAGCGAGTGCAGCGCCCGTGTCATCGGCTGGTCGGCGAAGACGGTGTGCTGGGCGACTTCCTTGGTCTCGATCCACTCGGTGCCCCAGGCCTCGGTGAACCGGCGCCCGTCCCACGTCGTCACCCCGGAGAAGGCCATCCGGCAGCCGACCGCCGCGTACAGCGGCCCCTGGAGCGCCTCCGGCACCTCTCCTATGGTGCGCAGGCCCAGCACGACGCCGGCGTTCAGCGAGCGCAGCCGCTGGATGGCGCGCACGCTCTCGGCGGTGAGCGTGCGGGAGGCGTCGTCGAGGATCAGTCCGACGAAGTGCGTACGACGGGCACGGCCGCGCGCCACGTAGGTGAACTGGGCGAGCAGCAGGCGCGCCAGCAGCCGCGAGGCTTCCTCGTGGCCGTGTTCGGGCAGGTCCACGCGCACGCGCAGCGGGTGGTGGGCGACGGCCCGCATGGAGAAGGGGTGCCCGTCGCCGCCAGGGTCGAAGAAGTCGGCGAACGCGGGCCGGTCGAGCAGGGCGAGCCGGTCGGCGAGCGCGGGGCCCGGGTCGTTGGGGGAACCGGACTGGCGGATGCGGGCGTCCAGCTCACGGCGCATGGCGGCGTGTTCTCCCACGCCGAGGCCCGCCTGGAGGGCGGTGAGCGCGGCGGGGTCCCCTTCGAGCAGTTCCCGCAGCACGGGCACGGAGGGGAAACGTCCGTGCAGGGCGCGGTAGGGGCCGAGCAGCTGGGCGAGGGTGGTGGCGGCGCGCCGGGTGTCGACGGCTTCGAGGTCGCCGACCAGGCCCTCGGCGAGGAAGGAGGCCGCCTCGTCCGCGTCGGCGCAGTCCGCGTACAGGTCTATGTCGTGGACGGACGCCGGGTCACCGGGTTTGACCACGACGTCGTACGTCTCGTCGGCGCCCAGCCGGGTGCCGGCCGCGCACACCACGACGACCGCGCACTGTCCGGTGAGGGCGCCGAGGGCGAGCGACTCGGCGACGGGCCGCATGAGGCGGCCGGTCTTGCCGGCGCCGGAGGGGCCCACGGCGAGCAGCGAGGTGCCGAGCACCCTCCGGTCGAGGGCCGCGCCCGCCTCGCGTACGGCGTGGGGGTTGCGTTCGTCCTTCGCGAAGCGGCCGATCCTGACCTGGCCGGTGAGCAGGTCGTGGACGGCGGCGCGGGCCGGCAGGTCGCGCTGGCCCGAGGGGTGGACCCAGGCGGCGGCGCCGTTCCTCGCGACGGTGTCGACGAACCCGGCGAGGGCGGCCGGGTCGGGGGCGGCCGTGCGCCAGGCGTGGGCGAGGCGGGCGCAGTCGACGTCGGTCATGCGACCGGCGAGCAGTTCGCCGCAGAGCAGGTCCGCCGTCTTGTCCTGGCCGGCCGCGCGCAGCTCGGGCCAGTGGGCGTGCGCGGGGGCGGCGGGGGGACGGGGCGGGGCGGGGCGGCGCGCGCCGGCGCTCCTGGCCTCGCGGACCGCCTGCCACCAGCCGCCGATCCGGGCGAAGGGCCACAGCACGGCGAGCGTGATCAGGCCGTACAGGGCGTCGATGACCACGGGTGAGGCGAAGACCTCGTAGCCGCCCGTGACCAGCGCGACCAGGGAGAAGACGGGGTCGGCGACGGGCAGCGGCCGCATGTCGAGGCCGAGGGCGCTCGGCCAGACGAAGGCCAGGGCGGCCACCGCGGCGACGGAGGCGAGCACGGTGCGGGACGGCTGCGGGCGCCGCACCACGAAGTGGCGGATCGAGTCGGGCCAGGCGCCGAGCCGTCCCACGGTGTACACCAGCGCGCCGAAGACCACCCCGTCGTAGACGATCCGGGCGTCGGTGCCCTGCCACGTCTTGGGCTGGGTGCTGCCGATCCACCACCACTCCCCCGGGGTGAACAGCTTCAGCAGGGCCCACTGGTAGGGGATGCTCCCCTGGCGCCACAGCGACCAGAACAGCAGGCCGAGCAGGGTGGAGATCACCATGCCGACGACCAGGCGCCGGTCGGCGCCCTCGGTCTCGGCCTCGGGCGCGGGGGGCCGGTGGCGGTAGCGCCAGATGCCCGGGGCGGCCTGGGGGCGGGGGGCGGCGAGCCAGTCGGCGACGGTGGCGGGGCGGTCGTCGCCGGGCGGCCGCCGGGGCATCGGCGGCGCGGCGGGGGGCGCCGGTGGGGCCGGGCGCGGTGCCGGTGCGGCCCGCTGCCCGTCGCGTGCCCCGTGCGTGCCCTCGGTGTCCATGGCCGTTGCCCCCTGACCTGCCGGTCCGTCCGTCGATCCGGGCTCAATCTAGTGCCAGCGGGTGGGGAGTTCACCGGTTACGCGCCCGGTCCCTGCGCGCGGCCGTACGGCGCCTTGTGTCCAAGTCGGACAACCCTGCCGAGCGACCCCACCCCGATGGAGCATGACCGGCCGCCCGTCCCACCCCTAATCTGCGAGAAACCCCCGTCGAACCAGGCAATCCCGTCGCCCGGCGCCGGCACAGCCGTTCAACCCGAGAAATACAGGAGCCCCGCATGAGCGACATCCCGCAGGAGCGCCGCGTCGTCACCGCCATTCCCGGTCCGAAGTCGCAGGAACTGCAGGCCCGCCGTGCCGCCGTGGTCGCCGGTGGTGTGGGCTCCGTGCTGCCCGTCTTCACCGCTCGCGCGGACGGCGGCATCATCGAGGACGTCGACGGCAACCGGATGATCGACTTCGGCTCCGGCATCGCCGTGACGTCCGTGGGCGCCTCCGCCGAGGCCGTGGTGCGCCGCGCCTCCGCCCAGCTCCAGGACTTCACGCACACCTGTTTCATGGTCACGCCGTACGAGGGCTACGTGGCCGTCGCCGAGGCGCTCGCCGAGCTGACGCCGGGCGACCACGAGAAGAAGTCGGCGCTGTTCAACTCCGGCGCCGAGGCCGTCGAGAACGCCGTCAAGATCGCCCGTGCGTACACCAAGCGCCAGGCCGTCGTCGTCTTCGACCACGGCTACCACGGCCGTACGAACCTCACGATGGCGCTGACCGCCAAGAACATGCCGTACAAGCACGGCTTCGGCCCGTTCGCCCCCGAGGTCTACCGCGTCCCGGTCGCCTACGGCTACCGCTGGCCGACCGGCGCCGAGAACGCCGGCCCCGAGGCCGCCGAGCAGGCCATCGACCAGATCACCAAGCAGGTCGGCGCGGAGAACGTCGCCGCGATCATCATCGAGCCGGTGCTCGGCGAGGGCGGCTTCATCGAGCCCGCGAAGGGCTTCCTGCCCGCCATCGTGAAGTTCGCGAACGACAACGGCATCGTCTTCGTGGCGGATGAGATCCAGTCCGGCTTCTGCCGCACCGGCCAGTGGTTCGCCTGTGAGGACGAGGGCATCGTCCCCGACCTGATCACCACCGCCAAGGGCATCGCGGGCGGTCTGCCGCTCGCCGCCGTGACCGGCCGCGCCGAGATCATGGACGCCCCGCACGCGGGCGGCCTCGGCGGCACCTACGGCGGCAACCCGGTGGCCTGCGCCGGTGCGCTCGGCGCCATCGAGACGATGAAGGAGCTCGACCTCAACGCCAAGGCGAAGAGCATCGAGGCCACCATGAAGGCCCGCCTCACCGCGATGGCCGAGAAGTTCGACATCATCGGTGACGTCCGCGGCCGCGGCGCCATGATCGCCGTCGAGCTGGTCAAGGACCGCGCGACCAAGGAGCCCAACCCGGAGGCCACCGCCGCCCTGGCCAAGGCTTGCCACGCGGAGGGCCTGCTGGTCCTGACCTGCGGCACTTACGGCAACGTGCTGCGCTTCCTGCCGCCGCTGGTCATCGGTGACGAACTGCTGAACGAGGGCCTGGACATCATCGAGGGCGCCTTCGCCGGGCTCTGAGTCCGGACGGGCGTCGGGGCGGGCGTCGGGGCGTGTGAAGAAGGTGTGCGGGCCCCATGGCAGGTTGCCGAGGTGCCTGTCGGCCCGCCCCCCTCTGCCGTACGGTTTTCCGCAGATGAGAGAGACACCCCGCCCACAGGAAACGGTGGGCGACGCCAGGGCGGAGCCTCCCCGGCCCCGTCCCGGCCGTGCCTTCGCGCACACCCCCGGGGCCCCTGGCCCCGGAACTCCTCACCGATCGGACGGCCGCACGCCCCACACCCCCCGGGGCGCGCGGCGCCCCGGTCCTCCCGACCGCCCCGGAACCTCCCCCCCTGTTCCGGGGCGGTCGTGCCTTTTTCTCGTGCCGGCTCTCGGGGCCCTGCTCTTCGCGCTGTGCACCTGGCAGGTCGTGGCGGGCGGGCCGTTGCGCCGCGCCGACGAGCGCCTGGGGCGGGCCGTCGCGGGCTGCGGTTTCCCCGAGGGCGTCGCGGAGTTCCTCGCCGATCTCGGCAACGCGAGTGTCGCCGTGCCGGTCCTCGTCGCCGTCATTGCCCTGGTGACCTGGCGCGGGCGTCGCGCCGGTGCGCCCCGCTGGTGGCTGCCCGGCGCCGCCTGCGCCCTCGCCCTGGCCGCGGTGCCCGCGCTCGTCGTCCCGCTCAAGGCGGCCGTCGGGCGGCCCGGCCCGCCCGGCATGCCCGGCCACGACGGCTTCTACCCCTCGGGCCACACGGCGACGGCCGCCGTCGCCTATGGAGGGGCGGCGCTGCTCCTGCTGGCGCTGCCGCGCTCTTCGTACGGGCGCGTCGCCCTGCTCATCGGCTGCGCGGCGCTGAACCTCGCCGTCGGCTTCGGTCTCGTCCGGCGCGGGTATCACTGGCCGCTGGACGTGGTGGCCTCGTGGCTGCTGTGCGGGGTGCTGCTCCAGATCGTGGCGGTGGCGGTGGGGCGGCTGCAAAGGCTCACCGCTCCTGATCCCGGGCCCCCTGCGTGAGGCCCGCGGCCGCCTCGTGCATCGCCAGTTCGAGCAGCGCGGGGTCCGTCAGGGTGCCCGAGCCGTCGGGGGCGATCAGCCAGCGGACGCCGCTCGCGGCGCGGCCCGGGTGGGGCACGACGATCCAGGTGCCGTGCCCCGCGCCGCGCACGCCCGTGCCGAGCCAGCGGGCCGCCGTGCCGGCCGGGACGAAGAAACCCGTGCGCCCGTCCCCGAAGTCGGTGAGCACCGGCCCGGGGCGGTCCACGCAGCGGCTCAGCACGTCCAGCGTCGGACGGCCGAGGTCGCCGGGCAGAATCAGCACGTCCCAGCGGCGCCCGGCGGGCAGCAGCGCGACGCCGAGGGGGTTGCGCTCCCATTCCCAGCGGCAGGCGTCCGGATCCGGTGCCACCGACACCAGCCATTCGACCGCCGCCCTCGCTCCCGAGCCACCCGAGCCAGTCATGGCGGGACCTCCCTTTCCTGTACGACAACGGTGCGCGTCACAGGAGAGAGAGGCCCCGGGGCGGATCATTACGCGAGTTCGCCTACTTGCCGGTAGCGCGGCGGCGCGCGGTGAGCCCACCGGCGTACGCCGTGACCGTGATCCGACCGGCGTGCGCCGGTTCAGCTGTCGAAGCCGAGGCCCAGTCTGTCCATCGTCTTCAGCCAGAGGTTGCGCTTGCCGCCGTTGGCGTCGGAGCGGGCCAGCGACCATTTGGTGAGCGCGACACCGGTCCACGCGAACGGCTCGGGCGGGAACGGCAGCGGCTTGGTGCGGACCATCTCCAGGCTCGTGCGCTCGGTCCGCTCGCCGGAGAGCAGGTCCAGCATCACGTCGGCGCCGAACCGGGTGGCCCCGACACCGAGACCCGTGTACCCGGCCGCGTAGGCGACGCGCCCCTGGTGCGCCGTGCCGAAGAACGCCGAGAACCGCGAGCAGGTGTCGATCGCGCCGCCCCAGGCGTGCGTGAAGCGGACCCCCTCCAGCTGGGGGAAGCAGGTGAAGAAGTGCTCGGCGAGCTTCGCGTACGTCTCGGGCCGGTCGTCGTACTCGGCGCGCACCTTCCCCCCGTACGGGTAGATCGCGTCGTAGCCGCCCCACAGGACGCGGTTGTCGGCGGAGAGGCGGAAGTAGTGGAACTGGTTCGCGCTGTCGCCGAGCCCCTGCCGGTTCCGCCAGCCGATCGCGGCGAGCTGCTCGCCGGTCAGCGGCTCGGTCATCAGCGCGTAGTCGTAGACCGGGACGGTGTACGCGCGGATCCGCTTGACGAGCGAGGGGAAGATGTTCGTGGCGAGCGCGACCTGGCGGGCGAAGACCCTGCCGTACGGCGTGCGGACCGCCATTCCGGCGCCGGACCGGGCCAGTTCGAGGGCGGGCGTGTGCTCGTAGACGCGTACGCCCTTCTCCAGGCAGGCCCGCTTCAGGCCCCAGGCCAGCTTCGCCGGGTGCAGCATGGCGACGCCGTCGCGGTCCCACAGGCCGCCGAGGAACGTCGGTGAGTCGACCTGCTCGCGCACGGCGTCCGCGTCGAGGAGTTCGGCGCCGCCGGCCAGGCCGTGGGCGGTCATCTCTTCGTACGTCTCGCGCAGTTCGGCCACCTGGTGCGGCGCGGTGGCGACGTCGATCTCACCGGTGCGTTCGAAGTCGCAGTCGATGGAGTAGCGCTTGACGGCCGCCTCGATCGCGTCGAGGTTGCGGGCGCCCAGCTCCTCCAGCTTCTCGATCTCGCCGGGCCAGCGGGCCAGGCCGTTGGCGATGCCGTGCGTGAGGGAGGCGGCGCAGAAGCCGCCGTTGCGGCCGGAGGCGGCCCAGCCCGCCTCGCGGCCCTCGACGAGGACGACCTCGCGGCGCGGGTCGCGCTCCTTGGCGTTGAGCGCGGTCCACAGGCCGCTGTAGCCGCCGCCGACGACGAGCAGGTCGCACCGGTCGTCGCCGGTGAGGGCGGGCTCGGGGGCGGGCCTGCCGGGGTCGTCCAGCCAGTACGAGACCGGCTGGGCGTCGGAGAGGGACTTGGTCCAGCGGGTCATGGCGCTTGGGGCCATGATTTCCACTCCTTCAGAAATTGCGGGGGTGATGAGATTTCTTACCGGGACTTCTTACCGGGACTTCTTGCCGGGACTACTGGGACTGCTTGTTGCGGCGCTTGCCGGCCAGCATTCCGGCGAGTACGAGCAGCACCGCGACGAGGAACATCGCCGTACCGATCACATTGATCTGAACGGGCGTACCGCGCTGTGCCGATCCCCAGACGAACATGGGGAAGGTCACGGTCGAGCCCGCGTTGAAATTCGTGATGATGAAATCGTCGAAGGAGAGCGCGAAGGCGAGCAGCGCGCCCGCCGCGATGCCCGGGGCGGCGATGGGCAGCGTGACCCGCAGGAAGGTCTGCACGGGGCCGGCGTAGAGGTCCTGGGCGGCCTGTTCCAGGCGGGGGTCCATCGACATGACGCGCGCCTTGACGGCGGTCACCACGAAGCTGAGGCAGAACATGATGTGGGCGATGAGGACGGTCCAGAAGCCCAGCTGCGCGCCCATGTTGAGGAAGAGCGTGAGCAGCGAGGCGGCCATGACGACCTCGGGCATCGCCATCGGCAGGAAGATCAGCGAGTTGATGGCGCCGCGCGCCCGGAAGCGGTAGCGCACCAGGGCGAAGGCGATCATCGTGCCGAGCACGGTCGCACCGATCGTCGCCCAGGTGGCGATCTGCAGGCTCAGGCTGAGCGAGCCGCACATGTCGGCGACGCCGCACGGATCTTTCCAGGCGTCGGTGGAGAACTCCTGCCAGGAGTAATTGAAGCGCCCCTTCGGCTTGTTGAAGGAGAACACGGTGACGACGACGTTCGGCAGGAGCAGATAGGCGAGCGTGCACAGGCCCGCGATGACGACGAGATTGCGCCGCAGCCAACGAAGAACAGCCATCAGACCAGATCCTCCGTTCCGGACTTGCGGATGTAGAAGGTCACCATGAAGAGAATGGCGGCCATGAGGATGAAGGACAGGGCGGCCGCCGTCGGGTAGTCCAGGATGCGCAGGAACTGCGTCTGGATGACATTGCCGACCATGCGGGTGTCGGTCGAGCCGAGCAGGTCCGCGTTGACGTAGTCGCCCGCGGCCGGGATGAAGGTGAGCAGCGTCCCGGAGACGACGCCGGGCATGGAGAGCGGGAACGTCACCTTGCGGAAGGTCGTGGACGGTTTGGCGTAGAGGTCGCCGGCCGCCTCGTGCAGCCGTCCGTCGATGCGCTCCAGCGAGGTGTAGAGCGGCAGGATCATGAACGGCAGGAAGTTGTAGGTGAGGCCGCAGATCACCGCGAGCGGGGTGGCGAGGACCCGGTCGCCGGAGGTGACGCCCAGCCAGCTCGTGACGTCCAGGACGTGCAGGGAGTTGAGGGCGCCCACCAGAGGGCCGCCGTCCGCGAGGATCGTCTTCCACGCCAGCGTACGGATGAGGAAGCTGGTGAAGAACGGCGCGATGACCAGGACGAGGATGATGTTGCGCCAGCGGCCCGCGCGGAACGCGATGAGGTAGGCGAGCGGGTAGCCGAGCAGCAGGCACAGGACGGTGGCGGCGCCGGCGTAGAACACCGAGCGCAGGAACTGCGGCCAGTACTCGGTGAGGGCGTCCCAGTAGGTGGCGAAGTGCCAGGTGACCTTGAAGCCGTCTTCGAGCGAGCCGGTCTGCACGGATGTGGAGGCCTGGTAGACCAGCGGCAGCGCGAAGAAGACGATCAGCCAGAGGATGCCGGGGAGCAGCAGCCAGTAGGGGACGAGGCGGCCGCGCCTGCGGGTCTTGCGGGGCGCCGGCCCCGGGGTCCCGGGGTCTTTCGCCGGGGGCGCTTCGGTGGGGGCGGTGGTCATGCGGAGGCGTCCTCCTCGACCTTCGCGGCGCCGGCCTCGATGTCCTGGGCGGCGTCCAGGCCGAAGGTGTGCGCGGGGTTCCAGTGCAGGACGACCTCGGCGCCCGGGGTGAGGCGGCCGTCGCGCTCGATGTTCTGCGCGTACACCTCGAAGGAGTCGCAGGCCGGGCTGTCGATGACGTACTGCGTGGAGACGCCGATGAAGCTGCTGTCGGCGATGCGTCCGGTGACGCGGTTGCGGCCGGCGGGGATCTGGCCCGCGTCGTCGGTGTGCGTGAGGGAGATCTTCTCGGGCCGTACGCCGACCAGGATGCGGCTGCCGGTGGCGGTGGGGCCGGTACATCGGGCGGCGGGCAGCGTCAGCGTGCAGTCGCCCGCCTTGAGGATCAGGTCGTCGCCGCTCTCCGCCGTCACCTCGGCCCCGATGAAGTTGGAGGTGCCGAGGAAGTTGGCGACGAAGGTGGTGCGCGGGTTCTCGTAGAGGTCGGCGGGGGCGCCGAGCTGCTCGACGCGGCCGCCGTTCATCACGGCGACGGTGTCGGCCATGGTCATGGCCTCCTCCTGGTCGTGCGTGACGTGGACGAAGGTGATGCCGACCTCGGTCTGGATGCGCTTGAGTTCCAGCTGCATCTGGCGACGCAGTTTGAGGTCGAGGGCGCCGAGGGGCTCGTCGAGCAGGAGCACCTTGGGGTGGTTGATCAGCGCGCGGGCGACGGCGACGCGCTGCTGCTGGCCGCCGGAGAGCTGGTGCGGCTTCTTGCGGGCCTGTTCGCCGAGCTGGACGAGGTCGAGCATCTCGCCGACCTGCTTCTTCACGGACTTGATGCCGCGGCGGCGCAGGCCGAAGGCGACGTTCTCGAAGATGTCCAGGTGCGGGAAGAGCGCGTAGGACTGGAAGACGGTGTTCACGGGCCGCTTGTACGGCGGCAGGGCCGTGACGTCCTGCTCGCCGAGGTGGACGGTGCCCGAGCTGGGCTCCTCCAGGCCGGCGATCATGCGCAGCGTGGTGGTCTTGCCGCAGCCCGAGGCGCCGAGCAGCGCGAAGAAGGAGCCCTGCGGCACGGTGAGGTCGAGAGGATGCACGGCGGTGAAGGAGCCGTACGTCTTGCTGATCCCGGTGAGACGGACGTCGCCGCCGTGTTCTTGAGCAGTCGTCATGATGGGTCCAGGGGAATCGAGGGGGAACAGAGGCGCCCCGTCAGGGGCGCGGGGCTGTGACACTTGTGGCTCCGCCACGGGACTTTCACCACACGCCCTAGACGCCGGTGAGCTTCGCGAACTTCTCCTCGTACGCGGTCTCTTCCTTGGGAGTCAGCGACCGGAACGCCCGGGACTTCTCCTTCATCTCCTTGTCGGGAAGGATCAGCGGGTTCGACGCCGCGTCCTTGTCGATCCTCGCGAGGGAGTCCCGCACCCCGTCCACCGGGCACACGTAGTTGATGTAGGCGGCGAGGCGGGCCGCCGGTTCGGGCTCGTAGTAGTAGTCGATGAGCCGCTCGGCGTTCTTCTTGTGGCGCGCCTTGTTCGGGACGAGCAGGTTGTCCGTGGACGTGATGTAGCCCTGGTCCGGGATGTGGAAGCCGATGTCCGGGTTGTCCGCCTGGAGCTGTACGACGTCGCCGGCCCAGCCGAGACAGGCGGCCATGTCGCCCTTGGCGAGGTCCGACGTGTAGTCGTTGCCGGTGAAGCGGCGGATCTGCTTCTTGTCGACGGCCTTCTGGAGGCGGGCGATGGCCGCGTCGAAGTCGTCGTCGGAGAAGTCCGCGGGATTCTTGCCCATGTCGAGAAGCGTCATGCCGACGGTGTCGCGCATCTCGGAGAGGAATCCGACCCGCCCGCGCAGCTTGGGGTCCTCCAGCAGCTGCGCCACCGAGGTGATCTTCTTCCCGCCGGTCGCCTTCTTGTTGTAGGCGATGACGGTGGAGATGCCGGTCCAGGGATACGAGTAGGAGCGGCCGGGGTCCCAGTCGGGGGTGCGGAACTGGCTGGAGAGGTTCGCGTACGCGTGCGGCAGGTTCGCGGGGTCCAGTTTCTGGACCCACCCGAACCGGATGAGCCGGGCGGCGAGCCAGTCCGTGACGCAGATGAGGTCGCGGCCGGTCTCCTGGCCCGCGGCGAGCTGCGGTTTGACCTTCCCGAAGAACTCGACGTTGTCGTTGATGTCCTCGGTGTACTTGACCGTGATCCCGGTGCGTTTCGTGAACGCCTCCAGGGTGGGCCGCCGGTTCTCGTCCTTGTCGTCGACGTCCATGTACTCGGTCCAGTTGGAGAAGGTGATGTGCTTCTCCCGCGCCGAGTGGTCGTCGGACGAGACCTCGCCCTGCCGCTTGCCCGCCGCGGGGATCCCGCAGGCGCTCAGCGCCCCGAGACCGCCGAAGGCGAGCGCGCCGCCCGTGGAGGCGCGCAGCAGGGAACGGCGGGTCAGGGAGCCCCTGCCGTTTCGCAGACTGCGCCGCATGGCGGCCCATTGGGCCGGGGACAGGCTGTCGGGCTGGTTCTGCTCCATGCGCGTGGTTGCCCTTTCGGGAATCAGGCGGCCGCTGGTCGGGCGGCCTGTGACGACGTGGCTACGTGACTAGCGGTCCCCGAAGATCGTGCGGTGCCAGTCCTTGCGGACCACCGCGGTGTTGTCAAACATGACGTGCTTGATCTGCGTGTACTCCTCGAACGAGTACGCGGACATGTCCTTGCCGTAGCCGGACGCCTTGTAGCCGCCGTGCGGCATCTCGCTGAGGATCGGGATGTGGTCGTTGACCCAGACGCACCCGGCCTTGATCTCCCGGGTGGCGCGGTTCGCGCGGAACACGTCGCGGCTCCAGGCGGAGGCGGCGAGACCGTAGGGGGTGTCGTTGGCGAGCCGGATGCCCTCGTCGTCGCCGTCGAAGGGCAGCACGACCAGCACCGGCCCGAAGATCTCGGACTGCACGATCTCGCTGTCCTGCGCCGCGTCCGTGACGAGGGTGGGCCGGTAGTAGGCGCCCGGGTGGGCGAGCGCCTCGCCGCCGGTCACCACGCGCGCGTAGGAGCGGGCGCGCTCGACGAACCCGGCGACGCGGTCGCGGTGCGCGTGGGAGATGAGCGGCCCCATGTCGGTGCTCGGGTCGAACGGGTCGCCGAGCCGCACGCTCCGCATGAGGTCGGCGACACCCTGCACGAAGGCGTCGTAGAGCGGGCGTTGGACGTACGCGCGCGTGGCGGCCGTGCAGTCCTGCCCGGAGTTGATGAGCGCTCCGGCGACCGCGCCGTGCACGGCGGCCTCGAGGTCGGCGTCGTCGAACACCACGAAGGGCGCCTTGCCGCCGAGTTCCAGGTGCAGCCGCTTGACGGTGGCGGTGGCGATCTCCGCGACGCGCTTGCCGACGCCGGTGGACCCGGTGAAGGAGGTCATCGCGACGTCGGGATGGCCCACGAGGTGCTCACCGGCGTCCCGGCCCGCGCCCGAGACGACGTTGACGACACCGTCCGGGATACCGGCCTCGGTGGCGGCCCGCGCGAAGAGCAGCGAGGTGAAGGGGGTCAGCTCGGCGGGCTTGAGGACGATGGTGTTGCCGGCCGCGATGGCCGGCAGGACCTTCCAGGCGGCCATCTGGAGCGGGTAGTTCCAGGGCGCGATGGACCCGACGACGCCGATGGGCTCCCGGCGTACGTAGGAGGTGTGGTCCCCGGTGTACTCACCGGCCGACTGGCCCTGGAGATGCCGGGCCGCGCCCGCGAAGAAGGCGGTGTTGTCGACCGTCCCCGGGACGTCGAACTCCCGGCTCAACTTGATCGGCTTGCCGCACTGCAACGACTCGGCCTGCGCGAACTGCTCGGCGCGGTCGGCCAGGACGCCGGCGAAGCGGTGCAGGGCGTCGGAGCGCTCGCCCGGGGTGGCGCCGGCCCAGCCGGGGAACGCCTCGGCTGCGGCGGCGACGGCGGCGTCCACGTCGTCGCGCCCGGCGAGTTCGTACGTGTGGACGTCGTCGCCCGTCGCGGGGTCCACGACGGTGTGGGTCCGGCCGGACGTGCCCTTGACCGGGCGGCCGGCGATGTACTGCGCGCCGTCCGCGAAGTGGTCCCGCGCCTGGAAGTTGTGCATGACGCTCTCCTCCGCCGCCCGCCCCGTCCCGCCGGGGTCGACGTAGCTCCAGATCGATTTGAGTGCCGATCCTGACAGAGCAGTGATGGTCCAACAAGTGATTCCGTTGTTGCCTTTTGGTTACGCGACGGAATCTGTCGACCAGGTGTCGAGTCGTCCCGGAAAACCCGGGACGGAGTGTCCGTGGTGCGTGCCAGACTCGCGTGCATGACGGGAATCGAGTCGATCCGCTCGGTGAAAGCGCTGGTCGGCGCGGTGCGCGCGGGCGAGAAGGTGAAGTACCTGCACTTTTGGGGACATACGCCGAGACGGGACGGTTCGCTCGGCGCGAGCTGCCTCAGCCAGTGGTGGCCGGCGCCCTTCACCGTGGACGGCGTGCGGTACGCGACCGCCGAGCACTGGATGATGGCGGCCAAGGCCCGCCTCTTCGGCGACCCGGACGCGGAGCGGACCGCCCTCGCGGCGCGGACCCCCGCGGAGGCGAAGACGGCGGGGCGGCTCGTACGGGGCTTCGACGAGGCGACGTGGGCGCGCGAGCGGTTCGGGATCGTGGTCGAGGGCGGCGTGCACAAGTTCTCCGCGGATCCGGCGCTGCGGGACTTTCTGCGGGGGACGGGATCGCGGGTCCTGGTGGAGGCGAGCCCCCTGGACCGGGTCTGGGGCGTGGGCCTGGCCGCGGACGACCCGCGCGTGGAGGACCCCGAGAAGTGGCGGGGCCCCAACCTGCTGGGCTTCGCGCTGATGGAGGCGCGGTCCCGCCTCTGACCGGCGGGGCGCCTCAGGCGCTTCGGGGCGTCAGGCGCTTCGGGGCGTCGCGGCCTCGCCGGGCGCGGGGGCGCCTGTCGCGGCGGAGTCCTGCCGGGCCGGCCGGGTCAGCCGCTTCCGTACGAGACGGCGTTGCGCCGCCACCGTCACGAGCACGCCCGCGCCGAGGACCGGCCAGGCGAGCGGGCCCGCCGCGATCACGGCGGTGACCAGGAGCGGTCCGCCGCTGCGCTGGGCCGACGAGGACAGCCCGTGCACCCCGAGGTAGGCACCCTGGGCGTCGTCGGGGGCGAGCGCGATCGACAGCTCCCAGGAGGCGATGGCGTGGAGTATCTCCGCGAAGGTGAGCGCGGTCGCCGCGACCGTGAGGGCGGCGACGGCGAGCCACGTGTCGCCGAGCGTGGAGACGGTCAGGGCGGCGCACCCGGCGACGAAGCAGGCCGCCAGGGGGAGCAGGAGTGCGCGGGCCCGGTCGGGGGTGCTGCCGAACCGGGACAGCGGTACCTGGCAGCAGACGACCAGTACGCAGTTGAGCACCATGAGGAGCGGCGCGAGACCGTGCGGGGCGTCGGTGGCGTGGACGATCCACAGCGGGATGCCGACCTGGAGCACCGCGTCGTCGAGGAAGAGGGCCGCCTCGGTCAGGGTGAAGAGCAGGTAGGAGCGGTCGCGCCAGGGGTTGGACGGCGGGGCGACCGGTGCGGTGGCCGTGGAGTCGGTGATCATGCGGGTCGGTGAAGGCGGTTCGCCGCAGCGCAGGGTGAGCGCCGCGGCGGCGAGGAAGCTGAGTACGTTGCCGACGAGCAGCGCCTGGTAGGCGTGGGTGGTGCCGACGGCGAGCGCGAGCGCACCGGCGAGACCGCCGATGGCCCAGCCCGCGTTGGAGACGGTGCGCTGCACGGCCTGGTACGTGGTGCGGTTCGGGCCCGCGACGCGGGCGGCGTACAGCTTGGTGAGCACGTTGGCACCGCGGTCGGCGAGGCTGTTGACGGCCGAGTACAGCAGGAGCAGCGCGAAGTGGTCGGTGGTGAGCAGGGCCAGCAGCGCGACGGCCTGCTGGAGTTGGGCGCCGATGATGACGCGGGTGACCGGGAAGCGGTCGGCGAGGTGGCCCGCGAGCGGCGCACCCGCGATGCCGGCGGCGCCCGAGACGCCCAGGAGCGTGCCGACCTCCGCCACGGACAGGCCGGTGACCAGGGTGAAGTAGAGAGCGGCCGCCCCCATCCACAGGCCGGTCCCCGCCTTGTTGACCAGAGCGATCCAGAGCATGCGGCGGCCGTCGGCACCCCCCGGTATGCGTGCGTACAGCGCGGACCGTCGACGAGCGAGGCTCACCCATCCCCCCTTGACCCAGCGTTTTGTATCGGTACATACTTACTTCTGTGGCAGCACAATATTCGATCAGTGGGTCGACCGCCAAGGGCATTACCGCGTCGGTCGAACAGGCCGTGGCCGACGGCGGGTTGGCGCCGGGCGCCGCGCTGCCCCCGGTGCGCCGGCTCGCCGACGAGCTCGGGGTCAGCGCCGGCACGGTGGCGACGGCCTACAAGGAACTGCGGCAGCGCGGCATCGTGGTGACACGCGGTCGGGGCGGCACGGTCGTGGCACAGGCCCCGGCGGTCGGGACCCGCAGGCCGCCCAGAGCCCCGGGGGGAGTACGCGACCTGGCGGGCGGACATCCGGACTCCGCTCTGCTGCCGGTCCTGGCGCCACCTGCCCGGGTGGAGCCGGTGGGCGGTTCGCACCGCGCGGCGCCGCGCCTCGCGGAGCTGGAGGACGTGGCCCGGGAGTGGTTCGCGCGGGACGGGGTGCCCGCGGAGCGGGTGACCTTCGCGCACGGAGCGCTGGACTGCATGGCCCGGCTCCTGTCGGTGGAGCTGAAGCCGGGCGACGCGGTGGCCGTGGAGGACCCGGGCTTCCACCATCTCCTCGACCTCGTGCCGGCGCTCGGCCTGCGCATGGTGCCGGTGGCCGTGGACGACGAGGGCATCGGGCCGGAACCGCTGCGGCGGGCGCTGCGGGCGGGCGCCAGGGCTCTGGTGTGCAGCCCGCGCGGGCAGAATCCGACGGGCGGCCGCTTCACCGCGGCGCGGCGCGCGGCGCTGCTCGACGTCCTCGGCGGTCACCCGGACGTGCTCGTCGTCGAGGACGACCACAACGCCGAGGTGGCGGGGGCGGCCCCGCACTCGCTGGCGACCGGTGGACTCGCGCGCTGGGCGCAGGTGCGCACCGTCTCCAAGCACCTGGGCATCGACCTGCGGTGGGCGGCCCTCGCCTGCGACGCCACCACGCTGGCCAGGCACGAGGGGCGGATGCTGCTCACCTCGGGGTGGGTCAGTCACGTCCTGCAGGAGACGGTCCGGCGGACGATGACCGACCCCGTGGCGCGCGAGGTGGTGGGCCGGGCCGAGCGCGCCTACGCGGAGCGGCGCGAAGCGCTGATCCGTGAGCTCGCGCGGCACGGGATCGCGGCGCGGGGGGCGAGCGGGATGAACGTATGGGTGCCCGTACGGGACGAGTCCGCGGTCGTCAACGGACTGCGCTCGCGGGGGTGGTGGGTGGCCGCGGGGGCGCGCTTCCGCATCGCCGCGCCCACCGCCGTGCGTGTCACCACGGCCGCGCTGGGGACGGCGGACGCCGCCCGGCTGGCCGCGGACTTCGCCGCCGTGCTGGACGAGTCCGAGGCCACGTACGGGGGGTGAGCCCGCGCCGCGCCCGGGACGCCGGCTAAGACCCGGCGACCGGCATGGCCGTTGTCGCCGACATGGCTGAACGGCCCGCGTCCATGTCCTCGTCCGGCACCACGAGGAGGACCACCAGCAGGGCCACGCCCAGCACGATGCCGACCGCGCCGCAGATGATCCCGGCGAGGGCCTGGCCCCCGTTGGTCGCCTCGCCCCGCCGCGCCCTCCCGCGTCCCACCGCGCCGAAGATCACCGCGAGGACGCCGAGCACGATGGGCAGCGGCCCCAGGAAGAAGACGACGGTCGCGATGACGCCGAGGACCAACGCGGCGACCCCCATCCCGTTCGCGGGCGCCCCCGGCATGCCCGGCCAGCCGTATCCGGGCCCGCCCTGACCGACGGGGTAGCCCCCAGGCCCCGGGTACCCGTACGGCGACTGCGGCTGCGGCTGCCCCGGCCCGTCCGGCGAGATCGGCGGCGGCGGCACCGGTTCTCCGGGCACCGCGAAGGGGTAGGCGTCTGCCGCGTGCGGGGACGCTCCCGGCATGGGGGTGGCCGTCCACCGACGGTGCGCCCCTTGGTCGCGGGGCGACTGGCTTCGGGGGGACTGTCCGTGGGCCGGCTCACCGGGGGCCGGCTGGGCGTAGGGCCACTGGCCATAGGGCGTCGACGGCCCCCGCCTCTTCTTCCGCGGCGTCGTGTCCTCCGGCGGCGGCGCCCACGGGTCGCGCTCCTCCGGCGCCCCCGCGCCACCCGCGCCGCCCGCGCCGGGCACCGCGTCGTCGTCCTCGGGCTTCGCGGACATGGCGGGTCACCCCTTCCCTGCGTTCCGTCATGCTACGGCCCCCGCTTCCCCCGGGCCCATCGCCGCCTACGATGATCCCGACCCACCCGATCAGCCGATCAAGTCCGTTCCTGGGGAGGAAACCGTGACCGAGCAGCAGCAGCCCGCAGCCGCGACAGCCGAAGACCCGCACGCCTTCATCGCAGGACTGCCCAAGGCGGAGCTGCACGTGCACCACGTCGGCTCGGCCTCCCCCCGCATCGTCTCCGAGCTGGCCGCCCGGCACCCGGACTCCGCCGTGCCGACCGACCCCGAGGCGCTCGCCGACTACTTCACGTTCACCGACTTCGCGCACTTCGTGCAGGTCTACCTCTCCGTCGTGGACCTGATCCGCACCCCGGAGGACGTCCGCCTGCTCACCTACGAGGTGGCCCGGGACATGGCCCGGCAGAACGTGCGCTACGCCGAGCTGACCATCACCCCGTACTCCTCCGTCCGTCGCGGCATCGACGACCGCGCCTTCATGGACGCCATCGAGGACGCCCGCAAGGCCGCCGAGGCGGAGTTCGGCACGGTGCTGCGCTGGTGCTTCGACATCCCCGGCGAGGCCGGTCTGACGGCGGCCGAGGAGACGCTGCGGCTCGCCACCGACGAGAAGCTGCGCCCTGAGGGGCTGGTCTCGTTCGGGCTCGGCGGCCCCGAGATCGGTGTCCCGCGTCCGCAGTTCAAGCCCTACTTCGACCAGGCCATCGCGGCCGGCCTGCGCTCCGTACCGCACGCGGGCGAGACGACCGGGCCCCAGACCGTCTGGGACGCCCTGGTCCACCTCGGCGCCGAGCGCATCGGCCACGGCACCACCTCCGCGCAGGACCCGAGGCTCCTCGCCCACCTCGCCGAGCACCGCGTCCCGCTGGAGGTCTGCCCGACCTCGAACATCGCCACGCGCGCGGTGCGCACCCTGGACGAACACCCGCTCAAGCAGTTCGTGGACGCCGGTGTGATCGTGACGATCAACTCCGACGACCCGCCGATGTTCGGCACCGACCTGAACAACGAGTACGCCGTCGCGGCCCGCCTCCTCGGCCTGGACGAGCGCGGCATCGCGGCCCTCGCCAAGAACGCGGTCGAGGCGTCCTTCCTCGACCCGGCGGGCAAGGCCCGGATCGCCGCCGAGATCGACACGTACACGGAGACGTGGCTCGCCCCGTGATCCGCCGGCACCACACAATGGGTCCATGCGCACCGTGACAGCTGTGGCCCACCGAGGCGATCCCTACCGTGTCCGCGAGAACACCCTCCCTTCCCTGCGCTCCGCGTTCGAACGGGGCGCGGACGCGGTGGAGATCGACGTCCGCCTGAGCAGTGACGGTGTACCCGTCCTGCTGCACGACGCGACGCTCGAACGGCTGTGGGGGTACGCGCGTCCGCTCGGCGCCCTGTCCGCCGCCGAGCTGGACGGTCTCACCGAGGGCGGCGTGCCGACGCTCGAAGCGGCCCTCGCGGCCACGGAGGGCCGCCGGATCATGATCGACCTGCCGGGCGCGACGCACGACGCCGTCCGTACGGTCGTCGGGACCGTCGCGGAGTGCGGGGCGGCCGAGCGCGTGTACTACTGCGCGGGCGGTCAGACGATGCTCGCGCTGCGCGACGCCGATCCGGCCGCGGAGATCGCGCTGACCTGGACCACGCTGGCCCCGCCCCGCCGCGTACTGCTCGACGCGGTGAAGCCGCGCTGGCTCAACTACCGCTTCCCGCTCGTCGACGGCGAGCTGGTCCGCCAGGTGCACCGGGACGGTTTCCTCGTCTCGGCGTGGACCCCGGACACGCGCCGCTCGATGCGCCGGCTGCTCGACGCGGGGGTGGACGCCATCACCACCAACCGCATCGACGTCCTGGAGTCGCTGCGCGCCTCCTGAGACATCGGGGGCGCGTCGGGCGCACCTCGGGGTACCCGGACGGGATGAACGACATTCTGGTGGGGACCTGTTCGTGGACGGACCGCGCGCTGCTGGCCAGCGGCTGGTACCCGCGGGGGTTCAAGGACGCCGAGGGGAGGCTGCGGCACTACGCCGGCCGTTTCCCGGTGCTGGAGGTGGACGCGACCTACTACGCGCTCCCCCGCGAGGAGACCTGCCGGCTGTGGGCGGACCGCACGCCGGACGGCTTCCGCTTCGACGTGAAGGCGTTCTCCCTGCTCACCGGGCACCCGACCCGGCAGGCGGCCCTGCCGCCGGATCTGCGGGGCGAACCGGTAGGCCCCTGGCTGCTCGACGCCGTGTGGCAGCGTTTCAGCGGGGCGCTCGAACCGCTGCGCCGGGCGGACCGGCTGGGGACGCTGCTCTTCCAGTTCCCGCCGTGGTTCACCCCGGGGCCCCGGGCGGAGAAGGCGCTGCACGAGTGCGCCGAACGCGCGGCGGGCTGGCCGGTGGCCGTGGAGTTCCGCCACCCCGCGTGGTGGCACGAGGACCAGCGGGCCCGCAGCGAGGCGCTGCTGACGGAGCTGGACCTGGCGGCGGTCGCGGTGGACACGGCGCAGGGCCTGTCCGGCTCCATGCCCCCCGTGGCCCCGGTCACCGCGGCGCGGCACGCGGTGGTCCGCTTCCACGGTCGCAGTGCGGCGTGGGGCACCGGTTCCAAGGAGGACAAGTTCCGGCACGTGTACGCGGCGGCGGAACTCGCCGAGTGGGTCCCGCGGATACGCTCCATGGCCGAGCGCGCCGACGAGGTCCACGTGCTGTTCAACAACTGCTGCGGGGATGCGGCGGTCCGTGCGGCCGAGTCGATGAGCCGACTCGTCGCCTCGGACTCCCCGGAAGCCCCCGAGCCCCCCGAGGCCCCCGAGGCCCCCGAGGCCCCCGACGACGCGATGCTCCCCCTGGACTGGACGCCCCTAGGGGACAACCCCGGGGACTCCCCCGGCACGTAGGCTCCTTGACCCCGGTGCGGTCCAGGGCACGCACCCTCCCTGCGGACGATCCACCGCCCCGCCATGATCACGAGGATGAGGACACCAGGTACCAGACCACAACCGCACCAGGAGTCCCCGTGAAGGTCCCCGCCCGCGCCACTCTCGCCACCGCCCTCATCCTCGGCCTGACCGGCGCCGCGACCGCCCCCGCCCTCGCGCACACCCCGGCCCGCGGGACGACCGTGGACGCCCTCTCGGCCCGCCCCGACTCGGCCCGCCCCGACTCCAAGGCCCTGCGCGAGGCGATCAAGGGGCTGCCGAACGCCGACGCGACCGCGGCCCTCGTCCGCGTCGGCGGCACGGACGGCACCTGGCGCGGCAGTGCGGGCGTCCACGACCTGGTCACGCACCGTCAGGCCGACCCGCGGGGCCGGTTCCGCGCCGGGTCCACGACCAAGATCGTGACGGCTGCCGTCGCCCTGCAACTGGCCGCCGAGGGCGCGCTCGACCTGGACGAGCCGGTGCAGCACTACATGCCGGAACTGTTCGGGAACGAGTTCCGGCCCATCCCCGTCCGCAGCCTCCTGAACTACACCAGCGGCCTCAAGCCGGGCGACGGCTTCGACGACGAATACGCCCACCGCTACGACACGTTGGACCCGCGGACCGTCGTCGCCTCCGCCCTCGCCAAGGGCCCCCAGCACGACCCGGGCGCCGAGCAGCACTACCGCAACATCGGCTACACCGTGCTCGGTCTGCTGATCGAGAGGGTCACCGGAGACACGTACGCCCATCAGGCCCGGCAGCGGATCTTCGAGCCGCTGCACATGCGCGACACGTACTTCCCGGGCACCGACCCCCGTATCCGCGGGCCGCACAACCGCGGCTACCAGACGATGGAACGCCCGGACGGCACGGCCCGGCTGGTGGACGTCACCGAGTGGAACCAGTCCGACCGCTTCGCGGCGGGCGACATGATCTCATCCACGGCCGACCTGGAGACCTTCACACGGGCCCTTTTCGGGGGACAGGTACTGCCGGACGCCCAGCTGAAGGAGATGCTCACGCTGCCCCGCCTCGCGCCGGGCGTCCCCGAGGCGGTCTACGGCGGGGGCCCGCAGCACATGAAGATCGGCGGCAAGGACATCTGGCTCAAGACCGGCGCACGCTACGGCTACACGAACCTGATCGCCGCCACCGAGGACGGCTCACGCACCCTCGTCTACTCGGTCAACGCGACCGACGCGAAGGGCTCGGGCAAGAACCCGGTGGCCGAGCGCATCGTCGGGGCCGCGCTGCAGTGAGAGACCTGACCGGCCGACCTACGTGCCGTTCCGGAAGCCGCCGCCGTGGTCCACGTGGCGGTACGCCGCCGAGGACGCCTGGCACGCCCGTGCGGCGCCGCCGTTCCTGAGGCGGCGCCGCACGGAGTCCCGGGCCGGTTACTTCGCGGACTCCACCGCGTGGCCGCCGAACTGGTTGCGCAGCGCGGCGATCATCTTCATCTGCGGGGAGTCGTCCTGGCGGGACGCGAAGCGGGCGAAGAGGGACGCGGTGATCGCCGGGAGCGGGACCGCGTTGTCGATGGCCGCCTCGACGGTCCAGCGGCCCTCCCCGGAGTCCTGCGCGAAGCCGCGCAGCTTCTGAAGGTGCTCGTCGTCGTCCAGCGCGTTGACCGCGAGGTCCAGCAGCCAGGAACGGATGACCGTGCCCTCCTGCCAGGAGCGGAAGACCTCGCGCACGTCCGTGACCGAGTCGACGGCCTCCAGCAGCTCCCAGCCCTCGGCGTAGGCCTGCATCATGGCGTACTCGATGCCGTTGTGGACCATCTTGGAGAAGTGGCCGGCGCCGACCTTGCCCGCGTGGACGTAGCCGAAGTCGCCCTCCGGCTTGAGGGCGTCGAAGACCGGCTTGACGCGGGCGACGTGCTCGTCGTCGCCGCCGACCATGAGCGCGTAGCCGTTCTCCAGGCCCCAGACGCCGCCGGAGACACCGCAGTCCACGAAGCCGATGCCCTTGGCCTTCAGCTCCTCGGCGTGCTTCTCGTCGTCCGTCCAGCGGGAGTTGCCGCCGTCGACCACGATGTCGCCCTCGGACAGGAGGTCCTTCAGTTCGTCCACGGTCGACTGGGTGGCCGCGCCCGCCGGGACCATCACCCAGACGACGCGCGGGCCTTCGAGCTTGTCGACCAGTTCGGCGAGCGAGGCGACGTCGGAGACGTCGGGGTTGCGGTCGTAGCCGATGACGGTGTGGCCGGCGCGGCGGATGCGCTCGCGCATGTTGCCGCCCATCTTGCCGAGGCCGATGAGTCCGAGCTGCATGTCAGTTGCTCTCTTTCCGGGGGTCAGCGGAGGTCGGGGTTCAGGAGGTGCGGCCGCGCAGGGCGCGGTAGGTGGCGACGAGCGCCTGCGTGGAGGCGTCCAGGCCGGGGACCTCGGCGCCCTCGGTGAGGGCGGGCTCCACGCGCTTGGCGAGGACCTTGCCGAGTTCGACGCCCCACTGGTCGAAGGAGTCGATGTTCCACACGGCGCCCTGGACGAACACCTTCTGCTCGTAGAGGGCGATGAGCTGGCCGAGGACCGAGGGCGTCAGCTCCTTGGCGAGGATCGTCGTCGTGGGGTGGTTGCCCTGGAACGTCTTGTGCGGGACCAGTTCCTCCGGCACACCCTCGGCGCGCACCTCATCGGGCGTCTTGCCGAACGCGAGGGCCTGGCCCTGCGCGAAGAGGTTGGCCATCAGCAGGTCGTGCTGCGCGGCCAGCTCGCCCAGCTCCTCGACGGGCTTCGCGAAGCCGATGAGGTCGGCGGGGATCAGCTTCGTGCCCTGGTGGATGAGCTGGTAGTAGGCATGCTGACCGTTGGTGCCGGGGGTGCCCCAGACGACCGGGCCCGTCTGCCACCGCACCGGGCGGCCCTCGCGGTCCACGGACTTGCCGTTGGACTCCATGTCGAGCTGCTGGAGATAGGCGGTGAACTTCGACAGGTAGTGCGAGTACGGCAGCACCGCGTGCGACTGCGCGTCGTGGAAGTTTCCGTACCAGATGCCCAGCAGGCCCATCAGGAGCGGCGCGTTGGCCTCGGCGGGTGCCGTGCGGAAGTGCTCGTCCACGAGGCGGAAGCCGTCCAGCATCTCGTGGAAGGCGTCCGGGCCGATGGCGATCATCAGGGAGAGGCCGATGGCGGAGTCGAAGGAGTAGCGGCCGCCGACCCAGTCCCAGAACTCGAACATGTTGGCCGTGTCGATGCCGAAGTCGGAGACCTTCTCGGCGTTCGTCGACAGGGCCACGAAGTGCTTGGCCACGGCCGCCTCGTCGCCGAGGGAGGCCAGCAGCCAGGCGCGGGCGGCCTTGGCGTTGGTGATCGTCTCGATGGTGGTGAACGTCTTCGAGGCGATGACGAACAGCGTCTCGGCGGGGTCGAGGTCGCGGACGGCCTCGTGGAGGTCGGCGCCGTCGACGTTGGAGACGAAGCGGACGGTGAGGTCGCGCGCGGTGTAGGGGCGCAGCGCCTCGTAGGCCATCGCGGGGCCGAGGTCGGAGCCGCCGATGCCGACGTTGACGACGTTCTTGATGCGCTTGCCGGTGTGGCCGGTCCACTCGCCCGAGCGGACCTTCTGCGCGAAGGCGGCCATCTTGTCGAGGACGGCGTGCACCTTCGGCACGACGTTCTCGCCGTCGACCTCGATCACGGCGTCGGCGGGTGCCCGCAGGGCCGTGTGCAGGACGGCGCGGTCCTCGGTGGTGTTGATCTTCTCGCCGCGGAACATGGCGTCGCGCTGCCCGAACACGTCGGTGGCGGCGGCCAGTTCCTGGAGGAGGGCGAGCGTCTCGTCGGTGACGACGTGCTTGCTGTAGTCGATGTGCAGGTCGCCGACCTGGACGGTGTAGCGCTCGGCGCGCCCCGGGTCGGCGGCGAACAGGTCGCGCAGGTGGGTGCCGTTGAACTTGGCGCGGTGGTCCTCCAGCGCGGTCCACTGGGGGCGGCGCGTCAGGAGGGGCTTGCTGTCCTTGGTGTCAGGCATGGTGAACGGACTCCTTGGTACCGAGGGCGTCTCCGTGCAGCGCGACGGCGTACATCTCGTCGGCGTCGAGGCGGCGCAGCTCTTCGGCGATCAGCTCGGCCGTCGAGCGCACCTTCAGGGCGAGGGTGCGCGCGGGCTGGCCGGGCAGGGACAGGGTGGCGAGGGGGCCCTCGGGGCGGTCGATGCGGATCTCCCCGTCGGCCGTGCCGAGGCGGACCGCCGTGACGACGGGCCCGGCGGTGGTGACGCGCTCGACCGCGACGCCCAGCCGGGCGCCGAGCCAGCGCGCGAGCAGTTCGGCGCTCGGGTTGTCGGCCTCGGACTCGACGGCGGCCGACGTCACCTCGACGCGGGCCTGGTCGAGGGCGGCGGCCAGCATGGAGCGCCAGGGCGTGAGGCGGGTCCAGGCGAGGTCGGTGTCGCCGGGGGCGTAGGACGCGGCGCGGGCCGCGAGGGCGGCGAGCGGGTCCTCGACGGCGTACGCGTCGGTGATGCGGCGGGCCGCGAGGGCGCCCAGCGGGTCCTTGGCGGGATGTTCCGGCGCGTCGACCGGCCACCAGACGACCACGGGGGCGTCGGGCAGGAGCAGCGGCAGGACGACGGAGTCGGCGTGCTGGCCGACCTCGCCGTACAGGCGCAGGAACACGGTCTCGCCGGTGCCGGCCTCGGAGCCGACCCGCACCTCTGCGTCCAGGCGGTTGCCCTGGCGGTCGCGCGGGGAACGGGCGGTGCGCCGGATGACGACGAGGGTGCGCGAGGGGTGCTCGCGGGAGGCCTCCTCGGCCGCCTTGACCGAGTCGTAGGCGTTCTCCTCGTCGGTGACGATGACCATCGTCAGGACCACGCCGACGGCGGGCGTGCCGATGGCCCGGCGTCCTTCCACGAGCGCCTTATTGATCTTGCTTGCCGTGGTGTCGGTCAGATCGATCTTCATGGCCTGCGCCAGCTCCGTCCGTCTCGTGCGAGCATCTCGTCCGCTTCCTCGGGGCCCCAGCTGCCCGAGGCGTACCGGGCGGGCCTGCCATGGTGGTCCCAGTGCTCCTCGACGGGGTCGAGGATGCGCCAGGACTCCTCCACCTCCTCCGTGCGCGGGAAGAGGTTGGCGTCGCCCAGCAGCACGTCCAGGATCAGCCGCTCGTACGCCTCCGGGCTGGACTCGGTGAACGACTCGCCGTAGGCGAAGTCCATCGACACGTCGCGGATCTCCATCGACGTACCCGGGACCTTCGAGCCGAAGCGCACGGTCATGCCCTCGTCGGGCTGGACGCGGATGACGATGGCGTTCTGGCCGAGCTCCTCGGTGGCCGTGGAGTCGAACGGCGAGTGCGGGGCGCGCTGGAAGACGACCGCGATCTCGGTGACGCGGCGGCCCAGGCGCTTGCCGGTGCGCAGGTAGAAGGGGACGCCCGCCCAGCGGCGGTTGTCGACCTCCAGTTTGACGGCGGCGTAGGTGTCGGTCTTCGACGCGGGGTCGATGCCGTCCTCCTGGAGGTAGCCCCTGACCTTCTCGCCGCCCTGCCAGCCCGCGGCGTACTGGGCACGGACCGTGGAGGCCGCGAGGTCGTCGGGCAGGCGCACCGCCTTGAGGACCTTCAGCTTCTCCATCACGAGCGACTCGGCGTCGAACGCGGCCGGCTCCTCCATGGCGGTCAGCGCCATCAGCTGGAGGAGGTGGTTCTGGATGACGTCGCGGGCGGCACCGATGCCGTCGTAGTAGCCGGCGCGGCCGCCGATGCCGATGTCCTCGGCCATCGTGATCTGCACGTGGTCGACGTACGACCGGTTCCAGATGGGCTCGTACATCTGGTTGGCGAAGCGCAGCGCCAGGATGTTCTGGACGGTCTCCTTGCCGAGGTAGTGGTCGATCCGGAACACCTGGTCCGGGGCGAACACCTCGTGCACGATCGCGTTCAATTCCTTGGCCGACGCGAGGTCGTGGCCGAAGGGCTTCTCGATGACGGCGCGGCGCCAGGAGCCCTCGGGGGCGTCCGCGAGGCCGTGCTTCTTGAGCTGCTGGACGACCTTGGGGAAGAACTTCGGCGGTACGGAGAGGTAGAAGGCGTAGTTGCCGCTCGTGCCGCGCTTGTCGTCCAGCTCCTCGACGGCCTCCCGCAGCTGGCGGAAGGCGGTGTCGTCGTCGAAGTCGCCCGGGATGAAGCGCATGCCGTCGGCGAGCTGCTGCCAGACCTCCTCGCGGAAGGGCGTACGGGCGTGCTCGCGCACCGAGTCGTGGACGACCTGGGCGAAGTCCTGGTCCTCCCACTCGCGGCGGGCGAACCCGAGGAGCGAGAAGCCCGGCGGGAGCAGTCCGCGGTTGGCGAGGTCGTAGACGGCCGGCATCAGCTTCTTGCGGGACAGGTCGCCGGTGACGCCGAAGATGACGAGCCCGGAGGGGCCGGCGATGCGCGGCAGGCGCCGGTCGCGGGGGTCCCTGAGGGGGTTGTGCCAGTCGGTGGCGCTCACTTGGTGCCGGCCTCCTTGTCCCGCAGGCGGGTGGCGACCGTGCCGAGCAGGTCGGTCCAGGCGGCCTCGAACTTGGCGACGGCCTCGTCCTCCAGCTGCTGGACGACCTCGTCGTAGGAGATGCCGAGCTTCTCGACGGCGGCCAGTTCGGCGCGGGAGGCGTCGTAGGTGCCGGTGACCGCGTCGCCGTGGATGTCGCCGTGGTCGGCGGTGGCCTTGAGGGTGGCCTCCGGCATGGTGTTGACGGTGCCGGGGGCGGCCAGCTCGTCGACGTACAGGGTGTCCTTGTACGCCGGGTCCTTGACGCCCGTCGAGGCCCACAGCGGGCGCTGCTTGTGGGCGCCCGCGGCCTCCAGGCGGGCGGCGCGGTCGGAGGCGAAGACCTGCTCGTAGGCCTCGTAGGCGAGGCGGGCGTTGGCGAGGGCGGCCTTGCCCTTGAGGGAGGCGGCCTCGTCCGTGCCGACCTTCTCGAGGCGCTTGTCGATCTCGGAGTCGACGCGCGAGACGAAGAAGGAGGCCACCGAGTGGATGCCGGCCAGGTCGATGCCGCGCTCGTGCGCCTTCTCCAGGCCCGCGAGATAGGCGTCCATGACGGCCTTGTAGCGCTCCAGGGAGAAGATCAGCGTGACGTTGACCGAGATGCCGAGGCCGATGACCTCGGTGATGGCGGGCAGGCCGGCCTCGGTCGCCGGGATCTTGATCATGACGTTCGGGCGGTCGACGAGCCAGGCGAGCTGCTTGGCCTCGGCGATGGTGGCGGCGGTGTCGTGGGCCAGGCGCGGGTCGACCTCGATGGACACGCGGCCGTCGCGGCCGCCGGTCGTGTCGTACACGGGGCGCAGCACGTCGGCGGCGGCGCGGACGTCGGCGGTGGTCATCATGCGGACGGCCTCCTCGACGGTGACCCGGCGCACGGCCAGGTCGGCGAGCTGCTCCTCGTAGCCCGCGCCGGAGCCGATGGCGGCCTGGAAGATCGAGGGGTTCGTGGTGACGCCCACGACGTGGCTCTTCTCGATCAGTTCGGCGAGGTTGCCGGACTCGATGCGGGTGCGGGAGAGGTCGTCCAGCCAGATGGAGACGCCTTCGTCGGACAGGGCCTTCAGGCGCGCGGCGGCGGTGGCGGGGGCAGCGGGTGCGGCGCTGGTCATGTGTGTCATCTTCTTTCGGGTGTTACGGGAGGTCAGGCGCGGGCGGCGGCGAGGGACTCATGTGCCTTCGCGGCGACGTTCTCGGCGGTGAAGCCGAACTCGGCGAAGAGGACGTCGGCGTCCGCGGAGGCGCCGAAGTGCTCCAGGGAGACGATGCGTCCGGCGTCCCCGACGTAGCGGTACCAGGTCAGGCCGATGCCGGCCTCGACGGCGACGCGGGCCTTGACGGCGGGCGGCAGGACGCTGTCGCGGTACTCCCGCGGCTGCTCCTCGAACCACTCGACGGACGGCATCGACACGACACGCGTGGCGACGCCCTCGGCCTCCAGCCGCTCCCGGGCCTCGACGGCGAGGTGCACCTCGGATCCGGTGGCGATCAACACGACGTCCGGGGTGCCCGTGGATGCCTCGGCCAAAACGTAGCCGCCCTTGGCGGCCAGCTCGTTGGCCTCGTACGTGGGCACGCCCTGCCGGGTCAGCGCCAGGCCGTGCGGGGCCGGCTTGGCCGAGCCGCGGCGCAGGATCTCGCGCCAGGCGACGGCGGTCTCGTTGGCGTCGGCGGGGCGTACGACGTTCAGGCCCGGGATGGCGCGCAGCGAGGCCAGGTGCTCGACCGGCTGGTGGGTCGGGCCGTCCTCGCCGAGGCCGATGGAGTCGTGCGTCCACACGTAGGTGACGGGCAGCTGCATGAGGGCCGACATGCGCACGGCGTTGCGCATGTAGTCGGAGAAGACGAGGAAGGTGCCGCCGTAGATCCGGGTGTTGCCGTGCAGCGCGATGCCGTTCATCTCGGCGGCCATCGAGAACTCGCGGATGCCGAAGTGGATCGTGCGGCCGTACGGGTCGGCCTCCGGCAGCGGGTTGCCCTCGGGCAGGAACGACGACGTCTTGTCGATCGTGGTGTTGTTGGAGCCCGCGAGGTCGGCGGAGCCGCCCCACAGCTCGGGGACGACCGGGCCGAGGGCCTGGAGGATCTTGCCGGACGCGGCGCGCGTGGCGAGCTTCGTGCCGGCCTCGAAGGCGGGCAGCGCCTGCTCCCAGCCCTCGGGGAGGCGGCCGGCGACGACGCGGTCGAGCAGGCGCGAACGCTCGGGGTCGGCGGCGCGCCACTCGGCGAGCCGCTTGTCCCAGGCGGCGTGCGCCTCGGCGCCGCGGTCGAGGGCCTTGCGGGTGTGGGCCAGGACGTCGTCCTCGACGGTGAACGACTGCTCGGGGTCGAAGCCGAGGACGCGCTTGGTGGCGGCCACTTCCTCGTCGCCGAGGGCCGAGCCGTGCGCGCCGGCGGTGTTCTGCGCGTTCGGCGCGGGCCAGGCGATGACCGTGCGCATCACGACGAGGGACGGGCGCTCCGTCTCGGCCTTGGCGGCGGCGAGCGCCTCGTACAGGGCCTTGACGTCGATGTCGCCGTCGGGCTGCGGGGTGACGCGCTGCACGTGCCAGCCGTAGGCCTCGTAGCGCTTGGCGACGTCCTCGGAGAACGCGGTGTCCGTGTCGCCCTCGATGGAGATGTGGTTGTCGTCGTAGAGGAAGACGAGGTTGCCGAGCTTCTGGTGCCCGGCCAGGGAGGACGCCTCGGCGGAGACGCCTTCCTGCAGGTCGCCGTCGGAGACGATCGCCCAGATGGTGTGGTCGAAGGGGCTGGCGCCCCGGGGGGCGTGGGGGTCGAACAGGCCGCGCTCGTAGCGGGCGGCCATGGCCATGCCCACCGCGTTGGCGACGCCCTGGCCGAGCGGGCCCGTCGTCGTCTCGACGCCGGCGGTGTGGCCGTACTCGGGGTGGCCCGGGGTCTTGGAACCCTGCGTGCGGAACGCCTTCAGGTCGTCGAGGTCCAGCTCGTAGCCGGCGAGGAACAGCTGGGTGTACAGGGTGAGGCTGGTGTGGCCCGGGGAGAGGACGAAGCGGTCGCGGCCGGTCCACTCCGGGTCGGCCGGGTCGTGCCGCATGGCCTTCTGGAAGAGGGTGTACGCGGCCGGGGCGAGGCTCATGGCGGTGCCGGGGTGGCCGTTGCCGACCTTCTGCACGGCGTCGGCCGCCAGGAGGCGGGCGGTGTCGACGGCACGCCGGTCGAGTCCGGTCCACTCGAAGGGGCGCTCGAAGGGGTCCAGGCCGTCCGGTGTCTGCGTGCTCATCTGTATGACTTCCTTCGCATCCGTGGTGCTTCCTCGGTGCCGGGGGGCACCGGCGGTCCGGGGCCAAAGGCCCTGGTCCAGCCACCTCCGAACTTAAAGGTCATACTTTTGCCGAGGAAGGTGCGCCCGTGTCACCGTCCGGTGAAAATGGGACAGCCGGGGCGGGCGGAAGCCGCCCGGACCCACCAGAGACGGAACAGACCCCGGGAACACGCATGACCGAGCGGGCCGACGCGCATCCGAGCGCGCACATGGGCGACGCGGAGCACATCCGTACCTACCCCTTCGACGCGAGCGCGAGCGTCTCCGGGGTGGGGATGCAGGTCGGCCCGATGGGCACGGACGGCCCCTGGGCGGGCGGCGTCGGCCTCTCCCGGCGCGTGCACCGCATCGACTTCCACGTCCTCCTGTTCTTCCGCGCGGGCCCGGTCCGCCACATGGTCGACTTCACGGAGTACGAGGTCGGGGCCGGCGACGTGCTGTGGATCCGGCCCGGCCAGGTGCACAGCTTCTCGGCGACCGACGCCTACGTCGGCACCGCGCTCACGATGCAGCCCGGTTTCCTGCCGCGCTCGATCGTGGAGGCGACGGGCCTGTACCGCTACGACCGGCCGCCGCTCCTGCGTCCAGACCAGGGCCAACTCGCGGCCCTGGACGCCTCGTTGGAGCAGCTCCAGCGCGAGTACCTGGACACCTCGACGCTGCCGCCGAATCTGCACACCTCGGTGCTGCGGCACTGCCTGACGGCCTTCATGCTGCGGGTGGCGCACGTGTCGGCGCAGGCCGCGGCCGACGAGGGCAGGCCGCTGCCGGACTCGGCGTTCTCCCGGTTCCGCGGCGCGGTCGAGCAGAACTTCACCACCAACCACAGCGTCAGCGCCTACGCCGACCAGCTCGGCTACTCCCGCCGCACCCTGGTCCGCGCCGTGCGCGCGGCCACCGGCCTGACCCCGAAGGACTTCATCGACCGGCGCGTGATCCTGGAGGCGAAGCGGCTCCTGGCCCACACCGACCTGCCGGCGGGGCGCATCGGGGCGGCCGTCGGCTTCGCGGACTCGGCGAACTTCTCGAAGTTCTTCCAGCAGCGGACCGGGGTCACGCCGGCGGGGTTCCGGTCGGAGCAGGCCTGAGGCCGCGCCCACGCCCGGGCGGGGCCCCGGGGTCAGCCTCGGCGCAGGGCCGCCAGGTACCCGCGCAGGGTGCGGCCGGTGCGCTCGGCGCTCCACAGCCTCAGCACCTCGGCGTCGTCCGACGGCCCGGCGGCGGCGATGCGCCCGTGGGTGGGCCGGTGGAGCTGGCGCTTGGCGAGGGCGTAGACGTCCGACGGCGCGCGGCTCAGCTCCCGCGCCCGCAGCAGCGCGGCGGCGAGCAGCTCGTCCGGCTCGACGAGCGTGTGCACCAGATTGACGGCGAGGGCCTGCCGGGGCGTCAGACGGCCGGCCCCCAGCACCATCGCGTCGAGCGCCGGGCCCACGGCGTGGCGTACGACCTCCAGGCACACCGTCGGGAAGGGCACCCCGGCGGCGAGTTCGGTGAGCCCGATGGAGCCGTCGGACATCAGCCGCAGGTCGCAGGCGGCGACCAGCACGCAGCCGCCGGCCAGGGCGTGCCCGTTGACCGCCGCGACCACCGGCCTCGGGTGGTCGAACAGGGCGAGGGTCGCGCGGTGCAGGGCGGGCAGGAAGGCCTCGGCGTACTCCGCCCCGCCGTCGATCACCCGCTTGAGGTCCACCCCCGCCGAGAAGGACCGCCCGCGTCCGGTGAGCACCACCGCGCGGGCGTCGGCCACGTCCTCCAGGGCCTCGGGGAGGCGGGTGAGCAGCTCCTCGTCCAGGGCGTTGACCGGCCCGTGGTCCAGGGTCAGGAGCGCGATGCCGTCGTGGTCGGAGACGTCGATCACTGGTCGGTCCTCCGCGCGGTCAGTCCGCGTAGCCGTCGAGGTCGGTGAGCGGGATCTTCGAGACCGTGTACGTGCCCTGTCCGGCCGCCACCAGTTTGCCGCTGTCGCTGTAGATGTCGCTGCGCGCGACGTAGAGCGTCCGGCCGGCGGTGACCACGTGGCCGACGGCGTAGATGCCCTCTTTGCGCACCGGCCGGATCAGGTTGATGTGGTAGTCGACCGTCAGGACGCTGAAGGTCTCCTCCATGGAGTTGGCCGCGACGAATCCGGCCGTGTCGCCGACCTCGAACATCATGGCGGCGTGCAGGAAGTCCGCGTTCTGGGTGAGGTCGCCGTGGAACGGGATGGCCACCCGGGCCCGCCCCGCCTCCTCGATCTCGATGGTCTTGTCCAGGAAGCGCGAGATCTTGCAGTTCATGCAGCAGCGCGTGAGCTTCTCGAAGTGCGTGGACACGTTTCTCCTCTGCTGGGGGGGGTGGGGGCGGCGACGCGGTCAGGGGCGGGACACGACGAGGCCCGCGTTGATCCCGCCGAAGCCGAACGCGTTGATCAGACAGCGGCGGATCTCCCTCTCGCGGACTTCGCGGGCGAGGTCGGCCTTGACGAACTCCGGGTCGGTCTCCTTCAGGTGCAGCGTGGGCGGGACGGCCTGGTGGCGCAGCGCCATGAGGGCCCCGGCGAGGTTCAGCGGCCCGTTCGCGGCGAACGTGTATCCCAGGTGCCCCTTGATCGACGTGATGACCGGCCGGTGACCGGTGTCCTCGGTGAGCGCGCGCAACGCCTCCAGTTCGGCGGCGTCGCCCTGCACCATGCCAGACGCCTGGGCGAACACGCAGTCGATCGCGGCAGGTTGTACGCCCGCGTCGGCGAGGGCGCCGCTCATGCAGCGGGTGACGTGGCGGGCCGAGATGCCGGTGAGGTCGGCGCCCCCGCTGTTGGCGTCGAAGCCGGTCAGTTCGCCGTGGATCACCGCGCCGCGCGCCTTCGCGTGCGCGCGTTCCTCCAGCACGAAGACGGCGGCCCCTTCACCGACCACGATGCCGTCCCGCGAGCGGTCGAAGGGGCGGGGCGTGGACTGCGGGTCGTCGTGCCGGCTGAGCACCCGCATCGCCTGGAAGCCGGAGTAGGTGATCGGGGTGATGACCGCCTCCGCCCCGCCGGCGACCGCCCAGGCGCGCCTGCCGGACCTGATGGCGCGCATCGCCTGCCCGATGGCCTGGCTGCCGCTCGCGCAGGCGCCGGCGACCGTGACCTGCTCCTCCTCGATGCCGTGGCGCAGGGCGATCACGCTCGCCGCCATGTTGGGGATGAGGGAGGGGATCAGGAACGGGCTGGTCCTGCGCACCCCCTGCCGCTCCTGGCGCAGGACGCCCGCCTCGATGCTGGGCAGCCCGCCCATGGCCACGCCGAGGTACACGCCGCCCCCCGGCGGATACCCCCGACGGGCCACTCCCCCGTCCGCCCCGGGCTCCGTGACCCCGTGCAGCCCGCTGTCCTCGAGCGCCCGGTCGGCGGCGAAGAGCGCGTACCGCGCGAAGGCGCTCATGCGCCCCGTCTCGAACCGGAGCGGGCCGGGTGCGAACGTGACGACGGAGTCGTCCACCTCACCGGCGTGCCGGGCGCTGAACCGGCCGGCGTCGAAGCGGGTCAGGGGAGCGATCCCCGAACGCCCGGCGACGAGGCCCCGCCACAGCTCGTCGACCGTCGAGCCGAGCGGGCACAGCACCCCCGCCCCGGTGACCACCACGCGGTGTCGCGGCACGTCCGGCTCCGTCAGGCCCGCTGCTCCGCGGCGTCCAGGGTCCGCCGTATGTACTGCTCCAGATCCCGCATGGTCTGCAGATCGTCCATGACGGACTCGTCGAAGTCGACGCCGAAGCAGTCCTCAAGGAACAGGAGCAGCTCGACCATCTTGAGCGAGCTCATGCCCTCGATGGAGTTGCCGATGTTCGACTGCGGGGTCAGATGGGACACGTCGGCCTCGACGAACTCGCCGATGTGCTGCACGATCCTGTCGAAAAGCTCCTGGTCCCGCTGGTCATCCTGCATCTGGTGCCCCTCCGGAGGTCACACGCTTCGATTCGTCGATAGGTCGGAACGGCGGGCGTTCCTCGATGATCTTTCGGCAGAGATGGCGCTGGATCTTGCCGCTGGTGGTCCGGGGCAGCTGCGCCCGCCGGATCCAGTGGAAGGTGACGCCGCTGACCCCGAACGCCTCGGCCAGCGCGGCGCGCACCTCGTCGGTGACGTGCTGCCGGTCGCGGCCCTCACCGATGCGTTCGTCGAGCAGGAGATGCAGCTGTTCGGTGCGGAGCATCGGGTCGGGGACGCCGACCGCGACGACCGCGGGGGTGCGCGGGCTCTTGGCGACGGCCTCGACGAACCTCTCGATCTGGTCGGGGACGTAGTTGCGGCCGGAGATGATCACGATCTCCTTGCGGCGGCCGGTGACGTACAGCTCGCCGTCGACCTGGTAGCCGAGGTCGCCGGTGCGCAGGTAGCCGTCCGGCCGCCTGAGCCGCTCGTCGGCCGGGCCGGTCCGCGAGGCGGCGCCCTGGTCCGGCGCCTCGGGGCGCGCGGCGTCCTCCCGTGCCGGGAGATAGCCGTCGATCAGGCTAGGCCCGGACACCTCGATCTCGCCGATCACGCGGTCGGGCAGCGGCCTTCCGTCGCCGTCCACCACCCTCAGCCGATGGCCCGGGACAGCGGGGCCCACGCACATCATGCTCATGCTGCGCGGATCACCGGCCGGGCGCGGCTCGGCGCGCCCCCGGGCCGAGACGGCCTCCGCGTCCACCCGGTCGACCGCGTAGGGCCGGTCGACGTCCGAGATGGTGGCCGCCAGGGTGGCCTCCGCGAGCCCGTACACGGGTCGCAGCGTCGTCTCGGGCAGCCCGAACGGGCCGAAGGCCGCCTGGAACTCGCGCAGGGTGGCCTCGTGCACCGGTTCCGCGCCGCACAGCGCGACACGCCAGGAGGACAGGTCGAGATCGGCGGGGGGCCGCCGCTTGGCCACCCGCGCGCAGATGTGGAACGCGGAGCTGGGCGCGGGCGAGAGGGTCCCCCGGTGCCGGCTGATCCAGCGCAGCCAGGACATCGGGTTGCGCAGGAAGTTGACCGGGTCCGCGAGCACCATCGGGATGTGGGCGTGCAGCGCGTACGAGATGCCGATGAGGCCCATGTCGTGGAAGAGGGGGAGCCAGCTCACCAGTGAGTCGTCGGGTCGCGCGTGGATCGCCTCGGCGATCGCCCGGACGTTGGCGGTGATGTTGCCGTGCCGGACCATGGCCAGCTTGGGCGCGCCGGTCGAACCGGAGGTCGCCTGGAGATGGGCCAGGGACGCGGGGGTCGCCCGGGGCGTGCCGAGGGCGACGGGTTCCCCGCGCAGCCCCTCGGGGGTGGTGACCGCGACCGGCAGGAAGGCGCCGAGCATGTCGGCGAGTTCGGGGGCCGCGACGACCGCGGTGGCCCGCGCCTGGTCGGCGATGCCGCGCAGAGGGGCCGCGTGGTGCGGGCCGCTCCCGGCCGGTTCCGCCGCGATCACCGGCACGACACCGGCGTAGAGGCAGCCCAGGTAGACCGCGAGGAAGTCGCGTGAGGTGGGCAGGACGAGGAGGACGCGGTCCCCCTCCCCGATGCCGTGCGCCCGCAGCCCGGCCACGGTCCCGGCGACGAGGCGGCGGACGTCGGCGTAGGTGAGGGCGAACTCCTCCTCGGACCGCTCGATCACGTGGAACGCCGGCCGGTCGGGGGTGCGGTCGGCGTGGTCGAGGAGGGCGCCGATGACGGTCCGCGCCGGGTGCTGCGCCGTCATCGGGCGTATCTCTTCACGAATTCGACGTCGGTGCTCTTGGACGAGCGCGCCAGCCACTCGCGCAGCTCCCCGTGCCGTGCGTCGAAGTCGGCCTTCAGCAGGTCCTCCCGCAGGGTTCCTGCCGCCGTGTAGTACGGCTTCTCCAGCTGTTCGAGGAAGTGGATGTGCCGGCGCATCCCCTCCCGGCCGCGGTCCACGCTGCGGGAGTAGGCCTTCAGGCGGGCCCGCCGCTGGGGCCGCGTCTCGATCTCGAACGCCCGCTTGAAGAAGATGTCGTAGCTGTCGAGGATGCCGCGCTGCAGTTCGCTGGGGCGCATCTCGCGCGGGAAGATCCCGACGAAGGAGTAGTGCTGGTAGGTCGGCACCTCCATGATGATCCGGTGGTCCTCGACGTCCTGGCGCGCCCCGTACAGCAGGTTCTGGAAGGGGTACTCGGCGAGGCAGACGAACACCGGGTGCATGATGCGGGCCTCGGCGCACCAGCGGGCGGTGGCCTCGATGGCCGGCCGGTCCTGGACGTCGAGCCCGAAGATGATCGCGGAGTGGATGGCGATGTCGTTCTCGGCGAAGCGCAGCAGGCGCCGGGTCTGCTCGGAGGGGTCGACGCGCTTGTTGAACGCCTGGAGCACGCTAGGGTCCTCCGACTCCACGCCCAGGCAGTACTCGTCGAACCCCGACCGTTTGAGGTCGAGCACGAGATCCATGTCGTCGGCGTGGTTGACCCGGCTCATGGCGATGAACTTGTAGTCGCGGTCCCGGAAGGTCTCGGCGATTTCCCGGCAGTAGTCCTTGCGGGTCGTGAAGTTGAGGTCGGTGACGTAGAAGCGGTTGCACCCGGTCTGCCGGTAGATGGCGTCCAGTTCGGTGCGGACGTCCTGTGCCGTCTTGGTGCGGAAGCGGCGTCCCAGCAGGCGGATGGCGTAGCAGAAGGAGCAGGCGAAGGGGCAGCCGCGGGACATCGAGACGGTCGCCCAGTGCAGTTTCGGCGCGCCGGCCAGGAATTTCGGGTTGATGGCGGTGGCGATGTTGCCGTAGCGGGCGATTTTGTTCACCACGAGGTCACCGTCGGCCCCGATGTAGGCCAGGTTGTCGACCTCGGTGAGGGGGTCGCCGTTCTCCAGCGCGTTGATGAGCTGGACGGCGGGGATCTCGCCCTCGGCGATCACCGCGTAATCGGCGTAGCGCAGTGCCTCGTAGGGGGCGAATGCGGCGTGCGGGCCGCCCATGATGACCACGCAGCCGGGGCGTTTGGCGCGCTGGATCAGCTCGACCGTCTCGATGTTCGACCAGAAGTGGGTGGCGAGTGCCGAGACGAGGATGTAGTCGTACTCGGCCAGGGGGAAGTCCTGCGGTTTCTGCCCCCAGAACATCTGGCACATCTCGACCCGCGCGTCCGGGAATTCCTGCTGGACGAACGAGGCGACGTAGTAGATGCCGTCGTTGTACGTCGTCGCCAAGGTGGACGCGTCGGGATACGCCTCGTGGAAACTCAGTTGGACGCAGAGGATGTTGAGGCTTCTCATGCCGGCGATCCCGACGGGCTCAGCGGCGTCGAGCGATGACGGCGCGCGAACTCCCGGCGCACCTTCGCCTTCATCTCCTGCTTGAGCGTGGCGGCGATGCGGTCGGGGTCGTTGACCTTGCGCTGCGCCCAGGCGAGCAGGTCGCGGGCCTCGCTGCGGTTCATGTTCGGGTGCTTCCACACCAGGTTGTACAGGTCGTGCTTGCTGAGGTCGGGCTCGTCGACCAGGTGTTCCATCTGCCGGTAGAGGCGGGTGCCGTGGAACGGGGTCAGCAAGGTGAGCTGGCAGGCGAACAGCCCCTCCTCGCTGAGCTGTTCGATGTCGAACTGCATGTCCTCGATGGTGTCCTCCGCGAAGCCCACCATGAAGGTGCCGAGGGCGCGGCGGCCGTTGTCGATCAGTTCGCGGACCGTCTGGCGGACGTTGTAGACGTCGTCGCGCTTCTTGACGTCGGCGACGTTCTTGTCCCGGTACGACTCGATGCCGACGATCGCCCCGTCCATGTAGCGGTCGGTCAGCTCGGGGATACGGCCGCGGATCAGGTCGGCGCGGGTGAGGCAGATCCAGGGGAGTTCGCGCTCGGCGAGGGCGTCGACCACCTGCTCGGCCAGGGTATTGGTGAGGAAGAAGCTCTCGTCGTAGATGATGACGTGGGCGACGTCGGCGTCCCGGTAGGCGTCGAGCGCCGCGTAGGTGTCCTCCATGAAGATGGCTTCTTCTTTGGGATTGAAGATCGGCGTCGAGCAGAACGTGCACCCGATGTTGCAGCCGCGCTTCGAATACAGATAGCCGACCGGGGACTTGAGCCCGCGGAATCCGCTCTCGCCGATCATGGCCGGGTGCCGCACCCGGGGCAGTGGCGTGCCGTAGACGTATTCGTGGATCGGCGCCTCGCCCGCGCCCTTCACCTTTTTGGTGAAGTAGGCGTCAATGCCCGGGGAAAGGACGCCGTAGTTCCCGGCCCATATCTCGGGGACACCGGCCTCACGTGCCGCCTTGGCCATCTCGATGGCGACCGGGGTGGACCAGGTGTAGAAGCTGACGCCGACCATGTCCCATTTCTCGGACCGTAAGGCGGCGAGATATTCGTCCCAGGTCGGGTACTCGAGGATTTCGACGTCGGGGACATTGTGCTTGATGAAGCGGAGCCCGGTCGGAGGACAGGTGACGGAGAGCCGGTCCTCCAGATCCACCGCACATGTCCAGGCCATATAGGTGTCGGTCCGGTCGTACCAGTTCCCACCGACACCGTCGGGCTCGATCAAAGCCTCTTTCGGAGCGGTCGTGAGGAGCACTCTCTTCATCTGCCGACCCCTGTCGCCACGAAACTGCGCTGTTTATGGACAGCCTATTTCAGGCATGGCCGTGTCCGACCGGCCCGCAATAGCAAAAACGATTTCGTTTAGCATGCACAGACTTTGGACTCTAGGATCGGCTGAATATGCCTGTCAACCCGCGCACCAAGCCGGTTATGGCCGCCACCGCATTCACGCCAACCGGCCGGCGCCCGCGCTTCTTGATCGGAATGCCTGGTCTCCCGGTGAGCGGACCGTACGCCGGTTCGAGAGCCGCTCGGGGCTCCGGGCAACTCGGCCAAAACCATGCGGGAGCACGTGGGGACCGGGGCGGCAAGCGCTCTACAGCCCCGCCAGCGCGTTCCACCGCTTGGCGAACTCCGTGCGCTCCTGCGGCGTGATGTCCCGCGCGATGGCGAGCCGCGCCCGCATGGCGTCGTCCGGGAAGATCAGCGGGTCCTCCGCGAGGGCCGCCCGCTCCTTGTCCTTGGCGGAGGCCAGGACGTCGCGGGCCGCCGGGACGGGGCAGACGTAGTTGACCCAGGCGGCCAGGTCCGCGGCCACCTCGGGGTCGTAGTAGTGGTCGATCAGCCGCTCGGCGTTCCGCTTGTGGCGCGCGAGGTTGGGGATCATCAGGGACTCGGCCCACAGCTCGGCGCCCTCCTCGGGGACGACGAACTCGATGTCCGGGTCGTCCGCCTGGAGCTGGATGACGTCACCGCTGTAGGCCTGGCAGGCGAGCACGTCGCCGCTGGAGAGGTCCTTGATGTAGTCGTTGCCGGTGAAGCGGCGGATGTGGTGGCTGCGCACCAGCTTCTCGACCTTGTCGCACATCCGGTGGAAGTCGTCGGCCGTCCACCGGGTGACGTCGACGCCGTCGCCCTGGAGCAGCAGCGCGAACGCCTCGTCCAGGCCGGAGAGCAGCGTCACCCGGCCCTTGAGGTCGTCGGCCCACAGATCGGAGACGTGCTTGACCTCCCGGCCGAGCTTCCGCTTGTTGTACGCGATGCCGGTGATGCCCGACTGCCAGGGGACGGTGGACCTGCGCCCCGGGTCGAAGTGCGGCGAACGCAGCAGCGGGTCCAGGTACTTGGTGACGTTGGGCTGGCGGGAGCGGTCCATCTCCTGCACCCAGCCGAGCCGTACGAAGCGGGCGCACATCCAGTCGCTGATGACGATGAGGTCGCGCCCGGTCTCCTGGTGGTTCATCAGGGACGGGCTGATCTTGCCGAAGAACTCGTCGTTGTCGTTGATCTCCTCCGTGTAGCGGACGTCGATCCCGGTCCGCCGCTCGAAGGCGGCGAGCGAGGGGCGCCGCGTCGTGTCCTCGTCGTCCGTGTCGATGTAGAGCGGCCAGTTGGCGAAGGCCAGCCGCCGGTCCTCGGCCGAGCGGTCACGGGCGGAGCGCTCCTCCGGCGCGATGTACGCGGCGGGCACTCCGCAGCCCGCGAGCGTGCCGAGGGCCGCGCCCCCGCCGAGGGCGCGCAGCAGGGACCGGCGGGACACGGGGGCCATGGGGTTCGCTCGCACTCCGGCAGCATGCGCCCGCCCGTGTCCGCCGGGCAATGGACGCTGCGTCGAGCGGGGCGCGGCTGACCCGACACCCTGTCGACCGCCGCGTCCTCGCGCGGCTCACCCGGCGGGCTCCAGCCGGGCCGCGAGGTCCCCGGCGGTGACCCGCTCCAGCGGGGCGGCGTCGACCGGGCCCGGGTAGAGGCGGTACACCGTGCCGGCCGCCGCCCCGCGCGCGCCCGCCAACTCGCCGTGCAGCAGGGCGAGAAGGACGCGGCGGCCGGTCACCTCGGGTTCGGCGCGCAGCGCGTCCGGTTCCCAGCCGTCGCGCACGCGCAGCGCGAAGTCGGCGCGCGGTTCGTCCGCCGCGCGGCGGTAGCCCCACAGGACGTGGCCGCGGCCGCGTACGTACACCTCGCCGTCGGTGCGGGCGGCGGCCGTCCAGCACGCCAGGTCCCACAGGGTGGCCCGGCCGCACGGCCGGAAGGTGTCGAGCAGGTCGTTGCCCAGGCGCCGGATCGGTTCGCGGTAGCGCCACACGTCGTGGCCGGTCCCCGTGGTGGCCAGGGTGACGTCCGCCCACCACGCGCGCCGTGCGCGCAGGTCGACGATCATCGGGACGCGCAGCTTCGCGTCGCCGGCGAGGTCGAAGCGCTGCCGCACGGTCCGGGGGTCGTAGGCGGCCCGCTCCTTGCCCCGCACCGCCATGAACCCCGCGAAGGCGTCGGGGAGTTCGTCGAAGGGCACGTCGTTGTACGAGAGGACGGCGGGCACGACGAACCGCACCCCGACGTGCGCGAGCCGCGGCAGGTCGAGGTCCAGGTACTCGGTGGCGCCGTGCGGGGCGGGCGCCGACGTCAGGTCCCCGGAGTGCCGGGCGGCGCCGCCCGCGTACTCCAGGTGGGTGTAGTCGCACAGGCCGACGAAGCGCCACAGGTCGTCGTAGAGCGCGACGGACAGGTCGAGGTCGACGCGGGTGCCCTTGGGCTGGAGCCAGTGCAGGAAGAGCCGGACGGTCTCGCCGTCGGCGGGCAGGGGCAACGAGCTGCCGCGCGGCACCGCGACCAGCGAGGCGGCCGAGGCGCGCTCGGCGAACGGCACGGGCAGGTCGGCGAGGGAGGCGTCCAGGACGGCCAGGTCGTAGCGCTGCCCCTGCCGCGCGGCGAGGCGCCGGACGGCCTCGGCCGCGATCAGCTCCCCGGCCCGGCCCGCCACCAGCGGGGGAAGCGGCGGCCGGTGGTCCTCGACGGCGTAGGCCTTGGTGACCCGCCCGCGCGGGAAGAAGACGCGGCGGCGCCCCGGGGCGGTACGGACCTTCATGCGGCCGTACGCGCCGAGCAGCGGGCCCGGCGCGGTGCGGGGCAGGGCGTGGGCGAGGGCCTCGGCGAGCGGCTCGGGCAGGGTGGTCGCGCCGGAGCGGGCCAGCAGCAGGTCGAGGCGGCGCAGGAGTTCGCCCGGGCGCTCGCGCAGCAGGGCGGCGGCGGAGGTGACGTCCCAGCGGTCCAGGGCCTCTTCGACGCGGCTCTGCCAGGTGACCGCGCGCAGCCGGTCGCCCACGAGCCGGACGTCGTCGTGCCGGGCCGCCTCGGTCAGCAGCACCTCGCCGAGCGCGCCGGCGTCGAGGCGCGTCCCGCGCAGCACGGCGAAGGCGAGCGCCGCGCGGGCGTGCCGGTGGGCGCCCTCGAAGGGGTGCAGGATCTCGCCGGCCCGCTTCCAGGCGTGCGGGTGGCGGGCCATGTCCTCGGTGAGGCGCCCGAGGTCGAGGCGGTCGAGCAGACCGAGCAGTTCGCGGCGCACGGGGCGCGGAAGGCCGCGCAGGCGGGGCGGTTCGAGCAGGTCGGGGTCGCCGCCGGACCGTACGACGAGAATGCGCAGGATGTCCGTGGCGGTGTCCGCGTACCGTCCGACGAGGGGCCGCGCCTCGGGGACGTCGAGGAGCGGGGCGAGGGCGAGGGCCTTGCTCTCGCGCAGTGGCACGGCCTCGGGGAGCCAGTCGGCGGCGGCGAGCGGGTCCGTGTGCCCGAGGAGCAGGACCAGGTCGTCGTGGTCCTGGGGGCTCAGGGGGGTGCGGCGGGCGAGCAGCGCGGAGAGTTCGGCGGCGGTGTCGCCGGGCTCGGTGCGGCGCAGGACGCGCAGGACCGGGCCGCCGTCACCGCCGGGTCCGGCGCCGGTGTCGAGCCACGGGCGGGTGGGCCCGTCCGTCTCGTAGCGGTTCTCGCAGACCGGGCAGGCGTACCAGACGCAGCACTCGTCGCAGCAGCCCCAGTCCTTCTCCTTGCCCAGGCAGTCGTCGCACAGGAGATGGGCGCAGGGCCCCAGAGCGCGGACGCGGCCCTTGGTGTTCGCGCAGTTCATGCAGGGCTGGTGCGGCTGGGCGGCCAGGCGCGCGAGGACGGCCGAGGCGTAGCGGTCGTGGGCGAGCCGGTAGGGGATCTCGTCGGGGAAGCGCTGGAACAGCGGGGCGTGCCGGCGGTCGGAGCCCATGAGGGTGTCGACGTCGGCGAGCAACCCCCGGCCGGTCGCGGCGAGGTCCGCGGCGGACAGGCCGGCCAGCGCGCGGCGCAGGCCGGTGGTCAACAGGTGCCCGCGGTCGGCGAGTTCGGCTTCGAGGACGACGACACCGGCGTCGGTCTCGGCGGACCGCCCGGGCCCGGAAGGCACGTACACGCTCTGCCGGCGGCGCAGCAGCAGCCCGGCGAGGTCGTCGGACGTCATCGGATCCCACCCCCGTGGCGCGTGGAGAAGCGGGGGCGGGGAGTGGATGCGCTACGGATCTTTTCGCATAAGAAGGAAGAAGGAAGCACACCGCGGAGCCGCCCCCGCGTACACAACGGTACGCGGGGGCGGAGAAACGGTCACACGATTAAGCACCGGACGGCGGGACGCCCCTGAAGGGACGCGGGGAACGGTCCGACTAACCGAGGGACGTCATCACGTGCTTGACGCGCGTGTAGTCGTCGAACCCGTAGGCCGAAAGGTCCTTGCCGTAACCGGACTTCTTGAAGCCGCCATGAGGCATCTCGGCCACGAGAGGAATGTGCGTGTTGATCCAGACGCACCCGAAGTCCAGCACCTTGGACATCCGCATGGCGCGCGCGTGGTCCTTGGTCCACACGGAGGACGCCAGCGCGTAGTCGACGCCGTTGGCGTACTCGACGGCCTGCGCCTCGTCGGTGAAGGACTGCACGGTGATGACGGGGCCGAAGACCTCGTTCTGGATGATCTCGTCGTCCTGCTTGAGGCCGGAGACGACGGTCGGGGCGTAGAAGTAGCCCTTGTCGCCGACCCGCTGGCCGCCCGCCTCGACCTTGGCGTGCGCGGGCAGCCGCTCGATGAAGCCGGCGACCTGCTTGAGCTGGTTGGCGTTGTTGAGCGGGCCGTAGAGCACGTCCTCGTCGTCCGGCTGCCCGGTCTTCGTGTCGGCGGCGGCCTTGGCGAGCGCCGTCACGAACTCGTCGTGGATGGACTCGTGGACGAGCACGCGCGTGGCGGCCGTACAGTCCTGGCCCGCGTTGAAGAAACCGGCGACCGAGATGTCCTCGACGGCCTTGGCGATGTCGGTGTCCTCGAACACGACGACGGGCGCCTTGCCGCCCAGCTCCAGGTGGACCCGCTTGAGGTCCTTGGCGGCGGACTCGGCGACCTGCATGCCGGCGCGCACGGAGCCGGTGATGGAGGCCATCGCGGGGGTGGGGTGCTCGACCATGGCGCGGCCGGTGTCGCGGTCGCCCGTGACGACGTTGAAGACGCCGGGCGGCACGATGGAGCCGATGATCTCGGCCATGAGGACGGTCGAGGCGGGGGTGGTGTCCGACGGCTTCAGCACGACCGTGTTACCGGCCGCGAGGGCCGGGGCGAACTTCCATACGCCCATCATCATGGGGTAGTTCCACGGCGCGACCTGCGCGCAGACGCCGATCGGCTCGCGGCGGATGATGGAGGTCAGGCCCTCCATGTACTCGCCGGCGGCGCGCCCCTCCAGCATCCGGGCCGCGCCCGCGAAGAAGCGGATCTGGTCGACCATCGGCGGGATCTCCTCGGACCGCGTGAGTCCGATCGGCTTGCCCGTGTTCTCGACCTCGGCGGCGATCAGTTCCTCGGCCCGCTCCTCGAACGCGTCGGCGATCTTCAGCAGGGCCTTCTGCCGCTCCGCGGGCGTCTGGTCGCGCCAGGCGGGGAACGCGTCGGCGGCGGCCTTCATGGCGGCGTCGACGTCGGCCTGACCCGACAGCGGCGCGGTGGCGTACGCCTCGCCGGTCGCCGGATTGATCACCTCGGTGGTCCGTCCGTCGGCCGCGTCCCGGAATTCTCCGTTGATGTAGTTGCGCAGACGGCGCAGCTCGGTGCTCACTTCCGGCCCTCCAGTCAGATGTCCAGTGGATGAGACACCCACAGTAGTCGCTGTACCGACGCTTTCAACATACCCGGCGCCCCACAACTGCGGAATCCGTGAGGATTGAAGTCTCAGACAACGAATTTCATCGGTTTGGTCTTGCGGAAGTGACGAGACGTCGTGCACAGTGAAGTCGTGGCCAGTCGCAGCGCAGACCCCAACAGCCCCCGCGGCTCCCGCACCGGAAATCCGGGCGGCAGCGGCAATGGGAACGGCACCCCTCCGGTGGACGCCGTCTCCCTGGCGATCATCGAGCAGCTCCAGGAGGACGGACGCCGTCCGTACGCCGCCATCGGCAAGGCCGTGGGCCTGTCCGAGGCGGCCGTGCGCCAGCGGGTCCAGAAGCTGCTCGACCAGGGCGTGATGCAGATCGTCGCCGTCACGGACCCGCTCACCGTGGGCTTCCGCAGGCAGGCGATGGTCGGCATCACCGTCGAGGGCGACCTCGATCCGGTGGCGGACGCGCTGACGGCCATGCCGGAAGCCGAGTACGTGGTGATGACCGCGGGCTCGTACGACCTCCTGGTGGAAATCGTCTGCGAGGACGACGACCACCTCCTGGAGGTCATCAACAAGCGCATCCGCGCCCTCCCCGGCGTGCGCTCCACCGAGAGCTTCGTCTACCTCAAGCTCAAGAAGCAGACCTATATGTGGGGAACCCGATAGCCGTGAGCAAGGACCTCAGCCAGACCGCGTACGACCACCTGTGGATGCACTTCACCCGCATGTCGGACTACGAGAACGCACCCGTGCCCACCATCGTGCGTGGCGAGGGCACCTACATCTACGACGACAAGGGCAAGAAGTACCTGGACGGCCTGTCCGGACTCTTCGTCGTCAACGCCGGCCACGGCCGTCACGAGCTGGCGGAGACCGCCTACAAGCAGGCGCAGGAGCTGGCCTTCTTCCCGGTGTGGAGCTACGCCCACCCCAAGGCCGTCGAGCTGGCCGAGCGCCTCGCGAACTACGCGCCGGGCGACCTCAACAAGGTCTTCTTCACCACCGGTGGCGGCGAGGCCGTCGAGACCGCGTGGAAGCTGGCCAAGCAGTACCACAAGCTCACCGGCAACCACACGAAGTACAAGGTCATCTCCCGCGCGGTCGCCTACCACGGCACCCCGCAGGGCGCCCTGTCCATCACCGGCCTGCCGGCCCTCAAGGCCCCCTTCGAGCCGCTCGTGCCGGGCGCGCACAAGGTGCCGAACACCAACATCTACCGCGCCCCGATCCACGGCGACGACCCGGTGGCCTTCGGCCGCTGGGCCGCCGACCAGATCGAGCAGGAGATCCTTTTCGAGGGCCCCGAGACGGTCGCGGCCGTCTTCCTGGAGCCGGTGCAGAACGCCGGCGGCTGCTTCCCGCCGCCGCCCGGCTACTTCCAGCGGGTGCGCGAGATCTGCGACAAGTACGACGTGCTGCTCGTCTCCGACGAGGTCATCTGCTCGTTCGGCCGCCTCGGCACGATGTTCGCCTGTGACAAGTTCGACTACATCCCGGACATGATCACCTGCGCCAAGGGCATGACCTCGGGCTACTCCCCGATCGGCGCCTGCATCATCTCGGACCGGCTCGCCGAGCCGTTCTACAAGGGTGACAACACCTTCCTGCACGGCTACACCTTCGGCGGCCACCCGGTCTCGGCCGCGGTCGGCATCGCCAACCTCGACATCTTCGAGAAGGAGGGTCTCAACCAGCACGTCCTCGACAACGAGGACGCGTTCTACCAGACCCTGCGCAAGCTGCACGACCTGCCGATCGTCGGCGACGTCCGCGGCAACGGCTTCTTCTACGGCATCGAGCTGGTGAAGGACAAGGCCACCAAGGAGACCTTCAACGACGAGGAGACCGAGCGCGTCCTGTACGGCTTCCTCTCCAAGGCGCTCTACGACAACGGCCTGTACTGCCGCGCCGACGACCGCGGTGACCCGGTCGTCCAGCTCGCCCCGCCGCTGATCTCCACCCAGGAGACCTTCGACGAGATCGAGGGCATCCTGCGGCAGGTCCTCACGGAGGCCTGGACGAAGCTCTGACCTTCGGCCGATCGGGCGTGATTGTCCGATCAGCACCGGCCCGGGGGCGCCCGTTCGAGTGAGAACGGGCGCCCCCGGGCCGCGTCCTTTCCGGGCAAGTCCGCCCGAATCCCTAGCGTGCCCAGTGACCGATCGGCCCCGCCTTCGTTCCCCCGTACGGGGGAGGCAAACTGATCTGAACCGAGGTGTACGCCATGGTGGCCCCGCCGGACAACGACGTGCTGCGGACACGCGCACTGCACGTCACACACAATGGCTCCCCCGCCCTCACCGGCGTCTCGCTCGGTGTCCGCGAGGGCGAGATCCTCGCCGTGAACGGCCCGCGCGGCAGTGGCAAGACGACCCTGCTGCGGTGCCTGTCGGGCCAGCTGCCGCCCCAGCAGGGCGAGATCTGGTTCAACAGCACCCCCGTGCACACCATGGGTCCCCTGGTGCGGGAGCGGCTGCGCCGGGAGCGCTTCGGCTGGATCGACCCCGCGCCCCACCTCGTGCCCGAACTGACCGCCTGGGAGAACGTCGCCCTGCCGCTGCTGCTGCGCGGCGCCCCGCACCGCGTCGCCAGGCCCGCCGCCCAGGAGTGGCTGGACCGCCTCGACGTCGGCGGCTGCGCCCGCAAGCGGCCGCACGCCCTCCACCAGGCCGAGCGCCAGCGCGTCGCCGTCGCCCGCGCGCTCGTCACCACACCGGCCGTGATCTTCGCCGACGAGCCGACCGCCCCGCTGCACCGCGCCGACCGCGCGCACGTCCTGCGTACGCTGATGACCGCGGCCCGCTCGCACGCCATCACGGTCGTGCTCGCCACGCACGACCCGGACCTGGCCGCCCTCGCGGACCGCACCGTCGCCCTCCTGGACGGCCGCCTCGTCAACACGCTCCAGCTGCCGCCCCTCACCGACACCCTCGCCTCGACGGGCCCGGCGCGGGACGCCGGAGCGGCGGCCTCGGCGGAGAGCGCCGACGGCGACCCCACGGACTCCCCCGACTCCGGCGCACCCGCTCCCCCCGGCTCCCAGGACGCGGGGACCCCGAGCACCACGGACCTCGCGAACAGTACCCCGGACACCGAGAGCGCCTCGGACGACCCCGACACCTCGGGCGCCCCGGCCTCGGACACCTCCGACACCTCGGATGCCTCGGACACCCCGGACACCCCGGATGCCCTGGATGCCTCGGGTACGCCGGGCACCTCGGGCACCCCGGCCTCGGACACGTCCGACACCTCGGATGCCTCGGACGCCTCGGACACCCCGGATGCCCTGGATGCCTCGGGTACGCCGGGCACCCCGGCCTCGGACACCTCCGACACCTCGGGTGCCCCGGGCACCCCCGGCACCCCCGGCACCCCAAGCGCACCGACCGCCTCGGGGACCCCCAGCACGCCAGCCGCCTCGGACACCTCAGACGCCTTGGATACCGCAGACACCCTGCACGCCTCGGCCGCCCCGGGCGCCTCAAGCACCCCGAGCACCCCCAGCACCCCAAGCACCCCGAACGCCTCGGGCACCCCCGGCACCACCGGCACCCCGGGCACCACCGGCACCACCGGCACCCCAGGCGCCCCGAAAACCCAGAGCCGCACCTCGGACGCCCCGGACAGCCCGGACGCCGCGAGCGCCCCGGACGCCCCCCATGGCCCAGGCACCTCCCAGGACCCGGGGGCCCCGGACGCGCCGCGTGGCGGGGCGCGTCCCGGGGCCGGTGTCCGCGACGCGGAAGGTCGGGCCGCGTGCTCGCTCTCCGTCTAGCCCGCGGGGCGCACCCCCTCGTCCAGCTGCGGCGGCTGCTCGTCGCCGGCGCGTCCGCCGGCACCGGTTTCCTGCTGCTGTGCACCCTGGCGTACGCCATGCGGCACCCGGGGGCCGGTTCCGTGCTGCGGCTCGCCTGGTGCGTCGCGCCGCTCGCCGCGACCGTGTACTTCGCCGTCGCCGTGGCCCGCGCCGACCCGGGCACCCGGCCCCGCGCCGGGCTCTCCGCCGTGGGCCTCGGCCCGGGGCGCCTGATGGTGCTCGCCGCGATCTCCACGGCCTTGGCCTGCGTACTGGGCTCCCTGGTGGCGCTGCTCGGCTTCCTGCATCTGCGCGGCGACCTGACGGGCCTGCCCTTCGACGGCGCGGCGGCCGAACTCCTCGCCGCCGACCGGCCGTTGCCGCTCGCCGCCGCGCTGACCCTGCTCACCGTAGTGCCGGTCGCCGCCTCCGCCGCGAGCGCGGCCGCGCTGCGCCCCGCGTCGGACAAGGCGGGGGCGTCCGGCGCCCGGACCGCCGAGGCCGCGCAGGAACCGGACGCCCCCGCCCCGACCCCGAGCGGTCTGCCCTGGGGCGTCGCGCTGCTCGCGGCGGGCCTCGCCGTGGAGACGTACGCGGGCAGGTCCGGCGCCGGCTCGGGCCTGCCGCTGCCGGGCGGCGGCGTCACGGGCGACCCCGCGGGCGTCCTCGCCGGCTGGGCGCTGACCGCGCTCGGCCTCGCGCTCGCCGGCCCCGGCCTCACCCACCTCTGCGGCCGGATCCTCCAGGCGGCACGGCCGGGCGCCGTACGGCTGCTCGCCGGACGGGTCCTGCAGGAGGAGGCCCGGCGCATCGGACGGCCGCTCGGCGTGCTGTGCGCGGTGGCGTCGGGCGCGTACGCCTGTGCCGTGCTGTACGCCGGTCCGCGCCCCGGCATCGGCCCGCTCACCGCCCTCGGCGGGCTGCTCGTGGCGGGCTGTGCCGTGCTGACCCTGCTCACGGCGGCCGTCGAGGCCCGGCAGTCCCGCGCGGACACCACGGCGGCGCTGTTGCGGCTGGGGGCGCCCGCGACGGTGCTGCGCGGCTCGGCGGCGCTGCGGGCCGGCGCGCTGACCGCCGTCTTCGCCCCGCTGACCTGGATCGTCGCGGAGCTGGCGGCGCTTCCGCTCACCCGTTGAGAAATTTGTGCGAGAAAAAGCGCGACGAGCGATGAGTTCGGTGCCGGTCCGCCGTCTAACCCTCCGTACGACACACGCGTACGGCAGACGCACGCGGCACACGCAACTCACCGGGAGAGACACCCATGTACCAGCAGATGATCTTCGTGAACCTCGCCGTGGACGACGTCGAGGCGTCCAAGACGTTCTTCACCGGCCTCGGCTACCGGCTGAACCCGCAGTTCTCCGGCGAGGAGAGCGCGTGCGTGGTCATCAGTGACACGATCGTCGTGATGATGCTGAGCAAGCAGCACTACGCGCAGTTCACGGACAAGGAGATCGCGGACTCCGCGAAGACCAGCGAGGCGCTGCTGTGTCTGAGCGCCGAGAGCCGCGAGCGGGTCGACGAGATCGTCGACAAGGCCGTCGCCGCCGGCGCCACGCCCGGCAAGGTCCAGGACTACGGCACGATGTACGGCCGCGCCTTCGACGACCTGGACGGCCACACCTGGGAGTTCATGTGGATGGACCCCGCCCAGGTCCAGGGCTGACCGACAGCCGCCCGCCGGCGGTCAGCAGTGGAAGTGGGCGTGGATGGTCGTGCCCGCCCGCGGGTCGGTGTGGATGCGGACGAGGTCCGCGACCACGTGCACGAGCAGCAGTCCCCTGCCCCCGCTCTGGCCCGGGGGCGGCGGGCGGCGGCCCGCGAGCGGGTCGGCGAGGACCCCCTCGTCCCGCACCTCGCAGACGACGGAGTGGTCCTGCGCCCAGACCCGCAGCGCGCCGGAGCCCGGCCCGTGCACCACGCTGTTGGTGGTCAGCTCGGCCACGGCCAGGGCGAAGTCGTCCAGCCGGGAGGCGGGCAGGCCCAGCTCCGCCGCCCGACCGGTGGCGTAGTGCCGTATGTCGGGCAGTGTCTGCGCCGTGTAGTGCGTCTGCGGCACGTCGGCGGGCGCGGTCAGCGGCTCGTTGTAGCGGGAGATCACCGCTTCGGGGGCGTAGGCCGCGCTGGGGCCGTGCCGGCCGTCCTCGATGACCGTGGGGTGCGTGGCGTAGGCGTCGGCCAGGACCGTTTCTTCCAGCCGCTCCAGGTCATAGGGACACAGGATGGTCGCCGCGCGGCCCTGGAAGGCGAGGTTGATCAGCGCCTCGTGCTGGACGCAGGCGGGGTACTCCGTCGCGGTGCGCTCGGCCCAGATGGGCTCGCCGATGATCCGCACCCGCCCGGTGGGGTGGGCGTCGGCGAAGGCACGCAGCACCCGCGGGATGATCCGGCCGGGGTTGCGTCCCACCTGCGTCATGTCGAGGAGGCGCACCTGGGCGGCGCGCGGGCCCAGCGCGTCGCGGATGAGTTCCAGGTTCGGCCCGGGAACCGCCACCGCCACCGCCTCACCCGCGTCCAGGCCCTCTTCGACGAACGGTACGGTGCCGGCCACGTACTCCCGTTCACCCCGGTAGAACAGCGCCGGGTGGACGAAGGGTTCGGTCTCGGTCACGGCACTCATGATGTGGCCACCTCGATTGCAGACAGATCGGGCCAGAAAAGCTCCAGCAGACGGCTCAGGGCGGGCGGCGGGCTCTCCAGAACGAGCCGCTGCCCGCCGTGCAGGCCCTGGGCCGTCATCGCCAGGGCCGTGGCGCCGGCCATGTCGATGAAGGTCAGTGCCGAGAGGTCGAAGTGGTACGGGCCGCGCTGCCGCCGGGCCGCCCGTTCCAGGGCCTGCTCCCACGCCGGGCGCGTGGGCAGGCAGACCTCGCCCGCCACCTCCAGGCCGGCGCGGTCCGGCAGGGGGCGGATGTGCAGTCGCTCGCCGGACGGCGGCGCTTGATCGGCCTTCACTTTCCCCCCATACGGCTCGTCCACGTCGTCCCTCTGCTTCCATCCCGTACGTCGCGCTCAGGTGACCCGGACGCCGATGAGACAGGTGTCGTCATCGGTGTCGGAGGCGCTGTGCGTGAGCAGTCTGTCGAGTTGCTGCTCCAGGTTCGCGGTGGGGGGTCCCGCTGTGGTCAACAGACGGGCCAGGGATTCCTGCACCGATTCGTCACGGCGCTCCACCAGTCCGTCGGTGTACATCAGCAGAATGTCACCGGGTTCCAGGCTCAGTTCCTGTTCCTCGTAAGAGGCGTCGGACAGGGCGCCCAGAAGGATACCGCCCGCCGGGGGCAGCGGTGCCGCCTCCTGCCCGCGCAGCAGGACCGGGGGCAGGTGTCCGGCGCGCGCCCAGCGCAGGGTGTGGCGCTCCGGGTCGTACAGGCCGCACACGGCCGTGGCCGTGACCTGGCTGGTCAGGTGGTGGGCCACGATGTTGAGCCAGGACAGCAGCTGCCCGGGGCCGGCCCCGGTGACGGCGAGGCCCCGCATGGCGTTGCGCAGGACCACCATGCTGGTGGCGGCCTCGATGCCGTGCCCGGCCACGTCGCCCACACAGAGCAGGATCTGCTTGGACGGCAGGGTCACCGCGTCGTACCAGTCCCCGCCGACCATGGACTCCGACTCCGCGGGCCGGTACCGCACGGCGATCTGCAGCCCCGGGCTGCTCAGCGGGGCCTGGGTGGGCGGCATGATCGCGTGCTGCAGCTGCAGGGTCAGGCGGTTGCTCTCGGCGGCCTGCTGCTCGGTGTGCGCCAGCTGGTCGCGGGTCGCCGCCAGCGCCACCTCCGTCCAGTGCTGGGAGGAGATGTCCTGGTAGGCGCCGCGTACGGAGAACAGTCTGCCGTCGGCGTCGAGCACCGGTTCGGCGATCACCCGCATGTGCCGGGTGACGCCGTCGGGGCGGCCGAGTCGGAAGGCGGCCGAGGACGAGCGGCGGTGATGGAGCACCGTGCGCAGGAAGCGGCGGATGGTGGTGGCGTCGTCGGGATGGGCGTACGACGTCAGCGCCTCCAGGGGTACGGGCGACGCGTCGTGCGGCCGGCCGTACAGATCGAACAGCTGATCGTTCCAGGTGACCTCGCCCGTGGTGAGGTTCTCCTCGAAGCCGCCGATCCTGCCCAGGCGCTGGGCGTGCTGCAGGAGGTGGGCCAGGCGGGCGGCCTCGTCCTCGATGCGCCAGATGAGCAGGACGCAGCCGCCGTGCCGGCTGATGCTGATGTCGGCGACCGCGGCGAGGGAGACCTGCCCGACCAGCGCGGTCAGGGTCATCCGGCGGGTGCGGAACGGCTCGCCGGTCGCGTAGACCCGCTCGATCCTGTCGAACAGCTCACTGCCGCTGACGGCCATGGGGTAGGCCTCCAGCAGCAGCGCCCCGTGCACCGCGCTGCGCGGGCGGCCCGCCGGGTCGACGAAGCTGCTGTTGACGTGGTGGACCCGGAAGTCCGTGAGCTGTCCGTCCGCGGTCAGGTGCGGGATCAGGACCAGGGCGGGGTCGTACAGGCCCTCGGCCAGCTCGACCAGCTCGGCGAGTTCGGGCGCGGGCACCCAGGTGTCCACGGAGGGCGCGGGCGCCGTGTCCGGACGGCTCTCCAGGGTGTGGGCGCACAGCTCCGCCAGCGCCTCGATCTGGCGCAGGATCTGCGGTGTCTGCGGTTCCAGCGGCTCCGGCCAGCAGATCTCCAGGACGCCGCTGACGCGGCCGCCGGTGCCCACCGGCAGGGCGATGCGGCCGCCGTGGGGGTGCTGGGCCCGGCCCACGGACGGCAGGCCCTGCGCGGCCATGTCCGTGACGTGCACGGTCTGCCGCTCGGTCAGCGCCCGGCGGGCCAGGGTGGACACACCCGGCGGTACGTAGCGCCAGCGGTCGGCCTCGACCGGGCCGAAGCCCGCGTGTCCGGCCAGGGTCAGGGAGGCGTCGGTTCCCGCGCTCCACACGGCGACGGCGCAGGCGCCCAGCGGGGTCAGGGCGTGCGCGAGGAGCGACTGGGCGGCCGCCTGCGTGTCCCCCGAGGCCAGCGCGCCGCTCTCCGCCGTGCGCAGGCGCACGCCGACGGAGGTCGCGGCCGGCTCGGCGTCCGGTTCGCCGTTGGCCCGGCTGGCGAAACCGCTGGCGATCTCGGCGAGGCGGTCCTGGGCCGACTGGTTGATGATGTCAGCGGCCAGCTCCAGCTGGGAGACGCCCGCCTCCTCGGCGAGCGAGGCCAGTTGCCGCGCGGCCATGGCGGGACCGCAGCGCAGCCGCTCGACCAGCACGCCCTTGGCCAGCTCGATCAGGGCACGGCCGTCGGCGGCCGCCTGCGCGGCGAGGATCTCGCCGCGCAGCCGCTCCACCGTCGCGGCGAGCCGCCCCACGCCGCTGCGCTCCGTCTCGGGCTCGGGCGGCTGGTGTCCCGGCGGGGCGGAGAGCTCCGACGGGGACGGCGCGTCCTCGCGGGCGGGGTCCCCATGGGGTGTCGAGGTCGTCATTGTGCTGCCGACTCCTCACTGAGCCAGCGCCCCATGCAGGCGACGAGATCGTTGGCGTCGACCGGCTTGGTGACGTAGTCGCTGGCGCCGGAGGCCAGGCTCTTCTCCCGGTCGCCCGGCATGGCCTTCGCCGTCACGGCGATGATGGGCAGCGTCGCGTAGGCCGGGTCCTGCCGGATCTCCGCCGTCGCCGCGTAGCCGTCCATCTCGGGCATCATCACGTCCATCAGGACGAGGTCGATCTCCGGGTTGGCGCGCAGCGTCTCGATGCCCTTGCGTCCGTTCTCGGCGTGCAGGACCTCGACGCCGTGCATCTCCAGGATGCCGCTGATGGCGTACAGGTTGCGGGCGTCGTCGTCCACGACCAGCACGAGCCGTCCGGACAGTCCGCCGCCGGCCGTCTGCGGGGGCCGCTGCTCGCCGACCTCCTCCCCGCGCACCAGCGGGACCACGTCGCCGGGCTGCTCGGCGGACAGGTGCAGCGCGATGCGCTCGCGCAGCTCGTCGAGGCTGGAGATCAGCTCCAGGGGCCGGGTCAGGGACCGCGACTGCAGGCGTTGCTCGTGCTCCGGGTCCAGCCGGCGGCTGTTGTGCGCGAGGACGGGCACCGAGGTCACGGCGGTGTCGCCGTCCATCGCGTCGAGGAAGCGCAGCGCCTCGTCCTTCGGCATGTCGAGTTCGAGGACGACGCAGTGGCAGGCCCCCGCGGCCAGGCTCTCGGCCGCTTCCACCGCGCCGACGGCGGTGATGACCTCGATGCCCGCGTCCGCCGACTTCCCGGAGAGGTCGCGGCCGCCGGACAGATCGGCCACGGCGCTCTCGGCGACCAGGGACAGCAGGCCGCGGGCCCGCCCCTCGACCACGAGCAGCCGGCGCCGCTGCCGGGGCTCCGGGGCGGCGAGGGGGTTGCCCGGCCCGTCGTCCTGCGGACGCGCGGGCGCGATCTGCGCGGGGTGCGCGGCGGCGCCCACGGCCTTCTCCCACTCGGCGCGGGTCACCGGCAGGTAGAGCGTGAACGTGCTGCCCTGCCCGTGCGTGCTGGCGGCGACGACCACGCCGCCCAGGAGGTGGGCGATCTCGCGGCTGATGGACAGGCCGAGACCGGTGCCGCCGTACTTGCGGCTGGTGGTGCCGTCGGCCTGCTGGAACGCGCCGAAGATCGCTTCGAGCTGATGCTCGGCGATGCCGATGCCGGTGTCCTTGACCCGGAAGGCCAGCATCGCCTCGCCGCGCCGCACGGACGCCGGCACCTCGCTGTCCCCGGCCATCTCGATGCGGAGCTCGACGCTGCCCCGCTCGGTGAACTTGACCGCGTTGGACAGCAGGTTGCGCAGGATCTGGCGCAGCCTCGAATCGTCGGTGCGCAGCTCGGCGGGGACGTCGGGCGCGGTGCTGATGGTGAATTCGAGGTTCCGCTGGGTGGTCATCGGCCGGAAGGTGGCCTCGACGTAGTCCAGGAGCTTGCGCAGCGCCACCCGCTCGGGGGTGATGTCCATCTTGCCCGCCTCGACCTTGGACAGGTCGAGGATGTCGTTGATGAGCTGGAGCAGGTCGGAGCCCGCCGAGTGGATGATGCCCGCGTACTCGACCTGCTTCGCGGTGAGGTTGCGGGTGGGGTTCTGCGCGAGGAGCTGCGCGAGGATGAGCAGGCTGTTCAGCGGGGTGCGCAGCTCATGGCTCATGTTGGCCAGGAACTCCGACTTGTACTTGGAGGTGAGGGACAACTGCTGCGCCCGCGCCTCCAGTTCCTGGCGCGCCTGCTCGATCTCCAGGTTCTTCGTCTCGATGTCGCGGTTCTGGGAGGCCAGCAGGGCCGCCTTCTCCTCCAGTTCCGCGTTGGAGCGCTGCAGTTCGTCCTGCTGGACCTGCAACTCCGTGGAGCGGGCCTGGAGTTCGGCCGTCAGCCGCTGGGACTCCTCCAGGAGCTCGTCGGTGCGCGCGTTGGCGACGATGGTGTTGACGTTCACCCCCAGCGTCTCCATCAGCTGTTCCAGGAAGTCCCGGTGCACCGGGGTGAACTGCTCGAACGACGCCAGCTCGATGACGCCGAGCACCTGGTCCTCGACGAGGATCGGCACCACCATCAGGCTGCCCGGCACGGCCTGCCCGAGCCCGGAGGAGATGCTGACGTAGTCCGCCGGGATCTGCTGGACGGCGATGGGCCGTCTGCTGCGCGCCGCCTGCCCGACCAGGGACTCCCCGAGCCCGAAGCGCCGGTGGCCGGCGGACTCTACCGGGCGGCCGTAGGACCCGACCAGCCTGAGGTCAGTGGATCCGTCCGCCTCCTCGGCGAGGTAGAAGGCCCCGTACTGCGCGGCCACCAGGGGGGCCAGCTCGTCCATCACCAGCTCCGCGACCACGGCGAGGTCGCGGTGGCCCTGCATCAGACCGGAGATGCGGGCGATGTTGGACTTGAGCCAGTCCTGCTCCTGGTTGGCCATGGTCGTCTCGCGCAGCGACTCGACCATGGTGTTGATGTTGTCCTTCAGTTCGGCGACCTCACCGGAGGCGTCGACCGTGATGGAGCGGGTCAGGTCGCCCTCGGCGACCGCGCTCGCCACCTCGGCGATGGCGCGCACCTGCCGGGTGAGGTTGCCGGCCAGTTCGTTCACGTTCTCGGTCAGGCGCTTCCAGGTGCCCGAGACGCCCTCGACCTCGGCCTGGCCGCCCAGCCTGCCCTCGCTGCCGACCTCGCGCGCCACGCGCGTCACCTCGGCGGCGAACGCCGAGAGCTGGTCGACCATCGTGTTGATGGTGGTCTTCAGCTCCAGGATCTCGCCGCGGGCGTCGACGTCGATCTTCTTCGACAGGTCGCCGTTGGCCACCGCGGTGGTGACCAGGGCGATGTTGCGCACCTGGTTGGTGAGGTTGTTCGCCATCGAGTTGACGTTGTCGGTGAGGTCCTTCCACGTGCCGGCCACGTTGGGCACGCGGGCCTGGCCGCCGAGCTGGCCCTCGGTGCCGACCTCGCGCGCCACGCGCGTGACCTCGTCGGCGAAGGCGGAGAGCGTGTCGACCATGGTGTTGATGCCGCCCGCGAGCGCGGCGACCTCGCCCTTGGCCTCGACGGTGATCTTCTGCGAGAGGTCGCCGCGCGCCACCGCCGTGGCGACCTGGGCGATGGAGCGCACCTGCCCCGTCAGGTTCGACGCCATGACGTTGACGTTGTCGGTGAGGTCCTTCCAGGTGCCGGAGACACCGCGGACCGTCGCCTGGCCGCCGAGGTTGCCCTCCGTGCCGACCTCGCGGGCGACGCGGGTGACCTCGTCGGCGAAGGCGGAGAGCTGGTCGACCATCGTGTTGATGGTCTCCTTCAGCTCCAGGATCTCGCCCCGGGCGTTGACCTTGATCTTCTGCGACAGGTCTCCGCCGGCGACCGCGGTGGCCACCTGCGCGATCGAGCGCACCTGGTCCGTCAGGTTGCCGGCCATGCTGTTCACGGAGTCGGTCAGGTCCCGCCAGGTGCCCGAGACGCCCTTGACGTCGGCCTGGCCGCCCAGGATGCCCTCGGTGCCCACGTCGCGCGCCATGCGGGTGACCTCGTCGGCGAACGAGGAGAGCTGGTCGACCATCGTGTTGATGGTGTCCTTCAGCTCCAGGATCTCGCCGCGGGCGTTGACCGTGATCTTCTGCGACAGGTCGCCCTTGGCCACGGCCGTGGTGACCTGGGCGATGTTGCGGACCTGGTCGGTGAGGTTGCCGGCCATCAGGTTCACCGAGTCGGTCAGGTCCCGCCAGACGCCGCCGACGCCCGGCACCTGGGCCTGGCCGCCCAGCCGGCCCTCGCTGCCGACCTCACGGGCGACGCGGGTGACCTCGTCGGCGAAGGCGGAGAGCTGGTCGACCATCGTGTTGACGGTGTCCTTCAGCTCCAGGATCTCGCCCCGGGCGTCCACGTCGATCTTCTGCGACAGGTCACCCTTGGCCACCGCGGTCGCCACCTGGGCGATGTCGCGGACCTGGGTGGTCAGATTGCCCGCCATGGCGTTCACCGAGTCGGTCAGGTCCGCCCAGGTCCCGGAGACGCCGGGTACGACGGCCTGCCCGCCCAGGGTTCCCTCGGTGCCGACCTCCCGGGCCACCCGGGTCACCTCGGAGGTGAACAGCGACAGCTGGTCGACCATGCCGTTGAAGACGGTGGCGATCTCCCCGATGAGTCCGTCGCCCTCGTCCGGCAGCCGCGTGCCGAAGTCCCCGTCCCGTACCGCCGTGAGTCCTGCGAGCAGCTGCCGCAGCTCCGGCTCGCCCACTCCGCCGCCCTCGCCAGAGGACCGCGATCGTGACGCCGAGCGCTCCTTCTCGACCGCCGCCTCAGCCATGATCGCTCGACCTCGTTTCACTCGGTTACTCACGACAAAGGGCAGCCCCACCCGGGCAGCACTTCGCCTGCCCATCGGGACTGCCATCGGACTCGCACAAACTTCACCGTCTGAACACGGCTTTACAAACATACGCAGCGAGTCGTTCAACTCGTACCCAGGGGCCGAGATTTATCTCTCAGCACAAAGCGCCCCTGAACCGACATTCCGGATACGGGCGGTCTCACGGCGCCCTCCTAGTATGGGCGCATGCAGCCGACCGACGAACACGCATCCGCCCCGCCGCTCGGTGAGGACCGCGAGATCGAGACCCTCGCCGAGTTCGACGACGCACAGGGACGCGGCGCGCTCGCCGGCTGCCGCGTGCAGGCCGTCGACCTCACCGAGCGCACCGCCGCGCTCCTGAGCGCCGACGTCGCGGGCGCCGTCTTCCTCGGCTGCCCCATGGACGAGGAGGCGGCGGCGAAGGTGCGGGCCTCGGGCGCCCTGGTCTTCCCGCCGGTGCCGGGCCTGCCGTTCAATCCCTACCGCGGGCTGCTCTACACCCCGGACGACCTCTTCGCCGGCCTCGCCGACGGCGGCTACGACGCGACGCCGGACGCCCACGCCTACGCCTGGTTCCAGCGGACCAAGGCCGACGGCGACGTGTTCTCCTCGATGCTGCGCGCCATACACGACGACTCCATCTCCGACGCCCTGGACGAGCAGCTCGCCGGGGCCGGCGTGGTAGGCGTCATGGGCGGCCACGCGATGGCCCGGGGCACCGAGGCCTACGCGGGGGCGGCGCGGCTCGGCCGCGCCCTGGCCCGCTCCGGGTTCACCGTCGCCACCGGTGGCGGGCCGGGCGCGATGGAGGCGGCGAACCTCGGCGCGTACGCCGCCGTCTTCGCCGACAGCATGCTGGACGAGGCGCTGGAACTCCTCGCCAAGGCCCCCTCGTTCACGCCCTCGGTCACCGAGTGGGCGCGGGCGGCCTTCGCGGTCCGCGAGCGCTGGCCCTCAGGGGGCGCCTCGGTCGGCATCCCGACCTGGTTCTACGGCCACGAGCCGCCGAACGCCTTCGCCTCGCACCTGGCGAAGTACTTCGCCAACGCCACCCGCGAGGACGGCCTCCTGGCCCGGTCGAACGCGGGCGTCGTCTTCCTGCCGGGGGCGGCGGGGACGGTCCAGGAGGTCTTCGACAACGCCACCCCCAACTACTACGAGTCGCGCGGCAAGCCGACCCCGATGGTCCTGGTCGACCGCGCGCACTGGACGGACCACCTGCCGGTCTGGCCGCTGCTCCGGTCCCTGGCGGGCGGCAGGTCCATGGAGTCCCGGATCGCGCTGGTGGACCGGGTGGAGGACGCCCCGGCCGCGCTCGACTCGCTCCTGTCGGGCGCGGGTCACGTCTCCCAGGGCCCCGCGAGCACCTCGTAGGACCGCCCCGGGAGCGCGCGGCCCGCGGGCGCGAGGGACCCGCCCCGGTCTCGCGGCGCCGGGCCCGGGTCCGTCAGCCGAAGGTGGCCCGCTCCAGCCAGAAGTCCAGCAGCTCCCGCTCCCCCAGCACCTCCACGCGTCCGGCGTCCAGCGGCCGCCGCCGGTAGAAGGCCAGCAGCACCTCGGTGAGCGGGCCGCGCAGTGTGACGTCCGCCTCGGCGGGGCCGCGCCGCCAGGTGAAACCGTCCTCGCCCAACTCGACGAGCCACTCGGCGTCCAGGCCGGGCGGCGCGTCGGTCGCGTGCAGACGCAGGGAGCGTCCGGCGCCCCGCAGCTCCGCCACACTGCCCCCGGACATGTTGAGCTGGAAAAATCGCAGGAGGTCCAGCCACTCGTCGATCGCGTCGGCGGCGACCTCCGGGGCGATCTCGTAGGCGACCCCGACGGTGATCGCCGCGTCCGCGCGGTGGATCGCCAGCTCGTGCGTCATGCGCCGCGCCCAGAACCCGGCGGTGTGGTCGTCGGCCCACGTCCACACTTCGGCGCCGGCGCCCGCCTCGCGGAAGGTCCGGGTGCCGAGCGCGGCGGTCTCGGCCAGCCAGGCGTCCAGGGCGGCCGGGTCGTCGCCCTCGGGCCCCGCGGCGTGCGGGATCTCCTCGGCCGGGATGTTCTGCCGCGCGCGCGTCGCGACCAGCCGCTCGCTCCAGCGCACCGCCCCGCCCGTGTGCCGGGCGAGCTGCGCCAGCGTCCAGTCGGGGCACGTCGGTACGGTGGCGGCGAGGTCCGCGCCCTTCAGTGTGGCTCGCAAGAGGTCGAGCTGGGTGGTGACTTCGGCGCAGTAGCGGTCATGGCTCAGAGTGGTCATGATCGAACACTAGAGTGATTTACGCACCGGGGACACTGCAATTTCCGGCGCCGCGTCCTGCCGCCGCGCCGAGCCCGCCTCCGGCACCGCGTCCGCCTCCCCGAGGACGACGACGTCCCCGGCGTCGAAGCCCGCCCCGACGACCTCGCCGACCTCGGGCGCCCGGCGCAGCGCGCACGCCGCCTCCAAGCTCGGCCCCTCCTTCGGCTGGAGGCGCAGGGCGACGTGGGTGCCGCGGAACGTACGGGCCGTCACCTCGCACGGCAGCCCCTCGTCCGGGGCGAGCAGCCGCACGCCGGCCGGGCGCACCAGGATCCTGTGCCGCCCCGCCGGGGTGCCCGGCGGCACGGGAACGGCTCCCCAAACCGTCGCGGCCGTCCCCCCGGTGACCGTCGCGTCCACGATGTTGTCGAAGCCCAGGAATCGGGCGACGAACTCGTCCGCCGGACGCCGCCAGACCTCAAGGGGCGTACCGGACTGGGCGATCCGCCCGTCCCGCATGACGACGACCCGGTCGGCGAGCGCGAACGCCTCGCCCTGGTCGTGCGTGACGGCGAGCACGGTCGTACCCAACTCGCCGAAGAGGTCGCGCAGTTCCACCACCAGCCGCTCCCGCAGCGACCGGTCGAGCTGGCCCAGCGGCTCGTCCAGCATCAGCAGCCGGGGCCGGGGGGCCAGGGCGCGCGCGAGCGCGACCCGCTGCTGCTCGCCGCCGGAGAGCGAGGCGACCGCGCGCCGCTGCGCCTTCGGCAGCCCGACGAGTTCGAGCAACTCGGCGACCCGGTCGGCCTGTTCGGACCGCGAGGCGCCGCGCATCCGCAGCCCGAAGGCGACGTTGCCCGCCACGTCGCGCTGTGGGAAGAGCTGGTGGTCCTGGAACATGAGGCCGACGCCCCGCTTGTGCGCCGGCACCCCGCGCTGGTCGCGGCCGGCCAGCTCGACCCGCCCGGCGTCGAGCGCCTGGAGCCCCGCCACCACCCGCAGCAGCGTCGACTTGCCGCTGCCGCTCGGCCCGAGCACACAGACGATCTCGTGCTCGGCGACCTCCAGGTCCACGGCGTCGAGCGCGGCCCGCGCCCCGAAGCGGACACTCGCCCCGGCAAGTCTCAGCAGGGTCATCAGAACTCTCCGGAGGTACGGTCGGCCCGCAGGCGTTCCAGGAGCAGCAGGGACACCGCGCACACCACCATCAAAAGGGTCGACAGGGCCATCGCCTGCCCGTAGTTGAGGTCACCGGCGCGGCCGAGCAGCCGGGCCACGGCGACCGGCAGCGTCGGGTTGTCGGGCCGCGCGATGAACACGGTCGCCCCGAACTCGCCGAGCGAGACGGCGAACGCGAACCCGGCGGCGATCAGCAGCGCCCGCCGCACCATCGGCAGGTCCACCTCCCGCCAGGCCCGCAGCGGCGAGGCTCCGAGGACGGCCGCCGCCTCGCGCAGCCGCCCGTCGACCGCGCGCAGGACGGGCAGCATGGTGCGCACGACGAAGGGCACGCCGACCAGGGCCTGGGCGAGCGGCACCAGGATCCAGGTGGCCCGCAGATCGAGCGGCGGCTCGTCCAGCGTGATCAGGAACCCGAAGCCGACGGTCACCGCCGACACCCCGAGCGGCAGCATGAGCAGCGCGTCGAAGCCGCGTACGAGGCGGCCCGCGCGCCGGGTGAGCGCGGCCGCGGCGAGCCCGCCGACGACGACCGCGATGGCGGTGGCCACGATCGCGTACTGGAGGGAGTTCCAGATCGCCTCGATCGGCGGCACGAGGAAGGCGCCGCCCTCCGCCGAGGTCAGCTCCGCGTAGTACGTCACGCCGAAGCCGTCGGGTCCGTCGAAGGACCGCTGGACGAGCACGCCGAGCGGCAGCAGGATCAGCAGGGCGATCGTCGCCATGACCGAGGCGAGCAGCGTCCACTGGCCGGCACCGCGCGGGCGGCGCGCGGCGGCCGAGGCGTCGACCAGCTTCAGCACGCTCTCGCGCCGCCGTGCCGTCCACGCGTGGACCGCCAGGATCAGCCCGACCGCGGCGAACTGCACGAGGGTCAGGACGGCGGCCGTCGGCAGGTCGAGGAGCTGGGCGGTCTGGCGGTAGATCTCCACTTCGAGCGTGGAGTACGCGGGTCCGCCGAGGATCTGCACGACGCCGAAGGAGGTGAAGGTGAAGAGGAAGACCATCAGCGCGGCGGCGGCCACCGCCGGGCCGAGCGCGGGCAGGGTCACGGCCCGCCAGGCGGTCCAGCGCGAGGCGCCGAGCATCCGCGCGGCCTCCTCCTGGCGCGGATCGAGCTGCGACCAGAGCCCGCCGACCGTGCGGACGACGACCGCGTAGTTGAAGAACACGTGGGCGAGCAGGATCGCCCACACGGTGGTGTCCAGGCGTACGCCCCACAGCTCGTCGAAGAGCCCGCCACGCCCGATCAGCGCGAGGAAGGCGGTGCCGACGACGACCGTCGGCAGCACGAACGGCACCGTCACGACGGCCCGCAGCGTCCGCTTGCCCGGGAAGTCGAAGCGCGCGAAGACGTACGCGCCGGGGAGCGCGATCAGCAGCGTGAGCGCGGTCGACGCGAGCGCCTGCCAGGTGGTGAACCACAGCACGTGCCGGACGTCGGACTGCCCGAGCACGTCCGCGATCCGCCCGAGGCGCCAGGCGCCGTCGACGCGCAGGCCGCGCGCGACGATCGCGGTGACCGGATAGGCGAAGAAGAGCGCGAAGAACGCGACGGGCACGGCCAGCAGACCGAGCCGCGTCGCGCTCCCCCGGCCGAGGCCCGCCCGGAAGGCCCGGGAGCGGGACTTCGTCACTTCAGTACGAGCGAGGTCCACGACTTGATCCACGTCTCGCGGTTGTCGGCGATCTTCTTCGGATCCATGGTCGCCGGCTTGTCGACGCGCACGCCGTGCTCGGTGAACAGCTCGGGCAGCTTCGTGCCCTCGCGCACCGGGTTGACGAACATGTTCAGCGGCATGTCCTCCTGGAACTCCTTGCCCACGAGGAAGTCCAGGAGCGCCTTGCCGCCCTTGGTGTTCCCGGCATTGGCGAGCAGGCCCGCGTACTCGACCTGGCGGAAGCACGTGCCGGTCGCGACGCCGGTCGGGGCGTGCTTCGGCCGCGGCTTGCCGTAGAGCACCTCGACGGGCGGCGAGGAGGCGTAGGAGACGACGAGCGGCCGCTCGCCGCCCGCCTTCCTGCCGCCGGCGGAGCCGGAGAACTCCTCGTTGTAGGCCTGCTCCCAGCCGTCGACGACCTTGACGCCGTTGGCCTTGAGCTTCTTCCAATAGCCCTGCCAGCCGTCGTCGCCGTACTCGGCGGCGGTGCCGAGCAGGAAGCCGAGGCCGGGCGAAGAGGTCGAGGCGTTCTCGGTGACCAGCAGGTTCTTGTAGGCGGGCCTGGTCAGGTCCGCGAAGGACTTCGGCGGCGCCAGCTTCTTGTCGGCGAAGTACTTCTTGTCGTAGTTCACGCAGATGTCGCCGCTGTCGACGGGCGTGACCCGGTGCTCGGCCTCGTCGACCCGGAACTCCGGCCTGATCGCGCCCGAGCCCTTGGCCTCGTACGACTGGAAGAGGCCGTGGTCGAGCGCCCGCGACAGAAGGGTGTTGTCGACGCCGAAGAAGACGTCGCCCTGCGGGTTGTCCTTGGAGAGGATCGCCTTGTTCACGGCGGCGCCCGCGTCGCCGTCCTTGAGGACCTTGACCCGGTAGCCGGAGCGCTTCTCGAAGTCCTTCAGTACGCCCTTGGAGACGTTGAAGGAGTCGTGGCTGACGAGGGTGACGGTCTTGGAGTCGGCCTCGTCGGAGCCGTCCCCGGAGCCGCAGGCCGAGAGGGCGCCGAGCCCGAGGCCCACCGCGACGGCGACGGACGTGATCTTCTTGGTGCTCACTTGGATGTCCTCCTGGGTGTCCAGGAAGAGACGCGGCCCCACCCGCGGGCCCAGGGGCACACGGGCAGGGCGCAACAGCTTGAGTCGTGCCCGAACTTCCTACCCAGAATGACCTGGGCGAGGTTCAGAGGGTCTGCGGCCCACCTGTCCAAGGTGCCGCACTCTCAGCGCTGTGGCGCTCCCCTGTCGGAATATGCAGATGTGATGACGACCGTACGCGACCGTGTGTGCGAGGCGTACGCCCGTCAGACTACCTCTCGGCCGCGGCGAGCTGGCCGCACGCCCCGTCGATCTCCTGGCCGCGGGTGTCCCGGATGGTCACCGGCACCCCGTGGGCCGCGATGGCCTCCACGAACGCCTTCTCGTCCTCGGGCCGCGAGGCCGTCCACTTCGAGCCCGGCGTGGGGTTCAGCGGGATGAGGTTCACGTGGACCGGCTTGCCCTTGAGCAGCCGGCCGAGCCGGTCACCGCGCCACCCCTGGTCGTTGATGTCGCGGATCAGCGCGTACTCGATGGACAGGCGACGGCCGGACTTGGCGGCGTACTCCCAGCCCGCGTCGAGCACCTCCCGCACCTTCCACCGCGTGTTGACGGGGACGAGCGTGTCGCGCAGGTCGTCGTCCGGGGCGTGCAGCGAGATGGCGAGGCGGCACTTGAAGCCCTCGTCGGAGAACCGGTGGATGGCGGGCACGAGCCCCACCGTCGACACCGTGATGCCGCGCTGCGAGAGGCCGAGGCCGTCGGGCTCGGGGTCGGTGAGGCGGCGGATGGCGCCCGTCACGCGGTTGTAGTTGGCCAGTGGCTCGCCCATGCCCATGAAGACGATGTTGGACAGCCGCGCGGGCCCGCCGGGGATCTCACCGTCCCGCAGGGCGCGCATGCCGTCCACGATCTGGTGCACGATCTCGCCCGTCGACAGGTTCCGGTCGAGGCCGGCCTGGCCGGTGGCGCAGAACGGGCAGTTCATGCCGCACCCGGCCTGGGAGCTGATGCACATGGTCACCCGGTCGGGGTAGCGCATGAGCACCGACTCGACCAGCGTGCCGTCGAAGAGGCGCCACAGCGTCTTGCGCGTGGTGTCGTCGTCGCAGCTGATGTGCCGCACCACGGACATCAAGTCGGGCAGCAGCGCTTCCCGGAGCTTGTCGCGCGCGCCGGCCGGGATGTCGGTCCACTCGGCCGGGTCGTGGGCGTAGCGCGCGAAGTAGTGCTGCGAGAGCTGCTTGGCGCGGAACGGCTTCTCGCCGATGGCGGCGACGGCTTCTTTGCGCTCGGCGGGCGTGAGGTCGGCGAGGTGCCGCGGCGGCTTCTTGGCTCCGCGGGGCGCGACGAAGGTGAGTTCTCCGGGTACAGGCATGGTTCTTCCAGTGTCGCAGACATGTGGCAAGGGGCCCGCCGCCCTGTGGACAACGAGCCCCATACGCACATTTGCGCAGGTCAGACGGTCAGCCGGACCCCACGAAGATCACCAGCAGGAGCCAGACGACCGGGGCCGTCGGCAGCAGGGAGTCCAGGCGGTCCATGATGCCGCCGTGGCCCGGCAGCAGCGTGCCCATGTCCTTGATGCCGAGGTCCCGCTTGATCATCGACTCGCCGAGGTCGCCGAGCGTGGCGCTCGCCGCGACCGCGAGGCCGACCAGCAGCCCCTGCCACCAGGTTCCGCCGTCGATCAGGAACTCCATGCACAGCGCGCCCGCGGCCATCGCGAACGCGACGGCGCCGAACAGGCCCTCGCGGGTCTTGCCGGGGCTGATGCGCGGCGCCAGCTTGTGCTTGCCGAAGCGCCAGCCGATCGCGTACGCGCCCGTGTCGCTGACCACGGTCAGCAGCAGGAACGTCAGCACCCGGCGCGGCCCGTCGTCGGCGGTGAGCATCAGCGCCACGAACGTCGCGAGGAAGGGGACGTAGAAGGTCGCGAAGACCCCCGCCGTGACGTCCTTCAGATAGCCCTCGGGGGGCTCGGTCATCCGCCAGACGAGTACCGCGAGCGCGGTGAGCGCCATCGCCACCCAGGCGCCCTCGGGACCCCGGACGTACCCGGCGACGACCATCGCCGCGCCACCGACCGCGAGCGGCACCAGCGGCGCCTTGATGCCCTTGCGCTCGTCGAGCCGGGAGGTCAGCTCCCACAGGCCGACCACGACGGCGACCGCTATGACGCCGATGAAGACGGCCTTCACGATGAACAGCGACGCGATGATCACCGCGCCGAGTCCCACACCGACTCCTATGGCCGCGCCGAGGTCACGGCCCGCGCTCTTCTTCTGCGAAGGCCGCGGCGCTGCCGGGACGGGCTGGGGTGCGCTGGGCATGGGCTCCTGCGGGGGCGCGGGGGTGTCGGGCACGACGGGCATCGGCTGCGTCACGGACGGAAGCAGCGCGTCCTGCGCATCGTACGCGGGACCTGCCGGGGGTGCCCCCCGACCAGACCCCTGGTCGGGCGGCACCCAGTACCCGGCTGTGGGCCGCGCCCCCCAGGAAGAGTCGTTCACGGATCGGTTTCCTGATTCCTCGGACCGGGCCTTCAGACTTCGAGCAGCTCGGTTTCCTTGTGCTTGAGCAGCTCGTCCACCTGGGTGACGTACTTGGCGGTGGTGTCGTCGAGGTCCTTCTCGGCGCGACGGCCCTCGTCCTCGCCGATGTCGCCGTCCTTGACCGCCTTGTCGATGGCTTCCTTGGCCTTGCGGCGGATGGAGCGGATCGAGATCTTGGAGTCCTCGGCCTTGGTCTTGGCGACCTTGATGAACTCCTTGCGACGGTCCTGCGTCAGCTCGGGGAACGTCACCCGGATGATGTTGCCGTCGTTGCTCGGGTTGACGCCGAGGTCGGAGTCGCGGATCGCCTGCTCGATGTTGCGCAGCGCGCTCTTGTCGAACGGGGTCACCACGGCCATCCGCGGCTCGGGCACCGAGAACGAGGCCAGCTGGTTGATCGGCGTCAGCGCGCCGTAGTAGTCCGCCACGATCTTGTTGAACATCGCCGGGTGCGCACGGCCGGTGCGGATCGCGGCGAAGTCCTCCTTGGCGACCACGACGGCCTTCTCCATCTTCTCCTCGGCCTCGAGGAGGGTCTCTTCGATCACCACTTGCTCCTGCGTGTCTTGAGTAGGCCCGGCTAGCACGGGGCGGCCGGCTGCGTCGCGTGTCTTTCCTGCACGGTGTCCGACCGGCAGGGCTTTGTCCATCCCTCTCAAGTGACGTCTCGCGTCCGTCCCTTGAGCCGGGCTCAGGTCCGCGGGGTCAGGCCCGGCTTCCCTTGTCGCCCACGAGAGTGCCGATCTTCTCACCCTTGACGGCCCGGGCGATATTGCCTTCGGAGAGCAGCTCGAAGACGAGGATGGGCAGCTTGTTGTCCCGGCACAGCGTGATCGCGGTCATGTCGGCGACCTTGAGGTCCCGGGTGATGACCTCGCCGTAGCCGAGCGCGTCGAACTTCACCGCGTCGGGGTTGGTCTTGGGGTCGGAGTCGTAGACCCCGTCCACGCCGTTCTTGCCCATGAGCAGCGCCTCGGCGTCGATCTCCAGGGCGCGCTGGGCGGCGGTGGTGTCGGTGGAGAAGTACGGCATGCCCATGCCGGCGCCGAAGATGACCACGCGGCCCTTCTCCAGGTGCCGCACGGCGCGCAGCGGGATGTACGGCTCCGCGACCTGCCCCATGGTGATGGCGGTCTGGACGCGGCTGTCGATGCCCTCCTTCTCCAGGAAGTCCTGGAGGGCGAGGCAGTTCATGACCGTGCCGAGCATGCCCATGTAGTCCGAGCGGGCCCGGTCCATGCCGCGCTGCTGGAGCTCGGCGCCGCGGAAGAAGTTTCCGCCGCCGATGACGATGGCGATCTGGGCGCCGTCGCGGACCACGGCCGCGATCTCGCGCGCGATGGCGTGCACCACGTCGGGATCGACCCCGAGGCCGCCTCCGCCGGCGAACGCCTCGCCGGAGAGCTTCAGCAGGAAGCGTCCGGCGCCTTTGTCGTCGTCACTCTTCGAGTCGGCCTTGGTGGTCATGGTGTTCTCGCTTCTCTTACTTGACACACATACGAAGAAGGCCACCGCCGGTGGGGTGTCGTTCGCATCCCATGCTCGGCAGTGGCCTCCTCGTCAGATCCTGCGGTCGTACATCGCGTACGGGTTCCCTGTGCGGGGCTCCCCACGCGGGCGACCGCTGTCGACCCTAGCGGGGTCTACCGTCGATCGCGGTACGGACTCAGATGCCGACCTTGATGCGCGAGAAGCGCTTCAGGGTGACACCGGCCTCGGCGAGAACCTTCTCGACCGACTTCTTGTTGTCCAGCGCGTACGGCTGGCCGAGGAGGGTGGCCTCCTTGAAGAAGCCGTTGACGCGACCCTCGACGATCTTGGGGAGGGCGGCCTCGGGCTTGCCCTCGGCGCGGGTGGTCTCCTCGGCGACGCGGCGCTCGGACTCGACGACCTCGGCCGGCACGTCCTCCTTGGAGAGGTACTTCGGCGCGAAGGCGGCGATGTGCTGCGCGATGCCCTTGGCGACGTCGGCGTCGGCCTTGTCCAGCTCGACGAGGACACCGATCTGCGGGGGCAGGTCGGGCATCGTGCGGTGCATGTACGCGGCCACGTAGGCGCCGGAGAACTGCGCGAAGCGGTCCAGGACGATCTTCTCGCCGAGGTTGGCGTTGGCCTCGTCGACGTACGCCTGGACGGTCTTGCCGGCCTCGATCTCGGAGGCGAGCAGCGCCTCGAGGTCGGCCGGGGACGTCTTGGCGATGTGGGCGGCGAGGTTGTTCGCCACGGCCTGGAACTTCTCGCCCTTGGCGACGAAGTCCGTCTCGCACTTCAGCTCGACGATGACACCGGAGGTGTTGTCGTCGGCGATGAGGGAGACGACGGCGCCGTTCTCGGCGGAGCGGCCCTCGCGCTTGGCGACGCCCTTCTGGCCCTTGATGCGGAGCGCCTCGACGGCCTTGTCGACGTTGCCCTCGGCCTCGTCGAGCGCCTTCTTGCAGTCCATCATGCCGGCGCCCGTGAGCTCACGGAGCTTCTTGACGTCAGCGGCGGTGTAGTTCGCCATGATCGAAATTCTCTCTCGAAGTCTTGAAAGATCTACGGAGGTCCACGGGTGAACGGCGGGGGCCGATCGGGCCCCCGCCGTCAACTGCCGAACCTGTGAGGTCAGGCCTGCTCGGCGTCCGCGGCCGGCGCCTCGGCGGCGGGGGCGTCAGCGGCGGGCGCCTCGGCGGCCGGAGCCTCGGCGGCGTCCTCGGCCGGCTTGTCCTCGGCCTTGGGGGCCTCGGCGTCGTCGGCCTTCTTCTCGCCCTCGAGCAGGTCGCGCTCCCACTCGGCGAGCGGCTCGCCGGCGGCCTTCTCGCCCGGCTTCGAGTCACCGGTGGCGACACCGGAACGGGAGATGAGGCCCTCGGCGACGGCGTCGGCGATCACCCGGGTGAGCAGCGTGACGGAGCGGATCGCGTCGTCGTTGCCGGGGATCTTGTAGTCGACCTCGTCGGGGTCGCAGTTGGTGTCGAGGATGGCGACGACCGGGATGTTGAGCTTCCGGGCCTCACCGACCGCGATGTGCTCCTTCTTGGTGTCCACGATCCAGACGGCGCTGGGCACCTTGGACATCTCGCGGATACCACCGAGGGTCTTCTCCAGCTTGGCCTTCTCGCGCGAGAGCACGAGAAGCTCCTTCTTGGTGAGACCGGAGGCGGCGACGTCCTCGAAGTCGATCTGCTCGAGCTCCTTGAGGCGCTGCAGACGCTTGTAGACGGTCGAGAAGTTGGTGAGCATGCCGCCCAGCCAGCGCTGGTTGACGTAGGGCATGCCGACGCGGGTGGCCTGCTCGGCGATGGCCTCCTGCGCCTGCTTCTTCGTGCCGACGAACATGACCGTGCCGCCGTGGGCGACGGTCTCCTTGACGAACTCGTAGGCGCGGTCGATGTACGACAGCGACTGGAGCAGGTCGATGATGTAGATGCCGTTGCGCTCCGTGAAGATGAAGCGCTTCATCTTCGGGTTCCAACGACGGGTCTGGTGACCGAAGTGGACGCCGCTTTCCAGCAGCTCCCGCATCGTGACGACGGCCATGGCCGTTCTCCTTGAGATTCTCGGTTGTGCCGCGTGTGCCGGACGGCACTCGCGCCTGACGCCCGCTGTGCGCCTTGCCACTAGGGACCGAGGGGCGCTGACACCGGCTTGTGATGGCCTGATGTCGGGGCGTGCGAAGTCGACCCGGTGACCCGGATCGCCAAAGGAAGTGTACGGGACCCGCGGGGCCCCGGGTGACGCCGCTGCCCGTGACCTGGCGACGGAGCCGCACGACGCCGTGACCCCCATCGGGCGGCGCCCATCCCCGAAAGGGTGACGCCACTGTCCACAACCGGCCGGTGGTCCACAGATCCGGTCCATGATCCCCACGGGCCGCCGGGACGCGGGACCGTTCTCGCATGCGCCTGGAACTGCTGCTGACGACGCTGGCCGCGCTGCTGGCGACCGCCCTGCCCCCGCCGCCGAGCCCGCCACCGGCCCCGCCCGGGACGCTCCCGGTGACTCGGCCGGTGGCCACGACGTGGCCGGTGGCCGCCCGCGGGGGCGCCCACCCGGCGGTCGTACGGGCCTGGGAGCCGCCCTTAACCGCGTACGGCAGGGGCCACCGGGGCGTGGACCTGGCGGCGTCCCCCGGCGATCCGGTCCGCGCGGTGGCGCCCGGCCGGATCTCGTTCGCGGGGCGGGTGGCGGGCCGGGGCGTGGTCTCGGTGGAGCTGGACGGCACCGGGGACCCTCCGCTGCGCACGACGTACGAGCCGGTGCGGGCCACGCTGAAGAAGGGCGCCCAGGTCACCGCCGGCGAACGGGTCGGCGTCCTGGAGCTGCCGAGGAGCCACTGCCCCCGCAGCTGCCTCCACTGGGGGCTGCTCAGGGGCGCTGCCTACCTGGACCCGCTGACGCTGCTGCCGCCCCGGCTGCGGCACCTGGGCCCGTCCCGCCTGCTCCCGCCGCACGGCCCGCCGAACCCACCGCACGACCCGGCCCCGGCGTGGTGGGGCCTCAGCCCCGAACGCCGCGCAGCGCCATGGACACCGCCGCCTCGGTGATCTCCCCGGGATCCTCCGCGGCCCCCAGCTCGATCCGACGCACGGCCGCGTCCACGATGCCCTGAAGGAGCATCGCCGCCATCCGGGGCTGCGTGTGCCCCAGCTGTTCCAGCGCCTCCACGACCATCGCGATGAGCCCACCATGGGCGGCGCGGATCTTCTCCCGGGCGCCGGCGTCCAGCTCACTGGCGGAGATGGCCACCACGGCCCGGTGCCGCCGGTCCCCGACCAGGGAGAGCTGCCGCCGGACATACGCCTCGACCTTGTCCTCGGCCGCTGCCGCCCGCTCCATGGCCGCCGACACCTCGGCCGCCCAGACGGGGAAGTCGACCTCGCACAGCTCTTCGACGACGGCCGCCCGCGACCGGAAGTACTCGTAGACGGACGACCGGGCGAGCCCGGTGCGCTCGGCGAGGGCGGGGAAGGTCAACGCCTCGGTCCCGCCTTCGGACAGCAGGGACCGCGCGGCGTCCAGCAGGGCGCCGCGCTGCATCGACCGATGCTCGGCCACAGAGGCCGCTCGAATCCTTGGCACGGCTCCACTTTACGGACGGGACGCCCCGCAGGGGAGTCACCGCCGGGCGCGCACCCGTCGGACGGGACGGCGCGGCTCGCCCCGGTACACGGCGTCAGCGGCCGAAACTGGCCAGTTTCGCGCGCAGCTGGAGCACCGACTTGGTGTGGATCTGACTCACCCGGCTCTCGGTCACCCCGAGCACGTTGCCGATCTCGGCGAGGGTGAGCCCTTCGTAGTAGTAGAGCGTCACGACGGTCTTCTCGCGCTCGGGCAGCGTGTTGATCGCCCTCGCCAGCAGCCTGCGCAGCTCCCGGTCCTCGGCGACCTCGACGGGGTTGTCGGCCGCGTGGTCCTCGAGCGTGTCCATCAGGCTGAGCCGGTCGCCGCCGTCGCCGCCGACGTGCAGCAGCTCTTCGAGGGCCACCACGTTCGCCAGGGACAACTGGCTGAAAACCGCGTGCAGTTCCTCCAGGGCGATGCCCATCTCCGCGGCGACCTCGCCCTCCGACGGCGTCCGGCGCAGCTGCGCCTCCAGGGTGGCGTAGGCACGCTCGACGTTGCGCGCCTTCTGCCGCACGGAGCGCGGGATCCAGTCCAGCGCCCGCAGCTCGTCGATCATCGCCCCGCGGATGCGCGTGATCGCGTACGTCTCGAACTTGATCTCCCGCTCGATGTCGAACTTCTCGATCGCGTCGATCAGCCCGAACACCCCGGAGGAGACGAAGTCCGCCTGCTCCACATTGGGCGGCAGCCCCACGCTCACCCGGCCCGCGACGTACTTCACCAGCGGCGAGTAGTGCAGGATCAGCTGCTCGCGCAGCCGCCCGTCCCCGGTCTCCTTGTACGAGCGCCACAACTCGTCCAGCGACGAGGGAGCGGGAGGCCGCTCCCGCTCGCCGCTACGGGCGGCGGGCGGAACCGCCGCCCGGTCGGACCCTGAGGTGTGCTGGGGCATTCGTCGCCTTGAGCCGTTCTGCCGTGAACTGGTGAGGTCGCGGGGGTGGATGAGGTCGTGTCGAGTCGCGTCGAAGGGGAGGAACCCATAAGTCGACGAAGTCGCGCGAGGCGGCCGCTTCACCGGTGCCGCCCGCGCCCGTCCGAGGGGGAGCTTGCATGGAATGGATGAGGTTGTCCGTCTGGTTGCCTGTCCGCGTCTGAATCCTTTGTGAGCGTAGCGTGACTGAAGCGTCGCAGTGAGCGAAGACTAGGGGATCGCGCGGGCGCAGATACGTTCCGCTGGGTGCTCCCGGGGCGCGGGCCGGTCGCCCTGCGTGACGGTGCCGACGTATCAACTGCGCGATTTCCCAAGGCTGTCGGGCGTCATCCGTCCGGCGGAACACGCTCGGTCACGATTCACCTCCAGAGGCGAAGACCGACACGAACGCCTGGCGTGTCAACTGCCAGCCATCGCCGTGTCGTTCGACGAACCCCAACGACTGAAGTTCGTACAGGCGCCCTACCGCGTCGTCCGGGGTCGTCCCGGCGCCCGTCGCGGCCTCCTGAGCCGTCACCCGCCCGCGCGCGGGCAGCGCGGCCAGGACGCGGGCCGCCCCCGGGGCGAGCAGGTCGCGCGGCAGGACGGGCCCGCGCCGCTGGGGGGCCAGGTCACCCATGTCGCCGACCAGCTCGACCACTTCCGCGGCGTCGGTCACCAGGACGCCGTCACCCCGCAGCAGTTCGTGCACACCGGCGGAGAGGCCGCTGGTGGCGGGCCCCGGCACCCCCATGGTGAAGCGCCCCAACTCCTGGGCACCCCGGGCCGTGGCGAGCGCCCCGCTGCGGTAGGCCGCCTCCACCACGACCGTCCCCCGCGTCAGCGCGGCGATCACCCTGTTCCGCTGGATGAACCGGCTCGGCGTCGGATGGTCGCCCGGCGGCAACTCACCCAACACCAGTCCCTGTTCCGCGATCCGGCCGATCAGTTCGGCGTGCCCCCGGGGGTAGGGCCGGTCCACCCCGCAGGCCAGCACGGCCACGGTGGCCCCGCCCGCGCCGAGCGCCCCGCGATGTGCGGCGCCGTCCACGCCGTACGCCCCGCCCGAGACCACCACCCAGCCCCGCTCCGCCAGGCCCGCCGCGATCCCGGCCGCCATGTGCGCGCCGTACTCCGTGCAGGCCCGGGCGCCGACGACGGCCACCGAACGCAGGGCCCAGATCCGCAAGGACGGCCGCCCCCGCACCCACAGGCCGATCGGCCGCGCCACCCCGAGGTCGTCGAGCGGGGAGGGCCACTCCGTGTCCCCCGGGCACACGAAGCGCGCCCCGACGTCCCGTGCCGCCTGGAGATCACGCTCCGGTCGTGCTCCGGCGGCCCGCGCACGCAGCCCCTCCCACCGCCGCACGCTGACGCCGGGAAGCCGCTTCCCCTCTCCGCCGAGTCGGCGCAGCACCTCGACGGCACCGGCCTCCCACAGCCACCGGCCCCCGATCTCGTCCCCCGGTTCGAGCACCCGCGTCAGGGCGACCCTGGCCAGGCGCTCTTCGTCCCCCGGCGGTCCGGCGGTCACTGCGCGGCCCCGATCGTCATGGGCACGCCGCGCGAGATCCCGGTGCGCAGTTGGAGTGCCAGGGCGACGTCCGGTGCGCGGGGCCGGTCGTGCCCGGCCAGGTCGGCGACGGTCCAGGCGACCCGCAGGACGCGGTCGAGGCCGCGGGCGGTCAGGAAGCCGCGCTCCAGGTCCGACTCGGCCGTCTCAAGAGCGCCCGGGGCGGCGGGCCATCGGGTGCGCAGCGCGTGGCCGGGTACTTCGCTGTTGGTCCGCCAGCCGGTGTCGGCGAGTCTGGCCGCCGCCCTTTCACGCGCCTCGCGCACCCGGTCGGCGACGGAGCGGGTGGACTCCCCGCGCGTGCCGTATCCGCTCAGTTCCGAGCGGGTGACGGGCTCCACCTCGACCTTGAGGTCGACCCGGTCGAGCAGCGGCCCCGACAGCCGGCCCTGGTAGCGCCGCACCACGGACGCCGGGCACTCGCAGCCGCCACCGGGCTGCAGGTGCCTCCCGCACGGGCAGGGGTTGGCCGCAAGCACCATCAGGAACCGCGCGGGCAGCCGCACCACGCCCGCGCTGCGGGCGATCACCACATGGCCGGACTCGAGGGGCTGCCGCAGGGAGTCCAGCGTCTGGCCGCTGAACTCGGGCGCCTCGTCCAGAAAGAGCACGCCCCGGTGAGCGAGCGAGACCGCTCCGGGTCTGGCCAGCCCCTTGCCGCCGCCCACCAGCGACTGCATCGTCGCGGAGTGGTGCGGCGCGCAGTACGGGGCGACGTCGACCAGCGGCTTGCCCGGTGGGAGCATGCCCGCCACCGAGTGGACCGCCGTCACCTCCAGGGACTCCTCCCGGGTCAGCCGGGGCAGGATCGCCGGCAGTCGCTCCGCGAGCATCGTCTTGCCCGCACCCGGTGGTCCTTGCAGGAAGAGGTGGTGGGCCCCGGCCGCGGCCACTTCCACGGCGGTCCGCGCCGACGCCTGGCCCACCACGTCCGCGAGGTCAAGCGCGTGGGCGTCGTCCGTCGCGCCGCCGAGACCCGCGCCCAGGCCGCTGCCCGGCACGCAGAGCCCGGCGAGCATCGCGTCGGGCCGGCCCGTCTCGTCCGGCTCCTCCTGCGGCACCGGCTCGTCGGTGAGCACCGCGATGAGCTGGCGCAGGCTGCGCACGCCGAGGACCGAGACGCCCGGGACCAGCGCGGCCTCCGCCGCCGTGCACTCCGGGACGACCACCTGTTCGTACCCCGCGTCCGCCGCCGCCAGGACCGCGGGCAGCACGCCCCGGACCGGGCGGACCCGTCCGTCGAGCCCCAGTTCGCCGATCATCACGATGTCGGCGAGCACGCGGGGGTCGATGCGCTCGGCCGCCCCGAGGACCGCGCAGGCGACGGCGAGATCGAAGCCGCTGCCGCCTTTGGGGACCGAGGCCGGGCTGAGTCCGACCGTGAGCTTCTTCTGGGGCCACTCCCCGCCCGAGTTGACCACGGCCGCCCTGACCCGGTCGCGGCTCTCCGTCAGGCTCTTGTCGGGCAGGCCCACCAGCGTGAACGCCGCCACGCCCGGTTCCAGATCGGCCTGCACCTCGACCACGACGCCTTCGACGCCGACCAGCGCCACCGAGCACGTACGCGCGAAGCCCATCTAGGCCACCCCCCGCGCGTGCTCGACGACGGGGGCCCCGCGCCGCGGGATCAGCACGCCGACCAGGTCGATGCGGACGCCTCCCGGGGGTGGGCCGCCGCGCTCCTCGATCCAGCGCTCGGCCAGGCGCCGCAGCCGCTCCGCCTTGCTCTGGCCCACGGCCGCCATCGGGTGCTCGAAGAGCGCCGTGCCGACCAGGCCCGCCCTGCGCGTCTTGACCTCGCAGACGACGAGCGCCTCGCCGTCCATGGCCACGATGTCGATCTCACCGGTCCTGCCCGCGCGCCAATTGCGCTCCAGGACCGTCATCCCCGCCTCGACCAGCCGCCGGGCGGCCAGGTCCTCGCCGTACTTGCCGAGTGCTCCCCGTGCGTTCATGTCGGCACCACCTCCGACACCCACGGTCCCGGTCCCGTGCGCACCTGTTGGATCTTGGTGCACTACTCGCCGGTTGTGGACAACTCCGCCACCCCGGCGAGTGAACCGGTCAGCTGCCCGGCAGCTCCAGGTCGCTCTTGTTCAGCTCCTCGATGTTCACGTCCTTGAACGTGAGCACCCGCACCTGCTTCACGAACCGAGCCGGGCGGTACATGTCCCACACCCAGGCGTCAGCCATGGACACCTCAAAGAAAACCTCGCCCTGAACCGAGTGCACCTGCATCTCGTAGTCATTGGTGAGGTAGAAGCGCCGCTCGGTCTCGATCACGTATTTGAACAGACCGACGACATCGCGGTACTCCCGGTAGAGCTTCAGCTCCATCTCGGTCTCGTACTTCTCGAGGTCCTCGGCGCTCATGGCATGTTCCCCTTCAGCCGTGCGTCCCCCTATTGTGCGTCAGCCCCGCGAACCCCTACACGATTTCCGTGGCGAGGATCTCGGGCCGGTCCGGGGGCCCCTCGTCGAGCAGTCTGCGAAACAGCTCGGCGAGCCTGGTCGGGTACACCGTCTCACGAGCCCCGGTCAGTTCCCGGCACGTCCACCAACGTGCTCCGGCGACACTGCGGCGTTCCAGCTCCGTCAGCCCCTCGGCGACGGTCGCCGTCTGCGACGTACGCGCCAGGTAGTACCACTCGTCCTGGTCCCAGCGGCGCCCGGCGAAGGGGAAGGAGCACACCCGCCGCCACAGCACCGGGCCCAGCTCGACCTCCGTGATGCCGGTCTCCTCGCGCAGCTCGCGCAGGGCGGCCTCTTCCCGCGTCTCGTCGCCCTCCAGGCCGCCGCCCGGCGTGAACCACCAGTCGTCCGCGGGGTCGCCGGGCTCGTGGCCGTGCAGCAGCAGGACGCGGTCGTCGGGGTCGAGCAGCACCACCCGGGCGACCTTGCGCAGCGGCCGTTCCGTAAGCGGGCGCACGCTCTCCTCGGACCCGGCCACGGCGTCCTCAGGCGGCACCGACGGCCTCCTTGGTGCGGCTTCTGCCGCGTCCGCGGCCCAGCCGCCTGGCCACCGGGCCGTACGCGGCGCCGCCCAGAACCAGCGCCATGCCCACCACGATCGCCGTCCCGACCAGGCGCAGCGGTCCGGGCTCCGAGAGGCCGCCCGGCATGTCCGCGAAGCCCGCGGGGCGCTCCAGCATGCCGAACCTGTCCATCGGCCAGGCCACCGCGTCGACCCGCGCCTTCACCGCGCCGCGCGGCACCGTGCCGTTCTCCCCGTCGTCCAGGTGCACGCTGGAATCCAGCGAGCCGCCGCGCTCGTCACCGAGCAGGAACAGGCGCCCCTTCGGCACCGTCGTGGTGGGTATGCCGGTGACCGCGGCGCTCTGCCCCTTGGGGAGATACGGTTCTGCGACGTCCTCGCCGTTGACGGTCAGCTTGCCGGCCTTGCAGCAGGCGACCTTGTCGCCGCCCACGCCGACCACCCGCTTGACCATCGGCAGGTCGCCCCAGGTCGACTGCTCGAAGACCACGACGTCGCCGCGGCGCACGTCGTCGCCGGCTATCCGCTGCGCGAGCACCCGGTCGCCCGCGTCGATCGTCGGGGACATGGAACCGGTGGGCACCGTGTACGGCTGGTAGAGGACCGCTCCCCAGGCGAAGCCGCCGAGGAAGAGCACACAGCCGAGGGCCACGGCGACACCCGACAGCACGCTGCCGAGCCTGCCCTGGCCCTCGTCCGTACGACGTGTCGTGCTCATTGCGGTGCTCCCCCGTCTCGGAGACGACCTCGCCGCCCGTGGCCACGGGCGGCGGAAGATCGGCGATCTGGGACGGCACCCTACCCGGCGGTACTGCCGCCAGAAACCCTCGCGTCACGCGCCGCGGCGACCGTGAGCCGACGCCGGCGCCACAGCACGAGCGGCACGGCGCCCGCGAGGCCGAGCACACCGGGTGCCGCGCTCGACAGCGCGTTGATGCCCGGCTGGTCGAACGTGTCCGGCTTGGGCAGCGTCGCCCAGCGGGTGGGCGGCCAGGCGACCACGATGGCGCGGCCCACGACGTTGTCCACGGGGACGGCGCCGCCGCCGGGCTGGTTCTGGTGGTAGCGGGAGTCCAGGGAGTTCTGCCGGTGGTCGCCCATGACCCAGATTTTGCCGGGCGGAACGGTCTTCTTGAACTGGCCGCCCTGGTCGTCCACGGTGCACGGGGTGTTGCCGGGGAAGATGTACGGCTCGTTCAACGCCTTGCCGTTGACCTTCACCGGGCCGGTGCCCTTGCACTCCACGGTGTCGCCCGCGACGGCGATGACGCGCTTGATGAGGTCCTTCTCGTCGGCGGACGGCATCAGGCCGATCCAGCCGAGGACCCGCTGGGCCGCGTTCGGGTCGGGCGTGGGCTCGCCGTCCAGCCAGTGGCCCGGGTCCCTGAAGACCACGACCTCGCCGCGCTCGGGCTCGGAGCCGAACCACGGTGTCAGCTTGTCCACGAGGACGCGGTCGCCCTGCTGCAGCGTGTTCTGCATCGAGTCGGAGGGGATGGAGAACGCCTGGACCAGGAAGGACTTGATCACCAGGGCCAGGACCAGCGCGATGCCGATGAGGAGCGGCAGCTCCTTCCAGAAGGAGCGCTGCTTCTTGGGCCGTCCGGCCGGCCCGCTCTTCGTGTCACCGCCCGGCGTGTCACCGCCCGGCGTGGCGCCGCCCATTCCGGCGTCACCCGCGCCGCCGCCGTGCGCGGCGGGGCCCTGTACGGCATCGCCGTCCGCGCCGTCACTCCCGGGGTTCGTACCGCCCGCGGCGGCCTCGGCGCCCGGCTCGTCGGATCGCCCCGGTCGCTTGTCGGGCCCCTCGTGTCCGGATCGTGCGCCGACCGCCAAATCCCCCACATCCACTCCTCAGTCCGTACCGCTGCCTGCCCCAGATGTGATGCAGGCCCACCACTCCCATAACGAGCGGGAGTTCCGCAGGGGTCGGGAGCCGGATCAATCCATGTCGATCGCCGGGGGCCACCCTATGCGACGCTCCTGTGAAGGCGTCCGATGCGGTACGCGCGTCGGCTACGGAGGCGTAGGTGTCCGGCTCCTCCAGTCTGCGCCAGTGCCCGAGGGGCCAGGCGATGACGAGCGCGCGGCCGACGACCTGGTCCTCGGAGACGGTGCCGCCGAACTTCTCGGTGCGGTGAAAGCGGGAGTCGGCCGAGTTGCTGCGGTGGTCGCCCATCATGAACAGGCGCCCCTCGGGGACCTTCACCTCGAACGCGAAGGCCGAGGGCTTGTCGCCGGGGTGGATGTAGGGCTCGTCGAGCGGCACGCCGTTGACGGTGACCTTGTCGTTCTTGTCGCAGCACTTCACGGTGTCGCCGCCGACACCGATCACCCGCTTGATCAGGTCCCGCTCGCTGTCGGACGGCAACAGGCCGATCTGGGTGAGGCCTTCCTTGACCTGTTTGACGACCACCGGGTCGTCCTTCTTCTTGCCCTGTTCCTCTTCGAGCCAGTTGCCGGGGTCCTTGAAGACGACGACGTCGCCGCGTTCCGGCCGGGCCCCGAACCAGGGGGTGAGCTTGTCCACGAGGACGCGGTCCCCGATCCGGATCGTCTGCTCCATGGAGCCGGAGGGGATCACGAAGGCCTGGACGAGGAAGGTCTTCAGGACGAGGGCTATCAGCAGGGCCACTCCGATGAGGAGGGGTATCTCCCTGATCGCCGAGCGCCGTCGGCGCCGCTTGACCTTCCTCGCGAGCTTGCGCCGCTCCGCCCGGCCCGGCAGCGTGGGGCCGCTGGTCGGCCGGGAGCCGGTGGGCAGCCGGGTGTCGGCCCCGCCGTCCGCGGCGCGTGCCCGCCCGCGGTTACCCATGCGCCCGGCCGGGTTCGGGCACGCGCGCGAAACTGTCGGGCCGCTTCAGGGAGGTCCAGTGGCCGAACGGCCAGGCGATCCAGTCGGCGCGGCCGATGACCTCGTCGACGGGGATCATGCCGCCGCCGGGCTCTCCCAGGTGGTCGCGGGAGTCACGCGATGCGCTGCGGTGGTCGCCGAGCAGGAAGAGGCTGTCCTCGGGGACGACGACCTCGAAGGGCACCTGGGAGGGCGTGTCGCCCGGGTAGAGGTACGGCTCGTCGACCGGCTCACCGTTCACCGTGATCCTCCCCCGCTCGCAGCAGACCACCCGGTCGCCTCCCGTGCCCACGACCCGCTTGATGTAGTCGGCGTCCCCGAAGTACCCGCTGCCGTCGAAGACGACCGCGTCACCCCGCCGCGGCTCGGAACCGAAACGGTACGCCAACTTGTTGACGAGCACCCGGTCCCCGACCCGGAACGCGGGCTCCATGGAGCCGCTCGGGATCTGGAAGGGCTGCACCACGAAGGCGCTGACCAGGAGCATGGCCGCCGCGCACAGCAGGAACGTCAGGGTGTAGGCACCGCCCGGCAGCCGGGAGAGCAGCGACATGAAAACGGAGCGCGACCGCCCCTCCGTGTCCTCGGATGCCTCGGTGACGTGCGGGACGTCTCCGGGGTCGGAGGGTGGGGAGGAGCGGTCGCGCTCCGTGTGCTGTGCTTCGGTGTCCATCGGGGCCAGATGCTATCCGGCCCGGCCGTGGACGCGCGCGGAAGCTCAGTTGTCGCGCTTCTCCTTGATCTTCGCGGCCTTGCCGCGCAGGTCACGGAGGTAGTAGAGCTTCGCGCGACGCACGTCACCGCGGGTGACGAGCTCGATCTTCTCGACGATCGGGGTGTGCACCGGGAAGGTGCGCTCGACGCCGACGGAGAAGGAGACCTTGCGGACCGTGAAGGTCTCGCGCACGCCGGCGCCCTGGCGACGGATGACTACGCCCTTGAACTGCTGCACACGGGAGCGGTTGCCCTCGATGACGCGCACGTGGACGTTGACGGTGTCACCCGGGCGGAACGCCGGGATGTCGGTGCGCAGCGAAGCGCTGTCGAGGGAGTCGAGCAGGTTGGCCATGATCGTCTGCTTTCTTCACTGATGCCACAGGTCATCAGCGGAACGTGGTGATGAGGATTCGGTAGCTGATCGCGTCGGGCGAGCGTCTTTCCCCCTGTGGCAGGGGCGCACGCTGGACGTACAGCAGCGGCCTATTCTTCCACGGCCTCGGGGTCCGGCCCAAATCGGCCGTCCGGCCCCGGCCGCCACCCCAGGATCGAGAGCATCTCGCGGTCCTTCTTGTCGAAGGCCCGGGGGTCGCAGCGTTCGATCAGGTCGGGCCGGTTGCGGGTGGTGCGCCGCAGGGCCTCGTCCCGCCGCCAGCGCGCGATCTTGCCGTGGTGGCCGCTGAGCAGGACCTCGGGGATGCCGTGGCCGCGCCACTCGGGGGGCTTGGTGTAGACGGGGCCTTCGAGGAGGTTGGCCATGGCGCCGGGCGCGAAGGAGTCGTCGCGGTGGGACTCGGCGTTGCCGAGGACGCCGGGCAGCAGCCTGGCCACCGCCTCGGTGACGACCAGGACGGCCGCTTCCCCGCCCGCGAGCACGTAGTCCCCGATGGACACCTCGTAGACGGGCACGCGGGTGGCGTACTCGTCCATGACGCGCCGGTCGATGCCCTCGTAGCGCGCGGGCGTGAAGACCAGCCAGGGGCGCTCGGAGAGCTCGACGGCCAGCTCCTGGGTGAAGGGGCGGCCGCTGGGCGTGGGGACGACGAGGACGGGCCCGTGGGCGCCGGCCTCGTAGCCCTCGGCGAGCACGTCGTCCAGGGCCGCACCCCAGGGCTCGGTCTTCATGACCATGCCGGGGCCGCCGCCGTAGGGGGTGTCGTCGACCGTGTTGTGCCGGTCGTACGTCCACTGCCTGAGGTCGTGGACGTTGACGTCGAGCTGGCCGCGCGCGCGGGCCTTGCCGACCAGGGAGACGTTCAGGGGGTCCAGGTACTCGGGGAAGATCGTGACGACGTCGAGCCGCATTACGCCTCGTCCTTCGAGGCCGGACCCTGATCCTGGCCCTGGTCCTGGTCCTGGCCCTGGCCCTGCTGCTGGTCCTCGGCGTCCCGGGCGGAGGCGATCTCCGCGCGGTCGTCGATGAGACCCGGGGGCGGGTCGATGACCGCGCGCTGCTCCTCCAGGTCGATCTCGGTGACGATGTCCCCGACGAAGGGGATCATGACCTCGCTGCCGTCGGGCCGCTCGACGATGAACAGGTCCTGCGAGGGCAGGTGGGAGATCTCGGTGATCCGGCCGATCTCCTCGCCGTCCGTGGTGACCACGTCGAGGTCCATCAGCTGGTGGTCGTAGTACTCGTCCTCCTCCTCGGGCAGCTCCTCGGGGTCCACCTCGGCGATCAGGAGCGTGTTGCGCAGCGCCTCGGCGCCCGTGCGGTCGCGCACGCCCTCGAAGCGCAGCAGGAGGCGGCCGCTGTGCACCCGGCCGGTCTCGATGGTCAGCGGGCCGACGGAGGCGGGGTCCGTGGCCAGGACGGCGCCCGGGCCGAGCCGCAGCTCCGGCTCGTCGGTGCGGACCTCGACGGTGACCTCACCCTTGATGCCGTGGGCACGGCCGATGCGGGCGACTACCAACTGCACTGCGTTTCTCCTCGTTCAACGACTACGGGCCGGGGAAGGCCCTGGAGCCTTCCCCGGCCCGAGCCGGTGCTGCTGTGGTTCTCGCGAACCCGGTTCAGCGAACCTGGTCCACGTCGACGAGGTCGACGCGGACACCGCGGCCGCCGATGGCGCCCACGACGGTCCGCAGGGCGCGCGCGGTGCGGCCGTTGCGGCCGATCACCTTGCCGAGGTCGTCCGGGTGGACCCGGACCTCGAGGACGCGTCCACGGCGCAGGTCACGCGAGGCGACCTGCACGTCGTCGGGGTTGTCGACGATGCCCTTCACGAGGTGCTCGAGAGCCTCCTCGAGCATGCTCAGGCCTCGGTCGACTCAGCGGCGGAAGCCGACGAGGACGCCTCGGCCTCATCCGCCTTCTTGTCCGACTTCTTGGCCTTCTGGGTGATGGCCTCGCCCTTGGCGTCGTCGCCCTCGAAGCCCTTGGTGAAGGCTTCGAACGCGGCGCGCTTGTCCTTGGGCTCGGCGACGAGCAGCGGCGCCGGGGCCGGCAGGCCCTTGTGCTTCTGCCAGTCACCGGTGAGCTTCAGGATGGCCATGACCGGCTCGGTCGGCTGGGCGCCGACGGACAGCCAGTACTGGGCACGCTCCGAGTCGACCTCGATGCGCGAGGGGTTCTGCACCGGGTGGTACAGGCCGATCTCCTCGATGGCCCGGCCGTCACGGCGGGTACGGGAGTCGGCGACGACGATGCGGTAGTGAGGCGAACGGATCTTGCCCAGACGCTTCAGCTTGATCTTGACTGCCACGGAAGTGGTGTCTCCTGGTCTTGACGTGGGTGGGCACGACGATGATGCCGCGTGGGGTTGCGGTACTCGAGTGCCCGATGGACGCGTCAGCCGGAGGAGAGAGGGGTCCTGTGCGACTGTCGAGTACAGCTAGCCATTGTGCCATACGTGGCCGGGGCCCCCGCACCCCGGCCGGGCACCCCGGCCCTGCTCAGCCCACGCCCGCACCGATCGCCTCCGGAATCCGGAAGGGCTTGCCGCAGCCGCCGCACATGATGGGCGCCTGGGCGAGGACGGAGGGCACCACGCGGACGTTGCGCCCGCAGTCGCAGACGGCCTTCACACGCACGCCGCCTCCGGAGGAGCCGTGCCGGGCGGCCGGGCCGCGGAAGCTGCGCGCGGTGTCCGCGGTCGTCGCGGCGGTGTGCGCCTTCAGGGCGCGCTGGAGCCGCTCGATCGTCGGGCGGTAGCGCTTCTTGGCGTCGGGGTTGAGCGTGACCAGGGAGAAGCCGCTGCTCGGGTGCGGTTCCTCGGGGTGGTCGAGGCCCAGCTCCTCGGCGATCGCGAGGAACCGGCGGTTGTGATAGCGGCCGGCGCGTGAGGTGTCGCGTACGCCGCGCGAGGCGGCGATGCCATGGACTGCCTCATGAAGCAGTCGCTCGAAGGAGAGCTCGGCGCCACACGCGGACGACGACTCTCCGATCAGGGATTCGGGCGCGGCAAGATCGGGCAGCTCGGGGTGGTGCCGCTGAATGTCGGCCCACGCCTGTGCCAGCTCTGCGGCGAGAACAGGTGGTGTCGTGCTCACGTCGTGACAACGAGCTGAGTGCCCCCGGGGTTCCATTCCGGGGCATCCCAAATAATTTGCACGTACCCGTCAGTTGCCATTGATGCGTCCGGACGAGGGCGGGTGCGCTGATCTGCGGAGAAGCCTCACAGCTCGCATCAAGCCGGTACGTAGCGGCGCGTACGACCCGGCGCGTAGGGAGAGCCCTCACGCCGGGGTTTCCGCTCGCCGCCGGCCGGGCCTTCTCCTCGCCTCCGGGCCGGGGCTTCCCTCGCCTCCGGCCGGGGCTTCTCACGCCTGCGCGGGCGTATGAGCCGACGTTACCCGGGGTCTCGTCGGCGCCCGACACCGCCCCGCCGCCCGCGGGCCGGGCGCCGGGGCCCGCAAGCATTGGCCCACAACCCCTGGACGCCACGACGGATGCGGAGTTCCCTGGCATACGGGGGAAGGCGGGCGCACAGCACGGGGGCGGACGAACCGTTGATCACCGGCACGGCCATGACTCTCGGCGGATTGGGGCGCTTTCGATGACACCAACACTCGTGCAGTCGCACCTCCCTCACGCGGGCTCGGCGCCCCGCGTGGACCGCGGTGCACGCGCGCGTGACTGGGCGGAGATCCAGGAACGGATGCTGGTCCCGCTCTACGAAGCGGTGTACGAACGGCTCGACGTGGGCGACCGCACCCGGCTGCTCGGCCTCGGCTGCGGATCGGGGCTCGCCCTGGTGATGGCGGCGTCACGGGGCGCCGCGGTCACGGGGGTCGATCCCTCGGCACCCGAACGGCTGGCCCTGGCCCGGGCCAGGCTGCTGCCGGACGCCGCGTACCCGGCGGGCGGGCCCGGCACCGCGCGGCTCGTCGAGGGCGGCCCCGCGGACGCGGCGGGGCTCGGCGTACCCGCGTACAACCTGGTCACCGCGTTCCAGCCGATCGGCTGCCTGGCGGGTGACTCCGAAGGGCTCTCCGGCCTCCTGGAGGCTGCGACTCCGCTCGCCGGGCGGGGCATCCCGGTGGTGCTCGCCGGGTGGGGCCCTCCGGAGCGGTGTGCCACGTCCGCGGTCATGCGGGTGGCGACCAAGCTGGCCGATCCCCTGCGGGCCGCCGGCAGTTGGCGCCCCGCGGCGCGGGACGACCTGGAGGAGGTCGCGCACCGGGCGGGGCTCAGGCCGGACGGGTCGGGGCGCGTCGCGTGCCCCTTCGGCTACGCGGACGTGGAGAGCGCGGTCCGAGGGCTGCTGTCGACGGGCCTGTTCGACGCGGCGGTGGGCGCGACGGACAAGGCGCAGGTCGACAAGGAGCTGACGGAGGCACTGCATCCGCATCGGCGCGGGGACGGCACGGTGTGGATGCCGAACGTCTTCCGGTACCTGATCGCGCGCACGCCCTAGAGGCGCCTGGTCGCGGGCATGCCCCAGAGGTGCCTGGTCGCGGGCATGCCCTAGAGGCGCCTGGTCTAGAGGTGCGGGGGTGGCGTGCGCGGGATGCCTGCCACCCGGTACGCCTCGGCCTCCTCCAGGGTCTCGTTCTCCAGGAGGGCGGCGGCGAGCGCGTCCAGCCGGTCGCGGTGCTCCCGCAGCAGGCGGCAGGCGTTCTCGTAGCACTCGTCGACGATCCGCCGCATCTCGCCGTCGATCACGTCCAGCGTCCGGGGCGCGGCCGAGAGTCCGTACGCCTGCTGGGCGTCGCTCGGCAGGGCGGACAGGCGGCCGACCAGTTCGCTCATGCCCCAGCGGCCGACCATGCCGCGGGCGATGGTGGTGACCTGCTCCAGGTCGTTCTCGGCGCCGGTGGTGATGACTCCGTAGACGACGTGTTCGGCGGCCATGCCGCCGAGGGCGCCGATGATCCGGCCCCGGAGGTACTCCTCCGTGTACGCGTATTTGTCGGAGTCCGGGGTGGACAGCGTGACGCCCAGGGCGCGGCCGCGCGGCACGATGGTGATCTTGCGGACCGGGTCGGCGCCGGGTTGCAGCATGCCGAGCAGGGCGTGGCCGCTCTCGTGGTACGCGGTGCGCCGACGCTCGTCCTCCGGCATGACCAGCGGCCGCTCGGCACCGAGCTGGACCTTCTCCATCGCCTCGGAGAGGTCGGACTGGGTGACCGTCTTCTGCTTGCGCTTGACGGCGAGGAGGGCCGCTTCATTGGCGAGGTTGGCGAGTTCGGCGCCGGTCATGCCCGGTGTCGTACGGGCGACTTGGGCGAGGTCGACGTCGGCGGCGAGCGGGATGGCCCGGGTGTGGATCTCCAGGATGGCCTCGCGGCCGCCCCGGTCCGGGGGCGAGACGGTGACGACGCGGTCGAAGCGGCCCGGCCGGGTCAGGGCGGGGTCCAGGACGTCGGCGCGGTTGGTGGCGGCGAGGACGATGACGCCTTCCGCGCCCGAGAAGCCGTCCATCTCGGTGAGGATCTGGTTCAGGGTCTGCTCGCGCTCGTCATGGCCGCCCATGCCGCTGCCGCCGCCCCGCGCGCGTCCGATGGTGTCGATCTCGTCGATGAAGATGATCGACGGCGCGACCTTGCGGGCCTCGGCGAAGAGTTCCCGTACGCGTGAGGCGCCCACGCCGACGATCATCTCGATGAACTCCGAGGCGGAGGCGGAGAAGAAGGGCACGCCCGCCTCGCCCGCGACGGCGCGCGCGAGGAGCGTCTTGCCGGTGCCGGGCGGGCCCGAGAGCAGCACGCCCCGGGGCATCTTGGCGCCCATGGCGCGGTAGGCGTCGGGGTTCTTGAGGAAGTCGACGACGTCGTTCAGCTCGCCCTCGACCTCGTCGATCCCCGCCACGTCCGCGAAGGTGGTCCGCTTCGCCCCGGCTTCCAGCTCGACCGGTTTGGGCGGCGTCTTGCGGCCCAGCATGCCGCCGCCCCCGCCCAGGCCCGAGGCCATCCGCCGCGCGATGAGGAGCCACAGCGCCACGAGGAGCAGCATCGGGGCGAGCGAGATCAGCAGGTTGGACAGGAAGCTGCGTTCCTGGACGACGGGTTCGGCGGTGACGGTGACGTCGTGCTTGGTCAGGTCGTCCCAGAGCTTGTCGTCGGCGAAGGCGGGGCGCTGGGTGGTGAACTTGGTGTACTTCCCCTTGGCGTCGCCCGGCTTGTCCCGCTCCTTCTTGAGCTGCCCCTGGATCGCGTCGCCCTTGGAGTAGATCTTCGAGACGTTGCCGGCGTCGACCTGCTTGCTGAACTCGGTGTACGAGATGGTCGGCTCGTCGCCGTCGTTGAAGAAGGACAGCACGAGGTTGGCGATGAGGTAGACGACCAGAGCCGTCAGGATCAGCCCGCCCCAGCCGCCCGGCATCTTCTTCTTCGGCGGTGGCGTCGGGTCGGGCGCGGGTGCGCCCTCGGAGCGCCACGGCCGGTCGGGCGCCTGGCGCGGCGGCACAGGGTTGCTCATATGCGGACGCTACGACACAAAGCAGGCGGCGGCACCTGCTCCGGACCCCGCTGCCCGCCCGCGGAAAACACCTGGGGCGCCCCTCTTCGAAGGGACGCCCCGGATGTCGTACGGCAAGGTGCCCGGCACGCAATCGTGGTGCCGGAACGGGCGGAGTCAGCCCATGAACTTCTTGAACTCGTCGGGCAGCTCGAAGTTCTGTGGGGCCTGCCCGCCCGGGAGGCCGAAGGCGCCGCCTTCCTGGCCGGCCTGCTCGCGGCGCGTGGCCGCCTCCAGCTCCTCCTGCTTGCGCTTCATCGGGTTGCCGGAGCGCCGCTTGCCCTTGGCCTGCTTCTGCTTCTTCTTCTGCTTGCCGGCGCCGCCGCCCATGCCCGGGATCCCCGGCATGCCCGGCATACCGCCGCCCTGGGCCATGCGCGACATCATCTTGCGCGCCTCGAAGAACCGCTCGACGAGGCCCTTCACCGCGCTGACCTCGACACCGGAGCCCTTGGCGATACGGGCGCGCCGGGAGCCGTTGATGATCGTGGGCTCCTGACGCTCGGCGGGCGTCATGGACTTGATGATGGCGGCCGTGCGGTCGACGTCCCGCTCGTCGATGTTGGCGATCTGCTCCTTGATCTGCCCCATGCCGGGCATCATGCCGAGCAGCTTGCTGATGCTGCCCATCTTCCTGACCTGCTCCATCTGGGCCAGGAAGTCGTCCAGCGTGAAGTCCTTGCCCTTGCTGCTCGCCAGCTTGGAGGCCATCTTCTCGGCCTCTTGCTGGGAGAAGGTCTGCTCGGCCTTCTCGATGAGCGTGAGCATGTCGCCCATGCCGAGGATGCGGGACGCCATGCGGTCCGGGTGGAACGCGTCGAAGTCGTCCAGCTTCTCGCCGTTGGAGGCGAACATGATCTGGCGGCCGGTGACCTGCGCGATGGAGAGCGCGGCACCACCGCGGGCGTCACCGTCGAGCTTGGAGAGCACCACGCCGTCGAAGCCGACGCCGTCGCGGAAGGCCTCGGCGGTGTTGACCGCGTCCTGACCGATCATGGCGTCGACGACGAAGAGGACCTCGTCGGGGCTGACGGCATCGCGGATGTCCGCGGCCTGCCGCATCAGCTCCTGGTCGATGCCGAGACGGCCGGCGGTGTCGACGATGACCACGTCGTACTGCTTGGTCTTGGCGAACTCGATGGAGTCCTTGGCGACCTGGACCGGGTCGCCCACGCCGTTGCCCGGCTGCGGGGCGTAGACGCCGACGCCGGCGCGCTCGGCGACGACGCTCAGCTGGTTGACGGCGTTGGGGCGCTGGAGGTCGCAGGCGACCAGGAGCGGGGAGTGGCCCTGCCCCTTCAGCCAGAGGCCGAGCTTTCCGGCGAGGGTCGTCTTACCGGCGCCCTGGAGACCCGCGAGCATGATGACGGTCGGCCCGGTCTTCGCGAAGCGCAGACGCCGGGTCTCGCCGCCGAGGATGCCGATGAGCTCCTCGTTGACGATCTTGATGACCTGCTGGGCGGGGTTCAGCGCCTGGGAGACCTCGGAGCCGGCCGCGCGCTCCTTGATCTGCTTGATGAAGGCGCGGACGACGGGCAGGGCCACGTCCGCTTCGAGCAGGGCGATGCGGATCTCGCGCGCCGTGGCGTCGATGTCCGCCTCGGACAGGCGGCCCTTGCCCCGGAGGTTCTTGAATGTCGCTGCGAGGCGGTCGGAGAGAGTATCGAACACGGCGGTCGCGAATCCTCGTAGTTGGGGGCGGGCTGACAGGTCGCCTTCCAGAGTATCTGGCGTGCGGCGGTGTCCGGGGCTCCGGGCGGTTCTTCTCCGGGCGGCCCGGACCCGCCCCGTCGTCCCGCGCCCCCTGCCTCACCCGCGTCACATGCCGGCCCGCCGGCTCACCCCGCCTCGCGCAGCGCCCCCTCGACCCCTCGGGCCACTTCGGCCGCCCGCGGGGAGGACAGCGGTCCGCCGTCCTCCCCCGTCACGTAGAAGGCGTCCACCGCGTTCGCCCCCAGGGTCGAGGCGTGGGCGCTGCGCACCCTGACCCCGGCCGCCTCCAGCGCCCGCCCGATGCGGTGCAGCAGGCCCGGCGCGTCCTGGGCCCGGACCTCGATGACCGTCGCGAGGCGTGAGCCGGCCGACGCCACCGTCACGCGCGGCGGTGGGGCCGCGCGGCCGCGCCGCCTGGGGTAGGCCGCGTCCCGTTCCCGCAGCCGCCCCGCGATGTCCAGCGACCCGTCCAGCGCCCGCACCAGGTCGGCCCGCAGCCGCGCGGCCTGCGGCAAGGATCCGTACTCCGCCGCCACCCGCCAGTCGAGCAGCAGCACCGAGCCCCCGGCGCCCTCGATCCCGGACGGCAGCGCGACCTCCCGCAGCTCCGCCGTGCGCACGGTGAGCCGGTGCACCGCCAGCACCCCGGCCACCGCGGACAGCACCCCGGGTTGCTCCGGTACGGCGATGAGCAGCTCGACCCCGAGCGGTTGGGGCCCCTCCGAGGGGCCCTCCGAATGGGCCTCGGAGGGGGCCTCCGCAGACCCCGCCGAGGGCTCGGCCTCCCCCTCCGTCCGCGCCCGCAGCGCGAGGACCGGCCCGCCCGTGCGGAACGCCTCCACCGCGAGCCGCTCCTGCTCGGCCGTGGGCGCCGCCCCTTCCGGGGCGGCTTCACTCGGCTCGTCCCCGGAGAGCACCGCCGTGACCCGCTTCACCAGGTCGGCGACGAGGGCACCCCGCCACGCCGACCAGGCGGCCGGACCGGTGGCGAGCGCGTCCGCCTCGGTCAGGGCGTGCAGCAGCTCCAGGGTGCCGACCGTCCCGACGGCCTCGGCGACCCCCCGTACCGTCGCCGGGTCGTCCAGGTCGCGCCGCGTGGCGGTCTCGACGAGCAGCAGGTGGTGCCGTACGAGGCGGGCGACGACGGCCCCATCGGCGGCGTCGAAGCCGACCCTGGCCGCGACATCGCGGGCGATGACCTCGCCGGCCGTGGAGTGGTCCCCCGGCCAGCCCTTCCCGATGTCGTGCAGGAGCGCGGCCACCAGGAGCAGGTCGGGCCGCCCGACCCGGCGGGTCAGCTCGGCGGCCCGGACCGCCGTCTCCACCAGGTGCCGGTCGACCGTCCACGTGTGGACGGCGTTGCGCTGCGGCCGGCACCGCACCCGCTCCCAGTCGGGCAGCAGCCGGGTGATCAGGCCCTCCGCCTCCAGCGCCTCCCAGACCTCGACGGTCGGCCGCCCCGCGCCGAGCAGCGTCACCAGCTGCTCGCGCGCCTCGGCCGGCCACGGCGTGGGCAGGGGCCGTACGGAGGCGGCGAGGCGCCGCACGGCGTGCAGGGAGAGCGGGAGTCCGGCCTGGGCGGCGGCCGCGGCGGCGCGCAGCGGCAGGACGGGGTCCCGTTCGGGCCGGGCGGTGCGGGCGAGCACGGCCTCGCCGTCGTGCTCCACGACCCCCTCGGCCAGCGGCGTCCGCTCGGCGGGCGCCGCTCGGCCGCCCAGCATGGCGCGCAGCCTCGGCCGCACGGACCGGGCCCGCAGCACGCGCCCGACCTCGCGCCAGGTGACGTCGCTGGCGTAGGAGACGACGCGGGCGGACTCGTACACCTGGCGCAGCAGGATGTCGGCGTCCAGCAGGCCGAGCGCGTCGGCGACCTGGTCCTGCTCCTGGAGGGCGAGCCGGTCGGTGGCCCGGCCGGTGGCGAGGTGCAGCGCGTCGCGCACGTCGAGCAGGCGCCGGCGGGCGTCGGCGAGGCCCTCGCGCGGCGCGTCCGCGAGCCAGGAGGCGGCGACGGCCCGCAGCGCGGTGACGTCGCGCAGCCCGCCCCGCGCCTCCTTCAGGTCGGGTTCGAGGAGATGGCCCAATTCGCCGTGCCGTTCGGCCCGTTCCTCGCACAGTTCGCGCAGTTCGGGCAGCCGTTTGGGGGCCTGGTTGCGCCAGTCGGCGAGGACGGCGGTGCGCAGCCCCGCGGTGAGCCCGAGGTCGCCCGCGACGTGCCGCGCGTCGAGGAGGCCGAGGTGCGCCTTGAGGTCCTCGCCGGCGGTCTTGCGGGCCTGGGCCGGCGTGCGCACGGAGTGGTCGAGGGCGAGGCCGAGGTCCCAGACGGGATACCAGAGGCGGTCGGCGAGGGCCGCCACGTCGGCGGCGGCCGCGCTCCCGTCGTGCAGCAGGAGCAGGTCGAGGTCGCTGCGCGGCGACAGTTCGCCGCGGCCGTATCCGCCCACCGCGACGAGTGCCACGCCGCGCGGCATCAGCCGGGCGCCGGCCTGGAAGAGCCCGGCGAGCCAGTCGTCGGTGAGCCCGGACAGGGCGGCACGGCGCGGCGGCCCGGACCGCGACTCCTCCTGGAGGAGCCGCAGCCGGGCCGCCGCGTAGCCGCTGGGTCCGGAGTCTTCCGCTTCCGTCTCGGTTCGTACGTCCACACTCGTCACCCAGCAGCTCCCGTTCAGTGCCGTTCAGTCCCGGTCCGCCCCGGTCGGTCCCGCCCCGTTGCGCTCACCTCCGGCCGCGTGTCACAGCGCGTCGGGGCCGCGCTCCCCCGTGCGCACCCGGATGGCCGTGTCGACCGGGACGCTCCAGACCTTGCCGTCGCCGATCTTCCCGGTGCGGGCGGCCTTGACCACGACCTCAAGGACCTGATCGGCGTCGTCGTCCTCGACGAGTACCTCGATACGGATCTTCGGCACGAGGTCCACCGTGTACTCGGCGCCCCGGTAGACCTCGGTGTGTCCGCGCTGGCGTCCGTACCCGCTGGCCTCGGTGACCGTCAGGCCCTGGACGCCGAAGGCCTGCAGCGCCTCCTTGATCTCGTCGAGCCGGTGCGGTTTGACGACCGCCGTGATGAGCTTCATGCGTCCACCTTCTTGTTCCGCTGAACCTGGGTGCCGGCCACGACCGGGCCGGGGAGCGCCGTCGTACGCGGGGCGGTGCCGCCGCCCGCGCCGCTGAAGTCGTAGGCGGTCTCGGCGTGTTCGATCTGGTCGATGCCCGCGACCTCGTCATCCTCGCCGACCCGCATGCCGATCGTCTTGTCGATCAGGAGGGCGAGCACCGCCGAGGCGACAAAGGAGTACGCGAGGACGGCGCCGACGCCGGCGAGCTGCTTCCCCAGCTGCTCCAGGCCGCCGCCGTAGAACAGGCCCCGCGCCTTCGACTGCCCGCCGCCGGTGGCGAAGAACCCGACGAGGAGGGAGCCGGCGATCCCGCCGACCAGGTGGACCCCGACGACGTCGAGCGAGTCGTCGAAGTCGAACCGGTACTTGAGGCCGACGGCCATAGCGCACAGCAGACCGGCGATCGCGCCGATGGCGATGGCGCCGAGCGGCGAGCAGGAGCCGCCGGCCGGGGTGATGGCGACGAGGCCGGCGACCGCGCCGGAGGCCGCGCCGAGCGTGGTGAAGGCGCCGTGGCGGATCTTCTCGTAGGTGAGCCAGGCGAGCATGGCCGCGGCGGTGGCGACCTGCGTGTTGACGAACATGAGCGCGCCGACGCCGTCGTCGTTGCCGAGCCAGGAGCCGGCGTTGAAGCCGAACCAGCCGAACCACAGCAGGGCCGCGCCGAGCATCACGAGCGGCAGGGAGTGGGGTCGCATCGGGTCCTTCTTGAAGCCGACGCGCTTGCCGATGACGAGGATCACGCCGAGCGCCGCGGCACCGGCGTTGATGTGCACGGCCGTGCCGCCCGCGAAGTCGATGACGCCCATCTCGAAGGCCCAGCCGCCGGTGCCCCACACCCAGTGCGCGACGGGGAAGTACACGACCGTCACCCACAGGGCGACGAACAGCGCCCAGGCGGTGAACTTCACGCGGTCCGCGAGGGCGCCGCTGATCAGCGCGGGCGTGATGACGGCGAACATCAGCTGGAAGACGGCGAAGACGTAGACCGGGATGGTGTAGCCGTCCCAGAGCTGGTTGATGCCGAGGCCGCTGAGCCCGACGTAGTCGCCCTCCCAGCCGAAGAGGCTGCCGTGGTCGGTGCCGAACGCGACGGAGAAGCCGTACAGCACCCAGAGGATGGTGACGATCCCCAGGCTGATGAAGCTCATCATCAGCATGTTCAGCGTGCTCTTGACGCGGACCATGCCTCCGTAGAAGAAGGCCAGTCCCGGTGTCATGAGCATCACCAGGGCGGAACAGATGAGCATGAACCCGGTGTTCGCGGCAGACAGCTCGGGGGCGTCTGCGGCGATCGTGATGCCTGGGGGCATCGGCGTCTCCTCGTCGTATGCGGCCCGTGCGGGCGAAGCCTGTGCGGTACCGAGGGGGCCCGTGCTCCTGGGGAGGTCGGGGCTGTGGGCCGGTTATGCGCCAAGAGATTGGCGCAGCGCGGTTTCGGCGGGCGCCCCTCGATGTTTCACCTCGGTGACGAAGAGGTCGTGCGTGTTACGCGTCCATGAACTGCCGGGTCACGCGGGGTGCGGTTTCCTACCCTGCCCACGGCACGAGAACCGGCCGCGGCGGCCATCCGGCTGACCTGGCGGGGGAGCCGAGTCGGGCGTTCGGGATGGTCTCCGCGGCCGGGGCCGGTCGTGCCGGGACTCAGACCGCCTCCGCGGTCTCCGGCATCTCGATGGCGAGACGTTCGGTGAAGCGGACGACTTCGGAGACGTCCCCGAAGTCCCGTACGGCGGTGTCGACGGTCTTGCGCAGGCGGGTGTTCACCCGCTCGGAGCGGACCTTCTTGGCGATGTCGAGGGCCTGCCCGGCGAGGACCGTGCACTGCTCGGGCTCGCGTTGCAGCAGGTGGACGGTGGCCTTGCCGATGAGGTTCAGGGCGTAGGAGCGCTGGTGCTCGGCGTCCGCCCCGAAGAGTTCCACGGCACGGTCCATGACGGGCTCGGCGAGCGAGGCGTACGTGGGGCTGCGGCCCGCCACATAGGCCAGGTCGCGGTACGAGTGGGCGTTCTCGCCGTTCAGCTCGGCCTCGGAGAAGAAGCGGATCCAGTCCGGCTCGGGCTCGTCGAACTCCTCCGCGTCGGCGAAGGTGTCCTCGGCCATCCGCACGGCCCGCTTGCACTTGCCGGGCTGGCCCATGTTGGCGTAGGCGCGGGCCTCCATCGCATACAGCATCGCCTGGGTGCGCGGGCCGGCGCAGTCCCGGCTGCCGTACTGCGCGAGGTGGATCAGTTCGAGCGCGTCGTCCGGCCGGCCCAGGTGGATCATCTGGCGGCTCATGCTGGAGAGGATGTACGACCCGAGGGGCTTCTCGCCCGCTTCTTTCGCGGCGTGCAGGGCCAGGACGAAGTACTTCTGGGCGGTCGGCTGCAGGCCCACGTCGTAGCTCATCCAGCCCGCCAGCTCGGCCAGCTCGCCCGCGACCTTGAACAGGCGCTTGGCGGTGGCCGCGGACTGGGGCTCCTGCAACAGGTCCGTCACCTCGTGCAGCTGGCCCACGACGGCCTTGCGCCGGAGCCCTCCCCCGCACTGGGCGTCCCACTGGCGGAACATCACCGTGGTGGACTCCAGCAGGTCCAGCTCGGGCTTGGACAGGCGCGCGGGGCGGCGCTGCGCGGCGGGCTCGGGCTCCTCGCGGGGCGCCGGCGGCGAGGGCACGAGCCAGCGCTGCATGGGCTCGATGAGGGCGGGTCCCGCGGAGAGGGCGAGGGAGGTGCCGAGGAAGCCCCGGCGGGCCAGCATGAGGTCGCTGCGCGAGAACTCGCTGATGAGCGCGACGGTCTGCGGCCCGGTCCAGGGCAGGTCGACCCCGGAGGAGGCGGGGGTGCGGTGCGCGGCGCGCAGCCCCAGGTCCTCGACGGCGACGACGCAGCCGAACCGCTCGGAGAACAACTCGGAGAGGATGCGCGGGATCGGCTCGCGGGGATTCTCGCCGTCCAGCCAGCGGCGCACCCGGGAGGTGTCCGTGGAGATGTGGTGGGCGCCCAACTGCCGCGCCCTGCGGTTCACTTGGCGCGCCAGCTCGCCCTTGGACCAGCCGCTGCGCGCGAACCAGGACGTGAGCATCTCATTGGGGCGCTTCTCAGCGTTCGTACCGCTTCCGCCACTGCCGCCCACTGGAACGCCCCCATCCTTGAAGACACCGCGCGCAATCCGCGCTGCGCACTGTCCAAGCCCTAACAGAATGCCGCCTGTCTCGGCCGTCCGTCCGGAGAATGTCACCCGTCGAACAGGAAACCGACTTGCCTCCGGCATACCCGCGGGTGCTCGAAATCCGAGGGACGTGTACCCAAAGTAATCCTACGATCACTGCTCCGGCGAGGGCGATCGCGGAAACGCCACCATTCGCCACCCCTTCGAATGAACTCCCGTCCCACTGCGCGCGATTGACTTGACACCGGACGACGGAAAGTGGCGGAAAGGAGTGCGCCGGGGCGCATGTAGCCGGGCGCACCACCCCTGAGACCACCAAGCGCCGTCTCAAGAGCAGAGGGTCACGTTCCGATTCCCTCACGTAACCGCGGCACGCTCGACCCGTTGGAGGGGGCATGGGCTTCACGATCGGCGGCACCCGGGGGACCGACAGGCTCCGGACCGGTTCAAAGCGGCGCGGCCGCCCCTCGGACTGCACGGCGGTGGCGGAGTACACGGGGCTGTGGGGCTGGGCCGCGGTGCCCGGTGCCCGCGCCCTGGACGGCGCCTGCTCGTGCGGCACCCCGGACTGCGCCGCCCCCGGTGCGCACCCCTTGGGCTTCGCCCCGGAGGTCCCGGCCGGGGCCACGCTCGACGAAGTGGCGGACGCCTGGGCCGAGTTCCCCGGCGCCGCCGTGCTGCTGCCGGTGGGGCGGGCCTTCGACGTGATCGAGGTGGCGGAGACGGCGGGGCGGCGGGCGCTGGTCCGGCTGGAGCGGATGGGCCTGCCGCTGGGGCCGGTGACGGTCACGCCCGAGGGCCGGGCGCAGTTCTTCGTCGCCCCGGGCGCCGCCGCCGAACTCCCCCGGCTGCTCTACCGCATGGGCTGGGACGACGCCGACCTCGACCTGCACGGCCTCGGTCCGGGGGAGCACATCACGGCGCCCCCGTCCGACCGCGGCGGTCTCGGCCCCGTCCGCTGGCTGCGCTCCCCCGCGCTCGACACGGCGACGGTCCCGCCGCAGGCCCGGCTCCTGCTCGGCACGCTGGCGTACGTGGCGCACCGCTCCCCGGCGTAGACGCCGGAAGGGCCCCCTCGCGCCTGCGCCGTGCGAGGAGGCCCTGCTGTTCTTGCGTACGCCCCTGAGGGGCGCGAGTACTGCGCGACCGGCCACGACGCGCCCGCGGCGCATCCACGGGCGGGCCGCGGCCGACGCGCCTGACGTCCCGCCGGCTTAGTCGCCGATCAGCGCGTCCACGAACGCCTCCGGCTCGAACGGCGCCAGGTCGTCCGCGCCCTCGCCGAGGCCGATGAGCTTGACCGGCACGCCCAGTTCGCGCTGGACGGCGACGACGATGCCGCCCTTGGCGGTGCCGTCGAGCTTGGTCAGGACGATGCCCGTGATGTCCACGACCTCGGCGAAGACCCGCGCCTGCACCAGGCCGTTCTGCCCGGTCGTGGCGTCCAGGACCAGCAGCACCTCGTCCAGCGGGGCGTGCTTCTCCACGACGCGCTTGACCTTGCCCAGCTCGTCCATCAGGCCGGTCTTGGTGTGCAGGCGGCCGGCCGTGTCGATGAGGACGACGTCCGCGCCCTCGGCGATGCCTTCCTTGACGGCGTCGAAGGCGATCGACGCGGGGTCGCCGCCCTCGGGGCCGCGGACCGTGCGGGCGCCGACGCGCTCGCCCCAGGTCTGCAGCTGGTCGGCGGCGGCCGCGCGGAAGGTGTCGGCGGCGCCGAGGACGACGGAGCGGCCGTCGGCGACCAGGACGCGCGCGAGCTTGCCGGTGGTGGTGGTCTTGCCGGTGCCGTTCACCCCGACGACCATCACGATGCCGGGCGTCTCCAGGCCCGACTCGGTCCGCACGGTCCGGTCGAAGTCCGTGCCGGCGCCCGTGCCCAGCAGCGCGATCAGCTCTTCGCGCAGCAGCGTGCGCAGCTCGTCCGGAGTGCGGGTGCCGAGCACGCGCACGCGCTCGCGCAGCCGCTCGACCAGCTCCTGGGTGGGTGCGACGCCGACGTCCGCCGTCAGCAGGGTGTCCTCGATCTCCTCCCAGGTGTCCTCGTCGAGGTGCTCGCGGGACAGCAGCGTGAGCAGCCCCTTGCCGAGCGCGTTCTGCGAGCGGGAGAGCCGGGCGCGCAGCCGGATCAGGCGGCCGGCGGTGGGCTCGGGGGTCTCGATCCGCGGGGCGGCCGGTTCCTCCACGACGACCGGGGCCGTCGCCGAGGGCTCGACGAGCGGGAGTTCCACCTCCTCGATCGTGCGGCGCGGTTCGTCGCGCGGCGTCTCGGCCTCGTCGCCGACCTTCGGTTCGGCGGGAGGGGCGGTGATGGTGGGCGCGGAGGACGGGGCCTGCGAGGGCAGCTGCTTCTTCTTGCGGCTGCCGATCACGAGCCCGCCGAGCGCGCCGATCACGACCACGGCGATGACTACAGCAAGGATGACGATTTCCATAACCCACCCAGTATCCGCCATGGCCCTCCCGGGGGCCCAGATTGTGTCTTCCTCCAAAGAACATATGCCCCTAGAAGCCACTACTCGGATTAAAGTACGATGGATGTCCCCGCATCAACGCGCGTAGAGTCCATCGCGATTACCCCCACCGACGGATCGCGACGTTGCGAGCCGAGCGAGAGGCACGGACCCACCCCCATGAGCAGCACCACCGCCGAACCCGAAGGCGCCCTCGAAACACGCGGCCTCGAACCCGTCCCGGACGCCGAGCGCACGGGCCGCACCCGCGAGCTGTTCCCCACCTGGGTGGCGGCCAACATCAGCGTCCTGCTGCTCACCATGGGCGCGGGCCTGGTGGTCTCCAACGGCCTGAACTTCTGGCAGGTCCTGGTCGTCGCGCTCGTCTCCCCCCTGCTGAGCTACGGCATGGTCGGCCTGATCTCCATCTCGGGCAAGCGCGGCGGCTCGCCGGGCATGACGCTCTCGCGCGCGGTCTTCGGCCAGCGCGGCAACCTCTTCCCCGGCGCGCTGATCTGGGTCGCCCGCTGGGGCTGGGAGACGATCAACGCGGTCACGGGCGCCTACGCGATCATCACGGTCCTGGACATCTGCTTCGGCGTTCAGTCGAGCACCTGGCTGACCGTCGTCACGCTGGTCGGCTTCGTCTCCTGCACGTTCCTGATCAGCGGCCTCGGCCGCAAGATCCTGCACATCTGCAGCACGTGGTCGACGTACGCCTTCGGGGCGTTCAGCGTGCTGGTGCTGATCTACCTCCTGGCCGAGACCGACTGGTCGGCCGTCTTCGACAAGCCCGCGGGCTCCACCGCGATGATGGTCGCGGGCGTCGGCACCATCGCCGCCGGCGGCATCAGCTGGGTTCCCACCGGCCCCGACTTCACCCGCTACCTCCCGCGCAACGCCTCGAACAGGCCGCTGGTCGGCCACGCGGTCGGCGGCGCCGCCATCGTGGTCGTCCCGATGGTCCTGATGGGCGCCGTCATGGCGGTCTCCGCGCCGAAGCTCTCCACCGCGCAGGACCCGGTCTCCTTCCTCGGCTCGCTGCTGCCGACGTGGATCGCGGTGCCGTACCTGATCATGGCCCTGGTCGGCATGCTGCTGATCAACTCCATGTCGATGTACTCCGCGGGCTTCACCGCGATGACCCTCGGCATCAAGGTCCCGCGCGCGTGGGCGGTCAGCGTGAACGCCGTCATCAGCCTGGTCTTCGGCTACATCCTGATGAACGTGGCCACCAGCTTCATGGGCTCGTTCATCTCCTTCCTCACCCTGCTCGCCGTCGCCTTCTCCGCCTGGATCGGCGTCTTCGGCGTCGACATGCTGCGCCGCACGACGTACGACGGCCGGGCCCTGATGGACACCGGGCGCACGAGCGCCTACTGGTACAAGGCGGGCTTCGCCTGGCAGGCCATGACCGCGTGGGCGCTCGCCCTGATCGCGGGCCTGCTCTTCACGAAGGTCGACTGGTTCAGCGGTCCGCTCGCCACGTCCTGGATCGGCCGCCACGGCCTCGGCTGGCTGGCCACGATCCTCGTCGCGGCCGTGCTGTACGCGCTGCTGCCCAAGACCCCGCCGGTCGAGAAGGACGCGGCCGGCAAGGGCGAGACGGAGCTGGTCTCCGCCTGAGGCCCGGCGCCCCGCGGCCGCCCGATCCCCGCCAAGTTCCGCGCGGGGCGGGGCGAGTCCCGTACGAGGCTATCCATCTGACATCACGTCAGCTAACGTCCCCCTTCGCCGCCCACGCACGGTGAAGGGGGACGTTCCCATGCCCACCACAGTCGTACGGTTCAACCTCGTCGATCCCGCGCCGACGCCCGCCTCGCTCAGCGAGCGTTACCAGGCGGCGCTGGAGATGGCCGCGTACGCGGACGACCGGGGTATCGCCACCATCCAGACCGAGGAGCATCACGGCGCCGGGAACAACTGGCTGCCCTCCCCCTTCGTCTTCGCCGGCGCGGTCCTCGGGGCGACGCGGCGGATCGCGGTGACGGTCTCCGCGATCATCGGCCCGCTGCACGATCCGCTGCGGCTGGCGGAGGACGTCGCCGTCCTCGATCTGCTCAGCGGCGGCCGGCTGGTCACCGTGGCGGGGATCGGCTACCGGCCCGAGGAGTACGAGCGGGCCGGCGTCGACTTCAGGCACCGGGGGCGGCTCCAGGACGAACTGCTCGACACGCTGCTCAAGGCCTGGACGGGCGAGCCGTTCACCTTCCGCGACCGCACGGTGCGCGTCACCCCGCGCCCCTTCACCCAGCCCCATCCGCTGCTGCTGGTCGGCGGCTCATCGAAGGCGGCGGCCCGGCGCGCGGCCCGCCTCGGTCTGCCGTTCTTCCCGAGCGCGCACCTGCCCGACCTGGAGGCGTACTACCACGAGCAGCTGGCGGAGCACGGCACCGAGGGCTGGACGATGATGCCCGCCGCGAAGACCCCGCTGCTGCACATCGCCGACGACCCCGACCGCACCTGGGCCGAACAGGGCGAGCACTTCCTCCACGAGGCCCGCACCTACGCCTCCTGGCAGTCCAAGGACATCCGCTCGGCGGTGAGGTCGGCGGCGACCACGGTGGCCGAGCTGCGCGCGGAGGGCGTCTACCGCGTCCTGACGCCCGAGGAGTGCGTGGCGTACGCGCAGGAGGACGCGGCGAGCCTCGTCCTGCATCCGCTCGTCGGCGGGATGCCGGTGGACGAGGGGTGGCGCAGTCTGCACCACTTCTGCGAAAACGTACTGCCCCGGCTGAAGGACAAGTGAGCACGAGTCCGTCGGCCGGGGCAGCTTCCTGATGAGGAGGGGGCAGCGGGGTTTAGCCCATCTCCTCCAGGGCCTTGCCCTTCGTCTCCTTGACGAACTTCATGACGAAGGGGATCGAGATCGCGGCGAACGCGCCGTAGATGATGTACGAGCCGCTCAGCGACCACTCGGACATGCTCGGGAAGGTCTTGGTGATCGCGAAGTTGGCGAGCCACTGCGCGGAGGCGGCCACACCGAGCGCGGCGGCGCGGATCCGGTTGGGGAAGATCTCGCCGAGCAGCACCCAGACGACCACACCCCAGGACAGGGCGAAGAAGAGCACGAAGGCGTTGGCGGCGATGATCGCGGTCAGGCCCTGCGCGTTGGGCAGCGAGACGTCGTCACCGGAGCCGGTCCGGTAGGAGAACGCCCAGGCCATGGTGAACAGCGCCGCGGCCATGCCCGCCGAGCCGATGATCGCCAGCGGCTTGCGGCCGATGCGGTCGACGAAGATCATCGCGATGACCGTGCCGACGATGTTCACGATCGAGGTCTCGAACGAGTACAGGAACGAGCTGGAGGGGTCCTTGCCGATCGACTGCCACAGCTGGTTCGAGTAGTAGAAGATCACGTTGATGCCGACGAGCTGCTGGAAGACCGAGAGGCCGATGCCGATCCAGACGATCGGCAGGAAGCCGACCTTGCCGAGCAGGTCCTTGAAGGACGGCTTGTGCTCGCGGTGCAGGCCGTGCTCGATCTCCGCGACGCGGGCGTCCAGGTCGATGGCGTGGCCCTCGACCTCGCCGAGCACCTTCTTCGCCTCGGTCTGGCGGTTGGCCGAGACCAGGAAGCGCGGCGACTCGGGGATGATGAAGGACAGCAGGCCGTACAGGACGGCGGGGATCACCATGACGCCGAGCATCCACTGCCAGGCCTCCAGGCCCATCAGCTTGCCGCGCTGGTCGCCGTCGGCCATGTTCAGGATGCCCCAGTTGACCAGCTGGGAGACGGCGATGCCGATGACGATGGCGGCCTGCTGGAACGAGGCGAGCCGGCCGCGGTAGGCGGGGGGCGCGACCTCGGCGATGTAGGCCGGGCCGATCACCGAGGCCATGCCGATGCCGATGCCGCCGATCAGGCGCCACATGGTCAGGTCCCAGGCCGCGAAGGGCAGGGCGGAGCCGATGGCGCTGGCCGCGAAGAGCAGGGCCGCGATCTGCATGCACCGGATGCGGCCGATGCGGTCGGCGACCCGGCCGGCGACGGCGGCACCGACGGCACAGCCGAGCAGCGCGGTGGCGATGATCCAGCCGAGCGTGTTGGCGTCGACGTCGAAACGGTGCTGGATGGCGACGGTCGCGCCGTTGATCACCGAACTGTCGTAGCCGAACAGGAAGCCACCCATCGCGGCCGCCGCCGTAATGAAGATGACATGGCCGAGATGGTCCGGATGGGCCTCTCTGGCTCCGGACCCTGGCGCCTGCGATGTGCTGGTCACATGTACTCCTCGGGCCACCGGCTGCACTGCCGGGGGTGGGGGCGAGCTCTTCAAGTGGCGCACAACTTCACGCCGCCCACCACCTGAAGGTAAAAGCAACGTTGCAGAGACTATGCCTTCAAGTTTCGAAGTCAATAGTTGTTGAGCTGTGAATTTTCAGGCACCGTGAGGCTGCTCATGTTCAAGTCTTGAAGGCAGTTCCTCGTTGACGGCAGGGCGGAGCGAGCCGGCGGCGGCTAGCGGAGCCGCTGGCTGATCACCTTGGAGACGCCGTCGCCCTGCATCGAGACGCCGTAGAGCGCGTCCGCGACCTCCATCGTGCGCTTCTGGTGCGTGATCACGATGAGCTGCGAGGCCTCCTGGAGCTCCTGCATGATCCGGATCAGCCGCTGGAGGTTCGTGTCGTCCAGCGCCGCCTCGACCTCGTCCATGACGTAGAACGGGCTGGGCCGCGCCTTGAAGATCGCGACGAGCAGCGCCACGGCCGTCAGCGACCGCTCCCCGCCCGAGAGCAGCGAGAGCCGCTTGACCTTCTTGCCCGGCGGCCGGGCCTCGACGTCCACGCCTGTCGCGAGCATGTTGTCCGGGTCGGTCAGCACGAGCCGTCCCTCGCCGCCGGGGAACAGCCGCGAGAAGACGCCCTCGAACTCCCGGGCCGTGTCCCGGTAGGCCTCGGTGAAGACCTGCTCGACGCGCTCGTCGACCTCCTTCACCACTTGGAGGAGGTCGGCCCTCGTCTTCTTCAGGTCCTCCAGCTGCTCGCTGAGGAACTTGTGGCGTTCCTCCAGCGCCGCGAACTCCTCCAGGGCCAGCGGGTTCACCTTCCCGAGCTGCTGATACGCCCGTTCGGCTGACCTGAGCCGCTTCTCCTGCTCGGCGCGGTCGAACGGCACCGGCCTGTTGCGCGGGTGCTCCGGATCCTGCGGCAGCTCCTCCCCCTCGGCGGGGGGCGAGGGCGGCACGAGCTGGTCGGGGCCGTACTCGGCCACGAGCCCCGCCGGTTCCACACCGAGTTCCTCCAGTGCCTTGGCCTCCAGCTGCTCGATCCGCAGCCGCTTCTCGGCACCGAGTACCTCGCCGCGGTGGACTGAATCCGTCAGTTTGTCGAGTTCCGCCTTCAGCTCGCGTCCCCGGCCCCGCTCGGCGGCCAGCTCCCGCTCCCGCACATCCTTGGCCCGCTCGGCCGCGGCGCGCTCCTCGTCGGCGCGTACGAGGGAGACCTCGACGTGGGCGAGGAGCTGGCGCCCTGCGGAGGCGACGGCTTCGGCGACGGCGGCCTCATGGCGCAGCCGTGCCGTGCGCTGCTCGGCACGCGCGCGTGCCTCGCGCTCGGCGCGGGCGGCCCGGTCCAGGGAGTCGGCCCGCCCGGCGAGCCCCTTCACCCGCTCCTCGTGCGTACGCGCCTGCAGCCTGGCCTCCATCTCGGTCTGGCGGGCGTTGGCCCCGTCGGCGGCGAGCCGGTCGCGCACGGAGGTGTCGGGCTCCTCCTCCCCACCCTCGGTGGAGGCGGCCGCCTCCTCGGCCACCGCGAGGCGCTCCGCGAGTTCCTCGGCCTCCTCGACCGCGCGCTCCAGCGCCTCCTGGGCCCTGGCCGCCGCGGCGGCGGACCGCTCGGCCTCGCCCGAGGCGCCCCGCGCCTGCCCCGCGAGCCGCCCCAACTGCTGGGCGACGGACGACTTCTCCCGGTCGGCGGCCCGGCGCCGCTCCCCCAACTCCTCCACGAGGGCGGCGCATGTCGCCCGCCGCTCCGCGGCCCGGCTCTGCTCCGCCGCCAGTTCCTCGCACCGCACGGCCAGTTCGGCCAGCTCCGCCGCGGCCTCGTCCACGGAGGCCCGCACCTCCAGCAGGCTGGGCGCCCCGGCGGAGCCGCCCTGCGCGAAGTGCGCGCCGAGCAGGTCGCCCTCGGCGGTGACGGCGGTCAGCTCCGGGTGGACGTAGACGAGGTCCTCTGCGTCCTCCAGCGTGTTGACGGCCACGATGCCGCGCAGCAGCCGCCGCACGGCCGGCATCAGCTCCTCGGGTCCCCGCACGAGATCCGCGACGTACGGCGGACCGCCGGCGCGCCGCTGTCGTGCCTCGTCCGGGGCGCCGGCCAGCAGCAGCCCCGCCCGTCCCGCGTCCTGCTTGCGCAGCAGCCGGATGGCGTCGGCCGCGGCGCCCGGTCCGCTCACCGCGAGGGCGTCGGCGCCGGCGCCGAGCGCGGCGGCGACCTGCACCTCGTATCCGGGGGCGACGCTGAGGAGTTCGGCGGCGGGGCCGAGGAGCCCCGTCAGCTGGTCCTTGGCGGCGAGCAGCGCGCCGGTGCCGTCCTTGCGCCGCAGTCCGAGGGCGAGCGCCTCGCGGCGGGCGGCGACCGCGGCCCGCTCGCGCTCGGCGGCGGTCGCCTCCTCCCGTGCCGCGGTGAGCGCGGCCTCGGCCTCGGCGAGGTCCCGCTTGGCCGCGTCGTGCCGCGCGCCCAGCTCGGCGTCGTCCGCGTCGAGCCCGTCCACCTCGGCCTTGAGCTGCTCGTACTCCTCCTGGGCGCCGACCGCGCGCTCGGCGGCCTCGTCCCTGGCCACGGCCAGCCGGTCGATCTCCGCCTGGGCGGAGGCGGCGCGCGAACGGGCCGCGTTGACCTGGCCGCCGAGGCGGGCGAGGCCCTCGCGCCGGTCGGCGATGGCCCGGGCCACGTCCTTGAGCCGCCGCTCCTCGACCGCCAACTGCCGCTCCAGCTCGGCGCGGTGGGCGACCGTGTCGTCCAGGGCCCGCTCGGCGGCCTCCAAGGCGGCGGTGAGCTCGGCCTCCTGTTCCCGGATCCGCGCGGCCTCGCGCTCCATGTCCTCGGGGTCGCGTCCGCGCCGCTCCTCGGGGGGCGCGGCGGTGGCGCTCCTGACCCGGGCGTCGGCCAGCGAGACGGTGCCGCGCACCCGTTCGGCGAGCTGCGAGAGTTCGTACCAGGTCTGCTGGGCCCGCTGGAGGCGCGGGGTGAGGCGCCGCACCTCTTCCTCCAGCTGTGCCTCGCGCTGGAGGGCGGCCTTGAGCAGGGACTCGGCGCGTTCCTTGCGTTCCTTGAGGGCGGCCTCGTCGGCGATCTCGGCGTTCAGCGCCTCGCGCAGCCGCATAAGGTCGTCGGCGAGCAGCCGCAGCCGGGCGTCGCGCAGATCGGCCTGGATGACCGCGGCCCGGCGGGCCACGGCGGCCTGCCGGCCGAGCGGTTTGAGCTGGCGGCGCAGCTCGTCGGTCAGGTCCTGGACGCGGGCGAGGTTGGCGCGCATCGCGTCCAGCTTGCGCAGGGCCTTCTCCTTGCGCTTGCGGTGCTTGAGGACGCCCGCGGCCTCCTCGATGAAGGCGCGGCGCCCCATGGGGTCGGCGTGCAACACGCCGTCGAGCTGGCCCTGGCCGACGATGACGTGCATCTCGCGGCCGATGCCGGAGTCGGAGAGCAGTTCCTGGATGTCGAGGAGGCGGCAGGTCTCGCCGTTGATCTGGTACTCGCTGCCGCCGTTGCGGAACATGATCCGCGTGATGGTGACCTCGGCGTACTCGATGGGCAGGGCGCCGTCGGAGTTGTCGATGGTGAGGGAGACCTCGGCGCGGCCGAGCGGGGGGCGCCCAGTGGTGCCGGCGAAGATGACGTCCTCCATCTTCCCGCCGCGCAGGGATTTGGCGCCCTGCTCCCCCATGACCCAGCTGAGCGCGTCCACGACATTGGACTTGCCGGAGCCGTTCGGTCCGACGACGCAGGTGATGCCCGGTTCGAACTTCAGCGTCGTGGCCGACGCGAAGGACTTGAATCCGCGCAGGGTCAGGGCCTTGAGATGCACGCCGTCGGACTCTACCTTTCACTGACCGTTTCACCGATGAGGGTGCAGGGCACATCAGACGGTAAAGGAAGCGCGTATGCGGGGGAAAAGAAAGAAGGGACGCCGAAGCGTCCCTTGCAGATCTGGAGACAGCAGCTGACAGGGCAGCCTGACCACGTGCTTGTCGCGCGGTACCTTCACAGGAAGGCGCCGATGCCACTGGATCGAGTGCGGTCAGGTGAGCGCAGGCTCCGCCTGGGGTACGTCGATGCTCTCCATGAGCGATTCGTGAGAAGCGGCAGCCGCGAGCGCGTCGTTCTCCTGCTGGATCCGAACGAGCTCGGATTCCAGGTCCTGGACGCGCTGCTGGAGCCGTCGCATCTCGGCGAGGAGTCGCGGGTCGCTGCCGCCGACGTAACCGAGAAGCGCCTTTGCCATGATGGATGGTCCTCCACAATGAGTGACCGACCGAAGCGGTGCGGTGTGGGTCGTGAGGGATTGGCACCCGCGGTGCTTGGCACTCGTTGTTCTGCTGGTCTTGCTGGCCGTTCTCACATGCCAAACAGTTAAGGTGCGCGGGGCTTCCAGAGTCTCACCAAAAAGTTTGACGGTCAACACGATCACACCCCGTATCGGCGGGCGGCCCGGGGGCGCGCGGCCCGGGATCAGGCGGCGCTGCTTCTCCTGCGGGGCCCTGGGGGCGTGGAGATCATCGTTATCCGCGGAGCCTGCCACGCCCTGCCGTTCTTGGCAACCACCAGGTCTTTCCTGCCTCGGGCAGTTGCCCGGGACACCGGGACGGGGACCTCGCCGTACCCGTCCGGTGACGTCCGTCCGGGTCAGGGTCAGCGGATGGCGAAGCTGTCGTATATGCCGCGCGGTGTGTCCCAGATCTCGGTGACACCGTCGACCCGGCCGGGTGTGTCGCCCTCACGGAGCCAGTCGAGCAGTGCCTGGCAGCCGGCGCGGGGGCCTTCGGCGACCACTTGGACGCGGCCGTCCTCCAGATTGAGAGCAAAACCACTCAGGCCGCCGATCTCCAGGGCCTTGGCCCGGGTGAACCAGCGGAAACCCACAGCCTGTACGCGCCCTCGCACCCAGGCGGTGAGTCGCACTTCTTCATTCATGGGTGCACGCTAACCGGCCCATTGCCCTGAGAGCACTTCGGCCCCATAAGCCATCGCGTACAGTCGCGACTCGATGAACCTCACCCGAATGGGTGAGTCGCCTTGATCATAAACATTGATCATAAAGCTTGATCATAAAGATCGTCGCGAAAGAACGAAAGGCCAGGAGATGGGACGCCACCGACGCTCCGGCGCTGCGAGGGCCGCCGCCACCCCCGACCGCCGTCCGGCGACGGTGTCGCACCGCCGCAGGGGCGGGACCGGTGCCCCCCTGCGCACGGGCCTGCTCGGTGTCTCCGCCGCCGTCGCGATGGGCGCCGTCGCGGTCGCCACGGGCGTACTGCCCGGGACGGACGGCTACCGCCTCGGTGGCTCTGACGGTTCCGGCGAGGTGCGCTCGGCGAGCGCTCCCGCCGAGGTCACCGCCCAGGGCGGCTCGGGTGGTGGCGCCGAGCGCGGTGAGCCGTCGCCGAGCCGAAGCACCGACCGCTCCCGCAGTCCTGAGCCCGCGCCCTCGAAGGCCGCCCCGAAGCCGTCGCGGACTCCGTCCGAGAAGCCCGCGGGGAAGCCCTCGGCGAAGCCGTCGCAGAAGCCGTCGTCCCGAACCCCGAAGCCCGAGGACGCCAGGACGCCGACGGCGGCGCCCTCCCGCAAGCCCACCGAGCCGCCCGCCCGCAAGCCGCGGGTTCCCTCGCCGAGGGTGCCGTCGCCTTCCGGGGAGAGCGCCGCCGAGGCCGAGGTGCTCACGCTGGTCAACGTGGAGCGGGCCAAGGCCGGCTGCCGTCCGGTGACCGCCGACGGCCGTCTCGCCGCGCTGGCCGGCCGCTTCAGCGAGGACATGGCCGAGCGCGGCTTCTTCGACCACACCGACCCGGACGGCGCGACGCCGTGGGACCGCGCCGAGAAGGCGGGCATCACGAACCTGGGCGGCGAGAACATCGCCCGGGGCCAGGCCGACGCCCGCGCGGTGATGGCCGCCTGGATGGGCAGCCCCGGCCACCGCGCCAACATCCTGAACTGCGACTACAGGACCATGGGAGTCGGCGCCCACTTCGCGCCGGGCGGCCCGTGGTGGACGCAGGACTTCGGCTTCTGAGTCCTGCGCGGACGCCGTGAGGCACCGGCGCAGGGCACTAACCCGCGGTGAGCGCTGCGCGGGAGTAAGGTGCCCTCATGGACGCCACGGACCTGCCGTACGACGTGTTCTCCCGGCAGTGCACCTCCCGGAGCACGCTGGAGCACGTCACCGGACGCTGGGGCGCGCTCACCCTCGGCGCGCTGCACGACGGCACGTTCCGCTTCAACGAACTGCGCCGCCGTGTCGACGGGGTGAGCGAGAAGATGCTCTCCCAGACCCTGCACGCCCTGGAGCGCGACGGCCTGGTGCGGCGTGACGCCCAGCCGACCAACCCGCCGCGCGTGGACTACGAACTCACCGCGCTGGGGCGGGAGATCGCCGGGCGGCTGGTCGAGCTGATCCGGTGCGTGGAAGACCGCCAGGACGAGGTCCTCCAGGCGCGGGAGCGCTACGACGCCACGCGCGGCGGCCGCTGACAGCGCGGACAGAAGTAGCTGGACCGGTTCATCCAGGGGCGGCGGCGGATCGCGGTGCCGCAGCGGCGGCAGGGCCGGTCCTCGCGGCCGTAGGCGTCCAGCGACCGCTCGAAGTAGCCCGATTCGCCGTTCACGTTGACGTAGAGGCTGTCGAAGCTGGTGCCGCCGACGGCGAGGGCCGCGTTCATCACGTCCCGCACGTGGCCGAGGAGTTCGGCCGTGCGAGGGCGGGTGAGGGTGGCGGTGGGCCGCTCGTAGTGCAGGCGGGCGCGCCACAGCGCCTCGTCCGCGTAGATGTTGCCGACGCCGCTGATCAGCGACTGGTCGAGCAGCGCCCGCTTGATCGTCGTACGGCGGCGGCGCAGCGCGAGGTGGAAGGCGTCGTCGTCGAACGCGGCGTCGAGCGGGTCCCGCGCGATGTGCGCGATGACGTCGGGCAGGCCGTCGGCGGTGTTGTCGTGGAGGGAGAGCCCGCCGAAGGTCCGCTGGTCGACGAAGCGCAGCTCGGTGCTCTGGACGTCGTCGAAGCGGACCCGGATCCGCAGGTGCTTCTCGTCGGCGGCGTCGTGCGGCTGCACCAGGAGCTGGCCGCTCATGCCGAGGTGGGCGAGGACCGACTGCCCGGAGTCGGCGAGCGGCAGCCACAGATACTTGCCGCGCCGCCGGGCGAGCCCGATCCGGTGCCCCTTCAGGCGGGCCCCGAAGTCCTCCCCGCCCGCGAGGTGGCGCCGCACGGCGCGCGGGTGCAGCACCTGCACGTCGGCGACGACCCGGCCGCTGACCCAGCGCTCCAGGCCACGCCGGACGACTTCGACTTCGGGCAACTCGGGCATTGGTCTCCTCCAGCACGATGCCGGCCGCCCCACGAGGGGCGACCGGCATCAAAGGATAGGCGGCCGTCAGACCGAGGGGGTGTCGACGATCCCCTCGGGCCGCTCGGCAGCGACGGCCTCGGCCGCCTTCTTCCGCTCGTCCGCCGCGGCGCGAATCGCACGCCAGGCGGACTCCGCGGCCTGCTGCTCCGCTTCCTTCTTGCTGCGGCCGGTGCCGGTGCCGTACGAGACGCCTCCGACGCGGGCGGCAGCAGTAAAGGTCTTCTCGTGGTCGGGGCCGCTCTCCGTGACGAGGTACTCGGGCACGCCGAGGCCCTCCGTCGCGGTCAGCTCCTGGAGACTGGTCTTCCAGTCCAGGCCCGCGCCCAGGTTCGAGGACTTTTCGATCAGCGGGTCGAAGAGCCGGTGCACCAGCTCGCCCGCCGCGTCCAGACCCTGGTCCAGATAGACCGCGCCGATCACCGCTTCCAGGGTGTCGGCGAGGATGGATGCCTTGTCCCGGCCGCCCGTGCCCTCTTCGCCCCGGCCGAGCCGGATGAAGGAGCCGAGTTCGAGGCCGCGGCTGACCTCCGCCAGCGCACGCGAATTGACCACCGCGGCCCGCAACTTGGCCAGCTGGCCTTCGGGCAGATCGGGGTGGGTGCGGTACAGCGTGTCCGTGACGACGAGGCCGAGCACGGAGTCCCCGAGGAACTCCAGACGCTCGTTCGTCGGCAGGCCGCCGTTCTCGTACGCGTACGAACGGTGGGTCAGCGCACGCACCAGAAGGGCGGACTCGAGCTTGTACCCGAGCCGCCCTTCCAGAAGCGTGTGGGACGAGGCCGTTGTCTCCGCCAATTTCTTGGCGTCTTCCGCCTTCTTGGGGCTAGACACGGTGCCTCTCACCAGCCGCTCAGACCTCGAGGACCTGGCGCTTGTTGTAGGTGCCGCAGCTCGGGCACGCGATGTGCTGCTGCTTGGGCTCCTGGCAACGCTCACACGAAACCAGGGTGGGGACCGCAGCCTTCCACTGCGACCGGCGGTGGCGCGTGTTGCTGCGCGACATCTTCCGCTTCGGAACAGCCACGGCTACTTCTCCTGCTTCTCGTCGACGCCCGCTTCGCCGGCGCCGCTCATCTCGTCCTTCTCGCCGTCCTGGATGGTCCCGGCGAGTCCCTGCAGTGCCGCCCAACGAATGTCGACGGCGTCATGGTGGTGGTCCGGGTCGTCCGCGAGCCGCACTCCGCACTGGGAGCACAGGCCCGGGCAGTCTTCCTGGCACACCGGCTGCATCGGCAGTGCGAGCACCACCGCATCGCGCAGCACAGGCTCGAGGTCGAACAAGCCGTCCTCGAGGAAGAGCCTGTCCTCGTCTTCCTCGGCGTCGTCGGCCGGCTCCGCACTGCTGCGGCCCCGGTCGTCGGCGTCAGGGTACGAGAACATCTCCTGGAAGTCCGCGTCGAGCTCCAGCTCTAGCGGCTCCAGACACCTTACGCACTCCCCCTGCGCCGACGCACGGGCGGTGCCTGTGACAAGCACCCCGTCCATGACCGACTCAAGGCGGATCTCCAGCTGGACCGGCGCGCCCTGCGGCACTCCGACGACCCCTTCGATGCCGAAGGTGCCCGGCGGGCCGGGCGCCTCGATCTCACGGGTCAGCCGCTGCAGCGCACCGGGACGCCGGCCCAGCTCGTGTGTGTCGAACACGAGAGGGTTGCGGTGGTCAAGGCGAGCACTCAGGGCTTTTCCTGCTTTCGAATCCTGGAAGTTCATGAGGAGGGGCCGCCGCGTCCAGTGCCTCGGGACCGAGGCTTGGGCGGGCAGCCGAAGTCGCGGACGTATGCGCGACCGAAGAGCCAGGATACTTGACCTTTCGCCCACGGCCCAATCCGGGCCGGTGCGCTACTGGCGGCCCTGCTCGTACCGGCGCAGCTGCTCGGCGCTGATCATGGTCGTGTCGAAGAGGCTGGCCTCCTCCAACGCGGCGGGCTCCTCGTACGCGGGCTGCTCGTAGCCCTGCTGCGCGTATCCGTACTGGTGCTGCGGGTCCTCGTGCTGCCGCGGCTCCTGGTACTGCCGGGGGTCCTGGTGCTGGTAGCCGTAGGGGTCCTGCTGGCCGTACTGCTGCTGGTAGCCGTACGGGTCCTGGTGCGCGTCCTGGTGCTGGTAACCGTACGGGTCCGGCTCGGGCTGCTGGGCCTGCTGGGGCACGTACGGCTGCTGGGGCGGGAGCGGTGGGGCCTGCGGCGGCTGCTGGGGCGCCGGGGCCTGCCGGGGGGCCGGGGCGGCGGCCGGGCCCGCGAGGTCCGCGAGGTACTCCGCGTCGGTGGTGTGCCCCTGGGTGGTGTGGATGTCCCCGAGCGCGCTCAGCTCGTCGGCGGGCGCCCGGCCGTGCAGGGTCTGGCGGCCCCGGCCGACCGCCTCCAGGGTCTTGGCGAGGACCGCCTCGAAGGCGGCCAGCTTGGCGTCGACGTACGCGTCGGCGTCGCGGCGCAGGGTCTCGGGGTCGTGGCTGCGCTCGGGGGCGTCCTCGTCCTCGTAGCCGTGCTCGTCCAGGCCGGGACCGGTGCCGAGGAGCTTTTCGCGGCCGCGGCCCACCGAGCCGAGGGTCTTGGTGAGGACGACCTCGAAGTTGGCGAGCTTGCCGTCCACGTAGTCGTCGGCCTCGGCGCGGACCTCCTCGGCGGCCCGGCGGGCCTCGGCGAGGATGCGGTCGGCCTCGTCCTGGGAACGGCGGGCGACCTCGGTGTCGGAGATCAGGGAGCCGCGTTCGGCGTGCGCGCTCTCGATGATGCGCTCCGCCTCCTGGCGGGCCTGCTCTACCAGCTGCTCGCGGCCGCCGATGAGCTGCTCGGCCTGCGCGAGGGAGCCGGGCAGGGCCTGGCGCACCTCTTCGAGCATCGAGAGCAGATCGGCGCGGTTGACCACGCACGAGGCCGACATGGGCATGGACCGGGCGCTGCCGATCGCCCGGACGATCTCGTCGATCTTCTTCTGCACGTCCACCGTGTGCTCGCCACTCTCTACAGCTGGTTGGGAGACGGACGGGACGACTGTAAGGCCGATGGGCGCCCGCCCGACACCGGATGACGAGCCGTCAGGGAGTCACCTCTCGCCCAGGCGTTCGACCAGGGCCGCGTGGACCACCGGCGGCAGCAGGTGCGCGACGTCGCCGCCCCAGGCCGCGACCTCCTTGACCAGCGAGGAGGAGAGGAAGCTGTAGGTGGGGTTGGTCGGGACGAACAGGGTTTCGACACCCGAGAGGCCGTTGTTCATCTGGGCCATCTGGAGTTCGTAGTCGAAGTCGCTGACCGCGCGCAGGCCCTTCACGATGGCCGGGATGTCGCGCTGCTTGCAGAAGTCGACGAGGAGGCCGTGGAAGGACTCGACCTCGACGTTGCCGAAGTCGGCGGTGACCTGGCGGATCAGGTCGATCCGCTCCTCGATCTCGAACAGGCCCTTCTTCGACTGGTTGATCATCACCGCCACGTGCACCACGTCGTACAGCTTGGAGGCGCGGGCGATGATGTCGAGGTGTCCATTGGTGATGGGGTCGAAAGACCCCGGACATACGGCGCGGCGCAACGTGAGTCCCTCGCTCTCCGGTCCGGTCATGGCGCGATCACTGAGTCGTCGCACGTAGAGGCGGCGCGACCGTACCAAAACGTCCCTTCGCCGTAGCGACGGGACCTGAGGGACTCGAAACCCTCCGGCCAGCCGAATTCCCCGCCTCTTGTACTGCGTTCAACGGTGACGAGCGCGTCCGCCGTGAGCCACCCCTCCGAGCGGAGTGTGAGCAGGATCTCCCGAAGATCGTCGTCGGTGACGGCGTACGGCGGATCGAGGAAGACCAGGTCGTACGGGGTGGAGGGCGTCCCCTGCCGGACGATCTGGGCCGCTTTGCCCGCTCGGACCTCGGCGCCGGGCAGGCCGACCGCCCGCACGTTCTCCCTGATGGTGCGGGCCGCCCTGGCGTCGGCCTCGACGAGCAGGGTGTGCGCGGCGCCCCGGGAGAGCGCCTCCAGGCCCACGGCGCCGGAGCCCGCGTACAGGTCGAGCACGCGCGCTCCGTCGAGCGTGCCCTGGAGGGCCTGCCAGGTGGAGAAGAGGCCCTCGCGCGCGCGGTCGGACGTGGGGCGGGTGCCGTTCCCTGGCGGGACGGCGAGGCGGCGTCCGCCGGCCGCACCGGCGATCACGCGGGTCATCTGAGTCCTTCTGCTGGGCGGTGGTCCTCCCACGATATGGCGTGCGCGGGTGTCACCCCTTGTCGAGGTACTGCTCGCGCTCGGCGTCGAGCAGGGCGTCCAGGGCGGTGCGCAGCTCCGGCAGGTGCTCCAGGTCCGGGTCCTCGGCGACCACGGCGACCGCTTCCTCGCGGGCGGCGGCGATGACCTCCTCGTCGTCGATGACCGCGAGCATCCGCAGCGAGGAGCGCACCCCGGACTGGGCCTGGCCCAGCACATCGCCCTCACGCCGCTGCTCCAGGTCGATGCGGGACAGCTCGAAGCCGTCGAGGGTGGCGGCGACGGCGCCGAGGCGGGCGCGGGCGGGGCTCGCCTCGGGCATGTCGGTGACCAGCAGGCACAGGCCGGGGGCCGAGCCACGGCCGACGCGGCCGCGCAGCTGGTGCAGCTGGGAGACGCCGAAGCGGTCCGCGTCCATGATCACCATGGCGGTGGCGTTCGGTACGTTCACCCCGACCTCGATGACCGTCGTCGCGACCAGGACCTGCGTCTCGCCGGCGGCGAAGCGGCGCATCACGGCGTCCTTGTCGTCGGGCTGCATGCGGCCGTGCAGGACCTCCACCGCCAGCCCCTGGAGCGGGCCGCGCGCGAGCTGCTCGGCGACCTCGAGCACGGCGAGCGGGGGCCGCTTCTCGGCGGTGGCCGCCTCCTGGGCCTTCTCCTCGGCGGACTTCTTCCCGGCGCCCTTCTTGGCTCCCTTCGCGGGGTCGGCGGCTTCGTCGGGGTCGTCGCCGATGCGGGGGCACACCACGTACGCCTGGTGGCCCTTCTCCACCTCTTCGCGCACGCGCTCCCACGCGCGGGCGAGGAAGTGCGGCTTCTCCTCGGCCGGCACGACATGGCTGGCGATCGGTGAGCGCCCGGCGGGCAGCTGGTCGAGGACGGATGTCTCCAGGTCCCCGAAGACGGTCATCGCGACCGTGCGGGGAATGGGCGTGGCCGTCATGACCAGCAGGTGCGGGGGCTGCTTGCCCTTGCCGCGCAGGGCGTCGCGCTGCTCCACGCCGAAGCGGTGCTGCTCGTCGACGACGACCAGGCCGAGGTCGTGGAACCGCACCTTGTCCTCGATGAGCGCGTGGGTGCCGATGACGATGCCCGCCTCGCCGGTGACCAGGTCGAGCAGGGCCTGGCGGCGGGCGGCGGTGCCCATGGAGCCGGTGAGCAGCGTGACCTTGGTGGCCTGGTCCGCGCCGCCGAGCAGGCCGCCCTCGGCCAGCTCGCCCATCATCTCCACGATGGAGCGGTGGTGCTGCTGGGCGAGGACCTCGGTGGGCGCGAGCATCGCGGCCTGGCCGCCCGCGTCCACGACGGCGAGCATGGCGCGCAGGGCGACCATCGTCTTGCCCGAACCGACCTCGCCCTGGAGGAGGCGGTGCATCGGGTGCTCGGTGGCGAGGTCGTCGAAGATCTCCTTGGAGACCTTCTGCTGGCCCTCGGTGAGCGTGAAGGGCAGCTTGGCGTCGAAGGCGTCGAGCAGGCCGCCCTCCTTGGGCCTGCGGGCGACGGCGGGCAGTTGCCCGTCGGCGTGCCTGCGCCGGGCCAGGGCGACCTGGAGGACGAAGGCCTCGTCCCACTTCAGCCGGTCGCGGGCGGCGGCGATGTCCGCCTTGGAGTGCGGGCGGTGGATCTTCAGGAGCGCCTCGGGCAAGGGGATGAGGGCGCGGCCCTCCCTGAGGGAGGCGGGCAGCGGGTCCAGGGCCTCCGGGGCGCTGGGCAGGACCGTCTCGACGGACTTGGCGATCTTCCAGGATTCCAGCTGCTTGCAGGCGGGGTAGATCGGGATGAGCGCGCCCGCCCAGCTGTCCACCGCGTCCGGGTCGCCGCCGCGCAGCGGCTCGTAGGCGGGGTGGGCGAGCTGGAGGCGGTGGTTGAAGACGGAGACCTTGCCCGCGAACATCGCGCGGGTGCCGGGCAGCAGCTCCGTGTGCGGCTTGTGGACCCCGCGGCCGAAGAAGACCAGGCGCAGCTCGCCGCTGCCGTCCGTGATGGTGACCTCCAGGCGCTGGCCCTGGCCGCGGGGCGCCTTGGCGGACGCGAAGGTGTGCAGGCGCGCGCTCGCGACCTGGGCGACCACCGTGACGTGCTCGTCCAGGGGGAGATCGGCGAGGCGGGTCAGCTCGCCCCGCTCGGCGTACCGCCGGGGGTAGTGGTGCAGGAGGTCGCCGACCGTGTGCAGGTCGAGGTGCTCGGCCATCACCTTCGCGGTGGCGGGGCCGACCACTTTCTTCAGGGGTTCTTCGAGCGCGGGCACGAGATCCATTGCACACCACGCCACTGACAATCCGCCGCAGGTCCCCCCTGCCCGCCGCCCGGCGAGGGGGTCACTCCACGCCGATCAGCATCAGCGCGGACTGCCGGCCGCCGCGGTAGACGACCGTGTCGACGGCCAGGTACGTCTCGCGCACGTGCTTCTCCAACCGCCCGGCGACGGAGTCCGGGACGGATTCGCCGAGGACGAGCGTGACCATCTCGCCGCCCCCCGACAGCATGCGGTCCAGGACGGCGGTGGCGGTGGGGGCGACCTGCGAGCCGATCACCGCGACGTCGCCGTCGATCAGGCCGAGGACGTCGCCGGCCTGGCAGATGCCCGCCATGGTCCAGGACTGCCGTTCGGCGACGGTCAGCTCGCCGTAGCGGGTCGCGCCGGCCGCGGACGTCATGGCGACGACGTCCTCGTCGAAGGGGCGGTCGGGGGCGTGCACGGCGAGGGCGGCGATGCCCTGCACCGCGGAGCGGGTCGGGATCAGGGCGACGCGCACGCCCTCGGTCCTGGCCTGCTGGGCGGCGGCGGCCGCGGTGTGGCGCAGCTCGGCGTCGTTGGGCAGGAGCACGACCTCGTGCGCGTGCGCCCTGCGGATGGCGTCGACCAGCTCGCCGCTCGCGGGCGGCTCCCCCACGCGCGCGGGCACGGTGGTCGCCCCGGCCTCGGCGTAGAGGCCGGCGAGGCCCTCCCCGGGGACGACGGCGACGATGGCCCGCTGGGTGCGTTCCCGGGGCGGCCGCGGGGTGGTGTGGACGTCGTCCGCCCCGAAGTGGGTGATGCGGATGCGGTGCGGGCGGCCCGCCTCGACGCCCGCCTCGACGGCGGCTCCCGCGTCGTCGACGTGGACGTGGACGTTCCACAGCCCGTCGCCGCCGACCACGACGAGCGAGTCGCCGAGCCGGTCGAGCCGGGCCCGCAGCCGCGCCACCGCGCCGTCGTCGGCCTCCAGGAGGTAGATCACCTCGAACGCGGGGCCGCCCCCCTCGGCCGGGGTCTCCTCGCACTCGGCGCCCTCCTCGGCGCTCACGCGCGCGTGGCCGCCGTCGGCCGCCCTGTGCGCCACGGTGCCGCCCGACAGGGCCCGCACGAGTGCCCCGAGCACCGCGACGAGGCCGCGCCCGCCGGCGTCCACCACTCCCGCGCGCCCCAGCACGGCGAGCTGGCCCGGGGTCGCGTCCAGGGCCGCGCAGGCGCCCTCGTACGCGGCTTCGGCCACCGTCGCGCAGTCGGCGCCCTGTGCCGCCCCGGCCGCCCGGGCCGCCGCGGTGGCCACCGTGAGGACGGTGCCCTCGACGGGGTGCGCCACGGCTTCGTACGCGGACTCCGCGGCCCGGTGCAGGGCGAGCGCGAGGGTGGGGGCGTCGACGTGATCCGCGTCACCGGGGGCGTCGGCCGGGAAGTCGCCGCCCTCCTGGCCGCCGGCGGGCCCCGCGAGGACCTGGGCCATCCCCCGCAGCAGCTGGGACAGAATCGTCCCCGAGTTCCCGCGGGCCCCGATGAGCGCCCCGTGCGCCATCGCCCGCACCGTCTCCGCCAGCGAGGGAAGTGCCGGTTCGTGCCCCGTGAAGGCCGCGTCGACCGCCTGGGACGCCGACTCCACGGTCAGATAGAGGTTCGTGCCCGTGTCCCCGTCCGCGACGGGGTAGACGTTGATGGAGTCGATCTCCTCGCGGGCCCTGCCGAGGGCTTCCAGAGCCAGTCGGCACCAGGCGCGCACCGCGACCGCGTCGAGGTTCTGCGGCACCTGTTCGCCTCCTTGACCATCCGGAATGGACGCAGCGTAGACCGAGGGTGAACACGGGGCCCGGGGCGGGGGCCGGGCGAGCCGTGGTAGTTTCGTTGTACCGAAGCAGTCGTTGTATGCTGCTCCGGTTGCCCGATACTCATCGGGACATTCCTCCTGGCAACGCCACTTCGATCATTGCACTGATCTCGGCATGCCGGGATTAACCGTAAGTGCATCTGAAGTCTTTGGAGTGACCCGTGGCTGCCAACTGCGACGTCTGCGGCAAGGGGCCGGGCTTCGGCAACAACATCTCGCACTCGCACCGCCGTACGCCCCGTCGCTGGAACCCGAACATCCAGCGTGTGCGTGCCGTGGTGAGCGGGACGCCGAAGCGCCTCAACGCCTGCACCTCGTGCATCAAGGCCGGCAAGGTCTCGCGCTGACGTCAGCGCGGCACCTAGCTGGTTGCTGAATCAGCCGGCTCCCCTCGGGGAGCCGGCTTTTTCGTGCCCGCACGCGCGTGGGGCGCGGCCTAGGCCTGCCGGAACCGCCAGCCGTGATCGACGGGGCCGATCCCGCCGCCGAGCGCGAACCCGGCGGCGATCGCCCCGGTGACGTACTCCTTGGCCGCCGCCACCGCCTGCGGCACGTCCCACCCCCGCGCCAGGTGCGCCGCGATCGCGGCGGCCAGGGTGCAGCCGGTCCCGTGGGTGTGGCGGTTGTCGTGGCGCGGGGCGCGCAGCAGGTGCTCCTCGGAGCCGTCGGTGAGCAGGTCCACGGCGTCGCCGCGCAGATGGCCGCCCTTGATGAGCACCCACTTCGGGCCGTACGCGAGGACGGCGGCGGCCGCGCGGCGCAGGTCGTCCTCCGACGCGACCTGGACGCCGGTGAGCTGGGCGACCTCGTCCAGGTTGGGGGTCGCGACCGTCGCCACCGGCAGCAGCTTCGTGCGGACGGAGTCCAGGGCACAGGCCGCGAGCAGCGGGTCGCCGTGCTTGGAGACGCCGACCGGGTCGACCACGGCGGGCGCGTCGGTGCCCGCCAGCAAGTCGGCGACGGTCTCGACCAGTTCGGCCGAGGCGAGCATGCCGGTCTTCACGGCCTGGACGCCGATGTCGTCCACGACGCTGCGGTACTGGGCCCGCACCGCCTGGGCGGGCAGCTCCCAAGAGCCCTGCACGCCCAGGGAGTTCTGCGCGGTGACGGCCGTGACGACGCTCATGCCGTGGGTGCCGAGGGCGAGCATGGTCTTGAGGTCGGCCTGGATGCCGGCGCCGCCCCCGGAGTCGGACCCGGCAACGGTGAGCACCCGGGGCGGCGCGCTCACTCGGCGTCCCCGTTGTCCCCGAAGTGGTCCCAGCCCTTGCTGGTCCAGGGCGCGCCGTCCACGGTCACCTGGGGCAGCGCCGAGGGGTTGAGGACCTCGCCGATGACCTTCCAGCGGGCGGGCAGCTTCACGTCGGGCGGGAACGTCGCGACGATCGCGTGGTCCTCGCCGCCGTTGAGCACCCACTGGAGCGGGTCGACGCCGACGGCCTGGCCGATGTCGTTCATCTGGGTGGGCACGTCGACGTCACCGGAGCGGATGTCGATGCGTACCTTGCTCGACTCGGCGATGTGGCCGAGGTCCGCGATGAGCCCGTCGCTGACGTCCGTCATGGAGGTGGCGCCGAGTCCGGCGGCGGCGGGGCCCGCGTGGTAGGGCGGCTCGGGCCTGCGGTGGGCCTCCACGAAGGCGCGCGGCGAGCGGAAGCCCCGGGAGAGCACCGCGTGGCCGGCGGCGGACCAGCCCAGCCAGCCGGTGACGGCGACGACGTCGCCGGGCCGGGCGCCCGCGCGCGTGACCGGCTCGTGGTTGCGCAGATCGCCGAGGGCCGTGATGGCGACGGTGATGGTGTCGCCGCGCACCACGTCACCGCCGACGACGGCCGCGCCCGCGACCTGGCACTCGTCCCTGAGGCCGTCCATCAGCTCGGTGGGCCAGCTGGCGGGGAGGTCGGCCGGCACCACGAGGCCGAGCAGCAGCGCGGTCGGCACCGCGCCCATGGCGGCGATGTCGGCGAGGTTCTGCGCGGCGGCCTTGCGGCCCACGTCGTAGGCGGTGGACCAGTCGCGGCGGAAGTGCCGCCCCTCCAGGAGGATGTCGGTGCTCGCCACGACCCTGCGGTCCGGAGCGGACACGACCGCGGCGTCGTCGCCGGGGCCGAGCCGTACGGCCGGAGTGGAGGTGAGCCGCGAGGTGAGCTCTCTGATGAGCCCGAACTCCCCCAATTCGCCCACGGTTCCCTTCACCGAGTCTCACCATGCCCTTTCGCGCTGCCCGGCCCCCGGTCGCGAGCCGTCACTGTCGTCGGTACGGTCGACGTGACCGTCGAGTCGTGTTGTCCGTCCATCACGATGTGCACGCCGCGGTTCGCCCGGGTCTCCCCGTGACGCGCGGCGACGCGGTACCGTGGCGTCCCTTCTCCCCACATGATCCTCGTCGGCGCCCTGGAGGTTCCGTGGTACAGGCGTACATCCTGATCCAGACAGAGGTCGGCAAGGCGTCGACCGTCGCCGAGCTGATCGGCAAGATCCCGGGAGTGATCCAGGCCGAGGACGTCACCGGTCCCTACGATGTCATCGTGCGCGCCCAGGCGGACACGGTCGACGAGCTCGGCCGCATGGTGGTCGCCAAGGTCCAGCAAGTGGACGGCATCACCCGCACCCTGACCTGCCCGGTCGTGCACTTGTAGCCCCCGTCTACCCTGACCCGGTGAATATCGCTCGTCTCCGGCGCCGCCGCCTTGTCGCCACGTCCGCTCTCGCCCTGTCGCTCACGACGGCGGCCTGCTCGGCCACGGACGATCGGGCGTCGGTGGTGGTTCCGTCCCCGGGTGCCAAGGCGGCGGGGCTCTGCCGGGACCTGCACGAACAGCTCCCGAAGAAGATCGACGGGCTGGAGCGCACCGACCCCGGGCCGAAGTCGGAGCTGACCGCCGGGTGGGGAGACCCGGCGATCATACTGCGCTGCGGCGTCGAGCGGCCCCCCGAGATGATCGATCCCGCCTACGCCGGGCAGAACGGTGTGCGGGTGAACGGCGTCGCCTGGCTCCTGCAGAAGCGCGAGGACGGGTCGTACACGTTCACCACCGGGGCGCGGCTCGCCTACGTGGAGGTCACGCTGCCCAAGGAGCGGGCGGGGGACGGCCTCGGCCCGCTCACGGACTTCGCCGCCCCCATCAAGAGGACCATCCCCAAGGGCATCGCCTGACGCCCTCGGGCCGATGGACCAGTGGACTAGCGCAGGCCCGTGGAGCGGTTCAGCGCCGCCTGGATGAGGCGGTCCACCAGCTCCGCGTAGGGGACGCCGCTCTTCTCCCACATCTGCGGGTACATGGAGATCGGCGTGAAGCCCGGCATCGTGTTGATCTCGTTGATCACGAACCGGCCGTCCTCGGTGAGGAAGAAGTCGGCGCGCACCAGGCCCTCGCAGGACGCCGCCTCGAACGCCTCGACCGCGAGCCGCTGGATCTCCTCGGTCTCCTCGGGCGTCAGCGGGGCGGGCACGATACCGGGCGTCGAGTCGATGTACTTCGCCTCGAAGTCGTAGTAGTCGTGCGTCTGCACCGGCGGGATCTCGGCCGGGACGCTCGCGCGCGGGCCGTCCTCGAACTCCAGGACGCCGCACTCGATCTCGCGGCCGCGCAGCAGCGCCTCGACGAGGATCTTCGGGTCGTGGCGCTGCGCCTCGGCGATCGCCTCGTCAAGGCCCTCGAAGGAGTCGACCTTGGTGATGCCGATCGAGGAGCCGGCGCGCGCGGGCTTGATGAACAGCGGCCAGCCGTGCTCGCCGGCGAAGTCCGCGATGCGCTGCCGGGCGCCCGCCTCGTCCTGGCGCCACTCGCGCGGGCGGATCACCAGGTAGGGGCCGACGTTCAGCCCGAAGGAGGTGAACACCCGCTTCATGTAGTCCTTGTCCTGGCCGACGGCCGAGGCGAGGACACCGGAGCCGACGTAGGGCACTCCGGAGAGTTCGAGCAGTCCCTGGAGGGTGCCGTCCTCTCCGTAGGGGCCGTGCAGCATCGGGAAGACGACGTCGACGTCGCCGAGCGCCTTGGGCACGGAGCCGGGCTCGCTGTAGACGACCTCGCGGTTGCCCGGGTCGAGCGGCAGGACGACGCCGCCCTCCATGGACTCGGCGATCTCGGCGACGCTCGGCATCCTGCGGTCGGTGATGGCCATCCGCTCCGGCTCGTCCGCCGTCAGGGCCCAACGGCCGTCGGTGGTGATGCCGATGGGCAGGACGTCGTACTTGGTGCGGTCGATGGCGCTCAGGATGGCACCGGCCGTCACCACGGAGATGCCGTGCTCCGAGCTGCGGCCGCCGAAGACGACGGCCACGCGCGGCTTGCGGAGCTGCTGCCCGGAGCTCGACTCGGGGCTCGCTTCAGGGCTCGGGGGGAGGTTCTCGCTGCTCATATCGCGTTGAGCGTACCCGCTGCCCGGGGAACAGTCAGCGACGCTCGGGGCCCGCGCTGCGCGCCATCAGCTCCTTGAGGGCCACCACCGGGGGCGTGCCGTCGTGCACGATGCCGACGACGGTCTCCGTGATCGGCATGTCGACGCCGTGCCTGCGGGCCAGATCCAGCACGGACTCGCAGGACTTGACGCCCTCGGCGGTCTGCCGGGTGACCGCGATGGTCTCCTCCAGCGTCATGCCCTTGCCGAGGTTGGTGCCGAAGGTGTGGTTGCGCGAGAGCGGCGAGGAGCAGGTGGCCACCAGGTCGCCGAGGCCCGCCAGTCCGGAGAACGTCAGCGGGTCGGCGCCCATCGCCCGGCCGAGCCGGGTGGTCTCGGCGAGGCCGCGGGTGATGAGGGAGCCCTTGGCGTTGTCGCCGAGGCCCATGCCGTCAGCGATGCCGACCGCGAGGCCGATGACGTTCTTCACGGCGCCGCCCAGCTCGCAGCCGACCACGTCGGTGTTGGTGTACGGGCGGAAGTACGGCGTGTGGCAGGCCCGCTGCAGGCGCTGGGCGACCGCCTCGTCCTCGCAGGCGACCACGGCGGCGGCGGGCTGCCGGGCGGCGATCTCCCGGGCGAGGTTGGGTCCCGTGACGACGGCGACGCGGTCGGCGGGGACCTTGGTGACGTCCCCGATGACCTCGCTCATGCGCATCGCGGAACCCAGCTCCACGCCCTTCATCAGGGAGACGAGGACGGTGTCGGGGGCCAGCAGCGGGGCCCACGCGGCGAGGTTGCCGCGCAGCGTCTGCGAGGGCACGGCGAGCACGGTGAAGTCGGCGCCCTCGGCGGCCTCGGCGGGGTCGGTGGTGGCCCTGAGGTTCTCGGGCAGCTCGACGCCGGGGAGGTAGTCGGGGTTGGTCCGCGTGGAGTTGACCGCCTCGGCGAGTTCGGCGCGCCGCCCCCACAGGGTGACGTCGCACCCCGCGTCGGCGAGCACCATGCCGAAGGCCGTACCCCAGGAGCCCGTTCCGAAGACGGCGGCCTTCACGGCCCCTGCCGGGTGCGCGGGGTTCGTCACTTGCTGTCCTCCGAGGTGCTGTCCGTGGTGCTGTCCGCGCTGCCCCGCCGGGCCCTGCGGGCCGCTGCCTTGCGTCGCTGCTCCAGCCGGGCCCGGCGGGGGTCGTAGGGCCGGTCGGGGGCCTTCTCGCCGCGGATCTCCTCCAGGAGTTCGGTGATCGCGGCCATGATGGCCTCGGTCGCCTCGCGGAGCACCTCGGGCGTCGGCTCCTTGTCGTGGAAGCGCGACAGGTCGACGGGGGCCCCGGCCTTCACCTGAAGGGTCTTGCGCGGGAAGAGGGAGGGCTTCTTGCTGTACGGGGGCAACGCGAGGTTGGCGCCCCACTGCGCCACGGGGATCACCGGGCACTTGGTCTCCAGGGCGACCCGCGCGGCACCGGACTTCGCGGTCATCGGCCACATGTCGGGGTCCCGGGTGAGCGTGCCCTCGGGGTAGAACGCGACGCACTCGCCGCGCTCGATGGCGTCGACCGCGGCGCGGAAGGCGTCCAGCGCGTTCGTGGTCTCCCGGTAGACCGGGATCTGGCCCGTGCCCTTCATGACCCTGCCGACAAAGCCGTCCCGGAAAAGGCCGTCCTTTGCCAGGAAACGCGGCACCCGTCCCGTGTTGTACTGGTAGTGGGCGTACGACAACGGGTCGATATGCGAGTTGTGATTCACCGCCGTGATGAATCCGCCGTCGGCCGGAATGTGTTCCATTCCACGCCAGTCCCGCTTGAACAGAACCACCAGCGGCGGTTTTGCGATCACCGCCGCAAGGCGGTACCAGAAGCCGATTCTGCGGCGGGACACGCGGACACCTTTCCTCCATGAACCTGGGCGGCCGCACAAGTGTCACTCCAGGCTGCCGGTCTGTCGAGAACACCGTACGCCCACCCGTCTGCCGCCACCCCCCGCGGCGAGCGGGTCACAATGGGCGCGACGACAAGGACGGAGCGCCCGTGCAGTGGACCCTGGTCATACCCCTGAAGCCGCTGGCGCGCGCCAAGAGCAGGCTCGCCGCCACCGCCGGCGACGGTCCGCGCCCCGCCCTGGCCCTGGCGTTCGCGCAGGACACCGTGGCCGCCGCGGTGGCCTGCCCCGCGGTACGGGATGTGGCGGTCGTCACGGATGACGCCCTCGCGCGCCGCGAGCTGTCGGCACTGGGGGCCCGGATCCTGGCCGATGAACCCGGAAACGGTCTGAACGCCGCGCTGCGGCACGGCGCCGCGGCCGTGCGCGCCGAACGGCCCGAGGCGCCCGTCGCCGCTTTGAACGCCGATCTGCCCGCGCTGCGCCCCATGGAATTGGGCAGGGTCCTCGACCGGGCCGCGCAATTTCCCCGGGCATTTCTGCCGGACGCCGCCGGAATCGGGACGACGCTGCTGGCCGCGGCGGCCGGTGTGGAATTGCGCCCCGCATTCGGCACGGCGTCCCGCGCGCGGCACACGGCGTCCGGAGCCGTGGAACTGACGCTCGCCGACGTCGATTCCGTACGCCAGGACGTGGACACCGGCGAGGACCTGCGGGCCGCGCTCGCGCTGGGCGTGGGACCCCGGACCTCCGCGGCCGCCGCCCGACTGCTCATCGCGGACTGAGTACGCTGCTGCCATGCAGGCGACCGCGTACACGTACGACTCCGAGACCCGCAGCGGCAGCGTGCTGCTCGACGACGGCACGCCGGTGCCCTTCGCGGCCCCCGCGTTCGACGCGGGCGGGCTGCGGCTGCTGCGGCCGGGGCAGCGGGTGCGGATCGAGGTCGAGGGCGCGGGCGAAGCGCGCCGCATCACCCTGGTGACGCTCCAGACCTTCTAGGGCGTGGCCGGCGCGGGCCGCCCCTTGGGCACACGACGCGGGCCGGGCTCCCCCGTGGGAGTCCGGCCCGGCGCGTGAGTGCCCCTGTGCCCGCTCTTACTTCTTGCGGGCGGTGGCCTTCTTGGCGGTCGTCTTGCGCGTGGTCGCCTTCTTGGCGGGCGCGGTCTTCTTCGCCGTGGCGGCCTTCTTGGCGGCCGGCGCGGTCTTCTTCGCGGTGGCGGCCTTCTTGGCGGCCGGCGTGGCCTTCTTGGCGGTGGTCTTCTTGGCCGTCGCCGTGGTCTTCTTCGCCGCGGGCGTCGCCGTGGCCTTCTTGGCGGTGGTCTTCTTCGCCGTCGCCGTGGCCTTCTTGGCGGTCGCCGTGGTCTTCTTCGCCGCCGGGGTGGCCTTCTTGGCGGTGGTCTTCTTCGCCGTCGCCTTCTTGGCGGTGGTGGCCTTCTTGGCGGCCGCCTTCTTGACCGTCGCGGAAGCGCCGCCGGTCAGGCTGCCCTTGGGTGCCTTCTTGACCGCGACATCGTTCTTCGGGAGCTTCTTGGAGCCGCTCACCAGGTCCTTGAAGCCCTGACCGGCGCGGAAACGCGGGACCGAGGTCTTCTTGACCCGCACGCGCTCCCCGGTCTGCGGGTTGCGGGCGTACCGGGCCGGGCGGTCGACCTTCTCGAACGAGCCGAAGCCGGTGACCGAAACGCGGTCACCGCCGACCACGGCACGGACGATGGCGTCCAGGACCGCGTCCACGGCGTCGGCGGCCTGCTGACGGCCCCCCACCTTGTCGGCAATCGCTTCTACGAGCTGCGCCTTGTTCACGTCTTCCCCTTCGGAGACATTGCCGGGAGCGAAATACTCCGGCTTTTTCGCACGTTAGGCAGATATATACCGCAAATCAAACACGAAACGGGCTAATCACCCTTGTGCCGCAACGAACTGGCCCATCTCGGAGTTCCGCGAAGGCCCGTTGAGGCTCGACACTCAGGTGTCTTCGGGGAATCGGCCCTCGTCCGCTTCGTCGAGGGAAGCCATCAAACGCTCCAGACGCCTTGCCGCATCGGCGAGATCGTGTTTGGCCGCGGCCGTAATGACCAGCAGCTTCCGGGTCAGCGCCATCCGTACGCCCTCCGGGACTTGCAGTGCGCGCACTCGGGAGTGCGCTTCCTTCAGTTGGTCCGCGACGAGCCCGTAGAGCTCGAGTTGGCTGTCGCGTTCCATGCACCGATTGTGCCATCTGGGGCGAGTTGTCGCCTCCGCAGGGGGTAACTACCGCCGTCCGGCGCCCTCATGAGGGTACCCGGTCCAGCCGAGTACAAGGGGATTTCCGGCCTCTTCTTCCGGCCGAATCACGGGAGTTGACTCCACCCGTTCAGGCCATCGGGGCCCTTCCCGGGGGCAGACACAGATGTACCCCCAACCGTCCACGATTGGGGGTACATCAGGGCTTTGCGGGGTGCCGCGCGGGGGGTCAGACCCGGGTGGTGCGCGGCTTGTACGAGGGCCGCTTGGTCTCGTAGGCGGCGATGTCCGGCTCGTTCCGCAGCGTGATGCTGATGTCGTCCAGGCCGTTCAGCAGCCGCCAGCGGGCGTTCTCGTCGAGTTCGAAGTCGGCGGTGATGCCCTCGGCCCGGACCTGGCGGTCGCGCAGGTCGACGGTGATCTCGGCCTTCGGGTCGTTCTCCGTCAGCTCCCACAGCGCGTCCACGACCTGCTGGTCGAGCACCACGGTGAGCAGGCCGTTCTTCAGCGAGTTGCCCCGGAAGATGTCGGCGAAGCGGGAGGAGACGACCGCCTTGAAACCGTAGTTCTGCAGGGCCCACACGGCGTGCTCGCGGGAGGAGCCGGTGCCGAAGTCGGGTCCGGCGACCAGCACGGTGGCGCCCTGGCGCTCGGGCTTGTTGAGCACGAACTCCGGGTCCTTGCGCCAGGCCTCGAAGAGGCCGTCCTCGAAGCCGTCCCTGGTGACCTTCTTCAGCCAGTGGGCGGGGATGATCTGGTCGGTGTCGACGTTGCTGCGGCGCAGCGGGACGGCCCGGCCGGTGTGCGTGGTGAATGCTTCCATGGTTCTCAGACTCCGGCGGTCACGGGGGCGTCGGACAGATCGGCGGGCGAGGCCAGATGGCCGGTGACGGCGGTGGCGGCGGCGACCTGCGGGGAGACCAGATGGGTGCGGCCGCCCTTGCCCTGCCTGCCCTCGAAGTTGCGGTTGGACGTGGACGCCGAACGCTCGCCGGGGGCCAGTTGGTCGGGGTTCATGCCGAGGCACATCGAGCAGCCCGCGTGCCGCCATTCGGCGCCGGCGGCGGTGAAGACCTTGTCCAGGCCCTCCGCGACGGCCTGCAGGGAGACCCGCACCGAGCCGGGCACGACCAGCATCCGTACGCCGTCGGCGACTTTGCGGCCCTCGACGACGGAGGCGGCCGCGCGCAGGTCCTCGATGCGGCCGTTGGTGCACGAACCTACGAAGACGGTGTCGACCTTGATGTCGCGCAGCGGCTGCCCCGCGGTCAACCCCATGTACTCCAGGGCCTTTTCGGCGGCGTTGCGCTCCGAAGCGTCTTCGTACGAAGCCGGGTCGGGGACGCGCGACGAAAGCGGTGCTCCCTGGCCGGGGTTGGTGCCCCAGGTGACGAACGGCGCCAGCGAGGCGGCGTCGATGCGGACCTCGGCGTCGAAGACCGCGTCCTCGTCCGTCTTCAGGGTCTGCCAGTACGCCACCGCGGCGTCCCAGTCCGCGCCCTCGGGGGCGTGGGGGCGGCCCTGGATGTAGTCGAAGGTGGTCCGGTCCGGGGCGATCATGCCGGCGCGGGCGCCCGCCTCGATGGACATGTTGCAGATGGTCATGCGGGCCTCCATCGAGAGCTTCTCGATGGCCGGGCCGCGGTACTCCAGGACGTAGCCCTGGCCGCCGCCGGTGCCGATCTTCGCGATGACGGCGAGGATCAGGTCCTTGGCCGTGACGTCCGCGGGCAGTTCGCCGTCGACGGTGATGGCCATGGTCTTGGGGCGGGCCATCGGCAGCGTCTGGGTGGCCAGGACGTGCTCGACCTGCGAGGTACCGATTCCGAAGGCCAGCGCCCCGAAGGCGCCGTGCGTGGAGGTGTGGGAGTCGCCGCAGACCACGGTGGTGCCCGGCTGCGTCAGGCCCAGCTGCGGTCCCACCACGTGGACGACGCCCTGCTCGACGTCGCCCAGCGGGTGCAGGCGTACGCCGAAGTCGGCGCAGTTCTTGCGCAGCGTCTCCAGCTGGGCCCGCGAGACGGGGTCGGCGATGGGCTTGTCGATGTCGAGGGTCGGGGTGTTGTGATCCTCGGTCGCGATGGTGAGGTCGAGCCGCCGCACCTGGCGGCCGGCCTGGCGGAGGCCGTCGAAGGCCTGGGGGCTGGTCACCTCGTGCAGCAGGTGCAGATCGATGTAGAGGAGGTCGGGCTCGCCCTCGGCGCGCCGGACGACGTGGTCGTCCCAGACCTTCTCCGCGAGTGTCCTACCCATCGCTTTCCCTCCGACCGGCCGCTTCGCCGGCCCAACTAGAGAATCTGTCCGCCGACGCCCGTACCCCTCGTGCCGTACGTCGGCCGCGAAATCCGTTGGTCCGCGGATCGCTCCTACAGAGTGGCGCGTTCCACGGAAAATTGAACTTGCGTTTCACAGAGTGAGACGCGAGTATCGACGCATGGACAACTCTAGCGGCGTCGGCGTTCTCGACAAGGCGGCTCTCGTCCTGAGCGCCCTGGAGTCCGGTCCGGCCACCCTCGCGGGGTTGGTCGCGGCCACCGGGCTCGCACGACCCACGGCCCATCGGCTGGCCGTGGCACTGGAACACCACCGGATGGTGGCGCGGGACATGCAGGGCCGTTTCATCCTCGGCCCGCGCCTCGCGGAGCTCGCGGCGGCGGCCGGCGAGGACCGCCTGCTCGCCACGGCGGGCCCGGTCCTCACGCATCTGCGCGACGTCACGGGCGAGAGTGCGCAGCTCTACCGCCGCCAGGGCGACATGCGCATCTGCGTCGCGGCGGCGGAGCGCCTCTCGGGTCTGCGGGACACCGTCCCGGTCGGCTCGACGCTCACCATGAAGGCGGGCTCCTCCGCGCAGATCCTGATGGCCTGGGAGGAGCCGGAGCGCCTGCACCGCGGCCTCCAGGGCGCCCGCTTCACGGCGACGGCCCTTTCGGGGGTACGGCGCCGGGGCTGGGCCCAGTCGATCGGCGAGCGGGAGCCGGGCGTCGCGTCCGTCTCCGCGCCCGTGCGGGGGCCCTCGAACCGCGTGGTCGCCGCCGTGTCGGTCTCCGGGCCGATCGAGCGCCTGACCCGCCACCCGGGCCGCATGCACGCGCAGGCGGTCATCGACGCGGCCGGGCGGCTCTCCGAGGCCCTGCGCCGCTCCGGCTGACACACCGCCTTCCCCGAGCGTTCGACGGGGCCGCCCCAACGCCGCGTGGGCCCCTTCGAGCGCTCATTTCTTTCGCGGGCGCCCTTGCGCCCGCCCCCGCAGGCCGGCCCCTCAGACCGTCCCGAGGCGGTCGGCCGCCCGGCCCCCGCGGCGCCCCACCGGGACCACGCCGGTGGCCTTCGCCAGGCCGAACGGCGGCATGTTGAGGTAGACCGCCTCGTGCGCGCCGGCCGGCACGACATATGTCTCGTGCCAGAAGCCGACCTTGCCCCTGCCTTCCCGGACGCGCCGGTTGAAGGCCGCCCAGGCGGGCCGGTGGGCCTTGTCCCGCGCCGCCGAGTAGGCGAGCAGCTTCTCGCTCGACTCCCAGTACTGCACCACGTACAGCAGGCGCGGGCCGCCGTACAGCAGCCGGAAGCCCAGCATCCCGCTCCCCGGGTCCTTCGACAGTTCCTTGAGCATCCGCGGCATGGCCAGGAAGACGGGCCACCAACTGCGCACGGCGAGAAAGTTGTTGACGCGCATCCCGATGTGGAAGACGACCACCTCCCCCGTCGCCTCCGCGGTCATGCGCCCTTCGATCGGCTTGTCGCTCATGGCGGTCCCCCTTGGTAGAGCCCTGGCCGAACATTGGATAGTCCCGCTATCCATGATTGGATAGTGCCACTCTCCAATCCGGGCCGCAAGGAGGGGTGCACAGGAAGAAAGGCGTGAACCGATGAGACTGGCGGAGTTGAGCCGGCGCAGCGGGGTTCCCACGGCCACGATCAAGTACTACTTGCGTGAGGGGTTGCTGCCGGCGGGTCGCCGGGTGACGGCGACGCAGGCCGAGTACGACGAGACGCATCTGCGGCGGCTGCGGCTCGTGCGGGCGCTGATCCAGGTGGGCCGGGTGCCGATCTCCTCGGCGCGCGAGGTCCTGGCCGCCCTGGAGGACGAGGAGCTGGACCACAACTCCCGTCTGGGCGCGGCGGTTTGGGCCCTGCCGCACGGCCCGGAAGGCACCCGGGACGAGCCGGCCGAGGACGCGGCGCGGCGCACGGTGGACGCGCTGCTCGCCCGTCTCGGCTGGGAGGCGGCCCGCGCCTACGGGGACGAGTCGCCGGCGCACCGGATGCTCGTGACGGCGGTCGCCAGCCTGACGCGGCTCGGATATCCGTGCGCGGTCGAGGACTTGGCGCCCTATGCCCGCTCGGGGCACCAACTGGCCGTCGCCGACCTGGACTTGCTGGAGCGGTACGAGTCGCCCGACGAGCAGCTGGAGGCGGCGGTGGCGCTCACGGTGCTGTACGAACCGGTGCTGCTGGCCCTGCGCCGGCTCGCGCACGGCGAGGAGTCGAACCGCCGCTACACACGGCGGGACGGGTGAGAGGAGCGGGACGGGCGGGAATGACGAAGAGGCCCTCCCAGTGGGAAGGCCTCTCGTCTCTTCTGTACCCCCGACCGGATTCGAACCGGCGCTACCGCCTTGAGAGGGCGGCGTGCTAGGCCGCTACACAACGGGGGCTAGCTGATGCTGCTGTACTGCGCTGGGCTACCAGGACTCGAACCTAGAACAAAGGAACCAGAAACCTTCGTGTTGCCAATTACACCATAGCCCACTGGTGGTCTAGACCAGACCACAGTACCCCCGACCGGATTCGAACCGGCGCTACCGCCTTGAGAGGGCGGCGTGCTAGGCCGCTACACAACGGGGGCCCTAGCGATCCTGCATCAGGGACAGTGGGTGCGACCCGAGCTGTCCCCGTGGGAAGGATCTGTACCCCCGACCGGATTCGAACCGGCGCTACTGCCTTGAGAGGGCAGCGTGCTAGGCCGCTACACAACGGGGGCTTCGTGGACATGATCCACATTTTGCAGATGAGCTCTGCGAGCTGGCCTACCAGGACTCGAACCTAGACTAACGGAACCAGAAACCGTCGTGCTGCCAATTACACCATAGGCCATCAAACCGCAACCCCCTGGGGGGATTTTGTTTTGATGTGCGCTTCCCGGCCGGACCTTTCGGCCCTCTCGGGCGGCGCAGGAAGAACATTACCCGAAGGTGGACGGCGCTCCAAAACGGGTATCGGCGCGCAGCAGCGCGGGCAGCTCGGAGAGGTCCCTGATGCGGTGCACGCCGGTGGGGCCCTCCCCTCTCGTGCCGTCGCGGTCGAGCCAGACGGCGACCAGGCCCGCGTCCCGGGCGCCCCGGGCGTCGATCTCCGGCTGGTCGCCGACGTAGGCGATCTCGGCGGGGGCCAGCCCCAGCGCCGTACAGGCCGCGAGGAAGGCCTCGGCGGCCGGTTTGGAGACTCCGAGGTCGGCGGCGCACAGGACGGCCTCGAAGCGGTCGCGCACGCCGAGGAGGCGCAGCTTGCGGTCCTGGACCGCCAGCGCGGAGTTGGACAGGACGGCGTGGCGGTAGCCGTCGGCGAGGGCGTCCAGGGCGGGGAGCGTGTCCGGGAAGAGGGACCAGGCCGACTCGTAGTGACCGACGTAACGGTGGAACCACGCGTCGGCGTCGGCGTCGCTCAAACCGGGGGCGTCCAGGAAGTCGCGTACGCGGTCGCGGCGCTGCGCCTCGAAGGTGATGCCGCCCGCGCCGAAGCGGGCCCAGTGCCGCTCGGTGAGCAGCCGCCAGCGCTCCAGGGCGCGCTCGGCGGACTCATGCCCCTCCAGGAGGCCTTCGGCGGTGAGGTGCGCGTGCATGCCGGTCGTGTCGGCGCTCGCGTAGTCGAAGATCGTGTCGTCGATGTCCCAGACCACGGCTTTGACGGGCACGGCTTTGGCGGGCATGGCATCGACGGTAGGCGAAGGGCCCGGGAGCCGTCTCGGCTTCCGGGCCCTTCGTGCACGTATCCGCTGGTCAGGCGGTCAGCTTCGCCAGCGCCGCGTCGATGCGGGCCAGCGCCTTGTCCTCGCCCAGGATCTCCAGGGACTCGAAGAGGGGCAGGCCGATCGTGCGGCCGGTGACGGCGACGCGGACCGGGGCCTGCGCCTTGCCGAGCTTGAGGCCGTGCTCCTCGCCGGCGGCCAGGACGGCCTCCTTGAGGGACTCCGGAGAGCTCCAGTCGGCCGCCTCCAGCTTGGCGCGGGCCGTGCGCAGCAGGGCGTCGGAGCCCTCCTTCATGGCCTTGGTCCAGCTGGCCTCGTCGAAGACCGGCTCCGGCAGGAACAGGAAATCGACGTTGTCGGTGATCTCGGAGAGGACCTTGAGGCGGGTCTGCGCGTGCGGCGCGATGGCCTGCCAGGCGGCCTCGTCGAAGTCCTCGGGCGCCCAGTTGGCGTGCGGGGCCCTCAGCCAGGGCTCGCAGGCCTCCGCGAACGCCTTCACGTCCAGCATGCGGATGTGGTCGGCGTTGATCGCCTCGGCCTTCTTCAGGTCGAAGCGGGCCGGGTTCGGGTTCACGTCCGCGACGTCGAACCGCGCCACCATGTCGGACATCGAGAAGAGGTCCTGGTCCGCGGAGAACGACCAGCCGAGGAGGGAGAGGTAGTTCAGCAGGCCCTCGGGGAGGAAGCCGCGCTCGCGGTAGACGTTGAGGGAGGCCTGCGGGTCGCGCTTGGAGAGCTTCTTGTTGCCCTCGCCCATGACGTACGGGAGGTGGCCGAACTCGGGGATCGTCTTGGCGACGCCCAGCTCGATCAGCGCCTTGTAGAGGGCGATCTGGCGGGGCGTGGAGGAGAGCAGGTCCTCGCCGCGCAGGACGTGGGTGATCTCCATCAGGGCGTCGTCGACCGGGTTGACCAGCGTGTACAGCGGGGCGCCGTTGGCACGGACGATGCCGTAGTCGGTGACGTTCTCCGGCTGGACGGTGATCTCGCCGCGCACCAGGTCGGTGAAGGTGGTCGCCTCGTCCGGCATCTTGAAGCGGACGATGTGGCTGCGGCCCTCGGCCTCGTACGCCTGCTTCTGCTCGTCGGTGAGGGCGCGGCACAGGCCGTCGTAACCGGACGGCTTGCCGGCGGCGCGGGCGGCCTCGCGGCGGGCGTCCAGCTCCTCGGTGGTGCAGTAGCAGGGGTAGGCGTAGCCGCCGTCGAGGAGCTTGGCCGCCACGTCGCGGTAGATGTCCATGCGCTGCGACTGGCGGTACGGCGCGTGCGGGCCGCCGACCTCGGGGCCCTCGTCCCAGTCGAGGCCCAGCCAGCGCATCGAGTCCAGGAGCTGCGCGTAGGACTCCTCGGAGTCGCGCGCCGCGTCGGTGTCCTCGATGCGGAAGACCAGGGTGCCCTCGTTGTGCCGGGCGTAGGCCCAGTTGAACAGGGCGGTGCGGACCAGGCCCACATGGGGGTTGCCGGTCGGGGAGGGACAGAACCGTACGCGTACGGGGGTCGCGTTAGCCACGCTTGATCACCTTGTTGGTGAGAGTGCCGATGCCTTCGATGGTGACGGCGACCTCGTCGCCGACGTTGAGGGGCCCGACGCCGGCCGGGGTGCCCGTGAGGATGACGTCGCCGGGGAGCAGCGTCATGGCCTCGGAGATGTTGACGATGAGGTCCTCGATGGAGTGGGTCATCTCGCTGGTGCGGCCGAGCTGGCGCTGCTGGCCGTTGACCGTGCACTGGATGGTGAGGTCGTTCGCGGCGGCCAGGTCCAGCCCCGTCTCCACCCAGGGGCCCAGCGGGCAGGAGCTGTCGAAGCCCTTGGCGCGGGCCCACTGCTTCTCGCGGCGCTGCACGTCGCGCGCGGTGACGTCGTTCGCGCAGGTGTAGCCGAAGATCACGTCCTTGACCCGCTCGCGCGGGACCTCGCGGCACATGCGGCCGATGACCACGGCCAGCTCGGCCTCGTGGTGCAGCTCCTCGGAGAACGAGGGGTACGTGATGGCGTCCCCGGAGCCGACGAGCGAGGTGGACGGCTTCAGGAAGGCGAAGGGGACGTCCGGCGTCTCGTTGCCGAGCTCCGCCGCGTGCTCCGCGTAGTTGCGGCCGAAGGCCACGATCTTGTTGGGGAGCACCGGCGGCAGCAGGCGGACCTTGCTCAGCGGGACCTTGGTGCCGGACAGCTCGAAGTCGGCGTACGGGATGCCCTTGATGATGTCGAGGACGAGGCCGCCCTCTTTGCCGGGGGCGCTCTCCCCCTCGACCGCGCCGTAGCCGACATTGCCGTCGATGGAGAACCTGGCGATGCGCACGCTCTTGCCTCTTGAGGTGGTTGCGGTGTGACACCCCAGGCTAACGCGGGGGCCTGCGGCCTGCTTACGGGCGTGTCTGCCGTGGCCCCCGTCTTCGCCTCGGTCTGTCGCCGCTTCGCGGCTCGTCCTCAAACGCCGGACGGGCTGGAGTTCTCTGGCCCGGGCTCGTCGTCAGAGCGTCAGGCGCCGGAGGGGGTGAAGGTCTCGGGGGTTTCCATGAGGATCGTGCGCTTGGGGTTGGCGGTCTGGGTGGGGAGGTCGACGGCGTGCTCCGGGAGCTCGGCCGCGCGCTGGACGTCGTCGGCGTCCTTCAGATGCGCGAGAGTGGTGCGGCGCGGGTTGGCTATGTTGCGGAACATGGTGGACTTCACAGTCTTCATCTGCTGTTCGGACCTTGTCGGTTGAGGCGTCGTCTGACGGACGCGGGTTTGTCGGTCTCGCCATCCCTGTAAAGCGTCAGGCTAAACATCCAATTCCCGGCGAAAGTCCGGAAGAGGCCATGATCTTCATGTGAGTTTGCTCACGAATGAGCGGGCAAAAGGGTCAAACCAGGCCCCTCCTACGGCAGTTGGAAACGGACATTGCGCCACTGAAGGCACCATTCCGCTCCTGATCATGAAGACTGGGACACCCCCTCTCGGTAGCGCCTTTGCGGGGATGCGCCCGTTTTGACCCGGATCACTTTCTACGTCTCGTGACCCTGCCCTCACACGGTGTCACCCGGTCGGGGGGCCGACACGCGGGCCTTGTTGGAGATCCGGCACTGTGCTGGAATTCCCGGGACCGCCGCGGGATCGAACCGGCGCGCAGAGGCGCAACGCAGCGCCGAGTGGCGGCGGGAAGGGGGAGCAGCGCCGGTCACTCAACGACCACCCATGGGGCGCCTGACGCCCCACGACGCCGACACCGTCCCGCCGTCAAGCGGCAGGACGCCTGGTCCAGAGGTTGCGACGCTAGTGCAGGGACGTTTCAAGAGGGATGGCAAGGGGTCTCCCCAGGCCGGTCGCGGCCGAGGGGATGCCTCGGCGGAGCCGGAGCGCGGCGGCGACCGCGGCTCCTCGCCCCAGCACGCCCAGAACCCGGGACCGGGCGCGCCCGGCGGCACGGCCGGCGCCGCGCGCCAGGGTGCGACGGGCACCGGCCCGACGGCCGCCCCGGCCAAGGGCAAGGGCAAGGGTGCGTCCGACGCCAAGACTCCCCCCGGCCCCGGCTCACGAATAGCGCTGCGCAACTGGCGCATCTCCACCCGCCTGGTGTCGCTGCTCGCGCTCCCCGTGATCACCGCGACCTCGCTCGGCGCGCTCCGCATCAACTCGTCCATGGACGAGATCCAGCAGCTCGACAACATGAAGCTGCTGACCGACATGACCAAGCAGGCCACGGCGCTGGCCGCGGCGCTCCAGGAGGAGCGCGACAAGTCCGCGGGCCCCCTCTCGCACGGCGCGACGGCCTCGGACTACACGGTCAAGGGCGCGCGCGCCAAGACCGACCGGATCTACCGCAACTTCCTCCAGGGCACCCAGGACCTGAACGACTCGGACGGCGAGAAGGGTCTGCTCGGCGTCCGGCACAGCGCGGTCCAGATCACCCAGCAGCTCCAGCAGATCAACAAGGTCCGCAAGGACGCCTACAAGAAGGGCACCTCGACGTCGCAGACCGTCGAGGCCTACAGCCAGCTCGTCGAGCAGCTGCTCGCGCTGTCGCAGGACATGGCCCAGGCGACCAGCAATCCGGACATGATCCAGCGCACCCGCGCCCTGGCCGCCTTCTCCTCGGCCAAGGAGTACGCCTCGGTGCAGCGGGCGATCATCGCCGCCGCCCTGCCCGCGAACGACTCCGAGTACGGCAAGCTCAGCGAGACGGACCGCACCTTCGGTCTCAGCGCCAACGAGAAGGAGCGCTCGCAGCTCCAGACGTTCAGCAAGATCTACGCGGGCAACGCCGGTGACCTGACCAAGCCCATCGACGGCGGAAACTCCTCGATCAAGTCCTCCGACGAGTACGCCAAGCGCGTCCTCGAACAGGAGGGCGGCATCAAGCTCCAGGACAAGAAGTCGTACAAGGACTGGGTCGACAACGACGCCACCAAGATCGACGCGATGTCCAAGATCGAGCTGACGCTGCTCGGCGAGATGGAGCAGAAGGCCCGCGAGCTGCGCAACGAGTCGGAGCAGTCGGCCATCCTCAACGGTGCGCTGATCCTGCTCGTGCTCGGCGTCTCCCTCGTCGGCGCCTTCGTCGTGGCCCGGTCCATGATCCGCTCGCTGCGCCGGCTCCAGGACACCGCGACCAAGGTCGCCCAGGACCGCCTGCCCGAGCTGGTCAAGCAGCTCTCGGAGTCGGACCCGCAGGACGTCGACACCTCGGTGGAGTCCGTCGGTGTGCACTCCCGGGACGAGATCGGCCAGGTGGCCGCGGCCTTCGACGACGTGCACCGCGAGGCCGTCCGCCTCGCCGCCGAGCAGGCCCTTCTGCGGGGCAACGTCAACGCGATGTTCACCAACCTCTCGCGCCGCTCGCAGGGCCTCATCCAGCGCCAGCTCTCGCTCATCTCCGAGCTGGAGTCCCGCGAGGCCGACCCCGACCAGCTCTCCTCGCTCTTCAAGCTCGACCACCTCGCGACCCGCATGCGCCGTAACGGCGAGAACCTCCTCGTGCTCGCCGGTGAGGAGCCGGGACGGCGCTGGACCCGGCCCGTGCCGCTCGTCGACGTGCTGCGCGCCGCCGCGTCCGAGGTGGAGCAGTACGAGCGGATCGAACTGTCCGCCGTGCCCGCCACCGAGGTCGCCGGCCGCGTCGTCAACGACCTCGTGCACCTGCTCGCCGAGCTGCTGGAGAACGCCACCTCGTTCTCCTCGCCGCAGACCAAGGTCAAGGTCACCGGTCACGCGCTGCCCGACGGCCGCGTCCTGATCGAGATCCACGACACCGGCATCGGCCTCTCTCCCGAGGACCTCGCCGCGATCAACGAGCGGCTCGCCTCGCCGCCCACCGTGGACGTCTCCGTCTCCCGCCGCATGGGTCTGTTCGTGGTCGGCCGCCTCTCGCAGCGCCACGGCATCCGCATCCAGCTGCGCCCCTCCGACTCCGGCGGCACGACCGCGCTGGTCATGCTCCCCGTCGACGTCGCCCAGGGCGGCAAGAAGATGCCCGGCAAGCCCGGTCCGTCCGGTGGTCCCGCGGCCGCTCAGGCCGCCGCGGGCGCCGCGGCCGCACGCCGCGGGGTCGGTGCCGGCAACGGCGGCCCGGCGCTCGGCAGCGGCCCCGGCGGTGCCGGTGGCCCCGGCCGCGGTGGTCCCGCGCTCGGCGGTGGGCCTGGTGGCCCCGGCCTGGGCGGCCCCGGTGGCGCGGGCAGGCCCGGTGCCCCGGCGCCGCGCCAGCAGGTCGCCGGTTCGGGTCCGCGCGCCGCGCTGCCCGCCCGGGACACCGGCCAGCAGCGTCCGCCGGCCACGCCTCAGGGTCAGCAGGGGCAGCAGGGCCGTAAGGCTCCTCAGCAGCCCCAGCAGGCGCAGGGGCACCAGCAGCAGGCGCCGCAGGGCGGCCGTGGCGGCGGTGTCCAGCAGCCTCCGGTTCCCCAGCAGCGTACGAACGCCATGCCCCCGCCGGCCGACGGCGACCCGGGGCGCCGGCCTCAGCTGCCGCCCCGTGGCGGGCCCCGCGCCGAGCTGCCCGGGGGCACCCCCCAGCCCCGCGTGCCCAGCTGGAGCGAGGAGAACGCGCGGCCGCAGTCGCGCGAGCCCTTCGACGCGCCGCGCGGTCACGAGGAGCACGAGTCCACCGGCCAGTTCGCGCAGCCCACCGCGGCCCCCGACGACCGGCAGGGTCCGGGCTCCACCGCGCAGTTCCCCCGCCCCGACTTCGACGCGCCGCCCCCGGGCACCCCCGCGCCGCAGGACCAGGGCACCGGCCAGTTCGTCCGCTCGGACGTCTTCGGCGGCCAGGGCGACGCCCAGCAGGGCGCACCGCAGCACCAGCAGCCCCAGCACAACCCGCAGCAGGGTCAGCAGGGTCAGCCGCGCCGGCCGCAGGGCCAGGCAGGCGGCCCCGCGCAGCCCGGCGGCCCCGCTCAGCACGGCAATCGGGAGATGCCCGACTACACCGTGCCGCGTCCGCCCGCCCCGCGCCGCGGCCAGGGCGGCGACCCGCACCAGGGCCTGCCGCACCAGCCGCAGGCCGCCGAGCAGCAGCCGGGGTCCGCGCGGCCCGAGGACCTGCTGCCCGCCGCCGGCCCCGGTGACGGCCGTACGCCGCTGTACGACACGCTGGAGACCAACTGGTTCCAGCAGCAGCAGGACCAGCGCGCCCAGGCCGAACAGCAGAGCCGTCAGCCGGACCAGCAGCAGGCCCGGCACGGCCGCCCGGACGGTGGCCGCGCCGCGGAGCCCGCGCAGCAGCAGGCCGCGGAGCAGGCGCCCCAGGGCCCCGGCCCGCAGCGTCCGCTGCCCTCGCGGTCCCCGCGTCAGGCCGCGCCCGGCGCGCCGGGCAACGCCAACACCCAGAACGGCGCGACCCCCGCCACCCCGGCCGGCTGGCGCTCCTCCCCCAACGACGAGCTGGGCCGCCAGGCCGAGCGCGTCCGCCAGCCCACCGCGGGCGGCGTCACCACATCCGGACTGCCGCGTCGCGTCCCGAGGGCCAACCTGGTCGCGGGCACGGCCCAGCAGCAGCAGGACAGCGCAGGTCCGCAGGTCTCGCGTGCGCCCGACGACGTGCGCGGCCGGCTGACGAATCTCCGTCGGGGCATTCAGCAGGGTCGACAGGCCGGTACCGGCCAGACCGGCAGTTTCCCTCGCCCCACTCACCAGCAGGAGCGTTAGTTGAGTCCGATGAGCCAGGCGGCACAGAATCTGAACTGGTTGATCACCAACTTCGTGGACAACACCCCAGGGGTGTCCCACACGGTCGTGGTCTCCGCCGACGGCCTCCTTCTGGCCATGTCCGAGGGGTTCCCGCGCGACCGCGCCGACCAGCTGGCCGCGGTCGCCTCCGGGCTGACCTCGCTCACGGCCGGGGCCTCCCGGATCTTCGAGGGGGGCACCGTCACCCAGACCGTGGTGGAGATGGAGCGGGGGTTCCTCTTCATCATGTCGGTCTCCGACGGCTCCTCCCTGGCCGTGCTGGCGCACCCCGAGTGCGACATCGGCCTCGTCGGGTACGAGATGGCGCTGCTCGTCGACCGCGCGGGGGCGGTTCTCACCCCGGACCTGCGCGCCGAGTTGCAGGGCAGCCTGCTCCACTAGCGCGGCGCCGGCCCAGCCGCGCTCCCGCCCCTTCGGCCGCCCCACCGACCGAACGTACTGACCAACCGTCCGGCCGCCACATGCCCCCACCGGCTCTGTCAGACGGCACACGCAGATGACCTGCTGTCCCGCCCGGAGGATCCATGACCCCGCCCACCGCCTCTCACAACCCGTACGGCGACGCCTCGTACGGAATGGAGGGCGACCAGCCGCTGGTGCGTCCGTACGCGATGACCGGCGGCCGGACCCGGCCCCGCTACCAGCTCGCCATAGAGGCGCTGGTGAGCACCACGGCCGACCCGGCCCAGCTGATGGGGATGCTTCCCGAGCACCAGCGGATCTGCCACCTGTGCCGTGAGGTCAAGTCGGTGGCCGAGGTCTCGGCCCTCTTGTCGATGCCGCTCGGTGTGGCCCGGATCCTGGTGGCGGACCTGGCCGAGGCCGGGCTCGTCGCCATCCATCAGCCCGGCGGCGACGAGTCCGCCGGCGGCCAGCCTGCCGTGACACTGCTCGAAAGGGTGCTCAGTGGACTTCGCAAGCTCTAACGGCTCGGCCGGCTCAGGCTCCGGTTCCGGCCGTTCCACCACCTCCGCCAAGATCGTGGTGGCGGGCGGCTTCGGCGTGGGCAAGACCACGTTCGTCGGGGCGGTCTCTGAGATCAACCCGCTGCGCACCGAGGCCGTCATGACGTCCGCGTCCGCGGGCATCGACGACCTCACCCACACCGGGGACAAGACCACCACCACGGTGGCCATGGACTTCGGCCGCATCACCCTGGACCAGGACCTGATCCTGTACCTCTTCGGCACCCCCGGACAGGACCGCTTCTGGTTCATGTGGGACGACCTCGTCCGCGGCGCCATCGGCGCAGTCGTCCTCGTCGACACCAGGCGCCTCGCCGACTGCTTCCCCGCCGTCGACTACTTCGAGAACAGCGGCCTGCCCTTCGTCATCGCCCTCAACGGCTTCGACGGACACCAGCCCTACACCCCCGACGAAGTCCGCGAAGCCCTGCAGATCGGCCCCGGGACGCCGATCATCACCACCGACGCGCGACACCGTGCAGACGCAAAGAGTGGCTTGATCACGCTGGTGGAGCACGCACTTATGGCACGTCTCAAGTAGGCAGGTGTATACGGAAGTTGTCGTAGCCTGATCGGAGGGGTCTGTGTCCTTAGACACGGGCCGACGCCGTATTCATAACGTTTCGACAGAGAATTGTCCGGTGACCGCCACGCGTCGCGGTCGCCTGGTGCCACTGTGCTCACAAGAGCCCCGCCTTTTGGCGGGGCTCGCTCTTTATGACCGATTTATCTGAGGCTTACACCACTCGGGACTTGTGCATCCCACTGTTTGGAAGAGCGGCGCCTGACGTGCTGGAATGCGCTGAACTGCCCAGTAGCACGGGCCTTGGAGACGACAGCGGCACGAGAGTGAGTGCCGCCGCCGAGAGGTTGTTGGTCGAGTGAGGCGAAGCAAGACGAGCCCCGCGGCACCCCCCACCGGGGACGCGCGGGGCAACTTCACCCCGCCGCCGCGCACAGCGGCGTCCCCCGTTGACGTGAGCGGCGCCCCCGGCAACGAGCCCCCGGCTCCCTCCGGCGGCCGGATGTCGCCCCGCAACTGGCGCGTGCCGACCAAGCTGAACGCCATCCTCCTCATACCCGTGCTCGTCGGCCTGGTCATGGGCGGCTTCCAGGTGAAGGGCTCCATCGACACCTGGAACGAGGCCCAGGACGCCGAGAACACCGCCCGCCTGGTGCGGGCCTCCCTCGACTACGGCAACCGCCTCATCGAGGAACGCGACATCTCCGCCGTCCCGCTGCTGAACGGCAAGCGCGACGACCCGGCCGTCCTGCGGGCCCGCAAGGCCACCGACAAGGCGGCCGCCGCGTTCAAGGACGCCACGGAGAAGATGCCGGACAAGGAAGGCCTCAACCGTCGTCTCGACGCCTTCCACAAGGTGGAGCCCAAGCTGGTTCCGCTGCGTCAGGCCGCCTACACCACCAAGCTGAGTGGCGCCCAGACCGAAGAGGGCTACGTCGCCATCCAGCACCCCCTGATGGAGTTCGCCAACGAACTCGGTCTGGGCACCGGCAACATCACCAGCTACGGCCGTACCGTCTACGCGATCTCGCTCTCCAAGGCCGCGCTGTCGCTCCAGCGGTCCCTCGGCACCCACCTGCTGGTCAAGCCGGGCCCCGGCACCGGTTCGCTCACGCTCCAGCGCACCTCGCTCTCCTCGTACGCCTACCTGGAGCGCATCGCCATCGAGGAGTACACCGGTGGTGGCACCCCCGAGGACGTCGCGAAGCTGGAGCGGGCGAAGAAGGAGCTGACGGCCGCCGCCGAGAAGCAGGCCAATCCGCCGCCGTCGCAGGAGAAGATGGTCGCGGCGCTCGCCACCATGGAGAGCACGCAGCCGAGCACCCGCGTCGAGCTGGCGAGCCGGGGCATCACGCGCCAGGCCTGGTGGGCGACCACGAGCGCCAAGTTCGACGCCTACCGCACGATCGAGTCGGACCTCGCCGACAAGGCCGTGGACGAGGCGTCCGACATCGCCGCCACCGCGCAGCGCAACGCCTACATCACCGGCGCCATCGTGGTGCTCGCCCTGCTCGCCGCCTTCATCCTGGCCGGGATGATGGCGCGCCAGATGTCCCGTGCCATGCGCCGGCTGCGCACCGCCGCCTTCGGCATCGCCGAGCAGCGCCTGCCGATGCTGGTCGACCAGCTCTCGCGCACCGACCCGGGCCGCGTGGACACCCGCGTACAGCCCATCCCGATCTCCACCACGGACGAGATCGGTGAGGTCGCCCGCGCCTTCGACCAGGTGCACCGCGAGGCCGTGCGGCTCGCCGCCGAGCAGGCCCTGCTCCGGGGCAACATCAACGCGATCTTCACCAACCTCTCGCGCCGCAACCAGTCGCTGATCGAGGGCCAGCTGACCCTCATCACCGACCTGGAGAACAACGAGGCCGACCCGGACCAGCTGGAGAACCTCTTCCGCCTGGACCACCTGGCGACCCGTATGCGCCGCAACGGCGAGAACCTCCTGGTCCTCTCCGGCGAGGAGCCGGGCCGCCGCTGGGACCAGCCGGTCCCGCTGGTCGACGTGCTGCGCGCCGCCTCCTCCGAGGTGGAGCAGTACGAGCGCATCGAGCTGGAGGGCGTCCCGGAGGCCGAGATCCACGGCCTGGCCGTGACCGACCTCGTGCACCTGCTGGCCGAGCTGCTCGAGAACGCCACCACGTTCTCCTCGCCGCAGACCAAGGTCCGCGTCACCGCGACCCGGCTGCCCGACGGCCGCGTCATGGTCGAGATCCACGACAAGGGCATCGGCCTCACCGCCGAGGACTTCGCGGACATCAACCACAAGCTGGCCAACCCGCCGACCGTGGACGCCGCGATCTCGCAGCGCATGGGCCTGTTCGTGGTCGGCCGCCTCGCCGACCGGCACGGCATCCGCGTCCAGCTGCGTCCCTCGGGCGAGCAGGCGGGCACGACCTCGCTGGTCATGCTGCCGGACGGCATCACGCACGGTGGCGGTGGCGAGCACGCGCAGGACCCCGAGTTCACCGTCTCCTCGATCATCCCGGAGCAGCAGGTCCTGGCGGCCGAGCCGCAGCGCACCGCCGCGGAGCTGGGCTTCGACGACAGCCGCTACCACGGTGACGGCGGCGAGCCGCAGGGTCTCGACCCGGTCGGCCGCTCGCTGATGCGCGAGGAGCGCAGGGCGGCCCTGGAGGCGCAGGCCCACCAGCCGGGCGGCGGCCGCCCGCTCTTCCGCGACGAGGTCGAGCCGCAGCAGCAGCCGCACCAGCCCCAGCAGGCGTACCAGGCCCAGCAGCAGGACGCGTACGAGCCGCAGCACTCCCCCGCGTACGACGAGCAGCAGAGCTCGTACGACCAGGGCAGGCCGGCATACGGGGGCGACGACTACGCCGGTGAGCAGTACGCCGCCGCCCCGCACACCGACGCGCAGTACGCCGACGCGCAGTACGCCGAGGGACAGTACGCGGATGGTCAGTACGACAACGGCCAGTACGGCGAGGGCGGTTACGGCGAGCAGCGGCAGGCGCCCGCGTACGACGAGCGGTACTACCCGGCGCAGGACGGTTACCAGGACCCCCAGATCTCCTATCCGGAACGTACCGGCCAGGACGACTGGCCCAGCGGTGACGGCCACCAGCCTGATTACGGTCAGGAAGCGGAATCCGCTCAGGCCCCCGCGGCCGGTGCTGAGAGCGTAGGCTTCGAGCGGCCGGGACCGGGTCCGTCCGCCGTCCACGACCTGACCGACGCGGGTCTCCCCCGCCGCGGCCCCTCGGGCCCGAACGGAAACGGGAGCGCCCCCGCCACGGCCGACGGCCACGGCGGGCAGAACGGCCGTGACCTGCGTTCGTCCAACGACGAGCGCTGGCAGCGGGCCGAGCGCCTCAAGGAGCCGAAGGCGGGCGGAGTCACCTCGTCCGGGCTCCCGCGGCGGGTGCCCAAGGCCAATCTGGTCGAGGGCACCGCGGAACAGACCCCCCAGGGCGGCCCCCAGGTCTCCCGCGACCCCGAGGAAGTACGGGGCAGGCTGAGCAACCTGCGCCGCGGCGTCCAGCGGGGCCGCAACACCAGCAGTGACACGAATGGCCAGGGCTTCAGCCCTGATAGCACCTACAACCAGGAGCGTTAGTGTGAGCCCGATGAGCCAGGCGGCGCAGAACCTGAACTGGTTGATCACCAACTTCGTGGACAACACCCCAGGGGTGTCCCACACGGTGGTGGTCTCCGCCGACGGACTCCTTCTGGCGATGTCCGAAGGGTTCCCCCGTGACCGTGCCGACCAGCTCGCGGCCGTCGCCTCGGGTCTGACCTCCCTCACGGCCGGGGCCTCCCGGATCTTCGAGGGCGGCGCCGTGACCCAGACCGTTGTGGAGATGGAGCGAGGATTTCTCTTCATCATGTCCATTTCCGACGGTTCCTCGCTCGCCGTTCTCGCCCACCCGGACGCGGACATCGGCCTCGTCGGGTACGAAATGGCACTTCTCGTCGATCGTGCGGGCACCGTCCTCACGCCGGACCTGCGCGCGGAGCTCCAGGGGAGCCTTCTCAACTAACAGACAGACGGTGCGTTTTCGCGTCCCGGCCCCGTAAGGTTTCGGGACGCGGCTCCACAGTGATGGTGCCCGGCACAGTCGGAGGAGGAAGCAACGTGGCAACACCCCCAGACAGTTCGTCATCGGCGAACTGGACCCCTGGTCATGGCCAGGGTGGTCAGCACGACGGCGGGCCGAACCGGTACAACTTCCCCTCCGCGCCGAGTCACCGCCGCCAGCCCTACGCGCCGTCCCAGCAGCCCGGTCCGCGCCCCTACGACCAGGGCACGCCGGGGCGCGCGCCCCGGATCCAGCCCGTGCAGCCCCAGCGGCGCGCCCCCGAACCGGCGCCCGCCGCGGCGGCGCACAACCCGCTGGTGCGCCCGTACGCCATGACGGGCGGCCGCACCAGGCCGCGTTACCAGCTCGCCATCGAGGCGCTGGTGCACACCACCGCACAGCCGCACCAGTTGCAGGGCCAGTTGCCCGAGCATCAGCGGATCTGCAACCTGTGCCGCGAGATCAAGTCAGTCGCTGAGATCTCGGCACTGCTCACCATTCCCCTCGGCGTCGCCCGGATCCTCGTAGCCGACCTGGCGGAGGCCGGACTTGTCGCCATCCACCAGCCCGGCGGCGACGAGTCCGCCGGCGGCCAGCCAGACGTGACACTGCTCGAAAGGGTGCTCAGTGGACTTCGCAAGCTCTAGCGGCGGAGCAACAGCCCGCTCCACCACCAGCGCGAAAATCGTGGTGGCGGGCGGCTTCGGCGTGGGCAAGACCACGTTCGTCGGGGCGGTCTCTGAGATCAACCCGCTGCGCACCGAGGCCGTCATGACGTCCGCGTCCGCGGGCATCGACGACCTCACCCACACCGGGGACAAGACGACGACCACCGTCGCCATGGACTTCGGCCGCATCACCCTGGACCAGGACCTGATCCTGTACCTCTTCGGCACCCCCGGACAGGACCGCTTCTGGTTCATGTGGGACGACCTCGTCCGCGGCGCCATCGGCGCAGTCGTCCTCGTCGACACCAGGCGCCTCGCCGACTGCTTCCCCGCCGTCGACTACTTCGAGAACAGCGGCCTGCCCTTCGTCATCGCCCTCAACGGCTTCGACGGACACCAGCCCTACACCCCCGACGAAGTCCGCGAAGCCCTGCAGATCGGCCCGGACACCCCCATCATCACCACCGACGCCCGCCACCGCGCGGACGCGAAGAGCGCGCTGATCACGCTGGTCGAACACGCCCTGATGGCACGACTGCGCTAGGGCGTGTTTCGAAAGTAGCGTCGTCCGCCCGCAGGGCGGACCTGGCGGCGTCTGGTGCGTGCGATCGCAAGGCGGAGGGTCGCCCCGATACTGGTGGTATCGGGGCGATCCCGACAACGCGGCGAGCGTGCGTGCCAGGCGTCGCCAGGCAGACGGGACTTTCGAAACATGCCCTAGCATCCCCCCGCTCCCCGGTAGTGCTCGAACTGGGTCACACCCCGATAGCCGTAGCTCTCGAGGTGCAGCTCGTGCAGGGCGACAGCGCCACGGGCGAGCGGGCCGAGCAGCTCGGTGAGCAAGGTGTGGGCCGCGGCGATGAAAGCCGCCTTCTGCGCCGCGCTGTTGGTGCCCGCCGTGAGGCTGACCTCCAGGTGCGCGTCGCGGGCGGCGCCCGTCAGGGGTTTTCCGGCGACGTGGTACCGGTCGGCGGGGACGAGGTCGAGGTGCACGATCGTGCGCGCCCTCGACTTGCCGAGGGCGGAGACGGCCAGGTCGGTCAGTCCTTCGGCGAGGTGATCGATCCGCCGCCCGGGCCCGGTGTGCCGCTCGCCGACGACGGCTACCGGGCGCTGCTCCCGCGCGATCACCCGCTGGCGGGCGAGGCGGCCGTCGACGTACGCGATCTGGAGGACGACGCGTTCCTCGTCTCGCCGGGCGGTTGCGAGGAGCGGGTGCGGGAGCTGTACCGCCTGGCCGGGGGGCGGGTGGGCCCGGTGCGGCGGGTGCGGGACCTGGCCACGCTGATCAGCATGGTGCAGGCCGGGATGGGGGTGAGCGTCCTGTCCGAGGTCTCCGAGGCGCTGGTCCCGGCCGACCTCGTCCTGCTGCCGGTCGAACCGCGGGCCGCGCGTCGGCTGGTCCTGAGCGGGCCGCGCGGCCGGCCCTGGCAGCCGGCGGTGCGGGCCCTCGCGGAGTCGGCCGCCGTCCATCTCCGGGAGTCCGTGGGCGCGTACACGTGAGACCCCGTCCTCCTGAGGGAGGTACGGGGCCTTGGTGAGGCGGTGGTGTCAGCCCTGCCAGCTGTGCGGGGCGCGGAAGCCGGGGGTGCGCTCCAGGCGGCGCCAGCCGGCCTTGTCGCGGCCGCGGCGGGCGGGGGCGTCGGCGGGCCGGGCTGCGGCGCGGGCCAGCAGGATCGCGGTGATGGCCGCGACTTCCTCGGGCTCGGCGTGCCCCTTCTCCACTCTGATGTCGGGCGGTGTCATCTGCGGCGTTCTCCTTGTGGGCTGCTGCGGCGCGGGCCGGTCCCGCCGTTACTGCGGGGGGTTGCCGTGCTTGCGCGACGGCAGATCGGCGTGCTTGTTGGCGAGCATCGCGAGGGAGTTGATGAGGACCTCGCGGGTCTCGGCGGGGTCGATGACGTCGTCGACCAGGCCGCGTTCGGCGGCGTAGTAGGGGTGCATCAGTTCGGCCTTGTACTCCTTGACCATGCGGGCGCGCATGGCTTCGGGGTCCTCGGCGGCGGCGATCTGGCGGCGGAAGATGACGTTGGCGGCGCCTTCGGCGCCCATCACGGCGATCTCGTTGGTGGGCCAGGCGTAGGTGAGGTCGGCGCC
>NZ_JBVISC010000010.1:0-221847 GCF_055575715.1 Streptomyces sp. NPDC034037 | reverse complement strand
CTGTGGCTGGGGTCGCTGAAGTCGAACATCGGCCACACCCAGGCCGCCGCGGGTGTCGCCGGCGTGATCAAGATGGTGCTCGCCATGCGGCACGGTGAGCTTCCGCAGACCCTGCACGTCGACGAGCCGTCGACGAAGGTGGACTGGTCGGCGGGCGCGGTCGAGTTGTTGACCGAGCAGCGGGAGTGGCCGGAGAGTGACCGCCCGCGCCGCGCCGGTGTCTCCTCGTTCGGGGTGAGCGGTACGAACGCGCACGTCATCTTGGAGCAGGCCCCTGAGGTGGCCAAGCTTCAGCGGACCGAGGAGCCGGGTGCGGCTCCCGCGGTGGTGCCGTGGGTGGTCTCGGGTCGTGGCGCGCAGGCGCTGCGCGAGCAGGCGGGCCGGCTGCTGTCACACGTCCGGAGCGACAGCCGTCTGTCGCCGGTCGATGTCGGCTGGTCGCTGGTGTCCGCGCGGTCGGAGTTCGAGCACCGGGCCGTCGTGGTCGGCGGGGACCTGGACGCACTGGTGTCCGGAGTCGGCGCCCTGGCGCGGGGTGAGTCGGTGCCGGGCGTCGTGACGGGGCCGGTGGACGGCGTGACACGGACGGCTGACCGTGTGGTGTTCGTCTTCCCGGGTCAGGGTTCGCAGTGGGCCGGAATGGGTGCCCGTCTGCTCGATGCCTCTCCGGTGTTCGCGGAGGTGATGAACGAGTGTGCGGTGGCGCTCGCACCGTATGTGGACTGGTCGTTGCTGGATGTGGTGCGGCAGGCGGATGGTGCTCCCTCGTTGGAGCGGGTGGATGTGGTCCAGCCGGTGTCGTTCGCGGTGATGGTGTCGCTGGCCGCGTTGTGGCGTTCGTATGGTGTTGAGCCGGCTGCGGTGGTGGGGCATTCGCAGGGTGAGATCGCGGCCGCGTATGTGGCGGGTGCGCTGTCCCTGCGGGATGCGGTGCAGGTGGTGGCGCTGCGGTCGCAGGCGATTGCCGGTGGGTTGGCGGGGCTTGGCGGGATGGTGTCGGTGGCGTTGCCGTTGGTGGAGGTGGAGTCTCGGCTTGAGGCGTTCGGCGGCCGGATCGAGGTCGCGGCGGTGAACGGGCCGGCGTCGGTGGTGGTGGCCGGTGAGGTCGAGGCGCTTGATGAGTTGCTGGCCCAGTGCCAGGCTCAGGATGTCCGGGCGCGCAGGGTTCCGGTGGATTACGCGTCGCACACTTCGCACGTGGAGCGCATCGAGGGCGAGCTGGCAGGGCTGCTGGCGGGGATCGAGCCGGCGTCGGCCCAGGTCCCGCTCTACTCCACGGTGCACCGGGACTGGCTCGGAGACACGCTTGTCGACGCGGACTACTGGTACCGCAACCTGCGCCAAACCGTGCACTTCGAGTCGGCCGTCAGGGAGCTCGTGGCCCAGGGCTACGGGGCGTTCGTCGAGGTCAGCTCGCATCCCGTGCTCACCATGAGCATTCAGGAGGCCCTGGAGGGGGAGCACGGTGCGGCCCCGGTGGTCACCGGCACCCTGCGGCGCGACGAGGGTGGTCTCGACCGCTTCCTCACCTCGCTCGCGGAGGCCTACGTCCAGGGTGTGACTGTCGACTGGGGTGCGGCCTTCGCCGGCGCGGGCGCGTCCCGCGTCGATCTGCCCACGTACGCCTTCCAGCGCAAGCGCTACTGGCTGGACGTCACCCCCCTGCCCGCGGGCAGCGGCTCCCAGGGGCGCGCGGAGAGCCTGGACGGGAGCTTCTGGGCGGCAGTCGAGCGCGGCGATGTGGAGTCCCTGGCCACGACGCTCGCGGTCGAAGGCACCGAGGAGCAGTCCTCGCTGAACTCCCTGCTGCCCGCACTCTCCTCCTGGCACCGGCAGCGCCGTACGCAGTCGACGCTCGACGCCTGGCGCTACCGGGTCACCTGGAAGCCGCTGGCCGCCGAGCGGACCTCGGCGGCGCTCGACGGTACGTGGCTGCTGGCCATCCCGGCGGGACACGCGGACACCGACTGGGTGGCCGCCGCGTCCCGGGCGCTCACCGAGCGCGGAGCCAAGGTCGCCCGCGTCACGTGGGACGCGGCCGAAGACGACCGCATCCAGCTGGCCGAGCGGCTGCGCCAGGTTCTCGCGTCCACCACCGCCGACGGCGACGAGGTCGGCGGCGTGCTGTCGCTGCTCGGGTTCGACGAGACCCCGCACCCGGCACACGCGGTCCCCCGCGGCGTGGCAGGCACGCTGCTGCTGGTGCAGGCACTGGGTGACGCGGGGCTCGACGCGCCGCTGTGGCTGGCGACGCGGAACGCGGTGGCCACGCAACGTGGGGACGAGGCAACCATCAGCGCGGCGCAGGCGCAGCTGTGGGGCTTCGGCCGGGTCGTCGGGCTGGAACACCCGGAGCGCTGGGGCGGTTTGATCGACCTTCCGGAGTTGAGCGTTCCGGCTGCCGCGGAGCGACTCGGCGAGGTCCTCGCGGGAGCTCCGACACACTCCGAGGACCAACTCGCGGTACGGGCATCGGGGTTGTTCGTACGCCGCCTGGTGCACGACCCGCGTGGTGATATTCGTCCTGTACGGGACTGGAAGCCGCAGGGTACGGTCTTGATCACAGGTGGCACAGGTGCGCTCGGGGGGCAAGTCGCCCGTTGGCTCGCGCATCGGGGTGCGGAACACCTCGTATTGACCAGCCGCCGCGGCGCACAGACACCGGGCGCCGCTGAGCTGGAGACAGAACTGACGGGGGTCGGTGTGCGTGTGACGGTGGCCGCATGCGACGTCGCGGATCGTGCCGCGGTCGCAGCGCTGCTGGACGGGCTGAGGGCTGAAGGCTCGCCCGTACGGTCGGTGGTGCATGCCGCCGGCGTGGTGCGGTCCGCGCGTATCGACGAGACCGACGTGGCCGCGTTCGCGGACGGCACGGAGGCGAAGGTCGCGGGTGCCATCAACCTGGACGAACTGCTGGCGCGGGACGAGCTCGACGCGTTCGTGCTCTTCTCCTCGAACGCGGGCGTCTGGGGCAGCGGAGGCCAGGGCGCGTACGCCGCGGCCAACGCCCACTTGGACGCGCTCGCACTGCGCCGCCGCGCCCGTGGCCAGGCCGCGACCGCCGTGGCCTGGGGCGCTTGGGCGGGCGGCGGCATGGCCACCGACCGCGAGGCGGAGGAGCAGCTGCGGCGACGCGGTGTGCTCGCCATGGACCCGGAGCTCGCCATCGCGGCGCTCCAGCAGACGCTGGACCACGGCGAGGCCAACTCGGTGGTCGCGGACGTGGACTGGGCGCGCTTCGCACCGGGCTTCACGGCGGCGCGGCGACGGCCGCTGCTCGACGAACTGCCCGAGGTCCAGGACTTCCTGCGGGCCGAGAGCAGCGACGCCGAGCAGGCGGACGGCGAGTCCTCCTCGTCGCTCGCCCAGCGGCTCGCCGAGGTGACGGAGCCCGAGCGCGATCGCATGCTGCTGGACCTGGTGCGCTCCAACGCGGCGGCCGTACTGGGTCATGTGGAGCACGAGTCGGTCGGCGCGAGCCAGGCGTTCAAGGAGCTCGGCTTCGACTCCCTGACCGCCGTCGAACTCCGCAACCGGCTGCAGTCCGCCACCGGCCTGCGACTGCCCGCCGCGCTGGTCTTCGACTACCCGACACCCACGGACCTCTCCGACTACCTGCGCGCACAACTGGTCGGTTCCGAAGCGGCCTCCGGAGAGACCGCGCTGGCGGAACTCGACAAGCTGGAAGCGGCGATATCCGCTTCCGCGACGCTCTCGGAAAAGGAAGAGCTCCGCTCCGAGGTCACCACCCGACTCCAGATCCTGCTGTCGAAGTTGAGCGAGATGCAGGGCGAATCGAACGACGCGCCGGATACGCGAGACCAGCTCGTGTCGGCATCGGACGACGATCTGTTCGAATTCATCAATCAAGAGTTCGGCAAGTCCTGAGCGACTTGTAACAGCGTCCGGCGAATCACCGAAACAGGCAAAGGCTGAAATGGCGAACGAAGAGAAGCTCCGCGAATACCTCAAGTGGGTTACGGCTGACCTGCACGAGACGCGCAAGCGTCTTCAGGAGCGGGAAGCGGGAGAGCGGGAGCCAATCGCTATCGTCGCCATGAGCTGCCGGTACCCGGGTGGTGTGGGAAGTCCGGAGGACCTGTGGAAACTGCTGTCCAGCGGCGGTGACGCGGTCTCCGGATTTCCCGAGGGCCGGGGCTGGAACTTCGACGAGCTGTACGGGTCGGACCCCGACGCGGCGGGCACCAGTTACGCGCGCGAAGGTGGATTCGTCTACGACGCCGACCGGTTCGACCCGGCCTTCTTCGGGATATCGCCGCGCGAGGCCCTGGCCATGGACCCGCAGCAACGGCTGTTGCTCGAAACGACGTGGGAGGTGGTCGAGCGCGCCGGAATCAACCCCACCTCACTCAAGGGCACCAAGGCCGGTGTCTTCGTCGGCGGCACGCCCTCCGGCTACGGCTCCGCACTCGGCACTCTCCCCGAGGACGTCCAGGGCCACATGCTGACCGGCAGCTCCGGCGCCGTACTCTCCGGACGGCTCTCCTACTTCCTGGGCCTCGAAGGCCCGGCGGTGACGGTCGACACGGCGTGCTCGTCCTCTCTGGTCGCACTGCACCAGGCCGTCCAGGCGCTCCGACAGGGCGAGTGCTCGCTCGCCCTCGCCGGTGGCGTCACGGTCATGTCCACCCCGACGGCGTTCGAGGAGTTCAGCCGTCAGCGGGGGCTCGCGGCGGATGGTCGCTGCAAGTCGTTCGCGGACGGCGCGGACGGTACGGGCTGGGGCGAGGGCGCGGGCATGCTGCTCCTCGAGCGGCTGTCCGATGCCCGCAAGAACGGCCACGCGGTGCTCGCGGTCGTGCGGGGCTCCGCCGTGAACCAGGACGGCGCGTCGAATGGGTTGACGGCGCCGAATGGTCCGTCCCAACAGCGGGTGATCCGTCAGGCGCTGGCGAGCGCACGGCTGACGGCCGCCGATGTGGACGCGGTGGAGGCGCACGGCACGGGCACGACACTCGGTGACCCGATCGAGGCCGACGCGCTCCTTGCCACATACGGCAAGGAGCGGCCGGAGGGGCGACCGTTGTGGCTGGGTTCGCTTAAGTCCAACATCGGCCACACCCAGGCGGCTTCCGGCGTCGCCGGTGTGATCAAGATGGTGCTCGCCATGCGGCACGGCGTGCTGCCCCGCACGCTGCACGTGGATGAGCCGACGCGGAAGGTGGACTGGTCGGACGGCACCGTCCGGCTGCTCGCCGAGCAGCAGCCGTGGCCCGAAACGGGTCAGGCGCGCCGGGCGGGTGTGTCGGCGTTCGGTGTGAGCGGTACGAACGCGCACGTCATCCTGGAGCAGGCGCCGGTGGTGGCCGAGGAGCCGGCGGAGGCGTCGGTGGTGCCTGCGGTGGTGCCGTGGGTGGTGTCGGGGCGTGGTGCCCAGGCGTTGCGGGGGCAGGCGGGGCGTTTGGTGTCTCGTGTGGAGCGTGATGGTGGGTTGTCGCCGGTGGATGTGGGCTGGTCTCTGGCGTCGGGGCGTTCTGCTTTCGAGCACCGGGCTGTGGTGGTCGGTGACGGTCGGGATGCTCTGCTGGCGGGGTTGGGTGCGTTGGCGCGGGGTGAGGATGCGCCGGGTGTGGTGAGGGGGCCGGATGAGGGTGTGGGTTCTGGTCGGTTGGCGGTGTTGTTCTCGGGCCAGGGCAGTCAGCGGGTGGGGATGGGCCGTGAGCTGTATGGCCAGTTCCCGGTGTTTGCGGATGTGTTTGACCGGGTGTGTGGGCTGCTGGACCAGGAGCTGGCGGGGCATGTGGAGTGCTCGGTTCGTGAGGTGGTGTTCGGGGATGCTGGTCTGCTGGGTCAGACGGTGTTCACGCAGGCCGGCTTGTTCGCGGTCGAGGTGGCTCTGTTCCGGCTAATCGAATCCTGGGGCGTGACACCGGAGTTCGTTGGTGGACATTCCATCGGTGAGATTGCGGCGGCTCATGTGGCTGGGGTGTTCTCGTTGGAGGACGCGGTGCGGCTGGTGGCGGCTCGTGGCCGGTTGATGCAGGCACTTCCCACCGGCGGGGCGATGATCGCCGTCCAGGCCACCGAAGAGGAGGTCACGCCTCTCCTCGCCGAGTACGGGGACCGGATCGGCATCGCGGCGATCAACGGACCGACCTCCGTGGTCGTCTCCGGCGACGAGGACGCTGCTCTCGCCGTCGCGGAGACGCTGCGCGGTCAGGGCCGTAAGACCAAGCGCCTTGACGTCTCGCACGCGTTCCACTCGCCGCGCATGGCCCCGATGTTGGACGACTTCCGTGCGGTTGCCGAGTCCCTGACCTACGCGGCGCCGCGCATCCCCGTGGTCTCGAACGTGACCGGGAAGCTGGCCACGAACGATGAGCTGGGCTCGGCCGAGTACTGGGTCCGCCATGTCCGTCAGGCTGTGCGCTTCGCGGATGGCGTGACTGCCCTTGCCGAGCAGGGCATCTCGACGTTCCTCGAAATGGGCCCCGATGGCGTGCTGAGCGCCATGGGTGCCGACATCATCGATGAGGGCCTTTTCGTTCCGGTACTGCGGGCAGAGCGACCTGAGACGCAGAGCCTGTTGTCGGGCTTGGCGCAGGTCTGGGTGCAGGGCGTGGCTGTGGATTGGGCCGCGGTGTTCGCCGGTACGGGTGCGTCGCGGGTGGATCTGCCGACGTATGCGTTCCAGCGTGAGCGGTTCTGGTTGGAGGCTCCCGCGTCGGCTGGGGTGTCGGTCGATGAGGTGGAGGCGCGGTTCTGGGAGGCGGTGGAGCGGGAGGATTTGGAGTCGCTTGCTTCGACGCTTGATGTTTCTGGTGATGAGTCGTTGAGTGCGGTGTTGCCGGCGTTGTCGTTGTGGCGGCGGCAGCGGCAGGTGCGGTCTCGGCTGGATGGCTGGCGTTATCGCATCGGCTGGAAGCCCGTGCCGGTTGAGCCGTCGGCGGTGCTGTCGGGGGTATGGCTGTTGGCGGTTCCTGCGGGTGTGGCCGATGACCCGTGGGTGGAGGAGACGGTGCGCGGGCTGGAGGGCCGGGGCGCCGAGATTCGACGTCTGGTCGTGGAGATCGATGGTGATCGTTCGCGTCTGGCGCAGTCCATATCCGAGGCGGCGGCCGGCGCTTCTGTGGGTGGTGTGTTGTCGCTGGTGGCGCTGGACGAGGCGGTGCGTGACGGTGTTCCCGTGGGGTTGGCGGGTTCGTTGGTGTTGGTGCAGGCGTTGGGCGACGTGGGGGTGGAGGCGCCGTTGTGGGTGGTGACGCGTGGTGCGGTTGCGGTGGGTGGGTCTGAGTCGCTGGTGAGTGCGGTGCAGGCGCAGGTGTGGGGGTTTGGCCGGGTGGTGGCTCTGGAGCATCCGGAGCGTTGGGGTGGTCTGGTGGATCTGCCCGAGACGCTCGACGAGCGTGTTGCGGACCGGCTGGCGGGTGTGCTGGCCGGTGCGGGCGTTGGTGGCGAGGATCAGGTTGCGGTCCGCTCGGCGGGTGTCTTTGGTCGTCGTCTGTTGCGGGCTGGTGGCCGCGGTGTCGGCCAGGAGTGGCGGACCAGTGGCACGGCCCTGATCACCGGTGGTACGGGCGCGCTGGGCGGGCATGTCGCCCGCTGGCTGGCCCGTAACGGTGCCGAGCACCTCGTACTGACCAGCCGCCGTGGCCTGGATGCCCCCGGCGCTTGTGACCTGGTCGGTGAGCTGGAGGCCCTGGGGGTGAAGGTCACCGTTGCCGCTTGTGATGTGGCCGACCGGGCCGCGCTCGGGCAGCTGCTGGCCTCGATACCTGCCGCGCATCCATTGACGACCGTGATCCACGCGGCCGGTGTGCTGGACGACGGTGTCATCGAGTCCCTGACCCCCGAGCGCTTCGCGAGCGTGCTGCGTGCAAAGGCGGACGCCGCCCTCAACCTGCACGAACTCACGAAGAACCTCGACCTCTCCGCGTTCGTCGTGTTCTCGTCCTTCACCGGGGTTGTGGGCAATCCCGGCCAGGGCAACTTCGCCGCCGCCAACGCCTTCCTCGACGCGCTCGTGCAGCAGCGTCGGGCGTCCGGTCTGCCGGGCACGTCCGTCGCGTGGGGACCCTGGGCCGAGGCCGGAATCGCCGCCGAGAAGGCGGGCGAGGAGCGTCGGCAGCGTGGTGGGATGGTCGCGCTGGCGCCCTCCGACGCGGTGACGGCCCTCGGTCAGCTGCTGGGCCGCGACGACGGCTGTGCCGTGATCGCTGACGTGGACTGGGAGCGGTTCGCCCCCACCTTCACCACGGTCCGGCCGGCCCCGCTGATCGGCGAGGTCCCGGAGGCCCGCCGCGTACTGGACGCGGCCGGCGCCGCGACCGCGGAGTCCGAGGCCGCCTCCGGCCTGCGGGGGCAACTCACTGGACTCTCCCCCGCAGAACAGGACAAGAAGCTGCTCGACCTGGTCCGGGGCCAGGTCGCGGCGGTGCTCGGCTACCCGAACATGGAGGCCGTGGCGGGGAGCCGGGCCTTCCAGGAACAGGGCTTCGACTCGCTGATCGCGGTCGAACTCCGCAACCGCCTCCAGGCCGCCACCGAGCTGACCCTGCCAGCCACGCTGGTCTTCGACTACCCCACCCCCGCCGCGCTCGCTCAGTACCTTCGTTCGGAGGTCGTGGGCGACGCGGAGGACGAGGCGGCCGACTTCTCGTCCGTGGCGGGGGCCGCCGAGGACGACCCCATCGTCATCGTGGCCATGAGCTGCCGCTTCCCCGGGGGAGTCGACAGCCCGGAAGGGCTCTGGGACCTGGTGGCCTCGGGCACCGACGCGATCTCGGACTTCCCGGCCAACCGCGGCTGGGATCTCGATGGCCTGTACGACCCGGACCTTCAGCGGCCCGGTACCTCGTACGTGCGGGAGGGCGGCTTCCTGCACGACGCCGCCGAGTTCGACCCCGGGTTCTTCGGGATCTCGCCGCGTGAGGCCCTGGTCATGGACCCGCAGCAGCGCCTGCTGCTGGAGACCGTATGGGAGGTCTTCGAACGCGCGGACATCGACCCCACGTCGGTCCGCGGCAGCCGGACGGGCGTCTTCGCCGGGACCAACGGCCAGGACTACACGCTGCTCCTGACCGAGGCCATGGAAGCCGCCGAAGGGTATCTGGCCACGGCGGCCACGGCGAGCGTGATGTCCGGGCGTCTGTCCTACACCTTCGGCCTCGAAGGCCCCGCGGTCACGGTCGACACGGCCTGTTCGTCTTCGTTGGTGGCGCTGCACCTCGCCGTGCAGGCGCTGCGGCAGGGCGAGTGCTCGCTCGCGCTCGCCGGTGGCGTGGTGGTGATGTCGACACCGGCCGCGTTCGTGGAGTTCAGCCGCCAGGGCGCCCTGTCGCCCGACGGCCGCTGCAAGTCCTTCGCGGCGGCAGCCGATGGCGCGGGCTGGGGTGAGGGCGCGTCGATGCTTTTGCTGGAGCGGTTGTCGGATGCCCGCCGTAACGGTCATCCGGTGTTGGCGGTGGTGCGTGGTTCTGCGGTGAACCAGGACGGTGCCTCGAATGGGCTGACGGCGCCGAATGGTCCGGCTCAGCAGCGGGTGATCCGCCAGGCGCTCGCGAACGCGCGGCTGACGGCCGCCGAGGTCGATGCGGTGGAGGCGCACGGGACGGGGACGACACTGGGCGACCCGATCGAGGCGCAGGCACTGCTCGCCACGTACGGTCAGGATCGCCCCGAGGGCCGGCCGCTGCTGCTGGGCTCGCTGAAGTCCAACATCGGCCACACCCAAGCGGCTTCCGGCATCGCCGGCGTGATCAAGATGGTGCTCGCCATGCGGCACGGGGCCCTGCCCCGGACCCTGCACGTGGACCAGCCGTCACCGAAGGTGGACTGGTCGGCGGGCGCGGTCGAGCTGCTGACCGAGCAGCGGGAGTGGCCGGAGAGCGACCGTCCGCGTCGCGCCGGTGTCTCCTCGTTCGGGGTGAGCGGGACGAACGCGCACGTCATCTTGGAGCAGGCCCCTGAGGTGGCCGAGCTTCAGCGGACCGAGGAGCCGGGTGCGGCCCCCGCGGCAGTCCCGTGGGTGGTCTCGGGCCGTGGCGCGCAGGCGCTGCGGCAGCAGGCGGAGCGGCTGCTGGCGCACGTCGAGGCGCGTGGCGAGTTGTCGCCGGTGGATGTGGGGTGGTCGCTGGTATCCGGGCGCGCGGAGTTGGAACACCGTGCGGTGGTGGTCGGTGAGAGCCAGGACACGCTGGTGTCCGGGCTCCGCGCGGTGGCGCAGGGCGCCACGGCCGCGGGCGTGGTCGAGACGCCTGCCTCCGGCCTGGGGCCCGCGGGCGGCAGGCCTGTGTTCGTCTTCCCGGGTCAGGGGTCGCAGTGGGCGGGTATGGCGGTCGAGCTGCTGGACCGCGCGCCGGTGTTCGCCGACCGGTTCGCTGAGTGCGGGCGGGCGCTGGCGGAGTTTGTCGACTGGGATCTTGAGTCGGTGGTGCGGCAGGTGGATGGTGCCCCCTCGTTGGAGCGGGTGGATGTGGTCCAGCCGGTGTCGTTCGCGGTGATGGTGTCGCTGGCCGCGCTGTGGCGTTCGTATGGTGTTGAGCCTGCTGCCGTGGTGGGGCATTCGCAGGGTGAGATCGCGGCCGCGTATGTGGCGGGTGCGCTGTCCCTGCGGGATGCGGTGAAGGTGGTGGCGCTGCGGTCGCAGGCGATTGCCGGTGGGTTGGCGGGGCTTGGCGGGATGGTGTCGGTGGCGTTGCCGTTGGTGGAGGTGGAGTCTCGGCTTGAGGCGTTCGGCGGCCGGGTCGAGGTCGCGGCGTTGAATGGTCCGGCGTCGGTGGTGGTGGCCGGTGATCCGGATGCGTTGGATGAGTTGCTGGCCCAGTGCCAGGCTCAGGGGGTCCGGGCGCGCAAGGTTCCGGTGGATTACGCGTCGCACACTTCGCACGTGGAGCGCATCGAGGGCGAGCTGGCAGGGCTGCTGGCGGGGATCGAGCCGGCGTCGGCTCAGGTACCGCTCTACTCCACGGTGACGGGTGAAGTCATCGACACCGCAGGCATGGATGGCGCGTACTGGTACCGCAACCTGCGGCACACGGTTCGTTTCGAGGAGACCATCGGCACCGTTCTGGAGGCAGGTGACGCGGTCTTCATCGAGGTGTCCGCGCACCCGGTGCTGGTTGTCGGAATGCAGGAGACCGCCGAGGCGCGCGGCGCGGACGGCACAGTGGCGCTCGGCTCGCTGCGGCGTGACGAAGGCGGTCTCGACCGCTTCCTCACCTCACTCGCCGAGGCCTACGTCCAGGGCGTGGCCGTCGATTGGGCACAGGCCTTCGAGGAGGCTCGGCCTTCGCGGGTGGACCTGCCCACCTACGCCTTCCAGCGCAAGCGCTATTGGTTGGACACCGCCGGCGCCACGGCCGGTTCGGCCTCGGGCCTCGGGATCAGCTCCGCGGAGCACCCGTTGCTCAGCGCCGCCGTGGAACTGCCGGACTCCGAAGGCGTCGTGTTCACGGGCTTGTTGTCGCTGCGTACGCACCCCTGGCTCGCCGATCACGCGGTGGGCGGCACCGTGCTGCTGCCCGGCACCGCGTTCGTGGAACTGGCCATCCGCGCGGGCGACGAGGTCGGCTGCGACGTGGTCGAGGAACTGACGCTCCAGGCCCCGCTGATCCTTCCCGAGCGCGGCGGCATCCAGCTGCGGCTCACGGTCGCCGAACCGGACGAGACCGGGCGTCGCACCCTGAGCGTCTACTCGCGGCGCGACGAGGAGGCCGCCGGCGAGCCCTGGACATGCCACGCCACCGGAGTGCTGGCGGTCGGCGCGCCCACCGCCTCGTGGAACCTGGCGGCGTGGCCCCCCGCGGGCGCGACCGCCGTGGCCACCGAGGGGCTGTACGACGCGCTGACTGAGGTCGGGCACGGCTACGGGCCGGTCTTCCAGGGACTGCGCGCGGCCTGGCGGCGTGGTGAGGAGATCTTCGCCGAGGTCGTGCTCCACGAGGACCATCAGTCCGACGCCGCCCGCTTCGGTGTTCACCCGGCCCTGCTCGACTCGGCGCTCCACGCCGTCGGGCTCGGCATCGTCGACTCCCGGACGGCAGGCGGCGACGGAGCGGAAGCGCCCAGGGCGCGGCTGCCGTTCGCCTGGCGCGGGGTGTCCCTGTACGCCGCGGGCGCCGCGCTGCTACGGGTGTCGCTGACGCCCGCCGGCACGGACGCGATGACCGTGGCGGTCGCCGACGGCACCGGCGCCCCGGTGGCCAAGGCCGAGTCCCTCGTGCTGCGCCCGGTCGACCCGCAGCAGCTCGGCGGCGCCCAAGGCGGTCAGCACGAATCGCTCTTCCACATCGAGTGGATCAACCGGCCGGTGTCCGGTGACGCCTTCGCCCCCGGCACCGACCGGTGGGCCCTCGTGGGCGACGACCGCCTCGGCCTGGCGGCCGCGCTGAGCGGCACACGCGTCTTGGCCAAGCCGTACGAGGACCTGGCCTCGCTCGGCGACAGCCTCGCGGAGGGCGAGCCCGGTCCAGCGGTGGTCCTGCTCAGCTGCGCGCCTCGGATCGACGCCACCCCGGGTGCCACGGCTGACGCCGCGCGCGACGCGGTGCACCAGGCCCTCACCCTGGCGCAGGAGTGGCTGGCCGCCGACGAGCGGTTCGCCGAGTCGCGGCTGGTCGTCGTGACACGGGGTGCGGTGTCCACGGGCACGGGCGAGGACGTACAGGATCTCGCGGCGGCCCCGGTGTGGGGTCTGCTGCGCTCGGCGGAGTCGGAGAACCCCGGCCGCTTCGTCCTCCTGGACACCGACGACTCGCAGCCGTCGTGGCAGGCCCTGCCCGCGGCGGTGACGTGGGCGGTAGCCCAGGACGAGTCGCAGGTGGCGCTGCGCGCGGGCGAGGTACGGGTGCCGCGACTGGCGCGGGTCCCGATCCCGGCCCGGACCGACGAGGCGCGCACGGATACCGGAGCCGGCGCGTTCGGCTCAGGCACGGTACTGATCACGGGTGCGACCGGGACGCTGGGCGGCGTGTTCGCCAAGCACCTGGTCGCCGAACACGGCGTGCGCCGACTGCTGCTGGTGAGCAGGAGCGGACCCGCCGCCCAGGGGGCCGACGAGCTGGTGGCACAGCTCGCCGAGCTCGGGGCGGAGGCCACGGTGGCGGCGTGCGACGTGGCCGACCGCGCGGCGCTGGCCGAACTCCTCGCCTCCGTACCGGCGCAGCACCCGCTGACCGGCGTCGTGCACACCGCCGGTGTGCTCCACGACGGAGTGATCTCCTCGCTGACCCCGGAACGCGTCGACCAGGTGCTGCGCCCCAAGATCGACGCGCTGGTTCACCTGCACGAGCTGACGCGCGACCTGGACCTCTCGGCGTTCGTCTTCTTCTCCTCGGCCGCCGCCACCTTCGGCAGCCCCGGGCAGGGAAACTACGCCGCGGCGAACGTGTTCGGCGACGCCCTCGCACACCACCGCAGGGCTCAGGGCCTGCCCGCCGTCTCGCTCGGCTGGGGCTTTTGGGCGCAGAGCAGCGGCATGACCGGCGACCTCACCGACGCCGACATCCAGCGCATGGCGCGCGGCGGCATGACCCCGCTGCGCACCGAGAAGGGCCTGGAACTCTTCGACACGGCCCAGGGCATCGACGAGGCACTGCTGCTGCCCATGCAGCTCGAAGCCGCCGCGCTGCGGCGCCCGGTCACCGCCGACGCCATCCCCGTGATGATGCGCGGTCTGATCCGCGTACCCGCGCGGCGCACGGCGGAAGCGGGATCGGCGGCCGATGACTCCCTGCTCAAGCAGCGGCTCGCGGGCCTCTCCGACGCCGAACGGGAACGCGCACTGCTGGATCTGGTGCGCGCGCAGGCCGCGGCCGTGCTCGGATTCGCCACACACGACGCGGTGGAGCCCGGACGGGGCTTCCTCGAGGTCGGATTCGACTCGCTGACCGCGGTCGAGCTCCGCAACCGCCTGAACGCCGCCACCGGGCTGCGGCTGCCCGCGACCCTGGTATTCGACTACCCGACGCCCACCGCGCTCGCCGGACTGCTGCGCACCGAGATCCGTCTGGACGGAGTCGAGACCGGGACCTCGCTGGTCGAGGAATTCGACCGGCTGGAGTCGGTGCTCTCCGCCGTCGCCGCCGACGACGGCAAGCGAGTCGAAGTCATGGTCCGTATGAAGGCCCTCCTGGCGAAGCTGGGCGACACCGAGGGAACGACGAGCGACCTCGATGAAGACGGCGATTTCGACGAGGCGACAGATGAAGAGCTGTTCAGCGCTCTCGAGAACGAGCTGAGGAAGTCCTGAACCACATGAGCGTGACCGTGCACACCGCCGTATTCGCCGTTACCGTGAGGAGCTGATCCCGATGGCCAGCGAGGAGAAGCTTCGCACCTATCTCAAATTGGCGACCACCGACCTCCGCCAGACCCGTCGGCGGCTGGAGGAAATGGAAGCCAAGGAGTCCGAGCCCATCGCGATCGTGGGCATGGGCTGCCGCTATCCGGGAGGCGTGGGCTCGCCCGAGGAACTCTGGGACCTGGTGGCCGCCGGCACCGACGCCGTCTCCGACTTTCCGATGGACCGCGGCTGGGACGTCGAGAACCTCTACGACCCGGACCCGGACCGGCAGGGCAAGAGCTATGTGCGGGAGGGCGGCTTCCTGTACGACGCCGCCGAGTTCGACCCCGGGTTCTTCGGGATCTCGCCGCGCGAGGCGCTCGCGATGGATCCGCAGCAACGCCTGCTGCTGGAGACCGCGTGGGAGGCGTTCGAACACGCGGGCATCGCCCCATCCTCCGTACGGGGTTCAAAGGCGGGCGTTTTCGCCGGCGTGATGTACAGCGACTACGTGTCCCGGCTGAAGGTCGCCCCAGAAGGTTTCGAGGGCTACTTGGGCAACGGCAGCGCGGGCAGCGTCGCCTCGGGCCGCATCGCCTACACCCTGGGTCTCGAGGGCCCGGCGGTGACGGTCGACACGGCGTGCTCGTCCTCGCTGGTGGCGCTGCACCTGGCGGCGCACGCCCTGCGCCGCGGAGAGTGCGCCCTCGCGCTGGCCGGCGGTGTCACGGTGATGTCGTCCCCGATGGCGTTCGTGGAGTTCAGCCGCCAGCGTGGCCTTGCCGCGGACGGCCGCTGCAAGTCCTTCTCCGACGCGGCCGACGGCGCCGGCTGGGCCGAGGGTGCGGGCATGTTGCTGCTCGAGCGGCTCTCGGACGCCCGCCGCCATGGGCACCCGGTGCTCGCGGTCATCCGGGGCAGCGCGGTCAACCAGGACGGCGCGAGCAGCGGCCTGACCGCACCGAACGGCCCCGCCCAGCAGCGGGTGATCCGCCAGGCGTTGGCCAGTGCTGGTCTGTCGTCGGCCGAGGTAGATGCGGTGGAGGCGCACGGTACGGGTACGACGCTCGGTGACCCGATCGAGGCGCAGGCACTGCTCGCCACGTACGGTCAGGATCGGCCGGAGGGTCGACCGTTGTGGCTGGGTTCCCTGAAGTCGAACATCGGTCATACGCAGGCCGCCGCGGGCGTCGCCGGTGTGATGAAGATGGTGCTTGCCATGCGGCACGGCGAGCTTCCGCGCACCCTGCATGTGGACGAGCCGTCGCGGCAGGTGGACTGGTCGGCAGGTGCGGTCGAGCTGCTGACCGAGCGGCGGGAGTGGCCGGAGAGCGACCGACCGCGGCGGGCGGGTGTGTCGTCGTTCGGCGTGAGCGGCACGAACGCGCACGTGATCGTTGAGGAAGCGCCCGCGCTGGAGGCGGCGACGTCGGAGTCTGATGAACCTGCGGGGCCGGCGGTGACGCTTCCGGTGGTGCCGTGGGTGGTGTCGGGGCGTGGCGCGCAGGCGCTTCGGGGTCAGGCGGCCCGGTTGTTGTCGCGTGTTGAGGGTGATGGTGGGTTGTCGCCGGTGGATGTGGGCTGGTCGCTTGCGTCCGCGCGTTCTGCTTTCGAGCACCGGGCTGTGGTGGTCGGTGACGGCAGGGATGCCCTGCTGGCTGGGTTGGGTGCGTTGGCGCGGGGTGAGTCTTCTCCTGGTGTCGTTGTCGGTCAGGGTGTGGGTTCGGGTCGGTTGGCGGTGTTGTTCTCGGGTCAGGGCAGTCAGCGGGTCGGAATGGGCCGTGAGCTGTATGGCCAGTTCCCGGTGTTTGCGGATGTGTTTGACCGGGTGTGTGGGCTGTTGGACCAGGAGCTGGCGGGGCATGTGGAGTGCTCGGTTCGTGAGGTGGTGTTCGGGGATGCTGGTCTGCTGGGTCAGACGGTGTTCACGCAGGCCGGCTTGTTCGCGGTTGAGGTGGCTCTGTTCCGGCTGGTGGAGTCCTGGGGCGTGACCCCGGAGTTTGTGGGTGGGCATTCGATCGGTGAGGTTGCGGCGGCTCATGTGGCCGGGGTGTTCTCGTTGGAGGATGCGGTTCGGCTGGTGGCGGCTCGTGGTCGGTTGATGCAGGCGTTGCCCGCGGGCGGGGCGATGATCGCCGTGCAGGCCACCGAAGCTGAGGTCACGCCTTTGCTCGCCGAGTACGGGGACCGGATCGGCATCGCGGCGATCAATGGGCGGACCTCCGTGGTCGTCTCCGGTGACGAGGACGCTGCCCTCGCTGTTGCGGAGACGCTGCGCGGTCTGGGCCGTAAGACGAAGCGCCTTGACGTCTCGCACGCGTTCCACTCACCTCGCATGGACGCGATGTTGGACGACTTCCGTGCGGTTGCCGAAAGCCTGGCCTACGCGGCGCCGGGCATCCCCGTGGTCTCGAACGTGACGGGTGCGCTGGCCACGTCCGACGAGCTGGGCTCGGCCGAGTACTGGGTCCGCCATGTCAGGGAAGCAGTCCGCTTCGCGGATGGCGTGACCGCCCTCGCTGGGCAGGGCATCTCGACGTTCCTCGAACTGGGCCCCGACGGCGTGCTGAGCGCGATGGGTGCGGAGTCCGTAAGCGGTGGAATGTTCGCACCCGTGCTGCGGTCCGGTCGGCCCGAAGCCGAGACGCTGCTGTCCGGCTTGGCGCAGGCGTGGGTGCAGGGGGTGGCTGTGGATTGGGCCGCGGTGTTCGCCGGTACGGGTGCGTCGCGGGTGGATTTGCCGACGTATGCGTTCCAGCGGGAGCGGTTCTGGCTTGATGCGCCGGCTGGGGTGGTTGGTGTGGATGAGGTGGAGGCGCAGTTCTGGGAGGCGGTGGAGCGGGAGGATGTGGAGTCGCTTGCTTCGACGCTTGATGTTTCTGGTGATGAGTCGTTGAGTGCGGTGTTGCCGGCGTTGTCGTTGTGGCGGCGGCAACGGCAGGAGCGGTCTCGGCTGGATGGCTGGCGTTATCGCATCGGCTGGAAGCCCGTGCCGGTTGAGCCGTCGGCGGTGCTGTCGGGGACATGGCTGTTGGCGGTTCCCGCGGGTGTGACCGATGACCCCTGGGTGGAGGAGACGGCGCGCGGGCTGGAGAGCCGGGGCGCCGAGGTAGTGCGCCTGATGGTGGAGCCTGCCGCAGACCGGACGCGGCTCGCGCAGTCCATATCCGAGGCGGCGGCCGGCGCTTCTGTGGGTGGTGTGTTGTCGCTGGTGGCGTTGGACGAGGCTGTGCGTGACGGTGTCCCTGGGGGTCTTGCGGGTTCGTTGGTGTTGGTGCAGGCGTTGGGTGACGCTGGGGTGGAAGCGCCGTTGTGGGTGGTGACGCGTGGTGCGGTTGCGGTGGGTGGGTCTGAGTCGCTGGTGAGTGCGGTGCAGGCCCAGGTGTGGGGGCTTGGCCGGGTGGTGGCTCTGGAACACCCGGAGCGTTGGGGCGGTCTGGTGGATCTGCCCGAGACGCTGGACGAGCGGGTCGCGGACCGGCTGGCGGGCGTGTTGGCCGGTGCCGGTGCCGGTGGCGAGGATCAGGTTGCGGTCCGCTCGGCTGGTGTCTTTGGCCGTCGTCTGTTGCGGGCTGGTGGCCGCAGTGCCGGCCAGGAGTGGCGCACCAGTGGCACGGCCCTGATCACCGGTGGCACAGGCGCACTGGGCGGGCATGTCGCCCGCTGGCTGGTGTCGCGTGGTGCCGAGCACTTGGTGTTGACCAGTCGCCGTGGCCTGGATGCGCCGGGTGCGGTGGATCTCGAGGCTGAGTTGCTGGGGCTTGGGGTGAGGGTGACGATCGCCGCGTGCGATGTCTCTGACCGGGCGGCGGTGGCGGAGCTGTTGGCTTCGATGCCTGCGAAGTATCCGTTGACGACGGTGATCCACGCGGCCGGTGTGCTGGATGACGGAGTCATCGAGTCCCTGACCCCTGAGCGGTTCGCGGGCGTGCTGCGTGCGAAGGCGGACGCGGCGCTGCATCTGCACGAGTTGACCAAGGACCTCGACCTCTCCGCCTTCGTGCTGTTCTCATCTCTTGCCGGGGCTGTTGGTGGAGCGGGTCAGGGCAACTACGCGGCTGCGAACGCGTTCCTCGACGCGTTGGTGGAGCAGAGGCGTGCGCTCGGTCTGCCGGGCACGTCCGTGGCCTGGGGACCCTGGGCCAATGGCGGCATGGCCGTGGACGGTGTGGGCGAAGTACGGATGCAGCGCGGCGGACTCGCGTCGATGGCTCCGGGCGACGCGATCGCCGTGTTGGGCGGGGTGCTCGACCGTAACGACGGCGGTGTCGCGGTGGCGGACGTGGACTGGGAACGTTTCGCGCCGGCGTTCACGGCAGTCCGTTCAGCCCCGCTGATCAGCGACATTCCCGAGGTCCGCAAGGCCCTGGAAGCGGCAGTCCGCGACACGCCGGGCATGGAGGCGGACACCGCCGCCGCGTTCCGCGAGAAGCTGGCCGACCTCAGCCCGGCCGAACGGGACAGGGCGCTGCTCGAACTGGTACGTACGCAGGTCGCCGTAGTGCTGGGGCACGCCGGCACTGACACGGTTGTTGCCGATCGGGCGTTCAAGGAGCTCGGCTTCGACTCACTGACCGCCGTTGAGCTCCGCAACCGCCTCCAGGCGGCCACCAGCCTGACCCTGCCCGCCACGCTGGTCTTCGACTACCCCACCCCCACGGCCCTCGTGGACGCCCTTCGGGACCAACTCTTCCCCGCGGGAAGCGACGAGGCCGCATTGCAGCCTCAGGAGATCCGCATTCGGGAAGCATTGGCGTCGATACCCCTGGCCAAGCTTCGGGACGCAGGATTGATGGAAGTCTTGCTGCAATTGGCCGATTTCCACGAAGAGGTTGGCGTGGCGGTGGACGAAGGCAATGAGGAGACCATCGACTCCATCGATTCCATGGACGCTGAAAGCCTGCTTCGCATGGCGTTTGACAGTACTGATTCCTGAAGTGCCTGACATGTGGAGCTGGCGATGAACACGTCTCCTGAGAAGATTCTCGAAGCGCTGCGTACGTCTCTCAAGGAGAACGAACGGCTGCGGCAACAGAACCGGCAGATCGCGGCGGCTGCGCGGGAGCCGATCGCGATCGTCGGAATGAGCTGTCGTTTCCCGGGGGGAGTGAGTTCACCGGAGCAGTTCTGGGAGCTGCTCGTCTCGGGGGCCGACGCGGTTTCGGAATTTCCGATGGACCGGGGTTGGGACGTGGAGGGCCTCTACGACCCGGACCGGGAGCGCCCGGGAACCTCGTACGTGCGAGAAGGCGGTTTTCTCTACGAGGCTGCCGGGTTCGACCCGGCGTTCTTCGGGATCTCGCCGCGCGAGGCCCTCGCGATGGATCCGCAGCAACGCCTGCTGCTGGAGACCGCATGGGAGGCGTTCGAGAACGCGGGCATCGACCCGGCTTCACTGAAGGGCAGCCGCACCGGTGTCTTCGCCGGTACGAACGGCCAGGACTACGCTGCCCTTTTCCAGCACGCGCCCGAGGGGCTTGAGGGGTACTTGGGAACGGGCAGCGCGGCCAGTGTCGTGTCTGGACGGCTCTCCTACTTCCTTGGCCTTGAGGGCCCCGCGATGACGGTCGACACGGCGTGCTCGGCTTCGCTGGTGACCCTGCACCTGGCCGCTCAGGCACTGCGCCAGGGCGAATGCTCGCTCGCACTCGCGGGCGGTGTCACCGTCATGTCCACCCCCGTGGCCTTCGTGGAGTTCAGCCGTCAGCGGGGGCTTGCGACGGACGGCCGCTGCAAGGCATTCGCGAATGCTGCGGACGGTACGGGGTGGGGTGAGGGCGCGGGCATGCTGTTGCTTGAGCGGTTGTCGGATGCCCGCCGTAACTGTCACCCGGTGCTCGCCGTGGTCCGTGGCTCGGCGGTGAACCAGGACGGTGCGTCGAATGGGTTGACGGCGCCGAATGGTCCGTCGCAGCAGCGGGTGATCCGTCAGGCGCTCGCGAACGCGCGGCTGACGGCCGCCGATGTGGACGCGGTGGAGGCGCACGGTACGGGGACGACGCTCGGTGACCCGATCGAGGCGCAGGCACTGCTCGCCACGTACGGTCAGGACCGGCCGGAGGACCGGCCGCTGTGGCTGGGCTCGCTGAAGTCCAACATCGGCCACACCCAGGCTGCCGCAGGTGTCGCCGGTGTGATCAAGATGGTGCTTGCCATGCGGCACGGCGAGCTTCCGCGCACCCTGCATGTGGACGAGCCGTCGACGAAGGTGGACTGGTCGGCGGGTGCGGTTGAGCTGCTGACCGAGCGGCGGGAGTGGCCGGAGAGTGACCGGCCGCGGCGGGCGGGTGTGTCGTCGTTCGGGGTGAGCGGCACGAACGCGCACGTGATCATCGAGCAGGCACCTGAGGTCGAGTCGGAGTCGGAGTCGGCGGGGCCGACGGTGACCCTTCCGGTGGTGCCGTGGGTGATGTCGGGCCGTGGCGCGCAGGCGCTGCGGGAGCAGGCGGCCCGGCTGTTGTCGCGTGTGGAGCGTGATGGTGGGGTGTCGCCGGTGGACGTGGGGTGGTCGTTGGCGTCGGGGCGGTCGGCGTTTGAGCACCGGGCTGTGGTGCTCGGTGATGGTGTTGGTTTGCGGGTTGGGTTGGGTGCGTTGGCGCGGGGTGAGTCTGCTCCTGGCGTTGTCGTCGGTCAGGGTGTGGGTTCTGGCCGGTTGGCGGTGTTGTTCTCGGGCCAGGGCAGTCAGCGGGTCGAAATGGGCCGCGAGCTGTATAGCCAGTACCCGGTGTTCGCGAAAGCGTTTGACCAGGTCTGCGGGCTCCTGGACCAGGAGCTGGCCGGGCATGTGGAGTGCTCGGTTCGTGAGGTGGTGTTCGGGGATGCGGATCTGCTGGGGCAGACGGTGTTCACGCAGGCCGGCTTGTTCGCGGTTGAGGTGGCTCTGTTCCGGCTGGTCGAATCCTGGGGCGTGACCCCGGAGTTCGTGGGTGGGCACTCCATCGGTGAGATAGCGGCGGCTCATGTGGCCGGGGTGTTCTCGCTGGAGGACGCGGTCCGGCTGGTGGCGGCTCGTGGCCGGTTGATGCAGGCGTTGCCCGCGGGCGGGGCGATGATCGCCGTCCAGGCCACCGAAGAGGAGGTCACGCCTCTGCTCGCCGAGTACGGGGACCGGATCGGCATCGCGGCGATCAATGGGCGGACCTCCGTGGTCGTCTCCGGCGACGAGGACGCCGCCCTCGCTGTTGCGGAGACGCTGCGCGGTCTGGGCCGTAAGACCAAGCGCCTTGACGTCTCGCACGCATTCCACTCACCTCGCATGGACGCGATGTTGGACGACTTCCGTGCGGTTGCCGAAAGCCTGGCCTACGCGGCGCCGGGCATCCCCGTGGTCTCGAACGTGACGGGTGCGCTGGCCACGTCCGACGAGCTGGGTTCGGCCGAGTACTGGGTGCGCCACGTCAGGGAAGCAGTCCGCTTCGCGGATGGCGTGACCGCCCTCGCTGGGCAGGGCATCTCGACGTTCCTCGAACTGGGCCCCGATGGCGTGTTGAGCGCCATGGGTGCGGAGTCCGTAAGCGGTGGAATGTTCGCACCCGTGCTGCGGTCCGGTCGGCCCGAAGCCGAGACGCTGCTGTCCGGCTTGGCGCAGGCGTGGGTGCAGGGGGTGGCTGTGGATTGGGCCGCGGTGTTCGCCGGTACGGGTGCGTCGCGGGTGGATTTGCCGACGTATGCGTTCCAGCGGGAGCGGTTCTGGTTGGAGGCTCCGGCGTCGGCTGGGGTGCCGGTCGATGAGGTGGAGGCGCGGTTCTGGGAGGCGGTGGAGCGGGAGGATGTGGAGTCGCTTGCTTCGACGCTTGATGTGTCGGGTGATGAGTCGTTGAGTGCGGTGTTGCCGGCGTTGTCGTTGTGGCGGCGGCAGCGGCAGGTGCGGTCTCGGCTGGATGGCTGGCGTTATCGCATCGGCTGGAAGCCCGTGCCGGTTGAGCCGTCGGCGGTGCTGTCGGGGACATGGCTGTTGGCGGTTCCTGCGGGTGTGGCCGATGACCCGTGGGTGGAGGAGACGGCGCGCGGGCTGGAGAGCCGGGGCGCCGAGGTAGTGCGCCTGATGGTGGAGCCTGCCGCAGACCGGACGCGGCTCGCGCAGTCCATATCCGAGGCGGCGGCCGGCGCTTCTGTGAGTGGTGTTCTGTCGCTGGTAGCGCTGGACGAGGCGGTGCGTGACGGTGTCCCTGGGGGTTTGGCGGGTTCGTTGGTGTTGGTGCAGGCGTTGGGTGACGTGGGGGTGGAGGCGCCGTTGTGGGTGGTGACGCGTGGTGCGGTTGCGGTGGGTGGGTCTGAGTCGCTGGTGAGTGCGGTGCAGGCCCAGGTGTGGGGGCTTGGCCGGGTGGTGGCTCTGGAGCATCCGGAGCGTTGGGGCGGTCTGGTGGATCTGCCCGAAACGCTGGACGAGCGTGTTGCGGACCGGCTGGCGGGTGTGCTGGCGGGCGTTGGTGGTGAGGATCAGGTCGCGGTCCGCTCGGCCGGTGTCTTCGGTCGTCGTCTGTTGCGGGCTGGTGGCCGCAGTGCCGGCCAGGAGTGGCGCACCAGTGGCACGGCCCTGATCACCGGTGGTACCGGCGCGCTGGGCGGGCATGTCGCCCGCTGGCTGGCCCGTAACGGTGCCGAGCACCTCGTACTGACCAGCCGCCGTGGCCTGGACGCCCCCGGCGCTTGTGACCTGGTCGGTGAGCTGGAGGCGCTGGGGGCGAAGGTCACCGTTGCCGCTTGTGATGTGGCCGACCGGGCCGCACTCGGGCAGCTGCTGGCCTCGATCCCCACCGCGCATCCGCTGACGACCGTGATCCACGCCGCCGGTGTGCTGGACGACGGAGTCATCGAGTCCCTGACCCCCGAGCGCTTCGCGAGCGTCCTGCGCGCCAAGGCCGACGCGGCGCTGCATCTGCACGAGTTGACCAAGGACCTCGACCTCTCCGCCTTCGTCGTGTTCTCGTCCCTTGCCGGAGCTGTTGGAGGGGCGGGCCAGGGCAACTACGCAGCCGCGAACGCGTACCTCGACGCGTTGGTGGAGCAGCGCCGTGCGCTCGGTCTGCCGGGCACGTCGGTGGCCTGGGGCCCCTGGGCCGAGGCCGGAATGGCGACCGACGGGGTGACCGAGGAGCGCATGCGGCGCGGCGGCATCGCGTCGATGGCGCCCGACGACGCGATCGCGGTCCTGGACCAGATACTGAAGCGCCAGGACGGCTGCGTAGCGGTCGCCGATGTGGACTGGGAGCGGTTCGCGCCGGCGTTCACGGCAGTCCGTGCAGCCCCGCTGATCAGTGACATCCCCGAGGCCCGTGACGCCCTGGAAGCGGCGAGTGCGACCGGCAAGGCGACGGAGACCGGCGCAACGTCCGCACTGCGCGACCAGCTGCTCGGCCTCTCCTTGGCCGAGCAGGACCGTACGCTGCTTGAGCTGGTGCGCGCGCAGGTGGCGACCGTGCTCGGGCACGCCGACACCGGTGCGATCGCGCCGGGCAAGGCGTTCAAGGAGCTGGGCTTCGACTCGCTGACCGCCGTCGAGCTGCGCAACTGGCTCCAGGCCGCCTCCAGTTTGACGCTGCCCGCCACGCTGGTCTTCGACTACCCCACCCCCACGGCGCTCGCCCAGTTCCTCCGTAACGAACTCATCGGCACCGAGGACGATACGGCCACCGTTGGGTCCGTGGCCGCGCCTGCGGACGAAGACCCCATCGTCATCGTGGCCATGAGCTGCCGCTTCCCCGGAGGTGTCGAGACGCCCGAAGCGCTGTGGGACCTGCTGACATCGGGCGCTGACGCGGTCTCCGACTTCCCGGACGATCGAGGTTGGGACGTCGAGGGCCTGTACGACCCGGACCCGGACCAGCGGGGCAAGAGCTACACCCGCTCAGGCGGTTTCCTGCACGATGCCGCCGAGTTCGACCCCGGGTTCTTCGGAATTTCGCCGCGCGAGGCCCTGGCCATGGATCCGCAGCAGCGGCTGCTGCTGGAGACCTCGTGGGAGGTCTTCGAGCGGGCCGGTATCGACCCGCAGTCCCTGCGAGGTACCCGTACAGGCGTCTTCGCCGGCACGAACGGCCAGGACTACATCGCCCTGTTGCAGCACGCGCCGGAGGGCCTTGAGGGCTACCTCGGCACGGGCAGCGCGGCCAGTGTGGTTTCCGGGCGGCTGTCGTACACCTTCGGCCTGGAGGGCCCCGCGGTCACGGTCGACACGGCGTGCTCGGCTTCGCTGGTGACCCTGCACCTGGCCGCTCAGGCGCTGCGGCAGGGCGAATGCTCGCTCGCGCTCGCGGGCGGTGTGACGGTGATGTCGACGCCTGCGGGATTCGTGGAGTTCAGCCGTCAGCGCGGCCTCGCCGCGGATGGCCGCGTCAAAGCCTTCTCCGCGGATGCGGATGGTACGGGCTGGGGTGAGGGCGCGGGCATGCTGCTGCTGGAGCGGTTGTCGGATGCCCGCCGCAACGGTCACCCGGTGCTGGCGGTGGTGCGTGGCTCGGCGGTGAACCAGGACGGTGCGTCCAATGGTCTGACGGCGCCGAATGGTCCCTCGCAGCAGCGGGTGATCCGCCAGGCGTTGGCCAGTGCTGGTCTGTCGTCGGCCGACGTGGACGCGGTGGAGGCGCACGGTACGGGGACGACACTGGGCGATCCGATCGAGGCGCAGGCGTTGTTGGCGACGTACGGTCAGGACCGGCCGGAGGACCGGCCGCTGTGGCTGGGGTCGCTGAAGTCGAACATCGGCCACACCCAGGCCGCCGCGGGTGTCGCCGGCGTGATCAAGATGGTGCTCGCCATGCGGCACGGCGAGCTTCCGCAGACCCTGCACGTCGATGAGCCGTCGACGAAGGTGGACTGGTCGGCGGGTGCGGTTGAGTTGTTGACCGAGCAGCGGGAGTGGCCGGAGAGTGACCGCCCGCGCCGCGCCGGTGTCTCCTCGTTCGGGGTGAGCGGGACGAACGCGCACGTCATCCTCGAGCAAGCCCCCGAGGTGGCCGAGGAGTCCGCGGGGCCGGCGGTGACGCTTCCGGCAGTGCCGTTGGTGGTGTCGGGCCGCGGTGCCCAGGCGCTTCGGGGTCAGGCGGAGAGTCTGCTGTCCCACCTCGAGGCGCACGGGGAGTTGTCGCCGGTGGATGTGGGCTGGTCTCTGGCGTCCGCGCGTTCTGCTTTCGAGCACCGCGCTGTGGTGATCGGTGACGGCAGGGACGCTCTGCGGGTCGGGTTGGGTGCGTTGGCGCGGGGTGAGTCTGCTCCTGGTGTCGTTGTCGGTCAGGGTGTGGGTTCGGGTCGGTTGGCGGTGTTGTTCTCGGGCCAGGGCAGTCAGCGGGTCGGAATGGGCCGTGAGCTGTATGGCCAGTACCCGGTGTTCGCGAAAGCGTTTGACCAGGTCTGCGGGCTGCTGGACCAGGAGCTGGCGGGGCATGTGGAGCGCTCGGTTCGTGAGGTGGTGTTCGGGGATGCGGATCTGCTGGGTCAGACGGTGTTCACGCAGGCCGGCCTGTTCGCGGTCGAGGTAGCACTGTTCCGGCTGGTCGAATCCTGGGGCGTTGCACCCGACTTTGTGGGTGGCCATTCGATCGGTGAGATTGCGGCGGCTCATGTGGCCGGGGTGTTCTCGTTGAGGGACGCGGTGCGGCTGGTGGCGGCTCGCGGCCGGTTGATGCAGGCACTGCCCGCAGGCGGGGCGATGATCGCCCTCCAGGCCACCGAAGCCGAAGTCACACCTCTCCTCGCCGAGTACAGCGGGCGGATCGGCATCGCGGCGATCAATGGGCCGACCTCCGTGGTCGTCTCCGGCGACGAGGACGCCGCCCTCGCCGTCGCGGAGACGCTGCGCGGTCAGGGCCGTAAGACCAAGCGCCTTGACGTCTCGCACGCATTCCACTCGCCCCGCATGGACCCGATGCTGGACGATTTCCGTACCGTCGCCGAAAGCCTGACCTACGCGGCGCCGCGTATCCCTGTCGTCTCGAACGTGACGGGGAAGTTGGCCACGTCCGACGAGCTGGGCACGGCCGAGTACTGGGTGCGCCATGTCAGGGAAGCAGTCCGCTTCGCGGATGGCGTGACCGCCCTTGCCGAGCAGGGCATCTCGACGTTCCTCGAACTCGGCCCCGACGGCGTGCTGAGCGCCATGGGTGCCGACATCGTCACCGACGCGGTGTTCGTACCCGCCCTGCGCTCCGACCGCTCAGAGACGCAGGCGCTGCTCTCGGGTCTCGGCCGGGCCTGGACCCAAGGCGTGGCCGTGGACTGGGCCGCGTTCTTCGCCGGTACGGGCGCCTCGCGCGTCGATCTGCCGACGTACGCCTTCCAGCGCCGCCGCTACTGGCTCGACACCTCGGACGTGCTGGCCTCAGGTGCGGGGGCGGCTTCCGCGCTGGGGCTGGGCTCGGCGGAGCATCCGTTGCTGGGCGCGGCCGTGGAGCTGCCGGACTCCGAAGGGTTCCTGTTCACCGGACGACTGTCGGTGCGGACGCACCGTTGGCTGGCCGATCACACGGTGCGCGGCGCGGTGGTGCTGCCGGGCTCCGCGTTCGTGGAGCTGGCGATCCGCGCGGCGGACCAGGTCGGCTACGAGGTGGTAGAGCGGCTGACGCTCCACACCCCGTTGGTCCTGCCGCAGCGCGGTGGTGTCCAGCTCCGGCTGACCGTCGCCGAGCCGGACGCGGACGGCCGTCGCGCGCTGAACATCCATGCGCGGCCGGAGAGCGCGGCCGCTGAGCAGGGGTGGACGCGGCACGCCGAGGGCACGCTTGCCGAGCGTACGCCGCAGCCGGACTGGGAGCTCGGGGTGTGGCCGCCGGCGGGCGCGGTCGAGCTGGAGCCGGATGCTCTGTACGGGGCCCTCAGCTCCGAAGATGTCGACCTCAGCTCCGCAGGCGTCGGCCACAGCTCCGCAGGCGTCGGCAACGTCCCCGCTTTCGCGGGCCTGCGTACGGCCTGGCGGCACGGCAAGGACATCCTCGCGGAGGTCGCCCTGCCCGAGGACCAGGAGGTCGAGGCCGGTCGGTTCGGCATCCACCCGGCACTACTCGACTCCGCTGTGCGCGCGTGGCGAATGGCGCCCGGCACAGGTGAGGACGCCGAGGGACGGGAGCACGCCGTATGGGTGCCCGCGACCTGGCGGGGCGTGGCACTGCACGCGGTCGGTGCGTCCACGCTGCGGGTGCGGATCAGCAACAGCGGGCCCGACGCGTTCACCGTCCGGATGGCCGATGCCACTGGTGCGCCGGTGGCATCGGTGGACTCCATGGCGCTGGTCCGGCTGGAAACCGAGGCGCTGGAGGCCATCGCCGAGCTCGCGGGGGAGCGTACGCCCGTGCCGTCCGGTGCCCAGGGCGCGCCCGCCGTACGCACTTCGGCCCGTCGCGCCGTCGCGGTCGAGCAGATGGCCGGTGGGCTCTCGCCGGCGCAGCGCCTCGCGGGGCTGCCGGACGGGGAGCAGGAGGCCGCGCTGCTCGCGCTCGTCCGTGCCGAGGCGGCGACGGTCCTCGGGCACGACTCACCGGACGAGATCGAGGTCCACCACGGCTTCTTCGAGCTGGGCCTCAACTCGTTGACCGCCGTCGAGCTGCGCAACCGGCTGAGCGCGGCGGTGGGGCTGAGCCTGCCGAGCGCCTTCTTGTTCGACTTCAGCACGCCCACCGCGGTGGTCGCCCATCTGCGCCGGGAACTGGCCGGGGCCGGTGAACGGCGGTCCGAAGCCGAGCCGCAGGCTGCTGGAGCCGCCTTCGACGTGGAGGCGCAGGACGGCATCGTGGCGCTCTTCAGGCAGGCCTTCGCCACTGGGCGCAATTCCGTGGGCAACGACCTGATCGTGGCGGCTTCGCGTTTCCGTCCGACCTTCGGCAGTGCCTCTGTGGCCGAGCACGTTCCCGACGCGGTGCGGTTGTCCGCGGGTGACGCCGCGACGCGGCTGATCTGCTTCCCCGCCGTGGTCGCGACGGCCGGTCCGCAGCAGTACTCGCGGTTCGCCGAGCATTTCCGCGGTCGCCGCGACGTCTCCGTGCTGCCGCTGCCGGGTTACATGCGGGGCGATTTCCTCCCGGAGAGCATGGAGGCACTCGCCGCACTGCTCGCGGAGGCTGTGCTGCGTGTGGCGGGAGAAGGTCCGTACGTGCTCGTCGGGCATTCCGCGGGCGGGCAGATCGCGCATGCCGTCACCACGCGCCTGGAGAGGCTGGGGGAGCGGCGTCCTGCGGGGCTCGCGCTCCTGGACACGCCGTGGCCGGGCGACGAGGTGAGCGAGCAGGCCAGCACGGCCATGCTCGGTGTGGTCTTCGACCGTGAGGCGAAGCTCGGTGGGGACATCATGAATGCGACTCGCCTGACGGCCATGGGCGGGTACCACCGCATTCTCGAGGACTGGCGTCCTGAAGTGATCGAGACGCCCACCCTGCTGGTAAAGGCCACGGACCAACTGCCCACCGCCGGTGGGACTCTCGGCGACGACGAGGGTCTGCACATCACCTGGAAGCTGGACCACACGGTCAAGGCGGTGTCGGGAAATCACTTCTCCCTCATGGAGGAGCACACCGATTCGACCGGGCGAGCCGTTGAAGAATGGATTATGGAGTTGAAGCGTTGAAGCGTCACATCGCATTCTTTGGTGCGCCCTTCTGGGGGCATGTCAATCCCACGCTGGCCGTGCTCGCCGACTTGGCGAGGAGGGGGCACCGGGTCACCTACGTCACGACCGAGGAGTTCTCCGCGGCGGTGGCGGCCACCGGCGTCGAGGTGGTGCGGTACGAGTCCACCTGGCCCGCGGGCCGGAGCGCGCCCTCGCAGGTCTCCGCCGACGAGATGGCCGGAGGACCGCTGAAGTACCTGGTCGAGAACGTCGCGGCGGCGACCGGCGCCGAGCCCGCCTACGACGGTGACCTGCCGGACGTGGTGGTCTACGACACGCTGATGCACTCCGCGGCGCGTGCGCTCGCCCACAAGTGGCAGCGGCCGACCGCCCAGTTCATCCCGCTGTTCGCGTCGAACGAGCACTTCTCGGTCGCCCAGCAGCTGGCGGCCGAGTTCCCGGCCCTCGACCCGCAGCACCCCGCGCTGATCGAGTTCGGCACGAAACTGGCCGAGTTCCGCGCCTCGTACGGGATGGGGGAGGCGTCGCCCGCGGACTTCTTCGGTGTCGTCGAGGACCTCAACCTGGTGTTCCTGCCGAAGGACTACCAGCCCGCGGCAGACACGTTCGACGAGCGGTACGCGTTCGTCGGGGCGAGCCTCGCCGACCCGAGCACCCAGGGCGCGTGGACGCCGCCGGAGAGTGGAGCCCCGGTGCTGCTCGTCGCGCTGGGCACGCTGTTCAACGAGCGCCCCGAGTTCTACCGGATGTGCGTCGAGGCGTTCGCGGAGCAGCCATGGCACGTGGTGCTTGCGGTGGGTCGGCACGTCGACCCCGCCGACCTCGGCCCGCTGCCGCCGAACATCGAGGCGCATCAGCACGTACCCCAGCTCGCCGTGCTGGAGTACGCCAGTGCCTTCGTGACGCACGGGGGTGTGCGCAGCACCATGGAGGCCCTCCACTTCGGCGTCCCGATGGTGGCCGTGCCGCAGGCCGTGGAGCTGGAGATGGCCGCGCGCCGAACCGCCGAGCTGGGCCTCGGCATACGGATCGGGCGTGATGAGGTCACTCCCGAGCGGCTGCGCGAAGCGGTGCTGGAGGTGACGCGGGACGCGGAGATCGGCCGGAACGTCGCGGAGATGCGGCGCGTGACCCGCGAGGCGGGTGGCGCCGGCCGGGCCGCGGACGAGATCGAGGCGTACCTGGACCGCGTTCTGCGCGCCTGACGCCGATGCGCGGGTGCCGGGCGGGCTGGAAACCCGGCCCGCCCGACACCATCGCGCACGTCAGGCCGGCAGCGCCGCGTCCTCGGCCCGCACCAGCGAGGGGAAGGCCGCTTCGAGCCCCGCCCGCCAGTGGCGGATCGGCTCGATGCCGACGGCCTGCCAGCGCGCGTGCCCCAGCACGCTGTACGCGGGCCGCGGCGCCGGGCGGCCGAACGCCGCCCCCGTGCTCGGCCGCACCCGCTCGGGGTCGGCGCCGAGCAGTCGGAAGACCTCCTGGGCGAGCTCGTACCAGCTGGCCTGGCCACCCGCGCTCCCGTGGTAGGCGCCCGCGGGGGCCCGCCCGTCGAGCGCGGCGCGCCCCAGCCGTATCAGCTGGTCGGCGGCGTCCACGGTCCAGGTCGGCTGACCGCACTGGTCGGCGACGACCTCCACCTGGTCCCTTTCGCGCTCCAGCCGGATCATCGTGCGTACGAAGTTGGTGCGGCCCGCGCCGAACAGCCAGGCGGTCCGGAAGACGTAACCCGTCTCGGGCAGGCATTCGAGCACCGCACGCTCTCCGGCGACCTTGGTGCGGCCGTAGGCGTTGACGGGGCGGGTCGGGGCGTCCTCCGCGAAGGGCACCGCGACGCCGCCGGAATCGTCGCCGGCGAAAACGTAATCGGTGGAAACATGGATGAGGCGCGCCTCGAACTCCGCGCAGGCGGTCGCCAGAATACGGGCACCCCCGCCATTGATCCGCAGCGCGCCCTCTTCGTCGTTCTCCGCCTTGTCCGGTGCGGCGAATGCGGCGCAGTTGACGACGATCGCGGGCCGGTGTTTCGCCATCACCTCGCGTACCGCGTGTGCGTCGGTGATGTCCAGGGCCTTATGGTCCAAGCCCGTCGCGGTCTCCCCCGCCTCCCGTAGGCCGGTCAAAACGTCCTGGCCGAGCAGTCCTCCCGAACCAGTGACCAACCACGTGCCATTCACGGTGAGTTCCCCTCGTAGGAATTTCGTTGTGCGATGGGTGCGGGCAAATGCGCCTGCGCAGACATGCTGAGTGCACTCATCGTATCGGCGGGTGAACTCCCGTACGGGGTGACTGACTTCACACGGCGCCCGGTCAAGCTCGGCTTGTGCGTGGGCCTTTGCTGCCACGAGGATGATCTTGTTTTGTAAATCGGGGGAGCTGCGCCTGCTGAAAGCTCCCGAATGGGGCATGGCCACCAGTTACGGAGGACGGCATGAAGGTTGCACTCCTCGCCTTTGGGTCACGAGGCGACATACAACCATTCCTCGCTTTGGGTACCGGGCTCCGGGCCCGTGGGCACGAGGTGGACCTGGCCACCACCACGGATTTCAAAGGGATGGTCGAGCACGCCGGGTTGAACTTCCGGGAGATCCCGGGGAGCACCGGGAACTACTTCAAAATGCCCGGGGTCATCAAGGCGCTGCGGAAGAGCCCCTCCATCGTCAGGGCGAGCCGGGCGATCCCGCGGCCGACCCAGGACGAGGTCGTCGCGGCACTCGACGCGATGCACGAGGCGACGCAGGGCGCGGACTTCATGGTCAACGCGATGCTCACCCGGGGCGCGGGCTACGCGGATCCGGGCGTGCCCTGGGGCACCGTCGCCTGGTGGCCGATCGTGCCGACCGGCCGGTTCCCCGCCTTCGGCTTCCCCGAGCTGCCGCTGGGCGCCCCGTACGCCCGGCTCAGCCATTCCCTCGCCGGGCAGCTCGACTGGGCGATGAACCGCGGACCGGTGAACAAGTTCCGCAAGAACAGGGGGCTGCCCCCGCTGAGTGGTGGCTCGCCGGCGAAGAAGCTGGGCGTCGAGTGCCCGGTGTTCCACGCGACCAGCCCCAGCGTGGTCGTGCCGCCGTCCGACTGGCCCGCCCGCGCCCATGTGACCGGCTACTGGTTCTGGGACCGCCCGTGGGGGCCCCCGGCGGAGCTGGTGGACTTCCTGGAGAGCGGGGAGCCGCCGGTCGCGCTGACCTTGGGCAGCACCTGGCCCGTCTACGGCGAGGAGACCTTCGAGCGGGTGCTCAAGGCGGTGCGCAAGGCCGGCCGCCGGATGGTCCTGGTGGACGGTCCGGAGGGCGATATGCCGGACGACGTGTTCCGGGCCGGCGAAATGGACTACAGCTGGCTCTTCCCGCGTACGGCGGCGGTCATCCACCACGGCGGCCCCGGCACGGTGGCGGAGGTGCTCCGGGCGGGAGTGCCCAACGTGGTGCTGCCGTGCTTCGCCGACCACCCGTACTGGGCGGCCAGGCTCCTGGAGATGGGTGTCTCGTCGCAGCCGGTGCCGCTGACCAAGCTCACCCAGGAGCTGCTCGACCATTCCGTGTCGACCGTGCTCGGCGACCCGCGCATCGCTGAGCGCGCCGCGGCCCTCGGCCCGCGGATCGTCGGCGACCGCGGCGTCGAGACCACCTGCGAGCTGATCGAGGGGTACGTGAACGGCCAGGCGTCGGGGGAGCGGGGCGCGTCCGCCGCCCGTTGATCCTCCCGCACGGCGAAACGCCGGGTCCCCGCAGCGATCGTGCTGCGGGGCCCCGGCGTCGGTGCGTACGTCTCAGAGCCGCGCGCGGTACCAGTCCACCGTCTCGGCGAGCCCGGCCGTGAAGGCGTGCGCCGGCCGGTAACCGAGCTCGCGGCGGATCTTGCTCCAGTCGACCGAGTACCGCTGGTCGTGCCCCTTGCGGTCCGCGACCCACTCGACGCGCTCCCAGCCCACGCCGCAGGCGTCCAGCAGCAGCGCGGTGAGCTCCTTGTTGGACAGCTCCGTACCGCCGCCGATGTTGTAGATCTCGCCCGCCCGGCCCCCGGTGAGTACAGCGAGCAGGCCGCGGCAGTGGTCGTCCACGTGCAGCCAGTCCCGCACGTTCTCCCCGTCCCCGTACAGCGGGACGCTGCGGCCCCGCAGGAGGTTGGTGACGAAGAGGGGGATCACCTTCTCGGGGAACTGGTACGGGCCGTAGTTGTTGGAGCAGCGCGTCACCCGGACGTCGAGCCCGTGCGTGCGGTGGTAGGACAGGGCCAGCAGATCGCTCGAGGCCTTGGTGGCCGAGTACGGCGAGCTGGGCTGGAGGCGGTCCTCCTCGGTCGCGGAGCCGAACTCGACGGATCCGTACACCTCGTCGGTCGACACGTGGACGAACCGGGAGACCCCGTGCCGCAGCGCGGCGTCGAGCAGCACGCCCGTGCCCACCACGTTGGTGTGCACGAAGGCCTGAGCGGAGTCGATGGAGCGGTCCACATGGGACTCGGCCGCAAGGTGGATGACGGCGTCGTGCCCCGGCATGAGCCGGTCCACGAGCGCCGGGTCGGCGATGTCGCCGTGGACGAAGGTGTAGCCGGGGGCCTCGCGCACCGGGGCGAGGTTGTCGAGGCTTCCGGCGTATGTGAGCTTGTCCAGGACGGTGACCTGGACATCGTCGCCCAGCGGCCGCTCGGAGCCGAGGACCAGCCGGGCCAGGTGGGAGCCGATGAACCCGGCGGCGCCGGTGATGAGGATCTTCATGCGCGAATCTGGACCTTGCTGTGGTCGCCGAGTATGAGGCGGTGGGCTTGCGGGGTGCGCGGCGCCGGGGTCACTTCCACGGCACGGCCGATGACCGAGGCCTCGATGCGGCCCACGCCGTCGATGGTCGCGCCGGGCAGGATGATGGAGTACTCGATCTCGCTGTCGACGACCGCGCAGTCGTCGGCCACGGAGGTGTAGGGCCCCACGTACGAGCCTTCGACACGGGCACCGTCGCCGATGATCGCCGGGCCGACGATCCGCGATCGCACGACCGAGGCCCCGGGCTCCACGACCACCCTGCCGACCAGCTCGCTCTGCTCGTCCACCGCACCTTCGACGCGGTGTTCGAGGCGATCCAGGACGGAACGATTCACCTCCAGCATGTCGGTGGCGTTCCCGGTGTCCTTCCAGTAGCCGGTGACGATCGAGGAGTCCACTCGGCGCCCCTGGTCGATGAGCCACTGCAGCGCGTCGGTGATCTCCAACTCGCCGCGCGCGGAGGGACGGATGCTGTCGACCGCCTCGTGCACCGCCGGGGTGAAGAAATAGACGCCGACGAGCGCGAGATCGCTCTTGGGGATCTCCGGCTTTTCCTCCAGGCCGGTCACCCGGCCGTCCGCGTCCATTTCGGCGACACCGAACGCGGTCGGGTCGGGGACCCGGGTGAGCATGATCTGCGCGTCGGGCCGTGTCGCCCGGAACTGCTCGGTCTGCTGGGTGATGCCGCTGAGCAGGAAATTGTCGCCGAGATACATGGCGAAGTCGTCGTCACCGAGCCATTCGCGCGCCGTCAGGACGGCGTGGGCGAGGCCGAGCGGCTTTTCCTGCGGAATGTAGGTGACCTCGACGCCGAACCGGGAGCCGTCACCCACCGCCTCGCGGATCTCGTCGGCGGTCTCACCTACGATGATGCCGACTTCGCTGATCCCGGTCTCCGCTATTCCTTCGAGGACGTAGTAGAGAATCGGTTTGTTGGCTACCGGCACCAATTGTTTGGCGGAAGTGTGGGTAAGGGGGCGTAGACGAGTTCCGGAACCTCCGGAAAGGACAAGCGCCTTCACGGTACTCCTCGCTGAGATGCGTTGCGCTGCGTTTGCCTGCCGTTGTGCTGCCAGATCGGGAGATTCAGGGCTGGTAAACAGGCAGCAGCCCGGCCGCCTGGGCCTCGGCCACGGTGGGCGCAACGGTGTCTTTGGCGGAGAGAATGGGCTCGATGCCGGGGAGCCACTCGATACCGAGATCCGGGTCGAGCGGGTGAATCGCGCGCTCGCGTTCCGCGACATAGCCGGTGGAGCACATGTAGACGATCGTGGCTTCCTCGGTGAGCCCTTGCACGGCGTGCCCGATGCCCTCGGGCAGGAAAAGCGCCCGGTGGCTCTGGTCGTCCAGGTCCACGGCCTCCCAGCGGCCGAAGGTCGGCGACCCGACGCGCAGGTCGACGACCACGTCGCGCACGGTGCCACTCGCGCAGGTGACGTATTTCGCCTGGCCCGGTGGGACATCGGCGAAGTGGATGCCGCGAATGGCCCCGCGGCGAGTGGTCGAAAGATTGGCCTGGCCGAGCGGCATGCTGCGGCCGGTGGCCTGCTGGAAAACGTCCCCTTGGTACCACGCTGCGAAGGTGCCCCGAGTGTCGTCGAACAGCTGAGGCTCGAACAACCAGGTGCCCTCGATGGACAGCGGTCTCATCACCAACGTGCCTTCCCCCGGTATGCATGACAGAACAGCGAGCCGCGCTGGAACACGCGACCCGCTTCTGCTGATTTCTTTACGGCTCCACCCAGTTGTGCGTCTGGACCAGCTCCAGTACGCACCGCCGGGCCTGCTGGATCTGAGCGGCGGTCAAGGTGGGTACGCCCTGGATCAGGGCCTCTGTCAACTCCTGGAGAAAGTCCCCACGGGAGAGGACATCACAGAGGCTCTCGTCGTCCTCGTCGCGCACCACCGTGCTGAGCGGCCTCTCGGGTGGGGTGTGCTGGACGGGCTTCTCGAGGAGGTGGACGTTGGAGGCCTTCAGGCCGCGATCTCCGTCTTCCACCTCGAACCCGACCCGCAGACCGGCTCGGAAGAGGTACTTGTCGTCACGCAGGTCGTTCGCGTGCATGAAGACGTCCTCACCCCCGTCGTCGGGAGCGATGAAGCCGTAACCACGCGTCTCATCAAACCGCAGGATCTTGCCCGTTACCACCACAACTACCTCTACCCCAAGTACCTTTACCCGGCCACAGCAGTGCCGAGGTGATCATCAACGCTCTTGAACACTACCTGCTGGGGATTGATTTGCGCGAGAGTCGTAGATCACTTCGACACGTCGGCATTCCGGCCGCGGGCCCCTTGCCTTGGGTATTCGGAGTGCGCCCTTGGGCGGGCGCTGCTGGAGATGGCCTGCGTTCGGGGCACAGGGACGGTGCGGCACGGCCTGTGCGGCGGCATGGGGTCGTAAGTGACCAGCGGGCAGCCGGAGCGAGGCCCGGTCCGACTGCCCGTGCGCTTGTCGCGTCAGCCGGTCTTGCGCCAGACGCCCCCCTGCTCCAGCCGGTACGTGCCCGTCAGCCGGCGCTGGTCGGCGCCGGCCCGCGGCTTGGCGCTCCGGTCGCCGTTGTCGTCCGGCTGCTTCGCGGTGGCACCGGACGGGCGGACGCTCTGGCACTTGTCGGGGTTGGTGTAGGTCTGCGCCACGACAGTGGAGGAGTTCGTCGTCGACGGGCCGTCCACCGCGATGTCCTTGACCAGCTTGCCGGTGCCGTCCACGTGCAGGTCGCCGACGATGCGGGACGTGGAGTTCAGCGCGCCGCACTGGATCTCGTCGTTGGGCTTCAGGGTGAACGAGACCTCCGTGGCCTCGGAGTCGGTCATGCTCCAGGTGTGGTTCCAGGTCCCCTTGAACGCGGCGGTGAACGCACCCCGCAGCGCGAGGTGGATGAGGCTCTTGAACGCCGCGGTCGTGCTGCCCTTCTCGGTCATCTGGGCCGTGCCGGTCAGCGTGTTCTCCACCGTGGCGCTCGTGGAGGCCGTGCTCTCCGAGGTGGAGTCCTGGTTGGGGCCCTTGTCCTTGGGCGCCGTGTGGTTGGTCTCGCTGCTCTTGCTGGTGTTCTCCGTGGTGGCGCTGCCCTTCGTGGCGTCCTGGAGGGTCTGCTGGGACTGGACCTCGCCGGTGCCCGAGCCGCTGACCTCGTTGTCCGTCCAGGCCGTGCCCTCGATGGTGCCGCTGCCGGAGATCTCACCGCCGATGTTGTCGGAGCTCGTGGTGTCCAGCTTCACCGTGCGCTTGATGGTCATGTCGGCGTTGGTGCAGTTGATGGCACCGTTGGACACGGAGTAGACGGCGCTGGTGAACTCGCGCTTGCGCTCGGGGTCCAGTCTGAACGAGCAGTTGTACCGCTTGGTCTGACCGCACAGGGAGGTGACTTCCTGGACGGACTTCAGGGGCTTCTTCCCGTCGAGCGCCAGGGCCTTGGGCATCGCCTCGATGCCGTAGGCGCCGGCCTTGTCGCCCCGAGGTGCCGCCGCGGAGGGAAGCGCGGCGTTCAGCGTGAGGGCCGACAGCAGCACGAGCATGCGGCGGGCCGACGTTCGCCGGCGCCGGGAGGAGTACGCGGTGTGAACCATGTCTGCGTCCTTTCGTTGCTGGGATGGGAGAGGCGCGGTGTGTCCTCAGTCCCGGGCCGGGGGCTTGTCGACGGTCAGCGCGACGGTGCGGGCCTTGATGCCCTTGGGCGCCTCGCCCACCGGCACCAGGTGGGGCGCCGTGCGCAGCGTGGGCGCGCCGATGGTGTTGTCCGGGGTGCGGGCGTTGTCGCGGGCGTCGGCGCACCGGGACAGTTCGATCTTGCTCATCGGGCCGGTGCGCTGGTACATGCGGTCACCGAGGGAGCCGGAGGGCACGTCGGCGAAGACGTCCATCCGCTCGTTCTTGCTCTCGTGGATCAGCGCACCGGCGAGCCGCTCCCGGGCCCCCTGGACCTCGATCCAGCTCACCTCGCCCGGCTGGACGGTGACGGACACCGTCCGCTGCTCCTTGCGCCCGTAGAGCAGGGGGTTGTTCGTCTCCATCTCCGCCGGGTTGCCGTCGGCACGGGTGAAACCGGCCGCGATCTGGGCGGCGATGTTCTTGTGCTCCTCCCGGAGGTCGGTCTGGTGCGACTGCTGCGGGGTCTTCTGCTGCTGCAGGCCCTGCGGTCCGGGCTGTTGCGGCTTCTGCTTGTCGTCCTTGCTCCGCGCGAAGAACTGCGTGATGTTGTCGTAGGGCAACTCCTCCCAGTGCACCGGGCGTTCGTCGGTGAGGGCGTTACGGGTGCAGTTGATGTACGCCTGGCCGACCATGCGCGGCCGGTCGTAGTACCGGTAGGAGTAACGCTCGTCCTTCTCGAAGCGACAGGTCCTGGCACCCGCCAGGCAGTCCTGCGCCACCAGCCGGGGATCGATCGGCTTCTGCCCCTGGTACGCCTGGGGCATGGGCAGCCGCGCCTTCTTGAGGTCGTAGGGCACCGGCGCCGGGTCCTGGGTGGCCCGGAAGCGCGTGAGGAGCGGTCCGCACTTGGACGCCTTCGGGTACGTCCAGCTGATCTGCGGGTTGTTCTCCGCGGCCGTGAAGGAAAGGGACCTCCCCTCATGCCAGTTGGGCTTGCCCGACGTGGTGGTCTCCGTTTTGACGGTCTGTGTGGAGTCGGCCTCACCGGCGACGGACACCAGGTACTCCTGGCCCTTGGTGGGGTCGTCGGTCCCGCATCCCGTGAGCGGGCTGGGGCTGTCGTCCCAGACCACGGTCACCTGGGAGCCCTTCTGGACGCGCCACAGGCGAGTGCTGAGCGTGCCGGCGGCTCCGTCGCTGAGCGAGGCCGCCTGCAGTCCGTCGTGGTCGGCCCGGTCGGCGGCGAACAGCTGGGTGTGCTCACCGTCCCAAGCGGCCGGCGTCTGCTTCTGGATGGTCCCGGCGGGCACGGTGGGCCGGGCGAGATCCGGGTTCTCGATCGGTGCGTCGACCGCCTCCTGGGCGAGCGCGTCACCGGGCAGGGTGCTCAGGACGAGGGAGCCGCCGAGCAGTGCGGACAGGCAGTACGTCATGGTGCGTCGAGGCATGAAGGTCTCCTTGGGGGAAGTGAGGGGGGCTGGGCCTGGGCTGCCTGGGGGTTCAACAGGCCCACCAAGAGGACTGCGGCACGATGACCTGGTCGTCGGAGAGCCGGTCGCGCATGCCGGAGTTGGCACCGCACTGCTGCGCCACCCCCTCTCCGGGGGGCGCGGACCGCGAGACGTCCCCGAAGTCCGTCTGTTCCTGGACGTAGTTGTCCTGGTCGCTCTTCCAGGCGTCCTGGGCCTCGCCCGTGATGGGCCGACTGCACGAATGGAAGCTCTCCACCTGGCACTTGTCGTTCGCCTGCTGGTTCTTGCCGACGCCCTTGCAGGCCTCGCTCGACGGGATGCCGTTGATGCCCTCGGACGCACAGGGATCGGTGCCCGGCGGGGAGGGGACGGGTGACTTCTTGTCCACCTCCGGCGGCTCGGGCTTGGGGGCCGCCGGCGGCGGGGGCGCGGTCTGGGTGTCGGGCTTGGGGGTGGGGGTGAACGCCGCCGAGGGCGGCTCAACCGCCTTGGCCACCACGGCCGTGGGCTCGGTGGCGACCGCCGGCGTCAGGCTCAGGCCGACCAGGGCGGAGGTGCCCGCCACGGTGACGATGCCGGCCGCGAACAGGGCGCGGCACACAACGGGAGTACGCATGGGTCTCCTTCGGAGGTGGGGGGGGGAATGCGGCGGCCTCGGAGCCACACCTCGGTGGGGGCCGCCGCTCTCACATTCCGACACCTCGGCGATCTCCGCCATTCGACCACCGGCCGAACGTGCGCCGATCGCCGAAGGATGGCGCCAATTGGCCGCAGGCCTCCGAGCCTTGGCGTAGCCACGGTTCGCGGGCCGCCACCCGAAGGCGTGAACTCGGGCTCTCGGAGGCCGAAAAGCGGTTCGAACGCGCCAGACATGTTGCTGGACGCCCCGATCCGACCGGGCGGTCCTCCAACTCCGGTGCTGCGCTTACGCCGTGGTGCCCGAACGAACGGAAATCCCATGAACGCGAAGTCCCGTGGGCTGCGCCTGCGCGCTGCCCTGATAGTCATGGCCACCGCGACCGCGCTGGGAGCGACAGCGTCCCCGGCCCTCCCCGCGGTGGGGCACGACCCGCTGGTGTACGCCTGGGGCGCCAACTCCGGTGGCCAGCTCGGCAATTCCACGGACACCGACCGGTACTCGCCGGCGCCGATCCCTTCCCTGCCCAAGCAGGACGTCGCGGAGATCGCGGCGGGCGGCGGTGACAGCGACGGCTGGGGCTTCGGTGTCGCCCTGCGCAACGACGGTTCCGTCTGGACGTGGGGCCAGAACGACAAGGGCCAGCTCGGCACCGGCCCCACGGACCCGGACCACAACGCCGCGCCGGGCAAGGTGCCGGGCCTCAACGGCATCGTGGACGTCGCCGCGGGCGGCCGGCACGCGCTCGCTCTGCGCGTGAACACCGGTAAGGGCGACGGCGTCTACGCCTGGGGCCTGAACGACAAGGGCCAGGTCGGCGACCACACGAACGACACCCGCACGGTGCCCAAGCTGGTGCAGAGCATGCACGGCGGCAAGCAGGTCGCGGCCGGCTGCAACCACAGCATGCTCCTCACCGACAAGAACACCGTGCGGACCTGGGGCACCAACGACATGGGCCAGCTCGGTACCGGTACCGGCAAGGACGACGACGAGAACAAGGACCACAACACCCCGGTCGAGGTCCCGAACCTCACCGGCGTCGTGAAAATCGCCGCCGGGTGCAACTACAGCCTCGCCCAGAAGTCCGACGGCACGGTCTGGGCCTGGGGCGACAACTCCAAGGGCCAGCTCGGCATCAACAAGGACGAGGTGAGCTTCAGCAACAAGCCGGTGCAGGTCCAGGGCCTGCCCGGGACCCGGCCCGAGCAGAGCGATGCGGCCACCCAGCCGGACGGAACGCAGACCGGGACGGACACGGGCACCGGCACGGGCACGGGCACGGCCGACGGCACGAGCGACGGCACGGCGGACGGCACGGGCGCCGCGGTGCGCGACATCGTCGCCGGCCACGACCACGCGTACGCCCTCTACTCGGACGACAAGGTCTACGGCTGGGGCAACAACGAGAACGGGCAACTCGCCGACGGCACGACGACCAACCGGTCGAGCGCCCACGAGGCCACGGAACTGCCCTCGGTGGAGTCGATCTCGGCGGGCCGCGGCTACGGCCTCGCCGTCCGCACCGCCGGTGAAGGCACCAGCCGCGACATCATCAGCTGGGGCCTGAACAACCACGGCCAGCTCGGCGACGGTGACACCAAGACCCACGACCTCAACGACAACGACCGGTTCGTGACGGTCTTCCCGCAGGAAGGAGAGCAGGAGAACCCGTTCACCCGGGTCACCGCGGGCAACAGCCAGACCAGCTACGCCTACTGAGCCGGACCGACCAGCCGCCCCCCCCGGGGCAACCGACCCGGGCGTCGTGTGAGCCTTGCCCCTGGGGGGCGACGTCCGGGTCCACACGGTTAGGGTGATCCGCCGTACTCGGCGGATCACTCCCCTGAAGAGATGGGACCGGGGCTCATGGACGCGGATCACGTAAGGCTGGTCGTCGCGGCGCAGCGCGGCGACGAGCGGGCGCGCGAGGAGCTCGTTTCCGCGTATCTGCCGTTGCTGTACAACATCGTCGGACGGGCGCTGAGCGGCCATGCCGACGTGGACGACGTGGTCCAGGAGACGCTGCTGCGCGCGGTACGCGACCTGCCCGCCCTGCGGGCCCCGGAGAGCTTCCGCTCCTGGCTGGTGTCGATCACGCTCCGGCAGATCAATACGTACTGGCAGCGGCAGCGCACCCTCGCCGACCGGACCACGCTCATCGACGAGGCCCTCCCGCTGCCGGACGCCGCCGCCCCGCTGGAGGACACGACGATCCTGCGGCTGCGCATGTCGGACGAGCGCGCGCAGGCGGCCGAGGCCGGCCGCTGGCTCGATCCGGAACACCGGGTGCTCCTTTCGCTGTGGTGGCAGGAGTGCGCCGGGCTGCTCAGCCGCCAGGACATCGCCGACGCGACAGGCCTCGGCGTCTCCCACACAGGGGTGCGCCTCCAACGCATGCGCGAGCAACTGGACCTGAGCCGGACGATCGTCGCCGCGCTGGCGGCCGACCCGCGCTGCCCGGGCCTGAGCGCGACCGTCGCCGGCTGGGACGGCGCGCGAACGTCCGTGTGGCGCAAGCGGATCGCCCGGCACACACGCGACTGCGCCATATGTACGGCGACGGCGGCCGAGCGCGTGCCGGCCGAGTTGCTCCTGTCCCGCCTCACACCGCTGGCTGTGCCCGCGACACTCCTCGGGGCGCTGGTCGCGAAGGGCCTGCTGTCGGCTACGACGGTGACGACGGCGGCCACCGCGAGCGCCACGGGGACGGCGGCGGGGGGCGGCGCTCTGCTCGGCAAGCTCCACGCGGTGACCGCCCATCCGATCGCGGCCCTCGCCACCGGCGCGGTGCTCGTCACCGGGACCGCCACGTACCTCGCCTGGCCCGAACCGGAGCACCGGGCGCCCGGTGTCGCCGCCGCGCCGACGGCCGGTATGAACACGACGGCTCCGTCGGCCACACCGGTCACGCCGACCCCCTCGGCCACCCCGGCTCCCTCGGCCACCCGGGCTCCCTCGGCCACGCCATCGCCATCGTCGTCGGCGTCAGGCCCGGCCGTGGTTCCGCTGGGTGTGCGGTCCCTCGAGTCCGTGGACCGGCCCGGCCAGTTCCTCACGTACGACGGCGACTACGCGACGCTCAGCAGCGGTGCGGCCGCCTTCACCGTCAGCAAGGGGCTCGCGGACAGCCGGTGTGTCACGTTCCGGGCGGCCGACGGCCGGTATCTGCGCCACCACTATCTGCGGCTGCGCCTGAGCGCCGACGACGGCAGCCGGCTGTTCCGGGAGGACGCCACCTTCTGCCCCCGCCCCGGCACGGCCGACGGATCGGTGACTCTGTACGCGCACAACTACCCGGGCTCCGCCCTGCGCCCCCGCGACGGATCGATCCACCTCGACGGCTTCAACGGCACGCGTACCTTCACCGGCCAGGCCTCTTTCGTCGTCCGCGCGCCGCAGGGGTGAGCGCGGGGATCCGCGTTGCAAGCGAAGGACTTCGCGACCGCGCCCCGCATTACGTTTTTCTGCTGCGAGATCCCTCACCGCGCCGGCGTGCACATTTTTCGTTACGCCGACCCGTCTTCCCCGGCCTCCTCTTCAGGGGCGCCCCTTCACAGGCGTCCCCCGCTGATCTGTCCCCTGAAGAAGGCCACCCCCCCATGACCAGACACACCGACGAACCCCGCAAAGGCCTGCACCGCCTCCGCCGGCCTCGCCGGACGCTGGCGATCGGTCTGAGCGCCTCGGCCCTCGTGGCCGGTGCCGTGACGTTGCTCCCCAACTCCGCCGGGGCCGCGAGCCTGGAGGACGAGGCATCCTCGTCGGGCCGGTACTTCGGCACCGCGATAGCCGCCGGCCGGCTCGGCGACGCGACGTACACCAAGATCGCGGACCGGGAGTTCAACATGATCACCCCGGAGAACGAGATGAAGTGGGACGCGGTCGAGCCGTCCCGCGGAAGGTTCCGCTTCGATGCCGCGGACCGGATCGTCGCCCGGTCCCTGGAGCGCGGCCAGCGGCTGCGCGGCCACACCACGGTGTGGCACTCGCAGCTGCCGGACTGGGTGAAGGCGATCAACGACCCGGGCACGCTGCGCGACGTCACGAACAACCACATCAAGACGACGATGGGCCGCTACAAGGGCAAGATCTACGCCTGGGACGTCGTCAACGAGGCCTTCCAGGACGGCGGCAGCGGCGCGTTGCGCGAGTCGGTGTTCAAGAAGGTGCTCGGCAGCGGCTTCATCGAGGAGGCCTTCCGCACCGCCCGCGCGGCCGACCCGGCCGCGAAGCTCTGCTACAACGACTACAACATCGAGGACTGGTCGGCCGCCAAGACGCAGGGCGTGTACCGCCTGGTCAAGGACTTCAAGGCGCGCGGTGTCCCCATCGACTGCGTCGGCTTCCAGAGCCACTTCGGGGCGGGCGGCCCGCCGGCCAGTTTCAAGAAGACCCTCGACAGCTTCGCCGCCCTCGGCGTCGACGTGCAGATCACCGAACTGGACATCGCCCAGGCGTCCCCCCGCCACTACGCGAGCGCCGTCAACGCCTGCCTCGGCGTGCGGCGTTGCACCGGCATCACGGTGTGGGGCGTCCGCGACAGCGACTCGTGGCGCGCGGACGAGAAGCCGCTGCTCTTCGACGCGGCCGGCAAGCCGAAGCCCGCCTACGACGCCGTCAAGGACGCGTTCGGCACCGGGCCGGGACGGACCCCGGCGGGCGCGGGCGACGGCACCGGCGCGATCAAGGGCCTGCCCTCCGGTCGCTGTATCGACGTTCCCGCCTCCTCGACCGCCAACGGCACCCAAGTACAGCTGAGGGACTGCGACGGGCAGCCGAACCAGACCTGGACGTACGGCGCCGCCAAGCAGCTGAAGGTGCTCGGCGACAAGTGCCTGGACGCGAAGGCGAAGGGCACGGCGAACGGCACCGAGGTGGTCATCTGGGACTGCAACGGCGGCACGAACCAGCAGTGGAACATCAACGCCAACGGTTCGATCTCCGGCGTCCAGTCCGGCAAGTGCGTGGACGCGGTCGGCGCGGGCACGTCCAACGGCACCAAGATCCAGCTGTACACCTGCGCCGACGTCGCCAACCAGAAGTGGACGGCCCCCTCCGGGTCGGCCGGTGGCACGTGCGCGCTGCCGTCCACGTACAAGTGGAGCTCGACCGGCGTCCTCGCGAACCCCGCCAACGGCTGGGCCTCGCTGAAGGACTTCACCCACGTCACGTACAACGGCAAGCACCTCGTCTACGGGTCGATGTCGGCGGGCACCTCCTACGGCTCGATGGCGTTCGCCCCGTTCGCCGACTGGTCCGGCATGGCCACGGCCACGCAGACGAGGATGAACCAGAACGCGGTCGCGCCCACCCTCTTCTACTTCGCGCCGAAGAGGATCTGGGTGCTGACGTACCAGTGGGGGGCCTCGCCCTTCAGCTACCGCACCTCCACCGACCCGACCAACCCCAACGGCTGGTCCGCGCCGCAACCCCTGTTCACCGGCAGCCTGCCCGACTCCCGGACCGGTCCGATCGACCAGACGCTGATCGGCGACGACCAGAACATGTACCTCTTCTTCGCCGGTGACAACGGCAAGATCTACCGGGCGTCCATGCCGATCGGGAACTTCCCCGGCAACTTCGGCTCCTCGTACACGACGGTCATGAGCGACACGGTCAAGAACCTCTTCGAGGCACCGCAGGTCTACAAGGTCCAGGGCCAGAACCAGTACCTGATGATCGTCGAGGCGCGGGGCGCCAACGAGAACCGCTACTTCCGCTCCTTCACGGCGAGCAGCCTGAACGGTACGTGGACCCCGCAGGCCGCCACCGAGGCCAACCCCTTCGCCGGCAAGGCCAACAGCGGTGCGACCTGGACCAACGACATCAGCCACGGCGACCTGATCCGCTCCAACCCGGACCAGACCATGACCGTCGACCCGTGCAACCTCCAGCTGCTCTACCAGGGCAAGGACCCGAAGTCGGACGCCCCCTACGACGCGCTGCCGTACCGGCCGGGTGTGCTGACCCTGCGGCGCTGAGCCGCTCCACCGTTCCCCGTTCCACCGTTCCACCGTTCCGCCGTTCCACAGTCAGTCATCCGCAAGGAGCACGCCTTCCCCATGAACATCTCTTCCCCCACCCGCAGGGCATCCCGGCGGCGCGGTCTGCACCGTCGCCGCCGGGGCGCCGTCGCCCTGCTGCTCGCGGTGCCCGCCGCGGCCGTGCCGTACCTGCTCCTCACGCAGGACGACTCCCAGGCCGCGAAGGCCCGGACGTCCGCGGCCACACCGTACAAGTGGAGGAACGCGCAGACCGTGGGCGGCGGTTACGTCCCCGGCCTCGTCTTCAACCAGCGTGAGCGGGGTCTGCTGTACGCCCGCACCGACATGGGCGGCGCGTACCGCTGGGACGCCGGCGCCGAGAAGTGGATCCCGCTGACCGACTGGCTCGGCGAGAAGGACTGGAACCTGCTCGGCATCGACTCCCTCGCCACCGACCCCGTCGACCCCGACCGGCTCTACCTCGGCGCGGGCACGTACACCAACGACTGGGCGGGCAACGGCGCGATCCTCCGCTCCACCGACCGCGGCCACACCTTCAAACGCACCGAGCTGCCCTTCAAGATCGGCGGCAACGAGGACGGCCGCGGCGCCGGGGAACGCCTGGTCGTCGACCCGTCCGACCACTCGAAGCTGCTCCTCGGCTCCCGCAAGAACGGCCTGTGGCGGTCCACCGACTACGGTGCGACCTGGCGACAGGTCGAGTCCTTCCCGGTCAAGGACGGGGCGGGCAGCGGTGCCGGGATCTCGTTCGTGACGTACGGGCCGAAGGGCAGCGGCACCGTGTACGCCGGTGTCGCCGACAAGTCCACGTCCCTCTACCGGTCGACCGACGGCGGTGCCACCTGGCAGGCGGTCGCCGGGCAGCCGACCGGCCGGCTGCCCCAGCACGGCGTCGTCACGGGCGACGGCACGCTGTATGTGACGTACACCGACAACCTAGGACCCAATGGCGTCACCGGCGGCTCGGTCCACAAGTACGCGCCGAGCGGCGGGGGTTGGAAGGACGTGTCCCCCTCGAAGGGTTCGTACGGCTTCTCGGGGCTCGCCGTCGATCCGCGCAAGCCGTCCACGGTCATGGTCACGACGCTGGACCGCTGGTACCCCGAGGACGAGATCTACCGCACCACGGACGGCGGTTCGACCTGGAAGGCCCTCGCCGGCAAGTCCGTGCGGGGCGCCTCCGGCGCGCCCTACGTCGGCACCCACACCGGTCACTGGATGACGGCCCTCGCGATCGACCCGTTCGACTCCGGGCATGTGCTGTACGGCACCGGCAACGGAATCTGGCGGAGCAAGGACGCCGACGCCGCGACGAGCCATTGGACCGTGGGGGCCAAGGGACTCGAGGAGACGGCGATCCTCGACGCCATCGCCCCGCCCGGCGGCGCGAGCGTCCTGACCGCCATGGGGGACCAGGGCGGATTCCGGCACACCGACCTGACGCGGGTGCCGTCCGGGCGCATGAAGAACCCGCTGATGAGCAACAGCACCGACATCGACTACGCCGCGTCGAAGCCGTCGGTGATGGCGCGGGTCGGTACGGGAGGCGCGCAGGACGGCGCCTACTCCACCGACGGCGGCGCCACCTGGCGGGGCTTCGCCGCCGAACCGGTGGCCGGCGCCCACAGCGGCCGTATCGCCCTCGCGGCGGACGGCTCCACGCTGGTGTGGACCCAGGCCGGGCAGTCCCCGTACCGCTCGACGGACAAGGGAGCGACCTGGTCGAAGGTGCGGGGGCTCGGCACGGCGGCGGAGGTCGTCGCCGACCGCTCCGCCGCCGGCACCTTCTACTCCCTGACCGGCGGCACCCTCTACGCCAGCACCGACGGCGGCGCGACCTTCACCGCCCGCGCGACCGGCCTGCCCGCCGACGGCCGCCTCAAGGCCCTCCCGGGCCGGGCCGGCGACCTGTGGATCGCGGGCGGCGGCAAGGGCCTGTTCCACTCCACGGACGGCGGCGGCAGGTTCACCCGGCTCACCTCGGTGACGTCCGCCTCGGCGGTCGGCTTCGGCAAGGCCGCGCCGCGCGCCTCGTACCAGACGCTGTACCTGATCGGCACGGTCAAGGACGTCACCGGCGTCTTCCGCTCCACCGACAAGGGCGCCACCTGGACCCGCGTCAACGACAACGCCCACCAGTGGGGCGCCATCGGCAGCCAGGGCGTCGTCACCGGCGACCCCGACACCTACGGCCGCGTCTACATCGGCACCAACGGCCGCGGCCTCCAGTACGGCGACCCGTCCTGACCCCCGTGCCTCACCCGTGACGGCGGGCCGCCTTCCTGACGTTCGGGAGGGCGGCCCGTGGCGTACCCGACCGTCGTGCCGCGAGGGCGGGCGGGGGAGGAGGGGGGAGCCTGGCGAATTCGGCGGTGGCGGCCCCGGCCGGCGTCCCCGGCCAGGCGTCAAGGCGACGTATCGACTCCGCCCCATGGCGTCAAGGAGGCAGAAAGGCGGTGCGGGGACGGGCGGTCCGGGGCGCAGGCTGAGCGGACCAGTCGTGAAAGGGATCAACCCGATGGCCGTCCTGACCACCCCGAACACCGCCACCCCGAACACCGCCGCTCCGAACGCCGCCACCCCGAACGCCGAGGAACCTCCCGATTCCGCTGCCCGTCACCGGCTGACGGTCGTCACCGGCCTCGCCGCGCTCTCCCTGGACGCCATGGCCTCCGTGGCGTACGGGCCCGAGGCCATCGTCCTCGTCCTGGCCGCCGCGGGCGCCCACGGCCTCGGCTTCACCCTTCCCGTCACGCTCGCGATAGCCGGCCTGCTGGCTGTGCTGGTCGCCTCGTACCGGCAGGTGATCGCCGCGTTCCCCGACGGGGGCGGCTCCTACGCCGTCGCCAAGGCGCACCTCGGCCGGCGTACGAGCCTGGTCGCCGCCGCTTCGCTGGTCCTGGACTACGTGCTGAACGTGGCCGTGGCGGTCACGGCCGGGGTCGCCGCGCTGACCTCGGCCTTTCCCGCGCTGTACGGGGAGCGGCTGTGGATCTGCCTCGCCGTCCTGGTTCTGATCACCGCGGTGAACCTGAGAGGGATCGTCGACTCGGCTCGCGTGTTCATCGTTCCCACGGCGATCTTCATCGGCGCGATCCTCGTCCTGATCGTCGTCGGCTTGTTCCGCGAGGCCCCCGTGTCCACCGCGGCCTCCTCCGGTCACGCCTCCGTACTAGCGGACAACGCCACCGCCGTCGGCACTCTCCTGCTGCTCAAGGCGTTCGCCGCCGGCTGCTCGGCGCTCACGGGCGTGGAGGCGCTCGCGAACGCGGTGCCCTCCTTCCGGGCCCCGGCCGCCCGGCGGGCGATGCGTGCGGAGACCGCGCTGGGTGTGCTCCTGGGCGGGATGCTGCTCGGCCTGTCGGTGCTGATCTCCCGCTTCGGTCTCCAGCCGGTCGAGGGCGTCACCGTCCTCGCTCAGCTCGCCGACGCCTCCCTCGGCCACAACTGGGCCTTCTACGTCGTGCAGTTCGCGACCATGGTGCTGCTGGCGCTCTCGGCGAACACGTCGTTCGGCGGTCTGCCGGTCCTGCTGAAGCTGCTGGCCCGGGACAACTACCTGCCCCACGTCTTCGGGTTGAAGGCGGACCGCCAGGTGCACCGGCACGGCGTGGTGTGGCTGGCCGCGGTCTCGGCGGCTCTCCTGGTGTTCTCGGGCGGCGACACCAACACGCTCGTGCCGCTCTTCGCCATCGGCGTCTTCGTCGGGTTCACGATCGCCCAGACCGGCATGGTGCTCCACTGGCTCGGGGAGCGTGGCCCCCGCCGGGCGGGCAAGGCTCTGCTCAACGGCCTGGGCGCGCTGCTGGCCGGCGTCTGCGCGGTCGTCGTCACGGCCACGAAGTTCCACGACGGGGCCTGGCTGATCGTGATCGCCGTGCCGCTGCTCGTCGCCCTGTTCGAGCACGTCCACCGGACGTATGGACGCATCGGGGAGCGCCTGGGCATCGGCCGGATCCCGGAGCCGCCGCGCCGTCAGCGCTCACTCGTCCTGGTGCCGGTCTCGTCCTTGACCCGGCTGACCAGCGAGGCGCTCACGGCCGCCGTCTCCCTGGGCGACGAGGTGCGGGCGGTGACGGTGTGTCATGCGGACGAGGAGGACCGGGTGACGACCGAGGCGCTGGAGCGCGACTGGGCGTTGTGGAATCCGGGTGTGGACCTCGTCCGCCTGCCGTCCGAGCGCCGCACGCTGGGCCGCCCGATCACCGCGTACGTCCGCGCACTGGTCGCCGCGGAACCCGGCACCCGCGTCACCGTGCTCATCGCCGAGACGGAGCCGGAGCGGCGGTGGCAGCGCCTGCTGCAGAACCAGCGCGGCGCGGTTCTCGCCCACGCCGTACGCCGCGACACCGACGCCGTCATCTGCCGGCTCAGGTTCCGGACGGCGCCGTAGCAGCCCACCGTCCGAAGGTCAGCCGACGTGCACCCGGGGGCGGCGGTCGGGGTCGGATTCCTGCCTGCGGAGGATCTCGCGGGTGACGGGGGCGGTGTCACCGCGGCCGAGGAGGAAGTAGCGGAACATGTGCTTCAGCGGGCTGCCTTCGGCCCAGGCGAAGTAGCAGTGCGGTTGGACGCCCGTGGTGTCGCGCAGGGCGAGGAGGATCGCGGCGATGGCGTTCGGGGCGGCCGGCGCCTCGGCGCGCAGGATCCGGTAGCCGTCGACCTCGAAGCCACGGACGGAGAGGGTTTCGCTGAAGTCGGACGGGTCGACCACGTCGATTTCCAGGAACAGCACGTCGGCCGGGCCGGGGACCGGGTTGTTGCCGCGCTGCTCGCGCTCCTTGTCGCTGTACTCGGCGCTGTCGCCGGCCTGGCGGCGGTTGGCGATGATGTTGATCGACTCGTCGTGGGCGAGGGTGTCGGTGATGAACCGGCGGGCGGCCTCGTCGAAGACGATCCGGTCGGCGCGCAGCTCCGTGGTGCGGGAGACGCGGGAGATCAGCGAGACGAAGATGATGCCGAGGATGAAGAAGCCGGAGATGGTGATGCCGTCGGGCTTGTCGACGATGTTGTAGATCAGGGCGTAGAGCAGGACGAGGGTGAGCAGCGCGAAGCCGACGGCCACCGGCCGGCGGCCGCCGCGCGCCACGGAGAGGGTCACCGCGAAGGCACCGGAGACCATCATGGCGAGGATGCCGGTGGCGTACGCCCCCGCCTGGTGGTCGACGTCCGCGTCGAAGGCGATGGTGATGAGGATGCACAGGGCGGTGTAGACCATCACCACCGGTCGCACCGCGCGCCCCCACTCCGGCGCCATTCCGTAGTCGGGCAGGTAGCGCGGGACGATGTTGATCAGCCCCGCCATGGCGGAGGCGCCGGCGAACCAGAGGATCAGGATCGTGCTGATGTCGTAGACGGTGCCGAACGCCTCGCCGACGTGCTCGTGGGCCAGCCAGGCCAGGGCGCGGCCGTTGGCGCCGCCGCCGGGCCGGAACTCGTCCTCGGGGATGAGGACGGTGGTGACGAAGCTGGAGGCCAGCAGGTAGACGCTCATGATGAGCGCGGCGGTGGTCAGCAGCTTGCGGGCGTTGCGAATCCGGGAGCGCAGCCGTTCCTCGTCGTTCGCGCCGTCGGCGGCGACCAGCGGCATCATGCTCACGCCGGTCTCGAAGCCGGACAGGCCCAGCACGAGCAGTGGGAACGCGAGCAGCGCCGGCGTCACCAGGTCGCCGAAGCCGCCGCCCCCGACCAGGGCGTCCGTCCAGGCCGAGAACGCCCCGGGGGTGGTGAGGACGTGGACCATGCCGACGGCGATGACGACCGCGTTGAGCGCCAGGAAGATGGCGACCAGCGGGATGGCCACGCTCACGGCCTCGCTGAAGCCGAGCAGGAACACCCCGCCGAGGACCAGCAGCAGGACCACCGTGAGGGCCACCTCGTGGCCGTGCAGGGCCTCCGGGAAGAAGGGGTTCTCGACCACGTGCACCGAGGCGTCCGCGGTCGACAGGGTGATGGTGATGATCCACGACGTGGCCACGAAGCCGAGCAGGACCAGCACGAACAACTTGCCCCACCAGAACGGGAGCAGGTCCTCCAGCATCGCCACGGACCCCGCGCCGTTCGGGCTCTCCTTCGCCACGCGCCGGTACATCGGCAGCATGCCCAGCAGGGTCAGCGCCACGATCAGCAGTGTCGCCAAGGGGGAAGCGGCGCCGGCGGCGAGCGCGGCGATGGCCGGCACGTAGGCGAGGCTGGAGAAGTAGTCGACGCCGGTCAGGCACATCACCTTCCACCAGGCGTGCGGCTCGCCCTGCCCCTCACCGGCCGCCGGTCCGACGGGCTGCACCTGGTGGCGCAGCATCCACCGGGCGAGGCGGCCGGTGGGCTGCGCCCGCAGGGCGGGGCTCTCCACCACCTCGGGCACGGCTGGGCCGTTCACGTCCTTCATGTCCCCCACGTCTCCTCGCTCCCGCGCACTGATCGGCCGGTACAGCGGTGACGGCCTCGTATCGATCACCGAGTATGCGGCCATGCTGTACTACCCCGGTCATCGGGTTGTACGTGTCGGGCGGGCGGCGAAGGCGTTGCCTTCTGCAGGGAGGTCCGGGTGGTGGGCGCTCGGTCCAGGGCCAGGTAGCAGGGGGTGCGGGTGTCGGCGATGATCAGGAGAGGGGGGCGTGGTCGCCTCGTGTGCGCGGCGTTGTGTGCTCTTCGGGGTGTGACGTTCCCCAGGCAGGTAAGGAGGGGGGAGCGAGAGAAAGACGAGGCAGCGGTCTTCAGCTGGCCCGAGACGAAGGGGACCCCGTGTTCGAGGCGGAAGACATCAGGGAGTGGCGCGGTCACGATGTGGTCGACCACGAGCGGCACAAGATCGGCGCGCTGGAGGCGGTCTACGTCGACACCGCCACCGACCAGCCCGCGTTCGCGACCGTGACGGTCGGCCTGCCGACCCGGCACCGGCTGGTCTTCGTCCCCCTGGGCGGTGCGACGGTCGGTCCGGGATATCTGAAGGTCGCCTACGACAAGAAGCTGGTCAAGGAAGCGCCCTCGATCGACACGGACGGCGAACTGCTCGCGGAGGACGAGAAGACGGTCTTCGCGCACTACGAGCTGGTCTACCGCACGGGCGCGGGTGGCGAACGCCGCCTCGCCCGCCGCTGACACCCCCATCAACTTCCCTCTCCCCGACTCCCCCCACCATGAGGTGACGCAGATGGCTCTCTTCCTCCTGCTGGTCATTGTGGCCATCGTCCTCGGCATCATCGGGCTGGTGGCCAAGGGCCTGTTCTACCTGCTGGTCATCGGGGTGGTGGTGCTCGTCGCCGACCTCGTCCTCCTCGGCCTGCGCCTGGGGCGCCGCCGCAGGCGCCTGCCCAGGTGACGTGGCGCATGGTCCATAGGCCGTCGGTGCTCCCTCTTCGTACGCCGGCACCCCCTGGGAGAGGGGGTGCCGTTGTGGTTCGTAGGGGTCGACAAGCCGCTGGTGGTGCGGGCGTCAGGCCTTGGTGCCCGCCCGGCTCTCGAAGTGGCGGAACGCGGCCTCCTGGCGCCACTGCGCCGCAGCCTTCGGGCTGCCGTTCAGCAGGTGCTCGCACCGCGCGGCAGGCTTCGCCGCGCCGGGCCGGCCGGTGTCGCAGACGGCGGTGAGGCGGTAGCCCTCCTGGGTGGGGTTGCCGCGCCAGAGGCTCTTGCCGGGCAGGAAGGCGTACTCCAGGGAGGCGCGGGCCAGGTCCTTCAGCTCGGGGTAGGACAGGTCGTAGGTCTGGGCGGCGTACTGGTACTCGCGGCTGATGTCGGTGCGGCTGACCCCGGGATCGTCGGTGGCCAGGACCACGGGGACGCCGAAGCGCCGGTAGGTGGGGAAGGGGTGGTCGGGGCCGCGTACGCCGAGGATCTGGGCGTTGCTGGTGAGGGGGACCTCGACGGCGATCTCCCGGCCGGCCATCGTGCGTGCCGTCTTCTGCCAGTGGTCCTCGTGCACCAGGTCCACGCCGTGGCCGATGCGCTCGGCCCGTGCCGTGTTCACCGCTTGCCCGATGTGTGACTTCAGCTCTTCCGGCTTGACCAGACCCGGCCACAGCTCGCCCGCGTGCAGGGTGACGTGCGCCTTGGGGTAGACCTTGCGCAGGTAGTCGATCATCCGCATGTGCAGGGAGTAGTTGCGCAGGGCGTTCTTCTCGTCCTCGGGCTGGACGAGGTTGACGGCCACGAATCGGCCGTCCCGCTCGGCCAGTCGCATGCCCAGCGCCAGCTGGGTGAAGACCCGCTGGGAGGGGCCGGTCCGCCCGACCTGGGCGATCCACCGCACCGGTAGGTCGCAGCCGGGCCGGGCCTTCTTGGTCCCGCAGTGGTTCGCGGCACGGAACTGCGCGTCGGTGTCGTCGGCTTCCTTGCGGGCCGCGGCCACGACCTTGTCGAGCTTGCCGCCCGCGGTGAGCTTTCCGTGCAGCCGGGAGAGGTCCTTGTGCCAGCCGACCTCGTCCGCCAGCCGGTTCGTCTCCTGGGAGGCGGGGCTGACCATGGTCTCCAGGTAGAACTGGTTCTGCTCCGCCATGCCGTTGGCGACCTCCGCGAGCATCCTGCCCCGGTGGTCCCACGTGGCCCTGCTGAACTTCTGGAACGTGTCGAAGAAGTGGTCGTGGCCGTTCCCGCCCCGCGGGAAGTCCTGCATCGACCAGGCACGCACGATCGCGGCGCGGAAGTCCCGGTCGGTGCGGGCGTCGGCCGCGGGGCGGGCGCCGGCCCCGCACGGCGCGTCCACGGCCGTCATCGTGGCGTCGACGCACAGCCCGCTCCGGGCGGCCAGTTCCACCAGGTACTCCGTCGTCACCGCCCCGGAAAGGTGATTGTGCAGGTCGGCGCCCTTGGGCAGCCGGTGGAAGAAGTCCCGCAGCCGTCGCGGGTCACCGCTTGCGCGGAGGGCCTCCAGGCGCCTCGCCGCTTGCTCCTCCGAGGCGGTCGACGTACGTACGGGAGGTTCCGCCCCTCGTACGTGGCGGGGAGAGGCGTCCGCCGCGCCGGCCACCGAGGGCGACAGCAGGGGGCAGAGCACCAGGGCGCTGAGAGTGGTGGCGGTCAGGACACGGCCCCGGTATGCGGAGCGCAAGGCGAAGTGGGTCACGCGGCATGGTCACCACACGAGAGCGGCTGCCCGTCGCTCACGCGGCGGCACCGGACGGCCAACCACCCGGACGGGTGGCGCACGCGTCAACCACCGTGCGTCGCGTGCGCCGCGTGCGCCCACCGGGCTTCCGTATGAGCGCCTTCGCCTTCGCCTTCGCCCTCGCCATGAGCGCCCTCGTCTTCGCCGGTCAAAGGTCAGCGGTCAAGCTGCGGCTCCCCGAGGAGTTCCGCGACGAGTCCACGGGCGTACGCCTCGTCCGTACCGGGGATCGAGAAAACCACCCGGAAGTAGAGCGGCGCGATGATCCGGTCCAGGACCTGCTCCAGGGACGGGGGCGGGGGCGGGGGCGGCGGCGAGTGCGCGTCGCCTCGCTGCCGCGCCGTGTCGAGGATGGGGCGGAAACGCTCGCTGACCCTGCGCAGGCACTCGCGCAACCCGTCGCGCCGCTCGTCGACGTCGGACGCGACCTCGGCACGGAAGAACGCGATGCCGCCGGGCCGGGATAGCTCCGTCAGCGTCCAGAGCGCCTGGTTCTCCAGGTCGGCGCGCAGGTCGCCGAGGAGCGGGGGCGCGCCGTCCTCGCCGCGATGCTGGGCGACATCGGCCAGGAGCGCGGCGAGCGTGCCCCAACGGCGGTAGAGAGTGCTGGAGTTGACGCCCGCGCGCTGGGCCACGGCGGGGAGGGTCACCTGGTCGGCGCCGCGCTCGGCCACCAGCGCGACCGCGGCGCCGTGTACGGCGTCACGGACGCGGGTGCTGCGGCCGCCGGGCCGCTTCGTGGATGCGTCGGTGTTCACCCCTCCATTCTAAAGCGAAGGGTTGTGCGTTAGCGGGCGGTGCGCCTACAGTCGCACTAAAGCAGAGATCACCGCTTTAGTGGCGCGGACGCAGCGCCGCGCATCCCGCGTGCAGTGCCAGAAAGGGAACGCCATGTCCAGCAACGAAGCCGCTGCCGCCCTCGGACGCAGCTTTCACCGGGCCCTCGTCTCACGCGACTGGGCCGGCATCCGCGCCCTGTTGCACGACGACACCACATGGACCCTGCCCGGCGACAACACCGTCTCCGGTGTGGCCGAGGGTGCCGACGCCGTGGTGGAGCGCGCTCGGCGCATCGCCTCGTACGGCCTCGACTTCACGTTGCTGCACATCCTGGTCAGTCGGGAGAACGTGGCGCTCTCCCTGCACAACACCGCGCGCCGGGAGGACGCGGTGCTGGACGAGCACCTGGCCACGGTGTGCCGGCTCCGCGACGGGAAGATCGCGAGTATCGAGACCTATCTCTCCGACGTGCCCGGGATGAACGCCTTCTTCGTCTGAGGCCTGAGGCCTGAGGCCTGAAGGCTTCCCGCTCGGGGGCACGCTGTGGGGGCGGGAGGCGGCCCGCCCGATAGGCTTCCGACAGCCGCGGCCCGGCCCGGGGCCGCAATTCGCGTAGGGGACAAGCAACGCCGATGGCCAGCCGGATACCGTCCTGGATCAGTGTGTCAGGCCTTACCGTGTCAGCGTTGGCCGTGGTTGCGGTACTCGCGATGCAGGCCGAGGGATCGACTCCCGAGCCCACCGCCCGCAAAGAGCCCCGGGCGAAGGCGAGTGCGCCGGGCCCTGGCGGCGAGAAGCGCGAAACGCCGCACCTGCTCCCGAAGGAATCGGGGGAGGGGAAGCGAGTCGTCTATTCCCTGGGCCGGGACCGCGTATGGCTGGTCGGCGGCAGCGGGGACAAGCCTTTCGACACCTTCGCGGTGTGGCCGGGGTCGGTCCGCCCGGGTGTGGGTGAGCACAAGGTGACCGGCCTGCGGAACGCGACCGTGGGCAGCGACGGGGTTCCGGTCGTGCGGGTCGTCTACTTCTCCCGTGCCGGTGGCTCGGCGGCCGCGTTTTCCGCCGCGCGGGACGGGGCGTCGCCTGAACCGGTGCCGGGGAAGAAGACCGGGGCCATACGTCTGCGGACCGATGACTCCAAAAGCCTTTGGGGCTTCGTGAAAGTCGGGACAGACGTTGTGGTGGTGCGCTGACGGGCAGCGTCGGCATCTCGCGGCTCCGCCGGAGTGCGAGGGGTCCCGATCAGCGGGAGAGTGGAGGGCGTGGTGCGCCGGGCGAACGCCGTACGAGGCGGGAGCGGGCCCGGGGCGCCGGCAGGGACGTAAGGACGTAGCGGCGTCAGAGGCGTCAGAGGCGTGAGGTATCGCGCGCGGCGGAGATGACAAGGACGGCACGTGGAGCGGTCAGCGGCGGGAGGCGGCCCGGGGGAGCCCGAGCAGGAGCCGCTCTTCGAGTGGGCGGAGACCGCGTCGGTGCCGGGCGCCGACGGGGCGTTCCGGGACAGTCCACAGGCGCGGCGCATGCTCGACGTACGCGAGGTGTACGCGGAGCCCGCGGCCCTGGACTCGCCGCGCGGGCGACAGATCATGGCCCGGCTGCCGGGCGTACGCGTGACCGAGGTGGCCGGCCACTGGCGCATCCCCTCCCTGCACGGCAACGACGGCAATGTCGAGCGCTGGGTCCGGGTCAAGACCGAGACGCTCGTACTCGGGGTCAAGCGGCAGCTCGTGACGCGGCCCAACGGCAGGTCGGCCGACTGGATCGCCCCTGGACCCTCCAACGGGTGCGCGATGTCCTGCGCCTACTGCTACGTCCCGCGCCGCAAGGGATACGCCAACCCCATCACCCTGTTCACCAACATCGAGGCGATCGTCTCCCACATCCGGCGCCATGTGCGGACCCAGGGGCCGAAGACGGAACCCAACCAGTGCGACCCCGACGCCTGGGTCTACGACATCGGTGAGAACGGCGACTGCTCCGTCGACGCCCTGGTCAGCGACAACACGGCGGACCTCGTCGCCGCGTTCCGCGCGCTGCCGACGGCGAAGGCGTCCTTCGCGACCAAGTTCGTCAATCCCGACCTGCTCGCCCTGGACCCCCGGGGCCGTACCCGGGTGCGCTTCTCCGTGATGCCGCCCGACGACGCCCGGCTGCTGGACATCCGCACCAGCCCGGTCGCCGAACGGATCGCCGCGGCCGCCGACTTCCTCGACGCCGGCTACGAGGTCCACTTCAACCTCTCGCCCGTCGTCCTGCGCCCGGGATGGGAGCGGGCCTGGGCCGAGCTGCTCACCCACCTCGACGACGTGCTGCCCGCCCGCGTGAAGGAGCAGGCGGCGGCCGAGGTCATCATGCTCACCCACAACCAGGCGCTCCACGAGGTCAATCTCGGCTGGCACCCCCGCGCCGAGGAGGTGCTGTGGCGGCCCGACATCCAGGAGCCGAAGCGTTCGCAGAACGGCGCCCTCAACGTGCGCTACGCCCTTGAGGTCAAGCAGGAATCCCTCACGCGGCTGCGGCGCCTGCTCGCCGAGCACGCGCCCTGGCTGCGGATCAGGTACGCGTTTTGAGCCACTCCTCGGCCGTGGTCACCCGTTCGAGGATGTCGGGGAGCGGATCGACGCCGATCCCCGGCGCGGTGGGTACGCGGAGGTGTCCGTCGGCGAGTGTGAAGGGCTCGGTGATGTCGGTGGCGAAGTAGCGGCCGGACGCGGAGGTGTCGCCGGGCAGGGTGAAGCCGGGCAGAGCGGCCAGCGCGACGTTCGCGGCGCGGCCGATGCCGGTCTCCAGCATGCCGCCGCACCACACCGGGACGCCGTGGGCGACGCACAGGTCGTGGATGGCCTTGGCCTCCAGGTAGCCGCCGACACGGCCCGGTTTGACGTTGATGACGGAGGCGGCGCCCAGGGTGATGGCCGCGGCGGCGTCCTCGGCGGACTCGATCGACTCGTCCAGGCATACGGGCGTACGCAGTCGCTCGGCGAGGGCGGCGTGCTGGACGAGGTCGTCGTCGGCCAGGGGCTGTTCGATCAGCAGCAGGTCGAAGGCGTCCAGCCGGGCCAGGTGGCGGGCGTCGGCCAGGGTGTAGGCGGCGTTGGCGTCCACCTGGAGGAGCAGGTCGTCGCCGAACCGCTCCCGTACCGCGCGGACCGGCGCCACGTCCCACCCCGGCTCGATCTTCAGCTTGACACGGACGTACCCCTCGTCGATGAACCCGCCTACGGCGTCCAGGAGTTCGGGTACGGAGTCCATGATGCCGACCGAGACACCGCAGGGCACGCGGTCGCGCCCCGCGCCGAAGAAAGAGCCGAACGACTGCCCCGTAGACCGCAGTTGCGCGTCGAGCACCGCCGTCTCCAGCGCGGCCTTGGCCATCTTGTGGCCCTTGAACGGCTTCAGGGCACGCTTGACCGCGTGCGCGTCCGCCACGGCCGGGAGCGCCGGGACGAGGAAGCGGCGCAGCACGTCCGCGGCCCCCTCGACGTACTCGGAGCAGTAGCGCGGTGCGGACATCGCCACACACTCGCCCCACCCCTGGGCGTCCGGGGTGACCACGCGTACGAGCAGGACGTCACGGGCGGTCTCGGTTCCGAAGGAGGTGCGGAACGGCGAGCGCAGGGGCATCGCGATCCGCCGCAGTTCGACTCCGGTGATCTGCAAGCTGGTCCGCATGGTGATCGGCTCCTCGGGAGGGCGGGTCACGCGGTGGCGCCGCGCGTGACGACATAGCTGGTGCGGGCGTGGAAGCCGGTGACGCGGGCCCCTTCGGCGAGGAGACCGCCGAGCACCTCGCGCATCGCCAGGCGCCACGCCTTGGCCGCGCCCGGATCGGTGCGCCGCAGCGACTCGATGTCCGGCGGTACGTCGATCAGGACGGTCGCGGCGTCGCTGTGGCCGACGACGGGCAGGCCCTCTCGCTCCCACAGCACGGTCGGGGCGTCGGCGGGGACCACCACGGCGTCGTCCCGGCCGTCGGAGTGGTCGGGATGCCCGGGGCGGTCCAGCTCCCAGACGACCAGGGCGCGGTCCGTGTCGTCGCCGCCGTTGATCGCGTCGTCCATGCGGCCGTAGAAGCTGGTGAGGTACTCCACCGGGCGTCCGCCGAGCTTGGCCAGGTTGAAGTGGGCGTTGCGCCGCACCAGCGGATCGAAGGTCCAGGTGATCCGGCGCAGGCCGCGCGCCAGCGCCCACTCGCGCTGATGGAGCTTGAGGGCCGGCCCCGCCCGGCGGCCGGGCAGTGCTCCGGTGACGTGCGAGTGCAGCGACTCCCCGACGGGCGCCGCGAAGAACGCCACGGACGCGCCGACCAGGCGGTCGTCCTCGAAGGCCCCGGCGACGTAGTTGCCGGCGTGCGCGAGGGCCCGCATCTGCTCGACGCTCACGGGGGAGCTGCCGGGAGCGCTGCCCCAGATGCCCTCGAACAGCGCGACGACATCCTTCAGTTCGCCCAGTTCGTGCAGCTCGCGCACGACGAGACCGTGCACTGCCCGAGCTGTCGGTGCTGTCGGTGCTGTCGGTGCTGTCGGTGCTGACTGAGGTGCCTGAGATATCTGCGTTGCGTCGACGTTCATCGGGCGGCCTCCTGGACGAGGGCGGTCAGGAGTCGGGTGCGGGTGGCCCTCCTCCGCGACGACCCTATGCGCATGGTCGGCCGGCGCGCCGCCGGTCTTTCGCCGCCCCGGGCCGCCCGTGTCGGCTACGCGCCGGGGAAGTACCGGCCGAAGGACGACGAGTCGATCGCCATGGGGCCCGCGAACGGCTGGTCGAGCTGGTGGATGAGCAGCACGGTCAGGGTGATCAGACTGGTCAGGCCCATCACCATGACGACATGGGTGGTGTTGCGCTGGATGCCGAACATGAACATGAAGGCGACGGTGAGCAGCCCGCCGGTCACCAGGCCGAACCACAGGACCGGTGACAGTCCGTCGCGCGCGTCCGCCTCCCGCCCCCGGCGTGCGTCGTCCAGGGCCCACAGCTGGGCCATGACCTCTTGAGCGGTGGCCTGTTCGATGGTCTTGGCGTCGGGGCGCAGCTGGTTCGCGCCCCGTACGTCCTGGAGGAGGCGCCAGCCTTCCTCGGGCAGGGGTTCCCCCGCCGCCAGGGCCGGCAGCTCCACGCGGACCGTGTGCCGCACGTAGCGCGTCACGCTGTCGCGCAGGCGCAGCGCGTCGGGCGCCGGGAGGGTCTCGGCGAGCTGGTAGATCTCGTGGGCCGCGCTCGCCTCCTCGCGCACGTGCTCCTCCGCGCTGGAGCGGCCTTCCCAGACCGACACCAGGGAGAGCCCCAGCAGCAACGCGTACAGCACGCCGACCATCATCGCGATGTACTCGGCCACGTCCTCCCGCGGCTCGCTGTCGTCGTTCGGCCAGTAGCGGTGGCGCAGGAGTACGGCTGCGGCGGCCAGGAGGGAGACGCCCAGGACGAGCGCGATCGTGCCGATCATCAGTGCCCTTTCTGCGTCCGGCGCGGCGACAGCGGCGCCCCCGGCTCACTTCAGACGGGAGCCGAGGAGGATCGCCGCCAGGATGGCCGGAACCATCACGAGGAACAGGAGGGCCGCCAGACCGACCCCGGTGGGGCCGTGCCCCGGACGATAGAGGTGGTCCATGAGCGGCACACCTCGGGAGGCGCGTCGCGGCTGCTCCGGGGTCACCTTGCGGGCGTCGGGGTCCAGTACGGGTGGTGGGACCACGCCGGGCGGTACGGCCACTCCGGGTGGCAGAGGCGGCGGAGCGACTCCGGGCGCCAGGGGCGGCGGGCCGATCCCCGGCGGCAGAGGCGGGGGAGCGACTCCGGGCGGGGGAGCCACACCCGGTGCCGGGGGCAGGGCGAGACCGGGCGGTACGGGCGGGAGAGCCGCTCCCGGCAGGAAGGGCGGCGGGGCCATCCCGGCCGGGAAGGGGCGCGGGGCCACTCCGGGGGGAAGGGGCGCGGCCGCTCCCGGCGGCAGCGGCGGTGCGGCCGCTCCGGGCGGCGGGGGCGGTGGGGCCGCGCCGGGTCCCAGGGGCGGTCGGGCGGCGGCCCCGGGCGAGACGAGGGGCGGGGGATTCCCGCCCGACCGGGGAGCGGGGGCCGCGTCTGCCGGGCCGGGGACCGCGCCTGCTGAGGCGGGGGCCGGCGCCGGTGTGGCCGGGAGCCGCAGGAGGGCCGGTGGGGTGAGCGGCGCGATCAGGGGAGTGATCATAGGGGTGGACCCCGGCGCCCCGGGAGCGGACCCCGGTACGGATCCTGGTGCCCCCGGTACGGATCCCGGTGCCCCTGGGGCGGCCCCCGGCACTCCCGGGGCAGAACCCGGCGCCCCCGGAGCGGACCCAGGCCGCCCGGAAAGGGGAGGCGACTGGGCGTTCCCCTGCCCGCCGGGGGTTCTGGAACCGGACGCAGGAGGCGCGGCCCGCTGCCCGTCCCGACCTCGGGGCGCGGGCGCGGGCACCGACGCGGGCGTACGCCCGGCCGGTGCCGGAGTCGGAGCAGCAGCCGGGGGCGGCGGCGGAGGCGGGACCGGTACGGGCGCAAGGGTGAACCGCGCCGAGGACCGCGCGGTGAGGAGCGGCGGAGGCACGAGCGCACCGGTGGCTCCCAGCGTCGCGGTGCGGTCGCCGGCCACCGCCAGGCCACTGCTCACATAGGTGCCCGGCGCCGCACGGGCCTGGGCACGACATGACGCGGAGCGCCCGGGAGCGATCTGCGGCACGACGGGACGGCCGCCCCCGCAGTCGACGGCCTTCGCCTCCGGCAGCGCGTCGCTGACCCGGACGTCGTACAGGGGCAGATCCCCGCGATTGGCCACGACGTACTGGATGACCCCAACCTGCTGACTGAGCCCGGCCTGCCGCACGGGGCTGCCCTGCCGCACGGGGCCGGTCCGCCGCACTTGGGCCGCCTGCCGCGTGACACCGGCTCGCTGCCCGACGCCGACCTGCCGCACGAGATCGGCCGGCTGCGCGAGGTCGGTCTGCTGCACGCCGCCGCCCCGCTGCCTGACACCGGTCTGCCGCACAAGGCTGGCCCGCTGTACGAGGTCGGTCTGCCGCTTGACGCCGACCTGCGGCACGAGGTCGGCCCGCCGCCCAAGAGCCGCCTGCCGCATCACGCCACCCCGCTCCCTGACGCCGACCTGCCGCACGGAGCCTGTCCGCCGCAGGAGGTCGGCCTGCCGCGAAGGAGCCACCTGCCGCATGACGCCGGTCTGCCGCACGGAGCCGGACCGCCACCCGGGGTCGGCCTGCCGCCCGGGGTCGGTCCGCCGCACGAAAGCCGCCTGCCGCACCAGGTCGCCCCGCTGCCCAAGACCCCCCCGCCGCACGACCCCGGCCCGCCGCATGGCGCCGGTCGGCTCGGTGACGGCGGCCGTCTGCGTGAGGGTCAGGACGCCCCCCACCCCCCGGTACCCCGCCCGCGTACGGGCCCGGGAGGGCGTATTCAGGGAGGGGACGCGGCCGATGGCCGTCACGTCTCTCACCCGTACCCCGGGGAGCGCCCGGGTCCGGGCCGTGCACGTGGTCGAGCTGAGGCCGCGCAGCATCCGCACCGTGGGGCGCCCCCCGCAGGTGACGGCCGTGCCCGGGGGCAGGCCGGGGTCGCTCACCCGTACGTCGTAGAGGTCGGCCCCCGTGCGGTTGATCAGACGGTAGACGGCGTGCACGGGATCGCCGACCCGGATGCCGGGTCGCAGTGCCCCCGTACCCGGCCGGGAGTTGATGTGCACGTGCAGTGCCAGGCCGCCGTTTCCCGCGCCGTCGGCCGTCGCGCGCCCGCTGCCGGGCACGGCGATGACGCAGACCAGAATCAGCAGTGCGGACAGGTGCACAGGCCACACGTGCTTCATTCGCCCGCGAGTACGCATGTCGCCCATGCTCGACGACGATCACATCCCCCGCCGGGCGGAACGCGCCTACCCTCGCCCTTGCGGTGTGATAATCACTCTCATGGCAGCAGGCGGTGGCCTCGCTCCCAGGGAACGTCACGGCGCCCGGACAACGTTCACATGGTTCCGGGCCGTGCGGTCACGGATGGGGACCGGTCGCGTGCCCGTCCGGGGCGTCGGTCAGTTCCAGCATCGCGGTGACGCGCTTGCCCGAGGGCTCCCGGTGCACCTGGAAGCTCCGGCACACGGCCATCACGACTTCCAGGCCGTGCCCTCCGATGCGGTGCGGATCCCGTGCCGAGACCGCGGGCAGGGCGGTGCTGCCGTCCCGAACGGTGATCTCGATGATGCCGCCCCGCACCACGAGGGTGAGCAGACACGGTCCAGGCGCGTACTTGCGGGCGTTGGTCACCAGCTCGCTGACCACCAGTTCCACCGTGCCCATGGCCCGGCCGGACACCGGGAGCCCGTGCAGGGACCGCACCTCCGTCAGGAAGTCTCTGGCCAGATGCCGCGCGGTCGCGATCCCCTCACTGCCCTCGAACAGCCGGGAGACCGTCAAGGGTCCCTCGGCCGTCGGCTCTCGCCCGTCATCGTCCGCCGTCTGATCCATACAGTCCGCCTTGCTTCCCAAGCAGCCCGGCCTCACGCGGACCGACTACCCCCATAACCCCGCACAACCCTGTCAGGTGGTCCAGCGGCTTCGGCCGTTGGGTTCAGCGGGGCTCCGCCGCCCGGCGCAGTGCCGCGACGAGTACCCGATTGCTCGCGCCCTTGAGGACGTACTCGACCACGCCGGCGCTCTTCATCTCCTCGACGGAACCGTTGTCGTCGTACGCGGAGAACGCCACGACGCGGCTCGACGGCGAACACCGTCGGATGCCCCGGGCGACGCGGGGGCCGCCGCCGGGGAAGCGGACGTCCAGGACCACGAGGGCCGGCCGGTGCCGGGCCGCGAGCCGCAGCGCCTGCTCGCCGTCGCGTGCGGTGCCCACGACCTCCAGGCCGGGCTGTGCGCCCACGACCTCGGCCAGGGCCTCCAGGAGCAGGGCGTTGTCATCGCACAGGAGCACGCCGAGCGGTGGGCGGGAACGGTCGTCCGCGGCCGCCGCTGCCGCCGTGGTCACGGCATGATGTCCGGCGGTGGCGGCGTCGGGAGGTGGTTCGGCACCCAGAACTCGACCGTCGTCCCCGTTCCGGGGCGGCTGTGCATGGACCACCATCCTCCTGCCGTCTCCGCTCTCTCCCGCATCTCGATGACCCCGAAGTGATCCCGGGCCCCGTCCGGTGACCTGGGGGCGCCTGTCCCGTCATCCACGACACGCGTCACGATGCCTCCGTCGGCCGAGCGCACCCGGACGTCCACGCGGCTCGCGCGCGCGTGCTTGTGGACGTTCAGCAGCGCCTCCTGAACGATACGGAAGATGGTGATGGCTGTCTCGGGGGTCGGTTCACGCTCCAGCTCGTGCTCGAACGAGTACGCCATTCCCCAGGACGAGCCCACGACGTCGGCCAGGTGACTGGAGAGCCCCTCGATCAGGCCGTGCCTGTCGATCCCGGGCGGATGCAACCGGAAGGTCAGACTGCGGAGCCGGCCGATCGCCTCGCGCACCGAGGCGTCGAGGCGCTCCAGTTCCGGGGCGTACGACTCGGGCACCCGCTCCGCCAGCAGCTCCAGCCGCATGGCGACGGAGACCATGGCCTGGATGGAGTCGTCGTGGACGTCCCACGCGATGCGCCGCCGCTCCGTCTCCTGGGCCTGGACCAGGTGGTTGAACAGTCGCCGCCGCTCGCTGAGCGCGTGCTGCGCGGCCCGTCGCTCGGACATGTCCCGGGTGACCTTGCCGAACCCCTGGAGCACGCCCTCTTCGTTCCACAGGGCGGTGATGACCACGTTCGCCCAGAACCGGGAGCCGTCCTTGCGGACGCGCCAGCCCTCGTCCTCCAGCCTGCCGTCGGCCACGGCGGTCTCCAGCTCCCACTGGGGCTTGCCCGACGCCTGGTCCTCGGGCGGGTAGAAGACCGAGAAGTGCTCGCCGAGGATGTCGGCGGCGCTGTACCCCTTGATCCGCTCCGCCCCGGCGTTCCAGCTGATGATGTGGCCCTGCGGGTCGAGCATGAAGATGCCGTAGTCCAGCACCCCTTGGACCAGCAGGGTGAAGGCCGCCTCCGACATGGGGGCGGCCTGCTTCCGGGCGCGCTTGTGGTGGCGCGGCTCCCGCGTCACGCGAGGAGCCCTTCGCGCCGGGCGATCGTCACGGCCTCCAGCTGGGAACGCGCCCCGAGCTTCTCCAGCACCCGCTGGACGTGGTTGCGCCCCGTGTTGAGGGCGACCCCGAGCAGGTCGCTGATCTCCGCGGTGGTGCGTCCTTCGCCGAGCAGCTGGAGTGCCTCGCGTTCGCGCGGGGTGAGGTTCGCGCCGGGGCGCGGTGTCCTGCCGGTCAGTCGGCCCAGTACGTCACTCAGCAGGTCCTGGCTGAACACCACCTCGCCGGTCGCCACCCGGCGCACGGCGTCCTCCAGCTCGCGCAGGCCACGGGCCTTCAGGATCAGGCCGGCGCCGCCCGACTCCGCGACGCGCGCGGCCACCGACCCGCTGCCCTCGCCGGCCAGGACCAGGATGCGCGCGCCGGGCGCGAGCGCCAGCAGATCCGCGATGGCCGCGATGCCGTCCCCGTCCGGCAGACGCCGGTCCAGGAGTACGACGTCGGGGTCGCATCGTCGTACGACGGCCAATGCCGAAGCCACCGTGGCGGCGCGCTCCACGACCCGCAGATCGGGTGCGCGCTCCAGGGCGAGGCAGATCGCCTCGGCCACCATGTCGTGGTCCTCCACCAGCAGGACTCGGACCGGACGACTGTTCGGGGAAGGCGCGGGCATGAGGGCATCCTTGCAGGTGGCGGGCCGCACGATCATGCCAGAAGGTCACCGAGCAGCGGTGCGGTGGTGCTCATCGCCCGGCCCTGACGAGGCGGCTCCCCGACCACGGGTGCGTCCGCTTCGAGGAAGGCGTCCTCGGCCCCGATCAGGGAGAGCAGCCGCGTCAGCTGCGGCCCCACCCCTTCGACGAAAAGGTCCACGCCTGCCCTCAGCGCGGCGACGCGAGCGGTGAACAGCGCGTTCAGACCGGCGCAGTCACAGAAGGAGACGCCGGTCAGATCGAGGCGGATGACCGCCACACCCTCCATCAGACAGGTCGCGACCGCCTCCCGGACGTACGAGGAGGCGTCAAGGTCCAGTTCTCCGGCCAGGGTCACTCGGGCGGCGCCCGCGTGAACAACGGTGTGTGACGTGAACGGGTGAGCGGTCACAGTGTCCGCACCTCTCCGTGCTGACGTGCCGCGTGTGCCGCGCGACGCGATCCCATGAACCCTTGCCCATAACGCGCCCATAGTGCGAGGGCACCAGATGTGCTCTAGTGAATCTGCACCAGACGGGGAAGTCAACCGAGCGCCGGGCAAGTTGACGGCGGCGACGGCGCAACACCGTCAACTCGCCTGATGGTGGAGGAACTTCGGGTTCAATGGCCCCTCGGTGAACAGCCGGGGCAGGGGGACGCGGAGGCGGCCGGGAGTTCAGTCCGCGCGGCGGGTGCGGATGCGGATGGGGCCGCGGGCCTCCGCCGGTTCGACGGGGCGGCCCCCCTGCGTGATCTCCACCTCGCCGGACGCGACCAGCCGCCGAGCCGCCTGCCGGGCCGGTTCCATCAGCTCGCGCCAGCCGTCGCCGTCCCCCGTGTAGACCGCCCGGGCGGCGTCGGAGGGACAGATGGACGCGGTCGGGCCCCGACGCTCCAGCAGGTCCAGGATGGCCTTCTCCAGGTCCCGGCCCGTCGCCCGCTCGTCCGCCGCACTGCCGCCCGTCATGCCGCCAGTGTCGCACCGGCGACGGCTACGAGCCCTCCGGGCAGACTCCGTGGAAAAAAAGGGGGGCCGGGCTCAGTCGACGCGGATGGCCGTGACCTCGTAGACCACGGTGGACGCCATGGACAGTCCCCGGCAGGTCAGCCGGCGCGGCGGCGTCCGATGGGAGCGCACCTCGACGTGGCAGGCCGGGGGGTGCGGCGGCCGGCCGGCGACGTGGATGCGCCAGCGGTCGTGCTCGCGGGTGGTCGCGACGACGGTGTAGTCGTGCCGCCCGGCCGGGCCGAAGCGCCCGAGCAGGGCTGCGACGGCGGCTTGCTGCGCCGGAACGAGGTCGGTGTACCCGCGCAGATGCCGCGCGTGGACGCGGCCGGCCAGATGCTCCGCCACGGTCGTGACGGACGAGTCGGCGTCGAGGGCGCCGTAGTAGACACCGTCGGGCGCGACCACGACGTTCGCCGCGAACCGGTCGCCGCCCACATGGGTGCACTCCCACACCAGGTCCGGCCAGCGCTCGCTCAGGGCGCGGCCCACGGGGCGGCCGCGCACCGAGCAGCAGATGTCGTGCCGGCCGTGGGCGCAGACGAGGACGACGGGCGGAAGGCCCGGCTCCCCCGGTTCCGCGAGCGCCCGGACGATGTCCGCCAGGTCCTCGTCCCGGCGCCAGGTGCCCCACCGCTGACGGTGGGCGCCGGATTTCTCGTGCCGCAGCACCGCCCAGCGCCCGGCGCCTTCGGCGGTGCGGCGCCCGTGCCGCCTGATCAGGAGTATCCGCGCCCGCACCGCCTGGGCGGCCGAGAACACCAGTCCTTTGGTGCCGGGGTCGAGGTCGAGGCCGTCGAAGCCGTTGGGCGGCCAGCCGGCCCGGTACTCGATGAGGATCCAGACGCCCCCGTACGGTGCCGTGCCCGCGAGCGGGTCGCCGCGGGTCCGGGCGGCCTCGGCGCACAAGAACCGCTCCGCCGGGGTCATCGCGGCCTCCTCACCGTTCGGCGGGCACCAGTACGCCCGCGCGCAGCAGTCTCTCGGCCAGACGGAGGCCGAGGGCGCCGGCGGTGTGGACCTCGCCGTCGAGCAGGCGGGCGACCGGGGCCAGGTCGGCCTCCGGGAAGTCGAGCCGGCCCACGCGGGTGGTCAGGCGGCGCCCCTCCAGCCTCGCCGCCAGGGCCGGGCGGAGCCGCACCGGCGTGTCGGGGGCGAGGCCGCGTACCGCCGCGAGCTGGGCCAGCGGACCCAGCGGCGCGGGGCGTGCCTGAGCGCGCCGGGCGCGGTGGAAGAGGGGAGCGGGATCGGCGTCGGCGAGGGCGGCGGTCAGGCGCTCGCGGACGCCGTCGATCGCGGCCTCCGGCCCGTCCAGGCCAAGGGGCAGGGTGCCGCGCATCCAGGGGTCCTCGCGCAGGGCCGCGAGCGCCGACCGGGCGAGCTGCTCGGCCAGGGCGTGGCGCGTCCACGTGTGGACGCCGAGCGTCAGGTGGATCGAGACCTCGCCCCGGGCCCGGGCGGCGTGCAGCCAGCCTCGCGGGAGGTAGAGGACGTCGCCGGGCGCGAGGACGGTGTCGATGTGGGGCTCGCCCCGCGCGGCCTCGGCGACGGCGGCGCGGCGGTCGCTCCAGGGCTGGTCGCGCAGCGGATCGGGGTGGACGGGCTCGTGGATGATCCACCGCTTGGTGCCGGCGATCTGGAGCACGAAGACGTCGTGGACGTCGTAGTGGTCGTCGAACCCGCGGTTCTGCGGGGGAGTGACGTAGGCGTTGGCCTGGACCGGATGTCCGAGTTCCGCGGCCAGCCCCGAGCAGAAGTCGGTGACCGGGCCCCAGGTGCGGTGCAGGGCTTGCAGGACGAGGGTGGCGCCGTCGGCGAAAGCGCGCCACAGGGCCGTGTCGTCGACCTGGTCGGCGATGGTGGCGCCGGCGCCGCCCGACGAGGTGAACGCCGACTCGGGCAGGGTCGAGCCGTCCTTGGCGACGCGCAGGAAGGGCGTACGCAGCCCGCGACGCGAGATCAGTTCGTCCACGGCGTCGGCGCAGAACAGATCGGAGAAGTCGCTCGCGCGGCGGATGAGCAGCGCCGAGCGCGCCCAGACGTCCCGGGCGAACTCCTCCTGACGCAGGCCGGTCAGCCGCGTCAGCAGGACGCCGGGGCCCGGCGGGGCGACGGCGTCCTGGAGCTCGGTCGGGGGAAGGCTCAAGAGCCGCTGCCGGAGTCGTCCGCCCCGCCGTCGGCGCCGCCGTCGTGGACGCCGGGGGTGCCTGCCGCGCCGCCGTCTGCGGGCCCTTCGGCTCCGCCGTCGGCGCCGCCGTCGTGGACGCCGGGGGTGCCGGATGCGCCGCCGTCCGCGGGCCCTTCGGCTCCGCCGTCGGCGCCGCCGTCGTGGACGCCGGGGGTACCGGCCGCCCCGCCGTCCGCGGGCCCTTCGGCTCCGCCGTCGGCGCCGCCGTCGTGGACACCGGGCGTACCTGCTGCCCCACCGTCCGCAGGGCCTTCGGCTCCGCCGTCGGCGCCGCCGTCGTGGACGCCCGGGGTGCCGGATGCGCCGCCGTCCGCAGGGCCTTCGGCTCCGCCGTCCGCGCCGCCGTCATGGACGCCGGGCGTGCCGGCCGCGCCGCCGTCCGCGGGGCCCTCCTGCTGGTTCGGGTCCTGTTCGGGGTTGGCCATCATTCCTCCTGGGAAGCGAACGGTGGGGGAGCGGGCGCGCCCTCCAGAGACCTCTGCTCCCACCAAGCTCGCTCACCCCCTTCGGGTCGGCAACCGGAGGATCGGCGCCCCGAGGATCGACGTCCTGAAGGCGGCGCGGGGCCCCTCCCGGCTCGGCCGGATCCGCCGGACTATCCGGCCGTCAGGCCGTCCCAGCCGGTCTCCAGCAGATCGAAGGCGCGGGTGAGGGCACGGCGCGCGTCCTCGTCACCGTGCGCCGCACGGGCCGCGCGCGGGGCTTCGAGGGCGAAGTGGGCCAGCGCGAGGCAGGCGGGATCGTCCGGGGGCAGCCCGCTCTCGTCGGCGATGACCCGCGCGAGGGCGGCGGTGTGGCGCAGCCACATGCTCTGGGCGTAGTCGCGCAGGGCGGGGGTGCTGTTCACCAGCTCGGAGAAGGCGCGGAAGCGGGGGTTGTCGCCGGCCGCCAGACGGTGGCGCAGGGCGTGTTCGCGCAGCGCGGCCGGGATGGACCGGCCCTCGGGGCGTTCGCGTACGGCGGCGAGCAGTCGGGCCTCCTGCTCGGCGTCCTCGTCCAGGACGAGGGCTTCCTTGACCGGGAAGTGCTTGAAGAGCGTGGTCGTGGACACGTCCGCCGCGTCCGCGATCTCGCGGATGCCGACGTCGTCGTATCCGCGCTCCAGGAACAGGCGCAGGGCCGCGTCGGCGATGGCCCGGCGGGTGGCGGCCTTCTTGCGCTCACGGCGTCCCGGTGGGGGCGGGGCGCCGGCCGGCTCGGTCTTGGTCATGCCATCAGCGTACCCGCTTCGGTTCACTCGATTCAAAAGCTGAGTCGTTGCACTTATTGAACGGGTGTGCTCTTCTGGAATCTCCCACGACCACGCCGACCACCCCGGCCGAACGGAGCCCCGCCATGCGCACCGAGCCCGCACCACCCCGCATCGCCGTCATCGGAGCCGGCCCCGGCGGCCTGACATGCGCCCGCGTCCTGCGCCGGCACGGCGTGCCGGCCACCGTTTACGACCTGGACGCCTCCCGGGCCGCCCGCGGCCAGGGCGGCACCCTTGACATGCACCCCGAGAGCGGGCAATACGCCCTGGCCGAAGCGGGGTTGACGGAGGAATTCCGCGCCCTGGCACGCCCCGAGGGCCAGCGGATGCGCCTCGTCGGCCGCGACGGCCGGATCCTGCTCGACGCCGTCCCGCCCGAGGCCGACACCGCCGAGGGCAACCCCGAGATCGACCGCGGGCAGCTACGCGACCTGCTGCTGGACTCCCTGGGACCCGACACCGTGCGCTGGGGCCACCGGCTCACCCGCGTCGAACCCCTCGGGGACGGCAGCCACCGCCTGCACTTCGCGGACGGCGCGACCACCGAGGCCGACCTGGTCATCGGGGCGGACGGCGCCTGGTCCACGGTCCGTGCCGCGCTGTCGGACGCGGTGCCCGTCCACACCGGCGTCACCTTCGTCGAGACGGGCCTCGACGACGCCGACGCGCGCCACCCCCGGCTGGCCCGCCTCACTGGCGACGGCACGCTGATGGCCCTCGCCGACCGCCAAGGCCTCATCGCCCAGCGCAACAGCGGCGGTCACATACGCGTGTACGTAGCCCTCAGCGCCGACGAGGACTGGCACCGGCGGGCGGACCTGGACCTCACCGACAGCGCCGCCGTACGCGACGCGCTCCTGGCCCGGTTCGCCGGCTGGAGCCCCGAGCTGCTCGGCTTCATCACCGACACGGACACGGGCTACGTGCACCGCCCCCTGTACGCCCTGCCCGTCCCGCACACCTGGCCCACCACGCCGGGCCTCACCCTCCTCGGCGACGCGGCCCACCTCATGCCCCCCTTCTCCGGCGTGGGCGCCAACCTCGCCATGCTCGACGCCACGGACCTGGCCCATGCCGTCCTCACCCACCCCACCCTCACCCAGGCCGTCACCGCCTACGAGAAGACCCTCTTCCCCCGCGCCACCGAAGCCGCCGAGGGAGCATCCGAAGCCCTGACCGACGCCTTCGGCCCGGACGGCGCGGCGCGGGTCCTGGCCCATATGACGGGCGCGTAGGGCGGCCGGTGAGGAGGCGGATCGTTCCCTCGTCCCCGTTCGGGTGATACGGGGCGTATGGGGCCGGTGGGGTGGGGAGGCACGGAGCGGTCCGGCAGGGAGTGTCGGGCCGTCGGCAACACCGCCGAAGCGAAGGAGAGTTCACATGCGCCGTACCGCCGCCGTCGTCCTCGGGGCCGTCACCCTGCTGGGCATCCTCGCGGTGCCCGCCGGTGCCGTCCCGGACCCGGTCATGACCGTCGACTGCCTGACGCAGGCGGTCGGTGACGTCACGACGCTCGTCGACCCGGCGGCACCCGCCCTCCCCAGCGAGGTCCCCGGCGTCACGTGCCTCACCGCTCCGTGATCTGAACGCCCGTGCCGAAGGGCGTGCCTGCGCGGCCCGGGGGGACCGCGCGGGCGTCCGGCGGCGCGCCGCCGACCGGGCCGGGCGTCATCCCCAGCGGTAACCGTCCCCGAAGTTGAGGGTGTGCTCCAGCACGTCCTCCAGCGGGTCGTCGATCTGGCCCGTGCTGATCAGCGCGACCGTGGGCGCGTTGTGCGAGTTCTCGTGCGTCTCGTCGGCGTGCGCCGCGCCGGCACACCACACGGCCGGCGCCGCCGTCACCACCGCCACCAGTGCCCATCGGGACAGCCTCTGCGTCCAACTGCCGCTCACCGCAGCCTCCTCGCACCACACCCGTGGACCGCCGACCGCGGCCCGCTCGCCGTGTGTAACCCCCCGGCGCCCGAGAAGTCACCGACGATCATACGAACGGGAAGAAGACAGTCGTATGCGCAACCGTCGCGCCCTGTCCGTGTACGCCGCCCTGTTGGGGTCACTCGCCCTCTGCCTCGCCCTGTCGGCCGCCCCGGCCGCGGGTGCGACCGGGCGGGCCGTGGGGAACCCCAACCCGCTGCCCCTCACCGACACGCTGATCGGTGAAGGGGTCACGATCGAGGGCCCGCTGATCAACACCCTGGCGTTTCCCCGCCTGTTGTGACCGCGTCGGCGGCCCCGTCCTCGGGTGTCAGCTCGGCCGGGAAGCCGCTCCAGCGCAGCTCCGCGGGCAGGTGCCGCATGTCGTTGAAGAAGACCAGCGAGGCGGGGCGCCCCGGCGGGTAACGGATCACGGTCAGAGCCGCGTTGCCGTGGTTGAGGCCGAGCCAGCGCCACGGCGGTGCGTCGAGGGCGTCCCGCACGAGCCAGCCGATCAGGAAGTTGTGCGTGACCAGCAGCTCGTGGCGCGGCTCGGCGCCGGGCACCGGGCCGGTGAACCGTTCCAGGGCGGCGCGGGCCAGCGCGGGCCCGCCCTCCCGCTCATCGGCGGGGAACCGGGCCAGCCGCTGGAGCGTCGACTCCGCGCTGTCCGCCGGGAGTTCGTCCCGTACCGGCATGTACGGGATGTAGTCCCCCGCGGCCTCGCAGCGGTGCAGGGGCACCCCGTCGAGCCGCTCCCCGACCAGCCGGGCCGTCTGCTCGGCCCGGGGCAGCGGCCCGTGGTGGATCGCGGAGAGGGGTACGCCCCGCAGCCGCTCCCCGAGCAGCGCGGCCTGGCGCCGCCCGGCCTCGGTCAGCTCGCTCTCGTCGGCGGTGGCCTCACCGTGCCGGGCGAGATAGAGGTGCCGGACGGCGCTCCCGGTCATGCCCGCGGGCCCTCGTCCTCCAGATTGCCCTCGGTCTCCAAGTAGGCCTGCCGCAGCGCTTCGAGGACCGCCGGGTCGGGCTTCGCCCACATGCCGCGCGACTGAGCCTCCAGGAGGCGCTCCGCGATGCCGTGCAGCGCCCAGGGGTTGTTCTCCTGGAGGAACTGCCGGTTGGTCGGGTCCAGGACGTAGGTCTCCGTGAGCTTGTCGTACATCCAGTCGGCGACGACGCCCGTCGTGGCGTCGTACCCGAACAAGTAGTCCACGGTCGCGGCGAGTTCGAAGGCGCCCTTGTAGCCGTGGCGGCGCATCGCCTCGATCCACTTGGGGTTGACCACCCGCGCGCGGAACACCCGCGAGGTCTCCTCGACCAGGGTGCGCGTGCGGACCGTCTCGGGGCGCGTCGAGTCGCCGATGTACGCCTCGGGGGCCGTGCCCCGCAGCGCGCGCACGGTCGCGACCATGCCGCCGTGGTACTGGAAGTAGTCGTCGGAGTCCGCGATGTCGTGCTCGCGGGTGTCCGTGTTCTTCGCGGCCACCGCGATGCGCTTGTACGCGGTCTCCATCTCGGCGCGGGCCGGCCGGCCTTCGAGCCCTCGCCCGTACGCGTAGCCGCCCCACACCGTGTAGACCTCGGCGAGGTCCGCGTCCGTGCGCCAGTCGCGGGAGTCGATGAGCTGGAGCAGCCCCGCGCCGTACGTGCCCGGACGCGAGCCGAAGATGCGGGTGGTGGCCCGGCGCTCGTCGCCGTGCTCGGCCAGGTCGGCCTGGGCGTGGGCGCGTACGTAGTTGTGCTCGGCGGGCTCGTCCAGCGAGGCCGCGAGGCGCACCGCGTCGTCGAGCAGGCCGATCGTGTGCGGGAACGCGTCGCGGAAGAAGCCCGAGATGCGCAGCGTCACGTCGATGCGCGGGCGGCCGAGGTCCTCGTACGGGATGGCCTCCAGGCCGGTGACGCGGCGCGAGGCGTCGTCCCAGACGGGGCGGACGCCGAGCAGCGCCATCGCCTCGGCGACGTCGTCGCCCGCCGTGCGCATCGCGCTCGTGCCCCACAGGGACAGGCCGACGGAGGTGGGGTAGTCGCCGTTGTCGTTCTTGTACCGCTCGATGAGCGAGTCGGCGAGGGCCTCGCCGGTCTCCCACGCGAGGCGGGAGGGCACGGCCTTGGGGTCGACGGAGTAGAAGTTGCGGCCGGTCGGCAGGACGTTGACCAGGCCGCGCAGCGGGGAGCCGCTGGGCCCGGCGGGGACGAAGCGGCCCTCCAACGCGCGTACCGCGTTGTCGAGTTCGGCCGTGGTGCCCTCCAGGCGGGGCACGACCTCGCGGGCCGCGAACTCCAGGATGGCGGCGACCTGCTCGCCCTGGCCCGCGGCCACCGAGGCCACGGCCGCGGGGTCCCAGTCGGCGTCGTCCATCGCCTGGACCAGTGCGCGGGCCTTCTCCTCGGCCTCGTCGGCGCTCACGCGCGTCGCCGCGGACTCGTCCAGGCCGAGCGCCTCGCGCAGGCCGGGCAGGGCGGAGGTGCCGCCCCAGATCTGGCGGGCGCGCAGGACGGCGAGGACGAGGTTGACGCGGTCGGCGCCCGCCGGGGCGGTGCCGAGGACGTGCAGACCGTCGCGGATCTGCATGTCCTTGATCTCGCAGAGCCAGCCGTCGACATGCAGCAGGAAGTCGTCGAAGCCGTCGTCGTCCGGGCGGTCCTCCAGGCCCAGGTCGTGGTCGAGCTTCGCGGCCTGGATGAGCGTCCAGATCTGCGCGCGGATCGCCGGCAGCTTCGCCGGGTCCATCGAGCTGATCTGCGCGTACTCGTCCAGGAGCTGCTCCAGGCGCGCGATGTCGCCGTAGGAGTCGGCGCGGGCCATCGGCGGCACGAGGTGGTCGATGAGCGTGGCGTGCACGCGGCGCTTGGCCTGCGTGCCCTCGCCCGGGTCGTTGACCAGGAACGGGTAGATCAGCGGCAGGTCGCCGAGCGCGGCGTCGGGGCCGCAGGCCGCCGAGAGGCCCGCGTTCTTGCCGGGCAGCCACTCCAGGTTGCCGTGCTTGCCGAGGTGGACCATCGCGTCGGCGCCGAAGCCGCCGTCGGCCGCGGGGGCCGCGATCCAGCGGTAGGCCGCCAAGTAGTGGTGCGAGGGCGGCAGATCGGGGTCGTGGTAGATCGCGATGGGGTTGTCGCCGAAGCCGCGCGGCGGTTGGATGAGGATGAGCAGGTTGCCGCGCCGCAGGGCGGCCAGCACGATGTCGCCCTCCGGGTCGCCGCCCTCGCCCACCCGCGAGCGGTCCAGGAACATCTCGCCGGGCGGCGGTCCCCAGTGCTGCTCGACGGAGTCCCGCAGCTCCTGCGGCAGCGTCGCGTACCAGCGCTTGTAGGCGGCGGCCGGGATGCGGACGGGGTTGGCGGCCAGCTGCTCCTCGGTGAGCCACTCCTGGTCGTGGCCGCCCGCGTCGATCAGCGCGCGGATCAGCTCGTCGCCGTCGCCCGAGACGAGGCCGGGGATGTCGGCTTCGGGGCCGAAGTCGTAGCCCTCGGCGCGCAGCCTGCGCAGCAGCGCGACGGCGGAGGCGGGGGTGTCCAGGCCGACCGCGTTGCCGATCCGCGAGTGCTTGGTCGGGTACGCGGAGAGCACCAGCGCGAGGCGCTTGTCGGCGGCCGGGATGTGCCTCAGGCGCGCGTGGCGCACGGCGATCCCGGCGACGCGGGCCGCCCGCTCGGCGTCGGCGACATAGGCGGGGAGCCCGTCCTCGTCGATCTCCTTGAACGAGAACGGCACGGTGATGAGGCGCCCGTCGAACTCCGGCACCGCGATCTGGCTCGCGGCGTCGAGCGGCGAGACGCCCTCGTCGTTCTCCTCCCAGGCCGAACGCGACCCGGTCAGGCACAGGGCCTGGAGGATCGGCACGTCGAGCCCGGTCAGCGCACCCGCGTCCCACGACTCGTCGTCACCGCCCGCGGAGGCCTCGGCGGGCTTGGTGCCACCGGCGGCGAGGACCGTCGTGACGATGGCGTCGGCCGGGCGCAGCGCGTCGATCAGCTCCGGCTCGGGGGCGCGCAGCGAGGCCACGTACAGCGGCATCGGGCGGGCGCCGGCGTCCTCGATGGCACCGCACAGGTCGTCGATGAACGCGGTGTTGCCGCTCATGTGGTGGGCGCGGTAGTACAGCACCGCGACCGTCGGGCCCTCGATGTCGCGGGCGGCGCGCTCCAGCGGGCCCCAGGACGGCGCGGGCGCCGGCGGGTCGAAGCCGTGGCCGGTGAGCAGCACGGTGTCGGAGAGGAAGCGGGCCAGCTGCTCCAGGTTCGCCGGGCCGCCGTGCGCGAGGTAGGCGTGGGCCTCGGCCGCGATGCCGACGGGCACCGTCGAGGAGGCCATGAGCTGGGCGTCGGGTGCCTGTTCGCCGGTGAGCACGACCACCGGCAGGCCGCTGGCGATGAGCTGGTCCAGCCCGTCCTGCCAGGCGCGGACACCGCCGAGGAGGCGTACGACGACGAGGTCGGCGCCCTCCAGGAGCGAGGGCAGCTCGGCGAGGTCCAGGCGGGAGGGGTTGGCGAACCGGTAGTCGACCGGACCCCCCGCCGCACGGGCGCTGAGCAGGTCGGTGTCGGAGGTCGACAGCAGCAGAAGCATGCGGGCGCAGGCCTTCCTCGGGGTGTCCGCGCCCCGGGTGGTCGTATGGACGGCAGGAGTTCCTGGCTCGCCCCACCTCGGTGGGGCTCACAGTGGCGGGACCGCGCCGGATTCGCACCGGCCTTCCTCCCTCGGGTCCTGGTGGACCCACGCCGTCGCTGGCGTCGGCGGACCTGGCGGGCCGCCGCCTGCATAGTAAGTCCTGCCCGCCGCCGGTGGGGCGGCCGCCTGCCGGGACGGCCCGTCTCGGGAGGCGACCGGCCGGATCGGCGTGGGTATGCTCGCCGCCATGCCGCCCAGCCGAGCACCTTCCATGAACCAGGGCGAATCCCCCATACGTGACCGGATACGCGACCGGGGCGACGCCTGCCCGGGGGCCCTGCGTCTGCACCGCGCCGACGACGGCGCGCTGGCCCGACTCCGGCTGCCCGCAGGGCTCTTGACGGCGCGTCAGGCGCTGGTGCTGGCCGACGCGGCCGAGCGTCTCGCGGACGGGAACCTCAGCGTCACCTCGCGCGGCAACATCGAGCTGCGCGCCCTCGGCGAGAGCTGCGGCGGCGAACTGTCCGCGCTCCTCGCGGACGCCGGCCTGCTGCCCTCCGAACGCCACGAGCGCGTCCGGAACATCGTGGCCTCCCCGTCGGCGGGACTGGACCGACTCGGCCACGCCGACGTGCAGTTGTGGGCCCGCGAGCTGGACCGGCTCCTGTGCGGGCAGGACTGGACGACAGCGCTTTCCGGCCGCTTCCTCTTCGTCCTCGACGACGGGCGCGGGGACGTCGCCGGACTGGGCGGCGATGTGACCTTGATCGCAGAATCGGGCGGTACGGCGCAGATACGGGTCGGGGACAGCGTCCGGCGGCTCCCGGGCCCCGACGCGCCGCGCGCCGCCCTCGCCGCGGCCGGTGCCTTCCTCGCCGCGGCCCGCGAGGCGGGCAACGGCGCGTGGCGGGTGACGGAACTGCCGGCCGGGCGGAGCGTGGACCTGGCGGAGGCGTTGGCGGCGGCGGGCCTCACGACGGAGCCCGTGACGCCGGACGCATCGCCGAGCGGGTGCGCCTCCGTCGCCCGAACGCCGGCTGGGCCGGCTTCTGCGGCGCCTGCGGCGTCTGTGGCGTCTGTGGCGTCTGTGGCGTCTGTGGCGTCTGTGGTGCTTGGGGCGTCCGCGCCGTCTGCGGCTTCTGCGGCGTCTGTGGCGCCTGGGGTGTCCGCACCGTCCGTCCCTGTGCCTGTGCCTGCCCCTGCCCCTGTCTCTGGGCCGACGGTGCCGGTCTCCGGGCCGGCCGAGCAGGCTTCCGAGCCGGCCACGCCGATCTCCGATCCGCCCCCCGCGCCGACCAACCCGCCCCTCGCGCCGACCGACCCGGCCCCCGGACCGGCGGAGCCGATCTCCGCGCCGCCCGACCCAACCCCCGCACACCGCGCCCCGGCGACCGCCGCCCCGCCCGCCCCCGGCGTCATCGGTGACGCCGGTTTGGGGTACGCGGTCGTGGTGAGTACCCGGCTCGGCCGGGTGAGCGCCGCGCAGTGGCGGGCCCTGCTCCCCGCGCCCGGTGGGGAGATCCGGGTCACCCCGTGGCGCGGCTTCGTCGTCCCGGGCTTCGCCGACGAGGCCGCCGCGCGCGAGCGGCTGCGCGCGCTGGCCGACGCCGGTTTCCTCACCGACCCCCGCTCGCCCTGGCTCGGCGTCGGCGCCTGCACCGGACGCCCCGGCTGCGCCAAGTCCCTCGCCGACGTCCGCGCGGACGCCGTCCCCGGCGCCGGGGGCCTGCCCGTCCACTGGTCCGGCTGCGAGCGCCGGTGCGGACATCCGCGCGGCGACTGGGTGGACGTACTCGCCACCGGAGAGGGGCGCTACGAGGTGAGCGTGCGCACCGGCGGCACGACGGCACCCGTGAGCGGCAAGACATTGACCGAGACGGTCACGACAGCACGTACGACATCCGCAACCACCACCACAACGGCCACGAGATGAGCGAGAGCACAGTGTTCGACTACGAGAAGGACGGCGCGGCGATCTACCGCGAGTCCTTTGCCACCATCCGCGCGGAAGCGGACCTCGCCGGTCTGCCCGCCGACGTCAGCCAGGTCGCGGTGCGGATGATCCACGCCTGCGGGATGGTCGACCTCGTCCGCGACCTCGCCTTCAGCCCGCGGGTGGTGGCCGACGCCCGCAAGGCGCTGCGCGAGGGCGCGCCGATCCTGTGCGACGCGAACATGGTCGCGAGCGGCGTCACGCGCAAGCGGCTGCCCGCCGACAACGACGTGATCTGCACCCTCACCGACCCCGCGGTCCCCGACCTCGCGGCGCAGCTCTCCACCACCCGCAGCGCGGCCGCCATGGAGCTGTGGCGCGACCGCCTCGAAGGCTCCGTCGTCGCCATCGGCAACGCGCCCACCGCGCTCTTCCGCCTCCTGGAGATGATCGAGGCGGGCGCCCCGCGCCCGGCCGCGGTCCTCGGCATACCGGTCGGCTTCGTCGGCGCCGCCGAGTCCAAGGACGCCCTCGCCGCCAATCGCCTCGGCCTGGAGTACCTGGTCGTACGCGGCCGCCGGGGCGGCAGCGCGATGGCCGCCGCCGCGATCAACGCGATTGCGAGCGAGGCGGAGTGAACACCGAGACCCGGACCCCCAAGGGCAAGCTGTACGGCGTCGGCCTCGGCCCCGGCGACCCCTCCCTGATGACGGTGCGCGCCGTCGAGGTCATCGCCGCCGCCGACGTGATCGCCTACCACTCGGCCCGGCACGGCCGCTCCATCGCCCGCCGGATCGCCGAGAAGCACCTGCGCGCCGACCACATCGAGGAGCCGCTGGTCTACCCCGTCACCACGGAGACCACCGACCACCCCGGCGGCTACCGCGGTGCCCTGGACGACTTCTACGAAGAGGCCGCCGCGCGCCTCGCCGCGCACCTGGACGCCGGGCGCACCGTCGCCGTCCTCGCCGAGGGCGACCCGCTCTTCTACGGCTCCTACCAGCACATGCACAAGCGGCTCGCGTACCGCTACGACACCGAGGTCATCCCCGGTGTGACGTCGGTCAGCGCCGCCGCCGCCCGCCTCGGCGAACCCCTCGTGGAGGCCGAGGAGGTCCTGACGATCCTGCCCGGCACCCTCCCCGAGGAGGAGCTGGCCGCCCGCCTCGCGTCGACGGACTCGGCGGTCGTCATGAAGCTCGGCCGCACGTTCGGCAAGGTGCGCGGCGCCCTGGAGCGGGCCGGCCGCCTCGACGAGGCCCGCTACGTCGAGCGCGCCACCATGGACGGTGAGCGCACCGGCCGCCTCGCCGACGTGGACCCCGAGTCCGTGCCCTATTTCTCGGTGGCGGTGCTGCCGAGCCGGGTGGCGCCGCTCACGGGCGGCCCCGGGCCGGAGCCCGTCGCGGACCGCCCCGGCGAGGTCGTCGTGGTCGGCACCGGCCCCGCGGGTCCCCTCTGGCTCACCCCCGAGACGCGCGGCGCGCTCGCCGCCGCCGACGACCTCGTCGGCTACACCACGTACATCGACCGCGTGCCGCGCCGCCCCGGGCAGCAGCGGCACGGCTCCGACAACCGGGTGGAGTCCGAACGCGCCGAGTTCGCCCTGGAGCTGGCGCGGCGCGGGCGGCGCGTCGCCGTCGTCTCGGGCGGCGACCCCGGCGTCTTCGCGATGGCCACGGCCGTCCTGGAGGCCGCCTCGCAGGACGCGTACGAGGACATCGCGGTGCGGGTGCTGCCGGGGGTGACCGCCGCGAACGCCGCCGCCGCGCGCGCGGGCGCTCCCCTCGGCCACGACTACGCCACGATCTCCCTCTCCGACCGGCTCAAGCCGTGGGAGGTCATCGCGGAACGCCTGGCCGCCGCGGCCGCCGCGGATCTCGTCCTCGCCCTCTACAACCCCGGCTCGCGCAGCCGCACCTGGCAGGTGGGCAAGGCGCGGGAACTGCTCCTGGAGCACCGGACGCCCGATACGCCGGTCGTCCTCGGCCGGGACGTCGGAGGCCCGGAGGAGTCGGTACGGGTGGTGCGCCTCGGGGACCTCGATCCGACCGAGGTGGACATGCGGACGCTGCTGATCATCGGCTCCTCGCAGACACGGTGGACCCGGCGAGGCGCGGGCGACGAGATCGTCTGGACCCCGAGGAGGTACCCGGAGGGGGACTGAGAAGCCCCTACGGCCGGCTGGGAGCCGCCCACGCAGTTCCCCGCGCAGCTGTACCAAGGGCCGAGGTGGGCGCCCCTCAAGGGGTGCGGGGAACGGCGCGCTCAGCACGATGCGCCCCGCGGGGGGTGATGTCCGAGGGCTGACGGGCGCCGCGCGGATGATCCGAGGGCCGAGGTGGGCGCCCCTTACGGGGCGCGGGGAACGGCGCGCTCAGCCACGACGTACCCGCGGGTGGTCCAACGGCCGAGGTGGCGCCCCTTAAGGGGCGCGGGGAACTGCGCGGCCAGCCCCCGCCGGCCGGCGGGTCAACGACGGCCCGAGGCGCGTTCCCGCTGGAGGAGGAGCCAGGCCGCCGCCTCCCGAGGCGTGGCGACCACCTCGGCCGAGGCGGGCGCGACGGGACGCCGGACCACCACCACCGGAACCCCCGCCTCGCGCGCAGCGACAAGCTTGGGCGCCGTCGCCGCACCCCCGCTGTCCTTCGTCACGAGGACGTCGATCCGGTGCGCGCGCAGTAGCTCGCGCTCGCCGTCGAGCGTGAACGGACCCCGGTCCAGGAGGACCTCCATCCGGGCGGGGAACGGCGGCTCCGGCGCGTCGACGGATCGTACGAGGAACCAGAGACCGTCCAGCTCCGGGTCCCCGGCGAACGCGGCGAGGCCCATCCGCCCGGTGGTGAGGAACACCCGCTCACCAAGGGCCGGAAGCACCCGCGCCGCCTGCTCCAGGGAGCCGACCGGATGCCAGTCGTCGCCCTCACCGGCGACCCAGCCGGGCCTGCGCAGGGCGAGCAGGGGAACATGGGCCGTGGCGGCGGCCTCCGCCGCGTTGAACGAGATCGTCCCGGCGAAAGGATGGGTGGCGTCGATGAGCGCGTCCACGCGGTGCTCCCGCAGCCACGCGGCCATCCCCTCGGCCCCGCCGAACCCGCCGACGCGGACCTCGCCGGGCGGCAGCCGGGGCGCGGCGACCCGCCCCGCGAGGGAACTGGTCACCCGCAGCCCCGCCTCGCCCGCGAGCAGCTCCGCCAGGCGACGGGCCTCGGTCGTTCCCCCCAGAATCAGTACGTGCACGGAGTTCGGTGTCCTTCATGAGTGAGCCAAGTGGGCAGAGCCGGCCGAGCGAGCCGGGTCAGGCAGGTGGGCCGAGCGGGTCCGACGAGCCGGGCGCGGCGAAAGGCGGGCGCGGCGCCCAACTCAAGCACACCGGTCTGCGGTCCGGCTGGACGACCGGCGCCTGTGCGACGGCGGCGACCACGGCCGCGTACACGGCGCTGCTCACCGGCGATTTCCCCGACCCGGTGACGATCACGCTGCCCAAGGGCCAGACGCCCGCCTTCGCGCTCGCCGCCGAGGAGCGCACGGACACGTACGTCATGGCGGGCATCGTCAAGGACGCCGGCGACGACCCGGACGTGACGCACGGCGCGCTCGTACGGGCCACGGTGCGCAGGCTGCCGCCCGGCTCCGGCGTCGTCTTCAAGGCGGGCCCGGGCGTCGGCACGGTCACCCGCCCCGGTCTGCCGCTCGACGTGGGCGAGCCCGCGATCAACCCCGTGCCCCGGCAGCTGATGCGCGACCACGTGACTCTGGTGGCCGAACGCGCCGGGACCACGGCGGACGTGGAGATCACGATCTCCGTCGACCACGGCGAGGAGATCGCCCGCTCCACCTGGAACCCGCGTCTCGGCATCCTCGGCGGCCTGTCCATCCTCGGCACGACCGGCATTGTCGTGCCCTACTCCTGCTCGGCCTGGATCGACTCCATCCGGCGCGGCGTGGACGTGGCGCGGGCGGCCGGGCGCACGCACCTCGCGGGGTGCACCGGTTCGACGTCCGAGAAGACGGTCGTCGCGGAGCACGGCCTCCCGGAGGACGCGCTGCTCGACATGGGGGACTTCGCCGGGGCCGTCCTGAAGTACGTGCGCCGTCACCCCGTGGAGCGCCTCACCATCTGCGGCGGTTTCGCCAAACTGTCCAAGTTGGCGGCGGGCCACCTGGACCTCCACTCGGCGCGCTCCCAGGTCGACAAGGGCTTCCTCGCAGAACTGGCGCGGGCAGGCGGCGCGGACGAGGCGCTGGCGGCGCGGGTGGCCGCCGCCAACACGGGCCTCGAAACCTTGCGCCTGTGCGAGGCGGCGGGCGTGCCGCTGGGCGACCTGGTGGCGGCGACGGCACGCGACGAGGCGCTGGGCGTGCTGCGGGGCGCCCCGGTGGCGGTGGACGTCATCTGCATCGACCGGGCGGGAACGGTGGTGGGCCGAAGCGAACTCCGGGGCCCCTGAGGCGGGGGCACTCCGAGGACCGGCCCGGCCGACCCCACGCCGAACTGCTGCACCCGCCGAACTGCGGTCCACGCCGAACGGCGACCCACGCCGAACGGCGACCCACGCCGAACCGCATCCGGCCCCGTCAGCAGATGTGCCGGTCCCGGTCCGCCGAGTACAGGTGGCTGTCACGGAACTGCGTGGCGCCCAGCGTGCGGCCCACCAGGATGACGGCGGTCCGGACGATGCCGGCCTCCTTCACCTGCCCCGCGATGGACTCCAGCGTGCCCCGCAGGACCACCTCGTCGGGACGGCTCGCGAGGGCGACGACGGCCGCCGGGCAGTCGGCGCCGTAGTGGGGCAGGAGTTCCTCGACGACCCGGTCCACGTACCCGGCGGCGAGGTGCAGCACGAGCAGCGCGCCGCTGCGGCCTAGCGTGGCCAGGTCCTCGCCCTCGGGCATCGGGGTGGCCCGCTGCGCGACCCGCGTGAGAATGACCGTCTGCCCGACGGTCGGCACCGTCAGTTCCCGCTTCAGCGCGGCGGCGGCGGCCGCGAACGCCGGGACACCGGGGACGACCTCGTACGGGACGCCCGCCGCGTCGAGGCGTCGCATCTGCTCGGCGACCGCGCTGAACACGGACGGGTCCCCCGAGTGCAGCCGCGCCACGTCGAGCCCCCGCTCGTGCGCGCCCACCAGCTCGGCGGTGATCGCGTCGAGATCGAGCTGCGCGGTGTCCACCAGCCGGGCACCCTCCGGGCACTCGGCGAGCAGTTCGCGCGGCACCAGACTGCCCGCGTAGAGGCAGACCTGGCAGGCGGCGAGCGTCCGCGCGCCGCGCACCGTGATCAGGTCGGCCGCGCCGGGCCCGGCACCGATGAAGTACACCGTCATCGTTCTAGATCTCCTCGATCGCCTTGTCGCCTTGACCGGCACGCTTGGTGACGGACCATTGGGTGACCGGCATGGCCTGCCGCCACCCGGTGAAGCCGCCCACGGGAACGGCCTGCGCGACCGCGAGCCGCACCAACTCGCCGCCGTGGCGCCGGTACCAGCCGGTGAGCAGCGCCTCCGACTCCAGCGTGACGGTGTTGGCCACCAGCCGCCCGCCGGCCGGCAGCGCCTCCCAGCAGGCGTCGAGAAGGCCGGGCGCGGTGAGGCCGCCGCCGATGAACACCGCGTCGGGCACGGGAAGTTCATACAGCGCCTCGGGCGCCGCGCCGGTGACGACGCGCAGCCCGGGGACGCCGAGACGATCGGCGTTGCGCACGATCCGCTCGGCCCGCACCGCGTTCTTCTCGACGGTGACCGCACGGCACGCCGGGTGCGCCCGCATCCACTCCACCGCGATCGACCCCGACCCGCCGCCCACGTCCCACAGCAGCTCACCGGGCGCGGGCGCCAGCGCCGCCAGCGTGGCGGCACGCACATGCCGCTTGGTGAGCTGCCCGTCGCTCTCGTACGCCGTGTCGGGCAGCCCGGGGACGGCACCGAGGCGCAGGGCGCCGGGGGAGCGGCGGCACTCGACCGCGATGACGTTCAGCGGATCGCCGGGCGCGTGCGACCAGGCCTCGGCGACACCTTCGTAACGGGACTCCCGACCCGAACCGAGCTGTTCCAGCACGCGCAGCCGACTCGGTCCGAAACCCCGCTCACACAGCAGCGCGGCGACCTCGGCGGGGGTGTCGGCGTTGGCGCTGAGCACGAGGAGGCGGCGCCCGTCGTACAGCGCGGACGCGAGGCGCGCCGCCGGGCGGCCGACGAGGGTGAGGACCTCGGTGTCCTCGACGGGCCAGCCGAGGCGCGCGCACGCGAGGGAGACGGAGGAGGGGTGCGGCAGTACGCGCAGCGCGGCGGCGCCCAGCTCCTCGCTCAGGGCGCGCCCGATGCCGTAGAACATGGGGTCGCCGCTCGCCAGGACGGCGATCCGGCGCCCCTCGTGGGCCGCGAGCAGGCCGGCCACGGCGGGCCGCAGCGGCGAGGGCCAGGCGACGCGTTCGCCCGGGCACTCGGGCAGGGGCGGCAGATCCAGCTGGCGGGGTCCGCCGATGAGCACCTCGGCCTCGGCGAGCGCCGCACGGGAGGCGGCCGGCAGGCCTTCCCAGCCGTCCGCCCCGATGCCCACGACGGTGACAGCCGGTATGTCCGACGTGCCTGGTGTGCCCGGTGTGCCCGGTATGGCCGGCGTGTCGGGAGGGGGTGCGGGGGTCACTGCTGGTACCTGACCTCGGGTTTCGGGAAGGGCTGCGCAGGCGCACTCTACTGGGGACCTGGCCACGCCCCCTTATCGCCTCCAGGGGCGCTTCGAGGGGGCCATCCGTGTCGCTGTTGGGCTGAACGGGTGACTTGGCGTAAGAATTGCCCGGTGCAGACAACGAGTGCGAGCCAGGACGGGGTGGGCCAGTGAGTAGCAGTCAGCGCCACGACGTCACCGACGAACAGTGGGAAGGGCTCGCCCAGGTCGTACCGCTGCGCAGCCGCAACGAATGGCCTTCGTGGCCCGGACACAGCGCGCTGCCCGACGCGGAGACCGAGACGCGCCGGCGGTTCGTGGTGATGCGGGTCAACGTCTTCTCGGACGCCCGCGAGGTCGCCGAGACCGTCATGTCGCAGATCCCGGTCCTGCTCGACCTGACGGGCGCCGAGACGGACGTCGCCAAGCGCGTCCTGGACTTCAGCAGCGGTGTGGTGATGGGTCTCGGCTGCGGCATGCACCGGGTCGACAAGAACGTCTTCCTCCTCGCGCCGCCCGGCACGGAGGTGCAGGGCCTGGTCGAAGCGGTCGCGCAGCCGTAGGTGCCGGCCGCGCCGGGCCGTGCCGGGCCGTGCGGCACCGCACGCCGGGGCTTGCCGTCGGGGCCGGCCGCGTTCTGTCGTAGCCCCTCGCTGTTCGGGTCGGGGGATCTTTCGGGGGAATCCCCCGATCGTAGGAAGGTCGGTTGGGCGTAACGGTTCGCCCGGCCCGCCGCCCCTTAGCTTCCGAGCATGACGGTGCATACCCCGGTGCCCGCCGCCCGACCGGCGGCAGGCCAGGACCGACCGCAGGTCACCGAGTTACGGCTGTCGGCCTTCGCCGGGCACCGCGGCGCGGTGCTCCCCTTCGGTGCTCTGACGTTCCTCGCGGGCCCCAGCGGCAGCGGCAAGTCCAGCGCCCTGCGCGCGTACGAGGCGCTGGCGCGGCTCGGCGGCGGCGCGGAACTGGCCGAGGTCTTCGAGGACCCCGCGGCGTGCGTGCCCGAACGCGCCCGGGCCGACGGCCAGCGGCGGCGCGGCTTCCGCATCGGCTGCACGGTCGAGGGACCCGCCGGGACCGTACGGCTCGACCTCGCCGTCCAGGTCGAGCCCGAACTGCGGGTCGTGGGCGAGCGGCTGACCCGCGGCGACCTCGTCCTCCTGGAGACGGCCCTGCGCGACCCGGGCCGGCCCGTGGTCCAGGCCGCCTGGCACACGGCGGGCGCCGCGCCCGTGACCCGCGCCCCGATGCCGGACGACCGGCTCGGCACGGCCCTCGTGCCGCTGCGCGTGGCGGGCAAGACCGACGGGCAGCGCCTGGTCCTCGCGGCGGCCGAACAGGTCGTGGTCGCGCTGCGCTCGGTGTTCTCCTGCGACCCGCGCCCCGGCCGGATGCGGGCGCCGGTCCCGGCCGGACGGATGGGCGCGGGCCGGCTGCTGGGGGGTTGCGACAACCTCGCCGAAGTGCTGTGGCGCACCCGCACCGAGTGCTCCGTGCGCCACGCGCTGCTGGTCTCCGCGGTGCGCGAGGGCTGTGCGGGACCGGTCGGCGACGTGTACGCCGAGGAGGCGCGGGACGGTTCGATGCAGGCCTACGTGGACCGGGGGGACGGGGTCCGTACGCCCCTCGCGCGCCTCGGTGACGGGGAGCTGCGGTACCTGGCCCTCGCGCTCGTCCTGCTGACCGGGCCCGGCGTGCTCGCCGTCGACCCGGTGGCGGAGGTTCCGGCGGCCTACCAGACCTTGACGGTCGTCGCCGACGGCCTCGACCGCCGCATGGACGCCCGACAGGCGCGCGCGCTCGGCGAACTGGCGGCGCGCATGTGCGCGCGCGGCCACATCCGCCTGGTCGGGGCGGTCCGGGACCCGGCCTGGGCGACCGCCGCCGGCGCCTCGGTGGTAGACCTTGAACCGTGACGGAACGACGTGACGTACCTGATGCGGCGGCACTTCAGCGCAGGCTGGCCGAGTTCGCGAAGGCCCGCGACTGGGGGCGGTACCACACCCCCAAAAACCTGGCCGCGGCGCTGAGCGTGGAGGCGTCCGAACTGGTGGAGATCTTCCAGTGGTTGACGCCGGAGGAGTCGGAGCGGGTGATGCGGGACCCGGACTCCGCGCACCGGGTGACGGACGAGGTCGCCGACGTCCTCGCGTATCTGCTGCAGTTCTGCGAGGTGCTGGGGATCGACGCGTTGGCCGCGCTCGCGGCGAAGATCGACCGGAACGAGGAGCGGTTTCCGGTTGGCGAGGGACGGTCTCCGGTTGGTGAGGGACGGTCTCCGGTTGGTGAGGGGCGCGGGAAGTCTGCCGGCGCGCGACCTGGGGGCCGCTAGGCTCGGCCGACTTGGCCTCCGAGGCCTCGTCGGCCGTACCGGCTTGATTCTGCGGGGGCTTCGTCGGCCTCACCGTCCCTGCTTCGACGGCTTCTGAGCGCTGCCACAACCCGCTTGTCGATACTTCCGTCACTCTCCGGAGTGGTTGACTTGTCGAATATCGATTGGTTGTCCACAGATTTCCGGCTTCCCCTGGCTTTTCGACCGGATGGGTATCACTCTGGGTAGTGGACGCGGGAGTTCGGGCGAACGTGCGGCGTAGGCGCGCGGGAGGGTGGGGGTTGTGCATGAACGCGATGCGGCTCATCGAGGCGAACCGGCGCGCCCTGGCGCTGAGCGAGGACCCGGTCGCCATCGTCGTGGAGGTGTGGCAGTCGCAGGCGCTCGCGCAGGCGATCGGCAGCCGCCTCGCGGTGGCGGGCCCTCCTGAGTTACGGGGCGAGGCGCTGGGGCTGAGCGAGGTCGGCGGCAGAGCCTGCGGGGTGCTCGACGCCCCACGGCTGGGGACGGAGGACATCAGGGCCGCGCGGCTGACGGAGACCGGCGACGCGCACGACGTCCTGCTCGCGCTGGACCGGCTGCTCGGCGAGGTCGGCATCGCGCTCGTCGGAGTCGCGATGGGCGCCGCCGACGAGGGCGTGTACTGGCAGTGCATGGAGGCGATAGACGCCGCCGACGAGTCGAGGGACCGCGTCCTGGAGATGCTGCGCAGACTCGCGGTGCGCGAACAGGGTCTGCCGGAGGCGGATCCGGCGGCGGGGTGGGCGTGAGGTGGGGTGGGCCGTGCGGGGGTGGGTGCATGGGCGGGGGCGGCTGCCTGGCCGTGGGCGCCGGTGCGTGCGCGGGGCGGGCGGTTGTGCGGGGGTGGGTGTCTGCGCGGGGCGGGTGGTTGTACGAAGACGGGTGCGTGCGCGGGGCGGGTGGCTGTACGGAAGGGGTGGTGCCTGCGCGGAGGCGGGCGGTTGTGCGGGGGCGGGTGCCTGGGCGGGGCGGGCAATTGTGCGAAGGCGGGTGTCTGCGCGGGGTGGGCGGTTGTGTGAAGGCCGGTGCGTGCGCGGGGCGGGTGGCTGTACGGAGGTGGTTGCCTGCGCGCGGGGGCGGACGGCTGTGCCGGGGTGGATGGTCGGGGCGGGGGGCCGGCCGGCGCTTTCGGGGGCGCGCTGCCGGCGGATTTCACTCGACCGGGGCGGCGGGCGATCGGCGGGACCGGCAGGGAAGACGGGTATGCGAACAGGCAGGATGGAGCCATGGATCTTCGAATCTTCACCGAGCCCCAGCAAGGGGCGACCTACGACACCCTGCTCACCGTCGCGAAGGCCGCGGAGGACCTCGGCTTCGACGCCTTCTTCCGCTCCGACCACTATCTGCGCATGGGCGCCGCCGACGGCCTGCCCGGCCCCACGGACGCGTGGATCACGCTGGCCGGGCTGGCGCGGGAGACCAAGCGGATCAGGCTCGGCACGCTCATGACCGCCGGCACCTTCCGGCTGCCGGGCGTCCTCGCGATCCAGGTGGCGCAGGTCGACCAGATGTCGGGCGGCCGGGTCGAACTGGGCCTGGGCGCGGGCTGGTTCGAGGAGGAGCACAAGGCGTACGGCATCCCCTTCCCGAAGGAGAAGTTCGCCCGCCTGGAGGAGCAGCTGGAGATCGTCACCGGCCTGTGGGCGACGGAGGTCGGCCAGACCTTCGACTTCGACGGCAAGCACTACCAGCTCACCGACTCGCCGGCCCTGCCCAAGCCCGCCCAGTCCAAGGTGCCGGTCCTCATCGGCGGCCACGGCGCGACGCGCACCCCGCGGCTCGCGGCGCGGTTCGCCGACGAGTTCAACATCCCCTTCGCTTCGATCGAGGACAGTGAGCGCCAGTTCGGCAGGGTCCGAGCGGCCGCCGAGCAGGCCGGGCGCAAGGGGGGCGACCTGGTGTACTCCAGCGCGCTGGTGGCCTGCGTCGGCAAGGACGACGCGGAGGTCGCGCGGCGTGCGGCGGCCATCGGCCGTGAGGTGGACGAGCTGAAGGCCAACGGCCTGGCGGGTTCGCCGGCCGAGGTCGTCGACAAGATCGGGCGGTACGAGGCGATCGGCGCGAGCCGTATCTACCTCCAGTGCCTCGACCTCGCCGACCTGGACCACCTGGAGCTGATCTCCTCCCAGGTGCAGTCGCAGCTGTCGTAGCCGCGACCCCTAGACGTGGCCGCCGGGCACACCCCTCCGGTGCCTGGCGGCCACTCGTCCGCTTTTTGGGAGCTTCTGGCGCAGCCCGTTCCTGAGCGGGCCTGTTCCTGGGCAGTCCGCCCCCAGGCGGGCCCCGGAAGGCGTCCGTGCCGGGTCCCGGGACGGGCGTGGGCCGGTTCGCGTTCCGTCGTTCGCCGCATCCGGCCGAATGCGCGCGCTGTCTGGCGCATATGCCGCACGCGGCTCTCCGGCAGCGTCAATACCTGGTCAACAAGGTGGCGCGGGTGCGCCGGGTACGCGGGGAGGCGGGGGTGGCTGTCGTAACGTTTGGGGCGCGTGGCCATCGAAGGCCAGTGCGACCAGTACGAACGGGCACACGCGCGAGGCGTCTTGGGGCAAGGGGTGCGGTCGGACGATGCGGGGCGACGCGGACGGCGGACCGATCCGGAACGACACGAACGACACGAACGACACGAACGACACGAACGATACGAACGGCACGGGGGAGACGGCGCGGGGCTACGAGGGCGGGGCGTTGTCGTTCCAGGTCCTCGGGCCGGTGCGCGCCTGGTGCGACAGGCGGCCGCTGAAGCTCGGCTCCCCGCAGCAGCGCGCCACCCTCGCCGCGCTGCTGCTGCGCGACGGGCACCCGGTCCCCGCCTCGGAGCTGGTCGACGCCCTCTGGGGCGAGGAGCCGCCGCCGCGCGCCGTCGGCACCCTGCGTACGTACGTCTCCCGGCTGCGCGGCCTCCTCGAACCCGGCCGCCGCTCCCGCGAACCCGCCCGGCTCCTGGTGTCGGCCGGCGACGGATACGCGCTGCGGGTAGCGCGCGACGCCGTGGACGCGTGCGAGCTGGAGGACCGGGTGGCGGCCGCCCGGCGCATGCGCGCGGCCGGGCGGCACGCCGACGCCCACGGCGAGCTGACCGCGGCCCTCGCGCTGTCGGACGGCGCCCCGTTGGCCGGCCTGCCCGGGCCCTACGCCGGCCGTCAGCGCGATCGGCTCACCGAGCTGTGCGTCACCGCCCAGGAGGAACTCTTCGCCTGCGCCATCGAACTGGGCGCCCACGGCGAGACGACCGCCCCCCTGCGCGCCTTCGCCGCGGAACACCCGCTGCGCGAACGCCCACAGGCCCTGCTGATGCTGGCCCTGCACCGCGCGGGACGGCAGGCGGACGCCCTCGCGGTGTACGAGGCCACGCGCCGCACGCTCGCCACCGAACTGGGCGTCGAGCCGGGCCGGGAGATCGCCGCCCTGTACGAGGGGCTGCTCAACGGCGCGGCCCTTCCGCCGGTCGCCGACCCGCGCCCGTGCGCACCTCCACCACCGGCTGCGGAACGCCCCCGGTACCAGGCCGCGTCGGCCCGTGACGATGACCCTCGCCCCGAAGGCGACTCGGGCAACGGCCCTCGCCACCACGTCGCTCGCGACCCGTACCCGGTTCCGGCCCCGCAGACGCCACGGGCCGCCTCCGCCTCCGCCCCGACCAGGCCGCTCACCCCCGCCGGCGACCGGGGCCTCCGCACCCCCGACAGGCAGTACGCACCCCGCGTCCCCGCTCAACTCCCGGCCGACGTCACCGTCTTCGCGGGACGCCAGGACGAAGCGCGGCTGCTGGGCGAGACGCTGCGCGGTGCCGTCTCCGGCGACACCATGGCCGTGGCCACGCTGACCGGACTCGGCGGCGTCGGCAAGACCGCGCTCGCCGTGCACGTCGCCCACGCCCTGCGCGAGGACTTCCCCGACGGACAGCTGTACGTGGACCTGCGCGGCACCGGCCCCGCGCCCGGCGTGGACAGCGGCAGCGCGCTCGCCGGGTTCCTGCGCGCACTCGGCGTACCCGAGAGCGCCGTACCCGGCGGCATCGACCAGCGGACCGCCCTGTACCGCTCGCTCCTCGCGGGGCGCCGCGTCCTGGTCGTCCTCGACGACGCCCGCGACAGCGCGCACCTGCGGCCGCTGCTGCCCGGCACCCCCGGCTGCGCGGTCCTGGTGACCAGCCGCTCACGGACCATCACGCTGCCCGGCGCCCGCCTCCTCGACGTCGAGGCGATGCCGGAGCGGGAGGCGCTCGCCCTGCTCGCCGCCATGATCGGCCACGACCGCGTGGCCGACGAACCGGCCGCCGCCCGCGAACTCGTCGCGTCCTGCGGGGGACTGCCCCTCGCCGTCCGTATCGCCGCCGCCCGCCTGGCCGCGCGGCCGGGCCGCACCCTCGCCGATCTCACCGCCCGGCTGCGCGACGAGCACCGCAGGCTCGACGAGCTGCGCGTGGCCGACCTGGGCGTGGCGGCCGCCTTCCGGCCCGGCTACGAGGCCCTCGGCCCCGGCCTCGCCCGCGCCTTCCGCCTGGTCTCCCTCTGCCCCCTGCCCTCCTTCGGCCGCGGCGCCGCGGGCGCCCTGCTCGGCGTGGCCGACGAGGAGGCCGAGACGGCGGTGGAACACCTGGTCGACGCGGGTCTCCTGGAGCCGCACGGCGGGGACTGCCACCGCTTCCACGACCTGGTCAGGCTCTACGCCAGGCGTCAGTGCGCACGCCACGAGAGCCCCCGCGAGCACACCCGGGCCCGACTGCGCTTCCTCGATCACGTCCTGGCCACCGTCCTCACGGCCGTCCGCCGCACCGAGCCGCACACCGTACTGCCCGACCTGCTGCACCGCCCGGCCTCCCCGGGCGAGGACCTGCCGAACGAGGCGGCCGCGCGCGACTGGCTCGCGGGCGCGCACTCCGGCCTGTACGCGACCGCCGAGGACGCCCTGCGCCACATCCCCGAGCACCCGGACCCGGACGACGGCGGTGGCGCCCCCCAAGGCCTGCGCGCCCCCGACAGCCTGCGCCCCGCCGTCGACCTGCTCACCGCCTGGTCCCACCTGCTCGCCGGCACCGCACGCCACCACGATCTGGCGCCCCTGGCCGAGTCGGCCCTGGAGACCGCCCGGCGGCACGGCGACGACCTCTGCGCGGGCCGCGCCCTGCGCCTGCTCGCCGTCCCGCACCACGGCACCGGGAGCTGCGGCCGCGCCGAGCGGACCCTGCGCGAGAGCCTGCGCCTGGCCGCGTCGGCGGGCGATCCGCTGGTCGCCGCCGAGGCCGGCCGCGAACTGGGCGTCGTACTCCTGGCCACGGGCCGCCCGAAGGCCGCCCTGGAGCAACTGCGGCTCGCCTACGCCAGGTTCGGCGCGCTCGGCGGCCACGCCGACCAGATCCGCGTCCTGACCCCCATCGCGCGGGCGCTCGACGCGCTCGGGCGGCGCCCGGAGGCCGACACCGCGCTGGCCGAAGCGGTGCGCCGGGCACGGCGCGCCGACAGCACCTCCACCCTCGCGCACGTCCTCTACCAGGCGGGCTGCGCCCTGCTCCGGGACGGCCGCGCCGCCGAGGCCGCCGACCGGCTGCGCGAGGCGCGGCGCCTGTACGACCGCTCGCGCGACCCGCGCCGGGCGGCGCTGTGCTGGGCCCGCCTCGCCTTCTGCGAACTGGACCTCACCGGCCCCCGCGCGGCCCTCGACCGCGCGGACGCGGCGCTCGCCGTCGACGGCGAGCCGGGTGACGCGTTCTGCCACGCCCTGGCGATGGCCGCGCGCGGCCGGGCGCTGCTCGCGCTCGGCGACCTCGACCGGGCCAGGGCCGCCCTGCTGATCGCCCATCGCGTCATGGACCGGCGCGTCATGGACCGGCGCGTCATGGACCGGCCCGGCACCGCGGAGGCCGCCGAGATCGCCGCGCTGCTCGCCCGGTGGCAGCCCCGCCGTACGAGGAGGCAGCCCGCGGCGCCCGCTGCCGTGCCCGTGTGACCCGCGTGCCGACCACGGCTCGGCGAGCCGTCGGACCGGGCCGGCACGCGGGTCCGGTCAGGTCACGCGGTACTCATCCGCGCACCCACGGCGCCCACGGCACCCGCGTCACCCCTGCCACACCCGTCCTCCTCACTGCCCGTGCAGCGCCCACTTGCTGCCGTCCACCTGTGCCGTGCCGGGCAGCGCGATCAGTTCGGGCTTGAAGAGGGGCTTCGTGTCCATCGCCGGCTCCCAGGTCGCCAGCTTCTCGTCCTGCGGGACCTCTATCCGCCGGTCGGCGGCGAGGTCGGCGACCACCTTCACCAGCAGCCGCACCCCCAGCGGGGCCAGGTGCTCGCGCCACAGGCTCTGCGGGGTCGAGCCCGGCGGCACGAGCAGGTGCTCCTGGGCGGCGAGCGGACCGGCGTCGGTGCGCTCGGTGAGGTGGTAGACGCTCCCGCCCGTCACCTTGTCGCCGTCGCGGATCGTCCACCGGATGGCGTCCCGGCCCCGGTGCAGCGGCAGCAGGCTGGGGTGGTAGCCGATGGTGGCCACGGAGGCCTTGGCGCGCGTCCGGCGGCCGAGGAACGCGTGGGAGTGCGCGGCGACGATGATGTCCACCCCGTCCGGGATGTGCATCGCGCGCAGCTCGGCCGAGTCCGTCCACGGGATGCTCCTGGGGAACGCCCAGGCGCGCAGCCGGTCCCAGGACATCGCGTTGCTCTCGTCGGACTGCCCCTTGCGCAGCCGGGGTGAGGCCGCGCCCGCTATTTTGTGCCCTTCGTCCAGCAGGGCGTCCGCGACCTGCACCGCGAAGGCCCCCTGTCCCGAGATGTAGATGTTCACTCGTGCTCCCGGCTTGCCGTCAACGCGGTGAAGTGCTGCTCGACGTGGTCCAGGGCGCCCTCGCGGTCCGGGCCGGAGTGGACGACCCGCCAGCCCTCGGGCACCTCCAGGTGCGGCCGCCACAGCGCGTACTGCTCGTCGGCGTTGACCACCACCAGCCAGTCGCCGTCGCCGCCCTCGAAGGGGTTGCCGCTCATCAGTCGACCTCTTTCAGTCCGGAGTGATCGGGCAGGAACCGCACCGGCATCGTGGAGAACCCGGTCAGGAAGTTGGACCGGATGGGCTGCGGCTCCTCGGTCTGCTCGAAACCGGTGGTGAAGTCCCGCAGTGCCATGAGCAGTTCGGCGATCTCCACCTTCGCCAGGTACGAGCCGACGCAGAAGTGCGGGCCGTAGCCGAAGGCCATGTGCTTGTTGGGGGTCCGGCCGAGGTCGAACACCTCCGGCCGGTCGAAGGTCCGCTCGTCCCGGTTGCCCGAGGCGTGCCACAGCGTCACGATGTCGTCCGGCCGCAGCCGCACACCGTGCAGTTCGGTCTCCCGTACGACGGTGCGCCCGAAGTGCATCGTGGGCGAGGCCCAGCGCAGCACCTCGTCCACGGCCGTGTCGGTCTTGACCTCGCCGTTCTTCAGCCGCCGCCACTCGTCGGGCCGGGCCGCGAGGGTGCGCACGCAGTCGATCATCGTGAGCCGGCTCGTCTCGTCGCCGCCGATGATGAGGCTGTAGCAGTTGAGCACCACGTCCTCGTCGGAGAGCGGCACCCCGTCGATGGAACTGCCGACGAGCATGCTGATGACGTCGTCGCCCGGCGACTCGCGCCGCTCCTCGACGATGTCCATGAAGTACATCAGGATCTCGTTGCGGGCCATCTCGGAGTCGACCTCGTCGACGTCCTCGTCGTCCGTCGACAGCGCGGTCTTGGTGAGCGAGAGCAGGAACTCCCGGTCCTGCTCGGGCACGCCGAGCAGGTTCGAGATCGTCGTCATCGGGATACGGCTGGCGATCTGCTCGGCGAAGTCGCAGGAGCCGGCCTCGACCGCCTCGCGGATCCACTGCCGGGTGTTGACCCGCACCGTCGCCGCGACCGCGTTCAGGACCCTCGGCGAGAGCACCCGCTGAAGGATCTTGCGCAACTCGTGGTGCCGGTGTCCGTCGGTGACGGCCAGCATCCGGCCGGCGCCGGCGTCGCCGCCGCCCAGCAGCGTGACGAGCACATTGCCGCGCTCCGACGTGAAGTTCACGTTGTCCCGGTAGGTGGCCATGATGTCGTCGTAACGGGAGAGCACCCAAAATCCGCGGCGGCCGTCGGCCGGCGGGTTCCAGTACACCGGCGCGGTGTCCCGCAGGGTGCGCCAGAACTCGCCGAGGTCGTGCTCCGCGAACGTGTTCGGGTCGCCCAGGTCCAGGGTGTCCAGTGCGGGAGTGCTCACGGTCACCAGTCCGTGCGCCAGAACCGGCGCGGCTGGAAGGGATAGGTGGGCAGCGGCACCCGGTGGCTGGCCTCGCCCCGGTGCAGGGAGGCGAAGTCCACCTGCTGGCCGTTCACCCAGGCGGCGGCCAGGTCCGACAGCGCCTGCGCGTCCGTGCCGGCCGGCACGATCCCCTCGTCCCCGCGGCGGAAGGCGTCCACGTCCACCCGCGGCGCGGCGGCCGTCTCGGTGCCCAGGCCCCGGGGGGCGTCGGCGGACAGCGCCGCGATCAGCTCCTCGCGGCTGCGGACGACGGCCGCCCAGCGGCGGGCCATCACCTTGCGGCCCATGTTGAGGCTGAAACAGACGTCGTCGAGACGCAGCTCCGGGTCGGCCTCCAGCCAGTCCTTCAGTCGTGCGCGCTGACGGGCCAGCGCCTCGTCGTCCAGGGCCGACAGGGTGGCCAGGCGCGGCCTGCCCGCCGCCTCGGGCTCACGCCCGGGGAGGGTCGGCGCCTCTTCGAGGACCAGGTGCGCGTTGTAACCGCCGCCGCCGATCGAGGTGATGCCCGCACGGCGGATGCCGGCGTCCGTGACCCAGTCCGCCGTCTCCACCTGCGGCACGAACGGCGTGCTCGGCAGGTCGAGGTCCTCGTTGACCTCCGTCAGGTTGATCGTGGCGGGCAGCGTCTTGTGGTGCAGGGCCAGCGCGGCCTTCATCGCGCCGAAGCCGCCGGAGACCACACCGCCGTGGCCCACGTTGCCCTTGACGCCGCCGATCGAGGTGGTGCCGGTCTGCTTGCCGAACGCCATGCTCGCCGCGTGCACCTCCAGCTCGTCGGTCATCGGCATGCCGAGGCCGTTGGCCTCGTACATGGACACGGTGTCGGGGGTGACGCCGCCGACCTCCATGGCGTTGGCGATGCACGCGCTCAGCCGCTCGGGCTGCGCCAGGCCGTAGGCCATCGCGCTGACGCCGTTGTTGTTGACGGCCGAGCCCTTGACCACGGCGTAGATGTGGTCGCGGTCGGCGACGGCCTGGCCCACCGGCTTGAGCAGCACGGTGACGACACCGCTGGAGAGCGCGGTGCCGGTGCCGTTGGCGTCGAACGGGCGGCAGTGGCCGTCCTTGGACAGGATGCGGTTCTCCTCCCACAGGTGACCGCGCGGGTGCGGCAGGCGCACCATCGAACCGCCGGCTATCGCCATGTCGGTCTGGCCGAGCAGCAGCGACTGGCAGGCCAGGTGGACCGCGTAGTGGAAGCCGGCGCAGACCGCGGCGACGGTCACGGCCTCACCGGTGAGGCCCATGTAGTACAGGGCGTTGGACGTCATGGTGTCCGGCGACCAGGCGAGGCTCGCCTCGATCGCCTCGGGGCCGACCGACACGCGGTCCGGCGGGGAGCTGTAGAGCGCGGCGGTCTGCGGGTTGTTGGCGCCGTAGACACCGACCTCGCCGGTGACCCGGTCGGGGTCGTAACCGCCGTCCTCCAGGGTCTCCCAGGCGCTCTCCAGGAACAGCCGGTTCTCCGGGGTCATCGCGGCGGCCATGCGGTCGCTGATGCCGAACACCGACGGGTCGAACTTGTCGTACGTGTCGAGGACGCCGCAGGCCCGTACGTAGAACGGGCTGTGGATCAGCGTCTCGTCGACGTGGATGTCGTCCTTGGCCAGGAACGACACGGACTCCCTGCCGTGTACGAGGTTGTCCCAGAACTCTTCCTTGGTGCGGGCGCCGGGGGCCCGCAGGGACATGCCGATGACGGCGACGTCGCCCGGGTCGTAGTCCTGCTCGGGGCTTTCGGTCATGAGGGAACTCCTGCTTCGGGTCGGATGGGGGTGGCTCAGCTGCCGCTGGACTTGGCGCGGCCGCGCAGGGCCGCGCGGCGGGCGCCCGCGCGCAGCCGGGCGGACTGGACCACCTCGGGGGTGGCGCCGCTCTCCTCGTCGAGCCAGCGGGCGAGGGAGGAGATGTCCCGGAAGCTGAACAGGTCGGGCACGCGGACGCGGCGGTCGAAGCGCCGGGTCATCAGCCGGGCGAGGCGGACCAGCAGCAGCGAGTCGCCGCCGAGGTCGTAGAAGGCGGCGTGGACGTCGATGCCCGCCGGGTCGAGGTCGAGGAGCTGGCCCCAGATTTCCGCGAGAGCCACCTCGGTGGGTGTGCCGGCGGCCGTCAGGGGGCCGGCCGTGGGGTCGGCGGCGGGCGGCTGGGGAAGCGCGTCGCGGTCGAGCTTGCCGCCGGGCCCCAGCGGCAGCGCGGGCAGGAACACCAGCGTCGCGGGGACCATGTAGTCGGGCAGCTCGACGGCGAGCCTGCCGGTGATGGCGTTCTGGAGCCCCGCGTCCAGCCTGGGGCCGTCCTCGGACGCGCCCTCGCCGGCGGGCACGACGTAGCCGATGAGCCTGTTGCCCTGGACGACGGCGGCGGCCTCGCGGACCTCGGGGCAGCCGGTCAGACGGGCCTCGACCTCCTCCAGCTCGATGCGGTAGCCGCGCAGCTTGACCTGGTGGTCGGTGCGGCCGAGGAACTGGAGTTCGCCGTCGGCGGTGAACTTGACCAGGTCACCGGTGCGGTACATGCGCTCACCGGCGAGGTACGGGTCCGGCACGAACCGCTCGGCCGTGGTGCGCGGCCGGTTGACGTAACCGTGCGCGAGGCCCACCCCGCCGAGGTACAGCTCACCGGACTCCCCGGCGGGCACCTCCTTCAGGTCGTCGTCCAGTACGCGGACCCGGGCGCTGTCCGTCGGCGGGCCGATCGTCGGCTCGTCGGCCGAGTCCCGCGGCACCGGGCCGAACGAGCAGAAGACGGTTCCCTCGGTGGGGCCGTAGGCGTTGTAGACCCGCTCGGCGTTGGTCTCCTGGTAGGCCCGGTCCACCAGCTTGCGGCGCAGGGCCTCGCCGCCGAACACGATCGAGCGCACGTTCGGGGGCAGGGCGCCGGCGTCCAGCAGGCTGTTCATGACCGACGGGATGACGTTGAGATGCGTGATCTTGTCGGCGTGCGGGCTCTCCGGCAGATGGACGGCGCTCTCCACGAGGATCACGGCACCGCCCCGGCACAGCGCGTTGAAGATCTCCATCACGGACATGTCGAAGCAGACCGAGGCGGCCGCCGATATGCCGCTCAGGTCGCAGCCCTGGAGGACCCGGTCCATCTCGGCGAGCATCGCCACGCAGCCGCCGTGCCGGATGGCCACGCCCTTCGGCCTGCCCGTGGAGCCCGAGGTGTAGATGACGTACGCGGTGTCGTGGGGCACGACCGGCACCGGTGTCGCGCCGGGCTCGGTCGTCACGGTCTCGCCCAGCACGACGACGGTCGGCCCCGCCGGGCAGTTGGCCCGGGACGCGGGGGTGGTCAGCAGCAGGCGGGTCCCGCTGTCCTGGACCATGAACGTGAGCCGGTCGGCCGGGTAGTTGGGGTCCAGCGGCACATAGCAGGAACCGGAGCGCAGCGCGGCCAGGAGGGCGACGAGCAGGTCGGGCGTGCGCTCGACGCAGACGCCGACCGGCACACCGGGGCCGGCGCCGTCGGCCACCAGCCGCTCGGCCAGCACGCGGGAGCGCTCGTTCAGCTCGCCGTAGGTCAGGACGCCGGCGTCGGAGTAGACGGCGGGCGCGTCAGGGTTCTTGACGGCTTGTTCGATGAACTCGGAGTGCAGGGTCTCGGTCACTTGTCCGTCTCCTCGGGGCGGCCGCTCGGCGCGATGCCTTCGAGTGCCAGGTCGGGTTGGGCGATCGATTCGAAGAGCACGGTGCGGTAGAGCGCGAGCAGTGCCGTCACGGTCTCCCTTTCCAGATAGCTCGGTTTGTACTGGACGTGGCCGGCCACCTCGCCGTCGATGTCGGCCATCGAGATCTCCAGGTCGAACTTGGCGAGGTGCCTGCGTACCTGCAGCGGTTCCAGCGGCAGCGCGCCGTCGGGCGCGAGGGTCTCGCCGATGCCGTGGAAGAGCTTGACGGAGCGGGGGAAGGCGTCCGAGGACAGCCAGTTCACCACCACGTCGAACCACGGCGAACGGCCCTCGGCCCGCGGCGGCTTCAGGGCGGACGCCAACAGGTCGAGCGGATAGTTCATGTGCTCCAGCAGGCCGAGCGAGAAGGCGTGGACCTCGCTCAGCAGCTCCCGGAAACTGCGGTCGCCGGCCGGCCGCGCCCGTACCAGCACGGTGTTCAGGTAGTAGCCGATGGCCGACTCCCAGCCGGGCTCGCCGCGCTGGGCTATGGCGGTGGCCAGGACGGAGTCCTCGACCCCGGCCGCGCGGTTCAGGGTGGCGAAGAAGCCGGCCAGGACGACCGTGCTGACCGACACCCCCTCGCGGACCGCGAACTCCCGCAGCAGCCTGCTCTCCTCGGCGCTCCAGCGGAACGTGAGGTCACGGCCTTCGTAGGTGACGCCCGGCGGGCGCTCCTTGGTGGACAGGTCCAGGTGGGCGGGCGGGTTGGCCAGCTTCTGCGACCACCAGTCCAGCGCCGCGTCGGCCGCGGGCCCCGCCAGCCACTCCCGCTCCCACGCGACGAACTCCGTGTACGGGGCGACCGGTTCGCGCGCGGCGGGGTCGGCGCCCTCGTAGAACTCCTGGATTTCGCGGATCATCACGTCGGCCGACGCCGCGTCCGACGCGATGTGGTGCACGAGCAGCAGCAGGTAGTGGTCCTCGGGCCCGCGCGTCATCAGCACCACGCGCACCAGCGGCCCGTTGTCCAGGTCCATCGGCAGGTGCCCGATCGCGGCCAGCGCCTCGCGGGCCTCCTCGTCGTCCAGGCCGGTGGTGTCCTCGACGAGGAACTCGTACTCCGGCTCGTCCAGGATGACCTGGTGCGGGCTGCCGCCCGCCTCCACGAAGAGCGTGCGCAGCGCGGGATGCCGCTCCATCACCGCCCGGACGGCGCCTTCGAGGGCCTTCTCGTCCACGGCGGCCCGGATCCGGGCCGCCACCATGAAGTTGTACGGCACGGCGTCCGGCGAGACCTGCTGCATGAACCACAGCGAGGCCTGGCCGTGCGACACCGGCGCCAGGGTGAACCCGAGGCCGTCGGCGCGCAGCTGGTCGAGCGCCGGGTCGTCGGTCGGGTCGAGGAGGCCGCGCGCGGCCAGCTCCTCCACCAGCTCCTCGGCGTCCAGCTCGGACAGGTCGTCGAGGAACGTCGGCGCGGGCCGCGCGGGCGCCGGGGTGGGCGCGGCTACAGGGACGGGGACGGGTACGGGAGCGGGTGTCGCCGCGGGAGCCGGTACCGCCGCGGGCGCCGGCGCCGTCCCGCCGATCGTCTCCACGACGTGGGCGACGACCTCCGCGATGGTCCGCCCGTCCAGGAACACCACCGGCGACACCCGGTGCCCGAACAGCGACTGCAACCGGTTGACCAGGCGGATCGCCAGCATCGAGTCGAGGCCGAAGTCCCGCAGACTGGCCCCTTCGTCGAACCTGCTCGCCGGTACGCCGAGGGCGTCCGCGATCTCACCGAGGACGACGTCCTGGGGCGCCCTGTCGTCCACGGCCGGGGCGACGGGCTCGGCCACCGGCGCCACGGCCGGCGCCACCGCCGCCGGAGCCGTCACGGTCGCGGCCGTACCCTGCGCCGCCGGCTGGGTGACCGGCGCCGACACCGACTGGGGACGCAGCGTCGTGTCGATCCAGTAGCGGTCCTTCTGCCACTGCACGAGCGGGGTCTCCACGACCTGGACGTCGTCGGAGAACAGCGGGTCGAAGGTCAGCGGGAGGCCCCTGACGTACAGCGACGCGACGGCCCCCAGCAGGCAGCGGACGTCGCTCTCGCCCCGCCGCAGCGAGTTGACGGCATGCACCTGGGCGCCCCGGGTCAGCGCGATCTCCTCGACCGCGCCGCGCAGCGTCTCGTGCGGGCCGATCTCAATGAAGGTGCCGACGCCCTCGTCCACCAGCGCGCCGATCGTCTCGGCGAACCGGACCTGGTTGCGCAGGTTGTGCACCCAGTAGTCGACGTCGGCGACCGGGTCCACCGTGTCGGCCAGGGCTGTGGAGCGGAACGGGATGGTGTTCGCCAACGGCGTGATGCCGTCGATGCGTTCGCGCAGCGGCTCGATCAGCGGGTCCATGCCGGGGCTGTGCACCGGCCGCTCGACCCGGATGCGGCGGGTGGAGATCCCGTCCCGCTTCAGGTCCGCCTCCAGGGCGTCGACGGCCTCGGGCGAGCCTGACACGGCCGCGCTGGTGGGGCTGTTCACCACGGCGACGGCCGCGTGCTCGGCGTACGGGGCGAGCCGCGGCACCAGCTCCGCCTCCGGCAGGTCGACCGAGATCATGGCGCCGGCCGCCGCTTTGCGTTCGAGCAGGTGCGAGCGGGCGACGACCACGCGGGCGGCGTCCTCCAGCGACAGGGCGCCGGACACACAGGCGGCCGCGACCTCGCCCAGGCTGTGCCCGACGACGGCGGCCGGCCGGATGCCGAGACCGAGCCAGACCTTCGCCAGGGAGACCTGGAGGGCGAACAGGACGGGCTGCTGGAAGTCCATCTCCTCGAACCTGGCCTCGTCGGCCGGGGCGGCGAGCTGGTCGAGCACCGAGCAGCCGCCGGCCGCGCGCACGGCGGCGTCGCAGGCCGTCATCCACGTACGGAAACCCTCGTGGGAGTCCAGGAGTTCGCGGCCCATGCCGACCCACTGGGTGCCGCCGCCGGAGAAGACCAGCGCCACCCGCCGGTCGCGGTTGCCGGCGACCGTGCCGGTGACGACGTCGGGGTGCGGCTCCCCGGCGGCGAGCCGGGCGAGGCCGTCCAGGACGTCCTGCCGGTTGCGGGCGAACAGCGCGACGCGCCGGCCATGGTGGGTGCGCCGGGTCGCGAGGGTGTAGGCGAGGTCGGAGACCCGCAGGCCGGGGTCCCGCTCGACGTGGTTGGACAGCTCGCGGCAGGTGTCGACCAGGGCGTCCGCCGTGCGCGCCGTGACGGGCACGAGGTGCACCCGCTCGTCGGCCGCCACCGCACCCGGCGCGGGCGTGACGTGGCGGCCCCGGTCGCCCGCGAGGAACGGGCTCGGGGTGACGGTGAGACCGGCGGTGTGGAGCGCGCCGAGCGAGCCGAGCAGGGTCGCGGCCTCGTCGGTGCCGCGGCGCAGCGAGGGCAGGGTGGTGACGGGCAGGATCTCCGCCACGGACTTGAGCAGGACGGGGTGCGGGCTGAGCTCGATCACCGCGTCGATGTCGTGGCCGCGCAGGTTCCGCAGGGCGTCGACCACCCGGATCTCCTGGCGCAGGTTGGCCGCCCAGTACTCGGGTCCCAGCTCCGCTCCGTCGACGGCCTCGCCGGTGACCGTCGAGATCATCGGGACGCGCGTGGTGCGCGGTGCGATGCCCTCCAGCTCGACCTTCAGCGGGGCGAGGACGTGGTCGACCAGTGACGAGTGCGGCGCGTGGCCCATGCGGACCCGGTGGGTGGTGAGGCCCTCGTCGGTCAGCCGCTGGACGAGCCCGTCGATCTCCTCCGGGGTGCCGGTCACCAAGGTGGAGTTCAGGCCGTTGCGGCCCGCGATCGCGAGCTTGCCGGTCAGGTACGGCTCGACGGCGTCCGCGCCGGTGGTGACCACGATGCCCTCACCGCGTCCGACGGCCAGCTGCTGCAGGAGCCGGCCGTGGTGGGCGGCCAGCAGGGAGGCGTCGTCGAAGTCGAGCGCGCCGGCGATGTGGGAGGCGGCGAACTCGCCGACGCTCTGCCCCACCACGACGTCCGGCTCCACCCCGAGCGAACGCCAGGCGTCGGCCAGCGCCACCTGGATCGAGAAGAGCAGCGGCTGGAAGACGTCCATGTCGTCGATGCGGCCGTCGGGGGCCAGCAGCTGCTCGACGAGCGAGAAGCCGAGCAGCTCCCGCATCCGCTGGTCGGAGCGCATCATGGAGCGCCGGAACACCGGCATGCCGGCGAGCAGTTGCCTGCCCATGCCGACCCACTGCGAGCCGTTGCCCGAGAACAGGAACGCCACCCGCGGCCGGCGCCCGCTCGCCTCCCCGACGCTCAGCCCGTCGGCCTTCGCGCCGGCGGCGAAGGCGTCGAGCTTTGCCCTCAGTTCGCTCATGTCGCGGGCGGTGGCCGCGAGCCGGAACGCGCCGTCGCCGGGGGACCGGCGACAGATCGCCCGCAGGTCGCTCTCCTCGCGCAGCGCCGAGGCCCGCTGGGCCAGCGCTTCGAGGGAGTCCTCGGCCAGCAGGACGAGCGAGCTCTCGGGCCGCGGCAGCTCCTCGACGGCGACGTGGCAGATCGCGCCGCCGAAGCCGAACGAACTGACGCCGCCGCGGCGGGCGTCGGACCGTCGGGGCCAGGGCGTGAGCCGGTCCTGGACGGTGAGGTTGTACTCCTCGAACATGATCTGCGGGTTCGGGGTGGCGTAGTGCAGGCTCGGCGGCAGCACGCCGTTGCGGATCGACAGGGCGAGCTTGACCAGGCCGACGATGCCGGCCGCCGCCTCCAGATGCCCGACGTTGGACTTGACGGAGCCGAGCCGCAGCGGCTCCGCCCGGTCGCCGCCGAGGACCGCGCCGATGGCGTTGACCTCGATCGGGTCGCCGAGGGGCGTCGCGGAGCCGTGGCACTCGATGTAGTCCACCAGGGACGGGGCGATGCCGGCCCGCCGGTAGGCGTTGCGCAGCATCAGCTCCTGCGCCTGGGGGTTCGGCGCGGTCATGCCGTTGCTCAGGCCGTCGTTCTGGGACGAGCTGCCCTTGATCACGCAGTACACCGGCAGGTCGCGTTCGAGGGCGACGCTCAGCGGGGCGAGTACGACGACGCCGGCGCCCTCACCGCGTACGTAGCCGTTGGCGCGGGCGTCGAAGGACTTGCAGCGGCCGTCGGGGGCGAGCGCGCCCATGGCGTCCATGGCGGTGTAGTAGTCGGAGACGAAGCTCAGGTTGACGCCGCCGGCCAGCACCAGCTCGCTCTCGCCCAGCCACAGCGACTGGCAGCCCGCGTGCACCGAGACCAGCGATCCGGCGCAGGCCGCGTCGATGGTCATGCTGGGCCCCTGGAGGCCGAGGACGTAGGAGACGCGGTTGGCGATGATGCCGTCGTGCATGCCGGTCGCGGTGTGCGGGGTGATCTGCACGTCGGGGCCGCGGTAGTGCGCCAGCGCGGCGTAGTCGCCCCAGCAGGAGGCCATGAACACACCGGTCTCGGTGCCCACGAGACTGTCCGGCGCGACACCCGCGTCCTCCAGCGCCTCCCAGGCCAGTTCCAGGATCAGCCGCTGCTGCGGGTCCATCTGGACGGCTTCGCGGGGCGAGATGCCGAAGAACAGCGGGTCGAACTGGTCGATGCCGTCGATGAAGCCGCCCCAGCGCACCGCGTCGCCCAACAGCTCGCGCCGCGCGGCCGGCACGGGCCCCACGGCGTCGCCGCCCTCGGTGAGCAACTGCCAGAACGCGGCGGGGTCGGGGCCGCCGGGGAAGCGGCAGCCGATGCCGACGATCGCGATGGGCTCGTGCGAGGCCGCGCGCCGCTCCTCGCTCGGGGCGGCGGCCTGCGTGGTCCGGGGGCCTTCCAGGAGCGCGCGGGCCAGCTCGTCGACCGTCGGGTACTGCCACATCCACGTGACCGGGACTTTCCAGCCGAGGAATTCGGACAACGAGGCGGCGAGTTTGGACAACTTCAGCGAGTCCAGGCCGTACTGGTGCATCGGCGCCCAGCGGTCGACGGCCTCCTCGGACATGTCCATCAGCTCAGCGACGCGAGACAGCAAAAAATCGGTAATGGCTTGAGAATCTCTTGCTGCGCGCTCTTGGGGCATTTCGGCTCCTCGGCAGGGCGGACGGAATGGACCGACGGAGTGGGCGCCCGGATGTTTTAGGCTTCACAAACCCCGACGGTCGGAAAAGAGTGGCGGAAATGAGATGCCTGCGGCGTACACACGGACGTGCGGATAGGCACGGCCGGGGCCGAGTCTCACAGGAAAGGGGCGTCAGTGCACAGGCGGTACGCGAAGCGTCCGTGTCAAGCCCGCACAGGGAGATATGGCTGAAAGAGAACTGGTACCCGCACCGCGACCCGACCCCCGTTTTAGTCTTCCCGGCTGAATGTTCCCAGGTCAAGAATGGTGTGGACTGGCGCGGACCGCATAACGAGGTACTCGCCCGACCGACAACTTCAGACTGCCACCCAGTGAAACGTGAAACAAGTGGGGCCCGTTGGCAGGAAGGTGCACTGGCGCGATCTGGCCCCCGAAGTGACTGGTTCGATCGCTTCCCGGGCCGAAATTGTGTGGCGGTTCGGGCGTCGTGGGGAATCAGCGGGCAACTTCGTTCAACACGGGTCAATTCCGGCGCGCGGTCGGGAATCCGCTCCGGTGGCCGGTGAATAAGTACGGGCTGGACAGCGGGCGAACAAGCACTGCAAGCTGCTCGCCATGAAAATCATGAACCACGAGCCGGCGCCGGCTGACCCCCGCGTCCTGGTGGTGGGCACCGGACGGATGGAACTCGCCACCTTAGGGCGGCCGTTCAGGGCCGCCGCCGACGGCACCTCGTCCAGACCGTCCCCCCACCGTCTTGTGGCCGCACGACCGCGCGTGCCGGGGAGGCCCGCATGACCAGTACCGAGGTGAAGCCGGGGCAGCGCCCGGGCCTGGCGCTCGGCGTGCTGGCCGGGGCCCTCGCGCTGGACGTGAGCGGCCTCGGAGTGCTCAACGCCGCGCTGCCCTCCGTGGGCGAGCGTTTCGACCTGGACGACACCACCCTCCAGTGGGTCATGACCGCCTACGCCGTCACCTTCGCCGGCTTCCTGCTGGTGGGCGGCCGACTGGCCGATGTCTTCGGCAGGCGGCGGGTGTTCGAACTCGGCGTCGCCCTGTTCACGCTCGCCGCGCTGGTCGGCGCCCTGGCACCGGGCACCGGGGTGCTGCTCGGCGCGCGGGCCGTCCAGGGCATCGGCGCGGCCCTGTCGGGACCGGCCGCGCTGGCCCTGCTGACCGAGGTGTTCCCGGCCGGTCCGGCGCGCAACCGAGCCCTGAGCATCTACGCGGCCGTCGGCGCCGCGAGCTTCAGCGGCGGCGTCCTCCTGGGCGGCGTGCTGACCCAGTTCTTCGGCTGGCGTTCGGTGCTGTGGTTCTCGGTCGCCGTGGGGCTGGCCGTCCTGTCCGCGACGCGCGCCGGACTGCCCGACGGCGTCGGACGCGGCGGCCGCCTGGACCTGCCCGGCGCGATATCCGGCACGCTCGGCCTGACCCTGGTCGTCGTCGGTGCGAGCAGCAGCGGCGCAGTGGCCTGGGTCTCGCTGTGCGTCGCGGTGGTCTTCCTGGCGCTGTTCGTCGTACGCGAGCACCGCACGGCCGACCCGGTGCTGCCGCTCGGACTCTTCCGGATCGCCTCGGTGCGGGCCGCGAGCCTGGCGGCGTTCCTGCAGTACATGGGCTCGGTCGGCATGCTCTTCTTCGCCCCGCTGTACCTCCAGGGGATGCTGGACTACTCCCCGCTCGAATCCGGCCTCGCGCTGGTGCCGATGTCGGCGGCCGTCTTCCTCACCGCCAACTTCGCCACCGGGCGCCTGCTGGCCACGTACACGCCGCGGACGCTGATGGCCGTCGGGCTGGTCCTCATCGGCGGCGGGACCGCGCTGTGGATGAGCACCCCGCACGAGGGCGACTACCTGCTGCACGTGCTGCCCGGACTGGTGATCAGCGGCATCGGCCAGGGCCTCAACTTCCCCTCGATGACCTCCGCGGGACTGTCCGGCGTCGAGCCGGAGCGGCACGCGGTCGCCGGAGCGGTGAACGTCGTGGCGCAGCAGATCGGCGCCAGCGTCGGAGTGGCGGTCCTGGTCCTGATCGCGGCGACCGCCGACGACCGCCTCGCCGGCTACCACCTCGCCTACCTCGCGGCGGGCGTCGTCTGCGCCCTCGGCGCGCTGGCCGTCGCCCTCGGCGGCCGACGGGAGAAGCAGGCCTGAACGGCGGGTGAGAGGACGAACGGCTGAGCGGAAATTCCGGGGTGTGCCCGTGCCGTTCGCTGTACGTTGTGGGGGCGCGCCGCAGGTGAGGGCGCCGCGTGGACGGGCGACCGTGGCGCGGCGTGCGCACGGCTTCCGGGGCCGGGTACGGCCCGGAGCCGCGAGCACCGAAGCGCGCTTTCCCCTTGCCGTGGGGACCACCGGCGCGCGGCGCCCGCGCATGTGACGTGCACTGTGACGTGACGTGCGGGGACCCGCGCCCGGTGCCGCCACGGCTCAGACCCCGTTTCGAGGCCGACCCGTGTTCCTGACGATCACTACCACCGGTACCCCCGAACGCCCGGCGACCGACCTCGGGTTCCTGCTGCACAAGCATCCCGACAGCGCCCAGACGTTCTCTACCTCCTACGGTCCCGCGCATGTCCTCTACCCCGAGGCGAGCGCGGAGCGCTGCACGGCCGCGCTGCTCCTGGAGGTCGATCCCGTCGCGCTCGTGCGGCGCGGCAAGGGCAAGGGGCGGGGCGGCGCGCCCGACGCGGCACTGGCGCAGTACGTCAACGACCGCCCCTACGCCGCCTCGTCGCTGCTCGCCGTCGCGCTCAGTGCGGTGTTCTCCAGCGCGATGCGCGGCGTGTGCAGGGCGCTGCCCGAGCGGGTGGGACAGCCGCTGCCGCTGCGGATCGAGGTGCCCGCGCTGCCCGCGCGCGGCGGCGCGGAGCTGGTGCGGGCGCTGTTCGAGCCGCTGGGCTGGACGGTGACGGCGACACCCGTCCCGCTGGACGAGCGGTTCCCCGAGTGGGGCGCTTCGCGCTACGTCGGCCTCGTGCTCGACGTGCCCGACGGGAAGCTGACCCTCGGCGAGGCGCTGCGGCACCTGTACGTGCTGCTGCCCGTCCTGGACGACGCCAAGCACTACTGGGTCTCGGCGGACGAGGTCGACAAGCTGCTGCGGGCCGGTGAGGGCTGGCTCGCCGACCACCCCGAGCAGCAGGTCATCACCAGCCGCTACCTCGCGCGCCGCCGCTCCCTGACCCGTCAGGCGCAGGAGCGGCTCGAACTGGTCCGGCTCGCCGACGCCGACGACACGGACATCGAGGAGATCGACAACGCCGTGACGGAGGAGTCCGCCGACCCCGTGGCCGACGAGGGCGCGGACGCGTCGGAGGGCAGGCCGGTGCCGCTGGCCGTGCGCCGCCGTGAGGCGATCCTCGCGGCGCTCACCGCGGCCGGTGCGGCGCGCGTGCTCGACCTCGGCTGCGGCCAGGGCCAGTTGGTGCAGGCGCTGCTCAAGGACGCCCGGTTCACGGAGATCGTCGGTGTCGACGTGTCGATGCGCGCGCTGACCCTCGCCTCGCGGCGGCTGAAGCTGGACTGCCTGGGCGAGCGGCAGGCCCAGCGCGTCCAGCTCCTCCAGGGCTCGCTCGCGTACACCGACAGCCGGCTCAAAGGGTACGACGCGGCGGTGCTCTGCGAGGTGATCGAGCACCTCGACGTGGAGCGGCTGCCCGCCCTGGAATACGCCGTGTTCGGCTCGGCCAGACCCCGCACGGTCCTGGTGACGACGCCGAACGTCGAGTACAACGTCCGCTGGGAGACCCTCGCGGCCGGCCACCGGCGCCACGGCGACCACCGCTTCGAGTGGACGCGCGAGGAGTTCCGGATCTGGGCCCGCCAGGTCGCGGAGCGGCACGCGTACACGGTGGAGTTCGTGCCGGTCGGCGACGACGACCCGGAGGTCGGGCCGCCCACCCAGATGGCGGTCTTCACACAGGCGGAGAAGAACACGAAGGAGGTGCGGGCGGCATGACCGACAGCACCAGCGACACCGACAGCCGTGACGACACCGTCGACACCGGGACCGTGACGCCCGGGACGCACCGCCGGCTTCCCGTCACCGACCTGTCCCTCGTCGTGCTCGTCGGCGCCACCGGTTCCGGCAAGTCCACCTTCGCCCACCGGCACTTCAAGGCCACCGAGGTGATCTCCAGCGACTTCTGCCGCGGCCTCGTCGCCGACGACGAGAACGACCAGAGCGCCAGCCGCGACGCCTTCGACGTGCTGCACTACATCGCGGGCAAGCGCCTGGCCGCCGGCCGGCGCACCGTCGTCGACGCCACCAACGTGCAGAGCGAGAGCCGCAAGCAGCTGATCGAACTGGCCAGGCGGTACGACGTGCTGCCCATCGCCATCGTGCTCGACGTGCCCGAGGAGGTCTGCGCCGCGCGCAACGCCGGGCGCCCCGACCGGGCCGGCGTCCACCGCCGCGTCATCCAGCGCCACCAGCGCGAACTGCGCCGCTCCCTGCGGCACTTGGAGCGTGAGGGCTTCCGCAAGGTGCACGTCCTGCGGGGCGTCGCGGAGGTCGAGGGCGCCTCGATCGTCACCGAGAAGCGCTACAACGACCTCTCCCACCTCACCGGCCCCTTCGACATCATCGGGGACGTCCACGGCTGCGCCGCCGAGCTGGAGACGCTGCTGGGCAAGCTCGGCTACGTCGACGGCGCGCACCCCGAAGGGCGTACGGCCGTGTTCGTCGGCGACCTGGTCGACCGCGGCCCGGACACCCCGGGCGTGCTGCGCCGCGTCATGGCGATGGTGGCCACGGGCACCGCGCTGTGCGTGCCCGGCAACCACGAGAACAAGCTCAACCGCCACCTCAGGGGCCGCGGCGTCCGGCTCACCCACGGGCTGGCGGAGACGGTCGACCAGCTGGGCCGGGAGAGCGAGGAGTTCCGCGTCCGGGTGCGGGAGTTCCTGGACGGTCTCGTCTCGCACTACGTCCTGGACGGCGGCGACCTCGTCGTCTGCCACGCCGGGCTCCCCGAGAAGTACCACGGGCGCACGTCCGGCAGGGTCCGCTCGCACGCCCTGTACGGCGACACCACCGGCGAGACCGACGAGTTCGGGCTGCCGGTGCGCTACCCGTGGGCGGAGGAGTACCGCGGCCGGGCCGCCGTCGTCTACGGCCACACACCCGTGCCCACCGCGACCTGGTTGAACAACACCATCTGCCTGGACACCGGCGCCGTCTTCGGGGGCAAGCTGACCGCGCTGCGCTGGCCGGAGCGGGAGCTCGTCGACGTACCCGCCGAGCGCGTCTGGTACGAGCCCGTCAAGCCGCTGCGCTCCGAGGCGCCGGGCGGCCACGACGGACGCCCGCTCGACCTGAACGACGTGCACGGCCGCCGCGTCGTGGAGACCCGGCACGCCGGCCGGGTCGCCGTCCGCGAGGAGAACGCGGCGGCGGCCCTGGAGGTCATGAGCCGCTTCGCCGTCGACCCGCGCCTGCTGCCCTACCTGCCGCCGACGATGGCGCCCACCGCCACCTCCCGGCGGGACGGCTACCTGGAGCACCCGGCGGAGGCCTTCGCCTCGTACGCGCGGGAGGGCGTCGCCCGGGTGGTGTGCGAGGAGAAGCACATGGGCTCGCGCGCGGTGGCCCTGGTCTGCCGTGACGCGGACGCGGCCCGGGACCGGTTCGGCGTCGAGGGCGGCCCGACCGGCTCCCTCTACACCCGCACCGGCCGCCCCTTCTTCAACGACGCGTCCGTCACCGAGGAGATACTCGCCCGGCTGCGCGCCGCCGCCGGGGACGCCGGCCTGTGGGAGGAGCTGGAGACGGACTGGCTGCTGCTCGACGCCGAGCTGATGCCGTGGTCCCTGAAGGCGTCCGGTCTGCTGCGCACGCAGTACGCCGCCGTCGGCGCCGCGTCGGCGGCCGTCTTCCCCGGCGCGCTGGCCGCCCTCCGGGCCGCGACGGCGCGTGGCGTGGACGCGGGCGACCTGCTGGCCCGCCAGCGGGAACGCGCCGCGGACGCCGCCGCGTTCACGGACGCCTACCGCCGCTACTGCTGGCCGACCGACGGCCTGGAGGGCGTGCGCCTCGCGCCGTTCCAGATCCTCGCCGTCCAGGGCCGCAGCCTCGCCGCGCTCCCGCACGACGCCCAACTGGCCCTGCTGGACCGCATGGTGGAGCACGACGGGAGTGGGCTGCTCCAGACGACCCGCCGCCTGTACGTCGACACCGGCGACGCGTCGTCCGTCGGGGCGGGCATCGACTGGTGGCTGGAGATGACCGGCCGCGGCGGCGAGGGCATGGTCGTCAAGCCCGTCGGGGCCCTGGTCAGGAACGCCGAGGGGCGGTTGGTGCAGCCCGGCGTCAAGTGCCGGGGCCGGGAGTACCTGCGGATCATCTACGGTCCGGAGTACACGCGCCCGGAGAACCTGGCCAAGCTGCGGGACCGCTCCCTCGGCCACAAGCGCTCGCTGGCCGTGCGGGAGTACGCGCTCGGCCTGGAGGCGCTGGACCGGCTCGCGGAGGGCGAGCCGCTGTGGCGCGTCCACGAGCCGGTGTTCGCGGTCCTCGCCCTGGAGTCGGAGCCGGTCGACCCGAGGCTCTGACCACCACCAGGTGGCGCGTTGTCCGCGCGTGAGCCGTCCGGCCGGGGAAAGATGGACCCCATGGGATTCCATGTCGACTCCGAGGCCGGGCGGCTGCGCCGCGTCATACTGCACCGCCCCGATCTGGAGCTCAAGCGGCTTACTCCGAGCAACAAGGACGCCCTCCTCTTCGACGACGTCCTGTGGGTGCGCAGGGCCCGCCAGGAGCACGACGGGTTCGCGGACGTGCTGCGCGACCGGGGGGTGACGGTCCACCTCTTCGGTGATCTGCTGACCGAGACCCTGGACGTGCCCGAGGCCCGCCTGCTCGTCCTGGACCGCGTCTTCGACGAGAAGGAGTACGGCCCGCTGGCCACCGACCACCTGCGGGCCGCGTTCGAGACGATGCCCTCGACGGAGCTGGCCGAGGCGCTGGTGGGCGGCATGACCAAGCGGGAGTTCCTGGAGGCGCACGCCGAGCCGGCCTCCGTGCGCTTCCACTGCATGGACCTGGACGACTTCCTGCTCGGCCCGCTGCCCAACCACCTCTTCACCCGCGACACCTCGGCATGGATCTACGACGGCGTGTCCATCAACGCCATGCGGTGGCCCGCCCGGCAGCGCGAGACCGTGCACTTCGAGGCGATCTACCGCCACCACCCGCTGTTCCGGTCCGAGGACTTCCACGTGTGGTCGCAGGGCCAGGCCGACTACCCCTCGACCATCGAGGGCGGCGACGTCCTGGTCATCGGCAAGGGAGCCGTGCTGATCGGCATGAGCGAGCGCACCACGCCGCAGGCTGTCGAGATGCTCGCCCACAAGCTGTTCGCGGCGGGCTCGGCGCAGACGATCGTGGCGCTCGACATGCCGAAGCGACGTGCGTTCATGCACCTCGACACGGTCATGACCATGGTCGACGGCGACACCTTCACGCAGTACGCGGGGCTCGGCATGCTCCGCTCGTACACCATCGAACCGGGCGCGGGGGACAAGGAGTTGAAGGTCACCGACCATCCGCCGGAGAACATGCACCGGGCGATCGCCGCCGCGCTCGGCCTGGACGCGATCCGGGTGCTCACGGCCACCCAGGACGTGCACGCGGCGGAGCGGGAGCAGTGGGACGACGGCTGCAACGTCCTCGCGGTCGAGCCGGGTGTGGTGATCGCCTACGAGAGGAACGCGACGACCAACACGTTCCTGCGCAAGCAGGGCATCGAGGTGATCGAGATCCGCGGGAGCGAGCTGGGGCGCGGCCGGGGCGGTCCCCGCTGCATGAGCTGTCCGATCCAGCGGGACGCGGTGCCGGGGGCCTGACGGGCGGGCGCCCGGCCCGGCGGATGCCGTTGTCCACGCCGATCTGCATACTAATGTAAAGGATCGTATATAGTTTCAGCTTTCCGGTTCCCGTCCCCGCGCCCAAGGAGCATCGTCATGGCCACAGACCTCACCGGCCGCCACTTCGTCAAGGAGTCGGACTTCACCGCCGAGGAGTTCCGCGGCCTGGTCGACCTGGCCGCGGAGCTGAAGGCGGCGAAGCGGGCGGGGACCGAGATCCGGCGGCTGACCGGCAAGAACATCGCCCTGATCTTCGAGAAGAACTCCACGAGGACGCGCTGCTCCTTCGAGGTCGCCGCCGCCGATCAAGGTGCCGCGACGACGTACATCGACCCGTCCGGCTCGCACATCGGCAAGAAGGAGTCCATCAAGGACACCGCCCGCGTGCTCGGCCGCATGTTCGACGCCATCGAGTTCCGCGGGGACGCCCAGGAGGCCGTGGAGACCCTCGCCGCGCACGCCGGTGTGCCCGTCTACAACGGCCTGACCGACGAGTGGCACCCCACCCAGATGCTCGCCGACGTCCTCACGATGACGGAGCACACGGCCAAGCCCCTCACCGACGTCGCCTTCGCCTACCTCGGCGACGCCCGTCTCAACATGGGCAACTCCTACCTCGTCACCGGCGCCCTGCTCGGCATGGACGTCCGCATCGTGGCGCCCAAGGCCTACTGGCCGGCCGAGGAGGTCATCGCCCAGGCCCGCGCGCTCGCCGCCGGGAGCGGTGCCAGGATCACGCTCACCGAGGCGGTCGAGGAGGGCGTGCGGGGCGCCGACTTCGTGGCCACCGACGTGTGGGTCTCCATGGGCGAGCCCAAGGAGGTCTGGGACGAGCGCATCACCGCCCTCGCGCCGTACGCGGTGACGATGGACGTGCTGCGCGCCACCGGCAACGCGGACGTGAAGTTCCTGCACTGCCTGCCGGCCTTCCACGACCTCGGCACCCAGGTCGCCCGCGAGATCCACGAGAGCCACGGTCTGACCTCCCTGGAAGTCACCGACGAGGTCTTCGAGTCGGCGCACTCCGTCGTCTTCGACGAGGCCGAGAACCGCCTGCACACGATCAAGGCGGTCCTGGTCGCGACCCTCGCCTGACCGGCCGGCGGCTCCCCGCTAGGGCCGCGTCGGGAGCGTGAACCAGACCGCCTTGCCGGAGGCGGTGGGGCGGTGCCCGCACGACGAGCTGAGGGTGCGGATCAGGAGCAGGCCGCGCCCGTGCTCCTGCCAGGGGTCGGGTGGGCCGGGCGGCTCGGACGCGCTGAGGTTCCCGGGCGGCAGCGGGCTGGAGTCGTGCACCTCGACCTGGCAGCCGGTGGGCAGCAGCTCGATCACCAGCTCTATGGGGCTCTGCCCCACCGTGTGCTCGACGGCGTTGGCGACCAGCTCCGCGGTGAGCAGCTCCGCGGTGTCGGTGTCGGGCGACGCCTCGATGTCGGTGAGGGCGGTGCGGACCAGGGCGCGAGCGACGGGCACGGCTGCCGCGCTGTGCGGCAGCGTGATGCGCCAGGAGGCGGGGGCTGGGGGCTGGGGCAAGAGGGGTCCGTTCAAGGCAGCAGGCGGCGGTCCTGCTTTCAACCGTACAAATCCTAAGCGCTATGTCGACAGAGGCCGCGGTCGGGCACGGCGCGGGACGTCCGGCCCTGCTCCCTCGGCGGACTCCCATGCCCTGTATCGCGCACTCGTGACGACGGTCACGGATCGGTGATAGCTTCGACAGGAGCCGCACCGCGTGCCCCCACCGGGCACCGCGCCGCGGCCGGCGAACTCCAGCCCCCAGGCCGAGGAGGCCGCACCTCATGAGTCCCTTCACCGGCTCCGCGACCCGCACCCCCGACTGGCGGCACCTGCGCCTCGCCGTCGACGACGGGGTCGCCACCGTCACCCTCGCCCGCCCCGACAAGCTCAACGCGCTCACCTTCGGCGCCTACGCCGACCTGCGCGACCTCCTCGCCGAGCTGTCCCGCGACAAGTCCGTGCGCGCCCTCGTGCTGGGCGGCGAGGGGCGCGGCTTCTGCTCGGGCGGCGACGTGGAGGAGATCATCGGCGCGACGCTCGCCATGGACACCGCCCAGCTCCTCGACTTCAACCGCATGACCGGCCAGGTCGTCCGGGCCGTCCGGGAGTGCCCCTTCCCGGTGATCGCCGCCGTGCACGGGGTCGCCGCCGGCGCCGGCGCGGTGCTCGCCCTCGCCGCGGACTTCCGCGTCGCGGACCCCAGCGCCCGCTTCTCCTTCCTCTTCACCCGCGTCGGCCTCTCCGGCGGCGACATGGGCGCCGCCTACCTGCTGCCCCGCGTCGTCGGCCTCGGCCACGCCACCCGGCTGCTGATGCTCGGCGACGCGGTGCGCGCCCCCGAGGCCGAACGGATCGGCCTGATCAGCGAGTTGACGGACGAGGGCAAGGCGGCGGAGGCCGCGGCGGCCCTGGCACGCCGCCTCGCGGACGGCCCGGCCCTCGCGTACGCCCAGACCAAGGCGCTGCTCACCAGCGAACTGGACATGCCGCTCGCCGCCTCCGTGGAGCTGGACGCGGCGACCCAGGCGCTGCTCATGAACGGCGAGGACTACGCGGAGTTCCACGCCTCGTTCACCGAGAAGCGCCCGCCGAAGTGGCGGGGCCGATGAACGCGGGCGCCCACCGCGTGGCCGTCATCGGCGGCGGCCCGGGCGGCCTGTACGCCGCGGCGCTGCTCAAGCGCCTCGACCCGGCCCGCGAGGTCACCGTCTGGGAGCGCAACGCCCCCGACGACACCTTCGGCTTCGGCGTCGTCCTCTCCGACGAGACCCTCGGCGGCATCGAACACGCCGACCCGGAGGTCTACGCCGCCCTCCAGGCGGAGTTCGTGCGCTGGGACGACATCGACATCGTGCACCGCGACCGGCGGCACACCTCCGGCGGTCACGGCTTCGCGGCGCTCGGACGGCGCCGCCTCCTCGCCGTCCTGCACGCCCGCTGCCGCGCACTCGGCGTCGAACTCCACTTCCGCGCCGAGGCGCCGCCCGCCGCCGCCCTCGCGGCCGCGTACGACCTGGTCGTCGCGGCCGACGGCGTCCACAGCCGCACGCGCGAGACGCACGCCGAGGCCTTCGGCCCGAGCATCACCACCCACCGCTGCCGCTACATCTGGCTGGCCGCCGACTTCGCCTTCGACGCCTTCCGCTTCGAGATCGCCGAGACCGAGCACGGCGTCATGCAGCTGCACGGCTACCCCTACTCCGCGGCCGGCACCGGCGCCTCCACCGTCATCGTCGAGATGCGCGAGGAGGTCTGGGCGGCGGCGGGCTTCGACCGGCTCGACGAGCGCGAGTCCACCGAGCGCTGCGCCAAGATCTTCGCGGCGGCGCTCGGCGGCCGCCCCCTGCGCGGCAACCACTCCTCCTGGACCAACTTCCGTACGGTAGGCAACTCCCGCTGGTCGCACGGGAACACGGTGCTGCTGGGCGACGCCGCGCACACCGCGCACTTCTCCATCGGCTCCGGCACCAAGCTCGCCGTCGAGGACGCCCTGGCCCTCGCCGCCTGCCTGCGGGAACAGCCCGACATCCCGCGCGCCCTCCAGGCGTACGAGAGCGAGCGCCGCCCCGTCGTCGCCTCGACGCAGCGGGCCGCCCGCGCCAGCCTGGAGTGGTTCGAGCGCCTGCCCGACCATCTCGACCAGCCCCCACGGCAGTTCGCGTTCAACCTCCTGACCCGCAGCCGCCGCGTCACCCACGACAACCTCCGGCTGCGCGACGCCGGCTTCACCCGCGCCGTGGAGCGCGAGTTCGGCTGTCCCGAGGGCACACCCCCCATGTTCACGCCCTTCACCCTGCGCGACCTCACCCTGCGCAACCGCGTCGTGGTCTCCCCGATGGACATGTACCGCGCCGTGGACGGCGTCCCCGGCGACTTCCACCTCGTCCACCTGGGCGCCCGGGCCCTGGGGGGTGCGGGCCTGGTCATGACCGAGATGGTCTGCGTCAGCGAGCGCGGCCGCATCACACCGGGCTGCGCCGGGCTCTACACCGCCGAACAGACCCGGGCCTGGCGCCGCGTCACCGACTTCGCGCACGCCCAGGCGCCCGGCACGGCGATCGGCGTCCAGCTCGGCCACTCGGGCCGCAAAGGCTCCACGAAACGCATGTGGGAAGGCATCGACGACCCGTTGCCCGACGGCAACTGGCCGCTGGACGCCGCCTCCCCGCTGCCGTACAAGCCGGGTGGTCAGGCGCCGCGCGAACTGTCCCGGCCGGGTCTGACGCGCATCCGCGAACAGTTCGTCGCGGCGGCCACGCGCGCCGAGGAAGCGGGCTTCGACCTCCTCGAACTGCACTGCGCCCACGGCTACTTGCTCTCCGGGTTCCTCTCACCCCTCACCAACCGGCGCACGGACGCCTACGGCGGCTCCCTGTCCGGACGGCTGCGCTTCCCCCTCGAAGTCTTCGACGCCGTGCGCGAGGTGTGGCCGGCCGGCAAACCGATGACGGTCCGCGTCTCGGCCACCGACTGGGCCGAGGGCGGCACCACCGCCGAGGACGCCGTGGAGATCGCCCGCGCCTTCGCGGCGCACGGCGCCGACGCGATCGACGTCTCGACGGGCCAGGTCGTCGCCGACGAACGCCCCGACTACGGCCGCTCCTACCAGACGCCCTACGCCGACCGCATCCGCAACGAGACCGGCGTCCCGGTGATCACCGTGGGCGCCATCTCCTCCTGGGACGACGTCAACTCCCTGGTCCTGGCGGGCCGCGCCGACCTCTGCGCCCTCGCCCGTCCCCACCTCTACGACCCCCACTGGACCCTGCACGCGGCGGCCGAGCAGGGGTACGAGGGAGCCGGGGTGACCTGGCCTCTGCCGTACCGCGCGGGCAGCCGCAGACCGCAGACGGGCCGCACCGACGCCCCGAAACCCCGCCTGTCGCTCGGCGGTTGACGAGGCATCAGCCGGTGTCAGCGGGCGTCGGGCGGTGACACGAACCGCGCCCCCGCCTCCCGGAGCAGCGTGTCCAGCGCCGTGAACACCTCCGCCGACCGGACGCCCGGCCAGTCGCGGGGCAGCAGCGCCGGCGGCAGGCCCGGGTCGGCGTACGGCAGTCGACGCCAGGAGTCGAGCGCGAGGAGGTAGTCGCGGTAGGCCTCCTCGGGCGGCGGGGGAGCGTCGCCGCGGGCCTGCCAGGAGCGCAGCACCGGCTCATGGCGGTCCAGGAACGCCTCGTGCTGCTTGGCCAGGGCCGCGAGGTCCCACCAGCGCGCCACCGCCTCCGCCGTCGCGGCGAAGCCCAGATGCTCGCCCCGGAACAGGTCGACGTACGGAGCGAGTTGGAGGCGCTCCAGGGTGTGCCGGGTCTCCTCGCGCAGATGCGCCGGAGCGATCCAGACACCCGGCGCCGCCGTGCCGAAGCCGAGGCCCGCGAGCCGGGAGCGCAGCACGTGCCGCTTGTGCCGCTCGGCCTCGGGCACGGAGAAGACCGCGAGGACCCAGCCGTCCTCCCGCGCCCCGGCCGCCCCGCCGTAGATGCGGCGGTCACCGTCGTCCAGGAGCTGACGGGCCTCCGGGGAGAGCGCGTAACCCGCGGCGCCCGCCTGCGTGCGCGCCGGAACCAGCAGGCCGCGCCGCTTGAGCCGCGACACCGACGAGCGCACCGACGGCGCGTCGACGCCGAGCGGCGCGAGGAGGCGCACCAGCTCGGCCACCGGGACCGGGCCGGGCGCCCCCCGGCCGTAGGCGCCGTAGAAGGTGACGATCAGGGACCGTGGAGTGTGCTGCTCGGACACGTGATCACTCTACGGGCCCCGGAGCGGCCGAGGACTCCGCCGCCCGCCGGGCCGACGGCGCCGCCCGCAGCCGGAACCGCTGCAGCTTGCCCGTCGCCGTCCTCGGCAGGGCGTCCAGGAACACGATCTCGCGCGGGCACTTGTAGGGGACCAGCTCCGTGCGCACGAACTCCCGCAGCTTCTCCGCGTCCCGTGGCGCGCCCTCGCGCGGCACCACGTACGCCACCACGACGTGCCCGCGCAGTTCGTCCGGCCGCCCCACCACCGCCGTCTCCGCGACGTCGGGGTGGCGCAGCAGCGCCTCCTCCACCTCGGGGCCCGCGATGTTGTAGCCGGCTGAGATGATCATGTCGTCGGCGCGGGCGACGTAGCGGAAGTAGCCGTCGGCGTCCCGGATGTAGGTGTCGCCGGTGACGTTCCAGCCGTGGCGCACGTACTGGAGCTGGCGTTCGTCGGCGAGGTAGCGGCAGCCGACCGGGCCGCGCACCGCGAGCAGGCCCGGCTCGCCGTCGGGCACCGGCGCCCCGGACTCGTCCACCACGCGCGCGTGCCAGCCCGGAACGGGGCGCCCCGTCGTGCCCGGTCTGATCGCGTCGTCGGCGGCGGAGATGAAGATGTGCAGCAGTTCCGTCGCGCCGATGCCGTTGATGATGCGGTGCCCGGTGCGCTCGTGCCAGGCGCGCCAGGTGGCCGCCGGGAGGTTCTCGCCGGCCGAGACGCAGCGGCGCAGCGAGGAGATGTCGTACCCGTCGAGCGTCTCCAGCATCGTGCGGTAGGCGGTCGGCGCGGTGAACACCACCGTGATGCCGTGGCGCCCGATGGCGGGCAGGAGTTGTCTGGGCGCCGCCTGTTCGAGCAGGACCGAGGAGGCGCCGAAGCGCAGCGGGAAGACGACGAGCCCGCCGAGGCCGAAGGTGAAGCCGAGCGGCGGGCTGCCCGCGAACACGTCGTCGGGGACGGGCCGGAGGATGTGCCGCGCGAACGTGTCGGCGATGGCGAGCACGTCGCGGTGGAAGTGCATGCACCCCTTGGGGCGGCCGGTCGTGCCGGACGTGAACGCGATGAGCGCGACGTCGTCGGCGGCCGTGTCCACCGCCGCGTAGGGCCCGGGGCGTCGGGCCGCGCGCGCCAGCAGGTCGTCGGGGCCCGCGCCGCCGTACGTGGTGACGCCCAGGCCCGGCACCCCGGCCTTGACCAGGTCGTCGACCGACCGTACGTCGCACAGCGCGTGCCGCACCCGGGCGATCTCGCACATGACGGCCAGCTCCGGCGCCCGCTGCTGGGCGAGCACCGTGACGGCTACCGCGCCCGCCTTCATCACCGCCAGCCAGCAGGCCGCGAGCCAGGGCGTGGTGGGCCCGCGCAGCAGCACCCGCTCCCCGGGCCGCACACCCAGCTCGGCGCTCAGCACCCGGGCGATCCGGTCGACGTGGCCGAGCAGGTCGCCGTACGTCCAGGTCCCGCCGGACGCGGAGTGGAACGCGGGCCGGGCGGGGCCGAGCCGCTCCACCGTCCGGTCCAGGAGCTCCGTACCGCAGTTGAGCCGGTCCGGGTAGCGCAGCTCGGGGAGGTCGTGGACGAGGGCGGGCCACTGGTCGCGCGGCGGGAGGTGGTCGCGGGCGAAGGTGTCGGTGTGGCCGGACGGTGTCAGCCCCGGTATGCCGGTGGGATCCATGGCGGCTCTGCCCCCTTGCCTGCGGGTCGGGCGCTGTGGTGGGCTCGCCCCACGAGCGTATCGTGATGGTGACGACAGTCAACGGTGCGCGATAAAGGAGGGGTCGGGGTGACGGCATTCTCGCTCAATCCTGAACAAACCGCCTGGTGTGCGGAGCTGTGCGCCCTCGCCGCCGAGCGCCTGCGGCCCCTCGCGGAGCAGGGGCGACCGGGTCACGTGAACCGGCCCCTGGTCGAGGAGCTCGGCGAACTGGGTCTGCTGGCGCGGCTGTTCGAGGACGGCACCGGATCGGGGGCCGGTGCCCTCGACCTCTGCCTGATGCGCGAATCGCTCGCCTACGCCTGCACGGAGGCGGAGACCGCCCTGGCGCTCCAGGGCCTCGGCGCCCACCCCGTCCACGCGCACGGCACGCCCGCGCAGCGGGAACGCTGGCTGCCGCCCGTCCGCGCGGGGCGCGCCGTCGCCGCCTTCGCGCTCTCCGAGCCGGGCGCGGGCTCGGACGCGGCGGCCCTGTCCCTAGCGGCGGCCCCGGACGGCCCCGCGGGCTGGCGCCTCACCGGCGAGAAGTGCTGGATCTCCAACGCCCCCGAGGCCGACTTCTACACCGTCTTCGCCCGGACCTCCCCGGGCGCGGGCTCCCGGGGCGTCACCGCCTTCCTGGTCCCCGCCGACCGCACGGGCCTGACCGGCGCCCCCCTCGACATGCTCTCCCCGCACCCGATCGGCACGCTCGCCTTCGACGGCGTCCAGGTGGGCCGCAAGGACGTCCTGGGCGAGGTCGACCGCGGCTTCCGCGTCGCGATGACCACCCTGAACAGGTTCCGGCCGAGCGTCGGCGCGTTCGCCGTCGGCATGGCGGCGGCGGCACTGGACGCGAGCCTCGCGCACACCGCCGCCCGGGACGCGTTCGGCGGCAAGCTGAAGGACCTCCAGTCCGTCGCCCACCAGATCGCCGAGATGGCCACGCGCACGGAGGCGGCGCGCCTGATGGTGTACGCGGCAGCGGCGGCGTACGACCGGGAAGGGCCGCACGGCCCCGGCATCGCCCGGCGCGCGGCGATGGCGAAACTGCTCGCCACGGAGAGCGCGCAGTACGTGGTCGACGCCGCCGTCCAACTGCACGGCGCCCGCGCCCTGCACCGCGGCCACCTGCTCGAACACCTCTACCGTGAGGTGCGGGCGCCGCGCGTCTACGAGGGGGCGAGCGAGGTCCAGCGCGGGATCATCGCCAAGGAGCTGTACGGATGAGCCCGCCGGCGGGCGGGCCGTGCATCCCTCGGCGCCGGGCTGTGCATCGGCCGGCGGGCGGACGGCGAACCCCTCGGTGCCGGGCTGTGCATCCGTCGGTGAGCGGAGCGCGAATCCCTCGGTGCCGGGCTGTGCATCCGCCGGTGGGCCGGACCGTGCATCCCCCGGTGTCGCACCGCGAATCCCCCGGTGCCGCACCGCGAATCCCTCGATGTCGGACGCGAATCCCTCGGCGGGTGGACCGTGAGCCCGGGGGCGGTCGGACCATGAGCCCGCGGGTGGCCGGACCGAGCCGTGGTCGGCCACGCGGGGTCCACCCCGCCCCCGCCGGGGTGCCGCCGTGCCGCACGCCCCCGTCACCGACCCGGAGAACCAGGAGGCCCGCCCCATGACCCTGCGCCGCGTCAACCCGGCCGAACTCTCCCCGCCCACCGGCTTCTCGCACGCCGTCACCGCGACCGGCTCCCGGCTCGTCTTCCTCGCCGGGCAGACCGCGCTGGACGGGGCGGGCAAGGTCGTCGGAACCACCCTGCCCGCGCAGTTCGAGGTGGCGCTCACCAACCTCCTCACCGCCCTGCGCCACGCCGGCGGCACCCCCGCCGACCTCGCCCGCGTCACCGTCTACGCCACGGACGTCGCCGACTACCGCGCCCACGCCGCCGAACTGGGCCGCCTCTGGCGGCGGTTGGCGGGGCGCGACTACCCCGCGATGGCGGTGCTCGGCGCGGTCCGGCTGTGGGACGATCAAGCGTTGGTGGAGCTTGACGGGGTGGCCGTTCTCGACTGAGCGGCCCGAAGGGGCGAGCCGCCGCACCGACGGTCTTCGGACTCCCTACGGACCGTCAAGTCCCCTGCGTCACCGATTGATTCGCGGGTAGGCGGAGTCAGCCGCGGCCGCCAGGGTCCGGTGATGAGGAGGGGTGAGCACGTGCGTGCGAGCAAGGTTACGGGTGTCATCGGGATCGTCGGGCTGTCGGCCGTTCTGCTGACGGGGTGTGGGGACAGTGATGACGGCGCCGACAAGCCGTTCGCCAAGGACAGTGCCGACCAGATCGCGGCCAAGGCGGTGGCGGCCACCAAGAAGGCCGACTCGATGCGCCTGAAGGGCGACATGCGGCAGGCCGGCGGCAAGTCGGTGAGCGTGGACCTCGCGGTGGACCAGGAGAAGAACTGCGAGGGGACCATCGACGCCGAGGGCGCCAAGGCCGAACTGCGGCACACGAACGCCGCGCTGTACGTGCGCGGCAACGAGCAGTACTGGAAGAACGCGCTGAAGAACCAGGCCGGTTCGGACAAGGTGCTGGACAAGGTCGTCGACAAGTGGGTCAAGACGCCGGCCGACGACGCCGCGACGTCCGGCCTGTGCGACAAGCAGGGCCTGATCGCCTCCATGGACGAGGACAAGTCGAGCCGCAAGGGCATGAAGAAGGGCGACACCACGTCCATCGACGGCAAGGAGGCCATCGCGCTGACGAAGAAGGCCTCCGGCGGCGAGACCCACACGATGTACGTGGCCACGGAGGGCAAGCCCTACATCCTGCGCGCCACCGTGAAGGGCGGCGACAAGCCCAACGAGGCGACCTTCACCGACTACAACAAGCCCGTGAGCCCGAAGGCGCCGGCCAAGGGCGAGACGGTCGACCTCAAGGAACTCGCCGCCTCGGGCGGCTGACCCGGGCCACCTGCCCGCCGGCCCCGTGCGGCGTTCACCCACGCGGCGCCGGCGGGCAGGTGTGACGTCCCGGTCAGATGTCCCGGAACGTCTCGATCTGGGCCCCGACGGAGTTCAGGCGCTCCGCCAAGTCCTCGTAGCCGCGGTTGATGACGTAGACGTTGCGCAGCACCGAGGTGCCCTCGGCCGCCATCATGGCGAGGAGGACGACGACCGCGGGGCGCAGGGCCGGGGGGCACATCATCTCGGCGGCGCGCCAGCGGGTGGGGCCCTCGACCAGGACGCGGTGCGGGTCGAGGAGCTGGAGGCGGCCGCCGAGGCGGTTGAGGTCCGTGAGGTAGATCGCGCGGTTGTCGTAGACCCAGTCGTGGATCAGCGTCTTGCCCTGCGCCGCCGCCGCGATGGCCGCGAAGAAGGGGACGTTGTCGATGTTCAGGCCCGGGAACGGCATCGGGTGGATCTTGTCGATCGGCGCCTCCAGCTTGGAGGGGCGGACCGTGAGGTCGATCAGACGGGTGCGGCCGTTGTCGGCGGAGTACTCCGCCGTGCGGTCGTGGTCGAGGCCCATCTCCTCGAGGACCGCCAGCTCGATCTCCAGGAACTCGATCGGCACCCGGCGCACCGTCAGCTCGGACTCCGTGACGACGGCGGCGGCGAGCAGGCTCATCGCCTCGACCGGGTCCTCGGAGGGGGAGTAGTCGACGTCCACGTCGATGGTCGGCACGCCGTGCACGGTCAGCGTCGTCGTGCCGATGCCCTCGACCTCGACGCCGAGGGCCTCCAGGAAGAAGCACAGGTCCTGGACCATGTAGTTCGACGAGGCGTTGCGGATGACGGTCGTGCCGGCGCTGCGGGCCGCGGCCAGCAGGGCGTTCTCGGTGACGGTGTCCCCGCGCTCGGTCAGCACGATGGGGCGGTCGGGGCAGACGTCGCGGGCCACCTCCGCGTGGTACAGCCCCTCGGTCGCGGCGATGTCCAGACCGAAGCGGCGCAGCGCGATCATGTGGGGCTCGATCGTGCGGGTGCCCAGGTCGCAACCGCCCGCGTACGGCAGTTTGAAGCGGTCCATGCGGTGCAGCAACGGACCGAGGAACATGATGATCGAGCGGGTGCGGCGCGCGGCCTCCGCGTCGATGGCGTCCATCTCCAGCTTGGCGGGCGGCACGATCTCCAGGTCGACGCCGTCGTTGATCCAACGGGTGCGTACGCCGATGGAGTTGAGCACCTCCAGGAGGCGGTAGACCTCCTCGATGCGGGCGACGCGGCGCAGCACCGTGCGCCCCTTGTTGAGCAGGGACGCGCAGAGCAGCGCCACGCACGCGTTCTTGCTCGTCTTGACGTCGATGGCACCGGAGAGCCGGCGGCCGCCGACCACCCGCAGGTGCATGGGCCCGGCGTAGCCGAGCGACACGATCTCGCTGTCGAGCGCCTCGCCGATGCGGGCGATCATCTCAAGGCTGATGTTCTGGTTGCCCCGCTCGATGCGGTTCACGGCGCTCTGGCTGGTGCTGAGCGCTTCGGCGAGCTGCGTCTGTGTCCAGCCCCTGTGCTGCCGGGCGTCACGGATGAGCTTGCCGATGCGTACGAGGTAGTCGTCTGCCATGTGTGGCAGGTTATCTCAGATATGAGATGAACTGCGCGCTGGGGTGGGCCATCCGGGGAGCGGCCTTCCGGGCGACCTTTCCCCGTAGGGGAGTTCACCCGACCGCGCGAGCCGACCGCCGACGACCCCACCGTGAGCGCCGACGAGCCCACCGTGGGCGCCGGGGCAGGGCCACGCGTCATGCACCACTGTGCCTCCGGTGAGCGCGGGGCGCACTTCGGCGGGACTGATCTCGGCCACCGACACCGCGTCACATCGCGGTCGAGCAGCACGAGATCGCCCGCCCCGCCCCGCTATCCGGTACCGATGACAGGGGCGGCACGGCATCGGCGTACCACCCCCGAGACGTACGTGAGCAGGGACGACGTATGCCTGAGACCTTCCGCGCGCTGGGCGGCCACCGTCGCCGCCCCGACTCGCGCGGTCGATCGCGGTACGTGTCGCACGTGCCCCGGAGAGAACCGACTGACTAGTCCAAGCCACCCGCACACCGCGCCGCCCGCCCCGACTCCTACGCCGCCTCCCGTACGACCCCCGAGAGCACCCCGGCCACGACCTTGTGCACGGCGTCGGCGTCCGGCGCGACGCCCTCCAGGCCGGCGAAGAGCAGATGGCCGGCGCCGATGAGCGTGAGCGCGAGGGTGTCCGTGTCGGCGTCGTCCGCGAGGCGGCCCAGCTCGCGCTCCGCGTCCAAGTAGGCGGCGAGCATGGCCCCGGCCTCCGTAAGCAGGGGCACGCCGGCCGGCGAGGTCGCGCGCAACCGGGCGCGCAGGACGTCCCGGGAGGCGATGAGGCCGACGACCGCGAGGGCGACCGACCCGAACAGGTCACTGAGCGCCTCGCGGACGTTCCCGGCGACACCGCCCGCCCCCGCCCCGCACCGCCACCGGCACCTGGCCGAGTCCTTCGGCTCGGACGCTGACCGCTACGACCGGGCCCGACCCCGTTACCCCGAGGCCCTGGTCTCCCGCCTGGCCGCCGCAGGACCGGACGTCCTGGACGTCGGCTGCGGCACCGGCATCGCCGCCCGCCAGTTCGCCGCGGCCGGCTGCACCGTGCTGGGGGTGGAGCCCGACGCGCGGACGGCGCAGCGGCTCGGGACCGAGGTCGACATCGCCGCCTTCGAGGCCTGGGAGCCGGCCGGCCGGGAGTTCGACGCGGTCGTCGCGGGCCAGGCCTGGCACTGGATCGACCCGGTCGCGGGCGCGGCCAAGGCGGCCCCGGTGCTGCGGCCCGGCGGGCGCTTGGCCGCCTTCACCGCCCGCTACACCACGATCACGGTCACCGCCCGCCGCACCCGGCCCGCGTGAGCGGCCCCGACGTCAACGCCCGTACCCGACCGGCGGAACCCGTCCGCGTCCCTCGGATAGCATGCTCGGACTCACCGCTGACGTCTAACAAATCGGCCAAACAATTGATATCTAGAGCACCGCGGGCGTTTTCGCGAACAAAGTCCCCAGATCAGGTCCCCGCCTGGCGTCGGCCACGGGTGATCCTTTGGGCCACGGCGGGTGTGGTGGCCCTCGGTTTCCTCATCGCGCTGGAGATCGCCGCACGCGGCTACGGTGTGTCGGGGCCGATCACCAACCAGGCCCGCGAGGTCGTCTTCGCACCCAAGTCGGGGCCGCTGCTCTACGCCGGCATGGCGTTGATGATGGTGGTGCTCACCTGGCGTCAGCGGCTCATCGCGATGGGCGCGGCGATCGGCATCGACATCGTCTTCTTCCTGGTGCGGTGGGCGGTCGACGCCAAGATGATGTTCGGCAACGGCGCCCTGTGGGTGCTCCTGGCCTACGGGGTCATCGCCCTCACGCGCCGCACCGGCAAGGAACGGCTGCTGCTGCTCAAGGGCGTCGGCCTCGGCCTGCTGCTGGTGGCCGGCCGCAAGACCGGCGACATCTGGCTGCTGATCACCTGGAAGACCCGCCCCACGGTGCTCGACCAGTACGTGGCGACCGCCGACCACGCGCTCGGCAATCCGTCGTGGGTGGTGGGCCGGATGGTCCGGGCCACCGGCACCGTCGGCGAGCACGTGCTCGACTACGTCTACATCCAGCTCGCGGTGGCCGCCGTCATCGTCGCCCTGTACCAGCTGCGCAACGTGTCGACCGAGCGCCGCTTCCCGGGCCACCACCTGGTGCGCACGTTCCTGGTCATCGGGCTGCTCGGGCCGGGCATCTACATGATCTATCCGGTGGTCGGCCCGATCTTCGCCTACGGCGCCGACGGCGGGCAGTACGCGGTGGCGCACCTGTGGCCGAACACCCCGACCCCGCTCGTCACCCCGCAGCACATGCCCTTCGACGAGGTCACCCCCCGCAACTGCATGCCCAGTCTGCACACGGCGTGGGCCACGACGATCTTCATCCACTCCCGCAGGGGACCGAGGCTGCTGCGCTACGCGGGCACCTTCTGGCTGATCGCCACCCTCGGCGCCACGCTGGGCTTCGGCTACCACTACGGCGCGGACATCATCGCCGGTGTGGTCTTCGCGTTCACCATCGACGCGGCGCTGCGCGCGTTCGACCGGGGCTGGGACCGCCGGGCCGTCCAGCTGGTCGCCTACGGCACGGTGGTCTTCACGGCGCTCCTGACGTCGTACCGCTATCTGCCGATGGAGATGGCCCGCTACCCGTGGGTATTCGGTCCGCTGCTCGTCCTGGCGATGGCCTCGGTCGTCTACGGCTATCAGCGCACCACCCGGCTGTGGGAGCCCAAGCCCGTACCGGCGAAGCCCCTGGAGCCCCAGCCCGAACCGGTCTGAGGCCCCGGGCGGCCCCCACGCCGGTACGGGGGTCACTTCGGGTCGCGGTTGAAGGTGGAGGTCGACCAGAGGTAACCGAGCGCCGTGAGGGCCAGGCACCAGCCGAGGGTGAGCCATCCGTTGTGGCCGATCCCGCTGCCGAGCAGCAGGCCCCGCAGGGTCTCGATGGCGGGGGTGAACGGCTGGTACTCGGCGATCGGCTGGAACCACCCCGGCATCGCGTCGACCGGGGTGAAGGCGCTGGACAGGAGCGGCAGCAGGATCAGCGGCATCGCGTTGTTGCCGGCCGCCTCGGCGTTCGGGCTGACCAGGCCCATGCCGACCGCGATCCAGGTGAGCGCCGTGGAGAAGAGCACGAGCAGCCCGAACGCCGCGAGCCACTCCAGCGCCGTCGCGTCCGTCGAGCGGAAGCCGATGGCCACGCCGACCGCGCCCACCAGGATCACGGCCATGACCGACTGCAGGACGCTGCCCACGACGTGCCCTATCAGCACCGAGGGGCGGTGGATCGCCATCGTCCGGAACCGGGCGATGATGCCCTCGGTCATGTCGTTGCAGACGGACACCGCGGTGCCGACGACGGTGCTGCCGACGGTCATCAGCAGCAGGCCCGGCACGACGTAGGCGATGTACGCGGAGCGGTCGGGGCCGCCGCTGCCGAGGGTCGAACTCATCGCGTCGCCGAAGATGTAGACGAAGAGCAGCAACAGCATGATCGGCGTCAGCAGCAGGTTCAGCGTGAGGGACGGATAGCGCCGGGCGTGCAGGAGGTTGCGGCGCAGCATGGTCGTCGAGTCGCGCACGGCGAGGGGCAGGGAGCTCATCGGGCCATCTCCTGGGACGTGTCGGTGGCGGTGCCGGTGCCGGTGCCGGTGCCGGTGCCGGTGGCGGTGTCGGTTTCGGTGCTGGTGAGGGCGAAGAAGACGTCGTCGAGGTCGGGGGTGTGGACGGTCAGCTCGTCGGCCTCGATGCCCGCCGCGTCCAGGCGGTCGAGGAGGGCGCGCAGCCGGCGCTGGCTGCCGTCGCCGGGGACCTGGAGGGCGAGCGCCTCGTCGTCGCGGACGCTGTCGTCCAGGGCGCGCGCGGCCGTGTGGTAGACGGCGGGGTCGGTGAAGCGCAGGCGCACGTGCCCGCCCGGGACGAGCCGCTTGAGTTCCTCGGCGGTGCCCTGCGCGGCGATCCTGCCGTCGTGCAGGACGGCGATGCGGTCGGCCAGCTCGTCGGCCTCCTCCAGGTACTGCGTGGTGAGGAAGACGGTGACGCCGCCGGTGACGAGGTCGCGGATGATCTGCCACATGGTGTGCCGGCTGCGCGGGTCGAGTCCGGTGGTGGGCTCGTCGAGGAAGATGATCCGCGGGTCGCCGACGAGGGTCATGGCGATGTCCAGGCGCCGCTTCATGCCGCCGGAGTAGGTGGAGGCGGGCTTCTTGGCGGCCTCGTGCAGATCGAAGCGGCGCAGGAGCTCGGCGGCGGTGCGCCGGCCTTCCTCGCGGGGGAGGTGGTGCAGGTCCGCCATGAGGAGCATGTTCTCCTCACCGGTGATCAGACCGTCGACGGCGGAGAACTGGCCGGTGACACCGATCGCGCCGCGGACGGCCTGGGGGTCGGTGGCGAGATCGTGGCCGCCGACGTGGAGGGTGCCGGCGTCGGCGGAGACGAGGGTGGAGAGGATCTTGACGGCGGTGGTCTTGCCCGCGCCGTTCGGTCCGAGCAGGGCGAAGACCGTTCCTTCGGGGACGGTCAGGTCGATGCCGTCGAGCACCGTCTTGTCGCCGTAGGACTTGCGCAGTCCGCTTGCCGCGATGGCCGGATTCGTCATGACGGGGGCTCCTCAGAGGCTGCGGGCGACGATGTCGCCGTAGGCGGTGGTGGCGTGGAGGTGCAGGTCGACGGCGCCGCCCGCGTTCTGGAGGGCGTTGTGGACCCGGCCGTAGGCGGTGCCGGCGTCCAGCGAGGCGCGGGCTCCGCGGGTGGCGCCGACGGAGATCTCGCCGGCCTCGGTGCGCAGCGTGACCGTGCCGCGCACGGCCTCGGCGATCCGGATGTCGCCCTTCTGGGTGCGGATCTCGGCGGAGTCGTTCAGCCGGCCGACCGTGATGTCTCCGGCGGCGAGGGTGAGGCGGGCGCCCGCGGCCTCGTCCAGCTTGACCGAGGCCTGAGCGCACTCGAAGGTGACGTCGCCGAGCCGTCCGACGCCCCGGAAGTCGGCGCTCGCCGCCTTCGCCTCGACGCGGGAGCCGGCCGGCAGCTGGACGGTCACCTCGAGGGAACCGGCGGCGCCGAGCACCCGGTTCTTCACCGGCGCGGTCTCGATCCGCAGGACCCCGTCGGCGTACACGACGGAGGTCTGCTCGGCCACCGTCACGTCGCGGCTCTTCGAGGCGTCCGCCGGCAGCACCTCGACGGTGGCGTCGGCCCGGTCGGCGGCGATGAACCGGATGAGTCCGGCGGGGATGTCGACAAGGGCGGAGACCGGGGCGGCGGTGGCGAACTTCTGCATGGTGTGCTCCTTGGGCTCGCGGTTTCTGATGTCGTGAACGCTACGTTGCATTCACGTACTTGGCAACAAGCAAGTTGCATCCCAAGCTCATTTACGCAGCTCAGATGAGCTCAATCATTGCAATGGAGGAAAACCTAACGCAATGGCAAGCTGGGTCCGCGTTGCAATGGCGACGACTGAACGCTATGCTGGCGGCGGTGGTGGCGACCGGGCACACGACATGCATGCGGCAATACGTAAGGGAGATCGCGATGCCGGGAGGCAGGCTCACGCAGCAGGAGCGTCAACAGATCGCGCTGGGGCTGGCCGACGGGCTCGCGTACGCGGAGATCGCCCGACGCCTGGACCGCCCCACCTCGACGGTCACGCGCGAGGTCATGCGCAACGGCGGCCCCACCGGCTACCGCGCGGACCTGGCCCACCGTGCCACCGAGCGCCGCGCCCACCGGCGCGCGCAGTCCGCGCCGGGGACACCGCAGGCGGCCCCGCGAGGCGAGGGGCGCGACGAAGGGGCCGTGCTCGCCTACGAGGAGGCGTTCACGACGCTCCTCATGCAGTCCGGTCTGCCCAAGATGATGGCCCGGGTGCTGACCTGCCTCTACACGACCGACGAGGGAAGCATGACCGCGTCCGAACTCGTCCGGCGCCTCCAGGTCAGCGCGGCGTCCGTCTCCAAGGCGGTCGGGTTCCTGGAGAGGCAGGGCCTCATCCGCCGGGATCGCGAGGAGGGCCGTCGCGAGCGCTATGTCGTCGACAACGACGTCTGGTACCAGGGCATGGTCGCCGCCGCCGCGTCGCACGCCCGCTTCGCCGAGACCGCGCGCGAAGGCGCCAACCTGCTCGGCCCCCAGGCGCCGGCGGCCGTCCGCCTGGAGAACATCGCGCGCTTCATGGACTTCGTGGGCGAGAGCATGACGCGCGCCGCCGAACAGGCGCGCGAGATCCTCTCCGACAGGCAGGGGTAAGGGTAGGGCGCAGGCCCGCACCCCGCTCCCTGCGGCGCGGCGTCGCCGTCCGGGTCATCGCGTGACCCGGTGTCGACGCGGCGGCCGTACCCCCGCCCGCCCGGTGCGCGCGGCACAGGCGCCCGTACGCGGGCCGTACGCACGTCGTGGCGGCCGGAGCCAACTCACCGCACCGAACCGTCCCTCACGACGCGTCCCTCACGACGCGTTCGAGCGCGGCCCGGCCCGCGGGCCCCCAGTGCGCCTTGCCGCCGGGAAGGCCCCGGTCTCCGTTCCGGCCCATCAGCATGAGGAACAGGCCTTTCAGCGCGGCGAGCCCCCGGGCACGGTGAATGGTGGCCTCGTCGGCGTGCCCGTACGCGTCGAAGAAGTGGGAGGCGGCGCCTTCGGGCAGGACCACCCACGCGGCCGCGAGGTCCCACGCCGGATCGCCGGCGAACACGGCACCGAAGTCGATCACGCCTGAGAGCGTCCCGTCCGACACGACGACGTTCGCGGGATGCAGGTCGCCGTGCACCCACAGGGGCGGCCCCGCCCACTCCGGCGCCGCGACGGCGTCGTCCCAGACGGCCCGGACGCCGTCGGCGAGGTCGTCGGGCACGACAGCGCGGAAGAAGTGGTCGAAGCCGTCCGCGCACACCTTGGGGTGCTCGCCCCGGTCCTCACTGGCCGGCGCGTCGGTGGGGGCCGCCGCATGGAGCGCCCTGAGGAAGCCCGCGAGAGTGCGGGCCGCGTGCTCGGAGCGGCTGATCGAGGTGAGGTCCAGCGGCTCACCCGGAACCCACGTCATGACGGCCCAAGGCTTCGGGAAACGCGCCGACGGTTCCCCGATCCGCACGAGATCCGAGACCGGAAGCGGCAGGCGCGGAGCCAGAACGGGCAGCCACCGGCACTCCTTGCGCAGAAGATCGGGAGCACGGTCGGTACGGGGCATCCGCACGGCCAACTCGTCCCCGAGGCGCCACACATGGTTGTCCCACCCACCCGCCACCTCGCGGAGGCCCGGCCCCACCAGATCCGGATGCTGCTCCCGCACCAGGTCGCGGACCAACTCCGCCGTGATCTCACTCGCGCCTTCGGTCATGCGAAGCCACGGTAGTGGGGGAGCGGCTCCACTCCCCGGCACGAGGTCCGAACAGCCGCTGGGCCTTCGGCGCTGATATCGCTCGGACGCCTGCCTGAGCTTCCCCTTTCGGTCACGCTTCCGGGCGTGCGCTAGGTTGCCGGGCATGACCGAGTGGGGCTCCACTGCCTGGCCACCTCCCCCGACAGGGACCGAAAGGCTCGTGCTCCGCGAGTCCGAGGCCCGGGACCGTGCGGCGTTCATCGAGTTGTTCGCATCGCCCGAGGTGGGCACCTACCTCGGCGGCCCCCGTCCGCGTGCTGAGCTCGACGGGGAGATGCCCGAGGTGCCTGGGCGGCGTCCTGGTCTTTTCGTCGTCGCTCTCGACGGATCGATGATCGGCATGATCACGCTGGATCGACGGGACCCCGAGCGGCCGGGCCACGTCCGCCCGGAGGCGGGGGAGGCCGAACTCGGTTACATGTTCCTGCCGGAGGCGTGGGGACGCGGGTATGCGGCCGAGGCATGCGCGGCGGTGCTCGGCTGGTTCGCCGACGCGCTTCCCGGAGAACCGGTGGTGCTGTGCACCCAGACGGCCAACGCCCGAGCGATCCGCCTCGCGGCGAAGTTGGGGTTCACCGAGGTACGCCGGTTCGAGGAGTGGGGCGCCGAGCAGTGGTTCGGTGTGTGGTGCCGGGGCGCGGGGCCCGGCTGAGACGGAACTGCTCGCCGGCGGTCTGCGCACTGGAAGTACAAGGTCAAACCGTGTGCAGCAGCCGGAAGCGCTGGGCCACTACCTGGGTGTCGTCACTGACGGTGAAATCGGGGTCGCCCAGTTCCTCGCGCATCTCTGCGGGTACGGATGAACACGCAGAGCAAGTGGCCGCCGATTGGTGCTCATTGCCGCGCGCGATGATGGGGCGGTGGATCTTCGTTACTTCAATCAGACCGGCTGGACCGCCATCTTCAACGGGACCGAATCCGAGACCGGCCGCATGGTGCGGGTGGAGGCATGGGACCCGGCAACGGGAACCGCGCTTGTCGTCGACCCCAAGAGAGGCGCCATGCGTCCCGTCACGGACTACGAGGACTTCTCCCACCTCGAGAAAGCCGACCAGGTCGTGGCCGCAGTTCCTGGTGGTGGGTGGCGGGCGCACTGGAAAGACGAAGGCCCGGGGAACACTCCGCTCACGGAACAGGTGCTCGCGTGGTTGATCACCTCCCAGGGCCGGGCAACGGCCATCACAGTGGACGCTCACGGGCATGTTGACGATGCCGACAGCGCCGACGCCTTCATCCCGCCGGGCCAGGAACTGGGCCCGGCTTGAGCCTCCGGATCAGGCGACTTCCGCCTCGCGTTCGATGCCCGTGAGGCGGTTCTTCAGCCGGTAACTGGGACCGTTGCTGGCGACGACTTCACAGTGGTGCAGAAGGCGTCACTTCGGCGAAGGGCGCATTGGCCAGGGCTCTGATTTCGCGCGGGTCGAACTCGGGTTGGAACGAGAAGTCGGACAAAGGTGGTGCGGGGAATGTCGGGTGATCGCGTCGGGGGCGTCGCACGATGAGGGCATGGATGACGCGACCTTGGTAGCCCGGTTTCTCCGTGACGGCTACGTGAAGTTGGAGGGTGCCGTCGCGCCGCGCGTGGCCGCGGACTGCGCGCGGCTGCTGTGGCGAGAGACGGGCTGCGACCCGGACGATCCGGCGACGTGGACGCGGCCCGTGCACTGGGTGGGCGGCATGGCTCAGGGGCCGTTCGCCGCCGCGCCCAACTCCCCTTCGCTGCACCACGCGTACGACCTGATCGTCGGCCCGGGACGCTGGGAGCCGCGCTACTCGCTGGGCACGTTCCCGCTGCGCTTCCCGCACGGGGAGGAGCCGGGCGACGCGGGCTGGCACATCGAGGGAAGCTATCTGCCGGAGGGGGAGAGCTGGTACTTCACCAATCTGCGCTCCCGGGGCCGGGCGCTGCTGATGCTGTTCCTGTTCAGCGAGGTCGGTGAGCAGGACGCCCCGACCCGGATCCGGGTCGGCTCACACCTCGACGTGCCGAAGGTGCTGGCGCGGTACGGGGAGGACGGGGCGAGCGGGCTGACCCTCGCGCCCGAGCTGGTGGCGGCGTCCGATCACCGGCCCCTCGCCCTTGCCACCGGGTCCCCGGGCGATGTCTTCCTGTGCCATCCGTTCCTGGTGCACGCGGCGCAACCGCACCATGGGTCGCGGCCGCGCTTCATGGCGCAGCCACCGCTGATGCCGGCGGCACCGTACGAACTGGAGCGGGCGGACGGCGCGTACTCACCCGTGGAGACAGCGATCCGGCGGGGCCTGGGACACGACACCCCCGGTCCGGAGGGGGACGGCACCTGCCGTGCGGGCCGTCACGCAGCCCAGCAGGCACGGCGTAGTTAATCGGTTGCGATGCCCTGAGCTTGAACGACTAGGTTCGATCGCAAACGATCGCTCTCCCGCGATATGCCCGCCTCTGTGGATCGAGGTCGACCATGCACGATGACCAAGTGGACGTGACCACCGACGTCGTGGCGACCTTGGTCCAGGAACAGTTCCCTCAGTGGAGCGGCGAGCCGATCCGGCGCCTGGCGTCGACCGGGACGGTCCACGCCATCTTCCGTATCGGCGACGACCTCTCCGCGCGTTTCCCGCTGCGTCCGACCGACCCCGCCGAGGCGCTGGCGGTGCTGGAACGGGAGGCCCGGGCGAGCGCGGAGCTGGCACAGGTGTCCCCGTTTCCCGTCCCGGAACCCGTCGCCCTGGGAAAGCCGGGAGCGGGCTACCCCATGCCGTGGTCGGTCCAGACGTGGCTGCCGGGAACGGTCGCCTCCGATGCCGACCCGAGCGGGTCGGACGCCTTCGCCGAGGATCTTGCGGCCTTCATCGCGGCCCTGCGGAAAGCCGGGACGCGCGGTCGGGTCTTCAGTGGTGACCATCGCGGCGGCGTCCTCGCCGACCACGACGCCTGGATGGAGAAGTGCTTCGAGGAGAGCCGGGAACTGCTCGACGTGTCCCGGCTGCGCCGCCTGTGGAGCCACTTCCGCGAGCTGCCGCGCGCGAGCGCCGACGTGATGAGCCACGGCGACCTCATTCCCGGCAACGTACTCGTCGCGGGAGACCGGCTCGGCGGCGTCCTCGACACCGGCGGATTCGGACCGGCCGACCCCGCGCTGGATCTGGTCGGCGCCTGGCACCTCCTGCGGCCGGGCCCACGGGACGTGCTCCGGCGCGCACTGGGCTGTGACGACCTGGAGTGGGAGCGCGGCAAGGCATGGGCGTTCGAACAGGCGATGGGCCTCGTCTGGTACTACGTCGAGAGCAATCCGACGATGAGCCGAACGGGGCGCCGGACACTCGACCGCATTCTGGAGTCGACAGCCGACGAAGTGACGTCGCCCTGATCGTCGGCCGGGCCGGAGAGGACGGCTCAGGCGCAGGCGCCGCCGACACGCACGCCTCCGTACGCCGCCCGCCCGCCGTCATCCGATCGAGGCGTTTGACAGCGAACCGAGCGTGCCTCGTCGTCACGGCAGGGCATGTACTAGAGTTATCTCGACATCGAGATATCTGCCGAGGCGCACCAGAAGCCACCAGCCGGTAAGGGTTACCTAACTAAGCCTTACCTTAGCGGATCGACGAGGAGTCGTGGCGGCAGGATGTGCTGGAACGCGCACAAAAATTGAAGGAGACTGTCGTGTCGGCGAACAGCTTCGACGCCCGCAGCACGCTGCGCGTGGGCGACGAGTCGTACGAGATCTTCAAGCTGGACAAGGTCGAGGGCTCCGCACGGCTCCCTTACAGCCTGAAGGTCCTCCTTGAGAACCTGCTCCGCACCGAGGACGGCGCGAACATCACCGCCGACCACATCCGTGCGCTCGGCAGCTGGGACTCCCAGGCGCAGCCGTCGCAGGAGATCCAGTTCACGCCGGCCCGCGTGATCATGCAGGACTTCACCGGCGTCCCGTGCGTGGTGGACCTCGCCACGATGCGTGAGGCCGTGAAGGAGCTCGGCGGCGACCCGGCGAAGATCAACCCGCTGGCCCCGGCCGAGCTGGTCATCGACCACTCCGTGATCGCCGACAAGTTCGGCACGGCGGAGGCCTTCGGCCAGAACGTGGAGCTGGAGTACGGCCGCAACAAGGAGCGCTACCAGTTCCTGCGCTGGGGCCAGACCGCCTTCGACGAGTTCAAGGTCGTCCCCCCGGGCACCGGCATCGTCCACCAGGTCAACATCGAGCACCTGGCCCGCACGGTCATGGTCCGAAACGGCCAGGCGTACCCCGACACGCTCGTCGGCACCGACTCGCACACCACGATGGTCAACGGCCTGGGCGTCCTCGGCTGGGGCGTCGGCGGCATCGAGGCCGAGGCCGCGATGCTGGGCCAGCCCGTCTCGATGCTCATCCCGCGTGTCGTCGGCTTCAAGCTGACCGGTGAGCTGAAGCCGGGCACCACCGCCACGGACCTCGTCCTCACCATCACCGAGATGCTGCGCAAGCATGGCGTCGTCGGCAAGTTCGTCGAGTTCTACGGTGAGGGCGTCGCCGCCACCTCCCTCGCGAACCGCGCCACCATCGGCAACATGTCGCCGGAGTTCGGCTCCACCGCCGCGATCTTCCCGATCGACGACGAGACGCTGAAGTACCTGAAGCTGACGGGCCGCGACGAGCAGCAGGTCGCGCTTGTCGAGGCGTACGCCAAGGAGCAGGGCCTCTGGCTGGACCCGGCCGCCGAGCCTGACTTCTCCGAGAAGCTGGAGCTGGACCTCTCCACGGTCGTCCCCTCCATCGCCGGCCCCAAGCGCCCGCAGGACCGCATCGTCCTCGCGAACGCCGCCGAGCAGTTCAAGAGCGACGTGCGCAACTACGTCGACGGCGTGGACGAGGCGGGCAAGGAGTCCTTCCCGGCCTCCGACGCCCCGGCCACCACGAACGGCGTCCCGTCGAACCCGGTCCTCGTGACCGCCCCCGACGGCTCGACGTACGAGCTGGACCACGGCGCCGTCACCGTCGCCGCGATCACCTCCTGCACCAACACCTCGAACCCGTACGTGATGGTCGCCGCCGCGCTCGTCGCGAAGAAGGCCGTCGAGAAGGGCCTGACCCGCAAGCCGTGGGTCAAGACCACCCTCGCGCCCGGTTCGAAGGTCGTCACCGACTACTTCGACAAGGCGGGGCTCACCCCCTACCTCGACAAGGTCGGCTTCAACCTCGTCGGCTACGGCTGCACCACCTGCATCGGCAACTCGGGCCCGCTGCCCGACGAGGTCTCCAAGGCGATCAACGACCACGACCTGGCCGTGACGTCCGTCCTCTCCGGCAACCGGAACTTCGAGGGCCGCATCAACCCCGACGTCAAGATGAACTACCTGGCGTCCCCGCCGCTGGTCGTCGCCTACGCCCTGGCCGGCTCGATGAAGATCGACATCACGACCGAGGCCCTGGGCGCCGACCAGGACGGCAACCCGGTCTACCTCAAGGACATCTGGCCCTCCGAGGCCGAGGTCAACGACGTCGTCGCCAACTCCATCGGCGAGGACATGTTCAACAAGTCCTACCAGGACGTCTTCGCGGGCGACGCCCAGTGGCAGGCGCTGTCGATCCCGACCGGCAACACCTTCGAGTGGGACACCGAGTCGACGTACGTCCGCAAGCCCCCGTACTTCGAGGGCATGACGATGGAGACCACCCCGGTCTCCGACATCACGGGCGCCCGCGTCCTGGCCAAGCTGGGCGACTCGGTCACCACCGACCACATCTCCCCGGCCGGTGCGATCAAGGCCGACACCCCGGCCGGCAAGTACCTCACGGAGCACGGCGTGCAGCGCCGCGACTTCAACTCCTACGGCTCGCGCCGAGGCAACCACGAGGTCATGATCCGCGGCACGTTCGCCAACATCCGCCTGCGCAACCAGATCGCGCCGGGCACCGAGGGCGGCTTCACGCGTGACTTCACGCAGGAGGACGCGCCGGTCTCGTTCATCTACGACGCCTCGCGCAACTACATCGAGCAGGGCATCCCGCTCGTCGTCCTCGCGGGCAAGGAGTACGGCTCCGGCTCGTCCCGCGACTGGGCCGCCAAGGGCACCGCGCTCCTCGGCGTCAAGGCCGTCATCGCCGAGTCCTACGAGCGCATCCACCGCTCGAACCTCATCGGCATGGGCGTCCTGCCGCTCCAGTACCCGGAGGGCCAGTCGGCCTCCTCCCTCGGCCTGACCGGCGAGGAGACCTTCTCCTTCTCCGGCGTCACCGAGCTGAACAACGGCACGACCCCCCGCACGGTCAAGGTCACCACCGACACCGGTGTCGAGTTCGACGCGGTCGTCCGCATCGACACGCCCGGCGAGGCGGACTACTACCGCAACGGCGGCATCATGCAGTACGTGCTCCGCAGCCTGATCCGCAAGTAGGTCAGCGCGAGGAGCAAACGAGGGCCGCACCCCGCCTTGTGCGCGGGGTGCGGCCCTCGGGCTTCGCGGGGCGGCTAGCCGCCGTACGGGACCGTGATCAGTTCCATGGCATGACCCGCCGGGTCGAGGAAGTAGACCCCTTTGCCGCCGTCATTGCGGTTGATCTCGCCCGGCTGCTTCTGGTGCGGGTCGGCCCAGTGCGGTACGCCGCGCGCGGCGATCTTCTCGTACGCGGCGTCGAACTCCGCATCGGAGACGAGGAACGCGTAGTGCTGCGGTGCGATGTGCTCGGCGGGGACGGCGGCGAAGTCCAGGGTGACTCCGTTGCCCAGGGCCACCGCGACGAACGGGCCCCATTCCGCGGTGATCTCAAGGCCCAGCAGGTCCGCGAGGAACTCGGCGGACTCCCGGTTGTCCCGGGCGTGGACGATCGTGTGGTTCAGCTCGACCGACAAGGAATGCCTCCAACAGGCATCTCCTGACACCTCCATGCCTCACCCGGCCGGTGACCGACACGCGATGTCGCCGTGGATCTTAGGCACGGGGGCCCCGCGCTGTCGAGAGCGGCCTCCCGCGGCCCGGCACCGGCATCGATGCGGACGCCGACGCGGACACGGACACGGTCAGGTGGCGTCCGTCAGGTCGTCGGGGAAGCCCTCGCCGAGCGGCCCCGCGAAAGCGGCCACGGCACGGGTGAACCAGCTCTCCGCCAGCTCCCGGTAGGCACGGCCGTCGGCAGGGCACCGCAGATTGATCTCGGCCCGGAGGGACGAATTCATCCGGATGTCCGGCTCCGCCGCCACGTCGTACTCCTCGAAGGCGCCGGCGGGTGTCACGGCCGGGCCTTGACGCGCGCGAGTTCCTTGAGGGCCACTCGGGCGGCCGGCGTTCCCTCCGGTGTCTCCCAGTACGGGTGGGCGGCGATCAGCCGGGACAGGCGCAGCAGCCGTCTGCGGTGCGCGGCCGATCCGTGGGCCGCCGTGGCGGCGAGCTGTCCGTACGTGGTGTACCAGGCTGTCTGGGCCTCCAGGAGGTCCGGAGGGAACGCGTCGCTGTTCATGGCTCGATTAGAGCGCATGTTCGATTTATCGGCCAAACGGCAGCCTCAGCTGTTGGTCCCCGGCCTTCTGCCGCGATCTTCCGCTCCGGATCAGGAGCGCCGCTTCATCGCGCACAACGTGTCGTCGAGGAGCTGATCGGTACGCTGGTCGCGGTCGTCGGCGAACCGGTTGGTGGAGCGCATCACGAGGGCCCCCTTGTCGCCCTTGCCGAGGAAGCCGTTGGCGTTCAGATGGCCGAGGGTCGTCCCTCCGTGGCCCCAGTAGCCGCCGCCGCAGTCGAGCTGCGTCCAGAAGATGCCGAGTCCCATCCTCCTGACCCGCGTGTCCCCCTCGGAGGGAGCCGGCACCGTCCGGAGCATCTGCTTCATCTGACGGGGCTCGAGCAGCTCGCCGCCGAGCAGGGCCCGCCAGAAACGCGTCAGGTCCGGCGCGGTGGTGATGAGGTCGCCCGCCGAGCTGCCCCAGCTCATGTTCATCTCCGTGCTGTCGACCAGCCGGCCGCCCTCCTTGAACTGGTGGTAGCCCTTGGCGTGCGGCACCGGAAGGCCCGTGCGCTCGCGCGGCGAGAAGGTGTGCTTCAGGCCGAGGGGTTCGATGATCCGGGTCCGTACCTCGTCGCTCCAGTGGTGACCGGTCGCCTTCTGGATGATCATCCCGGCCAATATGTAACCGGTGTTGGAGTAGCTCCAGCCCTTGCCGGGCTCGAACAGGGGCCGCTCCCGCAGGGCCAGGTCGACCAGCTCGCGCGGCTCGTGGTGGTCGAAGCGGTGCCGCTGGAAGGCCGCCTCGTCCAGGACGGGCAGCTCGGCCGCGTAGTCGGGCAGGCCGCTGGTGTGCTGGAGCAGCTGCCGTACCGTGATGCGGCCACCGTCGTGGCCGTTGCCCGCGACCACGCCGGGCAGCCACCGGTCCACGGTGTCGTCCAGACGCAGGCGGCCCTCGGCGGCCAGTTGCAGCACCACGGTGGAGACGAAGGTCTTGGTGTTGCTGCCCATCCGGAAGTACCCCTGGCGGGGCACCGGCCGGTCGGTGCCGAGTTCGGCGGTGCCGCTGCGCACGTACTCCCGGCGTCGTCCGTCCACGGCGGTGGCCTCGGCGCCGACGACTCCGTCCTCCCGGACCACCTCGTCCAGCCCCCGCTGGAGCTCCGTCCTGCTGTGCCCGGCGCCGTCGCGGGCGGGCGTCCCGGGGTCGGTGCCGGCCCACGCGGCGGTGGCCGGCATCGCCAGCGTCGCCGCGACGACGAGCGCCGTCACCGGGCCCAGGGCAATTCGACGGTACGTCATGGTGGTTGCCTCGCATCGCTGGAAGTGGAAGGCGGAGAGGGTGCTCGACCCAAGATCAATTGACCCATGGGAAGGGCCCGCCCGGCCATGGAGGCACCCACCGGGCCGGGGCTACGGCAATCCCCCGACCAAGCCGGGAGCACCCCCCAGGCCGGGCCTGAGGCAACCCCCTGGCAGGACCTGAGGAGAACCCCACCTTCTCGCCGCCGCAGACGGAACCGAGGGGGAATGCGAAAGGGCCGTGCCCCACCAACGGCAAGCGTCAGCGGGGCACGGCCGGCCTCGAACGGGGCGCCTCAGCCCAGCAGTTGCACCTCCGCCAGAGTCGAGGAACCCTCCGGCACCAGCCGGTAGTGGCGATAGGCCCGGGGGCGGGCGACCGTGAACACCCGGGTCTGCTGGTCCCAGGCGAACACCTCACCGGAGCGCCTGTCCAGCTCCCGCCACTTCTCGCCGTCGGCGGAGCCCTGGAGCACCCAGCCGCGCGGCGCCTTCGCCCGGTCGGTGGACGACGTCAGCGTGTACTGCACGGCCTTCGTGGCCCCGCCAACCGGTAGTTCCACCGCGCCGGACAGGGGCGACGAGGTCGCCGAGGAGTTGTCGAACAGGTCCCCCTCGCCCTTGATCGCGTCCTTGCGGGGCGAGGGCACCTCGTCGTCCTGGGTGACCGACGTCGGCCCGGCGTTCCTGCCAGCCCCCCACGAGGACGGCTTCGAGCCCATGTCGAACTCCAGGACCCCACCGCGCGCGACCAGCTCGTGCGGGAGCGCGGTCGACAGCCAGGCCTTGCCGTTGACCTTCAGCCCCTGCACGTACACGTTCTTCGCGCTGTTCCTCGGCGCCTTGACGACCAGGTCGCGGCCGTTGTCCAGGTGCAGGGTCATCTTCTTGAACTGCGGTGAGCCGATGGCGTATTCGCCGCTCCCCATCACCAGCGGGTAGAAGCCGAGCGAGGAGAAGAGGTACCAGCCGGACTGCTCGCCGTTGTCCTCGTCGCCGTGGTAACCCTGACCGATCTCGCTGCCCGTGTAGAGGCGGGCGAGGACCTCGCGGACCTTCTCCTGCGTCTTCCACGGCTGCCCGGCGGCGTCGTACATGTACGCGGCGTGGTGGGCGACCTGGTTGGAGTGCCCGTACATGCCCATCCGCACGTCACGCGCCTCCGTCATCTCGTGGATGACACCTCCGTAGGAGCCGGCGAACTCGGCGGAGCCGGTCTCGGGGGTCGCGAAGTACGTGTCGAGCTTCTTCGCGAGGCCCTTGCGGCCGCCGTACAGGTTGGCCAGGCCGCGGGAGTCCTGCGGGGCCGTGAAGGCGTACCCCCAGGCGTTCGTCTCGGTGTAGTCGTGACCCCACACGCGCGGGTCGAACTTGTCCGAGGGCACACGCCACTTGCCCTTGGCGTCCTTGCCCTGGAAGAAGCCGGGGTCCGTGCCCGCCCCCGCCGCCTCGGCGTCGAAGAGGTGCACGTAGTCACGGGCGCGGTCGAGGAAGTACGCGGACTCCTCCTTGTAGCGCTTCTCGCCCGTCTTCTTGTAAAGGGCCGCGCCCATCCGGGAGATGCCGTAGTCGTTGAGGTACCCCTCCAGCGCCCACGACAGGCCCTCGTGCGTCTCGCTGCTCGTGTAGCCGAGGAACGGCGAGGTCCCCATGCCCTTGCGGCCGACGCCCGAAGTGGGCGGCACGACCGTCGCGTTCTTCAACGCGGCCTCGTACGCGGCCTTCGCGTCGAACTTCACGCCCTTGACGTACGCGTCGGCGAACGCCACGTCCGACGACGTGCCCGTCATCAGGTCCGCGTACCCCGGGGACGACCAGCGCGAGGTCCAGCCGCCGTCCTTGTACTGCTGCACGAAGCCGTCGACCAGCTCGCCCGCCTTCTTGGGCGTGAGGAGGGAGTACGCGGGCCACGTCGTCCGGTAGGTGTCCCAGAAGCCGTTGTTCACATAGGGCTTGCCCGTCACGATCTTCGCACCGGTGTGCGTCGGGGTGTCGGGGCCGGTCTGCGACGAGAACGGCGACGCGTACTTGTACGTCGTCCCGCCGCCCCCCGAAGCGACCTTCTCGAAGCCCGAGTTGGGGTAGAGGTACAGCCGGTACAGCGACGAGTACAGCGTCGTCAGCCGGTCCTGGCTCGCGCCCTCCACCTCCACCCTGCCGAGGATCGCGTCCCACTGCCGCTGGGCGCGCTCCTTCACCCGGCCGAAGGACGTACCGGCCGGGATCTCCCGGTCGAGGTTGGCCTTGGCCTGGTCCAGGCTGATGAGGGACGTGGCCAGACGCAGGTTGACCGTGCGGTCCTCGCCCGCCGCGAAGCGCAGATAACCCGTGACGTCACCGCCACCGCCGCCTTCGAGCTTGCCGCCGGCGGTGACGGGCGCGTCGAAGGTCCCGTAGACGAACAGCCGCGTGGCGCCCGTCGACAGGCCCGACTTGACGTCCGAGAACCCGGAGACGACACCGCTCTCCTTGTCCAGGGTGAGACCGCCCTTGTCGGACACGTTGTCGAAGATGACGCTCGCGTCCTCACCCGGATAGGTGAACCGCATCATCGCGGCGTGATCCGTGGGCGCCATCTCGGCCTTCAGGCCGTTCTCGAACGTCACACCGTAGTAGTGCGGGCGCGCCGTCTCCTTCTCGTGCCGGAAGGGCAGCGCCCGCTTGGTCCGCGAGGCGCTCGGGGTGTCCTTGTCGACGGACGGCATCAGCTGGAACGTCTGCCGGTCGCCCATCCACGGGCTCGGCTCATGGCTCGCGCTGAACGCCTGCAGCGTCGGCAGATTGTCGTCGTTGTTGCCGCGCGCGTAGTCGTACAGCCAGCTCAGGGAGCCCGCGTTCGTCACCGGCGTCCAGAAGTTGAAGCCGTGCGGGACGGCCGTCGCCGGGAAGTTGTTGCCGCGCGAGAAGCCACCGCTGGAGTTCGTGCCGCGCCGGGTGTCCGCGTAGTCGGATAGGTGCGCCTTCGGCCTGGCCGGCGCCTTCTCCGTCAGCGACACGTCGTCCAGCCAGCCGCGGAACTTCGCCGGGCCCTTCGGGGCGTCGTACGCGAGCAGGATCCGGTCGACCGTCCTGCCGCGCGCGACCTGGCCTATGGAGGAGGTGACGTTGTTCCACTGGTTGACGTAGAGCACCTTGGCGGCGCCCTGGCCGCGCGGGTTCAGCGGAAAGCCGTGCTGGTCCACGGCGCGCAGGTCGCTCAGATAGGTGCCGTCGGTGAACGCCAGGTCCACGGCGACGTTCGTCGCCGCGTAGTCGCGGTCCCCCTCCGCCATCGAGGGGAAGACGCGGTAGCCCAGCTCGGTGTCCCGCCGCACCGGCACGTTGACGTCGAAGACCTTGTTGTACGAGTAGCCACGGCCGTCGGCCAGGTGGGTGCCGGCGTAGCGCAGCGCGTGCCTGCCGGTGAACCCGGCGCGCGCCTTGGCGGTGGGGGAGCCGCTGGGGCCGCGGTCCACGAGGCTCAGCATGTCCTCGGGGGCGGGGGTCTCGGTGCCACCGACCGAGAGCTGGAGGTCGGCGAGCTGGAGGATGTCGGCGGCGCCGTTGTTCGCCGTGACATCGAGACGGAAGTGGGAGTACGCGGCGGGCTCGGCCACGTCGTACTTCCTCGTCCTGTGCCGGCCGTCGAACGCCTCGCCGGCCCGCTTGTCGAGGACCTTCCAGTCCTTGCCGTCCGTGGAGCCCTGGAGGGTCCAGTCCCTGGGATCGCGCTCGGCGTGGTCGTTCGCCGAAGTCAGCGCGTACGTCACGACCTTGGCGGGCTCCTTCAGGTCGACCTCGACCCAGCCGGACTTCGCGAAGGTCAGCCACTTGCTGGTGGCCTCGCCGTCGACGAGGTTCTCGGCCACCTCGCCGGAGCCCGCGTTCTCCCCGCTGGCGCGGACCTCGGTGACCTGGTCCATCACACTGCCGGGCAGGCCGGAGCTGAACGCGCCGTTGACGCCGGAGGCCTTCTTCCTGCCGTCGGGCCCCGTCTCGACGGTGCTCACCCAGTCCGGCCGGGCGTCCCCCTCCTCGAAGGATGACGTGAACTCCCGCTCCGTGCGCGGCGGTTGCTCGGGCCCGGCGACGGCGCCCCCCTGCGACGCCGCGACGAGCGCCAGCGCCAGCGCGCCGACGGCCACGGCCGAACGGGGTCCGGGCGCACCCGGACGGTGGTCTCTGTAACGAGGTCTGCGTGCCCTGTACGGCATCCCCGAGCCCCTCCCTGCGGTTGGACAACGTTGTCACGATCGCTGCGCAAGGTCTAGTAGGGAGGCAAGTGGCGAATGGTGTCAAGGCTGTTGCGGAGGCCGGTGCCTCCCGGGGATCGTCCCCCCGGGAGGCACCGGCCGGCGAACGGGGTGTCAGCCGCAGGTCCGGTAGTTGTAGCCGGCGATGCGCTTGTCGCCGTCCCGGTCGTAGAAGGTGTAGTCACCGTCGGCGGTGCGGCTGACCAGGAACGTACGGCCCTCGGTGCCCAAGTAGTGGTCCACCGTTCCGTTGCCGTCCGAGTCGTCCAGGAACAGGCCGGCCGCGCCGAACGTGTCCTTGCCGACGATGCCGTCGGCCTGGTCCACGTTGTCCTTCTGCCAGGCGACGGTGGCGTCGTGCGTCTTGGGACCGAACACACCGTCGTGGACCCGCTCCACTTCCGGGAACTCGCCTCTCACGCACGAGCGTCACGAGACGACAGCGAGGCCCTGGAGCTGTTCGAACAGGCGCTCCTGCTGTGGCGCGGCGAGCCGTTCGGAGCCCTGCCTGTAACTGGTCGCCGCGTAGCGCCTTGTACGGACCTGAGAAGTTGTCCCTGATCAGAGGTGTGGTTGAGCGTTTCGCCTGGGAGGTTGAACGCCGAGTTAGGCGGATGAAAAGTCGTGACAGGCCGCCGCAGTGCTCGTTCCCCGGTCATGACGCGTCCCCCGGTACTGACCACCTTCACCCTCACCGCCACCGCCGTAGCGGGCGGCTTCCTCACCGCCGCCCCTGCATCCGCCGGTGGTATCGGTGATTTTCTGTCCCCGGCATTCGGGAACGGCTGCGCCAATCTCGACAATGGCGCCCACGCGGACGGTGCCACCCGGTCCGGCACCGGCACCGTCGGCGGCAACTCCGCCGGACCACCCATCGGCAATCCCACCAACCAGTGCGGCGGTGCCGCCCTGTTGTATGCGGTGCAGTACACCTAAGGGCTGTCCCGTAAAGAGTCCCGGGGGGACGGTGGTGCGCTACCCCATGACCGTGCGAGCCGCGTCCAGAAACGCCAGCCGGTTGTCCTCCAGGTAGTCCCGCACGCTTTCACCGTCGGGCAAGCCTTCCCATACCGTCCGGTTGAGGTCGAGAAAGTACGCACGGGCCGCGTTGTGCACCGGCAGAGGGAACTGGATGCGGATGAGCCGCTCCGCAACCCACAACCTGTTCATGACGTCCCGGGTCGTGAGGAACCAAGCGTCCGTGTCCTCCCACTCGGAAGGCCGGCTAAAGGCGGAACGTTCGGCCTCGGCCCCCACCTCGACGAACCGCTCCAGCAGCGCCAGCCGTTCCCCGCGCCGGACCTCTGACAAGGCGAGCTGCTGTCGTTGCTGCTCAGCGCGTTCCGCCGAGAGTTGAGTTCTGTGCTGTACGAGGTAGGACAACGAGCCGCCGAGGACAACGCCGCCCAGCGATATGAGTGACACCCAGACCTGACCTGACATGCCGGCCATCGTGCCATGCCGTCGATCTTTGACCAGACCATGCGCCAGCTCGCCTCGTTGTTCGGGGTGTCCAAGTCGGCGGCGGACCGGATCATCGAACTTCGGGCCGATGCTTGCTCTCCAGCCCCGCAAGCGGTTCGCCAAGGGCACCGGGCTCATCGTGGACGGCACCCTGGTCCCCACCCGCGACCACTCCGTGGACGAGCACTCCAAGAACTACCGGGATCCCACCAACCACCAGGTCGTCATCGACGCCGACACCCGCCTGGTCGTCGTCGTGGGCAGGCCGCTCGCCGGAAACCGCAACGACTGCAAGGCGTGGGAGGAGTCCGGCGCCAAGGCCGCCGTCGGCAGGACACTAACGATCGCCGACGGCGGCTAAGGGCTGTCCCGTAAATGGTCTCGGGTGGCCTCGGACATGGCGGCGGGCGCGTGGCCCCCTCGGTTATCCGCCAAGGGCGAGATTGTGAATCCGGGCGATGCCGAGCGTGGCATGGTGAACGCCGTCGCCCCTGAGGCGGCAGTCGCGGAGGATCTGCCATGTCTTCATGCGGGCGAAGACGTGCTCCACACGGGCACGGACCTGCTTATGGGATTTGTTGTGTTCCTGCTTGCAGTCGGGCAGGTCTTCGCCCTTGCGTCGGCGGTGGGGCATGACGAGCCCGGTGCCCGGGTGTGGGTTTCCCGTTATAGCTAAGGAGCTCGTGCGGCTGAGCGCTTCAGTTGGCGGATGAGCGCCCGAGTTGGCGAGCTGCGCTCCCGGCGACCCGCAGGAGGATCGCCTCGGCAGAGCTGAGTGTTCTCAATCAGAGTTACTGGCCGATCCCAGGACTCCGATAGGGACGCCATGCAGATTTGCCAGCCCACTCTGGTCCTCCAAGGGGACATCGGCGCCACCGCACTGGTTGAGCGGGCTGCCGAGAGGGAGGCCCAGGAGGTTGCTGTTGGCTGCGCCGGTGCCTGCTGTCGTGGCCCCGACGGCGCGGGGGCGGGTGTTGTGGTTGGCGCAGTCGGTGCCGAAGGCGGGGGAGAGGAAATCACCGATGCCGCCGGCGGAGGCGGGGGCGGCAGCGAGGAAGCCACCCGCTACGGCGGCGGTGGTCAGGGTGAGCGTGGTCAGTACCTGGGGACGCTTCATGACCGGTGAACGAGTACTGCCGCGGCCCGTCACGTCGCTCTTCCGTCAAGTGGACCGCCCAGCCCCGCCAACTCGACCGCTCATCCGCCAACTGAAGCGCTCAGTCACAGCTCGTGGCCCTGTCGTCCTGCAGGTTGGCAGCGAGGCTGTGGGAACAGTTGAATGCCCTTGTGGTGGACTGGACGCGGGTGGTCGATGCTCACGGGACGGTTGGGCGAGTGCCGCTGGTCCTGGCTCAGGTGGAGCGTGCAGAAGTTCCGGAGGTGTGGGACGAGCTGTGGGATCGTCTCTCCCTCCAGGGTGAGACGGTCTCCGCGGCGAGCTTCGCAGCTCTCCCGCGCTTGGCGGCTCTAGCTCCCACGTGTGTCCAGGCACTCGAACTGGCCGGTGCCATCTGTGCGTGGCACGTTGCGGTGCTCGGCGAGAGCCCATCAGAGACCGCTCCGCCGGAAAGTCCATGCGAAACGCCGCGAAAGTCCACGCCTCCGCCCGGCGTGGTGCGAGAGGTTTTGACCAGGCGATCCCGTAGGTCTCAACTAGGAAAACCCGTGGGGCAAACGTGTATTCGATCTTGCTCGGCCGACGGGGAGTGGACTATACCTGTCGGCACCCGTCGGCCCGCACAGCCGTTCGGCATCCACGCACGACCCCAGCTTCACACCACCGCGGTGCCGGGGAGGGTCCGGTTCACCGCCTGAGTCCTGTATGAAGGCGAGGACTTGAGCATGGGATCCACCAGCGTCAACCGTCGTGATGTCATGAAGAGGGCGGCGGCCGCCGGGCTGCTCGCGGTGCCGGCCATGGGGGCGCTCAGCTCCTGCGCCAGCGGGGGCGGCGAGGGGAACAAGGCCGAGAAGGGCGAGAAGTCCGCGAAGAACCCGCTCGGCGTGAAGGCGGACGCGGGCCTGACGGTCTACATCTTCAACGGCGGGTACGGCGACAAGTACGCCCAGTTCGTCACGGACATGTACGCGAAGAAGTACCCCGACGCCAAGCCGGACCAGAAGGCGACCGAGAAGATCGCCACCCAGGTCCAGCCGAAGATCGTCCGGGGCAAGCCCACCGCGGACGTCGTCAACAACTCCGGCGCCGAGCAGATGAACATCGGCAAGCTGGTGCACAACGAACAGGTCGCCGACCTCGGTGAAGTGCTCGACGCCCCCTCCTGGGACGACCCGGACGTCACCGTCCGCGAGACCCTCGTCCCGGTCGTCGAGCAGATGGGCCGCTTCGGCGGCCAGGAGTGCTACCAGCTCAACATCGCGCTGACGGTGTACGGCAACTGGCACTCCGCCAAGCTCCTCGAGGACGGGCTCGACAGCGCGTACCCGAAGACCTGGGACGAGATGCTCGCCGTCTGCAAGAAGGCCAAGGCCAAGGGCATCCACGGCTGGAGCTACCCCGGCGGCCACCCCCGCTACATGTTCTTCAGCATGTACGCGATGTTCGCCCAGCGCGGCGGCCGCGAGGTCATCGAGGCCATGGACTACCTGGAGCCGGACGCCTGGCGGCACGACGCGGTCAAGGACGTCTTCGAGGCCTGGGAGGAACTGGTCGCCAAGAAGTACGTGCTGACCGGCTTCGACGGCCAGCAGGCCCACACCGAGATGCAGACCGCCTGGACCAAGGAGGGCAAGTGCCTCTTCGTGCCCAACGGCTCCTGGGTGGAGAACGAGGCCAAGGACACCACCCCCGCGGACTTCCGCATGACCGTCGGCGCGACCCCCTCGCTGGACTCCGGCGACAAGATGCCCTTCGGCACGCTCTACGCCCCGGCCGGTGAGCCCTTCATCGTCCCCGCCAAGGCCAGGAACCGGCAGGGCGGCCTGGAGTGGCTGCGGATGATGTACAGCAAGGAAGCCGCCCTCAACCTCTTCAAGGAGGTCGGCTCGATGCCCGTCGTCAAGGGCGCCATCGACGGCGAGAAGCTGCCCTCGGGCACGGCGAGCGCACAGAAGGCGATCAAGGCCGCCGGCGAGAACATCGTCATCCCCCACTTCATGGACTGGTACAACGAGCTGTTCCGCGAGGACTTCAACAACATGATCCACACGTTCATGCAGGGCCAGATCGGTCCCAAGCAGGCCATGGACACCATGCAGAAGGCCAGTGAACGGATCCTGAAGGACCCCGACATCACCAAGGTCAAGAAGGCCTGAGCGGGCGAGGTGGACGAGCGGGCGGGACCGAGCAGCGTGCAGCGTGACACCTCCCGGGTGGGCGATCCGCCACCCCCGAAGACGACCATGAACGACACCGCGAAGAAGCCCTCGGCGGGCGGGCGGACCGGGCACAAGCCGCCCCCCGGCCCGCCCCCGGGGCAGCCCCCCGCCCCGCTGCCCGGCCTGCTGCTGTGGCCGGCGCTGCTGCTGCCGCCCGGCCTCACCCCCCGGCGCGTCCGCTACGACCGGCGCTACCGCACGCTCGACAAGTACCGCTTCATCGTGGGCTTCCTGGCCGTGCCCCTCGCCTTCTACGCGCTGTTCGTCGTCTCGCCCTTCCTCCAGGCGATCTACTACTCGTTCACCGACTGGTCCGGCGGCCCCGTCGCGAACTTCGTCGGGTTCGACAACTACCGGAAGATGTGGGACGACGACCGGTTCTGGGAATCGCTGCGGATCAGCACCCTGCTGCTCGTCATCGCCCCCGTCCTCACCCTGGTCCTCGGCATGTTCTTCGCCTACATGATCACCGCGGGCGGCCGGCACCGCAGGGGCAAGGCCATCGCGGGCGTCGCCGGGTCCTCGTTCTACAAGGTCGTCTACTTCTTCCCGCAGGTCCTGTCCGTCGCCATCATCGCCGTGGTGTGGGGCCGCGTCCTGAACACCAACAGCGGCCTGATCAACGGCGGCCTGGAGAAGATGGGCGTCGACGGGCCCGCCTGGCTCGGCGGCGACCGGACCCTCGGCCTCGTGTCCCTGCTGATGGTGATCAGCTGGAGCTTCATCGGCTTCTACGTCGTGCTGTTCTCCGCCGCCATGGGGTCGATCCCCAAGGACGTGTACGAGGCCGCGCTGCTGGACGGCGCGGGCCGCACCCGCACCTTCTTCAGCGTCACCCTCCCGCTGATCCGCGACTCCGTGCGCACCGGCTGGATCTACATGGGCATCCAGGCGCTCGACACCTTCGCGATCTGCCTGGTGATGGTGCCCCCGCACGTCCTGAAGGTCACCCCGGTCTTCCTCTACGAACGCTTCCGTGACGGCCAGTACGGCTACGCCACGGCCATCGGCGTCGTCCTCCTCGTCCTGAGCATGGCGTTCTCGCTGATCGTCATGCGGGTCGGGAACCGTGACCGGATCGAATACTGAAGAGCGCGGGAGCCACTGCCTCATGACCACGACCAGCGCCGCCGCCCCCCGCCCCGACGCCACCGCCGCCCCCCGGAAGCAGAGCGAGGCGGGCACCACCCTCAACGTCTTCTCGCACGCCTTCCTCGTCCTGTGGGTCGTGCTGGCCGCCGGGCCCCTGATCTGGGTCGCGCTGACCGCGCTGCGCCCCTCGGCCGAGATCCTCAGCGACCCGATGGGCTGGCCGGCCTCCTTCCACTGGGAGAACTTCACCCACGCGTGGAACAAGGCCAACATCGGCCGCTACACCGTCAACTCGCTGATCATCCTGGCCGGTTCGCTGACCGGCACCATGCTGCTCGGCTCGATGGCGGCCTACGTCATCGCCCGCTTCACCTTCCCCGGCAACCGGTTCGTCTTCATGCTCTTCGCGGGCGGCATGATGTTCCCGGTCATCCTCGCGCTCGTACCGCTCTTCGCCGTCATGGAGAACTTCGGGCTCCTGGAGACCCGGCCGGGCCTGATGATCGCCTACATCGCGTACTCCCTGCCCTTCACCACCTTCTTCCTGACCTCCTTCTTCCGCACGCTGCCGACCGGCGTGCAGGAGGCGGCGATGGTCGACGGCGCCTCGCACACCCGCACCTTCTTCCAGATCATGCTGCCGATGGCCAAACCGGGCCTGGTCAGCATCGGCATCTTCAACTTCCTCGGCCAGTGGAACCAGTACCTGCTCCCGCTGCTGCTCAACAACGAGGACGAGCAGAACTACGTACTGCCACAGGGCCTCGCCTCGCTGGCGGTCTCCCAGGGCTACCGCGGCGACTGGGGGGCGCTCTTCGCGGGCCTGACGATCGCCATGCTGCCGGTCCTCGTCGTCTACGCGGTCTTCCAGCGACAGGTACAGGCCGGTCTGACCGCCGGGGCGCTCAAGTGACCTGGTGAGGCAGGTGATTTCAGCTTGGCCACGAAAGTGGTCTAGGCCTGTCGAGGCAAAACCGGACGTGAGTAGTGTCGGCCCGACGGCGCAGCGGGGGGCGACTGTACGCGTCAAGTCGACACTGGAGTCGAAGGGTTGAACAGCATGAGGAACCGAATGGTCGCCACCGGCGCGGCAACGCTCTGCATGGCGCTGGGACTCACCGCCTGCGGCGGGGACGGCGACAGCGGCGACAGCAAGACGATCAAACTCGTCGCCGCCGACTACGGCGACAAGGCCTCCAACGCCTCCAAGGTGTACTGGAACCAGGTCAAGAAGGAATTCGAGAAGGCCAACAAGGGCTACACGGTCGACGTCCAGGTCATCAACTGGAACGAGATCGACAAGTCCGTCAAGAACATGATCCAGGCGGGCGACGAGCCCGACCTGCTCCAGACCGGCGGTTACGCCGACAAGGTCGCCGACGACCTCCTCTACAAGGCGGACGAGGTGATGTCCGCCAAGACCCGCGAGAATCTCATCCCCACCTTCGCCGAGGCAGGCGAGGTCGACGGCACCCAGTACGGCATCCCCTGGGTCTCCTCCAGCCGCGTGATGTTCTACAACAAGGACGTCTTGAAGAAGGCCGGTGTGAAGAGCCCGCCGAAGACCTGGGACGAACTCGCCGCCGCGGCACAGAAGATCAAGGCCAAGAAGGCCGCCGAGACCCCCTACGCCCTGCCGCTCGGCCCCGAGGAGGCCCAGGGCGAGACGATGATGTGGGAGCTGGGCAACGGCGGCGGCTACACCGACGCGGGCGGCAAGTACACCGTCGACAGCGCGAAGAACGTCGAGACCTTCGAGTGGCTCAAGACCCACCTGGTCAAGCCCGGCCTCACCTACGCCAACCCCGCCTCCACCGACCGCAAGACGGCCTTCGCCGACTTCGCGGGCGGCAAGGTCGGCATGCTCAACGGCCACCCGAGCCTCGTCCAGATGGCCAAGGACGGCAAGGTCGACTACGGCGTCGCGCCCATCCCGGGCAAGGACGGGCCGCTCAAGAGCACGCTCGGCGTGGCCGACTGGATGATGGCGTTCAAGGACGGCGGCGCCGAGAAGGAGGGCGTCAAGAAGTTCCTGGACTTCACGTACTCCAAGAAGATGCTGGCGTTCGACGAGATGTACAACCTCATGCCGGTCACCCAGGACGCGCTGAAGAGCATGCAGTCCAACGGCAGGCACAAGGACCTGGAGCCGTTCTTCGAGGTGCTGCCGAACGCCAGGTTCTACCCGCTGGGCGACACCTCGTGGGACCTCGTCTCCGCCGAGATCAAGAAGACCGGCGGCAAGGCCGTCGTCGACGACCCGAAGCAGGTGCTCGGCGACCTCCAGAAGAAGGCGGAGTCGGCGGCCGCCGACGCCAAGTAGCCCCCCAGCCCCTCTGGTTCGCAAGGAGTCCTTGTGTCACTGAAGGCCCCTCCGTCCCCGGCCGGCCCGGGCCGGGGACGGGGCGGGCGCGCGGCCGCGCCGGTGAGCCGCCGCGGCGGCATCGCCCGGCTCGGCCCGCTGCCCTGGATAGCGCCCGTCGTCCTGCTCATCCTCGCCGTGGTCGTCTGGCCCGTCATCGAGCTGGTCCGCACCTCCTTCCTGAACATCTCCATCGCCGGCAAGGTGCGCGGCGGCGCCGGGACCGCCAAGTTCGCAAAGCTTTTCGAGGAGAGCGACTTCGGGGCGGTCCTGACCTGGACCGTGGTGTGGACGGTCGTCGTCGTCACCGTCACGATGCTGCTCTCGCTCGCACTCGCCCAGCTGTTCGATCAGAAGTTCCCCGGCCGCCGCGTCACCCGCTGGGCGCTCATCGCCCCCTGGGCCGCGTCCGTCCTGATGACCGCCATCGGCTTCAAGTGGATGCTCAACCAGACCGCGGGCGTCCTGAACACCGCGATGCTGGACCTCGGGCTCATCGACAGCCCCCGGGACTGGCTCGGCAGGCCGGAGACCGCCTGGCCCTGGATGATGGCCGTCGCCGTCTTCGTCTCCCTGCCCTTCACCACGTACACGCTCCTGGCCGGCCTCCAGACCATCCCCCGGGACGTCTACGAGGCCTCGCGGATCGACGGGGCGGGGCCCTGGCAGACGTACCGCCACATCACGCTCCCGATGCTGCGGCCCGCCTTCCTCGTCGGCGTGGTCATCAACCTGATCAACGTCTTCAACTCCTTCCCGATCATCTGGGCCATGACCCAGGGCGGTCCGGGTTACGACACCTCCACGTCGATGGTGTTCATGTACAAGCTGAAGGAGACCGACATCGGCGAGTCCGCGGCCATGTCGGTCGTCAACTTCCTGATGGTCGTGGTGCTCGTACTGATCTTCCTGAAGGTCAGCCGGTGGAACGAGGAGGACTGATGGCCACCACGACGGCGATACGCCCCGCACCCGGCAAGGGCCGCGCGCGCAAGCGGGCCTTCCGGCCCCGCACCCTGGTCGTCACGGCCTGTGCCTGGCTCCTCGCGGCGATCTTCCTCGCGCCCTACCTGGAGATGATCGTCACCGCGCTGCGCCCCAAGGACGAGCTGCGGGACCGCACCTACCTGCCCCAGGACCTGGAGTGGGCCAACTTCGTCGACGTCTGGAAAGAGTCGGAGCTGGGCCAGAACCTCCAGGTCACCCTGCTCGTCGCCGGCGGGGCGACCCTGCTGGTCCTGCTGGTCTCGCTGCCGGCCGCGTACTACACGGCGCGCATGCGCTACCGGGGCCGCAAGGCGTTCCTGCTGCTCGTCCTCGTCACCCAGATGTTCCAGCCCACCGCCCTGCTGGTCGGCCTCTATCGCGAGTTCCACCAGCTGGACATGCTCAACTCGGTCTGGACGCTGATCCTCACCAACGCGGCGTTCAACCTCGCCTTCGCGGTGTGGATCCTGACCGCCTACATCAGCTCGATCCCGCCGGAGCTGGAGGAGGCCGCCATGGTGGACGGCACCAGCCGCTTCGGCGCGATGACCAGGGTGACGCTGCCGCTCGCGCTGCCGGGCGTGGTCACGGCGGTGATCTTCACCTTCATCACCTCCTGGAACGAGTTCGTGATGGGCCTGACCCTCACCACCGAGCCGGACAAGCAGCCGCTGACGGTGGGCATCAACAATTTCATCGGCAACTACACCGTCCAGTGGAACTACCTCTTCGCCGCGTCCGTGGTCGCGATCGTGCCGGTCATCGTGCTGTTCGCGTTCATCGAGCGGCATGTGGTGAGCGGGCTGACGGCCGGATCGGTGAAGTAACGGCCGACGCGGCAGGGGCCGGGGCCCGGACGGGGGAGCGGAATGTCCCCCGCCGGGCCCCGGCCCCTGTCGCGTCCGATCCACTGTTTTTCCGTCAAGGACTTGACTGCGCCAACCCCTTCATCGGAGCTTGGAGTTCACAACTTGTACGGGCGGCCCTGGTGTCGTACGTCATACAGGCAAAGGTGGAAGAGTCAATGGAGACTCCGGGGTCGCAGTCCTCTCTGCACCGGGCCAATCTGGAGCGGGTCGTACGCGCCGTACGCCTCGCCGGTTCGCTCACGCAGGCGGAGATCGCGCGGACGACGGGCCTGTCGGCGGCGACGGTCTCCAACATCGTGCGGGAGCTGAAGGACGGCGGGACGGTCGAGGTCACGCCCACCTCGGCGGGCGGCAGGCGGGCCCGCAGCGTCTCGCTCAGCGGGGACGCGGGCATCGTCATCGGCGTCGACTTCGGGCACACGCACCTGCGCGTGGCCGTCGGCAACCTCGCCCACCAGGTGCTCGCCGAGGAGGCCGAGCCGCTGGACGTGGACGCGTCCGCCGCCCAGGGCTTCGACCGGGCCGAGCAGCTGGTCAGCAGGCTGATCGCGGCCACGGGGGTGGACCGTACGAAGATCGCCGGGGTGGGCCTCGGCGTGCCCGGGCCCATCGACGTGGAGTCCGGCACGCTCGGCTCGACCTCGATCCTGCCGGGCTGGACCGGCACCAAGCCCGCCGAGGAGCTGGGCGGCCGTCTCGGCGTGCCGGTGCACGTGGACAACGACGCCAACCTCGGCGCGCTCGGCGAGCTGGTGTGGGGGAGCGGGCGCGGGGTCAGGGACCTCGCGTACATCAAGGTGGCGAGCGGCGTCGGCGCGGGGCTCGTGATCAGCGGGCGCATCTACCGGGGGCCCGGCGGCACCGCGGGCGAGATCGGGCACATCACCCTCGACGAGTCGGGCCCGGTCTGCCGCTGCGGCAACCGCGGCTGCCTGGAGACCTTCGCCGCCGCCCGCTACGTCCTGCCGCTGCTCCAGTCCAGCCACGGCACGGATCTGACCATGGAGCGCGTGGTGGGGCTCGCGCGAGGCGGCGACCCGGGGTGCCGGCGGGTGATCGCCGACGTCGGGCGGCACATCGGCAGCGGCGTGGCCAATCTGTGCAACCTCCTGAACCCCTCCCGGGTGGTCCTCGGCGGGGACCTCGCCGAGGCCGGTGAGCTGGTCCTCGGGCCCATCAGGGAGTCGGTGGGGCGCTACGCGATCCCCAGCGCCGCGCGGCAGCTGACCGTGCTCCCCGGGGCCCTCGGCGGCCGGGCCGAGGTGCTCGGCGCGCTGGCGCTCGCGCTCAGCGAGATGGGTGATTCGACCCTTTTGGACGGGTCGCTCGCCGTCGCCGCGCCTGCCTTCACTTAGATAACGCATGGCACCGTTGTCATCTCGTTAAGGATTTACTCCTTGACGCTGGTGTGGCGGCCGAGTTGACTTCGAGCCACCTCGGCCGCAACGACGCGGCCTCGTCAGGGAGGCACCCACCATGAACGCAGTGACGCGTCGCGTCGTCATAGGCACCGCCGCGGTTTCGATGGCACTGGCCATGACCGCGTGCGGCAAGGCCGGCGACGGCGACGACAAGGGCAACGGCGGCGACAGCAAGACCATCGGTCTGCTGCTCCCCGAGAACAAGACGACCCGCTACGAGACCTTCGACCGCCCCATCATGGAGGCGAAGATCGAGGCGCTCTGCTCGGACTGCAAGGTCAAGTACAACAACGCCGCGCAGGACATCGAGACCCAGAAGAAGCAGTTCGACGCCCTCGTCACCCAGGGCATCAAGGTGATCATTCTGGACGCGGTCGACTACAAGTCGACCAAGTCCTGGGTCAAGCAGGCCGAGAAGCAGGGCGTCAAGGTCGTCGCGTACGACCGTCTCGCCGAGGGCCCGCTCGCCGCCTACGTGAGCTACGACAACGAGAAGATCGGCCGCCTCCAGGGCGGGGCCATGGTCAAGGCGCTCGGCTCCGACGCCAAGGACGCCAACGTCGTCATGATCAACGGCTCGCCGACCGACCCGAACGCCCCCTTCTTCAAGAAGGGCGCCCACTCGGTGCTCGACAAGAAGGTCAAGAAGATCGCGTACGAGCAGGACATCCCGGACTGGTCGCCCGACGAGGCGAACCGCAAGATGTCCTCCGCGATCGACAAGCTCGGCAAGGACGGCATCCAGGGCGTCTACGCCGCCAACGACGGCATGGCGGGCGGCGCGATCACCGCCCTCAAGCAGCGCGGCATCAAGGTCCCCGTCGGTGGCCAGGACGCCGAACTCGCGGGCGTGCAGCGCCTGTTGAGCGGCGACCAGGACTACACGATCTACAAGGAGATCAAGCCGGAGGCCGAGACCACCGCCGAGATCGCGGTGCGCCTGCTCCAGGGCAAGGCCATCGACACGATCACCGACCGCAAGGTCGACTCGCTCAGCGGCGACTTCAAGGGCATCCCGGCCAAGCTCTACGACGCGCAGGCGATCACCAAGAACGAGGTCGCCGAGACGATCGTCAAGGACAAGGTCTACAAGGTCAGCGAGATCTGCACCGCCCAGTACAAGAAGGCGTGCGACGCGGCGGGCATCAAGTAACTCCCGCACGCGGCAAAGCCGTTCGCATCGTTCAGATCGTTCGCATCGTTCAGAAGTGAGTTCCGGGGGGCGCTCCAGAGAGCGCTCCCTGGAACCCGTGCCCACTCGCGGCACTGCTCTCGCTGCACCACCATCCCCGCCGGTCAGGCGGCGAAGGAGATGATTCACGTGTCCGCTACGCCCGTGCTGGCGTTGCGCGGGGTCTCCAAGCGGTTCGGCGCCGTCCAGGCGCTCACGGACGTAGACCTCGAAATCCATGCCGGTGAGGTGGTCGCCCTCGTCGGCGACAACGGAGCCGGCAAGTCCACCCTCGTCAAGACGATCTCGGGCGTCCACCCGATCGACGACGGCACCATCGAATGGGAGGGCCGCCCGGTCCGCATCGGCCGGCCGCACGACGCCCAGAACCTCGGCGTGGCCACCGTCTACCAGGACCTCGCCCTGTGCGACAACCTCGACGTCGTCGCCAACCTCTTCCTCGGCAGCGAGCTGAAGAGCGCCTCCGTCCTCGACGAGATCAAGATGGAGAAGCGGGCCAGGGAGCTCCTGGACACCCTCTCCATCCGCATCCCCAGCGTCCGCATCCCGGTCGCGGCGCTCTCCGGCGGTCAGCGCCAGGTCGTCGCCATCGCCCGCGCCCTGGTCGGCGACCCCAAGGTCGTCATCCTCGACGAGCCCACCGCGGCCCTCGGCGTGGAGCAGACCGCGCAGGTCCTCGACCTGGTGGAGCGGCTGCGCGAGCGCGGCCACGGCGTGATCCTCATCAGCCACAACATGGCCGACGTGAAGGCCGTCGCGGACACGGTCGCGGTGCTGCGGCTCGGCCGCAACAACGGCATCTTCCCCGTCGCCGACACCACCCACGAAGAGATCATCGCCGCGATCACCGGCGCCACGGACAACGCCGTCACCCGCCGCAAGGCGCGTACGGCCACGGCACCGAAGGAGGGAGCGAAGTGAGCGACCTCGCCAAGACCCCGACGAGCAAGACCACCGACGCCCCGGCCTCCGCGGCGCCCGTCCCCGCGGTCGACCCGCGCCTGCTGGTGCGCGAGGAGGGCCTGGCCGGCTACTGGAGCGAGTTCAAGCGCAAGATGCGCGGCGGCGAGCTGGGCTCGCTGCCCGTCGTCATCGGCCTGATCGTCATCGCGGTCATCTTCCAGCTGAAGAACGACCACTTCCTGGACGCGAGCAGCCTCGCGAACATCGCGGTCTTCACCTCCGGCCTCGGCATCATGGCCGTCGGCATCGTCTTCGTCCTGCTGCTCGGCGAGATCGACCTCTCGGTCGGCTCGGTGGCCGGCATGGGCGCGGCGGTCTGGGCCGTGCTGAGCGTCACCCACGGCCTGAACGACTGGCTCGCGGTGCTCCTCGCCATCCTCACCGGACTGGTCATCGGCGCCGTCCACGGCGCCTTCTTCGCCAAGGTCGGCGTGCCCGCCTTCGTGGTCACCCTGGCTGGCTTTCTCGGCTGGAGCGGCCTGCAGATCTGGCTGATGGGCGGCGAGGGGAGCATCAACACTCCCGAGGGCAGCGTCGTCGAGGACCTCACCGGCCACTTCTTCGCGGAGAAGGGCGCGGCCTACGGCCTCGCCGCCGTCGCGATCCTCGCGTACGCGGCCTCCCTGCTGCTCGACAGCAAGCGCCGCAGGAGCGCCGGGCTGCCCTCGCGCCCGGTCAGCGAGATCGTGCTGCGCACGGTCGTCGTCGCGGTCCTCGCGGGCGGTGCGGCGTACGTCCTGAACGAGCCCGCCGGCGCCCGCGGCCTGCCGCTGGCCCTGGTGCTCTTCCTGGCCGTCCTCGTGATCGCGGACTTCGTGGCGCGCCGCACCACCTTCGGCCGCCAGGTCTTCGCGGTCGGCGGCAACGCGGAGGCCGCGCGCCGGGCCGGCATCAACGTCGACCGGGTCCGGATCACCGTCTTCGCGATCTCCGGCATGCTGGCGGCCTTCGGCGGCCTGTTCATCGCGAGCCTGTCCGGCGGCGCCACCAAGAGCCTCGGCGGCGGCAACACGCTGATGATGGTGATCGCGGCGGCCGTCATCGGCGGCACCAGCCTGTTCGGCGGCCGCGGCAAGGTGTGGTCCGCGCTCCTCGGCATGCTGGTGATCCAGTCCATCCAGCAGGGGCTGAACCTGCTCGGCATGGCCAGTGAGATCCAGTTCATGATCACGGGAGCGGTGCTGCTCGCGGCGGTGGTCATCGACTCCGTCTCGCGGCGCACGCAGAAGTCGGCGGGGCGCGCGTAGCGTTCCTCCGGGCGGATTTCCCGCCGCCGGGTCTGTTGTCGCTGGTCGCGCGCCTCCCCGCGCCGCTTGCGGAGCTTCCCCCGCGTCCCCCAAGGGGCGCGGGGGTTCTCCGTGTGAGCCGGGAGCGGCTCCCCGGGCGCGGTTCGCGGCGGCGGAACATTAGACTCGACAGACCCGGCAACGCTCGAACAGCACATCTCAGCTCTATTGCAAGGAGGCACGGGTGCCGCTGCTGACCCGCATCACGGGACCGCGCGATCTGGACCGGCTCAGCCCCGAGGAGCTGAACGAGCTGGCCGGAGAGATCCGCGGCTTCCTCGTCGAGGCAGTCTCCAAGACCGGCGGCCACCTCGGCCCCAATCTCGGCGTGGTCGAGCTGACCATCGCCCTGCACCGCGTCTTCGAGTCCCCCAAGGACAAGGTCCTCTTCGACACCGGCCACCAGAGCTATGTGCACAAGCTGCTCACCGGCCGCCAGGACTTCAAGGGACTGCGCGGCAAGGGCGGCCTGTCCGGCTACCCCTCGCGCGCCGAGTCCGAGCACGACGTGATCGAGAACAGCCACGCCTCCACGGTCCTCGGCTGGGCCGACGGCCTCGCCAAGGCGAACGAGGTGCGCGGCAAGGACGACCACGTCGTCGCCGTCATCGGCGACGGCGCGCTCACCGGCGGCATGGCCTGGGAGGCGCTGAACAACATCGCGGCCGCCAAGGACCGCCCGCTCGTGATCGTCGTCAACGACAACGAGCGGTCGTACGCGCCCACGATCGGCGGGCTCGCCAACCACCTCGCGACGCTGCGCACGACCGACGGCTACGAGCGGTTCCTGGCCCGCGGCAAGGACATCCTGGAGCGCACCCCGGTCGTCGGCAGGCCGCTGTACGAGACGCTGCACGGCGCCAAGAAGGGCCTGAAGGACTTCATCGCCCCGCAGGGCATGTTCGAGGACCTCGGCCTGAAGTACGTCGGCCCGATCGACGGCCACGACATCGAGGCCCTGGAATCGGCGCTCCAGCGCGCCAAGCGCTTCGGCGGTCCGGTGATCGTGCACTGCCTCACCGAGAAGGGCCGCGGCTACAAGCCGGCCGAGGAGGACGAGGCCGACCACTTCCACGGCATCGGCCCGATCCACCCCGACACCGGCCTGCCCATCGCCGCGGGCGGCATGGACTGGACGTCCGTCTTCGGCGAGGAGATGGTCAAGCTCGGCCACGAGCGCGAGGACATCGTCGCCATCACGGCGGCCATGCTCCAGCCGGTCGGCCTGGCCAAGTTCGCCAAGGCGTTCCCCGAGCGGGTGTACGACGTCGGCATCGCCGAGCAGCACGCGGCCGTCTCCGCGGCGGGCCTGGCCACCGGCGGCCTGCACCCCGTCTTCGCCGTGTACGCCACCTTCCTCAACCGCGCCTTCGACCAGCTCCTGATGGACGTGGCCCTGCACAAGTGCGGCGTCACCTTCGTCCTGGACCGGGCGGGCGTCACCGGTACGGACGGCGCCTCGCACAACGGCATGTGGGACATGTCGATCCTCCAGTGCGTGCCGACGGTGCGGATCGCCGCCCCGCGCGACGCCGACCAGGTCCGCCTCCAGCTCCGCGAGGCCGTCGAGGTCGACGACGCGCCGACCGTCGTGCGCTACTCCAAGGGCGCGGTCGGCCCGGCCGTCAAGGCCGTCGGCACGGTCGGCGGCATGGACGTGCTGCGCGAGGCGGGCAGCGAGCACCCCGACGTGCTGCTGGTGTCCGTCGGCGCGCTCGCGCCGATGTGCCTGGAGATCGCGGGCCTGCTCGACAAGCAGGGCATCACCACGACCGTCGTGGACCCGCGCTGGGTCAAGCCGGTGGACGAGGCCATGGCGCCGCTCGCCGAGCAGCACCGCGTCGTCGTCACCGTCGAGGACAACTCCCGCGCGGGCGGCGTCGGTTCCGCCATCGCCCAGGCCCTGCGCGACGCGGGCGTCGACGTGCCGCTGCGCGACTTCGGCATTCCGCCGCGCTTCCTCGACCACGCCTCCCGCAAGGAGATCATGGCCGAGATCGGGCTGACCGCCCCGGACATCGCCCGCCAGGTGACGGGTCTGGTCGCCAAGCTCGACGGCCGGTACGAGCGCGCGGGCGACGAGGTGGACGCCGTGGAGCCCGCCCGCGACTGACCCCGCCCGACACCGCCGAAGGGCCGGTCCCACCACCCTGTACGGGTGGTGGGACCGGCCCATTCGCGTGAATGGGCCCGCGCCGGGGCGTGCCGGGTACGCGGCCTCTCGATCATGTCGGGGACGACAAGCGTGGGAGGTACGCCCGTGAGCAGCACCCTCTTCAGGACGAAGAGCGTCGAGCAGTCCATCAGGGACACCGAGGAGCCGGAGCACGCGCTCAAGAAGTCGCTGTCCGCCCTCGACCTCACGGTCTTCGGCGTCGGCGTGATCATCGGCACCGGCATCTTCGTCCTGACCGGAAAGATCGCCAAGGAGACGGCGGGGCCCTCGGTGGCCCTCGCCTTCGTCGTCGCGGGCCTCGTCTGCGGGCTCGCGGCGCTCTGCTACGCCGAGTTCGCCTCGACGGTGCCGGTGGCCGGGTCCGCGTACACCTTCTCGTACGCCTCCCTCGGGGAGTTCCCGGCCTGGATCATCGGCTGGGACCTCATCCTGGAGCTGGCGCTCGGCTGCGCGGTGGTCGCGGTCGGCTGGTCCGGCTATCTGCGCTCCCTCCTGGACACCGCGGGCCTGCATCTGCCGCGCTCGCTCAGCGGGACGCACGAGGGAAGCTTCGGCTTCGACCTGCTGGCCTTCCTGCTGGTGCTCGCCCTGACCGGCATCCTGGTCCTCGGCATGAAGCTGTCCTCGCGGGTGACCAACGTCATCGTCGCCGTCAAGGTCACCGTGGTGCTGCTGGTCATCGTCGTCGGCGCGTTCTTCATCACCGGCGCCAACTACGACCCGTTCGTCCCGCCGAGTGAGCACCCCGCGGGTGCCGGGGGCGTCGCCGCGCCGCTGGTCCAGCTGATGTTCGGCTTCACGCCCTCGAACTTCGGCGTGATGGGCATCTTCACCGCGGCCGCCGTCGTCTTCTTCGCCTTCATCGGCTTCGACATCGTGGCGACCGCCGCCGAGGAGACCCACAACCCGCAGCGCGACGTGCCCCGCGGCATCCTCGGTTCGCTGCTGATCTGCACCCTCCTGTACGTCGCCGTGTCGGTGGTCGTCACCGGTATGCAGAAGTACAGCGAACTGTCGACGGACGCCCCGCTCGCCGACGCCTTCAAGTCCGTGGGGCACCCCTTCTGGGCGGGTCTGATCAGCTTCGGCGCGGCCGTCGGCCTCACCTCGGTCTGCATGATCCTGCTGCTCGGCCAGACCCGGGTCTTCTTCGCGATGAGCCGCGACGGACTGCTGCCGCTGACGTTCTCCAAGGTCCACCCGAAGTTCGGCACGCCCTACCGCTCGACGATCCTGCTCGGCGTGATCGTGGCGATCGTCGCCGGCTTCACGTCCATCGACGAACTGGCCGAACTGGTCAACATCGGCACGCTGTTCGCCTTCGTCGTCGTCGCGCTCGGCGTCATCCTGCTGCGTAAGCAGCGCCCCGACCTGCCGCGCGCGTTCCGCACCCCGCTGGTGCCGTTCGTGCCCATCCTGTCGGTGCTCGCCTCGCTGTGGCTGATGCTCAACCTGCCGGCGGAGACCTGGCTGCGGTTCGCGATCTGGATGGTGATCGGCGTCGTCATCTACTTCGTGTACGGGCGCTCGCACAGCCGCCTCCACGTGCGCGACCCCCACGCTGGTAACGCACTGTAGCCAGCAGTCTTTCGGCAAGTCTCTCGACAGGCCCCGTATGTCCCGATACGCCCAGGGGTGCGGGGCCCGATAGCGTGCACACATGCCCGCCGCGCCCTCCGCCCCACCACGTTCCGTACGCGACGTCCGGGCGCCGGGCCGGCGCGAGTCGCGCACCGCGTGCGACCGGGCGGCCCCCTGGCTGCGGCTGCTCCCCCTGTTCGCCGCCCTGGCGTGCCTGACCCGCCTGCCCTCCTTCCGGTGCCCGCTGTGGAACCCCGACGAGGGCTATCTCGCCGTCCAGGCACGGATGCTGGCCGACGGCGGCGAGCTGTACGAGACGGTGGTCGACCGCAAGCCGCCGCTCGTCCCCTGGCTCTACGCGGGCGCCTTCGCGCTCTTCGGCGACTCCTCGCTCCTGCCGCTGAAGGTCCTCGCGGTCGCCGCGCAGCTCCTGACGGCACTGCTGCTGGCCTCCCTGGCCCGGCGCCGCTGGGGAGCGGGGGCGGGGCGCACGGCGGGCGTGCTGTACCTGCTGATCTCCGTGGGCCTCAACCCCGAGGACGCCCAGGCCGCCGGCTTCGAGGTCTTCATGCTGCCCTGCACGGCTGCCGCCATGTGGTGCGCGGACCGCCGCCGGTGGGGCGCCGCGGGCGCGGCGGTCGCCTGCGCCTTCCTCGCCAAGCAGACCGGGGGCGCGGTGCTCCTGCCCGTTCTGTGGCTGCTGTGGCGCGGCGGGGCGGGGCGCCGGGGCCTGCTGCGCCTGGGCGCCGGGCTGGGCGCCCCCGTCCTCGCGGCGGCCGCGCTCACCACGTTCTCCGGCTTCCTGTTCTGGACGGTGACGGGTTCGGGCGCGTACGCCTCCTTCACGGGCTCCGAACTCCACGTGCTGGGGCGGGGACTGGCGAACGCCGCGCTCCTCGCGGTGGCCTGCGCGGGCATCGCCCCGCCGGTGGTACGCGTGCTGCGCATCGCCCGCACCGGGGCGGGGGAGCTGTGGCTGTGGCTCGCCTCGTCGGCGGCGGCGGTCCTGCTCGGCTTCCACTTCTTCGGCCACTACTACCTGCAACTCATGCCGCCGCTCGCCCTGTTGGGCACGGCGGCCCTGCAGATCCTGCCGCGCCGGCACACGGGCCGCGCGCTCGCCGTCACGGGGTGCGCGTGCGCGCTGTTCCTGGCCTGGGGCCTGGTCGTGCCGCGCCCCGAACTGGCGCACGCCACGCGCCTCGCGGAGACGGTCAGGGCGTACACGGCGCCCGACGCCGAGGTGCTGTTGTGGGGGATGCACCCGGAGGGCTACTGGCTGGCCGACCGCGCCCCCGCGAGCCGCTTCCTGACGGCGGGCCTGCTGACCAACTACAGCGGCGGCCGCGACGGCCCGAAGGTGGGGCAGAGGTACGGGGTGCGGGGCGCGTGGCCCACCTTCGAGAGGGAGTGGCGCGCCCACCCGCCGGCCCTGGTCGTCGACGACTCCCGCGGCAAACCGTACGGCCTCTCCCACGTCCCGTCCCTGCGCAGGGCGCTGAAGGCGGGGTACGAGCCGGTGCTGCGCGTGGAGGGGGCGGTGGTCTACCGGCGGGCGGAGTGAGGCCGGCGGGCCGCCGGCGCGGTCGGCTCCCGCGTACAGTCGGGTGATCGACCGTGAGGGAGGCGAGGGTGCGGGCAGGGGGCAGGCGGGTCCTCGCGGTGGCCATGGCCGTGTTCTGCGTGGCGCTTCTTGGTCCGAGCGCGCCGGGCGACGCCTTCCTCGCCCGGTCGCTGCCCGCCGACGCCGTCCGGGACGTCGTGCCGAACCGGGTCATGACGTGGAACATCTGCAACCCCTGCGAGGTGGGCAACGCCGGCCGGGCGGCGGAGATCGCCGCGTACGCGCCGCAGGTCATCGGTCTGCAGGAGGCCTGCGTACGGGACGTGGAGAAGATCCGCGACCATCTGGAGGGCCTGTACGGGCTGGTCTACCACGTCGAGTACGGGACGGTGCTGCGCAGTTGGGGCCGCTGCGGAGGATGGCCCTGGCGCCCGGGCGGGTTCGGCCAGGCGATCCTCTCGGCGGCGCCGATGACGGACCGCGTGCGCGTGCGCTACCCCGACGGCGGTTCCGAGGACCGGGGGTATCTGGCCGTGACCACGAAGGTCGACGGCCGGCCCGTCCGCGTCTTCGACACGCACCTCGCCCAACGGCGGCAGGAGGAGGTCCGGGCGGCACAGACCGCGGTCCTCGCCGCGGCCGTCGCCCGGCACGAGCGCGCGATCGTCCTCGGCGACTTCAACGCCGAGCCGGACGCCCCCGAGCTGGCGAAGATGTGGTCCCTGGCCACGGACACGGACCCCGGGTGCCGGCCCGCGCCCAGCGGCCCCGCCGGCTGCGTGCCCACCACGGACTGGCACAGCAAGTTCGACTACGTCTTCCTGCGGGACGTCGCCGCGCGCAAGCACGGTGTCCATCCGACCCTGTACTCGGACCATCACCTCCTGCACAGCGACGTGGAGCTGGGATGAATCCCCGGCCGGGCGGGTGCGGGCGGGCGGGCGCGGGTCAGCGGCGGCGCCCCCACCCCCGTACGACCTCTGTCAGGGCGTTGACCGCCTCGGTCGCGTCGGCGGGGCGCCCGCGCAGGCGCGGGCCGAATTCCACGTGCAGGAACGAGACGTCGTGGGCGGCCGCCGCGCGGCCCTGCACGTTCGTGCGGCCCTCCAGGGGGCAGGACCGGGCCCAGGCCCGGCACACGTCGTAGCCCCTCTTGCGCAGGGCGGCCGCGAGGGCGCGGGCCTCGGGGCGCCCCTCGGAGCCCCGGCCCGTGGAGGCGACCACGTCGTGGTCCGGAGCCGAGTCGTCCGCCATGCCGTGCAGCTGCACGCCGGGCAGCCCGCGCCGCGCCAGTTCGGCGCAGACGGCGTGGAAGACGCTGTCCCTGCGGTGCGCCACGTCGGCCTCGTCGCCACGGCCGGCTTTGCGATGTGCTCCCGCGACGATCAGGACGCCGCCCGGGGCGCGCCCGAGGAGCCGCGCGCCGAGCCGCTCGGTGTTCCGGTCGGCGGCGGGGTGCGGCACCTGGACCGTCCAGCGCGCGGGGGAGCCGAGGTCGAGATAGACGCGCCCCCAGCCACGGGGTGCGGCGCCGCCCTCGGAGCGGTCGGCCACCTCCGCGTACCGGCGCCCGGTGGCCTCGTCGGTCACCGTGCGCAGCGCGAAGTCCACGTCGGCCAGGCGGTTTTCGGCCTCCTCACGGCGGCCGTCAAGGAGCAGGGCGACCCCCTTGGCGACGGTCTCGCGGTCCCTGCGGGAGGGGTGGCGGTAGCCGGTGTCCTCGCCGAAGCCGGCGGTGTACTCGGCGATCACGCGCTCCAGGCCGGGCGCGGGGGTGGCCGCGCGCGGCGACCGGTACCCTTTCCCGGTGGGCTCGCGGTCCTTGCCCGAGGAGTCCCCGGTGCACTGGGAGAGGCTGAGGACACAGGCCGTGACGGCGGCGAGGATCCGCAGCTTCTTTGCGACCGCCATGGGCCGGGTGCGGGAGTTCATCATGGTCGTATAAACATATCCCTGTGATGACACGTCCCTCCGGCAGGCATTTCGTGACCTGTGCGGCCTCCGCGCTCCTGCTTTTCGCCACGGCCGCCTGCGGCCCCTTCGGCGACGACGGCGAAGCCGCCGCCGACGGCCCCTCGTTCACCGTCGCCGCCGCGGGTGACATCCTGATCCACCCCCAGCTCACCGACCAGGCCCGCAAGGACGCCAAGGTCACGGGCAAGGGCGACCGGGGCCTCGACTTCGGGCCGATGATGGCCGGGGTCAAGCCGGTCATCAGCAAGGCCGACCTCGGCATCTGCCACTTCGAGCCGGTGGTGGGCAAGCCCGACGGCCCCTTCCAGAGCTATCCGGACTTCCTCGTCCCGCCGCAGATAGCCACGGCGGTCAAGGACGTCGGCTACGACCAGTGCTCGACCGCCTCGAACCACACGCTCGACCACGGCCCCGCCGGCGTCACCCGCACCCTGAACACGCTGGACAAGGCGGGACTGCGCCACACCGGTTCGGCGCGCAGCGCGGCGGAAGCGGACAAGCCGCTCATCACCGAGGTCAAGGGCGTCAAGGTCGCGCAGATCGCGTTCGCCTTCGGGTTCAACGGCCGCGAGGTCCCGAAGGACAAGCCGTGGCTCGTCAACCAGAACGACTTCGGGAGGATCTCCGCCGCCGAGAAGAAGGCGCGGGCGGCCGGCGCCGAAGTGGTCATCCTCAGCATCCACTGGGGGCGTGAGAACCAGCCCAACGCCAGCGGCCCCCAGCTCGCGCTGGCCCGCAGGATCGCCCGGGAGACCGGCATCGACCTGGTGATCGGCCACCACGCCCACGTGGTCCAGCCGATGGAGAAGGTCGACGGCACCTGGATCGCGTACGGCCTCGGCAACCAGATCGCCCGGCACGACGTGCCCAGCGGGTTGACCGAGGAGGGTGTCATCGGCTGGTTCGAGTTCGTCAAGCGCGGCGGCAAATGGGACGTCGAGGCCAAGTACGTGCCCACGTTCGTGGACATCCCGCCGGACCCGGACGAGACGGGCGCCCTGCCCAAGGGGGCGGTCAAGGACCACCGGCTCCTCGACGTGGCCGCCGTGCTGCGGGACGGCGAGGGCCTCAGCGAGCAGCAGCGCTCCCGTTACCGGGTGGCCTTCGAGCGCACCCAGGGCACGCTTCTGAACAGGGGTGCGAGCAAGGACGGACTCGAACCGCTGGAAGAACTTCCGGCGGACTGAACCGGAGGGTAAACCTCCGCGCAACGCGATGTAACTCACATCTCATTCAAGCCGTACATCTTTTTCGGCGGACCGAGGGTCGAACCTCTCCGGAGCGCATCACTGTGCGTTTCCCTGCCATGCGTCATTCCAGGAGAGGAGCACCCCTTGGCCGCTTCGCGTTCGAAGCGGCGGCACAAGGTCCGCCGAAGGACCGACATGTCCCTGCTGGGTGGCATACGTCCCCCCATCGCCGTGCTGTCGGTCCTGCTCCTCGCCCTCGCGGGCATCACCGCCCTCACCCTCGGCCGCGCCGGACAGGAGGCCGTGCCCAAGGCGGTCAAGCTGTCCCAGCAGCACTTCGCGGAGGACGGCGCCATCGCGCTGCGCGCCTCCATCGACGAGTCCGTCACCGACCTGACCCGCACCGCCGAGCTGTTCAGCGCCGGCGAACCGGTGCCCCCCGACGCCGTCCTGGACAAGATCGGCAGCGTCTACCAGAAGTGGATGGGCACCGCGGTCGTCGAGATCTCCTCGGGCAAGCTCCTCGCCGCCCGCGGCGAGAACCTCCCGCTGACCGCCATCGACCGCGGCGCGCTCGCCGACGAGGACGGCCTCGCCCCCCGCATGGTGCGCCTGGAGAACGGCGAGACGCGCCTGCTCTCCTTCGCCCTGCTCACCTGGAAGGGCCAGCCCCAACAGCTCCTGGTCGCCTCCAGCAGCCTGCGCTTCCCCGGCATCAGCCTCGGCAAGTTCCGCTCCATCGGCGTCGTCGGCCAGGACGGGCACCTGCTGAGCACCGACGGCATCCCCGAGCCCGAACAGGTCCTCACCGACCTCCAGCGCGAGGAGGTCAAGCAGTCCAACAAGCAGCTCAAGGCCTTCGCCGAGGCCGCCGCGAAGAAGACCCGCACCCACCCGCTCATGTCCAAGGAGCCCGGCTCCGGCGGCTTCCTCGGCGTCAGCGGCCACCTCACCGGCGAGCGCTACCTCGGTGAACGCGCCATCGGCGGCTACGCGAGCCTCGCCGGACCCGAGGCGGGCAAGGCCACCGTCGCCACCCGCCTCGGCCTCTCCGTCGTCGCGATGGTCCCGGTCGCCGAGGACCCCGTCGCCACCCACAGCTCCGCCTTCGGACTGCTCGCCGCGGCCGCCCTGCTGCTCATCGGCGGGCTCACCGTCTTCCTGCTCCTGCGCACCGTCCAGCGCCCGCTGATCCGGCTCTTCCTCGAAGGCCGCCGGCTGACCCGCGGCGACCTGGACAGGCCCGTCACCGTGCCGAAGTCCGGCGAGGCGGCCCGCATCGGCGCCGCCCTGGAACGCCTGCGCCGCCAACTGCTCGGCGAACCCGCCGGCGCGGGCCAGACGCCGGCCCGCCGCGGCCGGTTCGGCAGCCGCACGCTGATCGCGGTGTGCGCGGTCCTCCTGCTCGCCTGGTCCGCGCCGCTCATGCTGCTCCTGAACCGCGCCGGCGACACCGTCGTCGTACCCCAGCAGATGGTCAACGACCAGCGCGAACGCACCGACACCCTGACCGACCGGGTCCGCCGCGCGCTCAACGAGGGCCACGCCGACCTCACCTCCGTCGCCTCCCTCATCGGCAACCGCACCAAGGCCACCGACATGGCCGCGGTCCTCGAGAGCACCCTGAACCAGCACTCCCGCTACCAGTCCCTGTACGTCCTCGACACCAAGGGCGAGGTCCTGGCCCGGGCGGGCGACGACCCCCGCAGCCCCGGCGGCAAGGGGCCCTCCACCCAGCAGATCCGGGTCCTCGACGAGGGTGGCAAGGAGCCGGTCATCCTCGGCACGGCCGAGATCCCCGGCCGGGCGGGCGCCGCCGTGGTGGGCGAGTTCCGCATCGACTTCCTCAACTCGCTGCTCAAGCGGCCCGGCCTCGGCCAGGTCCGCGTCATCGACGAGAAGCGCAAGGTGATCGGCGCCAACAGCGGCTACCGCGAGTTCGAGGGGCTGCCCAGCGGCCGCCTGAACGCGCTCGCCGAGGGCACCGGACAGAAGGTCGGCCTCAGCCCGCGCCCCAGCGGCGTCCTGTACCGCGACGGCGACGACATCCAGATCGCGGCCGCCGCGCCCTTCGTCGGCGGCGGCGCGGCCCGCTCGCTCGGCTGGACCGTGCTCAGCTGGCAGCCCGCGTCGGGCCTCGCCATCCCCGAGTACACCCTGCAGAACCGCACCGTCCTCGCCGGTCTCCTCGGCATCACCGCGGCGGCGGCCTGCCTCGGCTGGCTGCACATCGTCGTCGTGCGGCCGCTGCGCCACCTCGCCGACCAGGCCGAGGCGCTCGCCGACGGGGACCGCCGCACCGTCCTGTACCCGCGCCACCACGACGAGGTCGGCGCCGTCACCCGCAGTCTGGAACTCATCCGGCAACAACTGCCGACGGGCACCCAGCGCAAACGGGACGGCGTCACGGCCGGCCTCGCCGGAAGGAACTGAACCCCGTGCTCTTCCTCTACACCGTGCTCGTGGTGTGCGGCGCCGTCCTGCTGGTGGCCGGCGTCGTCGAACAGCGCCGGCACTTCGCCAACCTGGAGCACATCCCCTCGCGGGTGCTCGTCAACGGCATCCGCGGCAAGTCCTCCATCACCCGGCTGTGCGCGGGCGCCCTGCGCGGCGGCGGCCTCACCACGGTCGCCAAGACCACCGGCACCGCCGCCCGGTTCATCCACCCGGACGCCACCGAGGAGCCCGTCTACCGCAAGTTCGGCATCGCCAACGTCGTCGAGCAGATCGGGATCGTGCGGCGCGCCGCCGCCTACCACCCGGACGCCCTGGTCATCGAGTGCATGGCGGTCATGCCCGCCCTCCAGGAGATCAACCAGTCCAAGCTGATCCGCTCCACCATCGGCGTGCTCTGCAACGTCCGCGAGGACCACCTCGCCGAGATGGGCCCGACCCTCGACGACGTGGCGCGCTCGCTCTCGCGCTCCATGCCGGAGGGCGGCATCTGCGTGACCGCGGAGAAGGACCGCTTCGACATCCTCAAGGAGGAGGCCGACGCCCGGAACTGCGAGCTGGTCTACGCCGACCCCGAGACGGTCACCGACGACGAGCTGCGCGGCTTCAGCTGGTTCACCTTCAAGGAGAACGTGGCCATCGCGCTGAAGGTCGCCGACCTCCTCGGCGTCGGCCGCGAGGTCGCCCTCCAGGGCATGTACGAGGCGCCGCCGGACCCCGGTGTCCTCTCCGTCGAGCGGTACGCCACCGAGGACGGCAAGAAGCTCCGCTTCGCCAACGTCTTCGCGGCGAACGACCCCGAGTCGACGCTGATGAACATCAACCAGCTGCTCGACCTCGGCGCCATCCACCGGCCGCTCAACGTCGTCATCAACTGCCGCCCCGACCGCGTCGAGCGCAACGGCCAGATGGGCGAGATCATCCCCGACCTGAAGCCGGACAAGGTCTTCGTCATCGGCCACCCCGCCAAGTCGGCCATCGACGCGATCCCCGCCGAGTGGCGCTCGCACGCCGTCGACCTCGGCGGCGACCGGCGCGACCCGGAGGAATTCATGCGCGAGATGCTCGCGCAGCTCGGCCCCGACTCCTCCCTGGTGGCCATCGGCAACATCCACGGCCAGGGCGAACTGCTCCTGGAACACCTCGCGGAGCTGCCGCCGGACGAGAGCGAGGAGCAGGCCCCCGAGGAGCCCGCGCCGTTCTACGAGCCGCACGTCGACCCCTACCAGCACTACTCCGAGGCGTACGAGACGCGGTACACGAGCACCGGCCAGCACCCGCAGGTCCGCCTCCCCGCGCAGCACCACGCCCCGGAACAGCGGTACGAGGCACACGAGCCGTACCAGCAGTCCTACGAGGCGCAGCAGGCACAGCAGCGCTACGAGACCCAGCAGGCACAGCAGCGCTACGAGGCGCAGCAGGCACAGCAGGCCCAGCAGTCCTACGAGGCGCAGCAGTACGACCCGCACCAGCAGTACGAGCCATATCAGCAGCACCAGCAGCACCAGCACCAGCAGCACCAGCAGCAGCACCAGCAGCAGCACCAGCCGTACGAGACCCACGGCCGGCCCCCCGCCCCCCGCGGCATGTTCGAGCCGCGGGTGCCGCCCGCACCGCCCGCCGCAGACGACACCCAGCAGTGGCACAGCCCAGGAGAGCCCCGTTGATTCCCTCCGTCCTCACCCCTGAGATCGCCGCGGTCGGCATCGCGCTCGGGCTGCTCTTCTCCCTGGTCTGCTACCTGACGACCAACCTCTCGCCCGGCGGCATGATCACCCCGGGCTGGCTGGCGCTGACCCTCGTCGAGGACCTCCAGCGCGCGGCCATGGTGGTCGGCGTGACCGTGCTGACGTACGCCGGCACCCTGCTGATGCAGAAGTACGTGATCCTCTACGGCAAGCGGCTGTTCGCCGCGGTCGTGCTGCTCGGCGTGACGCTCCAGGCCACCGTGATGATCGTGCTCTCCCTGGAGTTCCCGCTCATGTACGCGAACCAGACCCTCGGCTTCATCGTCCCGGGCCTGATCGCCTACCAGCTCGTGCGCCAGCCCAAGGGCCCCACGCTGCTCGCCACCGGCTCGGTGACGCTCATGGCCTACGTCGTCCTCACCGCCGGGATCCTCCTCGGCTTCATGCCGTCCGCCTGATTCCCTGGAGTCATTCATGCCGCCCAAGAAGAAACGTCCCGTCCTGCACGCGGCGACCGTGCTCGCCCTGCTCGCCGGCAGCGCCTACCTGACCGTGGAACTGCGCGCGGACGAAGCGGCCAAGGTGCCCAAGGTGCAGGCCGTCACCGACACCCCGGGGCTGCGCAACAGCACCGGGCAGCAGGCGAGCGGCGAGCTGAAGTGGGAGCGCCTGAAGAACCCCGACCGCTCCGTGCTGCGCACCGACGGCGGCAAGGTGCTCGCCACCTTCACCGACGGCGCCCGCACCGCCACGCTGACCGGCCCGAGCCGCACCTTCACCGAGCCCGCGAACACCAAGTCCCGCGTCGTCACCAACGACTGGGTGCGGCTGATGCCGGAGACGTGGCGCGAGGGCGCGGAGAAGGAGAAGTGGTTCAAGGACTGGTACAAGGAGTTCTCCGGCAGCGAGGAGGACGACATCTTCGCGATGGCGTTCCAGTACGTGGAGGGCGCCCCCGTCAAGAAGGACGACGAGGGCATCGCGTACGCCGGTGACGCCGACTTCGGTCCGCTGAACCCCAACGGCAGCTCCGGCAACGACCTGCGCCTGGAGCAGTCCGACTTCTACGACTACCTCGGCATCCCCTACACCTTCCGCAACGGCACCACCGTCCAGCCCGAGAAGCTGCGGGCCCGCTCCATGGACTGCTCGGGCTTCATCCGCACGGTCTTCGGCTACCGGGCCCGCTACCCCCTGATGGCCGACGACAGTTCCGGCGACGGCCTGCCCCGCACCGCCAACGGCATGGCGCGCGGCAAGGCCGGCACGGACGTCATCGAGCTGAAGGGCGTCGGCGCGGCCGACCGCCCCAAGTCCATCGACGTGGTGCAACCGGGCGACCTGGTCTTCTTCAAACTCGACGCCCGCACCAAGCAGCGCCTCGACCACGTCGGCATGTTCCTCGGCCACGACGCCGACGGCCACAAGATCTTCATCTCCAGCCGGGAAGAGGTCAACGGCCCGACCATCGGCGACAAGGGCGGCACCTCCCGCCTCGACGGCAACGGCTACTACGCCTCGACGCTGCGCAGCGCGAAGCGGCTCTAGCCGAGGCAGGCCGCTCAGGGCACGCGCACCGTCCTCGGGCCCGCGCAGTGGGCGCCCACCTCACCGACCCTGCGGCGCAGTTCGCGGTCGGCCGTGATGACCAGGCACGGCCGGCCCGCGGCCTCCGCGGCCACTTTCACGATGTGGTCGTCACCGCTGCCGGGCGCGCTCTCCACGCGGACGCCCGGCACGGACTCGACGCCCCGCGCCGCGCCCTCCACGACCAGGACGACGTCCACCGGGCCCGGGTGGCCCTCGACGCCTTTCTCGGCGTGGGCGACGAGCCGGTCCCGCAGGCGTTCGGCGGCCCCGCGGCGGTCGTGCCACCAGCCGTCCGGCACGGAACCGACCACGTTGGCGCCGTCGACGACGACAAGAGTTCTCATGCGGCAAACGTAAACTAATAGGCAAAACGCTGTGCGCACGTGAACGTGGAAGGGTTGCCGCCGAGTCATGCCGCCGACGACGAGGTCCGTCAGCACCGGTGCCCCGGACACCGCCCGCTGGCTGCTGCGCGGCAAGGACGGCCGCCTCACCGCGTACGCCCGCGCCGAGAGCGGGCTGCTGCGCTGGACCGAGACCGCGCCCGGCGGCCCCGATTGGACGGGCCCCGACTTCTTCACGGCGCCCGACCTGACGTACCTCACGCTGGCCCAGGGCGCCGACGGCTACGTGCACTTCGTGGGCCGCGGTGAGCGGCGCGAGGCCGACGGCAAGGTCGTCGTCGACCTCGTGCACTCCATCCAGTACCAGACGGGCCGCCCTCTCATGGACTGGCGCCCGCTCGGCAACCCGCACACCAAGCTCGTCGAGCGCGCCCCCCACCTCGGCGCGCCCGCGGCCGCCGTGGACGCGGCGGGCACCGTCCACGTCTTCGTGCGGGACGCCGTGCACAGCGTGCGGATGCGCCGTGAGGGCAAGGGCGGCAAGTGGGAGGCCTGGAAGGACTTCAAGGTCCGCGAGGCCCTGGACGGCATCGTCGCCCTCGCCACCTCCACCGGCCGCGTCGAGGTCCTCGCACCCGGCGACAAGGCCACGCTGCGCTGGGCGCAGGACAAGCAGGGCGGCGACCTCACGCGGCGGGATGACGTGCCGCTCGCCGCGGCCCCCGGCTCGGGCACGGTCCTGGAGACCGGCCCCGACCGCTTCACGTACTACGCCGCCGACGCGCACGGCAGCGGCATGCTCGCCCACCGCCCGGCCGGCGGCGGCCCGGCCGTGCCGCTCGGCGGCGCCCCCGGCACCGGACCCGTCGCGGCCCTGCGCACGACCATAGACGGCCACGACTGCACGGTCCTCGCGCACCGCACCGCCGGCGGCCGCCCCGCGCTCGCCGCGTTCCCCACGGAGGACGAGGAAGCGGGCCTGTGGTGGGCCGAGACCGGCGAACGGTGCCTGGGCGCACCGGCGTTGGCCCTCGACGCCCGGGGCCGCGTGGTCATGGCGGCGATCGGCCTCGACGGCACGCTGCGGCTCGCCCGCCAGAAGGCGGAGCCGGGCCTCGCGCTGGAGGCGTGGACGACGGTCTGACGCCGGGTGCGCACCGGGAAACGGTGCGCGGGCGGCGAAACGGGCGGGGCCGTACGGGAGTCGCTCCCGTACGGCCCCGGCCGTGTTGCGGCGGCGCAGCAGTTACGCCGGGACGCTCGCCACGCCCTGGGCGAGGAACCGCTTGCCGTTCACCCGCTCGCTGACGCCCTCACGGTCCAGGTACGGCGTGATGCCGCCCAGGTGGAAGGGCCAGCCCGCGCCGGTGATCAGGCACAGGTCGATGTCCTGGGCCTCGGCGACGACGCCCTCGTCGAGCATGAGCCCGATCTCCTGGGCCACCGCGTCGAGCACGCGGTCGCGCACCTGCTCCTCGGTGAGGACGACGTCGCCCTGCTTGAGGAGGGCGGCGACCTCGGGGTCCAGCTCCGGCTTCCCGCTGTCGTACACGTAGAAGCCGCGCTTGCCCGCCTTGACGACGGCCGCGAGGTTCGGGGAGACGGTGAAGCGCTCCGGGAAGGCGCGGTTCAGGGTTTCCGAGACGTGCAGGCCGATGGCCGGGCCGACCAGCTCCAGGAGGACCAGCGGCGACATCGGCAGACCGAGCGGCTCGATGGCCTTCTCGGCGACGGCGACCGGGGTGCCCTCGTCGATGATGTTCTGGATCTCGCCCATGAAGCGGGTCAGGATGCGGTTCACGACGAACGCCGGGGCGTCCTTCACGAGCACCGCGGTCTTCTTCAGCTTCTTGGCGACACCGAACGCCGTGGCCAGCGAGGCGTCGTCGGTCCGCTCGCCGCGCACGATCTCCAGGAGCGGCAGGATCGCGACCGGGTTGAAGAAGTGGAAGCCGACGACCCGCTCGGGGTGCTTCAGCTTCGACGCCATCTCGGTGACCGACAGCGAGGAGGTGTTCGTGGCGAGGATGGCGTGCGCCGGCGCGACCGCCTCCACCTCCGCGAAGACCTGCTGCTTGACGCCGATCTCCTCGAAGACGGCCTCGATGATGAAGTCCGCGTCGGAGAATCCCTCGGCCTTGTCCAGGACGCCGCTCACCAGCGCCTTGAGGCGGTTGGCCTTGTCCTGGTTGATGCGGCCCTTGCCGAGCAGCTTGTCGATCTCGGCCTGGACGTAGCCCACACCCTTGTCGACGCGCTCCTGGTCGATGTCGGTCAGCACGACCGGCACCTCCAGGCGGCGCAGGAACAGCAGCGCGAGCTGCGAGGCCATCAGACCGGCGCCGACGACACCGACCTTGGTGACCGGGCGCGCCAGGTTCTTGTCCGGGGCGCCGGCGGGGCGCTTGGCGCGCTTCTGCACGAGGTTGAACGAGTAGATGCCCGCGCGCAGTTCACCGCCCATGATGAGGTCGGCGAGCGCCTTGTCCTCGGCGTCGAAGCCCTTCTGGAGGTCGCCGTCCTTGGCGGCCTCGATGATCTCCAGGGCGCGGTAGGCGGCCGGAGCGGCGCCGTGCACCTTGGAGTCGGCGATGGCACGGCCGCGCGCGACGGCGGCGTCCCAGGCCTCGCCCCGGTCGATCTCGGGACGGACGACCTCGATCTCGCCCCTGAGGACGGAGGCCGTCCACAGCAGCGACTGCTCCAGGAAGTCGGCGCCCTCGAAGATCGCGTCGGCGATGCCGAGCTCGAAGACCTGCTTGCCCTTGAGCTGACGGTTCTGGTTGAGCGAGTTCTCGATGATGACCGAGACCGCGCGGTCGGCGCCGATCAGGTTCGGCAGCAGCGCGCAGCCGCCCCAGCCCGGGACCAGGCCGAGGAAGACCTCGGGCAGCGAGAAGGCGGGCAGCGCCTTGGAGACGGTGCGGTACGAGCAGTGCAGACCGACCTCGACGCCACCGCCCATCGCGGCGCCGTTGTAGTACGCGAAGGTCGGCACGGCGAGGCCCGACAGACGCTTGAAGACGTCGTGGCCGCCCTTGCCGATGGCCAGCGCGTCCTCGTGGCGCTTGAGGATCTCCACGCCCTTGAGGTCGGCGCCGACGGCGAAGATGAACGGCTTGCCGGTGATGCCGACACCGACGACGGAACCCTCGGACGCCTCCTTCTCGACCTGGTCGATCGCGGCGTTCAGGTTCGCCAGCGAGCCCGGGCCGAACGTGGTCGGCTTGGTGTGGTCGAAGCCGTTGTCCAGCGTGATGAGCGCGAAGCGCCCCGCGCCGCCCGGCAGGTCGAGGTGGCGCACGTGCGCCTGCGTGACGACCTCGTCCGGGAACAGCTCGGCCGCACCCTTCAGAAGCTCGGTGGTCGTGGTGCTCACTTGTCGCCTCCGGCGTCCTTGTGGTTCGGGTTCTCCCAGATGACCGTGGCGCCCATGCCGAAGCCGACACACATGGTCGTGAGGCCGTAACGCACCTCGGGCTGCTCCTCGAACTGCCGCGCCAGCTGCGTCATCAGGCGTACGCCGGAGGAGGCGAGCGGGTGGCCGAACGCGATGGCGCCGCCGTACTGGTTGACGCGCGCGTCGTCGTCCGCGATGCCGTAGTGCTCCAGGAAGGCGAGCACCTGCACGGCGAACGCCTCGTTGATCTCGAAGAGACCCATGTCGGAGATGGACAGGCCCGCCTTGGCGAGCGCCTTCTCCGTGGCCGGGATCGGGCCGTAGCCCATGACCTCCGGCTCGACGCCCGCGAAGGCGTACGAGACGAGGCGCATCTTCACGGGGAGGTTGTTCTCCCGCGCGAACTCCTCGGAGGCGATCAGGGAGGCGGTGGCGCCGTCGTTGAGCCCGGCGGCGTTGCCGGCCGTGACGCGGCCGTGGGTACGGAACGGCGTCTTCAGCCCGGCGAGGTTCTCCAGGGTGGTGCCCGGGCGCATCGGCTCGTCGGCGGTGGCGAGGCCCCAGCCGGTCTCACCGGCCTCTTCGTTGGTACGGCGTACGGAGATCGGCACGAGGTCGGCCTGGATCTTGCCGTCGGCGTAGGCCTTGGCGGCCTTCTCCTGCGAGCGCACGGCGTACTCGTCGGCGCGCAGCTTGGTGATGCTCGGGTAGCGGTCGTGCAGGTTCTCGGCGGTCATGCCCATGAACAGGGCGGACTCGTCGACCAGCTTCTCGCTCACGAAGCGGGGGTTCGGGTCGACGCCCTCGCCCATGGGGTGGCGGCCCATGTGCTCGACGCCGCCGGCCACGGCGATGTCGTACGCGCCGAAGGCGACGCTGCCGGCGACCGAGGTCACGGCGGTGAGCGCGCCGGCGCACATGCGGTCGATGGAGTAGCCGGGCACGGACTGCGGGAGCCCGGCGAGGATGCCGGCGGTGCGGCCGATCGTCAGACCCTGGTCGCCGATCTGCGTGGTCGCCGCGATGGCGACCTCGTCGATCTTGGCGGGGTCGAGGTCCGGGTTGCGGCGCAGCAGCTCCCGGATGGCCTTCACGACGAGGTCATCGGCACGGGTCTCGTGGTAGATGCCCTTCGGACCCGCCTTGCCGAACGGGGTGCGGACGCCGTCCACGAAGACGACGTCCCTGACGGTACGAGGCACGATGGCTCTCCTCCAGGGTGCGGTTGCGCCACGCCTGCGGCGCGCTTCCTCCGGCCATGCTACTTGTCGGTAACTATGTGGCCAAGGGTCGGCTCGGGGAGGCGAACGTCACAATCGGCTCGCGCCGGGCGGTGGGGTGGGCGTCCGCCGCTCCGCGACGGGTGTTTTCCCACCCACCCACCCGTTGCCCCGCGTCGGCGGGGTGCCGTAGGCCGTCGCCTTTGTGTGGGTTCTCGTCCGCGGGTGCGTGGTGGTGCCCGCCGCTTCGCGGCGGGTGTTTTCCCACCCACCCACCCGTTGCCCCGGGTTGGTGGGGGCTGGGGGATCGGTCACCGTGGGATGCCGGGTAAACGGGTGGGTGGGTGGGAGATGTCCGCCGCGGAGCGGCGGGTCGGGGTGGGGGCGGCGAGGAGGGGCCCGGGGTCAGGAGAGCGCCGTGACCAGCGCGGGGGTCACCTGCGTGATCTGCCACGGCCGCGCCCCGTACGCCGCCAGCGCCGCCGCCACCGCGTCCGCGTCCACCTGAGCCGGAGGCTCCCAGCACAGCCGCCGGACCGTGTCCGGAGTGATCAGGTTCTCCTGGGGCATGTTGAGGCCCTCGGCGAGCGAGGAGATCGCCGCCCGCGCGGCGGAGAGCCGCGCGGCCGCCGCGGGGTCGCGGTCCGCCCAGGCCCGCGGCGGCGGCGGCCCGCTCACCGTCTGACCGGGCTGCGGAAGCTCGGAGTCCGGCAGGGCCTTGGCGCGGTCCACCGCGGCCTGCCACTGCTCAAGCTGGCGCCGCCCCATGCGGTGCCCGAAGCCGGTGAGCCCCGCGAGCGCGTGCACGTTGGGCGGCAGGGCGAGCGCCGCCTCGACGATCGCGCCGTCGCCGAGCACCTTGCCCGGCGACACGTCGCGCCGCTGCGCGATCCGGTCGCGGGCGTTCCACAGCTCCCGTACGACCGCCATCTGCCGGCGCCTGCGCACCTTGTGCATGCCGGACGTCCGCCGCCAGGGGTCCTTGCGGGGCGGCGCGGGCGGCGCGGAGGCGATGGCGTCGAACTCCTCGCGGGCCCATTCCAGCTTGCCCTGCCGGTCCAGCTCCTTCTCCAGGGCGTCGCGCAGGTCGACGAGGAGCTCCACGTCGAGCGCGGCGTACCGCAGCCAGGGCTCGGGGAGGGGCCGCGTTGACCAGTCGACGGCGGAGTGGCCCTTCTCCAGGCTGAAGCCGAGCACGCTCTCGACCATCGCGCCGAGACCCACGCGCGGGAACCCGGCCAGTCGGCCCGCCAGCTCCGTGTCGAAGATCCGCGAGGGGACCATGCCTATCTCGCGCAGGCACGGCAGGTCCTGGGTGGCGGCGTGCAGCACCCACTCGGTGTCGCCGATGGCCTCGCCGAGCGCGGAGAGGTCGGGGCAGGCCACGGGGTCGATGAGCGCGGAGCCCGCGCCCTCGCGGCGGAGCTGGACGAGGTAGGCGCGCTGGCCGTACCGGTAGCCGGACGCGCGCTCGGCGTCGACGGCGACGGGGCCGGTGCCGCGGGCATAGGCGGCGATCGTCGCGGCGAGGGACTCCTCGTCGGCGATTACCGGCGGAATGCCGTCACGCGGTTCCAGCAAGGGGGTCGGCAGCCCATCGGAAGCGAGGCCGTCGTCCGGAGGGGCGCCTCCGGTGGTTCGCAGTGAGCTGTCTGCTGCGGTCTCTTGGGCGTCGGTCACCTGTCAAGGGTATCCGGGTATGCGCGGCACCCGTCGACGGAACGTTCCGTCGACGGGCGCGGGAGGGGTGTAAATCGGTCAGTGGATGATTCCGGTGCGCAGCGCGACCGCCACCATCCCTGCCCGGTCACCCGTGCCGAGCTTGCGCGCGATCCGGGCGAGGTGGCTCTTGACGGTCAGGGCGGACAGGCCCATGGAGACGCCGATGGCCTTGTTGGACTGGCCCTCGGCGACGAGCCGGAGCACCTCGACCTCCCGGCCGGACAGCTCGCGGTAGCCGCCGGGGTGGCTCGGGGCGCCCGGGGGGCGGCGGTGCATTCGGGCGGCGGCCGAACCGATGGGGGCGGCGCCGGGGCGGGTGGGGAGTCCGACGTTCGTCCGCGTGCCGGTGACGACGTAGCCCTTGACGCCGCCCGCGAGGGCGTTGCGCACGGCGCCGATGTCGTCGGCGGCGGAGAGGGCGAGGCCGTTGGGCCAGCCCGCGGCACGGGTCTCGGACAGCAGCGTCAGGCCGGAGCCGTCGGGGAGGTGGACGTCTGCGACGCAGATGTCGCGGGGGTTGCCGATGCGGGGACGAGCCTCCGCGATCGACGAGGCCTCGATGACGTCGCGTACACCGAGGGCCCACAGGTGGCGGGTGACGGTGGATCTGACGCGGGGGTCGGCCACGACGACCATGGCGGTCGGCTTGTTCGGGCGGTAGGCGACCAGGCTTGCGGGCTGCTCGAGGAGAACGGACACCAGGCCTCCTGGGGGGAGCGGAAGGGGGCGGGACGGGACCGGCTCGGGGAGGAAGCCGGGACGAACCATGCTTTTCAAGGTCACAAACCTCTTCGGCAGCAAACCCGTCGGGCTTTAGGAATGATCACGATGTGATGAGTGTCAATCGGGGCAATTCGGACACGCGCTCGACCATCCGAAGATCATTCCGAACCGTCACTCTTCCGAGCGACAACAGAAGCGCCCCGTGGCGCGGGGCCACGGGGCGGTCACGGTGCGCCGGACGGTCAGGGGGAGAGCGGCCCCCGCCGCTGGGGCAGCGACACCACGGAGCCGTCCCCCGCGGGCCCGGCCGGCGGCAGCCCCGCCACCTGGCACAGCAGCTCGCACCACGCCCCCAGATGCGCCGCCGTGTCCGGCACCCCCGCGCCGCCCTCGCGGGGGGTCCAGGACGCCCGGATCTCGATCTGGGAGGCGGGCGGGCGCTCCGAGAGCCCCCCGAAGTAGTACGACCCCGCGCGGGTCACCGTGCCGCTCGCCTCCCCGACCGAGAGCCCGCGCGAGCGCAGCGCCCCGGTCAGCCACGTCCAGCAGACCTCCGGGAGCAGCGGGTCCGCGGCCATCTCCGGCTCCAGCTCCGCCCGCACCAGCGTCACGAACCGGAACTGACCCTTCCAGGCGTCGTGTCCCGCCGGGTCGTGGAGCAGCACGAGCCGCCCGTCCGCGAGGTCCTCCTCGCCGTCCACGACCGCCGCCTCCAGCGCGTACGCGTAGGGCGCGAGCCGCTGCGGCGGTCGCGTCGGCTCGATCTCGATCTCCGGCCGCAGCCGTGCCTCCCGCAGCGCCTCGACCGCCGCGCGGAAGGGCGGCGGAGCCGCATCCGCCACATTCCCCTCCGAACCGTCCATCTCTCCAGCGCCGTCCGACCGTTGTCCCTGAGCCGCAGCCATGCGGGGAAGGTTAAGGGGAACGACGCCTTCGCGCAGGGAGAGACACCCGTGAGGGGGTCCCCGGTCGACGTGCGAGACTTTCCGCGTGAGTGCCAACAACAGCCAGAGCCCCACGGGCCGGCAGAACACAGCGACGTACGACTCCCCCTTCATGAAGGCGTGCCGGCGCGAGGCGGTGCCGCACACGCCGGTCTGGTTCATGCGGCAGGCGGGGCGCTCACTTCCCGAGTACCGCAAGGTCCGCGAGGGCACGGCCATGCTGGAGTCCTGCATGCGGCCCGACCTCGTCACCGAGATCACGCTGCAGCCGGTGCGCCGCCACCACGTGGACGCGGCGATCTACTTCAGCGACATCGTCGTCCCGCTGAAGGCGATCGGCGTCGACCTCGACATCAAGCCCGGCATCGGACCGGTCGTCGAGAACCCGATCCGCTCGCGCGCCGACCTCGCGCAGCTGCGCGACCTCACCCCGGAGGACGTCCACTACGTCACCGAGGCGATCGGGATGCTGACCGGTGAGCTGGGCTCCACCCCGCTCATCGGGTTCGCCGGGGCGCCCTTCACCCTCGCCAGCTACCTCGTGGAGGGCGGCCCGAGCCGCAACCACGAGCACACCAAGGCGCTGATGTACGGCGACCCGCAGCTCTGGGCCGACCTGCTCGACCGGCTCGCGGAGATCACCGCCGCCTTCCTGAAGGTGCAGATCGAGGCGGGCGCCAGCGCGGTGCAGCTCTTCGACTCGTGGGTGGGCGCGCTCTCGCCCGCCGACTACCGCCGCTCGGTGCTGCCGGCCTCGGCCAAGGTCTTCGACGCGGTCGCCGGGTACGGTGTGCCCCGCATCCACTTCGGCGTCGGCACCGGTGAACTGCTCGGGGCGATGGGCGAGGCCGGCGCGGACGTCGTCGGCGTGGACTGGCGGGTGCCGATGGACGAGGCGGCGCGGCGCGTCGGCCCCGGCAAGGCGCTGCAGGGCAACCTCGACCCGGCCGTCCTCTTCTCCACGCGCGAGGCCGTCGAGACGAAGACGGACGAGGTGCTGGCCGCCGCGGAGGGCCTGGAGGGCCACATCTTCAACCTCGGCCACGGCGTCCTGCCGACCACCGACCCCGAGGCGCTGACCCGGCTCGTGGACTACGTCCACACCCGCACGGCCCGCTGAAGAAAGTCCGAAAACGGTCCCTGCCCGAACGGGCGGGGACCGTTTCCACATGGGACGGGACGCGTCGCGGACCGGAAGGGGGACCGGCGGGATCAGCGCGGGTCCCCGGCGGCCGGCGCCGGGCGCGGGGAGCCGTCCACGGCCCACAGGGCGGCCAGCGACTCCCGCAGCGTGAACCGCGGCTGCCAGCCCAGCTCCCACTCGGCGGCCGTCACGTCGGAGCACTGCCAGGGCACCGCCGCCGAGCGACCCGCCGCGCCCGGCGCCTCCTCGATGTCGCCGGTGAAGCCCGCGAGGGACGCGAGGGCCCGCGCCAGGTCGCGCACCGGCACGGCCCGGCCGCTGCCGATGTTGAGCAGGCGCGGCAGCCGCCCCGGCAGGGCCAGCGCGAGCGCCACGGCCTGCGCGACATCGCGTACGTCGACGAAGTCCCGGTGCGCCGACAGGTCGCCGACGCGCACCGGGCCGTGCGGTGTCCGGGTCAGGGCGCGGCTCAGCTCGGCGGTGAGGCGGCCGGGCAGGCCGTCCGGGGGCGCCCCGGGGCCCACCGGGTCGGTGATCCGCAGGACGGTGGCGTCGAGCGGCGTGTCCAGGACGGCGAGGGTGCCGGCCAGCTTGGTGGCGCCGTAGGGGGTGAGGGGGCGGGCGGGGGTGTCCTCGGTGGCCCGCTCGCCGACGCCGCTCGGCCCGTACTCCGCCGCCGAGCCGAGGTGCACCAGGCGCGCGGTGGGCGCCGCCGCCCGCAGGGCCTCGCACAGGGCCGCGGGGCCGCGGGAGTTGACCTCGGCCAGGACCGACGGGGCGCCGCCGACGGCGCCCGCGCAGTTGACCACGGCGTCGGGCGCGGCCCGGCCCAGCTGCTCGGCGAGCGCGTCGACGGAGCCGGTGGCGAGGTCGATCCGGTGGTCGTCGACGCGTGCGTGGCCGCCGCGCAGCAGCCGTACGCCCGGCAGGGCCCGCAGCCGCTCGGCGACGTGCCCGCCGAGGTATCCGGTGGAGCCGAGGAGGAGTATGCGCACGGGGTCACGCCCCTTCGGGGGACGGCGAGCGGGGTGGGGCGGACTCCGCGGTGGCGGAGTCCTTGCCCGGCAGCGGGAGCGCGAGAAGCGAAGCGGCGGCGCCGGGAGCGGTCGCCCGTGCGATGTGTCTCATGCGGTGTGTGGTCCCCTCCCCGGTGGACCGGAGGGGTGTCTCCACCCCACGGCCCGCCCCCCAAACAGCACGGTCACGTGTCGCGGTGTGTGTCCGTGCCGCTCTGACGGGTCACATAGTGGTGCTCATCTGGGGGATCTGTGCTGATTCTGTGAAACCTGGCGGAAAAAGGAGGACACCGGTTCCGCTGCGGGCGAGGGCACGCGGGCGGCGGGTGACATGAGCCCCGAGCCAAGACCTCCGGGGAGCCGTGGCCGCTCAGAGGGGGTGGCGACCGGCGCGGGCGCATGGCGGCGCGGTACCCGCGCCGGCCGTGGGCGGGCTCCCACGGCGCGTGCGGCACCCGCCCTCCGACCGTCTGGAATCGGCCAAACACGTACCGGCGAGGATGCGGCGGTCCTCGCCGGTAAGCGCGTGCTGACCTGCATGGCAAGCGCATTCCTGGCCGGAGCAGGGGGAGCGGAACAGGGCGTGTTCGCGGGTGAGGGCCTGTCGCCCTTGCCTGTCGTCCTTCCTTCGTACTCGCGCCCGGGGCGCGGTGGGGCGGTGGCGGTGGAAGCGGCGGCGGGTGTCTTCAGGCGGTGTCCGCCCGGACCGCCGCCACCGCCTTGCGCGCGGCCACCAGGACCGGGTCCCACACCGGGGAGAACGGCGGCGCGTATCCGAGGTCGAGTGCCGTCATCTGTTCCACCGTCATGCCCGCCGTCAGCGCGACCGCCGCGACGTCCACCCGCTTCCCGGCGCCCTCGCGCCCGACGATCTGCACCCCGAGCAGCCTGCCCGTGCGCCGCTCGGCCAGCATCTTCACCGTCATCGGCGCCGCGCCCGGGTAGTAACCGGCCCGGTTGGTCGACTCGACGGTCACCGCCACGTACCGCAGCCCGACCGCCCGCGCGTCCTTCTCCCGCAGGCCCGTACGGGCGATCTCCAGGTCGCACACCTTGCTGACGGCCGTGCCGACCACGCCGGGGAACGTCGCGTACCCCCCGCCCACGTTCGCGCCGATGACCTGTCCGTGCTTGTTCGCGTGCGTGCCCAGGGCGATGTGCCGCTCGCGCCCCGACATCAGGTCGAGGACCTCCACGCAGTCCCCGCCCGCCCAGATGTCCTCGTGGCCGCGCACCCGCATCCCGAGGTCGGTCAGCAGACCGCCGTGCTCGCCCAGCGGCAGCCCCGCCTCGCGGGCCAGCTCGGTCGCCGGGCGCACCCCGAGACCGAGGACCACCACGTCCGCCGGATACTCGGCGTCCCGCGTGGCCACCGCCCTGACCCGCCCGTCGTCCCCGGTGCGGATCTCGGTGACCTCGGCGCCGTTGACCATCTTGATGCCGAGCCCCGTCATCGCCTTGTGCACGAGGCGGCCCATGTCCGCGTCCAGCGTCGACATCGGCTCCTCGCCGCGGTTGACCACCGTCACGTCGTAGCCGCGTTTGATCAGCGCCTCCGCCATCTCGACGCCGATGTAGCCCGCGCCGACGACGACCGCGCGGCGCCCCTCGGTGCGGGCCAGGGTGTCGATCAGGGCCTGGCCGTCGCCCAGGGACTGCACACCGTGCACGCCGGGGGCGTCGATGCCGGGCAGCGGCGGCCGCAGCGGCCGGGCCCCGGTGGCGATGACGAGCTTGTCGTACGCCGTCCAGTACTCCTCGTCCGCTTCGAGGTCACGGGCGAGCACGCGCCGGCCCGCCACATCGACGCGGCGCACCTCGGTGCCCGTCCGCAGGTCGATCGCGCGCTCCCGGTGCTCCTCGGGGGTGCGCGCGACCAGCTCGTCCCGCTCCCCGACGTCGCCGCCCACCCAGTACGGGATGCCGCAGGCGGAGTACGAGGTGAACCGGCCGCGCTCGAACGCGACGATCTCCAACTCGTCCGGGCCCTTGAGCCTGCGCGCCTGGGACGCCGCCGACATGCCGGCGGCGTCCCCTCCGATGACCACCAGTCGCTCTCGTGTGCTGCTCATACGGACACGCTACGGCGGGCCCGCCCGGCGGCCGACACGGGGCGCGGGCCGCTCAGTCGTCCCGCCCCCGCGGCGCCGGGCGGCGCGCCAGGCGCGGGCGCAGGACCCGCAGCCACAGCAGGAACGCCGCCGCGGCCACCACCGCGAACGGCAGGACGGCCGCCAGGGCGATCGCGATCCAGCGCAGTGCCGTGACGAACACGTCCCAGCCGCCCCCGAGCGCGTCGCCGAGCGTCGGGTCCTCGTCCTCGTCCCCGTCGTCGACCTGCGGCGCGCCCTCGGTGAGGGAGAGGGTGATCGTCGCCATGGTGGTGCGGTCCTTGAGCGAGGCCCGCTGGGCGAGCAGCGACTCCAGATCGGCCTGACGGGAGCTCAGCTCTCCCTCCAGGGTGACGACGTCGCTCAGCTCGGTCGCCTTGTCCATCAGCTTCCGCACCCGCGCCACGCTCGCCCGCTGCGACGCGACGCGGCTCTCGACGTCCACGACCTGATCGGTGACGTCCTGCGCCTTCGCGCGGCGGTCGAGCAGCTTGCCGGTGCCTTCGAGGGCGGTGAGGACCTCCTCGTACGAGTCCTGCGGGACCCGCAGCACGACGCGGGAGCGCTCGCGGCCCTCGTCGTCGCGGGAGGTGTTCTCGTCGCCCACGAGGCCGCCCGCGTCCTCGGCCGCCGCCCGCGCCTCCTCCAGCGCCTTCGGCACGTCCTTGACCCGCACGACGAGCGTCGCGGTGCGGATGATGTGCATGCCGGCGGGCTTCGGCGGCTTCTGCTCGCGGGACTTGTCCGCCTGCGCGCCCGCGGCGCCCTCCGGGCGATCCGGCCGGGCGGCCGGTCCCGCCGCCTTGTCGCCCCCCGAGCCGCTGCTGTCGCTGTCGCCCGCGCTGCATCCGGTGAGCGCCAGCGCGGCCGCGAGCAGGACCCCGGAGAGGGCCCGGGCTGTGCGGTGCCCGGCTGTGCGGTGCCGTGACCTGCTGGACGTGTGCATCGACGTACCCCCGAAAAGTGTGGCCGGTGATGCTTCTACGACGCGGGAGAGGGCGAAACGGTGGCTGCCGGCAGGTCCCGATGCGGTCACGGTCGGGACTCGGCGGTCTGAGAGAGTGGGGACATGCGCGAAACGGACACACGCACGGGCGACCGCCACGCCGTCGTCATCGGAGGCGGGATCGCCGGCCTGGCCGCCGCGCACCGGCTCCTGGCCGGCGACCCGACGACCCGCGTGACCCTCCTGGAGGCCTCCGCCCGGCTCGGCGGCAAGCTGCACGCGGGCGAGATCGCCGGGGTGCGCGTCGACCTCGGCGCCGAGTCGATGCTCGCCCGCCGCCCCGAGGCCGTCGCCCTCGCCCGCGAGGTGGGCCTCGCCGACCGCCTCCAGCCGCCCGCCACCGCGACCGCCGCGATCTGGACCCGGGGCGCCCTGCGCCCCATGCCCAAGGGCCACGTCATGGGCGTGCCCGGGGACGCCGCCGCCCTCGCCGGGGTCCTCTCGCCGGAGGGAGTGCGCCGCGTCGAACGCGAGCGCGAGCTGGCGCCCACCGAGATCGGCGACGACGTCGCGGTCGGGGAGTACGTCGCCGCCCGCCTGGGCCGCGAGGTGGTCGACCGCCTCGTGGAACCGCTGCTCGGCGGGGTCTACGCCGGGGACGCGTACCGCATCTCCATGCGCTCCGCCGTCCCCCAGCTCTTCGAGGCCGCCCGCACCCACGCCTTCCTCACGGACGGCGTCCGCGACATCCAGGCCCGCGCCGCGCACAAGCAGCAGAGCGGCCCCGTCTTCATGGGCATCGACGGCGGCATCGGGCAACTGCCGCTCGCCGTCGCCGAGTCGGTCCGCGCGCGTGGCGCCCGGATCTGCACGGACACGCCGGTCACGGAGCTGCGCCGGACCGGCGACGGCTGGCGCGTGGTCACCCCCGACGGCGTCCACGAGGCCGACGCCGTCGTCCTCGCCCTGCCCGCGCCCGCCGCAGCGAAGCTCCTGGCCGTCGAGTCCCCGGCCGCGGCCGCCGAGCTGCGCACCGTCGAGTACGCCTCGATGGCGCTGATCACCCTCGCGTACAAGCGTGCCGAGACCGACCTTCCCCAAGGCAGCGGTTTCCTCGTGCCGCCCGTCGACGGGCACACCATCAAGGCGTCCACCTTCGCGAGCCGCAAGTGGGGGTGGATCGACCGGCAGGACCCCGGGCTGCTGGTCCTGCGCACCTCCGTCGGGCGCCACGGCGACGTGGCGGACCTCGCCCGCGACGACGCCGACCTGGTCGACATCTCCCGCCGCGACCTGCGCGCGGCCACCGGACTGACCGCCGAGCCCGTCGCCTCCCGCGTCTCCCGCTGGGACGACGGCCTGCCGCAGTACCCCGTCGGCCACCACGCGCGCGTGGCCCGCATCCGCGCGCACGTCGCCGCGCTGCCCGGCCTCGCGGTGTGCGGGGCGGCCTACGACGGTGTGGGCATTCCCGCCTGCGTCGCGAGTGCCAACGCGGCCGTCGACCAGCTCGCGGGGGACCTGACCGGTGTGGAGCGGCTCACCCGCGACCCGGTGCAGAGCCTGCACGGCGGCGGAGGAGAATAGCCCCATGAGTGACGACGCCCCCGCCAAGACCCCCAACGCCGGCAAGAAGGCCAAGGACCTCAACGAGGTCATCCGCTACACGCTGTGGTCGGTCTTCAAGCTGCGTGATGTGCTCCCCGAAGACCGGAGCGGCTACGCCGACGAGGTCCAGGAGCTGTTCGACCAGCTCGGCGCCAAGGACATCACGGTCCGCGGCACCTACGACGTCTCCGGTCTGCGCGCCGACGCCGACGTCATGATCTGGTGGCACGCCGAGACCGCCGACGAGCTGCAGGAGGCCTACAACCTCTTCCGCCGCACCAAGCTGGGCCGCGCCCTGGAGCCGGTCTGGTCGAACATGGCGCTGCACCGCCCCGCCGAGTTCAACAAGTCGCACATCCCGGCGTTCCTCGCCGACGAGACGCCCCGCAACTACGTCTCGGTGTACCCCTTCGTGCGCTCCTACGACTGGTACCTGCTGCCGGACGAGGACCGCCGCCGCATGCTCGCCGACCACGGCAAGATGGCCCGCGGCTACCCCGACGTGCGCGCCAACACCGTCGCCTCCTTCTCCCTCGGCGACTACGAGTGGCTGCTCGCCTTCGAGGCCGACGAGCTGTACCGCATCGTCGACCTCATGCGTCACCTGCGCGCCTCCGAGGCCCGGATGCACGTACGCGAAGAGGTGCCGTTCTACACCGGCCGCCGCAAATCCGTGGCGGACCTCGTGGCCGGCCTGGCGTAACCCCCCCCAAGGGCCCCTGACCTCAGAGGGCCCTGGGACGCTCCGCCACCCGCTCGCCGGACCGCGGCTTCGGCTCCCCGTGCGGTGCGCACCCCGCGCCCCGCGCCGGGAGCCGGCCCTCCAGCAGGTACGCCTCCAGGTGCCCGTTCACGCAGGCGTTGGGGCCGCCCGCGATGCCATGGGTGCCCGCGTCGCGTTCGGTGACCAGGACCGAGCCCGCCAGCCTGCGCTCCAGCTCCAGCGCCCCCGTGTACGGCGTCGCCGCGTCGCGCTCGGCGGCCAGGATCAGCGTCGGCGGCAGCTCGCCGGGCGCCGTCGCCACGTCGACCGGCTGCTGCCGGGGCGCGGGCCAGAAGGCGCACGGCAGGTTCATCCACGCGTTGTCCCAGGCCTCGAAGGGCGCCACGCGCGCCAGCGAGGTGTTGTCGCGGTCCCAGGTGGCGAAGTCCGTCGGCCACGCGGCGTCGTTGCACTCGACGGCGGTGTAGACGGCGTTGCCGTTCTCCTCCTCGACCGCGCCGCGCGGCTCGGGCGCGGCCTGCTCGATCAGCGGCTTCGGATCGCCCTTCAGGTACGCGGAGAGGGCGGCGGCGCGCGCCGGCCAGTAGTCGTCGTAGTACCCGGCCTTGAGGTAGGCGGCGTGCAGCTGACCGGGGCCCACCTTGCCGCCCGCCGGCTTTCGGGCCAGCGCGGCGCGCACCGCCCGGTAGCTGTCCTGGACCCGCTGGGGCGTCGCGCCCAGCCGGTAGGTCTTGTCGTGCTTGGCCACCCAGGCCCGGAAGTCCGCCCAGCGTCGCTCGAAGGCCAGCGACTGGTCGAGGTTGTTGCGGTACCAGATCTGCTCCGGCGCCGGGTCGACCGCCGAGTCGAAGACCATGCGGCGCACGTGCGAGGGGTAGAGCGTGGCGTACACGGCCCCGAAGTAGGTGCCGTACGAGGCCCCCATGAACGTCAGCTTCCGCTCGCCGAGCGCGGCCCGCAGCACGTCCAGGTCGCGTGCGTTGTTCAGCGTCGTGTAGTGCCGCAGGCCGGGGTTGCGGGCGGCGCACCCGAGCGCGTACGCCTTCGCCCGCGCGACGCGCTCGCGCTTCTCCGCCGCGTCGGGGTGGACCGCCGCCGAGGTGGGCGCCTTGGTGAACTCCTTCGGGTCCTGGCAGGACAGCGGCGCCGAGCGGCCGACGCCGCGCGGCGCGTAGCCGATGAGGTCGTACGCCGCCGCGATCCTCTTCCACTCCGGCATGGCGCCGAGGATCGGGAAGTACATGCCGGAACCGCCGGGCCCGCCGGGGTTGTAGACGAGTGCCCCCTGCCGGGTGACCGCCCGGCCCCCGTCCTTGCCCGGTGCCTTGCCCCTGCTGACGGTCAGTCTGATCTGCTCGCCGTCGGGCCGGGCGTAGTCCAGCGGTACGGAGACCGTGCCGCACCGGACGAAGGGCGGCAGGCCCTCGGCCTTGGCGCAAGTGCCCCAGCGGATGCCGGTGGCCTCGGCGCGCTGCGCGGCGACGGCGGTGCCGCGGTCCTCGGGGGAGGGCGGGGCGTCGCCCACGCCGTGCGCCGGGGCGGCGACGAGGGCGGTCAGGACCAGGGATCCGGCGGTTCCGTAGCGGGCGGCTGCTGCTCTCATCGCGCGTGTCCACCTCTTCTGTTCTGCCATGTGTTCAAGGCGATCTTCGAACAAAAGGGATGATTCGTGTGATATTCGGAGAAGTAAAGCACCGGTCGCCGGTGTCGGGTTCAAAGCCCCCCGTGCGCGGTCTCCCTCCGCCCCCGTCCGCTGAACGCCTGCCGCAGCCCCGGGTCGGGGACCGCGCGGACCCCGTGCACGGCCACGGCGGTGAGGTGGTCGCCGCGCGGGGGCAGCGTGCCGAGCAGCCGCTGCCCGGCGGGGGAGGCCCACCGCGGATACGGGTGCGCCTCGACCCGGGCGATCGCCAGGCAGCCCGCGCACAGGAGCAGCGGCAGCCCGAACCAGACGGCTACGGGCACCTGCCCCGCGCTCTCGGGCCCCTGCCCGGGCAGCAGGGCCGCGGTGGCGCCGAGCGCGAGCACCGCCACCGCCGCCGCCCGCACCTGGCGCACGGCGGCCGCGACGCCCGAAGCGGCTCCGTCCGGGACGGCCAGACCCGCGGCGACGAGCCGGTCCGCGAGCGCCCGCACGGCGTCGGTGGTGGCCGCGCCCCGGCGTATCGGCGCGATGCGCGACTGGCCCGCCGGGCCGATCGCACCGAGCACCGAACGCTCCATCTCGTCGCGGCCCACCGGGTCGACCACCGTCGCCCATCCGGTGTGCGCGATCAGCAGTCGCCGGGCCCCCGCCATCGCCACCAGCGTCACCTCGGCGACGCGGTCGGGGCCACCGGAGAGGAACGCCGTCTCGTAGAGGGTGAGTTCGCGCCCGCGCGGCGCGGCCCGCTCCTGGTCGGCGGCGCGGCTCGCGGCCAGGCAGAGCCGGCCGCAGGCCAGGGCGGTCACGGCCCAGGCGAGAAGGAAGAGGGGGACCCAGAACATGGCGGTGTTCTATGCGAGGCCCCCCGCTCGTGGCCAGGGATTTTCACCATGTGGACACCGGGTGACCGGTGGACCACGTTCCGTTGGCGGGAGTCGGCAGGAGCCAGCAGGAGTCAGCAGGCCTCATCAGGAGGAGGACGAGCTGCCGCAACTCGACCCGCCCCCGCCGCTGGAGCACGAGGAGCCACCTCCGCTGCTGGAGCAGGAGGAGCCGCTGGAGCAGGAGGAGCCGCTGGAGCACGAGGAGCCGCCCCCGCCGCCCGAGCACGCGGAGCCGCCGCCTCCCGAACAGGCCGATCCGCCACCGGAGCAGGCCGACCCGCCCCATCCGGAGCAGGCCGAACCGCCCGCCCCGCCCGAGCACGCGAACCCGCCGACCGTGACCCACAGGTTCGGGTTCTGGGGCGAAGGGGTGTACGGGCCGCGGACCGGCGCCGCCCGCCCCCGCAGCCGGGCGGCGGTGACCAGTTGGGCGCGCAGGTCGGGGTGGGCCGCCGCGAGGCCCCGGGTCGCCACGAGGTGCCCGGCGCCCGTGAGGTGCCGCGAGGAGGCGACGTACTCGTCGAGCGCGCGGCGCCCGGCGGACGTGAGCTGCTTGTCGGTGATCCACAGGCAGATCAGGGCGGTCGCGACACCGGCGACGCCCGCGGGCAGCATGCGCACGATGGCGTCCAGCACCTCGTCACCGCTGCCCGGCTCCGGGGGACCGCCCGTGTACTCCATGAGGGTCAGTACGGCGGCCACCACGAAGCCGAAGATGCTCAGGAGGAGCTGGACCCCGGCCCATTGCCGGTATGTGCGCCGCGGCCCCGGCAGCATGAGCAGGCCGCGCGCCGCGAGCGCGTCGCCGGTCTCCCGCACCGGCCCGCTGTGCGCGACGGCCGTCCGCAGCCAGTGCAGCGCGCCGCTGGGCGCCGCGCGGTGGGCGTCGACGACGGCCTGCTCCGCGGTGTTCCTCGCCGTCGGCCGGGGAATGCCGACGACACCCGGCCCGGCCACGACCAGGCGGCCGTCCTCGTGCAGGCCCGCGATCAGCGCGTCGGCGACCCGGGCGGGCCCGCCGGAGAGGAACGCGGCCTCCAACGTGCCGCGCACGAAGTCCCCGTGGTCGTCGTCGCCGTGGCCGCTGCCCCGCCCGGCCGCCGCCACGCCCCTGATCAGCGCGGCGCAGGAGAGCGCGACGGCGATGGTGTACAGCACACCCGCGATGCCCATGTCCGTCACCGCCCCAGCAGGACGCGGCGGGTGGCGTGCAGCAGCCGGGCGGCGGGCCGCCGGGCCAGCGGCGCGGGCCCCGAGCGCTCCAGCCACCAGTGGCTCAACCGCCGCCTGGCGTCGGCGTCCTCGGGCCGTCCGGCGAGCAGCAGGTGCTCGGCGAAGCCCAGCGCGTCCTGGCGGTAGCCGCCCGTCATGGGGCGGGAGCGGGCGTAGGCGAGGAAGGCGGGGCGGTACCCCGCGCCGAGGATGCCGGGCAGCTCGGGCGCCACCTTCGCGACGACCTCGGCCCGCTTGGCGGCCAGCGCGCGGCTCTGCACCTTCAGCCGCGCGTGGTCGAAGCCCTCCGGTGCCGGGGTGCCCGCGACCAGGGCGGAGAGCAGGGCCGCCTGGGCGAGGGCGGTGCGCTGCCGGGCGGCCCCGGGCGCGGGCGGGACCTCCTCGCGCCTGCCGGGCAGGTCGGCGGCGGGCAGCTCGCCCGAGGCCTTGACCGTGGCCCGGATCGCGTCCAGCTCCCGCTCCAGCTCGGCGGGTGCGGGGAAGTTCTCGTCCCGCTCCAGGAGGACGCCCGGCGGACTCACCCGGGAGGCGAGGTCGGCCAGGATCGCGAGGACCGGCTCCGGCACCGGGTGCGCGTGGCTGTCGTGCCAGACGCCGTCCCGCTCGAAGCCGCCCGCCACATGGACGTACGCGATGGCCTCGACCGGCAGTTCGTCCAGGGCCCGCGCCGGGTCCTCGCCGCGGTTGACGTGGTTCGTGTGGAGGTTGGCGACGTCGATCAGCAGCCGTACGCCCGTCCGCTCCACCAGCTCGTACAGGAACTGCCCCTCCGTCATCTCCTCGCCGGGCCAGGAGACCAGCGCCGCGATGTTCTCGACGGCGAGCGGCACGGGCAGCGCGTCCTGCGCGACGCGGACGTTCTCGCAGAGCACGTCGAGCGCGTCGCGCGTGCGGGGCACCGGCAGCAGGTGCCCGGCCTCCAGGGGCGCGGTGGCGGTGAGGTCGCCGCCGGCGCGCACGAACGCGATGTGCTCGGTGACCAGCGGCGCCCCGAGCGCCAGGGCCCGCTCGGCGAGCGCGGTCAGCCGCCCCTCGTCGGGGCGGTCCGCGCCGCCGAGCCCGAGGGAGACGCCGTGCGGCACGACGGTGACGCCGCGCTCGCGCAGCCGCAGCAGGGAGTCGGGCAGATGCCCGGGACACACGTTCTCGGCGACGGCCTCCACCCAGTCGATGCCGGGCATGGCCTCGACGGCGTCCGCGATCTCCGGCCGCCACCCTATTCCGGTCCCCAGACGGCGCATGCCGCTCCCCCTTTTTCTCGTCCCCCGGTCCCCCGTGCTCACGTCTTACACCCGGCGTGAGCGGCCGAACCCCGCGAGAGAGACGTTCAGAGCTACATTTGAGGTTCCGGCCGCCCCGTGTTGACCTGGCCCGGTGGGGCGGGTGAGGGGCGGGAGGTGGTGGAGATCTCACCGCTGGGCCCGGCGGGCACGGGCTCGCGGGGGGTGCTCCCGGAGGGCGGGGGAGGCCCGGAGGGGCTCGCGGTGGCGTTCGACGCGGCGCCGTTCGCGATGTCGTCGAAGTCGACGAGCCCGGTGGCCTCCAGCATCGTGATGTGGTCGAGGACGGTCTGGTTGGCGTCCGTCGCGAGCTGGCGGACCAGGGAGTTGCGGGTGGTGTCGCGCACCTGGGCGATCACGGCGAACACCTTGCCGTGCGAGACGCGCAGCAGGTTCGCGAACTTGCGCTGGTACGTCTCGCCGCTCGCCTCCGTCAGCTCCCTGAGCCAGCCCTGCTGCTGCTCGTTGGGCTGGTTGGGCAGCTCCACGCCCAGCTTCCCGGCGGCGATGCGGACGCGCTGGTCGAGATCGGTGTGGCCGACGATGAGATGGTCGCCCGCCTCCTTGACGGCCTCGGTCGGCGCGCGCTCGACGGCCTGCTGGCCGGCCGGTATCTCCCAGAGCCCCGCCAGCCGCACCTTCACCAGCAGATCCCGGTCGGCCGCCGAGAGCGGCCCCCACTGTGTGGGCACCGACCCGGCGGCCAGATTGGCGGGCCCGGTGCCCGAGCGGTCGGCGTACGACCACACGGGGAACGCGATCGCGCCCAGTGTGGCGACGAGTGCCGCGATGATCAGAGCCGTGCCGTTGACGCGCCGCAAGGTGCCTCCCGTGGTGCTCCGGTGCCGCCGGTGATACCGGGGAGTACGGAAGATACGGGTGGGGCGTTCAATCCCGCGAGCACGCGAACGGAACGGCCGGTCAGCGCCCGCGCAGGCCCGGGTGGTCCGCGACGACCGTCGCGGTGCCGGGCCGGATCTCGGTGAAGCCCGCGTCGCGCACCACCGGCAGTCCCAGGGCGGTGAGTTCGCGCCAGTGGGCGGCGTCGGGGGTGCGCACGGACAGCGGGAAACCGGCGTCGCGCCACGCGGCGCGGTCCTCGTCCGACAGTTCCCACCAGGCCAGTTGGGCGCCGTGGCCCGCCTGCGCCATCGCCTTGCCCGCCGACATGGCGACCTCGGGGTTCATCCACAGGACGGGGTGCGCGGGGTCGGCGCCGGCCGGTGGCTCCGGGTCGTCCAGGTCGGTGCCCGACACCTGGAGGCGCGCCAGGTCCTTGGGCCAGCCGTCCAGCGGTACGGGCGGGAAGACCCGGACCTCGGCCGCCTTGCCGGTGACGGTGATGCCGGGCAGCGCCTCGGCCCGGCGCCACTCGGCGCCGCGCGCCCTGCGGACCACCTTGCGGATGCGGGCGTCCTGCCAGTCCCGCACGGCCTGCGCCCACACGCCGTCGCCGAGGGAGCGCGCGTCGCTCAGCATCACCAGTACGGCGCGGGCGGCGGTCTCCAGGGCGTCGGTGCGGGCCGGGGGAGCGGCGCGTTCGATGCGGGCGACGAGGGGCAGCACGAACTGCGGTGCGTCGTCCCGCGAGGCGCTCTCCCGGCGGAAGGGACTGTCCTGGCCGACTGCGGGCGCCGGGGCGTGCCGGGGGTGTGCGCCGTCGGGCGTGTCGGGGGTGGTGGTCTCGTCGCTCACCCGCCCCAGTCTGCCAGGCGGAAGATCCCCGGGACGCCGCCCGCCCGGGCGCCGGGGACCGCCACGAGGGGCCGCGCGGGCGTGCGCAAGGATGGCCCCCATGGAACAGGATGGTCCGAACAGGATGGTCCGGGGGGAGCGTGACCTCGTGAGGCGCCTGGTGGGGGTGGGCCGCCGCTACGGCATGCGCGGCCCCTGGGTGCTGCGCGGCGTCGATCTCGACGTACGGGCGGGTGCGCTGGTGCGGGTGCGGGGCGCCAACGGCACCGGCAAATCGACCCTGTTGCGGCTGCTCGCCGGGATCGACGCGCCCGGCGAGGGGCGGATCGAGGGGCGGCCCCGCACGGCGTTCGTGCCCGAGCGCTTCCCTGCCGCGGTGCCGTTCACCGCGGTCGGCTACCTCACGCACATGGCCCGCGTGCACGGCCTCGCCGGCCGGGCGGCCGAGCGGAGCGCCGAGCGGTGGCTGGAACGGTTCGGCGCGGGGGCGTACGCCCGTACGCCGCTCTCGGAGCTGTCCAAGGGCAGCAGCCAGAAGGTCGCCGTGGCCCAGGCGCTCCTCGCCGCGCCCGACCTGCTGGTCCTGGACGAGGCGTGGACCGGCCTCGACACGTCCGCCCGCGCCGAACTCGACCGCGCGGTGGCCGAGCGCACGGCGGCGGGCGGCGCCGTCGTCTTCGTCGACCACGACCCGCGCCGGCTCGCGGGGGCCGCGGCCGAGACCTACGAGGTGGTGGGAACGGCCCTGGAACGGCTTACTCCGCAAGGGACTTCGGGGGACGGGGGCCCGGCGATGGCCGCCGGGGAGGAGGCCGCGCTCGCGTGGGGCGGGGCGACGGTCGTGGTCCTCACGTCCGGGCCGCCCGGCGCCGAACTCCCGGCGCCGGTCGTCGCGACGGCCGGTGTGACCCGGCCCGAGGCCCCTGAGGGCGCCACGCGGCTCACGGTCCCGGAGAGCCACTCGGACCTCGTCCTGCGGGAGCTGCTGACGGCGCGGCCGGCGTGGCACGTGGTGAGCGTGGAACGCGCCGGGCACCCGCCGGACACCGGGCCGCCCTCCGGCCCGCCCTCGAACCCGGCCGTGTCGGCCGCCCCGCCCCGGGCCCCTCATGCCCCTGCCCCTCATGCCCCTGCCCCTCATGCCCGCGCCCCCCATGCCCGTGCTTCTCATGAAAGACACTCACCGCGATGAGCGCTCTCCTGCGATATCACCTCGCCCTACTGGCACGTTCGCAGCGGTGGCTCGCCCCGGTGATCTTGTACGCGGTGTTCCTCGCCGTCGGCGTCCAGGGCGGGCAGCCCGTCCTGGACTCGCTCGCCTACGCCGCCGCCGCGCTGCTGCCCGTCACCGCCTGGCTGGTCCGCGTCTGCGCGAGCAACGAGCCGCCGGCGGCGCGCGGTTGCTCGGCCGCCGCGGCCGGACCGGGGCGGGCCCATCTCGCCTCTCTGCTGGCCGCGCTCCTCGCCGCGTCGGCGCTCGGCGTGCTGGCCGTGCTCGTCGTGAGCGCCATCAGCGAGGGACAGAGCACCGACGGACGGCTGCCGGTGGCCCGCGTACCGGCGGCGGCCGCCGGGCTGATCGCGATGCTGGTCAGCGTGCTGCTCGGCACCGCCGTCGGCGCGCTCACCAACTGGCCGCTGCTGCGCTCCCCGGCGAAGGCCGTGCCCGCGATGCTGCTCGGTGCGCTGCTCCTGCTGGTCACCGCGGGCTCCCCGGCCCGGTCGGTGCTGACCGACCTGACCACGGGCTCGCGCGAGGGGACCGTTCCCTGGCCCCTGGGAGCACCGGCCGCGGCACTGGCGGCGGCGGTGGCGGCGTGCTGGGCGGCCTGCGCCCTCAGCTCGCGCCGGGGCTGACGCTGCGCGCCCGAGGTCAGCTCCGTGCCCCCGCAGGGTCCTGCTTCGCCGGTGCCGGTGTCCGCGTCGAGGCGATCTGCTCCGAGATCCGGACGAAACGGAAGCCGCGCTCCCGCAGTTTCGGCACGATGGTGCGCAGGGCGCGTTCCGTCGTCGGGGCCGCGCTGCGGGTGCAGTGCATGACGACGACGGATCCCGGCCGGACCCCGTCGATCACCTGCCGGGCCACCGCGCCGGCGTCCGTCGCGAAGGCGTCGCCGCTCACGACGTCCCACTGCACGGCGGTGACGCCGCCGGGCGCGAGCGCGCGCAGCGCCCGCTGGTCGTAGCAGCCGCCGGGGAAACGGAAGTACGGCACGGGGCGCTCGACCCCCGCCGCGCGGAGGGCGGCGAAGGCGCGCTCCATGTCGGCGCGCATCCGCTCCCGAGGCACGCTCGGCAGGCCGTAGCAGTCACCGGTGAAGGCGTGGTGGCTGTAGGAGTGGTTGGCGACCTCGAAGAGCGGGTCCCGGCCGATGTCCTTGGCCTGGTCGGGATACTCCTCCGCCCACCGCCCCGTCATGAAGAAGGTCGCGGGCACCTTCAGCCGGCGCAGGGTGGCGACCAGCTCGGGGTGGTCGAAGCGCTCGCCGGCCGCCGCGCGCGCCCCCTGGTTCGCGGTCATGTCCGCGTCGAAGGTCAGCGCGACGGTACGGCCGTGCGTGCGGGAACCGTTGGTGAAGACGGGGGTGAGGCCCGACGGCCCGGCAGCCAGAGTGGGCGGGGCGGGCGGCGAGGGGGCGAGGGCCGTGGCCGACCGAGCCGGGTGGCCCGGGCGGCCGTGCGTCGTGGTGTCGCCGGACGAGCAGCCGGCGAGGACGGTGGTCAGGGCGCCGAGGGCGCAGAGCGCGGCGCGTCTCCGTGCGAGAGTGATCACGCGGTGACCATATATGTGCGAATGCGATAAATGGGTTATCTGTCCGCCTGGCTCCCGCGAGCCCACCCGTCCGCGCCGTGGCCGGGGTGCGCGGGCCGGCTCCCGGGGAAGCGCCCCCCCGCCCCCCGGCCCGGCGCCCCGGCGCCGCTCAGGCATCCACCTCCCGGACCTCCGCCCCCGGGGAGTAGGACTCCGCGTCCCAGAACCGCGCGTAGCGGCCGCCGAGTGCCAACAGCTCCTCGTGGGTTCCCTGCTCCACGACGCGGCCGCCGTCCAGGAAGACGATGCGGTCGGCGCGCCGTACCGTGCGCATGCGGTGGGCGACCATCACCACCGTGCGGCCCGCCATCAGGCGGTCGATGCCCTCGTGGACGGCGGCCTCGTTCACCGGGTCCAGCGCGGAGGTCACCTCGTCGAGCAGCACCACCGGCGTGTCCTTCAGCAGCGCCCGCGCGATCGAGACCCGCTGGCGCTCACCACCCGACAGCAGCGCGCCGCCCTCGCCGACCCGCGTCGCCCAGCCGCCGGGCAGCCGCTCGACCACCTCGTCCAGGCGGGCCGCGGCCGCCGCCGCCCGCACCTCGGCCGCGTCGGCGTCCGGACGGCCGAGCCGTACGTTGTCCTCGATCGTGCCGTCGAAGAGGTACACGTCCTGGAAGACGACGGCGATGCGGTCCATCAGCGCCTCGGTGCCGATCGCGCGGACGTCGACCCCGCCCATCCGTACGGCACCCGCGTCCACGTCGTGGAAGCGGGCGAGCAGCTGGAGCAGGGTGCTCTTGCCCGCCCCGGACGGGCCGACGACGGCGAGCCGCTGTCCCTGCGGCACCGACAGCGACAGGTCGGTGACCACGGCGCTGCCCCCGCGCCGGAAGGTGACCGCGTCGAACTCCACGTCCTGCCCCGCCGGCCGGACCGGATCGGCGGGTTCCGGCAGGGGCTCGGCGCGCAGCACCTTGTCGAGCCCGGCCAGCACCGTACGCGCCCCGCGGAGCTTGCCGCCGATGTCCGCGAGCGACAGAAGCGGGTCCGCGCACCGGGCGGCCAGCACCAGGACCGTCAACAGCTCCGCGACACCGATGCTCCCGTCCAGCGCGAGATGGGCGCCGAGGGCCAGCAGTACGGTGAACGTCACCTGCACGGTGAGCGTCAGGCCCACGGCGCCGGGCAGCGCGGAGAGCGTGGAGCGGCGCGAGGCGCGCTCCACGCCGCGCAGGCAGTCGTCGAGCAGCTCGAAGCGTTCGGCCGTCCGGCCACCGGCCCGCAGCACCGGCTGGACCTGGAGGTACTCGATGACCCGCCCGGTGGCCTCGTCGTCCCGCCGGGCGCGCTCGGCGTCACCCGCGGACATCGAGCGTCCCGTGCGGATCTGTACCGCCGCCACGACCGGCACGGCGGCCAGCGCGGCCAGTCCCAGCCGCCAGTCCTGTACGAGCATCACGGCGACGATCGTCACGGGGGTCACCGTGGCGGAGACGAACGGCGCCAGCAGATGCGCGATCACGCTCATCGCCTGCAGGACGCCCCGGCCGGCCAGGACGGACAGCTCACCGAGCCGCCCGCCCGTGTACCAGCCGACGGGCAGCCGGGCCAGCTGGCCACCGAGCCGGTGGTACATGCCGCTCAGCAGGGCGCTGCCCACCCTGAAGCCCGACAGATCGCTGAGGTAGCGCAGCACCGCGTAGAGCGCGACCGCCGCGCCGAACGCCGCCAGCCACGGCCAGGCGTCGGCGGGGGAGTGGCCGAACAGGGCCCGCAGCACGGGGACGAGCAGGGCGTAGGACAGCCCTTCGGCCACGGCGGTGGCGGTCATCAGGGCGACCGTGCGGCGCAACGGCCGGGCGTACGCGCGGCCGAGCACACGCAGCAGCAGGGAAATCATCGGGGCTCGTCTCCTTGGGGTGTCCGGGCGAAGGCGGCGTCGTGCGGAGTGCGGCCGGAGGCCTCGCCCTCATCGCCCGCCGCCCGGTGGGCCTGCCAGAACGCGGCGAACGGCCCGTCCTGCGCGAGGAGTTCGTCGGGCCGACCCTGCTCGGCGATCGTTCCGTTCTCCAGGACGACGACGCGGTCCGCGTCGGCGATGGTCTCCAGGCGGTGGGCGATGACCAGGACGGTCCGCCCGCCGGCCGGCTTCGCGAGGGCGCGGCGCACCGCCTGTTCGGTCTGCGGGTCGGCGAAGGCGGTCGCCTCGTCGAGCACCAGGACGGGCGTGTCGGCGAGCAGCGCGCGGGCGAGCGCGATCCGCTGGGCCTCTCCTCCCGACAGGCCCGCGTCCTCGCCCACCACCGAGTCGTAGCCGCGCGGCAGTCGGCGGATCCGCTCATGGATGTGCGCCGAGCGGGCGGCGCGCTCCACCTCGTCACGGCCGGCGTGCGGCACCGCGAGGGCGATGTTGTCCGCGATCGACGTGCGCAGCAGCCGTACGTCCTGGAAGACGAAGGACACCCTCCGGTACAGCTCCCGGCCGCTCAGCTCACGCAGGTCGACGCCGCCGAGGACGACCGAGCCGTGGGACGGGTCGAAGAACCGCGGCAACAGCTGGACCAGCGTGGACTTGCCGCTCCCCGAGGGCCCCACGACCGCGGTGACCGTGCCCGGCTCCAGCACCAGGTCGATGCCGCGCAGCACCTCGTGGCCGGGCTCGTACCCGAACCGGACGTCGCGCAGTTCGACGCGGTGCCCCTGGGGCGTGCGCGGGCGCGCGGGTTCGGGCAGCGGCGGGACGTCGAGGACGTCCCGGATGCGGCCGACCGCCCGCCGGGCCGCCTGGAGGTCGTCGAAGCCGTGCCCGAGGGCCGCCACGGGGGCGGTCAGCCCGAGGCCGAGCAGGACGAAGGGCAGCAGGTCGGCGGGGTCCAGACCGCCGCCGGTGATCAGCGCCGTGCCGCCGGTCAGCACGACGAGCAGGACGAACGGCGGTGACAGCGCGAGCTGCATGCCCGCGGCGATGGGGGAGATGCCGTGCACCCACCGCCGGAAGGTGGCCACGAAGTCGTCCGCGGCCGTCAGGAAGGCGCGGTGGGCGCGCCCGGACCCGCCGAAGGTCTTGACGACCGCGATGCCCTGCACGAACTCGACGACGGAGGAGGAGATCCGTCCCATGCCCGCGTCGAACTCCTCCTGCTCGCGCAGCCGGGCGGGCGTCATCATCAGCGGCACCAGCGCCATCGCCAGCACCACCGGCACCAGCGTGATCAGCGTGAGCCGCCAGTCGACCGCGAACAGGTAGACCAGGGACGCCGCCGGCACCACGAACGCGGAGACCAGCTCGCCGGGGGCGTGGGCGATGAACGGGTGCACGGCGCTCACGTCCTCCCCGACCACCTTCGCCAGCTCGCCGGTCCCGCGCCGGGAGAACCAGCCGATCGGCACCCGCCCGAGCTGGGCGGCCAGCCGCCGACGGAGCGTCAGTTGCACGCGCCCGTCCAGGACATGGCCGAGGCCGGTCGAGGCGGCGGTGAGCAGCAGGCGTACGAAGAGACCGGCCGCGCCCGTGAGGACGACGCGCCACACGTGGTCGCGGTCCGCCGGGCCGGATTCCAGCAGCGTGCGCCCGAGTTCGACGACGGCCAGCAGCGGTGCGAGGCCGGCGAGCGCGCCGATGACCTGGAGGAGCACCACCGCGGCGAAACCCCAGGCGTAGGGGCGCAGCAGCCCGGTCATCGGCCACCCGCCGTCAGGGGGGTGGTGGAGGAGCTGTCCTCGTGGTGGTCGTCGTGTCCCGTCCGGGCCGGCGCGCCGCCGCGGGGCAGCACGGCCACGGCGATGAGGACGGCGCTCACCACGAGCCCGGCGCCGAGGGTCAGGCCGAGCGCGTAGCCGTCGGTGAGGGCCTCGGGGGTGGTGCTCCGGCCGGTGCGGTGGTTCGCGGCGGTGCCGAGGGCGGCGAGCCCGAGCGAGGCGCCGATCTGGCGTGAGCTGTTGAGCAGGCCGGAGGCGGTGCCCGTCTCGTGGGGCGCGACGCCGGTGGTGGCGGTGGCGACGATCGGGCCGAGGCAGAGCCCGAAGCCGACCCCGATGACGAGCGACGGTCCGAGCACGTCACCGGTGAACGAGCCGCCCGCGTCGATCTGCCCGAACCAGGCGAGCCCGGCCGCCGTCAGCAGCCCGCCGCCGATCAGGAGGGTGAGCGGCGTGAGCCGGTACCCCAGCTTCACCGCGAACACGGAGCCGGCGACCACCGCGAGGGACAGCGGCAGGAACATCAGGCCGGCCGCGGCCGGTCCCTTGCCGAGGGCGTGCTGGACGTAGAGGGACATGAAGTAGAAGGCCGCCGTCATGGCCGCCCCGGCCAGCAGGTTGAAGGCGTTCGCGCCGGCGACGAAGCGGTTGGCGAACAGGCCGAGCCGCACCAGGGGTTCGCGGGTGGTGGTCCGCTCCACGTACAGGAACGCGGCGAGCAGCGCGACGGCCGCCGCCAGGGTGGACAGGGTGGCCGCCGAGGTCCAGGCGTGCCGGTCGGTGCGCACGACGCCGAAGACCAGCAGGGTCATGCCCGCCGTCGCGAGGACGCCGCCGAGCACGTCCGGGCGGCCGGCGGGAGCGGCCGGGCGCCCGGAGGCGATGCCGCGCCGGGCCAGGAGCAGGACGACCGCGACCATCGGTACGTTCACGAACATCACCCAGCGCCAGCCGGCGTACTCGGTGAGGATGCCGCCGATCAGGACCCCGAAGGCGCCGCCCGCGGCGTTGGTCGCGCTCCACACGCCGAAGGCGCGGACGCGGGCCCGGCCGGCGGGGAACGTCTCGGCCAGCAGCGCCAGCGCGGCCGGGGCCAGCGCGGCCGCCCCGATGCCCTGTGCGGCCCGCGCGGCGACGAGGTGGCCGGGCTCCTGGGCGAGGCCGCCGAGGAGCGAGGCGGCGCCGAACAGGGCGAGGCCGGCCAGCAGGACCCGCTTGCGGCCGTAGCGGTCGGCGGCCTTGCCGCCCAGCAGGAGCAGGCCGCCGAAGGTGAGGGCGTAGGCGTGGATCACCCAGGTCAGGCCCGCCGCGTCGAAGCCGAGGCCGTCGGCGACGCGGGGCAGGGCCACGTTCACGACCGCGAGGTCCAGCGACACCATGAACTGGACCACGGCCACCGCGGCGAGCGTGACTCCTGGCCGCGCGTCGGTTCTCTCCGTCATCGCGGACTCCGTTCCTGAGGGGTGGGGTGAGCGGACGCCGAAGCGCCGAGCAACTTTCCGAACATGTTCCGAAAGTAGCATCGGGAGTGGCGGGAGCGCACGCGAAATCTCGAAACGGTTTTGTTCGTACGGGGGTTGGCCGCCGGCCCTCCGCTGCTCGCCGGCGCTCGTCCCGCTGCTTGCCGGCGCTCCTCCCGCTGCTTGCCCGCGCTCGTCGCGCGCCACTGGCGCCCGGTCGCGCGGTGGGGGAGGGGGCGCGGCATGATGGGACGATGTCCCGAACGCCCGCACCGCACGGCCGGACCGGCCGGCCGCCCGTGACCTCCCGCCCGCAGATCCTGGAGGCCGCCCGGCGGCTCATCGACGTGGACGGCTGGGAGAAGCTGACGATCCGTCGCCTGGCCGCCGAGCTGGGTGTGGGGGCGACGACCCTCTACCACCACATCAGGAACAAGGACGAGTTGCTGGTCCTGATGCTCGATCAGCACCTGGCGCAGCTCGGGCGCGTGCGGCTGCCGGACGATCCGCGCGAGCGCGTCATCGCGTCCGCCACGGCGATGCGCGACGCCCTCGCGGCATGGCCGTGGGCGGCGGAGATCCTCACGGCCGACGGGTTCGTCGGGCTCCTGGACGAATCGGCGCTGTGGATGGTCGAGGCGATCCTCTCGGGGGCCGTCGACTGCGGCTGCACGCCCGCCCAGTCCGTCGACGTCTTCCGGGACGTCTGGTACTACACCGTCGGCGAGGTCCTGGTCCGCGCCAACACCGCCCGCCGCCGCCCCGACGCCGGACCCCTCACCTTCCGCGAGTCCTTCGACGCCACGCAGGTCCCCCACCTGGCGGCCGTGGGCGACCGGTGGGGCGAGCTGGCGGCGCGGGACATCTACCCCGAGGGCGTACGCGACTTCGTGGACGGCCTGTTGGCCCGGTTCACCGGGAGAGGGCTTGGCGAGGGAGGGGCTGCCGGGGACGGGCATGCCGGGTGAGGCGGGCGGCGGGGCCGGTCATCGAGGCGCCCCGAGCGACCCCACGGGCTGAACCCGGCCCGCCGCCCGGGTCCGGGGGTGCCGAGGCAGACCCGGGGCGCCGCCCTCTCACGGGGCGTGGGTCAGATGGACGCGGCCTTCTCCCGTGCCGCCAGTGATGCCCCGTAGCGGCGCAGCAGCAGGACCGCCGTCGTGGCGAGGCCCGTGAGGAGGCCCAGCCAGATGCCGACCGTTTCCAGGCCCAGGGGGTGTGAGAGGAGCCAGGCCGCGGGCAGGCCGACGGCCCAGTAGCCGATGACCGTGATGCGAAAACCGCTCTTGGTGTCGTCCAGGCCGCGCAGCAGGCCGACGCCGATGTTCTGCGCGCAGTCGAAGAACTGCAGGAACGCCGTGACGATCAGCAGGTGCGTGGCGATGGTCAGCGCCCGGTCCGAGCCGGAGTCCATGAAGGGGGCCAGGACCAGGCGCGGCACGGTGAGGTAGGCGATGCCGACGACCGCCATCACCGCCGCCGCGCACGCGAGCGCCGTGTTCTTGATGCGCCGCGCGTCGTCGGTGCGGCCGAGCGCCAACTCCCTGCTGACGTTGATGGAAGCGGCGTGCGAGAGGCCGACGGCGACCTGGAAGACGATGTAGACGAGCTGGTTCACGGCCGTGTGCGCGGCCAGCGCCGCGGGCCCGAAGGCGCCGGCCATCAGCGCCGTGACGGAGAAGAAGCCCGCCTCCGAGCCGTACGTCGCCGCGATCGGCACCCCGAGCCCGATGAGCCGCTTCACGGCGGCGGGATCGGCCTTGGCGGCGTTCAGCGTGAGCAGCGGCGCGAGGGTGGCGTCCCGCTTCGCGGAGGCGTACAGCGCGAGGAAGGAGAGCAGGTAGACGGTGGAGGTGGCCACGCCGATGCCAGTCAGGCCGAGTTTCGGCAGGCCCCATGTGCCGTGGATGAGAACCCAGTTGAGTGCCGCGTTGACGGCGATCGAGGCGACCGTGATGCGCAGCAGCGCCTGCGGGCGGCGCATGCCGACGGTGAACTGGCGGATCGCCTGGAACCACAGGCACGGCAGCAGACCGGGCGCGAGCGCCAGCAGCATGGTCTGGGTGCGGTCGACGACGGCGGCGTCCTGGCCGAGCCAGGTCAGGCACTGGCCGATGAGGACCATGAGGACGGCGCCGACGACACCGGCGAGCGTGGCGACGGCCATGCTCGCGCGGACGATGCCGCGCACCTCCTCGTTGCCCCCCGCCCTGCCCGCGTCCGTCTTCTCGGCGCCCTGCTCGTCGCCCTGCCCGTCGGCTTTCTCGGCGCGGGCGGCCGCCGCCGCGATCTGGTTGCCGACCGAGGTGACCAGGCCGACGCCCATCGTGCGCAGCTGGTTGAAGATGACGATGGCGAGACCGCCCGCGGCCAGCTCCTGCGTGCCCAGCAGGCCCATCATCACCGTGTCGGTGGTGGTCAGGGCGACCTGCGCGAGCTGGGTGAGGATGAGCGGAACGGCGAGCGTGGCGAGCGCCCGGCCGTCGCCGAGCAGCGTGGTGAGCGCCGAGGGCGGCGCGTCCCGTCCGGGCGCCTCGGCGGCGGGGGAGTCGGGCTTGGGGGGCATCGAGGTCATCGGTTCCTGCGGAGCTTGGTGAGGAGCTCGTCGATCTCGCGTTCCGCGTCGGGATCGAGGAGGTTGCGGGCGGTCATCCAGGCGTCGTCGAAGACGGTGTCCAGGTACTTCTCGCCGCCGTCGTTGATCAGGGCGACCATAGTGCTGCCCGGGGGAAGGGTGGCGAGGCGGGTCAGCGCCTCGTACACCACGCCGCCCGCCGAGCCGCCGATCAGCAGCCCGGTGCGGGCCACGGCGCGGCAGGTCGCGAACGCCTCGACGTCACCGACCTTGACACCCTCGTCGATCAGGTCGAAGTCGACGAGCGCCCCGATCTCGGCGCCCTCGGGCGTGCCCGTGCCCGACTGGTAGTAGTCGTGGGCGGGCCCGCCGAACGCGATCGACCCCTTGGGCTCGACGCCGACGGTGGCGAACCCCGGTATGAGCTTGCGCAGTTCACGCGTCGTGCCGCACAGGGCGCCGCCCGTGCCGACCGCCCCGATCAGCACGTCGATCCGGCCGTCGAGCGCCTCGTGCAGTTCGTGGGCCACGGGAAAGTAGCCGACGCCGTTGCTCGGGTTGTTGTGCTGCTCGGTGAAGATGGTGTTGTCCTTGCCGCGCGCCATCTCCTCCGCCAGCTCCTCGCGCGCGGCCGTCGCCAGCTCCTCGCTGTCGCCGCCCTCGTCGACGTAGACCAGCTCGGTGCCGAGGGCCTTCATCGCGCGCAGCTTGTCCGTACAGGCGTGGTGGTCCACGACGGCCGTGAAGGTGTAGCCGCGCTCGGCGGCCACCACCGCGAGGCCGAGGCCGGTGTTGCCGGACGTGGACTCGATGATCCGTCCGCCGGGGCGCAGTTCGCCGCGCTCCTCGGCGTCGAGGACCATCTGCCGGGCCATGCGGATCTTCGCGGTGCCGGTGGGGTTGAACATCTCCAGCTTCAGCAGCAGCCTGCTGCCGGTCTCGGTGCCGGCGAGCTCCAGAAGGGGAGTGCGGCCGATGAGGTCGGACACGTGGGAGACCACGGCGGGGCGCTGCAGGGCTCCGGGCATCGATGTGCTCCTGTAGAGAGGGGGGCGGGGGCGGGGGCGGCGTCAGGTGAAGTGGCGGTCCAACCGCCAGCGCGGGCGCGGCAGTTCGGTGCGGTCGACCACGACCTTGGGCGGCAGCGGCAGGTCGTGGAAGGGGGATTCGTTGGAGTCCATCTGGTAGCCCGCCGTGTTGGGGTAGACCAGCAGGTCGCCGACGCGGGGCCGCCGCGGGAAGGGGATCTTGCGCCAGGTGAGCATGTCCGACTCCAGGCAGGTCGCGGCGCCGACGCTGGCGGGGTACGTCTCGTCCGCGCCGCCGGTAGCCACCTCAGCCCCGCCAATTCCCGCCCCAGTCCCGCCGGTTCCGGCCTCCGCGAGCCCGTCGCCGAGGCCCGGTACCAGCACCGGGTCCGGCAGGTACTCGCTGGCGAACCACTGCTCCGACAGGCTCAGGCTGGTCCCGTCCACGGTCAGCAGCCGGTAGCCCGGCCGCTCCTTGACGCCCTGCACGCGGAACACCGTCCCGCCCGCCCGGTCGAGCAGCGCCCGACCCGGTTCGAGCAGCAGTCGTACGTCCAAGTCCCGCAGTACGTCCGCGAGTCGGCGCCCGTCCGTCCGATGGGCCAGTAGCGCCCGCAGCGCGTCCGCGCCCGCGAGGGGCGAGTGGTACGGGTAGAAGTCGCCGTCCGCGAAGGACTTGCCCGCGTGGAAGTGCCCGTCGTGCCGTGCGGCGAGGAAGGCCTTCCAGTCGTCGGCGCCGACGTAGCTGATCGGCAGCCCGCCGCCCACACTGACGCGATCGGCCCGCAGGCCCGACGCCCGTGCCTTCAGGCAGAGTTCCGCGAGCGAGGCGGCCAGCTCGGCGCGGGCCGCGATGTCGTATCCGGAGAGGTGGAAGCTGAAGCCCTCCATGCGCAGGGCGGCCTCGCCGGCCCGCGCGCAGCGCTCCATGGCGGTCGCCAGCTCGGCCTCGTCGAGACCGAAGCGGCTGTGCGGCTGGCCGGGGGGCAGGACGCGCAGCAGCACGCGCGCGGGGCGCGCCACCCGCTCGGTGCCGCCACCGCTCACCAGGCCCAGCACCGCGTCGAGTTCGTCCAGGGCGTCCACGGCGATCAGCGCGCCCTGGCGCACCGCGAGGCGCAGCAGGTCATGCCCCTTGGCGGGACCCGTCACCATCAGGTGCTCCCCGGGCACGCCGTGGCCGAGCGCCTCGCGCAGCTCGCCGAGGGAGGCGACGTCGACGCCCGCGCCGAGAGCCGCGCACCGCTCGACCCACACGGCGGCCTTGTTGGCCTTCTTCGCGTAGTACACGAACCCGGCGACCCCCGCCTCCGCCAACGCCTCCCGCATGGCGCGGAGGTTGGCGTCGAAGGCGTCGGGGAGCAGGAAGTGGAAGGGGCCCCCGAAGGCGTAGGAGAGTTCCCGCGCGAGCCCACTGGCCAGCACGGCGTCGGTGCCGGGGTCGGGCAGCGCGGGCAGGCGCGCGGAGCAGGCCGCCGCGCTCGCCCCGTCGGTCCCGCTCAGCGCCACAGCGCCACCTCGTGGCCCAGACCCTGCTCCAGCGCGAGCTGGGCGAAGCGGTGGCCCAGGGCGATGTCCGTGACGACGAGGCCGCTGTTGTACGCGAAGATCCGCTCCGCTGGGCCCGTCCGGCCCGCCGCCGCGCCCGCGATCACCGGGGGGAACTCCGCGTCCACCGGGGGCAGTTTGCCCTCGGTGTCGGCCATGTCCGTGCCGGTGACGTTCATCTGCGCCTCGCTGGTGGCGATGACGCGGTCGGCCCGGTGCAGGGTCGAGGGCGCGAGGCCGTGGCCGACCAGGACGGACAGGGCGCCCGGCTTCAGCCAGTCGGCCTCGATCGCCGCGGGGGTGTGGCCGCCCGCGGTGGCGACGACGACGTCGGCGTCCCCGGCGGCGGCGCGCAGGTCCTCGACCAGTTCCACCTCGCGGTCGGGGAAGTGCCGGCGCAGCTCGTCGCGTACCGCCTGGATGCCCTCGGGGTGCGTACCGGAGAGCATCAGCCGCTCCAGACCCGGCAGGGCGGTCAGCAGGAACGGCAGCGCGAGCCGCCCCTGTGTGCCCGTTCCGACGACGAGCGCGCTGCGGGCGCCGGGCGCGGCCAGCTCGCGGGCGAGCAGCGCGGAGACGGCCGGGGTGCGCAGCGAGCCGATGCGGGCGCAGTCCATCATCGCCACCGGCAGCCCGGTCACGTCGTCGTAGATCGTGAGCGAGGTGTAGTAGTGCTGCTCCTCGCGGCCCTTGTCGAGGCCGTGCTTGTACGAGGTCTTGATGGCGACGACGTCGCGGGAGCCGTCACGGCCGAGCATCGCGTAGGAGACGGAGTGCCCGTCCTTGGGCTTGACGGTCAGCTTGCGCGGGTTGTCCGACTCCCCGGCGTGCAGGGTGCGGTAGGCGCCCTCGACGGTGGAGATCACGTCGGCCAGGGAGATGTCGAGGCCGGCGAGGTCGCTGGTCGACAGGATGCGCAGGTGCTGGTCGTCGCCGGATATTCGGCTTCCGGCGGGGCTTTCGGGGCCGGCCGAGGCGCCGGGGCCGGGGGAGGTGGTGCCGGTCATGGTGTCTTTTCCTTCCGGTGCGTGGGGGGCGCGTTCAGCCGGCGTGCGCTGCGAGCGCGACCGGGCCGCGGCCGAACGCCTCCAACGCCGCCTGACCGTAACCGTGCTCGTCGGCCTCGGCCGAGGGGCGCCGACGCCGTCCGGGCACCCGCACCGAGGCCCGCTTGAGCCAGCGATCGGTGCCGTCGTAGCGGGCCTTGAAGGGCACCCTGCCGTGCACGACCAGGTCGTTGTCGACGACGAGGACCTCGCCCGGCTCCAGGCTCACCGCCACGGAGACCCGGGCCAGTTCGTCCGCCAGGCGCCGGTACGCGGCCCGGTACTCCTCGTCGGCGTCGTCCACCGGCGTGTACGCGGGGTCGAAGCGGAGTGTGAGCCCGTCCTCGGCGGCGAACAGGGTGGGCACCGGCGGGGGAGCGGCGTCGGCGTATCCCTGGGCCTCGGCGTAGGCGTCGTCGGGCAGGATCGGCAGGACGGGCCGGGAGAGCAGCTCCACGTCCCGCTCACTGAGCCGGACCTTGCGGATGCTGGCCGCGGTGGTCGCGATGCGGTCGTGGTTGCGCATGCAGCCCAGCATCAGCAGGTGGGCGCGGCCGGGGTGGAAGGCGTCCTCGGTGTGCGGGCTGAGGAGCACGGTGCTGCTGGCGCCCGTCTGTTCGGACTCGTGGCCGGGCGAGGGCACGATGTTGTGCACGAACCGGCCGTCCTGCTGGCCCTGCCAGGCGATGGGGTCGCCCATCACGCCGGCGAGCAGCAGCAGCACGATGTCGTGGAGTGCGCCGCGGTCACCGGCGTGGGCCCAGCCGGGCGGGGTCGGGCCGATCTCGGCGTCGTCGACGTCGAGGCCGCGCAGGACGAAGAGGCCGTCATCGGTGTCGACGGGCCGGCAGTGGTGACGCAGAGTGTCGCCGAATCCGGCCACGGACTGCTCAACTCGCTCCAGGAGGCGGGGAGATGTCGCGGATGTGCCGAATTCGTCGAGAATCTTCCGGGCCGCGGTGCGGAGCTCGCCCACGGAGTGGGGGTCCAGCTGGCGGACTGGTGCGTCTGCTGCCGTGCTCATCGCGAGATAAGTCCGTTTCCGTCGAGTTGGTGGAGGAATCCGGGCGGGCGATCACCGGTGACGGGCCGAACGCTAGCAGTAAACTTAGGTAAGGCAAACCTTAGACCGGGAAGTGGAGCAGTCGCCTTCCGTCCGGCAAGTGACGAGTCCGGGGGCGCACTTGGCAGCGTGCGCCGGGTTGCGCACACGGGTGCCATTAGGATAGGCAACCCTAAGATTATCCGATCGTATCGGCTTCGACCTGCGAATCGACCTTTGATTCGGCCGGTGTCCCGCCCTGCGCATCGACATACCGCTCTGAACTGGAACGAGGACGTACGTGGACATCACCAGGCGCCAAGTGCTGTGGGCCGGCGGAGCATTGGGTACGGCGACGCTGCTCACCGCGTGCTCCGGGGACGGTGACACGTCGTCCGAGGCGGGCGGCGACGGCAAGCCCCGCAAGGGCGGCACGCTGCGCGTCGGCGCCCTCGGCCGGGCCTCGGCCATCACCCGGGACCCGCACGGCACCCAGGCCAACGAGAGCGACTACCTCATCATCGCCCTGGTGTACGACACCCTCACCGCACCCGGCGCCAAGGACAACACCGCCCCGCGTCTGGCCGCCAGTTGGAAACCCTCCGCCGACCTGAAGACCTGGCGCTTCAAGATCGCGGAGGGGGCCACGTTCCACGACGGCTCCCCCGTCACCGCCGACGACGTCGTCTGGTCGCTCAAGCGGCTGCGTGCCACCCCCTCCGGCGCCTCCCGGCTGCCCGGCATCAAGGCCGAGAACATCAAGGCCGAGGGCAAGGACACCGTCGTCCTCGTCTCCGACTACGCCAACGCCGAACTGCCCTCGCTCACCCGCCTGACCACCTTCGTGCTGAAGAAGGGCACCGAGAAGAAGGACCTGGGCAAGGCCCCCGGCACCGGCCCCTTCAAGCTCGACTGGTTCCGCTCGGGCAACGCGCGCCTCGTGCGCAACGAGCACTGGCACGGCGGCGACGTCCTGCTCGACGCCATCGAGGTCAAGATCTTCGAGTCCCCCCAGGCCATGTCCAACGCGCTCCTCGCCGGACAGATCGACCTCGCCTCCAACGTCGGCGCCGTCGCCGCCCGCACCGCCGAGAAGCGCGGCGACGTCCAGGTCGTGCGCCGCCCCGACGACATGGCGATGCCGATCGTCATGCGCACGGCCGACGGCCCCTTCGCCGACCCCAAGGTCCGCGAGGCGCTGCGCCTGGCCGTCGACCGCAAGGCCATGGTCAAGCAGGTGCTGTCCGGCTACGGCACCGTCGGCAACGACATCATGGGCACCGGCGACCCCGCGTACGACTCGGGCATCCCGCAGCGCGGACGTGACCTCGCCAAGGCCAAGTCCCTGCTGAAGGAAGCGGACTTCGACACCTCCAAGACGTACAAGCTGGTGACGACCGAGGACATCGCCGGCCTCGCCGAGTCCGCGACGCTCTTCGCGAGCCAGGTGCGCGAGGCGGGCGTCAAGATCCAGGTGGTCAAGCAGGAGTCCGCCACCTTCTACGACAAGACGTGGCTCAAGGCCGACCTCTACACCACCTACTGGGGCACCAACGACTCGGTGATCTTCTTCGCCAGCAAGACCATGGAGTCCAAGTCGGGCCAGAACGAGGCCGCGTGGAAGAACGCGGCATTCGACGCCGCCTACCGCGAGTCCATCGGCGCCAAGGACGCGGGCACGCGCGCCAAGGCCCTCGAAAAGCTCCAGCGCATCCAGCACGAGGACTCCGGCTACCTGCTGTGGGGCGTCGCCGAGGGCATCGACCTGGCCGCCGCCCCCGTGCACGGCCTGCCCAAGCTGCCCGGCTACGGACGCGTCCAGCTCGAGCGGGCATGGCTGGCCCGCTGAGCGGCACGGTGAGCGAGCGGGTCGCGGGCCTTTGCCCCCGGCCCGCCGGCCCCGTGCTCGCCGGGACCCTGCGCCTCGCCGGACTGCTCGCACGCCGGGCGCTGCTGCTCGCCGTCCTGCTCGCCACCGTCTTCGTCGCCGTCGAACTCCTGCCGGGCGACGCCGCCAACGCCACCTCCGAGCGCGGCGAGAGCGCCGCCGACCTCGCCCGCCGCCGCGCACTCCTCGGCCTCGACCGGCCCGTCCTCACCCGCTTCTGGGAGTGGATGACCGGGTTGCCCACCGGTGACTTCGGCACCTCCGCGCGCGGCGAGCCGATCGCCGACATCCTCGCCAAGCCGCTGCCCAACACGCTGCTCCTGGGCGGCCTCGCGCTCCTGGTCACCCTCGTCGCCTCGCTCGCCCTCGGCTGCTGGGCGGCGCTCAAGCCGGGCGGCGCCACCGACCGGGCCATCTCCGCGAGCGCCACCGGCATCCTCGCGCTGCCCGAGTTCGTGGTGGCCGTCGCGCTCGTCCTCGTCTTCGCGCTCTGGACCGACCTGCTGCCCGCCGTCACCCTCACCGACGCCGACGGCTCGCCCGCCTCCTGGCGGATGCTGATCCTGCCCGTCCTCGCCCTGGCCATCCCGCAGATCGGCTGGAACGTCCGCATCGTGCGCGCCGCCCTCGCCGACGAGGCCAAGGCCCCGCACGTGCAGAGCGCCGTCATCGACGGACTGCCGCGCCACCGCGTCTTCACCCACCACCTGCTGCCCGGCGCCCTGCCCACCGTCGCGGCGGGCATCGCCACCTCCACCGGCATGCTGCTCGGCGGCGCCGTCGTGGTGGAGACCATCTTCAACTACCCGGGCATCGGCTCGGTCCTCGCCGGCGCCGTCACCGACCGCGACGGCCCGCTCGTCGCCGGCGTCGTCGCCGTCACCGGCGTCGTCATCACCGGCGTACTGCTCCTCGCCGACCTCGTGCGTTCCTGGGCCTCGGGAGGCCGTGCATGACCGCGCCCCACCCCCTGCCGAAGCGTGCCGTACGCCGCCTCCCGCGCCGTGGGACGGTCCTGCGCGTCCTGCCCGCCCTGCTGCTCGTCGCCCTCGCCCTCGCCGGGCCCTGGCTCGCGCCGTACGCCATCGACGGCCCCGTCACCGCCCCCTACGCCGAACCGGGCGGCAAGGCGGCGCTCGGCGGCGACCAGCTCGGCCGCGACGTCCTGAGCCGGCTGCTCGCCGGCGGCCGCGAACTCATCGCCACCTCCCTGCTGGTGGCCTTCCTGGTGACCGGCGCCGCCGCACTCCTCGGCGCGCTCGGCGCGCTGCGCCCCACCGTCGGGCGGATCGTCGAACGCTGCGCCGACGTGCTCATGCTGCTGCCCGCCGTCCTCGGCATCCTGCTCATCGCCCTGTCCTGGCCGGGCGGCGGACGGTTCGCCGTCATCGCCGCCGCCGTGGTGATGGGCGTGCCCTACGCCGTACGCCTGGTCGCGGGCGCCGCCGCGCCGGTCGCCGCCTCCGGGTACGTCGAGGCCGCGGCGGTCGGCGGCGAACGCCTGTGGCACCTCGTCGTGCGCGAGGTCCTGCCCAACCTGCGCGCCACCCTGCTCGCCCTCTTCGGGCTGCGCTTCGTCGCCGCCGTCTACATCGTGGCGACCGCCGGCTTCCTCCAGGTGGGCCCGCAGCCGCCCGCCGCCGACTGGGCGCTCATGATCCGCGAGAACTCCGGCGGCATCGTCCTGAACCCGTGGGCGGTGCTCGCGCCCTCCCTCGCCATCGGCCTGCTCGCCATGAGCGTCAACCTCGCGGCGTCGGCGCTCGTGCCGCGCGCCGGGCGCGAAGCGGTGACCGCGCTGTGAGACGGAAGCGCGCCCTGCACGCCATGAGACGGAACAGCGCGCCGGTGACGCAAGAGACCGCGATGACCCGGGGGGTCGCCTCGTGAACCACATGCCCGACTGGTACCCCGGGGGCCACGTACCCGCCTCCGGCGTGGCCGTACGCGTCCAGGGGCTGACCGTCGCCGCCGACGACGGCCGTCTCCTCCTGGCGGGCGGCGGGATGGAGGTGCGGCCCGGCCGCGTCACGGCGCTCGTCGGCCCCTCCGGGTCCGGCAAGACCACCCTCCTGCGGGCCGTCGCCGGGGTCCTGCCGCCCGGCGCCCGGCGCACCACCGGCACCGTCGAGGTGCTCGGCCAGGACCCCCTGGCGCTCGGCCCGGCCGACCTGCGCGCCCTGCGCCGCCACCGCCTCGCCTACCTCGGCCAGGACCCGGGCTCCGGACTCAACCCCCGCATGAAGGTGCGCCGCCTCATCGCCGAGGTCGCCGTCGACCGGGGGCCCGAAGCGCTGCGCGCCCAACTGGAAGAGGTGCGCCTGCCCCTCGGCGAGGGCCTGGAGAACCGCCGCACGGGCGAGCTGTCCGGCGGCCAGCAGCGCCGCGTGGCCCTCGCCAGGGCGCTGGCCCGCCGCCCCGCCGTCCTCCTCCTGGACGAGCCCACCGCCGGCCTCGACCCACGCGTGCGGGACGAGATCGCCGAGCTGCTGCGGCACCTGGCGGCCCACCACCGCCTCGCCGTCGCCCTCTCCTGCCACGACGCGGACCTCGTCTCGCGGCTGGCGGACGACGTGGTCGACCTGTCCGCCGAAGGGGCCCCGACGGTCCCGCTGCCCGCGCCCCGCCCCCGTACGCGCGAGACCCGGCCCGCCCCGGACGGCGCCCCCAAGCTCGCCGTCGCTGGACTGCGCGCCTCGTTCACCCGGCGGGGCCGTTGCGTGCCCGTGCTGCACGGCGTCGACCTGAGCGTCACCGCCGGCTCCAGCACGGGCATCGTCGGCGCGTCCGGGTCCGGCAAGACCACGCTGGTGCGTGCCGTGGTCGGGCTGCACCGGCCCACCGAGGGCACGGTCGCCCTCGACGGCGTACGCCTGCACCCCGCCGCCCACGGCCGCACCCGCGCCCAGCGCCGCGCGCTCCAGCTCGTGCCGCAGGACCCGCTCGGCACCCTCAACCCGAGCCGCACCGTGGGCGACACCCTCGGCCGCCCGCTGCGCCTGCACGAGCGGGCCACGCGCGCCGAGGCCCCCGGGCGCGTCCTGGAACTCCTGGAGAGCGTCGGTCTGCCCGCGCACTTCGCCGACCGCTACCCCCACGAGCTGTCGGGCGGCCAGCGGCAACGCGCCTCCATAGCAAGGGCGTTGGCGGCCGACCCCGAGGTCCTGGTCTGCGACGAGGTCACCTCGGCCCTGGACGACAGGACCGCGGGCGCGGTGATGGACCTCCTCGAAGAGCTGCGGGAGAGCCGCGGCCTGGCCCTGGTGCTCATCAGCCACGACCTGCGGCTGGTGGCGAGCCGCACGGACGCGCTGCTCGTCCTCGCGGAGGGCCGCGCGGTGGAGTCCGGCGCCACCGAGAAGATCCTGGGGGCGCCGGGGACACCGCTGCCCCGGTGACCCCCGGGCCCGCGGCGCGCTCACGTGCCGCTCACGCGGCTCCCGCGCTGTTGATCGCCTGTTGATCGCCTCCCTGCACGCTCCGCTCGTCCAGTCCGTCACGCACCAACGGAAACGACCGGAGGCACGTCCATGAAGATGGTCCGTTCGCTCAAGAAGAGGATCACCGGCGAGAAGAGCCTGAAGGCATACGCCTGGTACCACTGGTACTAGGGCGTGTGGCGAAAGCCCCGTCTGCCTGGCGACGCCTGGCACGCACGCTCGCCGCGTTGTCGGGATCGCCCCGATACCACCAGTATCGGGGCGACCCTCCGCCTTGCGAGCGCACGCACCAGACGCCGCCAGGCCCGCCCTGCGGGCGGACGACGCTACTTTCGCCACACGCCCTGGACCGGCGAATCGTCCCTCTGAGTGCCCCGTGCCCGGCGCGCCCGAGCGGCCGCCGGGCACGGGCCTCCCGCCCTTGGAGACCACCGATGCCCCTCTCCGGTACCGACCGGTCCACCCGGACCACCGTCTTCGCGCCGCGCCTCCACGCCCTGCTGCGCGACCACCGCGGTGCGGACGTGTTCCGCCTGGACGCCGACACCATGGGCGTCGCCGGGCCCGAGCTGACCGACCGGATCCTCGCCGCCCGGCCGGCCACCGAGCACGAGCGCCCCACGTTCAAGCCCCTGCACGGCCGCTCCATCCACCGCACCGAGGCCTCCCACGTGATGCGGGCCATCGGCCGCGACGTCCGCGCGGCCCTGCGGGCGCCCGTGCCGGGCGGCGTCGACCTCACCGGCGAGTGGCCGCACGTCGGCCACGTGTACCTGCGCGACCTGATCCTCGGCGCCGACCCCTACCGGCTGCGCATCCTCATGGACCGCACCCTGGAGCTGACGCCCAAGCTGACGTGGACGGTCATCGCCGTCGGCGCCGCGCTGCCCGGCGGGCCGCGGCCGGGCGCGCCCGGGACCGAGATCGCGGGCCTGACCGCCGACGCCGCAAGCTACAGCGACCGGCGGTACGCGATGGGCATGTACCGGCGGGCGGCGGCGCCCGTCTGCTTCACCGTCTCCACGCTCGTCGCCAGTGCCTACTGGCTCGGCGCGCCCTTCGCGGCCGACGACCCGAACGAGCACATCCTGTACGAGGCCATGCGCCTGCTGCCCCCTTCCTGGAACGTCCTGCGCAACGCGTCCCCGGAGTACCCCGCCCTCGACGCCCGCATCGGCGCCGGCGACGACGTCCTGGTGCTGCCGCTGCTCAGCCACCGCGACCCGGCCCTGTGGGACGACCCCGACGCGTTCCGCCCCGAGCGCTGGGCCGGCCTGGACCCCGACGACCACCCCGGCTACCTGCCCTTCGGCCACGCCTCCGAGCGCTGCTGGGGCCGGCACATGGTGATGCCGCTCGCCGGGATGCTGCTGGACATGCTGCGCTCCGAGGGCCTGACGGTCGATCCGCGGCAGACCACCGCCAAGGTCCCGCTCGCGGGGCTGCTCGGCGTCGACAAGGTGCGACTGGTACGACCGGCCTAGCGAGCCGGGGTGTCCCGGCGGAAGAGGGCCGTCCAGAGGAACGGCTCGCCGAAGTGCGCGGAGTTCTCGGGCTCGTCGCGCATGCGGCGCAGCTCGACCTCCGTCAGATCGCCGAAGATCCGCCGCAGGGAGCCGTCCTCGTAGGCCAGGCCGCCGTGCAGGGCGCCCTGCCGGTAGAAGTCCGCGTCGGGCAGTCGCGACCCCATGCCGTCGTCGCCGGCGGCGAAGCAGGTGAGGGAGAAGTGGCCGCCGGGGGCCAGGACGCGGTCCAGGAGGTCGAGGTAGCCGACGCGGCGGTGCGGCGGCAGATGGTGGAAGCAGCCCGAGTCGTGCACCAGGTCGTACGGTCCGGCCAACTCGGCCCGCGTCAGGGCGAACGCGTCGCCCTGGTGGAAGCACACCTCGGCCCCCGCCTCGCGGGCGCGGTCCTTGGCCCAGGCGAGGGCGGCGGGGGAGAGGTCGACGGCGTCCACCTCGAAGCCCAGCGCGGCCAGATACAGGGCGTTGCGGCCCGGTCCGCAGCCGAGGTCGAGCGCGCGGCCCGGCGTGATCAGTCCCCGTTCCACGTACGAGGCGAGGCTCTCGTCCGGCTTCGCCGCGAAGAACGGCACGGGCCTGGCGCGGTCGGCGTAGAAGTCGTCCCACCAGCCGCTGCCACCGCTCGTCCAGCGGTCGGCCGCCGGCGCGAACAGGCCGTCCAACAGGTTCATCACGTCGTCGATCGTGCGGATGTGACGGTCCATCAAGTCCCCTTCCCTAGGGGGTGATGGTAGGCCGCGCGGCCGATGAAAGCCCAGGTCAGGCCCTGTTCGCCGGAGCCTTCGGAAGTCGTCGGCGGGCGCCCGAGGGGCCTTTGCCGACCCGCCGGGCACGATGCCCCGACCCCGCGCCGAAGAGGCGTCCGGACCGCCGTCAGGTGGCCGTACGGGGCCTTGCGCGCCGCCGCCGGGGCGACTTTCGCGAGGGAGTCGAACAGTGTGTTCACGCGAAGTATCCCCAGAAGTAATCCCAGCTGGTTGGATGTGCGGGCGCCGTGCCCACGGCCGCTTCCGGCCCGGCCGGAACAGCAGCAACAGCCCCCCGCCTACAGGAGATTCAGTGCCGCACTCCGCGCTGCGCAGGTCCCACGCGGCGGCGATCACCGCCGTGCTCGCCGCCGCCACGCTCGCCGCCGTCGCCCCCGGCGCGAGCGCCGCCGACGCGTCCGCCGCCACGCCCTCGCTCAAGGTGCTCACGTACAACACGTTCCTGTTCAGCAAGACGCTCTACCCGAACTGGGGGCAGGACCACCGGGCCAAGGCCATACCGGCGGCCGGCTTCTTCGGCGGGCAGGACGTCGTCGTGCTCCAGGAGGCGTTCGACAACTCCGCCTCCGACGCGCTGATGGCGAACGCCAAGGGCCGCTACCCGCACCAGACGCCGGTGATGGGCCGAGGCAGGAGCGGCTGGGACGCCACCGGCGGCGCGTACTCCTCGGTGGCGCCCGAGGACGGCGGCGTGACGGTCCTGAGCAAGTGGCCGATCCTGCGCAAGGAGCAGTACGTCTACAAGGACGCCTGCGGCTCCGACTCCTACTCCAACAAGGGCTTCGTCTACGCCGTGCTGGACGTGAACGGCACCCGGGCGCACGTGGTCGGCACCCACACCCAGTCCACCGACCCGGGCTGCGGCAGCGGCGAGGCCGCCGCCACCCGCGCCGAGCAGTTCAAGGAGATGGACGCCTTCCTCGACGCCAAGCACATCCCGGCCGGCGAACAGGTGCTCGTCGCGGGCGACTTCAACGTCGACTCGCACAGCCCCGAGTACGCCTCGATGCTCGCCGACGCGGGCCTCTCCCCCGCCGACGGCCGCACCGGCCACCCGTACTCCTTCGACACCCGGGACAACTCGATCGCCGCCGAGCGCTACCCGGACGACCCCCGCGAGGACCTCGACTTCGTCCTGCACCGCAAGGGCCACGCGCGCCCCGCCACCTGGCACAACAATGTGATCAAGGAGCAGAGCGCGCCCTGGACGGTCTCCAGCTGGGGCAAGCAGTACACGTACACGAACCTGTCGGACCACTACCCCGTGACGGCGTACTAGCTTGTCGTTTATGGTCCGGCGTCGAACGCGGCTCGAACTTGGTCGGTGTTTTCGCAGTTCAGCAGACATGAAGGTGGCCTTCGTCTGATCCTG